>CBDDIA010000001.1:0-64559 GCA_965228685.1 Phycisphaerales bacterium
CATCCAGCGCGTCGTCCGATCCCCAGATCGAGAAGTTGAGGACGACGGGGTTGGGCATGATGCGATAGATCGCGCCAGCCGAGCCGCTGAGTTGAATCCCGAGGTATCCGCCCGAGACGACCAGCAGCAAAGCCCCGAGCACGATCACGACGCGCATCCGTCTTCGTATGACCCGACGGGGCGTTCGACCCATGCTCACCAATCGCCCGCACTCCGGGCATCGGACGGTTGGGTCATCGGGCGAAGTGCCTTGCAGATCGAACCGGCACGAGCGGCAGAACCGCCCGCGTTCGATCACACGCCCGCGAATCCCGAGGACAATCATCACCAACGCAAGAACGAGCAGGATTATTGAGAGTGACATCATCAAAGGATGATATCAGAAAGTAGATCGCTTATTCCGCACGCTTTGTCTTGAGGTGATCGTGTCGGACGATGTCGCCCGTCACCAGATAGACGATGTCCTCAGCGATGTTGCCGAGCAGATCACCCACGCGTTCGAGCTCGCGCGAGATCCGGTACATCAGCATGTACTCGCTCGCGTCGTCCGGGTGTCCCTGGATGATCTCGGTGAGCTCACGGAACGCCTGCTTATCGAGCTTATCGATCGCCTTGTCACGGGCGACGATCTCCTTTGCTGCCTCTGGATCAACATCGATCATCGCCCTGACGAGTTCTCGCACATGACGGGGACGCGCTGCATCATCTCGAGCATCGCTTGGGGCCAGACCAGGTCCGTATCGCGGAGCTTCTTGCTGATCTTCGCCATCGACGCGGCGTGGTCCGCGAGGCGCTCGATGTCTGAGTTGACCTTCAAACAGAAGGTGAGCAGGCGAAAGTCCGAGCCGAAGGGCTGCTGGAGCGCGAGGATCCGGAAGCACTCTACCTCGATGCGAACCTCCTCCTGATCGATTTCACGCTCGATCTCGCGGATCTCGGAAACCTGCTCATCGGACGACCCACGGAGGATGTTGATTGATTGCGCGAGCAGATCGGTTGCCCGCGACGCTTCACGGATGAGCCGACGGCGAAGCGCCGCGAGCTCATGATCGAGTTGGATGTCATTCGCAACTCGGATCGGGGCAGTGGGTTTCTGATCGTTCGCATTGGAATCGGGCATTGCTCGTCCTTGGGGTCTAAAAGAGCTCCGGGCTCCGCCCGGGTGAATCATACAGTGTAGCACGGAACCCTGTCGGCTGCAAAGTATGGACGCAAGCCACGCCCGGGGCAGGAGTTGAGGGCGCACGAACATGAAAGCTTAACATTCAGGCTCGTGCGGGTTGTCCACTTTCGAACCAATCAAGCAGCAGCTTGGCCCGTTGCACCGGGGAGTTTGGCGGCGCGTCGGGTCGGATGTAGATCTCGCACATCGCCCCGCCCGAGCTCGTCCGCGCATTGGTCTGCACGAGCTGCCCCTCCACGACACGGACATTCGCGGGCGCACCCGCGAGACACTCGCGGGCGTGATCCGGGGCGGAGGAGAGGGCGACAATGTCCTTCTCCCGCAGCCCGATCGAGCGGATGTGCAGCGTCTGACACGCCGCCCGGACGCGGGCGCGGAGGATCAGACGCCGGACCAGCTCGGGCGGATCGGAATAGGCGCTGGTGATGTCCGCGACGACCAGGTCGATCTGTTCCTGGGTGCGGGCCGTCGCGAGTCGGCGGTAGACCTCGATCCGGCGGGTGTCGCTCGGGATGTAGGCCTTGGGGATGTACCCGAAGACCCCGATGTCTACGGAGGTGTGCTCGATCTGCTCGGGGACGCCGTCGTTGGTGAGCTTGTGCACCGTCTGTTCGAGGAGCTGGCAGTACATCTCGTACCCCACCGCCGCGATGTGCCCGGACTGTTCCGCACCCAAGAGGTTCCCCGCGCCGCGGATCTCCAGGTCCCGCATCGCGATCTTGAACCCCGCGCCGAGCATCGAGTATTCCTCGATCGCTTTGAGCCGCTTCTGAGCGACTTCCTTGACCGTTCGATCTTCAGGAAGCAGCAGGTAGCAGTACGCGCGATGGTGCGAGCGCCCGACGCGCCCTCGGAGCTGGTGCAGTTCCGACAACCCGAACCGGTCCGCGTCGTTGATGATCATGGTGTTGGCGGTCGGGATGTCGATGCCCGATTCGATGATCGTCGTCGAGACGAGCACATCGGCGCGGCGCGACATGAACTCCATCATGACCTTCTCGAGATCGTGCGGGTTCATCTGTCCGTGCCCGATGATGATGTTCGCGTCCGGAACCAATCGGCGGATGTTGTCCGCGACGCTCTCGATGTTGTGCACCCGATTGTGCACGAAGTACACCTGCCCCTCGCGTGCCAGCTCGCGCTGAATCGCTCGCGCGATCCGGTGCGTGTTGTACGGGATCACCTCCGTCACGATCGATCTTCGATCCACCGGCGGCGTCGTCAGGCTCGAGATATCTCGCAGCCCAAGCATGGACATGTGCAGCGTCCGCGGGATCGGGGTCGCGGACAAGGTCAGCACATCGACCGTCAATCGCAGGCGCAGGAGCTTCTCTTTATGCTCGACACCGAAGCGTTGTTCTTCGTCGATGATCACCATCCCGAGTTCCGCGAATCGCACATCGTCCGACAACAACCGGTGCGTCCCCACTACTACATCGACGCGTCCGAGTGCGAGGTCCTTGAGCGTCTGACGGATCTCCGCGGGTGTCTTGAATCGCGATAACGAATCGACCCGGAACGGGTAGTCCGCGAACCGGTTGCGGAAGGTCCGCTCGTGCTGCTCCGCGAGCACGGTTGTCGGGACAAGCACCGCGACCTGACGCCCAGCTTCCACCGCTTTAAACGCCGCCCGGATCGCGAGCTCGGTCTTGCCGAAACCCACATCGCCGCAGATCAGGCGATCCATCGGGCGGGTGGATTGCATGTCCTTCTTGATCTCGATCATCGCCGCGAGCTGATCTTCCGTCTCGTCGTAGGGGAACTCGGCTTCGAACTCCTGGAACATCGGGGTGTCGCTCGGGTAGTTGAACCCCGGTACATGCTCACGCGCCGCGCGAACCCGGAGCATCTCACTCGCGAGGTCCTTGACGGACTCGGAAACACGCTCCTTCTGGGCTTTCCATTTCTTACCGCCGATCGAGCTCAGGGGGGGCTTGCCCTTGAACCCGCCGACATACTTCTGCACCAGATCGATCTGCGAGCACGGCACATGCAACCGGCTGCGACCCGCGAACTCCAGCGTCAGGTACTCCTCCTGATCTTCTTTCCGCTTCTTTGCCTTGGTCGGATTGATCGTGTACTTGTCGCGTGTCTTCGCGGTACCCGACGCGTCCATGACCGTGAGCCCGAGAAACTTCGCGATCCCGTGTTCAGCGTGCACGACACATAATCGTCCTGCTGGATATCCAGGAAGGTATCCATCGTGCGCCCAGCGCGGATCTTCTGCATCCGTCGCCGGACACTCGAACGATGGAGCATCTGCCCCGCGGGCACCAGCGCGTAGCGCCCGATCCCCGCGCCCTCGTCGCTGCCGGACCAGATATACCCGCGCCGGATATCAATGATCTCGCGCCGGATATCGATCCCCGGCGCGTGCAGCGTGAGCAACTCGCCCAATCGCGCGTACTCACCATCTGAACCACACGCGAGGATGATTGTCTCGACTCGGTCCTTAAGCTCCGCGAGTTCCTTGATTGCGATCGAAACTTCCTTATCGAACGGCGGCAAGGTCTCAACAGGGAGATCGACGAGCGCGTCCGCGCCGGACTTGCCCGCGGAGAACTGGTTCACCTCGCACAGCGCGTGGAACCGTGTCTCGAGGAGCTTGAGCACGGCAGGCGGCCCGAAGATCGCACGCCCGTCGCTGATCCGCTCGAAGTACCCACGCCCCTGCTCGACAACCTCGAAGGTCTCCGCGAGCAGCACGATCGTGTCGCTCGAGAGGTACTCGAGCACGGACTTGTCAGCGCTCGTTGCTTTGAGCGTCACCTCGCCCGCAGCACCGAGCAAGGCGCGTTCGATCTTGCGATCGGACCCCATCGTGTCCAGATCGATCTCGGCGATGGTGTCGAGCTCGTCGCCGAAGAAATCGAGACGCACGGGGATAGGTTCGCCACCGCCGCCCGAAGTTGGGTAGATGTCGATGATCCCGCCTCGAGACGCGAACTGCCCGGGATACTCGATGGTGTCCATCCGCTCGTACCCTGCGCTGACGAGCCAATCGATCAGGGCTTGGGGTTCGATGCGATCGCCCTGGTTGATCTCGCGGACGAGTTCGTCGATGCGCTGGGCGCTGGGGACGGGCTGCATGAGCGCCGCGATGGGCGCGATGAGGATCTCGGGGATCTGCCCCGCGCGGACCTGCGCGATCATCGCGGCCCGGTTCGCGAAGAGCTCGGCGCTGACGCTCGACTCGCCCGGCGCGAGCTCCAGCGCCGGGAAGATCTCGGACCCGCTTTGCCCCAGCGCGTGCGTCTCGGCGAGGATGTCCTCCGCCTCATCAAGGTGGGCACACACGATCAGAACAGGGCGTTTGGTCTGGCGGCGCAGGGCTGAGGACAGCGCCGAGATCGATGCGCCCACGGACCCCGTCGCGATCGAGCGCTGACCCGCGTCGAGCCCCTTCGCGAGGGACTTGAACGATGTGTCCGCAATGATCGGGGTCAGGAGGTCCAAGCGTGGTGCTTTCCGCGCATGCGCGTACCCGTGCCCGAGAGATGCGACGCGCACCGCCCTGACACGCATGGTTTGTGTTGTCTGGAGTGTATCCGACCCGAGTGTTATCCGCCCGATTCGCCGAGCGTGATGAGGGATCGCATCTTCTCAAGGGTGCGGGGTCCGATCCCACTCACTTTGGTCAGATCCTCGATTCGGGTGAACATGCCATGCTCATTGCGATGATCGATGATCCGTTGACCTAGCGCCGGACCGATCCCAGGGAGCAGATCGAGCTCGCTCAGGGACGCGTCGTTGACATTGATCAATCGAACCGCGCTGGGGGTTGGGGTCTCCGCGACGGCGATGCCCTGATTGTCGGATTCAAGCGTAACCAACCTCGGCGCGGGGTCCGCACGCAACTCACGCGAGAGCGACACCCCCATCGTCGCCAACGATGCGACACCGAGCACCGAGGCGGCAAACAGGGCGCTGGGACGGCTGGCCCAATCACTCCCTTTTTCTGACGCCCTGCTCGACATCGTGACCCGTCCTTATGCGTTTGTGCTCGCCGTCTCGGTCACCGCATCGCGTTCGAGCACGGACGCCTCGAGCCCGCTGGGGAGGCGCTGATCGATGATCGATGTACGAAGATCTCGGAACCGAGTCATCGCTGGGCGTGATTCCATCCGTCGATCGAGCAATCCGCCCGTCCGCATCTCCGTCGATCCTGCGGGGTCTGCGAGCTCGTGCCAGCACACCGTTTCGACATAGGGTTTGGACATCGCGAGCGCTGCGTACGACGCGAGCCACTCCGCTTGTCGTTGATCGTTCCACAGCCCGCGCCACGAGCCCGGCTGGGCGTAGCGCTCGGGGTGCTCGCTCGGGGACAATGGCCCGCTCGGGCATCCGAGCCCCGAGATCGAGATCGGGCGATCGAGCATCGCGTACTGATCGAGCATCGAGGAGAATGCCATCAGATCTCGCGTGTCCTGACCCGATCGGTACGAGCCCATCTGCACCCGCAAGGAGAACGCGTCAATCGGTATACCTGATTGCGTGAGCATCTCTGCATAGAGCAGCGGCGGGAGCGACTTGCGATCGCTCGTGTGGTACCCGCCCCAAGGCTGGACAATCTCCACCTGCACGCGGGCGCGCGGGTGGAGCTTACGGACCACGAGCACGCAGATGCGTGTGAGATCGATCATCTGCTGAAAATCGAGCTTGAAGTGCTCGCCGCAGTGCAGACCCGAGCACACGGTCCATCGGCTGACGGTCCTCCGGTACCGGGTGACGACGGCTTTCATGTGCTCGTACACGAGATCGCGGAGGGTCTCGTAATCGTTCTCCCAGATATACAACCACTCGGGGACACAGTGCGGGCGAAAGTCGATCACCGGGCCGGCAACCACGGGGAGTTTGGCCTGACGGATCGCCCATTCGATCCATCGATCCGTCGGCGTGTACGCGTACTCGCCTTCGATGGGTTCCATCTCAATCCATCGCATCGGAACATTGATGAAGTCCGTGCCCACAGAGAGCGCGTTCTTGGTCTGATCCGAGAGCACGCTGGGCGACACGCTTACGCCCAGCGCCGGGCGGGTCGGGAGCACCACCCCCCCACGCCCGGGGTGCAGCACGGGCATCGATTTCTTGACGCTCAGCCCGTCCTCCGCGATGCTTTCGTACAACGACCCGTCTTGGCGTGAGGCAAGGTCCGCCCGGGCTTGTCGCAGAGCGAGTCGCTCGGTCGCATCCACCGCGATCCAGAGCGCGATCATCCCAAGGCGTGAGGTCTCATCTTGGGCATCTGGGCTGCTCGAACGAACCAGCGCTTGGGTAAAGATGGTGCGTGCCGCATCGAGCAGACGCATCTCGATGGAGTCCTCGGGGAGTTCGAAGATCTGCCACTCTTCGAGTTTGGTCTGGAAGAGCATGATGCGATGACGCGCGAGCTCGAGCGAGAGCGTGTACGGGCGATCCCGATCCGGGAGCAGACAGGTCTGCAGCGTCAGCACCCCGAGCGGGCGCAGACGGATGTCATCGATGATCGGTTCGTTGTGGTTGAGGGTGCGGAGCCGGTGCGCGTCCAGATCGATCTGGATAGCGACGGCCGCGGCCTCGCGGGTACCCTTCTCACAACGGATCAGGTTGTCCTCGAAAACCACCTCGCCGGCGATCGGTACGGAGTCCGGGCCGATGAGGTACGCGCCCGGGAGCACTCGCTGCGCCATCGGGTTCAGGTTGTGCGGGGCAATGAATCGCAGCATGGAACTCAGATCATCTCCGTCCGTCCGATCCCGGACGGTACCCCATAGGATATAAGATCCACGCATCCCGGGCGAGCGAATCGCCCGATCGGAGACCGAATTCCGAGCGCATCGGGACACGAAACCGACGCGGGATGCTATCGTTGGGGGTGAGCACCAACGCACCCACCCACGAATCGCACGATGATCGTTTGTCGGAACTCGGGCCACCTGTTTTCAGGACCGATCTGCGGCTTCCAGATTATCGTGCCGGCAAGGTCCGCGACACCTACACCATCCCGGCGCACGATGATGACTTTGGGCATCCTGTCCCGCCGACGATGCTCATGGTTGCCTCGGATCGCATCTCCGCGTTCGATGTCATCATGCCGACCCCGATCCCGGGCAAGGGGCGATTGCTCACGGAGATCGCGGCGTTCTGGTTGCGTTGGATCGAGGACCAGGGGCTCTCGCCAACGCACCTGATCGGGACGGAAACGGACCTGATCCCGGAAGAGGCGTTCACCAAGAACACCCCCCGTGAGGTGCTCGAGGGACGCGTGACGATCGGGCGCCTGTGCAAGGTGATCCCCGTCGAGTGCGTCGTGCGTGGGTACCTTGAGGGCTCGGGGCTCAAAGAGTACAACGAGACGGGGCGGGTGTGCGGGATCCAGCTCCCCGAGGGGCTCGTGCAATGCGACAAGCTTCCCGAGCCTATCTTCACCCCCGCGACCAAGGCCGAGTCCGGGCACGACGAGAACATCAGCTACGAGCAGGCGATCGAGCATGTTGAGCACCTGGGCGGCGAGACGCTCATGGATCGACTCCGCGAGCGATCACTCAATATCTATGAAGCCGCGAGCGCGTATGCGCAGGATCACGGGATCATCCTCGCGGATACCAAGTTCGAGTTCGGGCTCCCGATCGATGAGGACGGGCGGGTCACGAGCCATGACCCGATCCTGATCGACGAAGCGCTGACCCCCGATTCTTCGAGGTTCTGGCCGGCCAACGAGTACAAGCCCGGTCGAGCACAGAAGAGCTTCGACAAGCAGTTCCTGCGTGAGTACCTCGAGATCCTCACCAAGTCGGGCAAGTGGGACAAGACCCCGCCCGGCCCGAATCTCCCTGCGGAGGTGGTGCTAGGCACCTACGAACGGTACCAGAGCGCACGCGATCTGCTCGTGGGTCAGTAAGCATCTCTCAGATCAAACATCTGGCATGACGCCGGGGGTAATCAGGCTTAGTCCTTAATCACGCCCTCGACGCTGTTCTCGTCGCGCTGGTCGATCTTGATCTTGTAGATCTCGCGATGGCGTTCCATGCCCTCGGGCTCGGGGAAGGCCTGGGCAAAGTTTACATCGATGTTCCCGAGCTTGTGCTGCTCATCGATGAAGGCCTTGAACCGGATCACGAGGGTGTCGTAGGCGTACCGCTGCAGGTCCTTGGGTGCGTTCCCGTACAGGAGTTCCGCCTCGTCGAAGGGGAGTCGCGCGACGGTGTTGGCGAATGTGTTGCCCGCGTGGAACGGGAAGTCTCGGTCCATGAACTCCATGCGGGCGGTGTTTGCGCCCGCGACCACATTGCGGAACTGCTCCTTAAAGAAGGCCGCGTGCGCTTTGCGGGCGTACTCCCACATCCCGTTGAATGTCTCGATGTCGCCCGCGAGCAGTCCCTGATAGAAGGCGCCCTGGAGTGCGCCGTCGACCTCGGAGACCGCGACCTGGGGCGAGCCCATCGAGTCGTAGATCATCTTGTCCGCGAACTCTTCGAGCGTCAGAGAGAACTCATAGGTGACGGTCGTATCGTTGATATTGATCCCCTCCCAGTTGCGGAGCTGACTGAACCAGTACTCCGCCTGGTCGATGTCGCCGCGTCGGAAGAAGAATCGAACCGCGTCACGCAGGAAGTTCATGTATCCAGCAGAGAACTGGCGATACGCGCGCCGCTCTGCTTCGAACAGGCCCGAAGCGACCGTGACCTCTTCGAGCATTGCGCCGTAACTAGGCACGAAGTACGGGTTCGGGACGCCCTGGTAGTACGCTGCGCGATTCTCATGGACATCAAGGTAGTTGAAGTACAGGTCCCCAAAGCGCCAGAGGTCCTGCACGGACTGCATGACGAGCCGGTATGCGTTGACAAAGTCGAGCGACTCGGCGTTGTGCTCATTGACCTCCATGCGACCGACATCGGTCCCGCGCGAACCCCAGTACAAGGAGTGGGCCGCGGGAAGACGCCAATCGACAGGCCCGAACTTTTTGGTGACCTGGACCATCCGCACGGGCTCCATGAAGTACTCGTCCTCGAGCACCCGCTTGCGGAGATGGTTGAGCAGATCCTGCCAGTCCTGTTTCCAAGAGCGCTCGCCCTGCTTGGGATTCTCCGGGAACCGGTCCATGATCGCGATAAACGCTTGGGTCTTCGGGCCCGACGCTTCGCGGATCCCACCAAGGCGTCCAGCAGCATCGAGCTCCGTGTGAAGCATGTACCGCTCAAGCAGTCTTCGCCCGGGCTCCTCGCCCAGTACCTGTGTATATACGCTGGCAATCTCTGCTGCGCGGGGATTCTTGTTGGCGAGCTCGCTCAAGGTCGCCGGCGCATCGACGATCGGCTGGATCCAATCCGCGTAGAGCTCGATCACGCTATCGCGATCACGATGCTCAGGGTCGATGACGGGCTTGCGCCCGAGGATATTCTGCCACTCGTACGCGAACTGGCGTTTGTAGTACTGATTGGAATCGTCCGTGAACCCCGCGACCTTGTGAAGGAAGATCCACGCGAGTTCCTTGTGCATGTGCATGTCGTTGGGGTTCGCACGGATCCCCTCGTTCCGCAGCAGCCGGATACCCGCGTTCACCCACCCCCACCGTTCCTGGGGGGTGTTTGTGGTCACGGAGATGTTGTACGCGAGGTTCCACGCGTGGAAGGTCCAGACCGCAGGCAGGCGCGGCTGCAGTCGGGTGATCATCTCCGAGAGCTTGATCGCCTCGAAGTACTGCCCCTCTTCTTTCATCGTGGTCGCGCGCAGCCAGAGGTAGTTCACGAACACGCCGCGCAGCGCGCCCATCGCGATCCCCATCGCAACGATCGGCGGGTCGTTCTCCTCAGCGGTATCCGTGTACGAGAGCCCGTGACGCCCGGTGGACGCGGTGATCTGTACCCCGAAGACCCCGGAGCCAACCAAGCCCGCAAGCATGAAGAGCAACGCGATTGCCCGAACTCGTGTGTGATGCACCATCGACGCGCTCCCTTCTTAGTTGCCCGAGTACAGCGCGAGCTGCCGACGCCTGAAGATCAGCGTGCCCAACCCGAAGAACACGAGTGTCACCATCCCAAGGGTTACGACCCCGTTGGTGAGTCGTCCCCACGACAGCAGCTCACCCTCCGCGATCCGCTTGGTCGGGCGGAGCTCGTTGTAGACCGTGAACACCGAGCTCACATTATCCGCGAGGTGGTAGATGATGGTCCTGTACAACGACGGGTCCCCTTCGACATTGGTCTTGCCCCACCCGGGAAGGGCTCCCTGAACGAACCCGGAGGTTTCGCCCATGAAGAACAGCCCGCCCGCGATCAGGCACGCGACGGGGAAACTCGCGAAGGTCGACGCCCAGACCGCGAGCATCGCCAGCAGCGCGAGCTTCACCCAGAGTACGAAGTACACGCGGAAGAAGTTCGCCCGATAGCTGCCCACCGAGTATGACACCTCGAGCCCGTCCGGTGGGATCGTGAATGTATTGACATTGCCCTGGAACCGGTACTCCAGATCACCGTCGGCGATGAGCTGCCCGTTGTAGATCTGCATCCTGAGCACGCCCTGATTATCGATCACATGCGAGGGGATCTGCATGCTGTGCGAGAACCCGAGACCCGTGCGCCGAGGCGGGAGGATGGTGCCATCCGGGAACACGAAGGTCAGGATGTAGGTGATGTCCGGGCGGTTGCCCTCTGCATCAATCTTGTACCGGAGGGTGAGAGGTAGGTTCCTCGCCTTGGCCTCACTCAGCCCGGCGAATGTAAACTCCTCGTACTGCTCCATCCGGGGATCGATCGAGAAGTACTGGGCGTACTCGTCACGGAAAATCTGCTCACGCAGAACCGCCCGCTCGGTCGCATCAGGGTCGTAGTCCGGGTTCGATCGACGCTCATTCTCGATCTGAATCTGTACCGCCTGATCGAAGAGTTCGCTGTCGATGCTCATAGGCAAGACCGGCGTGCGCGCGACGCGGGCCGCGAGGATCTCGGACTCGAGCTTGAGCCGATCCTCCGTGAGCTCGGACCCGTCCAACGCGACGAATGGGCTCAGCTCGCCCTGCGCGGGTTGATTGCGGAGGAACTCGGTGAACTGGATCACCCCCAGCGCCGAGACCCCGAGCAGGATCGCCGCGAGCAACGAAACACCCAGCCACTTCCCGAGAAGGTACTGCCATGCCGCAACGGGCTTGGTCATGGTCTGCCAGATCACCTTCTCGCGTTGTTCATAAGAAACCGTCGCGGCCCCGAAGAACACGACGAGCAACGCAGTGAACAGGTAGGTAAACCCGGTTGAGTACTGCAGGAACCCCTGGACCCGGTAGCGCAACGACTCGTCGCCCTCAAGCACCATCGGGAGGGTGGCGAGCGCGAAGAAGAGCAGCACGATGAGAACCATCGAGATCTTCATCCGCACCGCCTCGGCGAGCACATTGCGTGCGATCGTGAACACGGGGTGGGCGTACCCGAGCGCGAGCACCGCCGCCCGCATCAAGAGCATAAAGATCAGCGCGAGCGAGGTCATCCCCAGCGCGATCCCGCCCGTCACGGGGAAACCGAACCGTTGCCCCGCGAGGAAGATCAGGAATCCGAGCAACGCCAGGAACGGGTAGACGATCCCGAGATTCAACCACACCACAAGGATGAGCACCATCCCGCCGGTGATCGACGCGTACAGGATGATGGTGCTCGGGTCGGCGTTGTTGATGATCTCCTTGATCTGCCTCGCACGCTCGATGTCTGGGTTGGGGATCATGTCGCCAAGGACATTCTCAACCTCGGCAGGCATCGCCGCGATACGCGCGTCGAACTGATCTGACGCGGGTTGCTCGCCGAAGATCGCGTACCCCGCAAGGATCACCATCGCCACAAGGATAACGACGCTCATCGCGATCTTGAACCCGCGATGACGCTGCACGCGATCGAGCTGGGAGAGTCGTTGCTGGAAACTCACCGCTTGTCTTCCTCGTCGCCCTGGTCTTCATCGAGCAGCGACCCAATCACGCCCAGATCGACATCCTCATCCGTGGTTGAGGCATCGGGCCCTGTTTCTGCACGCTTCGTTGTTTCCTCGGGCTGGGACTCTTGCATCAACGAACCGATAAGCGATTCGTCCTCGCCTTCGGGTTCCTTGCCCTCATCGGAAGGCGCGATCTCGCTCGCGCGATCTGCGCCGGTGTCGGGCATGGTGGTCTCTTCGACCTGATCCTCAAGCAGCGACTCGATCAGCGATTCGCCTTGGCGTTTCTCTTCTTCGAGCTCCGCGCGGAGGAATGCCGCCGTGGCACCGCCCTGCATCGCGCCCGAGGTGCTCGCCTTGTCCTGCTGGGCACGCTCGACGATCCCGAGGAACAACTCCTCGAGGCGTTGGCGCGGGGCGCTGACGCCTCGGATGGATTTCTCGCCTCCGGTTCGACGCCGGATGACCTCGTCGATCTCTGCGATGGTCTGCTCATCGAGCTCGTCCGTCTCAATGATCGTCCGTTCCTTGCTCGAGAGCAGCTCATCGCAGGTGCCCTCACCGCGGATTTTACCGCCGTATAGGATGACCATGCGATCCACGACATCCTCGACATCGCTCAGGAGATGGCTCGAGAGGATGATGGTCTTGCCGCGTCGCCCGAGCTCGATGATCAGGTCCTTGACCTGGCGTGTGCCGATCGGGTCGAGCCCCGTCGTGGGTTCGTCAAGGATCAGCAGGTCCGGATCGTTGATCAGCGCCTGCGCGATCCCGATGCGCCGCTGCATGCCCTTGGAGTACTCACGGACAGGGCGGAACTGCGCGTGCTCAAGACCCACCATGTGCAAGAGCTCGTCGATGCGTGCCTTGCGGGTCTTGGTATCGAGCCCGAAGAGCTTGGCGTAGTAATCGAGCGTCTCACGCGCATTGAGGAACGGGTACAGGTAGCTCTCCTCGGGGAGGTACCCGATCCGGTTCTTGATCGCGACATCCGTCGGCGGCTTCCCGAACACCATCACACGCCCGCTCGTGGGCTTGAGCAACCCCAGGATGAGCTTGATCGTCGTGCTCTTGCCCGACCCGTTGGGTCCGAGGAGCCCGAAGACCTCACGCTCGTTGATGACGAGATCGAGCTTATCGACCGCGCGGGCGCGATCACGCATCCAGAAGTCCTTGAAGACCTTGGACAGCTGCTGGCACCCAACCACCGCTCGGGGGTTGGATGCGGGTGTGCTTTGCGGATTGCTCGTGCTCGCTTTGACCTGGGTCATTTACTCTGCGTCCTCCGCCTGGATCCCGCGCTGGGTCCTGTAGAAATCTCGTGTCGCCTCTTCGCGTCGGCGTTGTTGCTGCTCGACCGCTTCGGCGCGACGCTGCTCGCGGATGCGTTCCTCTTCCCAATCCTGATCCGGGTTGAGGATCAGCTCCGCGTCACGCCCTTCCGGGAGGTACATTGTGGAAACGAAGTCCTTGTTGAGGAAGGCCGCCATCGCCGCGGACCAGTCGCGTGCGATCATGAGGGTCGGGTTCGCCTCGAACTGGGCCTGCTTGGCTCGGAACTGCTCGAGGTCCGCGATCGCACGGGACACGCGTGAGGACGCTTGGGCCTGCGCGTTCTTGAGGATCTCGGAGACCTCCCCCGACACGAGCGAAATCGTGGACTGACCGTTCCAGTTCACCTCGCCGCCCATGAGCACCATGTCGATCTGAGCAAGGAGTGCTTCGGATTCTTCGATCTCGCCGAGCTCGGTGAGTCGTTCGTACTCGTTGATCATCTCGATTAGCACGCCGGAGGCACGCCCGGCGACCTCGTTGAGCATCTGCTCACGCAGGAGCAACGCCCCCTCGCGTTCCTTGCCCGCGTTCTGGGCGGCAGACTGCACCGATGCAAACTGGTTGGACAGATACAGCGGCGGGCTCTTGCGCACGATCACCACGCGATCGATCGTGATCCCGGTCTCGATGTCATCGAGCGAGCGCTGGGCGATCACCCGGATCCGTTCGCCGATCGTTTCTGCGGATGTCTTGAGCAGATCATCGATCGTGGTCTCGGCCATGGTGTGCACCACTGCACGACGAACGATCAGACGCACAAGGTTTTCCTCGTCTCGTTGCGAGCTGATATTCTGCACATACTCGCGATGATCCGAGCGATGGTAGTTCACGCGGAACTGCGCGTGGGCGATGTTCTGATCCGCGGTGATGATCATCGAATCCTCGCCCGGGTTCAGACGCCCGAGCGACTTGAAGGACCCGAGATCCGTGTTCAGCAGGTCGTTCTCACTCAGCCCACCCGCTCTTGAGGGCATGAAGTCACGACCCATCGGGATCTCGACCGCGCCGGCACCGACACGAATCATCTCCCCGATCGGGTAGGGCGCCGTGAAGTGCGCCCCGGGCTCGATGTTGGTCTCGGTGGGTTTGCCCAGGAAGACCTTGATGCCACGCTCGCCCTCGTTGATCCGCTGGACCCCCGAGAAGAAGAACAGGACCACCAGGACGACCATGCCGAACTGGAGGAAGACATAAGTGATCTTCAGGGCGTCGGCGAGCGATTGGTTCGCCGCGTCCATCCGCGCCCGGTTGTTCGTGTGCGCGCTCGTGGAGCGCCGATCGAAACGCACGGAGGCGCTGCGTCCGGATATGAGCCCGGGCTCAGGCACGGACTCGGCACCGGATTCGTCGAGATCATCACCCAGGACAGGATCGGTAGGCACGGGCTGATCGTGTTCGTGAGGGTCGCTCATGGATCAGTCCTCCGCCCCGCCGGTGTTCTGTTGACGCGCCTCGGGCGTGGGGATCTCGCCGTCAGAAATCTTGAGGATCTCGGGGTCGAACAGCTGCATCCCGTAATCCGAGGTCGAGAAGATCAGGGTGAACTTCTTGGCCATCGATTCACGCATGAGCTTGATGTTCTGGATGAAGACCGCGAGCTCGGGGTTGATGTTCTGCTGGGCAAGGTAGGGCGCTGCCTCTTCCTCACCCTTCGCGAGGATCTCGTCGGCGCGGCGCTGGGCGAACGCGCGGATCCGTTCGGCTTGGCTCGTTGCTTCTGCGTTGATCAGGCGTGCCTTGGAACGCCCCTCGGACTCGTACCGCTCCGCGAGCCGGTCGCGGTTCGCGCCCATCCGGTTGATGACCGCCCCGGTGGTTTCCTCGGGGAGCACGATGCGATCGATGCCGACGCTGATGATCTCGATCCCGTACGCGTCGAGCGATTGACCGCCCGTGCCGCCCTGGACGAGCAGCGATTGCACGGAAGACTCAAGCTCGGGGATGACGGATGCGCCCTGCTCGCTGGTGAACAGGTCTTCCATGCGGTACTGGCTCGTCTCACCCAGCGCACTGCGGAGCAGGTCACGCAGGACATCGTTCTCCGCCTTCGCGTAATGCTCCTGGGCACGATCGCCCGCGTTGGAGAAGCTGCGGAAGAACTTGAGCGGGTCCGACACGCGATAGAACAGGTACGACTCGACGATGATCTGGAAATCGTCCGCCGTCTGCACCGTCTCTGAGCGGGTCTGCACAAGACGGATCCGCTTGTCGTACTTCGTGACGCTCTGGAACGGGTAGGGTGCTTTGAAGTGCAGCCCGGGCTCGTCCACGATCGAGTTGTCGTTCGCGCTCCCGAAGGTCGTCTTGACCCCGATCTCCGTGAAACGCACGGTATAGGTCGCGCTAAACGCAATCAGCATCAGGATAAAGATGACCGCGAAGAGGGGGATGAACATTGATTTGAGCTTCAACACGGCTCGTTCTCCATTGTCGCACTGCTCGGCGAGGATCACACGCTCCGGGTGATCGCCCGGGCATTCATCACAAGGGGACTGGGTTGTTACTGAAGATCGGCGCCGCGTTCAGCATCGAACACGGTCGTCCCGGCCTTCTTATCCTGAAGTTCAAGGCGGATCTTGAGCGACTCGAGCTCCCCGGGTGTCAGGTACACCCGCGATTCTCGCATCGCGACAAGCAACGCCTCGAAGTACATGTTGCTCCGGTACAGCTCCGGGGACGCGAGGTACGCCGCCTGCTGCCCTTGCAGCAGACTCGCGAGCCCGCGCTCGCTCATATGACGCACCCACCGGTTCGCGCTGGCGCTGAGGATGAGCTCGCCCGCTTCGCCGCCTGCCCGTTCCAGCAGGCGCTGAACCTCGAGCTCGGCCTCGATAAATGCGTCGGACTCGTTGCCCTCGCTTCGACGCAAGGCCTCGAGCACGACGAGCTTGGCGCTGATCTCCTCCGCAAGCTCGACCGAGCCCGCGATATCTGCGAGCATCGCGATCTGCTCTTTCCGCGCAAACTCGATCACCGACTCACGGTTCTGACGCGCGGAGATCACACGCTCGAAGGACGGCGCGACCTTGGTCGGCGGGTGCACGCCGTTGACCCCGACGAACAGGATCTCGATCCCGGCACCCTGCCCGTCGTTGAGCTGGGCGTACGCGTCTGTCAGTCGCTGCTTGAGTTCCGCAGGCATCGTGGTCCGATTTGTCGCGAGCACCTCGTCGATCGCAAGCTCACCCAGGTACTGCGTCACCACACGACGCCCGACCTGTAGCAGGACCTGATCACGCTGACCCGGGGCTGCGAACTGATCGTACAGCTTCACATTGCGGACCACGAAATGCATGGGCACCTCAGCCGCTACCAGCGAGAGCTCTGCGACGCTGCTCGCTGCTTCATCGCTCGCGCGCGCTTCGATCTCTGGGTTCCGCTCGGGCTGGACGATGTTGAGACGCTCGCCTCGGGTGTGATTCTCTGTCCAGAGAATGATGTTCTTGTCATCTTCGGGCGGGTTCGATGCAAGATGCAGCACACGCACACCGGTTGTGGTTCGGACTTCCTGATCGCCTCGCCCGACGGAGACCGGGGTCTCGTAAGTTGAGAACGGCCAGGGCCATTTCACATGCAGCCCCGGGCCGACATCGCCCTCACCCTTCTCACCGAAGCTGAACAATGGCTCGGAGATTACGCCGTTGGTAAGAATCAACCCACGCTCGTGGGGCTCGACAACGACCATGGACGACATCAGCCACCCGATCCCGACCGCGATCGCGATCAGCGCGACGATCCACTTGCTCAGGAGCTGGTAAAACCACGAGCTCGTGACATCGATCCCGAACTGGTAGTTGACCGCTTCGCCGACATTCTCCGCGATCCGATCCGGTGCCGCGAGCAGACTCAAGAACCGCGAGTCAAACGCTGGTCGGGGTAGCTCGCCGGGCTTGCGGGGGCGGTACAGATCGAGCAGGAAGTTGAGGATGATCTCGACGCCGTAAGCCATCATCCCGACCGAGATAATGTACGGGCCGTAGTTCACAAGGAAATCGATACCCAGCGCGAGCTGAAGGAACCCGCCGATCGCGAGCACCAGACCCACGAGCGCCGCCGCGACCGAGGTCGTCGCACCCGCTCGCAGGTTCGTCCACGCGTCGACCTTGGCCATGCCCGAAACGAACCGAGCGAAGACGAACCCGACCACCGCGATCGAGATCCCGATCGCGAGCGCCCAACCGGGCTTGCTCGTTGTGTTCAGATCTCCGGGCTCGATCCCGCTGAACGCGCCGAACCCGAACCAGATCGTGATCAGCGCGAGCAGCAGACCCGTGCCTGGCACGATCCATTTATACATGAACGCGAGACGACGCGCCGCAACGCGGAGCTCGTCGTTGCTGTTCTCGAACGCGCTGGCTGCTGCGGCGCCGGACACCGCGAGCTGCTCGGCTTCCATCGCCTCGATCCGCTCGCGCCGGTGCTGATCAAAGACCAGAAGCAGCACACCCCAGACGAGGACCCCGCTGAGCAGGAACACCGTTCCCGCAGCCGCGCTGTCATCGCCTGAGGCCTGGGTATAGAAGAAGATCGTCAGGGTCAGCACGAGCTGGATAACCAGCCCGATGATGGCCGTGTTTGCCGCCTTGCGGTAAGTCAGATAGTCGCCCTGATTCATTGGGTGCGTCATCCTCTGTCTTGATCGCGTGCTGTGCCCGCGAGCACTCGTCGCATGTCGGGTATCCGGTATCGCGCCTCGCGCGTCACCCCGTGCCCACACGCCGGGGTGGTGATACTAGGTGCATCAGTCGCATAAGTGGCAATCAACGCCCCGAACGCGGTTTCCTCGCCCCGATCGCGTCCCCAGCGATCCATCGGCGTGCGTGCAATGCCCCACCCTACGATCACACACACGCAACGGTTCACACCCCACCGATCAGAATCTTCAACTTTCTCCAGACCCCCACCGAACCGATCACGCACAGACGCGTAGCACCAACCGCAGCGTCCCCACATCCAGAACCATGCGCAGACCCTGCGCCCCCACACACGCCGCAAGCCACCCTATCATCCGCGTCCATGATCACGACAGTCATACCAATTGCCCGTAACGCGCTCAAAGAGAGCATCCGTCAGCCGGTGTTCTTTGTGATGCTCCTGCTCGCGGCCTTCATCCAGCTGCTCAACACCTGGGTCGTCGGGTTCACTATGGGCGCTTCCAATGTGCCCGGCGAGGTCACCGCCGATGACAAAATGCTCCTCGATGTCTCCATGGGAGGCATCTTCCTGCTCGGGATCATCCTCGCCGCGTTCATCTCCACCGCGGCGATATCCCGCGAGATCGACAACAAAACCGTCCTCACAGTGGTTTCCAAGCCCATCTCCCGCACGAGCGTGATCCTGGGCAAGTTCCTGGGAATTTCGGTCGCGATGCTCGTCGCGATTCTGATCATGGTCGCGTACCTGCTCTTCGGGATCCGTCACGGGATCCTCTCGACCGCTGCCGATGACCCGGTCTGGCCCGTCATCCTCTTCTCCGTGGGCTCGATCTTCCTCTCCGTCTTGCTTGGGGCGCTGGGGAACTTCGCCTATGGATGGTCGTTCGGGCAGACCGCTGCACTCACCCTCTTGCCCCTGCTCTGGATCGGGTACGGCGCCTCGTTGTTCATCGATGAGGACTGGGCCCTGATGGACCCGAGCGAGAACTTCAAGCCGCAAATCATGCTCGCGTGCGCGTGCCTGGGTATGGCGCTGATGGTCATGACCTCGATCGCCACCGCGATCTCCACCCGGTTCGGGCAGGTCGTCACGATCGTGCTGTGCGCGGGGATCTTCATGATCGGGCTGCTCTCGAACTACTGGTTCGGGCGCGGGATCTTCGAGAACCAGCGCTTTGGGCAGGTCGCCGTCACCGAATCCCCGACCAACCTCGATCTCTACGACTTCTTCAACGATCAGGTGTGGGATCTCGCGGCGGCGCGAAACAACATGGAACTCGAAGAGTTCATCGAGGCCGGTTTCGACCCGCGCCGGTATGTGACACTCACCGAGTTGTTGAGCTTCGATCAGGAGCCGCTCAAGGACGATTCCTACTTCAACCAGGTGATGCTCCGCGAGCCCGGGTCGGTCCTGTACATCACGATGCTCGGCCCACCCCGCGAGGACATCCAGATCGGTGATCCGGTCTACTACGGCTCGACCCCCTCGGGTGTTGGGATGATCACCCCCGAGTTCGCGCCCCTCGAGCCCGGCACGCCCCTCGAGAAGGACGCCCGCGACGAGCCCGGACTGTTCATCGTGGACATGGACGCGACACGCATCGCATTGATGCAGATCGGACGCGACGCGGTCCCGTTGTCACGCCCCCCACTCCCGGGCGACTCACTCTTCCGTCAGCGGACGATCACCCACCCCGTCCCGCTCGCCATCTGGTCCGTCGTCCCCAACATGCAATCATTCTGGCTGCTGGATGCGATCACCCAGAACCAGCCGATCCCGCTCACGCATGTGTTTCTCGTGTACGCGTACGGGCTCTGCCAGATTGTGGTGTTCCTGTCGCTGGCGGTGATCCTGTTCCAGGGTCGGGATGTGGGTTAAACATCACTCAGTGTGATGCAATTGCACGCCCGTACACCTTGACGCACTTCTCGGCTGCACCGTCCCAGTTCAGACCACGCAGTTCGAACCGCCCGTGCTCTCGCAGGGTCTGCCCGAGCGGCGGGTAGCGCAGCACCGCGACGATCTTGTTAGCCATCTCGTCCGTGTCCCAGAAATCGACCTTCAGCGCGTGGGTCAGGACCTCGGAAACGCCCGATTGCTTGGACACAATCACGGGGACATCGTTCCGCATCGCCTCGAGGGGGGCGATCCCGAAGGGCTCGGACACGCTGGGCATGACATAGCAGTCCGCCATCTGGTACACGCGATCGACATCGCGCCCGCGCAGGAAACCGGTAAACAGGACCTTGTGCCCGATCCCGATCGACGCGGCGTGCTCGATCATCCGCACCGCCATATCGCCCGAGCCCGCGACGACGAACTTGACCTTGTCGTCCTTCTCCAAGACCCGCTTTGCTGCTTGGATGAAGTACTCCGGGCCCTTCTGCATCGTGATGCGCCCAAGGAAGAGGACGATCTTCTCGTCCCGCTCGATCGCCGCCCCGCGCTGGGGCTGGGCCTCGTGCTGGGCGACGCCGTTGTACACCACATCAATCTTTGAATCGGGCACGCCGTAGCGCGCGTGCACGATCGCCTTGGTCAGGCGCGAGACCGCGATCACGCGATCCGCGCCCTGCATCCCAGCGCGTTCGATGTCGTACACGCCCTGGTTGATATGCTCGCCCGAGCGATCGAACTCCGTCGCGTGGATATGACAGACCAGGGGCTTGCCCGTGAGTTGCTTGAGCAAGAGACCGGCCTGATAGGTCAGCCAATCGTGCGCGTGGATGACATCGAACTGCTCTGTCAACCCCAGCGCCGCAACGAGTCGTGCGTACCGCTCGGCGTCGCCGAAGAGATCGGACCCGTACCCACTCGAGCACGACCCGAGCCCCTCGATCGATTCGAGCACATCCTCAAACGCGTCCGCGATTTGTTCGGCGCTCGCGGTCCGCAGCGCCACCATCCCGCTCGGATCACGCAGCGACGCCCGCGCCTGGGACTGGATCGTCCGTGACTCCTGAATCTCATGGATCAGACGCGTCAGCGAGTTCCCCGCGTCCACCCCGGGGTACGAGCTCGGGTAGCTCGTCTCAAACTCCTCCACCCGGCGCGTGAGCAGCTCGATCAGCTCCGGGTCGTCCTGGCGCACGGGCTCGTCCGTGTGGTGCGGGGTCGAGACCGGGATCGGTTGCGGGCGGATGGTTCCTTGGCGCAGCGAGGACACCCGACGCGCCAAGGCCTTGGGCCCGACCAGCTCAACATGCGATTGGTGCCCCTCGGGGATCGCCTGAGGGAGGACAAAAACGATCTCATGACCCTTCTTGACGAGCGAGCGCGTAAGACCCTCGACCGCGGTCCCCAGACCGCCAGCCATAAAGGGGGGAAACTCCCATCCGAGCATGAGAATACGCATGGTGCGTGCTGCCTTTTACTCGTGTTCAGGACGGGCCCATCCCGCCCGATCAGTCCTCGTCGTCCTCGCTCATATCACCCAAGTCGCGGAATACTGTTTCGTATCCGAGCAACCAGATCAGGGCGTGCGCCGGCGCGTTCGGATCGCTCAACGGCGTCGAGAGCTTCGAGCGGAAGACATACACCTTTTCCGGCGATCGGAAGTGCTCGAACTCCACCACCGCGTTGTGGTGCCCCAGATCGATGATCTCTTCCTCGAGCAGCTCATCGAGCTTGTCGCCTGTCCCGACCAAGTCGCCCTCGATAGACCCGGAGAGCCACCGATCCTCGGTCTCCATCGCGACCCAGACCTCGCCCTCTTCAATGTAGACCCGATAAAAAGCAGGCTCCGCGGACCCATCGGCTTCGCACCGGACGCCGTCGGCACCGACCTTGACATCCGCGAAGACATCCGCCTGTTGGGCGCCTGCGCGGACATGCTCGTACAACTTGTGTTTGGTATCTGCAGCGTCGATGCTCATCGGGACTGGTCCTTGATCTGAGTGGATCGATTGCACGCTCGGGGCGACCTGCCGCGCCCCGAACCGGCTTTCGTTGGATGATAGACGCGCCCAAGGGACACCGTGCCAAGTGGATCCGATAATCCAGACCCGAGCGCATCAATCGCGTGCTCGTTGGACTCGACAACTGTCAGCGGGGGTGTATACTTCCCCTCACAACTGGCCCAGGTGGCGGAATTGGTAGACGCGCCACCTTGAGGTGGTGGTTCTCATTATACGAGAGTGGAGGTTCGAGTCCTCTCCTGGGCATTGTTGGGCGACGCCGTTAGGCGTCGCTTTTTCTTTGCGCCCATTGGATTGCGTAAACACCGAGCCGCGATCTACGCCGCGCGATCGCAATTCCCCACGCTCGATCAAGAGGGGCATCAAAGCAACCGAAAACAGGATCATCCGCTCATCTTTTCCTCAGCGAGGTGCCCCTTGCGTGTATTAGTCATCGATGATTCCGCGTTCATGAGAAAGGTCATCTCCGAGATGATCAACGCGGAGCGTGGTTTCGAGGTCATCGCGACCGCGCGTGACGGGGAGGACGGGGTCAAAAAGGCCCTCGAGCTCAAGCCCGACATCATCACGCTCGACATCGAGATGCCCCGCAAAGACGGGCTCAGCGCGCTGCGTGAGATCAAGGTGAAGTGTCATGACTTCAACCCGATGGTCCTGATGTGCTCATCGTTGACGGTGGCGGGCTCCAACGAGACTTTCAAGGCACTCCGCATCGGTGCTGCGGATTTCATCGCAAAGGACCCGAGCCTGGTGGGTCAGCACGACGCGGGGTTCCGCGCGGAGCTCATCGCGAAGCTCAACGCATTCAGCACCCATCGCACCAGCACCAAACCAACAAGCTCCAAGGCCCAGAGCGCACCCGCCGAGCAAGAGACCGAAAGCTCGAGCGCCGAGATCGATCTCGATCGCGTCAAAGCAATCGTCGTGGGTTCCTCCACCGGAGGTCCGCCTGTCCTCGAAGAAATCTTCTCCGCGATCCCCAGGGACCTACGCGTCCCGATCATCGTTGCCCAGCACATGCCCGCCCTGTTCACACGCTCGCTCGCGACGCGACTGGACCAGCACTGCGCCTGCAGTGCAATGATCGCCGAGCAGGGGTCCATCCTGAGCAACCCAGGCATCCACATCGCTCTGGGCGGCACCCACACACGCCCCCTGCGAGTCGCGGGCGGCAAGGTTGTCGCCCGACAGATCGACTCGATCGAAGGCGCGGCCTATCGCCCATCGGTCGACGAGCTCTTCTCCGCGAGCGCCGAGATCTGGGGTGAGCACCTGCTCGCGATCCAGCTCACCGGCATGGGGGCCGATGGCGCAAAGGGTGCAAAGAAGATCAAGGGCTCGGGCGGGCAGGTGATCGCCCAGCTCGGGAGTACCTGCGTTGTGAACGGGATGCCCAAGGCCGTCATCGATGCGGGCGCATCGCATGCCGTGATGCACCCCAAAGACATCAGGTTGCTCCTAAGCAAGTTCGGCATGACAGAGAGCAGGGCTATCGGAACCCACCCCCCTAGTTCTGAGCAACTTCGTCGAGCTTGAACGCAATTCAGGACTTCCACTTCAATCTTCTCTCGATTTGAACGAGAACTGAGTTTCATGGGCCCACAACTCCAGGAACTGACACGATGAAGACCCAACCGAAGCAACAAACACACAAGCTCACCGGGCAGGGGCCCCAGCAGCTCCAACTCGTCAGCTTCACCGTCGGCGATGAGCTCTTCGCGGTGGACATCCTCCGCGTACAAGAAATCAATCGCATGATGGATCTGACCAAGGTGCCCCAGAGTCCTCCGGGCGTCGAAGGCATCATCAATCTCCGCGGACGGATCATCCCGGTGCTCGATCTGCGCGTCCAGTTCGGATTCCCACGGGCCGAGAAGAACGAGCACACCCGTATCATCGTGATCGAGATCATGGGCAACACGATCGGGTTCGTGGTTGACTCGGTCCGGGAAGTGATGCGGATCGCGTCGAACATCGTCGAGCCATCACCCCGGATGGGTTCTCCGATCGACGCGAGCTATGTCTCAGGCGTTGCCAAGCTTGACGGCCAGCTCCTCATCCTGCTTGAGCTCGAGAACCTGCTCAGCCGTGAGTCCCTTCACAACATCACCACTATGAAGGCCGCGGCCTGATCTGGGCTTGACCTCGAGCGGAGAAACTCCATGTCTGCATTATCCTCTAGAATCTCAATGACCCAGGACCAGTTCACGAAGATGGCCAAGATCATCTACGACCGCTCTGGCATCCACTTCCCTGACAACAAGAAGTATGTGATCGAGTCTCGTCTCTCACACCGCTTGAGCGAGCTCGAGCTCGAGGACTTTGATCAGTACATCGCGTACCTGACCATGGGACCGTACCAGATGGACGAGTTCCAGGAGATGTTCAACAGGATCACCATCAACGAGACGAGCTTCTTCCGCAACGAGGCCCAGCTCGATGTCTTCGAGAAAGTCATCCTGCCCGAGCTCCTCGAAACTCGACGCAATAAGCGTCTGCGGATCTGGTCCGCGGCTTGCTCGAGCGGCGAAGAACCATTCACCCTCGCGATGCTGATCCATCGCTCGCTCGGTGTTCGCCTCTCAGACTGGCACATCGAGATCCTCGGCACCGATATCTCCGAGAAGGCACTCGGGATCGCCCAGAGCGGTGTCTACTCCAACTACGCCGTACGCACCACGCCCAAGCTCATGCTCGACCGGTACTTCAAGGTCGACGGGCGCAACTACATTCTCAATGAAGATATCCGCTCGATGGTCTCCTTCGAGCGCCACAATCTCAAGGACACGATGGCTGCGAAACGCCACGGGACCTGGGATGTGATCTTCTGCCGCAATGTGCTGATCTACTTCGATGACGCGATGAAGAAGGGCGTCATCTCCATGTTCGACAATCAACTCGCGAAAGACGGAACCCTGTTCATCGGGCACTCCGAACGCATCTCATCACTCACCAACAAGTTCACGCAGCTCGATATCCCGCAGGGGTTCTGCTATCAGAAGTGCGAGTTCGTCAACTCAAAGACCGGGAGCTAAACCATGTCCATCAACGACTTCGATCCCGATATTTTGCAAGACTTTCTCACCGAGTCCGGCGAGCTTCTCGAAGAGCTCGAGAGCGATCTCGTTGACCTGGAAGCCACCCCGCAAGACCCGGAGCTTCTCAACCAGATCTTCCGCGCACTCCACACGATCAAAGGCAGCGCCTCCTTCCTCGCGCTGACCAATCTGGTCGCGATCGCGCACTGCTCCGAGAGCGCGCTCAATGTGGCACGCAACGGGGACCTCGTCATCGGGAAGACCGAGATGGACCTGCTGCTCGCAGCCGTCGATGTCCTCAAAATCCAGTTCGAGGAGCTCAGCGCGGGCAACACCGACCTGACCGCTGCGGACCCCACCCTGATCGAGAAGCTCACCGTCCTCGGCGAGGGTGGGACAGTCTCCGGTAACACGGACGATCAATCCACCCCGATCAGCCAGGCGGTCAGCGCCGAACCCATCATCGCCAGCGATGGGAGCACGCGCCAGCAGATCTCGCTGGACGCAGGAAAGCTCGATCTCATCGAGCACATGGCCAGCGATATCAAGAACACACTCGAGCAGGCGTCCGCGCGCCTCGGTGACCTGAACAACCAGGATACCCGCTCATCAGCGAACGCAAACCTTGAAGAGCTCTTCGAGGATGTCGTGAAGACCATCGATTTCTTCGAGATCGAACCCGTGATGAAGATCGCGACCACGCTCGATCAATCTATCGATCACCTCGCCCAGTTGAGCGATCCACAGATCGCCCAGCTCACCCCACGACTGATGGCACTATGTGTCCTGCTCAACGAGCAGACCGAGCAACTCACGAATCAGGTCCTCGTGACCTGGCCGACAGACGCGCTCTTTGAACAGATCCAGCGTCTCTGCGACGGCGAGGACCTGGGTGATGCGGACCTTCCCAAGAACGCCGATGCCTACGACGCGCTGATGGCGTGCGGGATCTCGTTCGGATCGGACGATGCATCAACCGAATCGATTGGGACCATGCCCGATGCCCTCGTTGAGGACAAGCCCGCACTATCCAGCGCACCCGTGTTGTCCGCCCAGGACAATACCGGCCAGGCGTCTCGTAGTAAGGGCGCCCCTGCCGCGATCGAGCAGACGATCCGTGTAGAGGTATCGCGACTCGAATCTCTGATGAATCTCGTCGGCGAGCTCGTACTCCAGAAGAACCGCATCGGTGCAATGGCAGAAGATGTCGCACGATCCATGATCGAGCCCGATCTCGTTGAGCAGATGGAAGTCACCGCGAGCACCCTCGATCGGGTCACCGGTGACATTCAGCTCGCGGTCATGCGGACCCGGATGCAGCCCCTCGACAAGCTCTTCGGGAAGTACCCACGCCTCATCCGCGACTTGGCCACCAAAACCGGCAAGCAGATCAACCTTGAGATCGTCGGTGGCGACACCGAAGTAGACAAGTCCGTCATTGAAGAGCTCGGCGACCCCCTCGTCCACCTGCTCCGCAACAGCGCGGACCACGGTGTTGAAATGCCCGATGTCCGCTCAGCTGCGGGCAAGGACCAAACCGGCACAATCAGACTCGTCGCCGGGCACGAGGGATCGCATGTCTGCGTGCAGATCATCGACGACGGCAAGGGTCTCGATCGCGCCGTGATTGGCGCCAAGGCCGTCGAACGAGGGCTCGTTTCCGAAGAACAGCTCTCGGCACTCCCTGACGAGGATGTCTTCCGGTTTATCCTCGAACCCGGGTTCTCGACCGCCGAAGCGGTCTCGGACCTCTCGGGTCGTGGCGTCGGGATGGATGTCGTCCGCACCAACATCGAGTCCAAGCTCAAGGGCGGGATCACGATCGAGTCCAAGAAGGGGCACGGGACCACGATCAACATCACGATCCCGCTGACTGTCGCGATCATGCCCGCGATGATGGTTGCGGTCTCCGACGAGGTCTTTGCGATCCCGCTGACGAACATCACCGAGATCGTGAACCCCACCCCGGACATGCTCTCCAAGCTCGGCGACGAGCCCGTGATCCATCTCCGCGGGTCGGTATACCCCCTTATCAGCTCGCAGGATGTCTTCGATGTCCCCGAGCACGCCCGTCAGAATGAGCCCTTCGTGGTCGTCATCGGGTTCAACCAGAAAATCATCGGGCTGCGGGTCACACGCGTGATCGGGCAGCAGGAAATCGTGATCAAGCCCCTCGATGGGGTCAAACGAGACGGACCGATCTCAGGCGCGACGGTCCGCAACGACGGCGGCGTCAGTCTCATCATGGACATCGCCGAGCTCATGCGTGTCTCTCGGAACCACCGCGCCGCTGTCGCTGCACACGCCTAACCAAACGGATTGACCTCAAGGAGCCAACACATGGACGCGAGTTACATCACCCCATTCATGACATCGATCCAGAATGTCTTCTCGACGATGTTCCAACTCCCCGTTGAGATCGGGGAACCGAGCATCAAAACCGAGAACACCGCAACCCACGATGTCTCAGGCATCATCGGTGTCTCGGGCGAGATGGTCGGCACCATCGTCCTGAGCATGCCCAAGGATGCCGCGATGTCGATCGTCACTCTCTTCACAGGAATGGAGATGGAAGAAGGAGGCGAGGACTTTGCTGACGCTGTCGGCGAGCTCGTCAACATGATCTCCGGGAACGCCAAAGCTGAGTTCCAGCGCAAGGGCGTCTCGATCTCATGCCCCTCTGTTGTCATCGGCGCGAATCATCGTGTCTCGACCCCGTCGGGCACCGCCTGCGTCAAGATCCCGTGCAACACCGACTGCGGCGAGGTGGTCCTCGAGATCGCCATCCGCGAAGCCGCTGCGGAATCGAACCAGCCCCAGACCAACGCTGCCTGAGCACCACAGCAGAGATACTTAAGAGGAACAAACAATGAGAATCCTACTGATCGACGATTCGAAGACCATGCGAAACATTCAGAAGTCGGTGCTCAAGCAGCTCGGCTACACCGAAATCGAAGAGGCATGCGACGGGCAGGACGCCCTAAGCAAGATCGGTGCCTTCAAGCCCGAGCTCTGCCTGGTTGACTGGAACATGCCCAACATGGACGGGCTGACCTTCGTCAAGACCTTCCGCCAGAACGACAAGAGCACCCCACTCATCATGGTCACCACAGAAGCGGAAAAGGCTCGCGTCATCGAGGCGATCAAGGCCGGCGTCAACAACTATGTTGTCAAGCCCTTCACCCCTGATCTGCTCAGCGAACGCATCACCGAGACACTCGCGAAGTGCGGCGTCAAGGCCTGACCTGACCCTGCACGCTCCTGTCGCGTCACAATCCGCGCACGCCCGCAGCACCCGCTGCGGGCGTGCGTTCTTCTATCTTATGGAACCGGATCACCACCCTGGCGGTATACTCCTACGCGCCCATGCCTGCCCGATCCCACCACCACGATCCGATCGCGAGACCCCTTCTCTCGCTCTCACTGCGCCTGCTCGCAGGCTCATCTATCGTCGCGGGTGCCGGGGCGATGCTGCTCACAAGCGCCAAGATCCCGCAACGCGACACCGCGGCGCGGATCATCACCGTCGCCTGGGCGGGAGATACTGAACCCGAGGACGAGGGGATTCGCGAGTGTGTCATCACCCTCCGATCTGGGCGGACAATCACTGGCGAGCTCGTTTCTGAGAACGACCGCGAAGTTGTCATCGGTATCAACGGGATCGAAACGACCTTCCAGCGCAAAAATGTCGCAAACATCGTGATCCTGCCCCCGATCGCCGAGCGATACGCCCAGCTCCGCGCAACCATCGCGGACGATGATGTGGACTCTCGCCTTGCCCTGGTTGAGTGGCTCCGTGCCCGGCGTGCCTATTCGATCGCGCTCAAAGAGCTTTCCTCGATCCTCATCATCGATCCCCATAACCCGCACGCCAAGTTGCTGCACACCTGGCTCAGTGAGCACGAAAAGCTCGCCGAGAGTTCCGGGGAGGATGAGGACGATCCAACGACCCCAACGCAAACAAACACAGAGTCCTCGCCCACCGACCCAGAGCGAGCGTACAGCATCGAACGCAATGTGCTCCCCCACCTGAGCGTAGAGCAGCTCAACCTGCTCCGGGTGTACGAGATCGATCTCCGCGATCCGCCCAAGCTCAGGGTCCCCGACGAGACGATCCTGAAGCTCATGCGAGAGAACCCCGACAAGTTCTCGCCCGACGAATCCCAGCGCAACGCCGTGCTCGATCTCCCGGAAGTGGATAAGCTCCGCCTCCTCTTTACACATCGCGCCCGCGACCTGTACCAAGAGGTGCAGGTCCTCGAAAACCCCCGATCGCTCGAGCTCTTCAAAGACCAGGTCCACACGGGACGCGGGTGGCTGATCAACGCGTGCGCTTCAACCCGATGCCACGGCGGGGTCGATGCCGGTTCCTTCCGCCTCATCAACACCAAACCCAACACGGACGAGACCGCGTTCACCAACCTCTACATCATCGAGCAGACCAAGCTCGCCGACGGACGCCCTTTGATCGATTTCGAATACCCCGATCGATCGCCGCTGCTGCAGATGGGGATGATCCAGGGCAAGGCGCTCATCCCCCACCCCGAGATCCCGCAGGGGTACCCCGGGCTCGGGTTCCGCCCGATCTTCCGCGATACCAAGGATCGCAAGTACCAGCAGGCCGTGGAGTGGATCCGCTCGATGTACCAGCCGAGACCCGAACTCGGGTTCGATTACCCGCTCAACCCTGCCCCGACCCCTCCGAAACCCGATCAGTCCGACCCCTGACTCGCCCCCCATCAACAACAATCGGGCGACGATCGCTCGGATGTGCTACCATTACACCCCCATCCCACGAGCGATCCGCCCTGTTTCGGAACCGCGACTGGATGTTTGGAGTATGGACTATCCCCGGCGCGGTCTTTGCGTCCGGGTTGGACACAACCGTCTCGAAGGACACGAAGCGCATGACCACCCGCCGAAACGCCACGATTTCCTCGACGCTCCGGATGACCCTGCTCGCGGGCGGAGTGAGCTCATTGATGCTGCTCAGCGCCTGCGGCGGTGAGTCTGAATCGCAGGCCGCCGTGAAAGACGCAGGGCGCTCGTTCACCACGATCGCCTTGGGCGATGCGAACGCGACCCCCACCAAGAGCGCCGAGTTGTACTCCCAAGCGGAACAGTCCTTGTCGGCGCACGCGGGCGATGAGAACGGGTTCGCCGAAGCCGCCGCCGTCGGGCTGGCGATGGCCAAGCGCGGGCAGGCCGCCCTCGCGGGTCAGGACGCATCCAAAGCCGAGACCCGCGCACTGCGTCAAGCACGCATCATCCGCGGGATGATCAACGAGTACCTGACCATGTCCGCGATCGCCCAGGCCGCGGGCCAGTTCGATCCCAGCGCTGAAATCACGGAGATCGAATCCATCATCGTCCTCCGTCGTGACGATATCGGCAAGTACCAGCGCCAGATGGAATCGATCAACGAGGAGATCGCGGGTCACGAGTCCAAAATCGAAGACCTGCGCAACAAGGCCGCCGAGCAGCGGAACCAAGCTGGCGGGCTCGAGCTGCAGATCCCCCGCGTGAGCGCAACCGAGGGCGCCAAGATCGCCGAGCAGGTCCGCGAGTTCACGCTCCGCGCCGATCAGTACAACCTCGAAGCGACCCGTCTTGAGGGCATCGTCGCCCAGCTCCGCCCCGGTGCCAATGAAGTATCACTCAATGTCGAGAAGGCCCGCGCCCAGATCAAGCTCCTGGGCGAGGCGATCGACGAGCTCCGCGAGCGTGCCGCCCAGAGCCAGAGCGACGCTGCCGAAGCACGCACCAACGCGAACAACGCGCTGACCCGGATCAACAACGCCGTCGCGGAGTACCAGTCCCTCCGTGATGACGAGGTCGATGCTGCGAACTCGAACGCCATCTCATTGATCCGTGCCGCGATCCGCGCTTCGGGCGATGCCCGCGACGCGGTGAAAACCGTCGCCACGATCAACAAAGCCGACGCCCTCCAGTCTCTCGCCGAGATGCTCATGCGTCAATCCAATGGCGAGCGCGAAGAGGGCATGCTCTACCAGTCACTCCATGAAGCGAATGTCCCCGGGTCGTGGGAAGGCGCGATGAACGACGCGAACGCCAAGGCGGACGAACTGCTCGCCGAGGCGCAGCAGAGCTACCTCGACGCAGCGAACGCGATGCGTTCGGTCCGCGCGACCGGCGATGCGGGCGACAAGCTCAACGCGACCGCCCAGCGCCTCGAAATGCTCGGCGGGCTCGAGCCCGAACCCGAAGAGACCATGCCCACCGACGAGGACGACTGGTCCGACGAGGATACCGAATCCTTCGACGAGGACATGAGCGACGATTCGGATGAGCTCACCCTCGAAGAGATCCTCGAGAACACGCCCGAGGACATGCGTGAGACCGTCCGTACCCAGCTGCAGACCTTCATCGACACCATCGAGGCCACCGACGATGTCGATACGCTCTGGGAGATGCTCGACCAAATCGACGCCCAGGCGGACGCGATGGCCGAGATGCTCCCGCCGGAGATGGTCACCGACGAACTGCTCGAGCAGATGAACGCGGGATTCGATTGGGTCAAGCGCCAGATCGAGATCCGCATCGAGGAAATCGAGAACGGATAACCCGCTCGAACTCCACCCAAAACCACGCACGCCCGCGACCCGATCGTGGGCGTGTTTTTTCATCCGTCCTACACTTCCCTATGAGTTCCACCACTACGAGCGATCTCCCGGGCACCCCCGAGTTGCCCGATGTCCCCCAGCACCTCGTCAAGCCCGTCGAGCCCGTCGTCGGGCGCGTGCACGCGTCGCGGTTGTGCACCAAATCGCGCAAGGCCTCCGGGTTCATCCGCCATGTCGAGATCGATGTCTCGGGGACGGCGCTCGAGAACTCGTGGACCGCGGGTCAATCCTTCGGGGTCGTCCCCGCGGGGCAGACCCCTGAGGGCAAACCCCACAAGCTCCGCCTCTACTCGATCGCGGCCCCCACCGGCGGCGAGACGGGCGACGGCACCATCATCACCACCACCGTCAAACGCCTGATCGACGAGCACTGGGACTCGCACAAGCTCGTTGCGGGCGTCTGCTCGAACTACCTCTGCGATCTCAATGTCGGCGACGAGATCCACCTCACCGGCCCGGTAGGCAAACGATTCTTGCTCCCCGCCGAGCCCGAAAAACACGATTACATCTTCATCGCGACAGGCACCGGAATCGCGCCGTTCCGAGGCATGATCCTCGACCTGATTAAGCAAGGAATGCCCTCACGCGTCGCGATGCTCATGGGGACGCCGTACGAGTCCGACCTGCTCTACGACGCGGACCTGCGATCATGGCAAGACCAGTACGAGAACTTCAGTTACCACACCGCGATCTCGCGCCACACCACCCCGGATCAGCCCCGCCCGTTGTATGTCCAGGACCGATTGCGTGAGGACGCGGACACCCTCGCCCCGATGCTCGCGTCCGAGCGGACCCTGATCTACATCTGCGGGCTCGCGGGCATGGAGCTCGGGGTCTTCCAGACCCTCGCCCGGATCCTCCCCCCGGACCAGTTCGCCCAATACCTGACGGTGAGCGACGAACTGCTCACGGATGTGGACAACTGGGAACGATCCATGATCCCCAAGCAGCTCAAAAAGACCAAACGCGTCTTCCTCGAGGTGTACTGATCGTCACACGCCTGTCACACGCGATGAAACCCACGCATCCGCACGAAACGCGATCCGTATGGAGACAGAGACCCCAAAGCCCAGAAACGACCGGCTTTGGGCGATAAACTCCACCACGCGGGTCCTTGCCCGCAATCCGACCATGACCACGCGCCGCGATCCGATCCGGCGCGATCTGATAGAGGTTTCGATCGTGATTCACGCACGCAATGCATCCCGTTTCGCCCGTACCGCTCGCCCTCTTCAGATCCTTGCGCTGGCGCTGGGAACGACCCTCGCGATCGCCCAGCCCGTCACGGATCTCCCGCGTTCGACGATCGAGACGATCTCCGTCAACGGCGGACAGCGCACCCAGATCGAGCAGTTCGTCAACAACTGGCTCCCCCGTCTCACATCTGAGAACGCATCGGACAACAAGCGTGCCCTTGAGGCGCTCACGACCCCGCTCCACGGACGCGGCGTCTCCATCGCCTTCCGTCAGTCCTACTCCCAGCTCCTCATCCCCACGATCGACGAGCTCATCAACGATCGCGGGATCCAGGGCAAGATCAACGCCCTGCGCATCTCGGGCGATCTTGCGACCCCCGCAGCGAGCGCCCGGATCCGTCGATTGCTCAACGACGACGACGCGGGCGTGCGCCTGTTCGCCGTCGCGAGCGCCGGACGACTCTTCCAGAGCGCGGGCGTGCACGGGCCCGCGATTACCGATTCGGACGCATCAGCGCTCATCAACGCGATCCTCGAGAACGCCCGATCCAACACCGATGACGCGGAGTACACCCACGCGTGCGCCCGTGCATTCGTGGAAGCAACGACCATCCCCACGCGCGACCTGACCGCAACCCGTTCCAACGCGATCATCGCCCTCTCCGATCTCGTCGGCGAGCACCTGAGCACGCTGGGCGCGGACGAGGACCCAAAGTTCGTCCAGGGGCTCGCGCTCGATGCGTCGAGCGCCACGACCGTCTCGATCTCGGACATTAGCGCGACGATCAACGCGGACGCCGCGCGTGCCGCGGTTCGTCTGGGCGCGGATGTCATCGCCCTCCCCCTGCGTCGGGTGATCGCCAAGACCATCGAGCCCCAGGGCGAGCGGGACCTGACCGTACGGTCCGTGCAGGCGGGCGAGACCCTGCTGTACTTCGCCCGCCGCAAAGGTGCAGAGCTCGGGGGACGCTCGTCGACCGGGATCGACACGACGAGCTTTGCCGATCAGCTCAAGTCGGGCAACGATCGCGACTTCCGCAACCAGGCCGCGGCCCTGCTCGCACCGGGCGGGACGATCGATTCGAACTACAAGTTCGGTGATCGGTTCCTGAACTGATCACCCCCCACGCTTTCTCATGAATCTTGCCCGCTTGCGTGTCAACCCCGCCCGATCTGTGCGGTAAGGTGGTGGTATGTACCGACTGCTTGTGCCGATCGTTCTGCTCTTGACCCTGATCGGGATCTCCGTGGTGTCCGACAAGCCGACCCCGCGCGCCGATCTTGTGTTCATCAACTCCTCGGATGTCAACACGCTCGATCCCCAGCGGATGAGCTGGATGCATGACCTGCGCACCGCGCGCCTGATCTACGAGGGGCTGGTACGCAACGATGTCCTGAGTCACGGGTTCGACATCGAGCCCGCCGTCGCAGAGTCCTGGTCGATCTCCGACGACGCCAAGATCTACACCTTCCGGCTCCGAACAGACGCGAAGTGGTCCAACGGCGAGCCCGTGACGGCGGAGGACTTCCGGTACTCCTGGCGCCGGGCGATGCTGCCAGATCTGGTCTCCGACTATGTCGCGATGTTCATGAACATCCGCGGCGCACAGGCGTTCTACGACTGGCGCACCGAGCAGCTCGACGCGTTCACCGATCGTGAGTTCGACTCACCCAGCGCCCGTCAACAGGGCGCGTACGCGCTCTGGGACGAGACCAAAGCGAAGTTCGACGAGCTCGTGGGGATGCACGCGCCCGATCCGCACACCCTGATCATCGAGCTCGAGAAGCCTGTCCCCTACTTCCTGGAGTTGTGCGCGTTCGCGGTGTTCTTCCCGGTGCACGAGCCGCTCGTGGCGCAGTACGAACGCCCCGACCCCGAGTCCGCCCGTCTAATCCGGCGACCCGGGTGGACCCAGGGCGGGGTCCTCGTCTCCAATGGCCCGTTTACGCTCGAGCGCTGGCGCATGAAGCGCGACATGCGCCTCGAAAAGAACCCCCACTACTGGGATCGCGACAACATCGCGATCGATTCGGTCGACATCCCCTCCATCAACGACCCCAACGCGGGCGTGCTCGCCTATCAGACGGGGGCCGTCGACTGGATCTCCGATGTGACGGCGTCCTATCGCGGTGAAATGGTCGAGCAGAAGCTCCAATACCTCCGCGAGCACCAGGACCAGGTCGATCAGCTCCGCGCCCAGGGGCTCGATCAGTTCTCGATCGATCGCATGCTCCCCCCGGACCCGAGGGCGCACACGCACGCCGTCTCGTCGTTCGGGACTTACTTCTACAACTTCAACTGCAAGCCCTTCCTTCCCGACGGTCAGCCCAACCCGTTTTCTGACGCACGCGTGCGTCGCGCGTTCGCGATGTGCATCGATAAACGGGCCGTCGCGGATCAGGTCCGGCGCTTGGGCGAGCCTACCGCGCGCACGCTCATCCCCCCGGGATCGATCGGGGGGTACACCTCCCCAACTGGACTGCCAAACATCGGGGACGCGAGAGACAGCGCCGAGCGCGACGAGATCATCGCCCACGCTCAATCGCTCCTCGCCGATGCGGGGTTCCCCGCGGACTTCGTCGTCACGCTCTCGTTCAACAAGGACGCCGGGCACGACCTGATCGCCCAGACGATCGCTAAGAGCTGGCAGAAGCACCTGGGCGTGCAGACCCGACTCGATCAGAAAGAGATCAAGATCTTCCGGGATGAGCTCAAGGACAAGCAGTACATGACCGCACGCGCCGGGTGGTTCGGGGACTACGGCGACCCGACGACCTTCCTCGACATCAACTACTCCACCGATGGCAACAACGATCGCGCGTACAACAACCCGATCTACGACGACCTGCTCGATCGTGCGAGCGTCGAGTTCGACCCTGAGCAACGCATGGCCCTATTGAGCGAAGCCGAGCGGATCCTCGTCGAGGAGGATGTCCCCCTCGTCCCGATCTTTCATTACGCGACGATCTACATGTTCGACCCGCACAAGATCACCGGGCTCTCCACGCACCCACGCACCAAGCAGAACGCGTTCCTGATCGATGTGCTCGGCGACGGCAAGGGCCCGGATGTCCCGCGCCCGATGCATGCATCGAAGACCGAAACGGAGGGCGATGAATCATGATGACCCTCATTATCCGTCGATTGCTCGCGCTCCCACTCATCCTGCTCGTGGTGTACTCGATCACCGTGGTGCTCGCGTTCGCGATCCCGGGCAACCCCGTCGAAAACCCCGAGAAGCGACCCAAGCCCGAGGTCGTGGAGCAGATGAAGAAGCAGTACAACATCGACTCGTTCCCGAACTTCTATGTGTCGTATCTCGATAGCGCGACGGGGTTCGAGTACCTCCGCGACAAGCTTTCGGGTGAGCTCGCACGCGAACGCCAGATCGCGATGGACGAGGGGCTCCCGCCTCCTGTGCGTCCCATCTTCGACTTTGGTCCCTCGCTCAAGTACGACGATAAGTCCGTCAACGAGATCATCGCGGACTCGCTCCCGGTGTCCGTCACCCTCGGCGCGACCGCGATCCTCATCGCGTTGATCATCGGCACGATCTCCGGCGTCATCGGTGCGGTGAAACCCAACTCCCTCGCGGACCTCTCCACCTTGTCCGTCGCGATGATCGGGATCTCCCTCCCGAGCTTTGTGACCGGGACGGTGCTGCTGCTTGTGTTCTCGATCTGGCTCGGGTGGTTCCCCGTGGCGCAATGGGGGACACTGCGTTCAATCGCGCTCCCCGCGTTCGCGCTCTCGCTCCCATTCGCAGCCTACATCGCTCGGCTCACCCGCATGGGCATGATCGAGGCGCTGGGCGCGGACTACATCCGCACCGCCCGCGCCAAGGGCAACCCCGAGCGGGTCGTCCTCATCAAGCACGCGCTCAAGAACGCGTTCCTCCCCGTATTGAGTTACCTCGGGCCCGCGACGGCCTTCGCGATGACGGGCTCGTTTGTGATCGAGCGCGTCTTCACCGTGCCCGGCATGGGCGAACACTTTGTGAGTGCCGTGCAGAACGCGGACTACTTCCTGATCATCGGGGTCGTGCTCGTCTTCTCGACGATGCTGATCGTGTTCAACCTTATCGTGGACATCCTGTACCGATGGATCGATCCGCGGATCGGGTAAGTCGGGTTCAGAGCGACCAGTAATCGACACACGGCATCGTGGTCAGAAGAATGAAGGCCATCTGGTCGAGGATATCGACGACGCCGTCGAAGGTCAGATCCGCGCGTGGGTCCCCCGCAAGGAACAACTCGACGAAGAGAGCGGTATCGTACAGATTGACGATGCCGTCGCCGGTGAAATCGCCCAGACACCTCGGCGGGAGCATGTAGATCAAGACCGCACCGTTGTTGCGATCCTGATTCGTCGCGTGCACCGAGACGGGCTCGTAAGCCTCCAGGGGTGCCCCGTGCAGCATCATCGCGAGGTTGGATTCTGAGCTCGGATCCATTGCATCTTGCATCGGCACGATCCCAAACTCGGGGATCGATACGAACAACCAGTCCTCGTATCGGATCTCGGGGTCGTCAGGCTGATCGGTATCGGTATCTGGATTGGACCCGTTGTTCTGATCGTTGGTCGTCGCGTTCGCGCCGATGGTTGAACCCATCAGGCAGACAAGGATCGTCGCTGCCCAACGCGGGCGTGAGACAAGGTCGAGAACTTCACGCATGCACACATCTCCTCGCTCGTCCCAAACAGAGCAGCGGTATGATCGCGCATTCAAGTCTTGGGTCAATGGAAAACCCCGGAAAGCCCGGCATTTTGGGGGATTTGGGCACCCTCTATTAAGTGGTGTGCCAGATGGGGATTAGTACGCCCGATCGAACACGAACCACGCGCCGGGCTTCACATCACAGACGATAAAATCTGCGCCTGCAAGCTCTTGCGCCTTCTGTCCGGGTGCGGTGATCTTCAACGCGATCGGCTGACCCGCGTTGATGACGAGCACATTGGAGACCGGGTCCGCACCGATCACGGTGCCCAGCAAACGCGTCGGACGCCCAATGCAAGGCTCAAAGCGTCGACCACCCGCCTTGGGCGTATCAACGCGACGGGCCTCGACGAACATCCTCCCGAGGACGATCTCGCCAACAAGCGCCTTGAGCGGCGACGGATCGCCCTTGATCTCAAGCTCGATCTGGTAATCCGTGTTCGGGAACCCCATGACGACCCGGGCTGGGTGTCGATCATCCGCATCATGAACCGCGAGGACGGTGCCGCGTGCGAGGGTGGGGTCGAGCTTTGTGGTGGGTGCGGGGTGGAGCATGCCGCAACTGTATCATCCGCGCGGGCGCTTGTCACACGCGAAGAGGTATCCACATCTCAGAGCGTGAACTCCGCACTGGGCATCGGGCGGGGCACTTCGCGCCCGCCGGGTCCCAATCGCAGGAAGTTCCATAACATGATCACCCCTTCTGGGGTCATGAAGCTCTCCGGGTGGAACTGGACCCCCTCGAGTGGTTGTTTGTTTGCATCCGCCCAGACGCGCCGCAGACCCATGACGACCTCGACCTGCTCGCCCTCGATCTCGTCAAAGCACGAGGCAGTGACCTCCCACCCGTCTTCGCCGGGTTGGAGCACCGGGACGGTGTTGCGACGGACAACGAGCGAGTGGTATCGCGCCACGGTGGTCGGCGTCGAGACCCCCTCGAAGATCCCGCGCCCGTCGTGAGCGATCGATGAGGTCTTGCCGTGCATCAGGATCGGGTGGCGTTCGACGATCATCCCGTTGATGTCGGCCATGCACTGGTGCCCGAGACAGACCCCCAGGATCGGGACGCGACCCGCGAAGTAATCGATGATCTGCCCCGAGACCCCGGCCTCTTTGGGCGTGCACGGGCCGGGCGAGATGATGACATGCGACGGGCCCTTCCCGCCATCGAGGTGCTCGGCTTCGTCCGGGGTGATCTCATCGTGACGCACCACGACCAGGTCGCGCCCGGGCTCAAGCGTGCGATCGAGCTCGCCCAAGCGTTGGACGAGGTTCCAAGTGAACGAGTCGTAGTTATCGATCAGCAGGATCATGCGTCAGAACAATAGCCCGCCTCGATCCGTCGCGGACGGGGCACCCCCACTATGATCCGGGCGATGAGCGGACTTGGAATCTACGAATCGTTGCACATGCTCCATCGCGCGTATCGGTACAAGAATCGCACCGAACGCGACGAGGTCCGGTTCATGCTCGCCCACGACCTAACGGGCAAGCTCGTACTCGATATCGGCGCCAACGCCGGTATCTATTCGTACTGGATGTCCAAGGCCGTGGGCAAGTCGGGGCGTGTCATCGCGTTCGAGCCCCAGCCGGAGATGATCGACGCGTTGAAGAAGCTCAGGCACTCGTTCCGGTTCTCGCAGCTGGAAATCGCGGAAACCGGGCTGTCCGATGAACCTGGCGAGGCGGTCCTGCAACGACAGATGTCGCACCTCGGGGGCGCCTCGATCGCGCGCGACATCCCCGGGGCGGATGACTCATTCACGATCCCCCTCACCACGCTCGACGCGTATATCGAAGCGCACGCGGATCGCCCGGTTTCGTTCATCAAGTGCGATGTTGAGGGGCACGAGCCGTCGGTGTTCGCGGGCGGGTGGGAAACCCTTCGCCGAGACATGCCGACGCTGCTCTTTGAGCTCCATGAGAACCAGGTCCGCGATTCGGATCTGTTCGAGAAGCTCCAATCGATCGGGTATGGAGTGTACTACCTCCACGACGGCGACAAGCACCCGATCGAGGAGCTGGCTGAGAAGCGTTCACAGATCGACAAGCCGTACCTGAACTACGCGTGCGTTCCGTTCCGGGATCGCGCATGAAAAAGCGAGCGATGACGCATCATCGCTCGCTTGGAGGTGTTGGTTCTTCGCGGATCACGCTGCCTTGCGCATCCAGGTCGTGCCGGCGACGCCGTCCATCGTGACGAGGAACAGGTCCTGGGTGATCGGGTAGGGCAGGCGTGAGAAGTCCTCGCTGACCCGCTTGCGGAGACGATCAACAAAGTCCATCGGGTCGCAGCTCATCGCGATGAACATGTCCCGAGCGGGGGTCGCGACGAAGAAGTCGGGCCCGAGCTGGGCAGCGAGTTTGGTGTGCAGATCGCTCATGAGCAATCGTGCCGCGTCGTACCCGTCCTGCTCGGCGACGATGACCGCGCGTCCGCCCTCGGCGGATTCAATGACCTGCAGCTCCAGTTCCGGCGCGTACAGATCGAGGTTTTCGCGGGCGATGTCCTCGAGCTCGTCGATGGAGATCCCCCAACGGACCACCTGCTCGGTTGTGATGCTCACAGTCATGTGAGGCATATCGAGGACAAAGACGATCACCGTGTCGTTGACGAACGGGACATGGGCAACGAGCTCCTCACTCAGGTGCTCGAAGATCGAGACCGGCTGAATACGGGGCATGATGCGTGCCTTGACCTGATCGAAGGTCTCATCCGCGACTTCCATGGATTCGCCCGCGAAGAGCTGATCAAGGAAGTGCTCGACGATATCGGTGCCGCGTTCGGGCTCGTGCGCCACCATGCGGAAGAGGTTCTCAAGATCCAGGCGTCGTCCGTTGACGAGCAGTTCCTGGGCGTTGACGCGATCGATCTTGAAGCCCGGCTGCATCCGCTGGATGAGCATGGCGACCTGCTCGGCAAACGCTTCGGGTTCGATGGGCATAGCTCCCATAGGACGATTCCTCCGTGCCCCCCTTCCGGGGCCGACTGATCACCCCGTCCCACGCGACGGGTGCCCATGCGTCATCGACCCTCAAGGGGGCAGAATCGACCCAGAGGAGGGTGATCGCGTGTTCGAGGCGGTTGTGGGCGACCCATGGGGCGGACATGCCGATTAGACCGGTCGATAACCCCCTGACGACGGGGAATCCATGCCCGAAAATCTGCGCAGATGGGTTCCGGGTCCTGATTTGGCAAATCGACGCGGGGCGGCTAGAATCGTGGCCTGATATGGGACGGTCTGCCCGGGTGTCTTGGGACACGATGAGCGACACTCCCTGCTATACCGGAGACGACACTGTGACCGAACAGGAAATTGAAGCAAAGGTGATCGAGATCGTTGCGGAACAAATGGGCGCTGATAAGTCCAAGATCACCCGCGACACCAGCTTTGTCGAAGACCTCAACGCTGACTCGCTCGATACCGTCGAGCTCGTCATGGAGTTTGAGGACGAGTTCGAAACCTCGATCCCCGACGACCAGGCCGAGAAGATCCAGACCGTCGGACAGGCAGTCGACTTCATCAAGCAGGCAAACGGCGTCGATTGATCGGCCCGAACCAGAATACACGAGCAACCCCATCAGTCAGGCTGGTGGGGTGCTGTGATACATGAGCCCTGCACATATTCAGATCGAGAGCACGACCCCATGTCGAATGAATCGAATCGTCGAGTTGTCATCACCGGGTACGGCGCCCTGACGGATCTCGGGCACGACGCCCAGAGCACCTGGGACGCGATGATCGCGGGCAAGTCGGGCATCACCCCGATCTCGCACCCCGATTTCGCGGAGTACGACGATTGGAGCGTCACCATCGCCGGGCAGGTCCACGACTGGGACCCCGGGAGCGTGATCGATAAGAAGGAAGCCCGTCGGCTCGATCGGTCCGCCCAGCTCGGGCTCGCGGCCGCGATCGAGGCGGTCCGCCACTCCGGATGGGATCACACCCAGGGCGACCCAACCCGGCGCGGCGTCGTCGTCGGGTCGGGCATCGGCGGGATCTACGCGATCGAGTCCGCGGTCACCACCATGACCAAGAAGGGGCCCTCGCGGATCAACCCGTTCACGGTGCCCAAGCTCATGGTCAACGCGATCACGGGCAATGTCGCGATCCAGTTCAACCTGCAGGGCCCAGCGAGCGCCCACGCGACCGCGTGTGCCTCGTCCGGGCACGCGATCGCCGACGCGGTCAACTACATCCGATCCGGGAAGGCGGATGTGATGATCGCGGGCGGTGCCGAGGCGGCAGTCACCCCGCTGTGCATCGGCGCGTTCATGACGATGAAGGCGCTCTCAACCCGCAACGACGAGCCAACGCGTGCGTCGCGCCCGTTTGACAAGGATCGCGATGGGTTCGTGCTCGCGGAGGGCGCGGGGATGTATGTCCTTGAGTCTGAGGAGCACGCGAAAGCACGCGGCGCAACGATCTACGCCGTCCTCTCCGGGTCGGGCAACTCGTGCGACGCGAGCCACATCACGGCCCCCAACGAGGAGGGTCGCGGCGCGTGCAACTCCATGCTCTGGGCGCTGCAGGACGCGGGACTCACGACGGACGATATCGACTACATCAACGCGCACGGCACCTCGACCCCGCTCGGGGACAAGGCGGAGGTATACGCGGTGCAGAAGGTATTCGGCGATCGATCCAAGCCGGGCAACGGGCTCGTGATGAACTCCACCAAGTCCATGCACGGGCACTGCCTGGGGGCATCGGGCGCGGTTGAGCTCATCGCGTGCATCGGGGCGATCAACCACTCGATCATCCCCCCCACAATCAACATCGACAACCTCGATGACGGGTTTGAGAAGATTGATATTGTCGCGAACGCAGCGCGCGAGATGCCCGTTCGTCATGTGATGAACAACACCTTCGGGTTCGGGGGGCACAATGTGACCCTGATCTGCTCGAAGTACGACGGGTAATCCCGATCCCTCGTTCGGGGTATGACTTGGCACATCTATTGCGTGACTCTCTCTCAGAGTCACGCTTTTTCATGCGCCACGCAGATGGGGCGCAGGTCTTGCCGATGGAGCGGGTATGAGCAGTTCGGATTTGCGCCGCATCAACCAGATCATGGTCCCGTTCGTCGTCGTGCTCGGCGAACGACCGGTCAAGCTCAACGAGATCCTGGGTTGGATCCCGGGTTCGATCCTTGAGCTTGGACGCGACGCTGAGGAAGAGCTCGATATCCGCATCAACAACAAACCGATCGGCACCGGGACCGCGGTCAAGGTCGGCGAGAACTTCGGGGTCCAGATCAACTTCTGCGGCGATCCACATCACCGGATCGACGCGATGGGGCCCGGGTCTGATATGAGCGACGAAGATTTGGACGCGGATGCGCTCGCCGCAATGATGCTCGATGGACAGATCTGACGCGTCGTCGTCGAACTATCGCGTGAAATCTCGCCCTCGGATGCCGTCGCGAGTAGCCCAGAAGAATGCCGGGTACTTCCCGAGCCCGGAGCTCTGGTTCCCGATCTCAAACCCATCCTCATCCATGGAGTAGTACCGGAGCGCGTTGATCGTGGGCTCCCAGTCGTCCGTGGGATTCGCGGCGCGAACGGTTGATGGGTCGTCGCTGTAGATATCGGAGTAGATGTCGCGGATGCTGACGCGCGTTACGCTCCCGTCCGCGGTGGCGACTGAAGGCTCGGCATCAAAGTTGTTCCACTGCGGAGAGTAGTTCTCACGACCGAAGATGATCGGTTCATCGACCCCGATCGCCGGATTTCGGTACGATGCCACACGCTCTTTCTTGGTCCAATCAAAGCGTTCCCACATGATCACCTTCTGAGATGGGTACGCGACCTGGGACATTTTGCCCCGTCGAGCGAGCGATGCCCCGGTATCGAATCGGCGTGCGTTGGGACGACGATCATCGGCGTAGCGTTCGGGCGCGAACCAGGTGGTCGGCGAGAGAATGTACGAGCAATCCCAGTATCCAGTATCCAAGGTCCACCCGTTCGGGGGGTCATCTTGGAGATCCTGGAGGCGGAGCCGGAGGACACGATCAGAGGGTGAGAACTGGACTTCGGACGCGTAATCACCCGAGTTGAGCCACCCACCAACCACGGAGTACCAGTGGAACGCGTACATCTCGGTGTAGTACGGCGAGTTCCCGCCAGCGCCACCTGGGCCATAGGAGAACTCGACACTAAATCGCGTTGGGGCACCGACTTTGTCCGCAACCCCCCACCCGCGTTGGCTGAAGCCGCCCCCATTCTGGTACGACTTGATCTTGAAGGGCACCATCAGGCTGTCACGATGCTCGCTGACATAGACCTCTTGGATCTGGGCGAGCGAGCGGAGGTTTGCCTGACTCTTGACAAGGCGTGCAGAGGACTGGGCACCACTGATCGCGGGGATCAGGATCCCGACCAGGATCGCGATAATCGCGACTACCACGAGGACTTCGATAAGCGTAAAGGCCTTTTTCACAAGCACTTCCTCACACCAACGCGATCTTCTTCAGATCTTGAAAGACAAATTCCGTACAAACCAGGGCGATCGCCTCAGGGTCGAGTATACCAGAACTTGGTAAAAACTACAACTGTTCTAAAATAATATGTTATATGAACAGTAGGGTGGGTCCGTCTCCGAATCATCCCCGTATTTTGAGACATTCCGAGAGCCGGGCGGCAACTGGATCGGGCGATGAGCCGATACCATATCTGGCTCCGGACGCTCGGAGCGCTCCGAGGACTCGAGAAACGAGAACCAACGATGCCCAGAGATATCCCCGTCGGCAACGGCAGCCTGCTCATCACCTTTGACGATCTGTACCGGATCCGCGATCTCTACTCGCCCCGGGTGGGTCGGCACAACCACACCAACGGGCATGTGCAGCGGTTCGGCGTCTGGGTCGATGGGCAGATGGCATGGATCGAGGATGAGGGGTGGCATCGCGATCTGCGATACAAGCCCGACTCGCTGACCACCGAGGTCGTCCTCACGCACCACAACCTCGGGCTCGAGGTGATCTGTCACGATGTGGTGGATATCCACAAGCCGGTGTACTTCCGCAAGTTCGCCGTGCGTGATCTCGCGGGCAAGTCCCGCGATGTGCGTGTGTTCTTCCATTGCGATCTCTCGATCAACGGGTCGCCCGTGGGCGACACAGCGAACTACGACCCGACGACGCGGGCCGTCATCATGTACAAGGACGACGCGTACTTCCTGATCAACACCTGCGACCAGAACAAGGCTGGGGTTGAGCATTGGGCGATCGGTGCCAAGCGCGTCGGCGGCGCGGAGGGTACCTGGCGCGACGCAGAGGACGGGCAGCTCGGACGAAACGCGATCTCGCAAGGCTCGGTCGACGCGACCGTCGGCGTGCACCTGCAGGTCAAGCCATTCGAGACCCAGTCCGCGACCATCTGGGTCGTGTGCACCCAGAACTACGAGGACGCAAAGCACATCAACCAGCGCATCTGGGAGATCGGGCCCGATCGATTGATTGCGCGGACCGAAGCGTATTGGAAGCTCTGGTCCCGCAAGGAACCCATCAACATCGGGTCGTTGCCCGAGCCCGTGCAGGATCTATTCTATCGATCACAGCTCATCCTGCGGACACAGATCGACAACGGCGGCGCGATCATCGCGGCGAATGACTCGGACATCACGCACTTTGCGGGTGATCACTATTCGTACTGCTGGATGCGTGATGGGGCGTTGGTGGCGCATGGCCTGATCCTCGCGGGTCAGAGTGAGCTCAGCCGGAGCTTTTTCCGGTTCGCTGCCAACTGCATCGGTGACAAGCCCTACTTCCTCCACAAGTACACACCCGAGGGGAACCTCGCGAGCTCGTGGCACCCCTGGACCCTCGAGGGTCAGGCGATCCTCCCGATCCAGCAGGACGAGACGGCGCTGACCCTGTGGGCGCTGCGTGAGCATTACGAAGCCTTCCGTGATGTCGAGTTCATCAAGGAGCTCTACATCTCCCTCGTGGTCAAGCCCGCGCAGTGGATGCTCGATCATCGCGATCACAACGGGCTCCCGCTGCAGTCGTGGGACCTTTGGGAAGAGCGACGCGGGATCCACACTTTTACGGTCGCTGCGACGGTCGGGGCGCTCAACGCAGCCGCGAAGTTCGCGCGCGACTTTGGCGAGATCGACCGGGCCGCGGCGTTCCGCGAGGGCGCTGAGCGGATGAAGGGCGCGATGCGCCGTCATCTCTGGCACAAGGAACGCCAGCAGTTCGCCCGCATGGCGGTGCCGCTGGATGATGGGTCTTACCGACTGGACATGACCCGCGATAGCGCGAACTACGCGCTCTTCGCGTTCGGCGCGTTCGAGCCCGAGGACCCGATGGTCGAGTCGGAGATGAACTCGCTGCGTGATCGGCTGTGGGTGAAGACTGATGTCGGCGGATGCGCACGATACGAGCGTGACTACTACCACCAGGTCGAGACCGAGAACACCGAGGAAATCCCGGGGAACCCGTGGGTCATCTGCACCCTGTGGCACGCGCAGTACCACATCACGCGGGCGAAGACGCTCACGGAGCTGCGACTGGCGCTGCCGCTGCTTGAGTGGACATCTCAGCGGACCTTGCGATCGGGCGTGCTCGCGGAGCAGTTCGACCCGTACTCGGGCGCGCCGATGAGCGTGTCGCCGTTGACCTGGTCGCACGCAACGGTGGTGAGCACCTGCGTGATGTACGCGAAGAAGTTCGACGAGCTCAGCGCCAAGGCAACCTCGGCACCGGCACAGAGCTCGAACGCATCGAAACGGTCTTGATCGTGAACAATCAGGTAACCGGGCGCATCTGACGCATGACCGCGGGCTCACCACGGCGGGAGGAGTCGATCACGACGAACACCCGCGTTGGTTTGTCTGTCGGGTTCGCGAACCGATGATCGACATCGCTTGAGAAGTTCACACTCTCGTTGGGCCAGAGTGTGATGGATTCATCACCTTTATCGACCGCGATCGTGATCTCGCCCTCGACGCAGGTCGCGTGTTCGATGACTCCGGCACCGTCCGCGTTCCAGAACACCTCACTCTTAGGCGGGAACACGAAAAGTAGGACCTGGATCCCGTGCTGAACCATGGGCGGTGAGAGCAGGTGGCGCTCGACGCCGTTGGATGGGTCGATGAGGACCTTGCGTCGATCGCCTTCGAGCTTTTCGAACTGAACATCCGGGGGGACATCGAGCAGGTCCGATATCTGGCAATCAAGCCCGCTGGCGATGCTGCACGCGACTCGGAGCGTGGGGTTTTTCTTCCCCGTCTCGATTTCCGAGAGCATTGCTTTGGAAACGGATGTCCGCTCGGCCAGCTCGCCGAGTGAGAATCCCATCTTTGATCGCCTTAAACGGACGGCTTCGCCAAACTCCATGCACGCTCCTAGGGCTTCATACCCAATATTATTCGCTTTTGAGAAAATTGTTCACAATAGCGAATAGCTATCCGATACCAATCGTACACTATAGCGAACACCCTGTCGCGGTCGAGTGTTCCCACAAAGCTCCCAGACCGCAGGAAGGAGCATACTCATGCGGAAAACCAAGTGCATCGATTGTTGGACCTCGTACCCCTCGAATCACGAGATGGTGCTCTGGGGTGTTGCGGGCGTGTTGATCAGCCTGGCGTTTACTGGGCTCGCAGTGTCCGGGATGCTCTGAATCAGCTTTTTGAGACCTTGGTGACGAATCGTGCGAGCGCTTCAACATCTCGCGATTCGACGATGTTCTCTACTTCCTTTGACTCTTGTCTGACCCTCTCTAGAGCTTGCTCGGCGCGTTTCCAAAGCCGGGCAAGCTTTTTCTCATCCCCTCCCGCGAGCGCCATGTCCGTGACGATCTCTCCGAGCCGTGTCACGACGATCGTATCGATGTTGTCGTAATAGCGGTTGATGATCTTGCGTTGGTGTGCGGAGTACTCGCGTCCATTGCCCATGATGGTGCTCCTTGGTTGGGGCTGATCATAGGGATTCAGTGCTCACGCAGAGCGCGAACGAGATGATTCATGGATTCGCGGAGCACCTGTTTCGACTGGTTCGCGAGGTGCTTGGGTGCGACACCCAGCGTGGACTGGAACGCGGCGCTCATGTGCGCGTGCGACGAGAATCCGCACTCGTCAGCGAGCAGCGAGAACTGTCCGCGCATATCGGGGAGGCGATCGATCGCGCGCATCAGTCGCACGATCATCAGCGATTCCGAGAGCGTGTGACCCGTGTGCGAGCGGAAGAGTCGCGAGAGGTACCCGGGCGAGAGCTCCACCTCATCAGAGAGGGTTGCGAGCGACCATGGACGCCCAGGATCCATGCAGAGGCGCTCGATCGCGTCATCGACCCACGCCCGCTGTGTCCGGCGTGTTTCAGGCGGGAGCGAGCGAACACGCTGGGCTCCTGCGTGCGCGAACACCCCCGCGATCGCGTGCTCCACGATTTGCATCGCAAGCTCGTCGAACTCGAGGGGATCGATCGCGTGCGACGACCGGAACACGGCGCGCTCGAGTTGATGCGCGAGCGTCTGGGCGACGGGGTTACACGGGCCGTACCGATGAGCGAAGGGGTCGTCGGGTCGATCCTGTGCTCGCGGGTCGTGGCTCGCAGCGAGCTCGCACGCGAGCGCAATCGGCATGGAGAGGAAGACGGTGCGCTGCCCGATGTCGTTGCGCGCGGATCGGGTGTATGGGCCGTTGGGCCGCGTCATCGCGACGGTCGTCGGCGCGAGCAGGACCGGGTCTGCATCTGCAAACTCGACCTCAATCGGGAGAAGCGAGAACGCGATCGCCGCCCCCTGCCCGGTGTGCTGCTCCCCGACCCAACCGGAATCATTGAGTGGACGCGATTCGGATCCCATCACGAAAAGCTCGCCCCGGGCGTATTGGATGCTGTCGCTTTGTTGGAACTGGATCGCCTGGGGCATGATCTGGTGTACGCGGGTGGGAACTTGTGGTTTCATGCGCGCCGCGAGCGCGCATGGATCTAACAGCTCGCAGCCTTTTTGTAAGCGTCTTGTTTGGGTTTCAGGTGATGATCGGACGCGGAGAAGCCATGAAAAAACGCACCCGGTGTGGGTGCGTCTGGTACTTCAAGTACCCCCCGAAGGACTCGAACCTTCAACCCGCTGATTAAGAGTCAGCTGCTCTACCGATTGAGCTAGGGAGGCAAGATTGCAGGGTCAAATATAGCCCCCCCCTCGCGGGTTGTCCAGCGCGTCGTTCGTTGACTCTTATGGGTTGGGAGACTATGGTTCCCGTCCATCTCCGGCGGTGTGCCGGGAGGGATATCGAACCACCCGCGGCCGGGCCCGGCCGCCTATCCACCGCCCGTTCCTGTGCTTGCCATTGGCATCCGGATCGCGCAGTCAGGAGCACCCGATGCTTCCAACCCAACGCCAGAGCCGTGGCCGCAGCAAGCGCCGTCGTTCGCACGACTCGATCACCGGCAAGACCCCGACGATCTGCCCCCTGAGCGGGATGCCCAAGCTCCACCATCGCGCGTGCGCCGAGTCGGGTTATGTCCGTCCGGGCCTGCGCATCAAGGTGCGGAAGCTCGGGATCGGCACCAACGCCTGATCTCCGACGCACTCCAGAGCACACCCTGAAATCTGCACGGACGGAGGTCGGACTTGTCGATCCGCATCGGTATTGATGTCATGGGCGGCGATCATGCCCCCGGAGCGATCCTCGATGGATGCTGTCAGGCACTCGCGTACCTGAGCGAGGCCGATCGGCTTATCCTCATCGGGCCTGAGGATCTCATCAAGTCCGCGCTCGCGGAACGCAGCATCGACGATCCGCGCATCGAGATCTCGCACGCAAGCGAGGCGATCCCCATGGGCGCCTCCCCGACCGTTGCGGTTCGTCAGATGCAGGACTCATCCATTGTGCAGATGGCCAAGCTCGGATCAAAGAAGGCCGAGGTCCGGTGCGACGCGGTCATCAGCGCCGGCAACACCGGCGCGTGTGTTGCTGCGGGTCAGATGCACATGAAGCGCCTCGATGGCGTGCACCGTCCGGGCATCGCCGTCACCTTTCCTTCGTTCCATGGCCCGGTTGTCCTGTGCGACGCGGGCGCCAACCCCGAGCCGCGTGCGACGCACTTGTGGCAGTACGGGATCATGGCGAGCATCCACGCCCAGCGTGTTCTCGGGATCGAGAACCCTCGCGTCGGACTCATGAACATCGGATCTGAAGAAGGCAAGGGCTCGGGTCTCGCGAAGGAGACTGCGGACCTGCTCAAGCGGACCCCCGGGATCAACTACATCGGGTACATCGAGGGACGCGATGTGTTCTCTGGCACGGCCGATGTCATCGTGACGGACGGGTTCGTTGGGAACACGGTGCTCAAGATGGCTGAGGGGTTTGCCAAGAGCATCTTCCAGGCGATCGCGCAGGAGATCTTCGAGCACGATCCCAAGCTCGCGATGCAGTTTGAGCCGATCGTCAAGCAGATCTACAAGAAGAACGACTACCACGAGTACGGCGGGGCACCCCTCCTTGGGGTCAACGGCGTCATGATGATCGCGCACGGTTCGAGCGAGGCGCGAACGATCACGGCGGCCATCCGCAACACGCTTGACTATGTGCGTGGGCATGTCAACGACGAGATCGTTGAACGCCTCGCGCAGGTCTCCCAGATCGAGCAAGGCGAACCCGCATCATGAGCAGCTCCCAAGGCGCACGAAGCGCCTCGATCGGTGTCCGGGTCCTCGGATCCGGTCTTTTCCTCCCCGAGAAACGCATGACCAACGCCGATCTTGAGGCGTACATGGATACCTCGGACGAGTGGATCACCAAGCGGACCGGTATCACCGAACGCCGACGCGCCAAGTGGGACGAGGGCGAGAAGACGAGCACCCTCGCGACCAACGCGCTCCGCGACGCACTCAAAAACTCGAACATCGATGCGAGCGAGATCGACCTGATCCTCGTCGCGACCATGACCCCCGACACCCCCACCCCGAGCGTGTCGTGCATCGTCGCGCGTGAAGCCGGGTGCGGGAACATCGCGGCGATCGATCTCAACGCGGCGTGCTCCGGATTTATCTACACGATGAATGTCGCCGACACCATGGTCCGCAGCGGGATGTACCGCACTGTGGCGGTCATCGGCGCGGATTGCGTCACGCGCCACATCGATTACTCTACTTACGGACGCGGGGCAGCGATCCTCTTCGGGGATGCCGCAGCGGCGATCATTCTCCGAGCCGACGAGGACACGGGTGTCGGGATGATCGCACACCGAATGCACTCCGATGGCGAGGGCTCCAAGCACTTGTTCATCCCCGAACACTGCTCCGACTTCCCCGATCCCGAGGACTTCGACGAACGCAAGCTCGACAAGGTCCAGATGAACGGACAAGCGGTCTTCAAGTTCGCTGTCTCCAAGTTCCAGGAAGTCATTGAGAACACCCTCAACGACGCGGGGCTCAGCGCGGACGATATTGACCACTTCATCTGCCACCAGGCGAACTCGCGGATCCTCGACTCGGCACGCGATCGGTTCGGCATTCCTGAGGAGAAGCTCCTCATGAACATCCACAAGTTCGGCAACACGGTCGCGGCGTCAGCGCCCCTCGTCTTCGAGGAACTCCGCTTGGCTGGGCGGATCAAGCCTGGGCAGAAGGTCATGTTCCTTGCGTTCGGCGCGGGCTTGACCTGGGGCTCTTCGCTCTGGCAGCTCTGAACTACGCCTCAGCGGCGCGTATCATCCCCAAAGCAAACCACTCATCGGGGGTTCAACCATGACCACAGTTCTCCTTTGCCCGGGTCAGGGCGCGCAAGCCATCGGGATGTCCAAGCTCTGGTGCGATGCATCGGAAGCCGCTCGTTCGATCTTTGAGCGTGCGGACGCGGCGCTGGGTGATTCGCTCGGCGCACCGCTCTCCACGCTCTGTTTCGAGGGACCCGAGGACATGCTCAACCGGACGGATGTCTCGCAGCCCGCGATCTACACCGCGTCGATCGCGTGCTTCGCGGGGTGGCTCGACTCGGAGAACACCACCAAGAACGAGCTCAACATCAGCGCCACGGCGGGTCTTTCGCTCGGCGAGTACACCGCGCTGCACCTCGCCGACGCCTTCAGTTTCGAGGACGGGCTCAAGCTCGTCGCGTTGCGTGGACGCGCGATGCAGGACGCTGCGGAAGCCGTCGCGTCCTCGATGGTCGCGCTGATCGGCGCGGACGAGGACTCCGCGAATGCGGTGTGCGACAAGGCACGCGGGGACGATGTCCTCGTCGCGGCGAACTTCAACGCGCCCGGGCAGGTCGTGATCTCGGGCAGCGCCAGCGCTTGCGATCGCGCGGAAGCCGTCGCGTCGGAGATGGGACTGCGTGCGACGCGCCTTGCCGTCGCTGGCGCGTTCCACTCGCCGATCATGGCGCCGGCTGCGGATCGGCTCGCGGAAGCACTCGCGGCCACGCAGATCAACGCGCCTTCCTGCACCGTCATGTCCAATGTCACGGCTCAGCCCCACACGAGCGACGCGGACGATATCCGGTTACGCCTCGTGGAGCAGCTCACCATGCCCGTCCGTTGGGCGAGCTGCTGCGAGCATCTCGTCAAGCATGTCGAGGGCGCGGACTTCCACGAGCTCGCCCCGGGCAAGACCCTCGCGGGCATGATGCGTCGCATCGATCGCGGCACCAAGGTCATCGGGCACAACGAGCCCGAAACCGTCTCCTGATACCTCAATCACACACAGGGATACCTGAATCATGACAGATCAACGCGTCGCCATCGTTACTGGAGCATCCCGAGGCATCGGGCGCGCTATCGCCAAGCGCCTCGCTGCTGACGGGCGTCATGTCGTCTGTGTTGCCCGCTCGCAGGGCCCGCTCGACGAGCTCGTCTCCGAGATCCAGGCAGACGGCGGAAGCGCTTCCGCGAAGACCTGCGACATCGCTGACTTCGACGCCGTCGCGGCGCTCGTTGAGGGTGTCGCGGAAGAGCACGGGCGTCTCGACATCCTCGTCAACAACGCAGGGATCACCAAGGACAACCTGATCCTCCGTTTGAGCAACGAGGAGTGGGATTCGGTGATCGACACGAACCTCAAGTCGATCTTCGTCGCGTGCCGCGCTGCAGCCCGCCCGATGATGAAGGGCAAGTTCGGACGCATCGTGAACATCGCGTCGACCTCGGGGCTCGTGGGCAACTCGGGTCAGTCGAACTACGCAGCCGCCAAGTCCGGGCTCACCGGGTTCACCAAGACCGTGGCGCGTGAGCTCGGGAAGAAGAACATCACGGCCAACTGTGTCGCGCCGGGGTTCATCGAGACGGACATGACCAAGGACCTGCCCGCGGGTGTCATCGAGCACATCAAGGGCGTAATCTCGACGCGCGACCTGGGCAAGCCCGAGGACATCGCGGCGTGCGTCTCATATGTCACCAGCGATGACGCGGGGTACCTGACCGGGCAGACCATCGCGGTCGACGGCGGAATGACGATGTGCTGAGCATCGCGATCATGCAATGAACAACAAACCCGCGATTGCTCGCGGGTTTTTCATGGTCTTAGTCGCACTGGATAAACCCAAAGTGCAATCGGCAATGATCAAGATGCAACAGCGTCCATTTCCGATGTGTCATCTTGCCCAGCAGCGGCGACGGTTTGGTCATCTGTTCACCCGCATCCAATCGAGCCATCTGCTCGCGGAATCGGGCCATACCGCCCTCGAAATCCTGCTGATCTTCTGGGAGCATGCTCGAAGCCTTGGCTGGCAGCTTGATGCCCGGTTTCATGTGCGACCTGCCCAGCATGGGTTTGAAGACACTGACCCCCACCATCTTGATGTACCACGGAAAACTCACCGGCTTGCCCTGTTCATCGAAGAACCCATCCATCGAGAACCGGATCGGGATGGCGCAGTGCTCAAGGATCTGCCCCGCGGACCAGTTGCCGGTGGTTCGGATCTGACCGGAGGCATGGGCAGACTCGAATCGATCGAGCTCGGCACGGATGTCATCGAGCGTGTGGTAGTCGCGCGGATGCCAGTTTGCTTTTCCTGCCATGTGACAAAAACTCCTGTAACATCCGAATCCTCAGCGGGCATCGTAGTCCTTCACTGAGATCGATTCCAGACTATTGTTCTGAATGCGACCGAACGGGATTCTCGAAACGATTCTGTATGTAAATGATCTGGAGCAGGCCTGCTGGTTCTATCGCGAGGTGCTCGGGCTGCGCATGCCGAGGGGTGAGCCATCCTCACTCGCGGGGATGTTCCGGGTGAGTGAGCATCAGGTGCTCCTGCTGTTCGATCCGAGCGTGTCTGATCGCCCGGGTCGGGATGTCCCCTCACACGGGGCACGCGGGCCGGGGCATATCGCGTTCCAGATCGATCCCGGGACATACGAGGACTGGATCAAACGCTTTGGCATGTTCGGGGTCGCGATCGAGCAGGAGATCGAGTGGAACGACAACTTCCGCCCCGGGCGATCGATCTATGTTCGCGATCCTTCCGGGAACTCGGTCGAGCTCATCAACGCGGATATCTGGGACGAGTGAAGAATCGAACCCGATCCGCGCGTCGCATCGTATAGACTCTCACTATGAGCACCCCACGAACCATCGCGTCCACCCTCTCCGTCTCCATGCTGATCGCCCTTGCGGGGGTGCGGCGGCGGGTCCGATTCGGACTCGAAATCCGCAGTGGCACCCGATTACGAAGCCGACACGAGCTATCTCGACGATCTCGCGGCGGACAAGGGGATCGACACGAGCGATCCTGTCGCGGACGAGCCGATCGAGATCGATCAGACCCAGATCGCCGCGGAACCCGAGAAGACCTACGAGGACGAGGATCGCGAGTGGGTTGAGGAGGATGGGTCCAAATCCATCTTCGGGCGTTCTCGCGACAAGGCACGCGATCAGCGCAATGCGATCCAGGGGGGCACCGAGCCCGAGAACGGGATCGCGAACACGACATACGACGAGGAGTACGCCCAGGCTGCGGGGTTCGCGTGGGACATGCCCGAGGACTGGCGCATGGCGGTGCCCAGCTCAGGACACTTCGCGGAGATGTTCGTGCAGAACCCGCTGGGCAACGCGAGCGTGATCTTCGAGAAGACAGAATGGAACGCCGCCCAGACCAAGCGTGAGCTGCAGAAGTACATCATCAGCACCTTCGGGTCCACCGACGCTCGCACGAGTACCAAGAGCGTTCGCGGGTTCAATGTGACGATGTTTGATCTCGAGGGCACCTACATCGACCCATCCGGCAAGGGCGGGCGCAACGAGAGCCCGTTCTACGCGATCCATGCGGCGCTCATCGAGCTACCGACCGCGAAGGTGCTCATCCGCATGTGGGGCCCGCAGGACACGGTGAACCAGAACAAGGCGAAGTTCGACGCCATGATCGAGAAGATGTACGAGAAATAATCTCGATCAGCAGCGAACCAGCTCATCCGCAATCGCACGCAGCGGCTTCCCTTGGAACCGCTGCGTTTCTCTTTGCGCCTTACGCCCACGCCCGGTCGTCATCCGATCCCACGCGTACGCGACGCGTCCGAGTTGGTACCGGATCGGGTGCCCGCAGATGTCGGGGTACTTCTTCTCGATCATGTCCCGCTCGGCCTGATACTTGGCGCTCCAGGTATCCGCGGATCCCTTCGCGTCCTCATGAATGCGGTGCACGCCGCAGTATCGCTCGAGGCGTTTCGCGTTGGTATTCGAGAGGATCCGGTACCAGAGCTCGGTATCCATCACGCAATGCAGCGAGCGATCGACGCCTCCCACTCGCTCATACACATCACGCCGAAAGAAAGTACTCGGCTGATGGATCCGCATGTACCCGTACCGCATCCACTGACGCGATGGGCCCGCGCGTCGGTCGCAGTGCATGACGCGTGAGTCGCCGTCGACGACGACCGTGTCCCCCTCGACCAAACCCAGCGAGGGATCCGCATCGAAGCAATCGAGCAGGGCATCGATCGCGCCGGGGAGGAGCGCGTCGTCGGAGTTGAGCCAGGTGATGACATCGCCCGTGGCGCGTGCGAACCCGTCGGCGATCGCGTTGCTCTGCCCGCCGTCGGGCTCGGAGCGCCACCAATCGATCTGATCGGCATGCTTCTCGATGATGGCGCGCGACCCATCCGTCGAGCCCGCATCGAGGACGAAGAACTCCTTGACGCGATCGCGCTGCGACAAAACAGACCCGATCGCCTCTTCGAGGAATCGGGCCTGATTAAAACTGGGCATCACGATCGAGAGTGTCGCTCGCGCCATGCGTTGTCCGTATGAGAGTTGGGGTCAGTTGACGCCGAGCAGTTCGATCTCGAAGACGAGATCCGACTTTGCAGGGATCGCGCCGGGGACACCGCGCTCGCCGTAGGCCTTTGCGTAAGGGATGGTGAGCTTGCGCTTCCCGCCGACCCTTCATGCCGGGGATCCCTTCCTGCCACCCCTGGATGAGGTTGCCGAGGGGGAAGTTGATGGACTCGCCGCGGTCGTAGGATGAATCGAAGACGGTGCCGTCCATGAGCGTGCCCTTGTAGTGGACCTCAACGGTCGCGCCCGAGGGGCACTCGTCGCCGGATCCGACTTCGATGTCTTCGATGATGAGTTCGTTGATGTTGCTCATGGGTGTGTTCCTTTCGGTTTGGAGGGGATGGTAGACACCCACATTGTGTGTGTGGTCAGAGACCGAAATACGCACTGACATACTCAGGAATTGAGGGGGATTTCGTCATCTTCACGACATCCAGCAGACGCATCAGATCCCGCTTGGACTTCTCTTCGATCTGGACGGGGTCGATCTCGTCGTCGTCGAGTGTCCGGACGAACCGGTACCTTCGTCCGCCGTCCTCGCCCATGACACTTATGGGCTCGATCGCGCCGTACTCCGCGAGTCGGATGAGGACATAGTCCATGATCCCGCCGCCCATGCCGTGCGCGTGCCCCTTGCCGATGACCATGACGCGGAGATCGTCGGAATCGAAGTCGTCCTCCGTGAATCGCGCCTCGATCGCGCTCATCGCCTGCATCATCAGGTCGGCGCTGGGGTTCTGCCAGCGGATGAACTCCTGCTGGATCGCGAGGTCCTCTTGGGCGTACAGGAGCTCACACACCGAGTCCTCGCCATCGCGCCCGGCGCGTCCGACCTCCTGGTGGTACGCCTCGATCGAGCCGGGGATCTGGGCATGGACGATGAACCGAAGATCGGGCTTGTCCACGCCCATCCCGAACGCGTTCGTGGCGCACAGCAGCAGGTTGTCGTCAGGGGTTGCCTCGATGAACCGTTCGTACACACGCTTGCGTTCACGCGGCGGCAAGCGTCCGTGGTAGATCTCGATGTCGCGCCGGGGTATCGCCCGTTTGAGCATCCCGGCCATCACCTCGAGGTCCTTGATGAGGGTGAAATACACGATCCCCGTCCCGCCGAGTTCGGCGCTGATCGACTTCACCCGCTCGATCTTCTCCTTGTCATCCCACACCTCGCGTGCACGCAGGGTCAGGTTCGGGCGATCAACGGGGGCTGCGAACAAGGGCATCTCTTCGTCCGTCATCCCCAGCACGCGTCGGATGTCCTCGCGGACGGGCTTGGTCGCCGTTGCCGTCAGCGCGATCGTGATCGGCTCGCCCAGCTCCTCGCGGAACTGCCCGATCTTCTGATACGCGGGGCGCAGGTCGTGCCCCCACTTGGTGACACAATGGCACTCATCCACTGCGAGCAGGTTCACGCCGCCGGGCACCTGCTCGAGCGCTTCGCGAAAGTCTGGCTTCTCCATCCGCTCGGGCGTCGCGTAGAACAGCTCGTACTCGCCATTCGCCAATCGCTCGTAGCGTTTCTTGCGTTCCTTCTTCCCGACCGTCGAGTTCACGAACTCCGCGCGGATCCCTTTGGATTTGAGGGCCGCGACCTGATCCTCCATCAGCGCGATCAACGGCGAGAACACCAGCCCGATCCCCTCGCCCCCGCTCTCCTCGCGCATCGCCAGCGCCGGGAGTTGGAAGCAGAGCGACTTGCCCGACCCCGTGGGCATGACGACCAGCGCGTCACCGCCATCCATCACCCGCTCGACGATCTCGGATTGAAGCGGGCGGAGCGAATCGAACCCGAACCGGTCTCGGAGGGTCCGATCGAGCAGCGTTTGTGTATCAGCATCGGGCATAGGAGGGGATTATTGCGTCCATCACACGATCCGACGCGCACGATTTGCTTTCGTTGTCGCGTCGCGATACGCTCATGATGTTCAAGGTGCCCGGATTGAGTTCTCAGCCGGGTGAAAAGGGAAGTGTGGTGAAAAGCCACCGCGGACGCGCCGCCGTAATGGGCAACGAGTCCCGCTCACGCGATGGAACCCATCGCAGCCACTGGTGCAAAGAGGCATCGGGAAGGCGAGCAGGATACGCCCAGAGCCGGAAGACCTGCCCTGAACGAGTGTTCGACCCTCGCGGCTCTAGGGTGGACGGCACGATCGTCGCCTCTCCCCGCGCCGATCCCCGTCTTCATCCCGCATGACCAGCCCAACCGTCGAACGAATGTTCACCGGGGAGTGCCCTGCGCGTATCACAGGGCAGACTGGTACGGGCTTCTGTTTTCGCCCAGAAAGATGAGCCATGCGCTCCACACACACACTGTGCGCCGTCATTGCCGGCGCGGTCCTGTCCACTTCCGCAGCCGCGGACATATTCGCGACGAGCGTCCTGAGCTACGACGCCGGGTCGAACGCGGCTGCGGGATACACCACCGCTGCTGCTGCGCTCGGGTCTGCCGAACGCTTCACCGGCGAGGGCGTCTTTCCCCGGCGGTGTCACCCCCTTCAACCCCGCGTTCGGCACGGACGAGCTTGTCTCCGTCGGATCGGGCGGGCACCTGACCCTCGGGTTCGATTCGACGATCACCAACAGCGCCTCGCACGCGTTCGGGATCGACCTGATCGTGTTCTCTAACTCCGGGTTCCTGGACACATCGTGGTCCGACGCGGACCCGAGCAACGACGGCACCGGGCTCGTCGGATCCAACCCATTCGTCTTTGGTGCCGGCGGTGAAGCAACCATCCAGGTCTCACAGAACGGTACCGACTGGTTCACAGCCTCGATCACCACACTCGACCTGTTCCCGACACTCGGGTTTTCTGACTTCACCGAGACCACCCCGGGCGCACCGGGGCTCGTGGAGTCAAACTTCGCCCAGGCGATGGACCCGACCCTCGCATTGAGCGACTTCGCGAACCTGACCTTTCGCGGAGATCGTCGCGCTCTACAACGGATCGGGGTGGCGGGATCGGGATCGACATCGCGTCCACCGGGCTCGAGTCTGCGAGCTATGTCCGGTTCCTCAACGAATCGGGCGAGGCATTCGAGATCGACGCCGTCGCGGTGGTCCCCGCGGCCGGGTGTCCTCTTCATGCTCGGGCTCGGGGGTATCTTCGCAACCCCGCGCCGGCGCGCACGCCACGCGTAACCCTGCCCTCATTCGCACGCCGCCCCCTCTCTGGCGTGCGATCGCGCTGGCGTCCGTGAAACACCGGACGCTGCGCATTCATGAACACGAACCCATCCATCGCAATCGCGTCGTTGATGATTGTCTCGTCCACGCTCTGTGCACAGCTCGCGGTCGAGCACACCCCAACGCACGCGCCGACACCAGTTGACGGAAGCGGGATCTGGACGCACTTCACGGGCAACGCAATGCGGAACACGGTGCCGAGTGTCGCGATGATGCCGTCGCTCGAAACCCCCTCGTGGGTGAACACCGACCATGTCCCCGTTGCACAAACCGGTCTCGTCGTCGATGATCGCCATATCTACGCGATGACCGTGGAATCCGGAAACACCTACTTCGCGGTTGCGCTCGATCGCGTATCAGGCGAAGAGATCTGGGCATCACCGATCGCGCCGGTCATCCTCGATTCGTGGTCGTCCCCCGCGCTCGACATCGAGCATGGCACCCTGATCATCGCGACCGGCAGCACCATCGTCGCACTCGACATTACCACCGGCGAGCAGGTCTGGTCGCACACGCTCAGCTCTACGATCGTCAACGCATCACCGGTCGTCACCAATGACCTCGGCGATCGCGATCGCGTGCTGATCACCAACTACTCGTTTGGAGGGCTCGGCAACGCACAGCTCATCTGCATCAACATCGATCCGTTCAACGCGGACACCAACCCCTATCACCCGGGCGATCTCGTCTGGGCGAAAAACCTCGGCGCCGACTCATCGGGGAACACACCCGCGTACCAGAGCGGGCGGGTGTACCTTGCGACGGCGAGCAACGGGAGCGGTTCACGCGGCACCATCCGCGGCTACGACATCACGGAGGATGTCGCGCCGGCATCGCCGCTCTGGTCGTTCACCAACACGATCAACGCCGGGTTCTTCGGCGGCGTGTCGATCGCCAAGGGGCACATCTACGCGAGCTCATACTCGTTCAGTGGGTTGCAAACCAGCGCCAACACCGTGAAGCTCAACAAGAACACCGGCGCACTCGTCTGGTCCGTCTCCACCAACCGCACCGACGCGACGCCCATCGTCCTCCCCAACGGCGATGTCATTGTCTCCGCGGGCGTGGCGCAGGGCGTAAACCAACAACATCCCATTCTTCGGCACCATCCCCAGCATCTCCTACATCGATGACGCAGGTTCATCCGCGATACTCGCGTGGGATTCCTTCCTCGAGACCCACGACGACACGAACACCAACGGGTTCTGGGATTTCGGCGAGTCGTACCTCTCCATCGGCGGGTGGACGCATCAACCGATCGCGATCAGTGTGAACAACATCCCGCACCTGCTTGTCGGGACGCTGCCACTCAACTCGCCGGTTTCGTACATTGGGAACAACACCGACCTACGCCTGATCGACCTCACCAAGTCCCCCACCGATGCGGGGTTCATTGTTGATCATGCAACGGACACCGGGAACACCCCTGCGATCGCGTCTGGGTGGATCTACTCCGGGTCCGATGAAGGCATCAAAGCATTCGCACGGCCGTCGTCGCTGCTCGCTGTCCGTTCGCTCGTCGATCGTTACACCCGCGGCGAGCTCACCCTCCACGAACTGCTGGAGCGGCTCCCTAGATGACCAACGCCCAGCGTCCATCACGGGGATTCACGCTCATCGAGCTGCTGGTCGTCATCGCGATCATTGCGCTGCTCGTCGGGATCTTGCTCCCCGCGCTGTCGCACGCACGCGACTCGGGCAAGGCGATGGTGTGCGCGTCGAATCAGCGCCAGCTCATCACCGCGTTCACGATGTACACGGACGACCATCGCGGGTACGCGATGCCGCACCTCTACGCATCGGGGATCACGCGCACCTACTGGTACGGGCGAGAGAACATCGCGACCCAAGCGCTCGATCACACGCTCGGCACACTCACGCCCTACCTCTCCGCGGCACCGGGTGATCGATCGGTCTTCGAGTGCCCCGATCAGCCCGAGGGCTCGTACCACACGCAGGGATCGACCGGGTCGTACACCTCGACATACGGGTACAACGCGTACGGGCTCTCGCCCAACACATCGGGATACTTCGAGCTCTACAACCAGCGGACGCTCACGCTCGCGCAGATTGATCGCCCGTCCGCCCAGCTCGTGTTCGCCGACGCGATGATCGTGCTGTTCTCGGGACAACCCTCAAACTCCGCGCTGCTCGACCCGCCCATGCTCTATGCGCCCAACTCCGGATGGCGCGAGAACTTCTCCCCCACCACCGCGTTCCGTCATCATCGACCCGATGTCGGGTTCGGCAAAGCGTTCACTGCTCGCGCGGACGGGTCCGTGCTCTTCGATGTCCACGACCCCGACGCACGCAACATCGAACTCCACGGTATCGGATCGATCGCGTCCGACAACGACCCGAACTATGTCCAGCGCATGGAGAGGTGGCGCTGATGTTCGTCGATCGATGCGTTTGCTTGAAGGTTCCGTTCAGACTCCTCGATCAGATCGTGGAGAACGAGCACGATGTCGAGACCGAGACCATCGAATCGATCTTCGAAGCGCTCCAGAAACGCACCAAGTGCTCCACGAACTGCGGCATGTGCCGCCCGTACATCCTCCGCATGATCGAAACCGGGCAGACTAGCTTCGTCCCCTTCCCGCCCAACCAGCGCTGACGCCCATATCATCCGGGTATGAACGACACGATTAAGACCATGCGTGCGCACCGCTCGATCCGCATCTTTAAGGACGAGCCGATCCTCCAAGATCACATCGAGCAGGCGATGCTCGCGGGGCAGGCCGCCGCGACGAGCAGCGCCGTGCAGCCGTACTGCGTCATCCGCGTTACGGACGACGACACCCGCCAGCAGATCGCCGATCTCGCCGGGCCACAACAGAAGGTCCGCGATTGCCCCGCGTTCTTCATCATCTGTGCCGACCTGCGCAAGCACAAGCTCATCACCGAGCGTACGGGCAGCACGCACATCACCTCGCTCGAAGCCTTCCTCGTCGGCGCGGTCGACGCGTCGCTCTTCGCACAGAACTTCGTCCTCGCGCTCGAGTCCCTCGGGTACGGCACATGCTACATCGGTGGGATTCGCAACGATCTGCCGCTCGTCGACAAGCTCCTCAACCTCCCGCAGGGCGTGCTCCCGCTTTACGGGCTGTGTGTCGGTCTCCCTGATCAGGACCCGGCGCACCGCCCGCGTCTCGCGTCATCCGCGATGCTCTTCGAGGACCGGTACCCCGACGACGAGACCACGCTCGCGCAGATCGACGCGTACGACGAGGAGTACAAGCAGTACCTCTCCGATCGCGGCGCCGAGCCCGCGACCTGGTCGCAGGCCATCGCGAACCGGTTTTCATACGCCAAACGCCCGGGGCTGCGTGCGTACTACGAATCCAAGGGTGTTTCGCTCGATTAACTCCGGAGTCCATCAAAACCATGAAGCACGCACTCTTTATCATCATGCTCGTCGCGGGGATCACGACCCTTGCTCTTGCTCAGCCCACCAGATCGCCACGCGACACGGGCGGCACACGCGTGATCTATGTCGTCCGCCATGCGGAGAAAGCATCGGGCCCTGACCCGGTGCTCTCCGAGCAAGGGCACACCCGGGCCGATCGGCTCGCCCAGATGCTCAAGCACGAACCATTGAGTGCCGTCTTCGTGACCGATACGAACCGATCTCGCATGACCGGCTCGCCCAGCGCGGAAGTGCACGCGATCGAGACCACAACTTACCCCGCGACCGATCCGCACGCCCTTCGCTCGAAGATCGAAGCGCTCCCGCACGAATCAAACGCGTTGGTGATTGCACACTCCAACACCGTCTCGCTGATTCTTGAATCGCTTGGCGCCCAATCCATAGGCGATCTCCCCGAGGACGAGTACACGCGTGTATTCGCCGTCGTCCTTCGCGACGGGTCGCATATCCGCACGCTCAATCTCTCGTACTGATCACCGATCTTCCCAGAACAGTCGCCCACCCTCGTAATCGAGCGTCACGCGATCGCCGACGAACAATCCGGATCCGACATTGCCCACAAGGTTCTCGATCGGAGGCCCGCCGCCGGGTGTCGTCATGAACAGCACGCGTGATTCATCGATCTCCAACTTGCCGAGCATGGCGTGCGCGAGGGGCGCGGTACGCAGATCGAACATCACGCCATCGATCCCCATGCCCTGACCGGCTACTTGTTGATCCGGGTCGTCCGCATCAACCAATCCCAACGCGTCCGCCTGCTCATGATCAACCTCGATCGCATAGGTCGCGCCCAGATCGAGCAGGAAGTTCCCCACGACGGGCTTGGTCTTCTTCCCCATGAGCATGGGCGTGACCTGCCCCTCGAAGTACGGGAACCCCATCGCGATCTTGATCTGCATCACCTTCGCATCCTCGGGCATCTCGTACGCGTCACGACCCGTGAGCACGAGCTCGCCCGATCCATAATCGATGCTCGTCATGTAGCGCTCGATCAACGACGCGCCGAGGAACCCCGCGACGCGCTTGCCGTTGAACGCAGGCAGTTCCGCCGCATCGGGCAGCACCGTCACCATCGCGTCCGTGAACGACAACAGATCGCCCGACGCGCCGAGCGACACATGCACATCGCTCGCCTGCTCGACCGTCAACGAGCCCGACCCCGCGCCGCCCATCTCACCGAGCGGTTTCGTCTCAATTCCAACGTCCGCCGCGACATACGCGAACATCGTCGTGTTCTGATTCCCCGTATCGAGCACAAACCAGTACGGCCCATCCCCCTCGATCCACACGGGCAACACGATGTGCCCCGTCGCGGTATCGATCTTGATCGTTACGGGTTCCTGCGCCGTCCTCGGGGTTGGTTCGCCCCCACTGCCCACAAGGCACACACTCAGGATCAATGATATCAACAACGCGGGCATAGGCCTCTCCTTTGGGGAGGGAGGATGCGCTGGGGTTGGAGGTCTGTCAGGATTACGACATCAATATGCGAGTTCTTCTCTTGGGAGAGCTGCATCTCCCAGATGGGTGCCCTGCTTTGACCCGAAGGGCAAAGCAGGTTCCCACCTACCAATCCCGCCTCAATGGAACAACACCAGACTCACCCGCGTAATCTGGCGCCGAAGACCACACCCAATCCGAAGGATTCACAACAAGCCCACGCCGAACAGGATTCCGATGGATATATTCGATCTTCTCTCGGATATCACTCTCACTCCGCAGGTTCCGGTCATACCCGCCCCCGCGTTGCCAGAACAACGCTCGCCCATGCGGCCCAACAAGTTGTCCAAGAATCGGCGCATCCTCTCGTCGATATCGTTCGATCATCTCACGCCCGAACCCCTGCTTGAGTCCACGCAAGACCCCGCTGATCTTCCCATCATGAGGCACGACGATCAGGTGCACATGATCCGGCATGATCACATACGCGATGACATCGAACCTTAACCGCACGGATTGGTTCGCGATCTCGTGGAGATACAGGTCTCGAGTATCAGGTGTGTTGAGGAGGGGAAGTCGATCGAAACAGGAGTAGGTCAGGAACCGGGCTTGGTTCGGGATATCGTAGTGTTTGACTGGCATTTGGTATCAACAGGTTCCTGCTTTGCCCTTCGGGTCAAAGCAGGGCACCCATGCTTT
>CBDDIA010000002.1:0-42795 GCA_965228685.1 Phycisphaerales bacterium
ACCGCGACAGGTTTCTCCATAAACACATGCTTGCCCGCGTTCACCGCGGCGTCGAAGTGCATCGGACGGAACCCGGGCGGGGTCGCGAGGATGACATAGTCGATGTTGTCGATCGCGAGCAGTTGTTTGTACGCATCGAACCCGACGAACTTGTGCGCGGGGTCTACATTGACGCGAGGCCCGAAGTCCTCATTGTCTGCGAGGTACCCATACGAACTCTTGAGCCGATCCTCGAAGAGGTCCGCCATCGCGACGATCTGGACCTTAGGGTGCGCTTCGAGCGCGTTGAATGCCGCGCCGGTGCCGCGTCCGCCGCAACCGATGACCCCGACACGGATCGTGTCGTCGATGCGTCGAGTCAGCCCTGCCGCGAACGCGGAGGGGACCAAAGCAGACGCCCCCAAGATCGCGGATGTTTTGACAAAGTCTCTGCGTGTCCAGTCCTGCATTTCGATGATCTCCCGTGCGTATCAGGGGCGAGGGTTGAGTGTTGAGAATACCCGATCCATCCGGTTGGCGATGTCCGCGAGTCGTTCGCCGCCGCCGCCTCCGACCTCTGCGGATGCCCACCCGGAGTATCCGATCCGATCGAGCGATTTGCAGACGCGATCCCATTGGGCGTCGCCGTCACCGATCTCGACGGAGAACCCCTTCCAGAGCCCCTCGTCGTTGCGTTTCTGTCTTGAAAAGTCCTTGACATCGAGCTTGCGGATCCGCTCCGCGAGCGTGTCGATCCATTGGTCGGGGTACCCGTAGTTCACGATGTTCCCGATATCGAAGTACCACCCCACGCGTGCGGACTGGAACTCGTCCACATATCGCGCCGCTTCGATCGGAGAGAGGAGGAAGTTGTTCCAGACATTCTCGAAGAGGATGTCGATCTTGAGTTCTGTCGCGAGCGGGACGAGTTGTGAGATCTCATTCTGCGAACGCTCGTAGGCTTCCTCGTACGGCATCGAGTCATTCACGACAGCCGGGACGACAAGCACGCTCGATCCGCCGAGTACTTTGCAATCGCGGAGCGCCGTTTCGAGTGCGTCCTTGGCGTCATCGCGGATCTGAGTGTCGGGATGATTGAAGGGTTTAGACCAGTGCGTCGAGAGCACGACGCCCGGGACGACGAGCCCGGTTGTACGCATCGCGTCGCGGACCTCGTCCACATCCCAACTGCCCGGCGAGTCCATCTCGATCCCATCGAAGGCGCACGCCTTGACGATCTCGAACTTCTCGAGCATCGTCTCGCCCGCCCCGATCATCCCGAACTTGAGCGACTTGCGAATGCGCTTGGACTCGGGTTGCATCGGTGGAACCGGGAGGCCTGATGCCATCGCGAACCCTGCGGCACCGAGAGCGGCGCCGGTTGCGATGAACTGCCTGCGATCGATCTCATGCATCACACGCTCCTCAGATCAGTTTCGTTTGACCCGGCATCGGGCGTGGGGGTGTTACGCGATCGCTCAAGACCCAAGGCGTCTCGTTGAGGTTCTCATTCGAGTTCATCGCTTGGTCCCATGTCACGACCTGACCGGTGTACGCAGCCATGCGTCCCATGATCGCGAGCAGCGACGAGTGACTCATGAACACGCCATCGTTGACGGGTTTCGCGTCCCGGATTGATTTGAACAACACATCGTGTTCGCGCTGGTACATGTCGTTGCTCGAGGCGCTGCCCTTCCACGGCGAATCGCCTTCGATCGTGTGCGTCCCGTTCCAGGGCTGCATGGTGCAGTTCCCGGCGCTGCCGAGGAAGTACGCGGAGTTGTCGGAGGGGGTGTTGGGCCAGTGGCGGCACATGTGGTATGCGCGGACGCCGTTGGCGTACTCGTAGGTGATCGAGAAGTGGTCCCATACATTGCCCGTCTCGGGGCGTTCCTCGCGGGTCTGTCTTCCGCCCACGGCATAGCACCTGATCGGTGGCTGATCCTTCATCGCCCACGCGATCCAGTCGATCGCGTGCACGGCCTGCTCCGCAACATGGTCTGCACTCAGTGGCGTGAAGTACTGCCAGTTTCGAAGTTGGAACTCCGCGTCGGTCCAGTTCTCCTTGCGTGGATTCGGCGCGACCCAACCCGTGGTGTTGTAGGTCGTCTGGATCGTGTGCAGGTCCCCGATCCCTCCAGCGTGCAGTTTCTCGAAGGTCTCGCGTACCTGGTCCTGATACCGCCAGCAGAACCCGGACATCACGGAGAGGTTCTTTGCCTTTGCCATGCGTGCGGACTCGAGCACGCTGCGCACGCCATATGCATCGACGGCTACGGGTTTCTCGCAGAAAACATGCTTGCCCGCATCAACTGACGCTCGCAGGTGCTCAGGGCGGAACCCCGGAGGCGTCGTGAGGATCATCACATCCACCCCAGACGCGAGCACCTCGTGGATCGCGTCGAGCCCCGAGAAGGTGCGTCCTTCGACCTGGACCTTCTTCGCCCAGGAAACCGTGCCCTGCTCGTCATCGAGATCGAGCATCGCTTCGTTGACATAGTGCAAACACCCTCTGAGCTTGTCCTCAAAGACATCGCCCATTGCCCAGAGCACCGAGCCGGGGTCTGCCTTGAGTGCCTGGATGATCGCGCCGGTGCCGCGTCCGCCACACCCGACGACGCCGACCTTGAGTGCCTGATCGACGCGGGTACTGACAAGCCCGAAGCTCGGGCGTGCGAACACCGCAGCCGCACCGATCGCGGCACTCGCAGCGGTGAACGATCGTCGTGACATCAACCGGTTTGGATCCATACTCGTTGGATTACTCATGGCGGAGTTCCTTCAGTCGTGTGGTGTGCTCATCAGTTGCGTCGATCACGAACCGGAACCCGACCCACGAGCAATCCGCCAGCCACCATTGGCTCTTGGGGATCTGCGGGTCGGACTGGTTCCAGGAGCTAACTTGGCGTTGCGACGATGTGGTAGTTGAATCCTCGGCGTTGTCGCGGTACCCGCCTCCCATCGCGTAAGGCTTGCGGGTATCAGTGATGACCCACTCCGCAGCGTTGCCGTGGATGTCGTAGAGCCCAAACGCGTTGGGGCGTTTCTGTCCGACGGGGTGGGTGGTATGCTCGCTGTTGGCTGCGTACCACGCGATTTCTTCGAGCGTTTCTTCCGAAACTCCGCAACAGTACGGCGAATCGGTTCCTGCGCTCGCAAGGTAGATCCACTCGGGCTGGGTCGGGAGTCGTACCGCGACCCCGGTTTTCAGGGACAACCACTCGCAGAATCGTTCCGCAGCTTGGCGGGTCATCCCGATCGCGGGGTATCCGTCGTGCCCGAACCCGCGATCCGGCGGGACATACGGCTTGCTCGGACGCGAGACCGCGTCCGCAGAAGACGACCCATCGGGCTCGTCGAGCTCGTACACATAGATGTCGTACAGGTCCCAAGTGACTTCCGTGGTGAGGGCCCACATCTCGCCGACATCGATGGACGCTTCCGATTCATCAACGCGCGTTGTCCCAGACGGGCATCGCACCATCTCGAACGGAACCGTCGTGCCCGGCACTCGAACCTCGATACGATCCTGCACCAACGCACCTGGTTGCGGAGAGACCATGACACACGCAAGCAAACAAGGCACACTCAACATCAGACGCTCCATCGCACGCAGGGGTGCGATTGTATTGTGTTTGGTTATTGCGGGGTGCGTACACAACCATCACGCCCGCGTGCACGACGAATCGTCGCTCACCCAGACTACACGCAATCTCTACCATTACGCAAGGATCTGCATGGGATCACGGTGCACAATCGTGATTGAAGCAGAGTCAGAGCCCGCCGCTGCTCGAGCGGCAGCCTCGGCCTTTGACAAGATCGCACACATCGAGCAGGCCTTGAGTGACTATCGCGCCGATTCGGAATCGATGCGTCTTATGAAAAGAGCCCCGGAAGAATGGCACACGGTGTCCGATTCACTCTTCGAAGTGCTTGTGCGATCAATGGATATCCACAATCGAACCAACGGAGCGTTCGATCCGACTGTCGGGGCATTCACCCATCTTTGGCGAGGATCGTCCATGCCGAGTGGTGATCAGCTCGCACGGGCGTTGGATCGGGTTGGACTTTCGAAGCTTCGCCTCGATCACGACACCCGGTCCGTGAAGTTCGACACAACCGGGATGGTCCTTGACTTCGGCGGGATCGGCAAGGGGTACGCGGCTCAGCGTGCGCTCGATCTGCTCCGATCTCAGGGATTCATGATCGCCAGCGTGGACATGGGAGGCGACTTAGCCTTGGGGGATCCCCCGAGCGATCACCCGGATGGGTGGCGTGTAGAGATCATCACCGGGCTCGGAACAAATCGAAGCGTGCCCCTTGCGAACTGCGCGATCGCGACATCGGGTGATCTCGAGCGATTCTTCGAGTATGAGGGCATCCGATACTCCCACATCATCGATCCACGCACGGGATATGCAATCAGAGAACGACGCGCAGTGACAGTCATTGCGCCGGACGCATCGATCGCGGATGCGATCGCGAGTGCGGTTTCAGTGGTCGGTGAGGGTGGCCTCGAGCATATGCGTGCAGCGTATCCTGATGTCAGCATCGAACTCGTTATCCGCTCGATTCAGGGCAAATGAAAAACCCGTGACTCGGGTGAGTCACGGGTTTCAAAGCTATGAGTTGGATGGGGTCTGGATTTACCAGTCGCCGCCGCCACCGCCGTAGCCGCCGCGTCCACCGCCGCCGCCGCCGCCGCCACCGCCGTAGCCACCACGACCGCCGCCGCCGCTGCCACCACGGTTGCCACCGCCGAAGCCGCCGCGACCACCGCCGCCACCGCCGCCGCCGCCACCGTAGCCGCCGCGACCACCGCCGCCGCCGCCACCGAAGCCACCACGACCACCGCCGCCGCCGCCGAATCCACCGCCGCTGCGGGGACGCTCTTCACGGGGACGAGCTTCGTTCACGACGAGGGCACGCCCGTCCATGTCACGCCCGTTGAGCTTCTCGATGGCTTCGCGCCCATCATCTTCGTTCTTCATTTCGACGAAACCGAACCCGCGCGAGCGACCGGTTTCACGATCGTTCATTACACGCGCGGATTGAACCTCTCCGATCTCCGAGAAGATGTCATTGAGTTCTTGATCAGTTACGGAGTAGGGGAGGTTCCCGACATACAGGTTCAGCATTGCTGTCTTCCAAGTTGCCCGTGGGTCATATGCGTAATCGAGAGAGAGCCGGGCATCTTCTGCTTCGACAGCAACGCCTCGTGGCGCGGCGACTTATCGTATCATCGTGCCGAGGTGGACTCAGGCAAAAAGTTGAGAATTGTTCCGATTCTCAACTCACCCGCGACGACGCGAACGCACGGATCTCGTCGAGGAGTTGGGCGTGGAGCGCAGGATTTGCCGCGAGGACCTGGGTGGAGTCCATCGAGCTGTTCCCCGCCAGATCGCTCCAGATCCCCCCCGATTCGAGGATAATCGGGATTGCAGCAGCGAAATCCCAGATCTTGAGCTCGGGCTCAAGCACCGCATCGACCCGTCCGCTGGCCAAGAGCACCCATGCGTATGCGTCGCTCCAACCCCGAGAGTGCTTGCAGTTTCGATCCAGGTGCTCGTACAACGCTCTGAGCTCCGGGGTCAGGAAATAGCTCATCGAGGTGGTATTCAGCAGGGTGTTGCTGAGCTCTTTCGTTTGAGAAATCGTCGATCGGACGGGATCAGATCCTGTTCGCTCGATCCAGCACCCGAGCCCGCTCGCCGCGTACACCCCCTCTGCGAGTGCGGGCATCCAGATGACACCGAGGACCGGGGTCCCTTCATGCAGGCACGCGAGCATGGTGCCGTAAAGCGGGACGCCGTGGACAAAGGAGATGGTGCCATCGATCGGATCGATGACCCACTGATACCCGCTCGATCCAGGCTTGTCATCGAACTCCTCGCCGAGGATCGCATCATCTGGGTATACCTCGGAGATGCGTTCACGCAGTAGGGTCTCGCTTGCACGGTCCGCGATGGTGACGGGTGTGCCGTCGCCTTTCGCGTCGCGTTGATCCGCATTGAGTTTCCCGAAGTACCGGAGGGTGATCTCCCCAGCCTCATGCGCGATCGTGCGTGCGAAATCCAATCGTTGCTCAAGCGTGCTCATGGATCACCTGTGCGTTGGTGGGGGTTGCGTTGAGGACGCGATGGAGCGTGTCGCCGAACTGCTCGATCTGTTCATGCGTGTGCGACGCATTGATCGCGAGTCGGAAGTACATCGGTGCCGGCCCATTCGGATAGTTCATCAACGGGAGCAGCACCCCCTGCTCATGCAGTTCGCGCTCGATGGTTTGCATGCGATCGAGATCGCCGATCGTAAACGCGAAGATCGCGCTGGGATGATCGTGGGTCTGGATCCCGTTCGCGCGAAGGGTTGAGCGAGTCAGTGCGATGTTGTCCGCGAGTCGTTCATGTATTCTCGGGTCCTCATTGAGGATACGCAATGCTTCGAGTCCTCCCGCGACCAGCGCAGGGGAAGCGGGGGTGGTGCACCGGTACGCGATCGACGAGGATCGTGCGGATTCAACCAGTGTGCTCGGGCCCATGACCATCCCCCCCGCGCATCCGAGCCCCTTGGCGAGGGTCGTGGTCACGACGAGCTGAGATGATTCGATCTCAAGCGCGTTGGGGGTGCCCCGTCCCTGATTGCCCATCACGCAGAAGCCGTGGCAGTCATCGAGCACGAGCCAGTCCTGCGGGCGGAGCACGCCGAGCAGTTCCTGCGCGGGTGCGAGATCGCCATCGGTCGTGAACACCGAGTCGGTCAGCACCACGCATGCCCCATCAATCGAGCGAAGAAGCTCGCCGGCATGGGTTGCATCGAGGTGATCGAAGAACTGGATCCGCATTCCGCTGAGCCGGGCGGCATCCTTAAGACTCGCATGGGCCCTGGCATCGATCAGCGCATGGGTGACGCCGAGCTGCTCGAACCCCTGCAAGGCTGCGAGGTTGGCCGTGTACCCATCCGGGACGAGCAACCCCGACTCGTGCCCACAGAACTCGGTGAGTTGGGACTCGAGCAGGGCATGCGGGCGGGCATTCCCCGTGGTCTCTCGGCTGGCCGAACTCGAGAGCCCATAGATCGGTGCGGCCTCCTGAACTGCCCGGATGACCCGCGGATGATGGGCGAGCCCGAGGTAGTTGCACCCCCCGAAGCTCAGGTATGAGCGTCCCTCGCGGGTGATCGTGGTTGCGTCGCAAGAATCGGTGGGAATGTTGGGCATCTGGAGGAATTATCGTCAGCCCACGCCCGGTTCGCGCTGTATTCGTCATGAAATCTCGTCTCGGTGCGAGATCGTCCATACTGGTCGATCGGGTTTGAGACACGGGGAGACTTCCCCTACCATACCCTCGCATTCAGAAATGACGAACGCGTCATCCAAGGAGGAACTGATGTTGAAAACTGCTCGTCCCCGCCGCCGAATCGCCCTTGCCGCCGTTTGTGCGGGCATGCTGACCAGCTTTGCCGGAGCTTCAGGCGAGCTCAGCGAGCAGATTGAGACCAGTGCCGAACCCAAGGTCATGCAGCTTCCGATCCGTACGGATGGGCCCAAAAGCCTCGATCCGGTTGAGGGATCGACGACTTATGACAACATGGCGTGCGCCCAGTTCTACGAAACCCTCCTGACGAATCGATATGCGAATCCGATGGAGATGGAGCCGTTGCTGCTCGCAGAGATGCCCACGAGCCCCGATGGGGGAACGACCTGGCACTTCAAGCTTAAGCCCGAAGTCTACTTCCATGACAATGAATGCTTCCCCGGAGGCAAGGGGCGCACGATCAACGCGGACGATGTGTTCTATTCGATCAAGCGACTTGCGGACGAGAAGTACAAGCTTGAGAACTGGTGGCTGCTTGATGGAACGATCCTGGGTTTCAACGAGTACAAGGACGCACAGAATGCCGCGGACAAGTTTGATTATGACGCTCCCGTCCCAGGGTTCAGGAAGATCAGTGATCTTGAGTTCGAGATCGTTTTGACCAAGCCGGTCTACCGTTTCCTCTACATCCTCGGGATGTTCCAGACTTCGGTTGTGCCCCGTGAAGCGGTCGAGTTTTATGGCGCGGATTTCCCCCGGAATCCCGTTGGAACAGGCCCATTCATCCTTGATAGCTGGGTGCCAAAGCAGTCATTGACCGCGAACAAGAATCCGAACTATCACCCTGTTTTCTACCCGGATCGCGACGAGTGGTCGAGTGCTGATAAGCGCAGCCGCCTTCACCGCGCCGCCGGGAAGCAAGTCCCGTTCGTGGACCGTGTCGAGTTCACGATGTTTGTTGAGGATCAGCCGATGTGGCTTGAGTTCTCCAAGGGCAAGCTTGGGTACACCCAGGTCCCTGAGGACTATTACGCCGAAGCGTTCGATCTCGCATCAAAGGAACTGAAAGAAGCTTGGCTGCGTCAGGGTATCCGCTCACACTCCAACCTGTTGCTGGACTTCACTTTCCGTGGATTCAACATGGAAGACGAGCTCCTCGGCGGGTACACCCCTGAAAAGCGAGCACTCCGCCGCGCGATCAGCTACGCGATCGATCTCGAAGAGATCAACAAAACCTTCTATAATGGTCAGCGCATCGTCTATGACGGTCCGATCCCTCCTGGGCTAGACGGGCACCCTGAGAATCACCGTGCACAGGCAGCAGCTCGCGGGCAGAATCTGTCCAAGGCAAAGGAACTGCTCGCGGAGGCAGGGTACCCCAATGGTGTGGGGCTCCCTCCGATCCGATTCTACACTTCACAGAACACCCTCAATAACGCGGTTTCCGAGATGGTCAAACGCCAGCTCGCACAAGCAAACATCAAGTTCGAGCCCGTGTTCCTCGACTTCTCGACACTCATCGAGAACATCAATAAGAAGAAAGCCCCGATGTTCGGGTTTGCCTGGGCGAGCGATTACCCTGATGCGGAAAACAACCTCGCGTTGTTTTACGGCCCAAATGAAGCGCCCGGGTCGAATCACTACAACTACAAGCGTCCTGAGTACGACGCGATGTACGAGCAGATCCTCACTATGTCGCCGAGTTCTGAGCGGACCGCGATCTACGAGCAGATGCGTGACATGATCCTGGACGACTGCCCTTATGTCGGTGGCATGGCTCGCGAGCGTTTCTATCTGATCAATCCTTGGCTGCTCAACTGCAAGCCCACGGAACGCTACTATGGGTGGTTCAAGTACCTCGATGTCGATGACAGCGAGCGGAACTGATCTCGGATCGTAGACCAGTCGAGCGGTACACCTTCTCATCGACCCGGAGTTGCCACCCGTGTGGACCTATATCCTTCGAAGAACGCTTTACAATATCCCAGTGTTCCTGAGCATCATCTTTGTGGTGATGGTCGCGTTGCGTGTGAACGACCCGGTTTCTGCGCAGCTCGGGAAGAACGCGACGGATCGTCAGATCCAGTTGCTGACCGAGGACATGGGGCTTGATCAGCCTTTCCGTGTGCAGTACGCGATCTTCCTTCGTGATCTTGCGCTCATCTGGAAGCCGGTCGATGAAGAGAAAGCGGAGGAATCGGAGAGCCCATGGGCTCGCAGAGTCACGCGGAGTTGGGATCAGGGGTTGCCCGTATCAGAGATGATCCTCAACTCAATTCCCCCGAGCATGGCGGTGACGATCCCAACCTTGATCATCACCGCGACGATCGCGATCTGCGTTGGATTGATATCTGCGTATTTTCGGGGGCACGCCATTGATCGATCCCTGATGTTTATCGCGGTTATCGGGATGAGTATCTCGGTGCTCGTGTACATCATCATCGGGCAGTACTGGGGAGCGTATCTGCCAAGCACCAAGGTCGAGGGGTGGCCGTTTGAGATTTCGGTCGATGCGTCCGCGGGATCGTCGGCGTTCTTCTTCTTCCATCCCGCCAACTGGGTCAGCTTCTGCATGCTCCCAGTCCTGATCAATGTCACCGTGGCGCTGGGGTACGACACCCGTTTCTATCGTGCCGTCATGGTCGAAGAATCACAACGGGATTATATCCGCACCGCTCGGGCAAAGGGTGCGAGCACACAGCGCGTGATGTTCGTGCACATGCTTAAGAACGCGATGATACCGATCATCACGCGGATCATGATCTCGCTCCCGTTCGTGATCACGGGGTCGATCCTGATCGAGGTTTACTTCGGTATCCCCGGAATGGGGCGGACGCTCATCAACGCGATCAACGCGAAAGACTTCCCCGTCATTCAGACTTTTACGGCCCTGTTCGCTGCGTTGTTCATCGCCTCCAACATCCTTACCGATGTGCTCTACGCACTCGCTGATCCCCGGGTGCGCCTCTCATGAGTATCAAATCACGCATCAACGAGTCGCCCGCGCTCCGCAAGCTCTTCAAAAACAAGGGTGCCGTGGTCGCGATGAGCATCATCTCGCTCTATCTGTTGCTCTTTGTGTGGATCATCGCGATGCAGTTCGTCTCGTGGATCGGGAATACCACGGACGCGTACGATCTCCGAGAACGACCCGTGCTGGGGGCCTTGCTGCCCGAGCGAACACTCGAGCGAGTTGGGGCGAGCAACCTGTCGGGGTTCGGCATGAGCGCAGAACCCGCGAAGCGAACCGAGCATGTGAAGTTTTACTTCGACCAGGTCGGCAAGGTGTTCACCGAGATCGAGCAATCGCAGACGGGCACCCCGGAAGGGGAAGATACGCGTTCGATGGAGGAGATCCTCGACGCTGCGCGTCTCGCGGAGCGGCGAGTCGCGGACATGGACCTGGGGCAACTTCGGGCTAAGTACGATGAGGCGATGGCGGTCTTCGAGGACCAGGACAATCTCAGATCGCTCAGGGCCACGCTGACCAAGATCGAACTCGCGATTGAGAAACTCGACGGGTTCCGTGCCCGTCTCGATTCCTCTAGTTCGATGGGACAAGACGAACTAGAAGTCCTCTACGACGACCTCGCGCTGTCTCTGGATGAGATCGTGCTGCTCGTTGAGGAGTACGGGCATAAGTCCCAGGTTGAATCCGATCCATTGTTGCAGATCGATGTTTCATCTATCCAGGACTCGATGGACGCGTTGTTTGATCTTGAGCCGCTTGATCCCGTCTATGACCAAGGGGTGATCGATCAGATCAGCACCGGGGTCGCGGGTGCGGGCGATGGGATCAACGAAACGATTTACTCGAAACTCGATGAAGTCGAACCCATCCTCGCGGAGATCTACCCGATCCCCTCTGGGCTTGAGGGTGCAATCTATAAGTTTCGTCTCATGCTCGGAACGGATCAGCAAGGTCGCTCCATTATGCTCCGCGCCCTCTACTCCGCCAAGATCGCGATCCAGGTCGGGCTGATCGTCTCGCTCATCGCTGTTGCGTTCGGATCGATCATCGGGGCCGCGGCGGGCTACTTCGGCGGGTTTGTCGATCACATCGTGATCTGGCTCTACTCCACTTTCAGTTCGATCCCGTACCTGGTGCTGCTCGTGGTGCTCGCTTTCATGTTCACGGGTTCGGTCTTTGAGGGGACACTGATCCCTTTGTATGTTGCGTTCTGTCTGACATACTGGATCGGTCCATGCCGCGTTACGCGAGGCGAATCGCTCAAGCTCAAGTCACTCGACTATGTGCAGGCGGCACAGGCACTCGGCGCGGGCAAAGCACGGATTCTTCTGCGACACATCATCCCCAACACATCGCACCTGATGTTCATCAACTCGTCATTGCTCTTCATCGGCGCGATCAAGGGCGAGGTTGTCCTGACATTCCTCGGGCTTGGGCTCAAGGAAGGGGCGAGCTGGGGCATTATGATCTCCCAATCCAAGCCCGAAGTCGTCTCGGGGTTCTTCTGGCAGATCGGGGCCGCGACCTTCTTTATGTTCGTCCTCGTCCTCGCGTTCAATGTGCTGACCGATGCGTTGCAGGACGCGTTCGATCCCAAGCACGTGGACTGATGCTTCATCGTCAATCAATGAAAAACACCCACGACTCTGTGGGTGTTATCGTTTGATGTTTGAGCAGTGTGCTTATGCGTGAGCGGCGTTGAACCGGCGCGAGATCTCGTCCCAATCAATCACACGCATGAAGTTCTCGACATACTCTGCACGCTTGTTCTGGTACTTGAGGTAGTACGCGTGCTCCCAGACATCGATCCCGAGGAGTGGGACAGCGCCGGAGAACATCATGTCCTGCTGGTTCTGCATCTGGGTGATCATCAGCTGTCCAGAAGCGGGTTCATACACCAGCCATGCCCACCCCGAGCCCTCAACCTGGGTGGCGGCAGACTTGAAGTGGAGTGCAAACTTGTCGAACGACCCGAAGTCATGCTTGATCTTCTCGAGCAAGGCCCCCGTGGGTTGCCCGCCGCCACCCCGCGACTCTGGTTTCATGCCCGCCCAGAAGAGCGTGTGGTTGATGTGTCCGCCCATGTGGAAGCTGAGCTGGCGCTGCCAGTGCTGGATCAGGGCGGGGTCGCCGCTGATGCGGATCTCCGCAAGCTTGGTCAGCGCATTGTTTGCCCCCTTGACATACCCCGCGTGGTGCTTGCCGTGGTGGATGCGCATCGTCATCTCATCGATGACGGGCTCGAGCGCGTCGTATGCGTATGGGAGATCGGGGAGTACATACGAGCGCGTGCCCTCGTCAAAGCCGAGTGATGCGGGGGAGTACGGGCCCTTGCGATCTTTCGATTGGGAACCGGTTGCGATCGTGCTCGCGAGCCCGAGTGCGCTCAGCGCAGCGAACCCACCGACTGCTTCGCGACGATTTATGCTGTGACTCATCATGTCCTCCTTGTGTTGATCCCGCTTATCATGCTAGTCCTGTCGCCCCTCGATCGCCGCGATCAGGCATGACGCTCCAAGAATCAGGAGCTCATCGAGGTGCTCGTCCTGCTCAACGATCGCGACGCCCATCCGGAAGATGAAAGGATTGAAGTGCTGACGCAGGTTCGCAATCGTTGTCGTGTCGTTCGCGCGGATCAGTTCATACCGCTGCGGAAAGAGGATAGTGGCATAGTCGATGTATCGTCGTGCAATCGGGGCGAACGACCCTGTCTCGCGTACCTTTGCGACCTCGTTGCCCTGGGGATCGAAGACAATCCACTCATCGCGGACAAAGGAAGATTTCATTCCCTTGCGACGCAATGAACCAAGCGAGGTCCCGTCCGGGAGCGTCACGGAATAGGTCGCGCCGAAGTCGATGATCTTCTGTGTCTTGAGCGTCAGGAGTTCCTCGCTCATGTCCTCGCCCGTATAAAGCCGGATATCTTCGCGGAGCTTGAACGCCTTCTGTTTGCAGTAACCGATGACAGACCCGTGCTCGTCGTAGACATGGAACGCGGCACCGAAGATCTTGAAGAACTTGCGACGGATGGTGTACTGCTCTTGCATGCGAAAACATCTCCTTGATAAACAGTCGACTCAGTCTATGAAAAAACGGGCACGAAGATCGTGCCCGTTCGGAAAAACAGTTCAGTGTGTATTACTCCGCTTCGCCAACCTGCCAGCGGCGGAAGTTGGAGAGCTCGGCGCCGCCGATCATGTCGCGGACGGCCTTGGAGGGGTCCATGACGAAGGGCTGCTCGAGGAGCGCGACCTCAGCGAAGAACTTCTTCATGCCGCCCTCGACCATCTTCTCCGCGATCTCCTGAGGCTTGCCCGATTCCACGGCCTGCTCGATGCGGAACTTGCGCTCCTTCTCGACGAGGTCAGCGGGGATGTCGTCGCTGGTAAGACCAAGCGGGCGGGGCATGACCGCGGTGACATGCATCGCGAGCTGACGCAGGACATCGCCGTCGACTTCGCCCTGGGCTTCGATCAGCGAGCCGGTCTTGCCGTCGTGGTGGACATAGTAACCGTAACGGGTCGTGCCTGCCTGCCCGGAGAGCTTCTCGATCTGATCGATCGAGATGTTCTCGCCGGTGGAGATGCGGAGGTCATCGATGACATCCTTCATCTCGTCGGTCGGCTCAACGGAGCCCGCGTCGCTGGCGAGTGCCAGCTGGGCGACCTTCTTGACGGCGTCGATGAACTTCTCGTTCTTCGCCGTGAAGTCGGTTTCGGCCTTGACCTTCACGAGGACGGCCGACGACCCATCGTCGGAGATCGCGACTTCGACGCGGCCTTCACCCGCGACGCGATCCGACTTGGTCTCCATCTTGCCCTTGAGCTTCTTGCGAAGGAGGGTCTCAGCTTCCTCAACATTCCCGTTCGCTTCTTGGAGCGCCTTCTTGCACTCCATCATCGCGAGACCGGTCTTGTTCCGAAGGTTCATCACATCTTTGGCGCTGATCGACATGTCAGTTCTTCTCCGCCGTGGTGGGATTGATCGCCGGTGGTTTCAGCATTCCCGGCGAACTCAGTTTCAGTTGCATGACGCCCGATCGGGGCATCATGTTCGTTGGGTATTGATTCAGGATTCCGCCGCTGCGGTCGCGTTGGCGTTCTCGTTCGAGGAGGACTCACCCGCGTTCGCGTTGCTGTCGTCGGCACGGAACTGTGCACGGCTCGAGCGGCGCTGTGTGCGGTTGTCATCGCCACCGCGATCGCTGGAGCGTCCCTCGTTGGTCTCGACGCGGGAGGTCTTCCCGTCCGAGATCGCCTTGCAGAGCTCACGGATGATGACATCGATGGAACGCATCGAGTCGTCGTTGCCGGGGATCGCGATGTCCGCCATGTCGGGGTCGCCGTCGGTATCGATCAGGCAGATGGTAGGGATCCCGAGCTTGCGTGCTTCACGAAGCGCTGTGGCCTCGCGGTTGACATCGATCGCGACGATCGCGCCGGGCATCTTGTGCATGCGGCGGATGCCGTCGAGGTTGCGCTTGATCTTCCGCATCTCGCGGCGGAGCTGGGATTCCATCTTCTTGGAGTAGCTCTCGAAGTTGTCGTCCGCTTCGATCGCTTCGAGCTCTTCGAGTCGCTTGAGGCGGTTGCGGATGGTCCCGAAGTTGGTCAGGGTGCCGCCGAGCCAACGCTCGGTGACATAGTGCATCTCGACATCAGCGACGCGCTGCTCAATGACGCCCTTCGCCTGGCGCTTGGTGCCGACGAAGCAAACATCCTTGCCGCCCGCGACCGTCTGGGTCAGGAACTTGCGTGCAAGGAGCAGGCCCTTGACAGTTTCCTTGATGTCGATGATGTGGATCCCATTGCGCTTGCCGTAGATGTACGGCGTCATCTTCGGGTTCCAGCCGCTGGTGCGCTGTCCGAAGTGAATACCCGATTCGATGAGATCTTGTACGAGAGTGTTGGCCATAATACTGGTCCGTTCCTTGTCAGCGACACCGGCCGCTCGATCGGATGCGGCGCATGGGCGCTTTGGTGACGAATCCTGCTCCTCAGCGACTTCGCGAAGGAGTCCGATGTGTTACAAATGCCCGACAGGGGGATGCGTGCCGATCACACGCACCGATGAGTATAGGTTGCTACCGGGTACAAACAAACAGGTTACGAGTGAAGTTTTCAGCTCGCACACCCTAACATAAACCATTCGATTGATTGCGGTTCACACCTGAGCTTCGGTCCGAGAATGCTTATCCCCCGACTCTGAGGGGTACGGATTGAGTCGGTGCTCTCGGAGACCGATATCACCCGCAAGATCGTCACGCACGACGATCTGGACAGAGGTGATCGAAGATGGCAGATAGCGGACTCATCGTGCGGCGTTCCGTACGCTTTGAAATCTCACTCCCCGCGAGGATGCGCATCGCTGCACATCATGCGGATGCGATTAGTTTCGCCAAGGGCGTGTGCGGGGAGAACCGCTGGATCGATATCAGCGTGATCGACTTCGCACAGGGCGGGCTCGGTTTCATGACCGATGTGTTCCTCCCGCGACAGGTTGATCTCGAGATTGAGATCCCATCAGGGTCGGGTGAAGAGATCTACCTGAACTGCGAGCTTCGAGTACAGCGTGTTCAGATGACGGATCGGCGGCCCGGGTACAAGATCGGCGGCGCATTCATCAACCTCGTTCCCGAGACAGAAGCGCAGATCGAGTCCATGCTCGATCGTATGAGCAATGAGTGTGATCAGCAGGGGGGCGAGCATGCTTGATACATCCGAGTTCATCACTAAGGCACTGATCGAGTTCGGGATACTCGACGCGGATTCTGCCCGTCGCTTGCGAGCATTCGGGGAAGAGCACGATATCGGGTTCGACGAGGCCGTCATCCGATCCAACATCGTCTCGCCGCGTGAAGTCGCGATTGTGAAGGCGATGATCTGCGAGTATCCATTCGCAGACATCAAGAAGTATGACATCGATATCCGTCTCTCACGCTGCCTCCCGAAGTCCATGTCCGAGCGGCTCCGCGCGTTCCCGATCTTCATCTTTGGTGATATCGCGACTGTTGCGATGGAGGACCCGCTTGATCTTCAGGCGATTGATGAACTACGACAGACGCTGAAGAAGCAGATCGATCCGGTCGTGTGCGACGCGCAGCAGCTCCGGATGCTCATCACCCGAGCGTACACCCTCGATACGGGGGCCGCCGAAGCAGATCATGGCTCGGACGATGTTGAGTTTGATAACCGCAATGAGCCAGTTGTTGCCGCGGTGAATCAGATCCTGTTTAACGCGGCGGAGGCAAACGCATCCGACATTCACATCAACCCCGAGGACAAGGCGTTGATGCTCCGTTATCGCGTGGACGGGGTGCTTCAAACCCAGCGTGGCCCGGACATCTCGATGCACGAGGGGTTGATCCAGCGCCTCAAGGTCATGGCGCACCTCGATGTGACCCAGTCGCGGCGCCCGCAGGATGGGAAGTTCCGATTCAAGCACAACGGCATCCCCATCGATGTCCGCCTGAGCATCATTCCGACAATTCACGGCGAGAACGCGGTGCTTCGTCTCCTGAGTAGCGCGAGCCAGATCGGTCAGATCAAAGACCTGGGGATGCCACTCGATGTGACGGATGCGTTCACGCAGATGATCTCCAAGCCCCACGGGATCGTGCTGGTCACGGGCCCTACGGGCTCGGGCAAGACGACGACGCTCTACACGGCACTCAACGAGATCAACGCCCCCGAGCGGAACATCATGACGATCGAAGACCCGGTCGAAATCCGGTTACCTCTGATCCGTCAGGTGCAGGTCAACTCGGAGATCGGGATGACCTTCGCCAGCGCCTTGCGTTCGATCCTTCGTCAGGACCCCGATGTCATCCTTCTGGGTGAAATCCGTGACGCGGAGACCGCCAAGATCGCGGTTCAGTCCGCTTTGACGGGTCACCTTGTGTTCTCGACATTGCACACCAACGATGCGATCGGTGCGATCCCGCGTTTGCGAGAGTTTGGCGTCCCGCCCTTCGCAATCAACAACGCGCTCCTCGGCGTGATGGCCCAGCGTCTCGTACGCCGTGTATGCACGGATTGTGTAACGGACTATGCCCCGGATCCAAGCGAGCTTCTTGAGTTGGGGCTTGATCCCAACTCGGGGAATGAGTTCGTATGCGGCAAGGGGTGTCCCAAGTGCATGAGCCTGGGTTACAAGGGGCGACTCGGTGTGTACGAACTGCTCTGCGCGACAAGCACCGTGCGAGCCCTGATCGAGCAGGGCGCTGGAGCAAGTGAGATTTTCGACGCAGCACGTTCCGAAGGTATGCGTCTGATGCTCGAAGATGGGATCGAGAAGGCGAAGCTCGGGCTCACGAGCATCGAGGAAGTCCGCAAGCTCCACGCAACGATCGATATCAAGCTTCAAAGCGATGATGAGAACAGCGGGTACCGGCTCAGCGCCTGATCCGGGAGGATAAAGCATGTCCAACTCGACATACAAGTATCAAGCGGTCGATGAGCACGGTGCACGCAAGGTGGGGCGTATCGATGCGAGTACGGAGCAGAGTGCGTTCCAGAAGCTGATCGAGCAGGGGTTGACGCCACTCACCATCCGTGAGAGCAAGGCTCAGATTTCTGTTTTCAAGAACCGGCGCGTGACCCAACTCGAGATCGCGACCCTCACTCGTGAAATGAGCGTACTGCTCGAGGCCAACATCCCGATCGGGCGAGGTCTGCTGGCGATCGCTGAGCACGAGAAGAACCCCGCACTCAAGGACATGGTCTACGACATCGCGTCGCAGATTGAGTCCGGTGAGAAGATCACGGCCGCGTTCAGTCGCTACCGGCATGTGTTCGGCGGGGTGTACATCGAAACACTCCGATCGGCGGAGAAAACTGGTCAGATTGGCCCGGTCGCTTCGCACCTCGCTGACATGCTCGAGAGGAACATCGAGACGACCCAGCAGATCAAACGCGCACTCACCTACCCCGTTATCGTCATCGCGTTTGTCGCGATGGCACTGAGCGTGATCGTTATCTTCGTGGTCCCCAAGTTTGCCAAAATCTTCGAAGCCAACGGTGTCGAGCTCCCATTCACCACCCGTGTGGTCCGGGCGATGGGGACTTCGCTCACGCAGTACTGGTGGGTGTACGCGATCATTACTATCGCATGCGTCGTGGGGCTGATCAAGGCGTGGAAGAACAAGAAAGGGCGGTTTCGGATCGAGAAGATCCTGCACAAGCTCCCTTACATCGGTGACATGTTCACAGCCGTCACGACCGCTCGGTTCAGCCGCGTCATGAGCATCGGGCTCGAATCGGGCATCGAAGTGATCGAGGCGATCGAGATCGCCGGCGGGTCGACGGGGCGTCCGGTGTTCCAGGACGAGTGCGTCCGCATGTGTGATCGCATGCGGAGCGGTGATTCGCTTTCTGATGTCATCAATCGCGCGCACGGACTCCCGAGCTTTGCCCGGCGGTTGTTCGGTTCGGGCAAGGACTCCAAGGAACTGGCCCGCGCAGGATCGATTATTGCGCGTCACTATGACCGCCAGTCGGACCACCTTGCCAAGAACATCAACACAGTTATCGAGCCGATGATCACGATTGCTATGGCTGGGATCGTGCTGCTCGTTGCGCTCTCCGTGTTCCTGCCCATGTGGCAGATGATCAGCATCAACAAGTAAGGGGGGATGATGCTCCGAACAACCAAGGCATTTTCACTGATTGAAGTACTGATCGTCGTTGTGATCCTCGGGATCCTGGCAGCCGTCGCGGTCCCCCAGTTCGCGGGCGCCAGCGATGATGCCAAGACGAGCGCCACGATGAGCACCGTCGCGGGTGTTCGCTCGGCGATCGCGACCTATCGAACGAGCGCGGTGATCCAGGGCAACGACCCGTACCCAACGCTTGCTCAACTTCAGGACGGGAGCGTGATCAAGTTCGAGATCCCCGCGAACCCATTCACGGATGTCTCCGGTATCCAAAGCGTCGGTCAGGCGCAGGCGGAAGCTCGCGGCATCAGCAACACGACGACCGCGGGGTGGAACTATTTCGTTGACAACAATGCCAACCCCCCCGTGGCGGTGTTCTATCCAAACTCGGGTGACGCGACGACCCAGTCGGACGGCGCGAGCGGGAATCTGAGCGCGAACGAACTCTAAAGAAGATGAAGAACCGATTCGCACCATCTCGGTCAGTACGCCACGCGTTCACGCTCGTCGAGCTGATGGTGGTGGTGTTGCTCATGGGGATCGTTGCCGTCACGGTTGTCCCCGCGATGGACAATGTTCAGGTGATGCGGAATGGCGCAGCGCGAGACGACGCCATGCGTTTGCTCGAACTCGCAAAGGCCAGGGCGTTGGCGACGGGTATGCCCAACGGGATCGAGATCAGCCTCAACACTTCTTCGCTAACCCTTGTTCAGGTCAATGACGATGGGCAGGTCGAGTCGGTTGTTGATCCGCTGACCTACCAGAGCAGGACAATCACCCTCCCGATTACCTACTCCGGGGTGACGATCGCATCCATGGTCAACGGCGATGGCGTCAGCGGGTCCGGCACCATCTGGTTCGATTACGAAGCGAACCCACACACACGCGAACAGAACGGTGTGTTTATCGAGTTGAACGATGAACCCGCACTGATCGAACTCTCATCAGATGAGACGATCATCGTCCACGCATACTCGGGGGTCGTCGAGCTGCAATGAGACCCTACCAGTCCATCTCGAACCAGCGATCCAGCCGAGCGTTCTCGTTGATCGAGGTCGTGATCGCGGTCATGGTGCTCGCGATCGCAGTCCCGCCGACCCTGAATCTACTTGATTCTGCGGGTGCTGGACGCGCAGACGCGATCAACACCACGCGTTCGGCGATGCTCGCAACATCCGTCCTCGAGACGATCACCGCGGATATCAACTCTGACGCCCCCCGGTCTTGGGTTCGAGGCACTCGCGGACGCGAATGCCTACCTCAGCACCCCATCAACCGGGCTATACGCGCGTCTGAGCGTCTACCTGGAACCGTACACCAGCGCGGGGATGAGCTACAGCGTGGATATCGGCACGCTCGTCGCGTCGGACGGGCAGGTATCGTCCAATGCAGACGATAACTTGTTCAGGGTCATCACCGTTCGTGTGAGCTTCCCATCAGCGAGCACCGCGTCCTATGAAGTCCCGATCAGCACCATGGTGTCCGCGCTATGAATCACAATCATACGCCAACCAGGCATGGGTTCACGCTGCTTGAACTACTCGCGGCGATCCTCGTGATGAGCATCATCAGTGCGGTGGTGCTGCCGGTGATCATGTCCGCGTCCGATTCGTACACGACCACCCGAGATGTTCGGACACGCACCGAGAGGATGGGATACGCCCTCGATCGGATCACCCGAATGATCCGTCAGGCGCCCATCGGGGTGGGGGATACCGGGCTCGGGATCCAGTCCGCGACGAGTGAGTCACTCGTATTTACGGACGGCACTGGGTTCGATCTGTCCGGGAATGAGCTGCGGATGCGCGTCCCGAATGAAAACCCCGCGACTCTGTGCGCCGACATCGATGCGATCGAAGTTGTCTATCTGGACAGTGACGGCATAACGAGCACACTGGGCACGCCCGCCAATACGCACCGGGTCGTTGTGACACTCACCAGTGGCAACCTGCAGATGAGCACCGTGGCACACCCACGCGTCTGGATCGGTCAGGAGGAAACCCCATGAGCGGGCGATCAAACAAGAATCGTCGGCGTGGAATTGTCCTTGTCGTCATCGTCGTGGTGATGTCGATTCTCTCATTGGTCGTTGCGGGCTCGATTCGCCCCGTGCGTGACGAATCAGAGCTTGCCGCGTTGCGCATCGAAACCACACGAGCGTTCTACGCAGCCGAGAGTGGGGCGTTCGTTGTGATGAACGCGGTGATGGGCCACATCGATATGCCTGATGAGGGCACGGTCCTCAATCTGGGGGGGCAGCGCATCGAGTTTGTTCAGGTCCCAGATGCGTCCCCGATTGCTGTGATCGAGGGGAGTTCGGGAGATGCAGTGCGACGGATCGAGCTGACGACCGAATAACTGCCCCCTGTTTTTGTGAACTTCCGCGATTCCATCCAAGTCCCGGCCAATCTCAGACGATCGATGTTGTGTTCACTCCCGTGACCGAGGGGATCTACATGTCAATCAGTACCGGTTTCATCATCTCGCTCTCCCCGACGCACCTCAGCGCTATCGCGGTTCGTCGCGGCCGAGTCCATCAGGCCGAAACCACTCGTCTCGACCCGAACGAATGGCGAGGGCACTGGAACGATGGGCTCATGCGCCTCGATCAACCATTGCGTCAGCTCCTCTCGCGATTCTCGAATGCGTCTCGTCATGGTGTGACCCTGATCTATCAGTCGCCAACGCTGACGACTCAGGTGACGAGTGCCGAGCAGGGCGGAGCCGTGGCGCGTGAAACAGCACGATCGAAGATCCGTGAAGTGGTTGGGCTCGATGCGTCCGTGTGTGTGTGCGAGTTGGGTAATGAGCATGCTGCAAACGCCAAGAGTATCTTGCTTGCATACTCTGATCGCGATGAGACCCTTCGGGCGTTCTACGCCTGGCTCAATCGTTGTGGCGTACGCGTTTCAGGGATGATTCCATCGAGTGTTGTCTCGGTGCTTATAGCGTGTGATCAATCCATTAAGCAGCCGGGCGATACTGCGGTCTACTACCTCGATAAACACAGCAGCGTCATTAGTTACGCGGATACTGAAGGAAGACTCCTGCTCGTTCGCCCTGCTGAAATCGGCTTTGAGACACTCACGGATGCGTATCGTCAAGTGCTCAGTGAGTATGCGAAAGAGATGAACCAGCCTACGGACCAGCCCTTCGACCAGCTCGCCCAGGAGCACCTCTTTGAGCACGGTGTGCCGTTTCAGGTGAAACAGTGCGGGGGCTTGGAGCTACGCTCGAGTGTGCTCCCACGCATGGCGCCTGTGCTTCAGCGGATCGGGATCGACCTGAAGCAGACGATCCGTTTCGGGATCAATGATCCGTACGCCGTGAAGAACCTGGTCGTGCTCGGCCCGGGCGGTGCGATTCCATTGATCACCAAAGCAATCGGGGAGCATCTCGATCTGCATGTGAGCGCATCTTCGGGATGTGATCAGTTCGACCCATCGTGCGCCGGTTCGCCGGGTTCGACTGAACACTCATACATCAAGCTCAGTTCCACCGTTCCCGCGCTCCTCCCTCGTATCGCGGATGAAGAACGCACGAGAACCCAGCTCAAGCAGGCAATGGCTGCGGGTATTGCATTCGCCGGGCTCGTCATGGGTGGGCAGTACATGCTCGCGAGCAAGGAAATCAGAGAGACTGAGCTCAGCATGCTCGCAGATGCATCGAGGTATGACCAGGTTGTCGCGTTTGAGAACGCGAGTGTCGAGGTCCACCAGTCGCAGGCAATGCTTGCCCAGATTGCGAACCTTGTCGCGACTCATTCATCGAACAGCGCCTGCTGGGAATCCCCGTTGTCTGGACTCGGATCAATCATCGGCGAGGGTATCCGAATCCAGGAGATCCGTGGCGAGTTTGAAGGCAAAACACCGGTGCTCAAGGTCAACGGATACAGCGTCGCAGCGGGCAAGAAGTTGCCGGGGCAGGTCCTCGACGAGTTCGTAGCAGACCTCGGCAATACAAAGCATGTCCTCGCGGTTCAACTCGGCGCTACGACGCGAATTGAGATCTCAAACAACTACCTTGACGAGGGCGGTGAGACCGAATGGGGATCGCAGTTCTCACTCACCGTTACGCTCGATACGCACGCGTCACCATACGAGTCCGTTGCCAAAGTGCCCTCGATGAACGATTGGATCCAGCCATGAATCAGGATATCACACGATCCGCACTGACTCGGCTCGCGATTGTGGGCGTTCTCGCTGGTGGTGGGAGCTTCTTGCTCGTCAAGCCCAAAGCCTCCGAGGCTTCCGATCTTCGCAAAGAGTTCAATCAACGAGAAATGTACATCCAGAAGGGCGAATCGAACATCGCGACACATCAGGATGAGATCAAACGACTCGTTGAATCGACCGTAAGCTCACGCGACGCAATGCTTGAAGATCTGAGCCCAGACACGCATCTTCAGGATCAGCAGATCTTCCAGAGAATGGCCGCAGCACGCGGGCTGACCATCACTCGTGTTGAACCAATCCGTGAATCGAGCAACGCCACCAAGGTCGGAGAGTTCGGTGCCGAGGCTTCGCTCATTACCAAAGAGTTCCGCATTGAGTGCCGAGGGGCATTCAGCGGGTTGGTCGCATTCATCGACGATGTTCAGACGAGCAAGCGCCAGATGCAGGTGAAGGACTTCCGACTCGTACCAACCGATGCGCAGCGGATTCGCACGAGCCTGACGATCTCCATGGTGGAACTCACGAAATACCCGGAAGTGCTCGATCAGGCATTCAGCACCGACACGCAGGATGATGCGTCAGGGCAGAAGGATCATCCAAACGGGGGAGAGTCATGAGCGCACGCAACAGTAATCGATTCATCCAGGTCGCGAGTGTGGTTGTACCCGCGCTATGCGTGCTTGGTTCCCAGTTTATCGGTGGTGCCCCTTCCTCGGCCCATGCGGATGACATCGGGGAGTACACTCCGCCTTCACAATACTTGTCATTTTCATATACACCCCAAGCGCACGAGCCGGTGACCAACCAGTCGATCAGTTCTCCGTTCTACTTCGATTCGATCGATCCCTATGTGGAGGCCCCGCAGATCGACGAACCGCTCGAGCCGCGTCCGCGGAGCACGAGCCCCCAGGAACTTCCTGAGGTACGCGTGACTTCGATCCTCCCGCATCCCAAGAACCCGCTGGCCATTATCGATGGCAAGCCCCGGCGGGTCGGTGATGTCATGGACTCAGGCTGGACCGTGTTGAGCATCAACGGCGATGATTTCACCGTCACCCTCCGCCACAAGACGGGTAAAGAGATCAGAGAGCGAATGAAAAAGAACTAGCCCGCCCCTCAGTCCCTTGAGTTGGGACTCATCGGGGGATATGCTCTAGGCCGCATCGGGCGTATAGCTCAGTTGGCTAGAGCGCTGCCGTCACATGGCAGAGGTCACTGGTTCGAGTCCAGTTACGCCCATTCGATCACGCTTTAGATCGATGTATAATCAGAAGGGATCAGCCTACATGCTGGTCCCTTCTCTATTTGAGAAGTCGATATCTTCCATTCTGTTTCGATGGGCTCTTCGCAGCCGTCTGAAGACGCCTCCCCATCCTGAAAATGATGAACCCGCGTCAGAGGAACAGTGGGAGGCGTGCCAGGTCAGGACAATGAGAATGGTGTGAAGGGGGTCAGGTGACGCATCTACAGCCTCGGTGTACCCCCAATCTGCCGTGTTATGGGGTGTTGGTGATCAACTTCCATTGATCAATCTTCATCCGCATATCTTCCTGTCGACACACCGAAGCTGATCCGATATACTCGCACCGATGCGTCTACGGAACATCATCCCGTTCTTGCTGCTTGTGCTCGCATGCACGAGCCCTGCTGCACGCGCTGGCGGAACGCACGACGGGCACGGAGTACACGCCCATATCCACTCGCATGGGGCCTCGACGCACCTCCACACGCACACAGAAAAACACAACGATCACGAGCATTCCCCGTGCGAGTTCGTCTGTGATGACGGCACACACCCGGACTGTTGTGAGCATCACCACCACCACCCCGAGCAAGTCGGCGAAGGACTCAACACACGCAACCGTGACTTGCCCACCTTTACCGCGGGCATCGTCTCGGCCCTGCCGGACTTCTTCCGTCTCGCATCGTGTGAAGCCCTGCTCCGTTGGGCCCCGCTGCGACAGCGCCCGCCGGATTACCTGAGGGCATTCCGTACCTGTGTCATGCTGAACTGATCACGGCGAGTGCCTCACTCGTCGTTGTTGCGTGCGCCCACTTTGGCGCTCGCCCGATCCGTTCATGTCCCACACAGACCCTCGGAGCCCCCTGTGCCCATCCCCCGTTTTCTGCCCGCGTTCGCGCTGGGTATCGCCGTCGCATCCCTTGCGGGATGCCAGTCCTACCAGCCTCGACCGCTCGACCCGAGCGTCCACCTCGAGTCATGGTCCGCGCGATCAGCCCACGACGAGTCCCTGCGTGCGTTCATCGAGACGCTTGACCCGGTTCAACACCCCGAACCTTTCAACCTTGACGACGGTCTCGACCTGCACGAAGCGGAGCGGATCGCGTTGTTCTACAACCCCGATCTGCGACTCGCCCGATTGCGTGCGGGTGTCGATGCTGCAACTGCCCAACATGCCGGTCAATGGGACGACCCCGAGCTCGATCTCGACGCGATGCGTATCACCGATTCCGTACCCGATCGATGGATCGTCGCGTCCTCGTTGTCGATCACAATCCCGATCTCTGGGCGTCTCTCCGCCGAGCGGCAACGAGCCGACGACGCCCTCCGCGCGTCGCTCTCCGCGATCGCCGAGCACGAGTGGGCGATCCGGACCGAGCTTCGTGACGCGTGGGTCGAGCATGCCGCGACGCACCTGCGTATTGCCCGTACAGAACAGTTTCTTTATTCGCTCGGGTCGTTGACCGAGTCCACCGATCGGCTCGCCGCTGCGGGCGAGCTCCCCGCGACTCAGGCATCACTCTTCGCGATCGAGCGTCTGAACTTGACCCGCGCTCTGCACCGCCTTCGCGCCGATGCGTTCAACCAGGAACAACAACTCCGTTCGCTTATGGGGTTGTCACCCGACGCTCCCCTCACCCTTAATCCCTCGATCTCACCCGTCGTGTCCGTTCTGATCCCTGACACCGAGACCCTCATCGCGCATCACCCCACGCTCGTGCGTCTGCGTGACGAGTATGCCGTCGCGGAGTCCACCCTCCTCCGCGAGATTCGTGCTCAGTACCCTGACCTGACGATTGGGCCGTCCTACGAATCCGATCAGGGGCAATCCCGGATCGGGATCGTCGCAGGGATCCCCCTCCCTATTCTCAACTCGAACAAGCAGGGCATCGCCCAGGCGCGTGCCCAACGCGAGTTCGCCCGCGCCCAGTACGAGACAACCCTCGAACGGATTGCCCACGAACTGTGCGTCGCGATCGAACGGGTTAACCAGACCCGCGCCCAGCGCACCATGTTTGAGTCCCAGATTGCCCCGTTGGTCGATCAGCAACTCATCGACGCGCGGCAACTGCTCCAACTCGGAGAAACCGAGGGGCTTGTCCTCCTTGAGTCGCTCACCCGCGCCCAACGCGCATCGCTCGAACTCATCGATACCCGCCTCGAGGAGTCCCGCGCCCTCAATCACCTGCGCGCCCTCGCCCAACCATCCAAACACTCCATCTCAGACACTAACGAGGTGAACCCATGAATCACACCACACGCATTCTCCTCGCGACCCTTGTTGTACCCGCACTGCTCTCGCTGAGTGCCTGCACCGATGCTTCGACTCCCGCACCCGAGGCGCACGATCACGATGAACCCGAGACTCCAACTGATCGGATCGACATCCCCCCGACCGTCCGTTCGAATCTAGGCATCACTTTCGCCAAGGTTGAACGCCGACGAGTGGACTCCACCCTCCGCATTCCGGGGGTCTTCGAGCTCGAACCCCTCGCGCGACGCGAGTACCGCATGATCCTCCCGGGAGAGATCGAGCTCGCCGTCGATCAGTACCAATCCGTTGCGCCGGGCGATCTTCTCTACCGGTTCCGCTCGCCCGAGTGGTTCGAGCTTCAGCACGAGATCATCGTCGCGGAGCAGGACATCGAGTCCGCGAAGGCCCAACTCAATGTCGCGCGGGCACGCATCGAACAGGCAGAGCAGGCCCTGAGGACGATCCGCGAACGCCTGTCGTCACTCACGCAAGCGCAGGTTCGCAGCGCGGAACTCGAGACTCAACGCGCCCAGATCGAATCCTCCCTGACCACCCTCCGCGCCGAACTGAGCCTCGCCCAGACCACACTCGACAACGCGCACATCACCCACGAGCACGCGATCCATCGCGCCTCCTCCGTGACCGGGATCCCCTCCAATGACCTCACCCAACCCATTGAGTACGAGGGGCAGACCGTCCCCGCGTACCGATCGTTCGATTGGGTCCGCGTGTACGCCAACCAATCGGGCATCGTCGAGCACCTCCACCAGACCGATGGGGCGTTCGTCGAATCCCACGAACGCGTCGTCTCCATCGTCAACACCTCGAAACTCCGGTTCCGCGCCCACGCGCTCCAATCCGATCTTCCCAGACTCCGCACGCCCACCCCCGCGCGCATCATCCCGCCCAACTCCAACGCGATCGACCCCAACGACGCGATCACCGCGAATGTCACGCTCGGACTCGAAGCCAACCCCGCCCAGCGCACCGTGACCCTCATCGCAACAACTGAGGACACACGCGATTGGATCCGCCCTGGTGTCTCCGCGTACCTTGAGATCGAGACAGACTCCACTGGCGCCCCCGCGCTCGCGATCCCACGCACCGCGATCGTCAAGGACGGGATCGTCCATGTCTTCTTCCGACGCGACCCCAAGGACCCCAACAAAGCGATCCGCGTCGAAGCTGATCTGGGCGTTGACGACGGGTACTGGGTCGAGATCAAGTCCGGGCTCTCGCTCAACGACCAGGTCATCCTCGACGGCGCGTACGAGCTCAAGCTCGCCTCTGAGCAGAACGGCACTACCCAGAAGGGCGGACACTTCCACGCCGACGGCACATTCCACGCCGAGGAGGATTGACCAAATGCTCAAAAAACTCATCCAGTTCTCACTCGACAACGCGGCGCTCGTGCTCGTCTCGTCACTCATCCTCGTCGCCTTCGCCGCGTTCCGACTCCCCCAGACACCCGTGGATGTCTTCCCCGAACTCAATGCGCCCACCGTCGTCGTGATGACCGAATCGCCCGGGCTCGCCGCCGACGAGGTCGAGCAGTATGCCACCTTCCCCATCGAAACCTCCGTCAACGGGATCCCCGGCGTCCGGCGCGTGCGAACCGCGAGCGCCATCGGGTTATCCATCGCGTACATCGAGTTTGATTGGGGTACGGACATCTACCGCGCGCGTCAGCTCGTCGCGGAAAGACTCGATACCGTGCGTGAAGACCTCCCGCCCGACGCTCACGCGGAGATGACCCCCATCTCAAGCATCACCGGCGAGATCATGCTCCTCGCGGTCTCCTCCCCGCAGGGTGAGATCCCGCCCATGGAGATTCGCGCGTACGCCGAGTATGACCTGCGGAACAAGCTCCTCGCGATCCCCGGCGTTGCACAAGTCGCCGTCATTGGAGGCGAACTCCCCGAGTACCAGGTCCTCGTCGAACAGGAACTCCTCCGTCTGTACGATCTGAGCATGGACGATGTGGTGCTCGCGGCGAGCCAGTCCCACTCCACCCTTAGCGCGGGATACCTTCCCAACATCGATTCGCTCGAACTCCCCATCCGCCAGAGCGGGCGCGTCCGATCCGTCGATGACATCGCGGGCACTGTCATCAAGTACCACAACGGCGTCCCTGTCACGATCGGGCAGGTCGCGCAGGTCAAGCTCGGCCCAGCGCCCAAACGAGGGACCGGCGCCGACGCGGGCAACCCCGCCGTAGTTATGACGATCAAGAAGGCACCCGGGACCAATACCCTCACCATCACCGAGTCTGTTGACGAGATGCTCGATGCGCTCGAACCCTCGCTCCCGCATGGTTTGCACATCAACCGGAACATCTTCCGTCAATCCGATTTCATCAACTACTCCGTTACCAATGTGGTGCACGCGCTTCGCGACGCCGCGATCATCGTGTCCGTCATCCTGGTCTTGTTCCTGCTCAATGTGCGAACAACCGTCATCACCCTGACCGCGCTGCCTCTCTCGCTCGCGGTCGCGCTGCTGACGCTCGATTGGATGGGCGAGACGATCAATGTCATGACACTTGGCGGGCTCGCGATCGCGGTGGGATCACTCGTTGATGACGCGATCATCGATGTCGAGAATGTCTTCCGACGACTGAAGCAGAACAGCACCAAACCCCAATCCGAGCAGCACCCAAAGCTCCGCGTCATCTTCGACGCGAGCAACGAGATCCGGCCCGCGATGGTGTTCGCAACCATCATCATCGCGCTCGTCTTCCTACCGCTCATGTTCCTCGAAGGAATCGAGGGGCGGTTCTTCCGACCGCTGGGCATCGCGTTCGTCGTGTCGATCCTCGCGTCATTGATCGTTGCGCTGACCGTCACCCCCGCGCTGTGCCGATACATGCTCCGCACCACACCCACAACGGACGAGCACCGAGACGGATTCCTTGTCCGATTCCTGAAACGAATCTACGAACCCGCAGTTCGTCTCGCAATCCGGTTCCGCCTCATGGTCCTCTCGCTCGCCGCGGTCGCGACCGGCGCGGCCCTCTGGCTCGCATCAACCTTCGGCACCTCTTTCCTCCCAGAGTTCAACGAGGGCACCTTTACCGTCTTCCTCTCCGCGCCCCCCGGCACCTCCCTCATCGCGAGCGATCGCATCGCGTCATCCGTGGAGCAACAACTCATCGCCGTCGAAGGGGTCCGCAGCGTCACCCGGCGAACAGGACGCGCCGAACGCGACGAGCACGCCGAGCCCGTGAGCAACTCCGAGATTGAGATCACAGTGGAACCCGGGTACGACAACATCGATGTCCGCGAGAAGATCTCGGAGATCCTCGAACGCGTCCCTGGGATCACGACCAACATCGGGCAACCCATCGAGCACCGATTGAGTCACATCCTCTCGGGCACACCCGCCGCGATCGCGATCTCCGTCTACGGCAACGATCTCGATGTCCTCCGAACGATCGCCAAGGAGATCGAGACGGTCCTCAAACCACTCCCGGGTGCTCGCGATGTCGCCGCGAACCGTGAGGTGATGATCCAATCACTCCCCGTCGAGTACCAACCCGCAAAGCTCGCAGCCTATGGGCTCACCCCGCGCTCGGCTGCGGAGCAGGTCCGCAACGCGATCTTCGGGGTCGAAGTCGCCGAAGTAAACGAAGGCGTCCGTCGGTACGCGCTCGTCGTGCGTCTCGACGAATCCCAACGCGATTCCATCGCCGACCTGCGTGGGCTGATCCTCCGCGGACAGGGCGGCGCACTCGTCCGTCTCAATCAGGTCGCCGTCATCGGACCTGAAATGGCCTCCAACCTCATCGCACGCGAGAACGCCCAGCGTAAAGCCGTCGTCTCGCTCAATGTCGCGGAAGGGTCCAACCTCGGGCACCTCGTCGCCCAGGTGCGCGAGCTCGTCGATCCCATCGTCCAGAAACACGGGTACACCGTGAAGTACGGCGGGCAGTTCGAAGCCCAGCAGTCCGCGTCCCGCACCATCACCCTATTCAGCGGCATCGTCGTACTCGTCATGCTCTTGTTGCTCAATCTCGCGATCGGATCGGTGCGTGTCTCGTTGCTTGTGCTCGTGAATCTCCCGCTCGCGCTCATCGGCGGGATCCTCGCGATCTTTATCACCGAGTCGCCCAACCCCATCACCAACCTCATCGCACTCTTCGGCCCGGGCACCTATACCGCGCCCGTGATCTCCATCGCCAGCATGGTCGGGTTCATCACCCTCTTCGGGATCGCGGTTCGCAACGGGATCCTGCTCGTCAACCATTACAAGCACCTGATGGACGAGGAGGGCGTCCCTATGCACGACGCGATCGTGCAGGGATCCATGGAGCGACTCGTCCCGATCCTGATGACCGCACTCACCGCAGCACTCGCGCTCATCCCCATCATCCTCAAGGGCGACAAGCCAGGCAACGAGATCCTCGCGCCCCTCTCCGTCGTCATCCTCGGGGGACTGTTGACATCCACTTTTCTTAATCTCGTCGTCGTCCCCGCCGGGTACGCCGCGATCCATCGGATGGGCCGAACGCCCAAAACCAAGGCCACCAACTGAAACCAGATACCATCACATAGGAGACCTCAACATGCACAAAGCAACCACACTCACCTTTGCGCTCTCGTTCGCACTGATGCTCCCCGCGTGCACCGAATCAAACTCGGGCACGGACGCCGGGCATGCGCACGGAGACGACACGCACACCCACGCCGACGGCTCAACCCACGGCGAGCACGACGACAGCACATCAACAGGAACAGATTCCCATACACATGATGATGGATCGACCCACGGCAATCATGACGACGGGCACGAATCGATCGAACTCGACCCGATCACCATCGAGGGCATGAGCATCCAACTCACCCAGAACCACGGCCCCGTCAATGCGGGCGAAGAAGAGCACCTCATCATCAAAGTTGACGACGCTGACATCCTCGCCGTCCGTGTCTGGATCGGTACCGAAGATCGCACCCTCTCATTTGTTGGCAAGGGTGAGTACGCAGTGATCAACGATGCGTTCGAAGCACACACCATGGCACCCGACCCGCTCCCCGAGAACGCGATGTGGTGGATTGAGATTGAAAAGGCCGACGGCAGCAAAGTCATTGGCTCTGCTCAGCCAGTCATGTAACTCAAGTTTGTCAAATCCATCTCAGGTACGATCAACCACGGCACCGAGGATGTGCCGTGGTTTCTTGTTTGGAGCGCAGATTCCCAGGATATCACTCAGCTTGGCCGATTCTCGAAAGCAAGTCCTTCGCGTGGATGGTTCGGCGATGATCCTCGCCGAGCGATGCGGTCAGGACAGGCAGCGTCTGCTCAAGGATCGCTCGCGCTCGTTCATTGTCGTCGGACATCATCAGGCACTCCGCGTACTTGGTGCCGAACTGAGCCGCGATCCAGTGCCCCTCTGGGAGTAACCCCGAGCTCAGGTCCCATGCCTCAAGCAGCTGCGGTGTAGCGCGATCCAACGCGCCTTGATCAAGGTGCATCACGCCGGCGTTGTGGATCGTGATCGCGAGCCGCAAACTCGGATCGCCCGGGCTCACCCGGAAGATCTCGATCGCTTGATCAAACAGTTCGCCCGCCTGCTCAAACGATTCGCGTTCCCGGAGGAGGTCCGCGAGGTTGTTCAGCGTGATACCGACACGCTCGTGCGTCGGGCCGAACACAGCTCGCCTGCGTTCCAGCAGGTCAAACAACTGCGTTTCCGCTTCCTCAGCTCGACCCAGATTGTTGAAGACCTCCGCACGATTGCTCAGGCAAGCAAGCGTGTCGGGATGATTCTCCTCGTGGACAACAGCGAGAATGTTCAAAGCCTGGTCATAGGTTTCCAGGGCCTCTTCGAATCGTTCAAGCCGCTTCAGAGAAACCCCGAGCCCGATCAGTGTTTGTGCCTGTACGCGTTGGATGCGCTGGGTGTCAAGGTTCTCAATCTCATCAAGAAGCTGCTCGTACACGCCGATCGATTCTTCGTACGCCCCTTGTTCGTAGAGCAGAGCGCCGCGCTGATGTGAGAGCTGGGCAAGGAGTGTTTGCCGATCGGGCGAATCTGCGAGCGATTCCGCAATCTCGATCGCCCGTGTCAGGGTTGATTCTGCTTCGTCCAATCTCGTGGTTGAAATCTGGACCTGTGCGAGCACGCCAAGAGCCGCACCGAGGGCGGCGTGTGGAACGGGTTGCTCCGACTCCATCGCCTCGATCGCCAAAATCAAATGCACTTCCGCAAGCTCATAACTTCCCAAACGCGTGTAGGTCTCACCAACAGTGTGCTGAAGCTGCCCACGAAGATCAGGATAGTGCTCAAACCGATCATCGATCTCGGTTGATGCGACATGGAGAAGTTCAAGCACACGCATGTCCGGGCCACTCTGCCCCGGGTCGACCTGCGCGAGCAGATCGTTGAAGAACGCGCTGATGCGTGACTGCTTCTCGAGTTCCAGTTCCGCAGATGCTCGCCGCTGTTCGGCCAACCTGTTCGCAGCATTCGTCCGCACGATCCCTACACTGAGTGCCCCGATCGTTCCAATCATGCCAAGCATGACAACAACACTCAGTGCCACGCCGGTTCGATGTCGGCGTGCGAACTTTCGGAGTTGATAAAAAGCGCTCGCCTTGCGGGCATGAACTGGTCGGTGCTCGATAACCGCGAGCACATCCTCAGCAAGCGCGTCCGCGCTCTGGTACCTGCGTGCCGGATCCTGCTCCAGCGCGTGCAAGAGCACCGTGTCGATATCCGAGTCGAGTTTCTTGTTGATGCTCCCCGGACGCTTTGGGGTCTGCTCCCTAACGCGACGGATCACGCTCTCGATAGAGCCCGACATGTCGTGGGGGAGTTGCCCCGTGAGCATCTCGTAGAGAATCACGCCGAGCGAGTAGATGTCCGTGCGGGCATCGATCGCGTCAGGGTCCCCCTTGAGCTGCTCGGGAGACGCGTACGCGAGCGTCCCCATGAACTCGCCAGCGACAGTTCGAGCCACCGTTACCGAACTCTCAAGGCCATCCTTTGCGAGCCCAAAGTCCAAGATACGCGGATGCCCGGCCTGATCCACAATGATGTTGCCTGGCTTGAGATCACGATGCAGGATTCCTCGCTGATGTGCTGCCTGGATTGCACCGGTGATCTCAATGAACAAACGCAACCGTTGCTCAGTTGTGAGGTCGTGCTGGATAAAGTACCCATCAAGCGTCGGCCCATCGACCAGCTCCATCACGAGGTACCCGCGCCCATCGGGAGTCTGCCCTCGGTCGATGATCGAAACGACATTCGGGTGGTTGATCCGTGCAGCGAGGTCGATTTCTCGCTCGAAACGGAATCGTTGCTTCTCGGATGCGAGTGAACCGTGCAGGAGCACCTTGATCGCGACCTGTCGTCCAGTCGAGATCTGTGTCGCTGCGTACACGATCCCCTGCCCACCTCGATGAATCTCGCGCCCGATGTCATACCCCGTGATGCGGAGCGATCCTTCGTCTATCGGTTGGGAAGGAGAAGCATACGCACGCACCTGACTTGCAAGATCATCAAGCTTGGTCAACTCGTCGAGCCGTGTTCGGCATCGCTCACAGGACTCAACATGCGATCTGATTTCTTCAATCGAACGCTCATTGCTCCCGGGCTCGGGTGGGGTCGAAGTGCGCAGCCGTTCCAGTTCACCGATGCTCGTGTGATCGTTCATGCCGAGAGTTCCTCGACACCCAGGAACTGGGACCGGAGTTCCTCGAGGCGCTTAAGTATCCGATACCGCGCCTGATACACTGCATCGCGCGAAAGTCCGAGCTGCTGGGCCACTTCACCCGCAGGCACATCACGAAATGTGGTGAGTTCGAAGACCTGATAGTGGGAAGGGCTCACCTCGCTGCGGAGCTGATTCATGCACATCGTGAATGCGTGATGCTCCCAGTCCTGCTCCCAGACCTGCTTGGCCGCCGCCTCGTCCGGGACCGCGGAGAAAAAGGTCGTGCGATCGATTCTCCGCGGTGCCTGCCCCGGCGAGCGGGCATCATCGCGCCGGTGTGAGCGGATCGAGTTGTACATCAGGGCGAAAAGCCACGATCCCAGACGCCCTCGCGAGCGATCGTACTGCCCCGCGCGGTACTGCTCGATGAACTGGACGAGTGTGTCCTGCGCCGCGTCCTCCGCCTGCTCCAAGGTCAGTCCGCATCGGCGTGCAAACTGAACCATCGGCGATCGAAATCTGGCCGTAAACCGCTGCCACGCCTCGTCATGGGTATCAGAGAGCTGCTCAAGAAGGATGGTCGTCGTTTCCCATTGCACGCGACTCAGTGTACCGGTTTCGGGGGTTTCCAGCAACGATCGCACCCCCAGAACCCCGGCCGACAAGATTTTTCACAGATCCTGTCAGATCACCCATGAGTCGTGGCCAAACACATCAGCAACCCCATCAACAGACTCGGAGCAGACCATGAGAGCACCAACAACGACCGCCATACTCCTGAGCACGATTCACGCCCTTGCCGGGCACGCGATCGCTCAGAACGCGCCCCAGCCGGGCGATCTACTTGTCTCCGCAATCGACGCGCAGACCGGGCTACCCGATGTGTTTCTGATCACCCCGAATGGGCTCGTGGGAGAGACCGGACTCATGCCCAACGAGTACGCGAGCACCGTCGAACTCGCACCGATGACGCCGATCAACAGCGCCGGGTTGGTCTTCACCGTGCTCGACAACGGCTCGGGCATGCTCCGACACACATACTTCAGTGACGGAGCAAACGAAGGCGGGCCGGTGTACACATCCCTCATCGATCGCGAACTCGGTTTTGATTCCTTCGACAATCCGATCGTGAGCTTCGATAACCCCATCGTGTCCTTTGACAACCCGATCGTCTCATTCACGCCTGGCATTCTCGGTTTGCAGCACCCAATGCGTGCGGACATGCCCGACTTCTTTGAAGACCCATCATTCGGATTCGAGGATCCTTCATTTGGATTCGAAGATCCTTCATTCGGGTTTGAAGACCCATCCTTTGGCTTTACATCAAACTCGGCGGTCATCAGCTATGCGACTCTCAGTACGGAGTTCGAGTTCGATATCACAGGCGGGACGGTCATTGCAGGACTCGCATACCCAAGAGCATTCTTCATTGATCCCGATGAGATCAAGGCCTTCGATGGCATTGACGGGGAATCGCATCGGAACTACGCCGGGTTCGCGGTGTTCTGCAATGATGGCCCGTCGGGCGCGGGTGTCTATCTCGCACCGCTCGATCGAGCATCGATCGAGTCACGATCACTCGAGCTCTACCCCTTCGCCACTGGTGGAGTGTTTGAAGCCACTTTCGCGCTGGAAGGCATGCATGTCGACCCGGTCATCCCGGGAAACACGGTTGTCTGGGGGGTCGACAGCGCGACGAGATCTTCCGGCATGCCTGAGCCCGTGATTTATGTCATCGATCGGGATCAACAGGTCACCGAGCTCACGCGAGGGGGTGAGCTTCAGGAGATCGGCGACATGATCGTGTCACCCAATGGCACGATCTATGTCGTCGATCCATCAACACCCGCAGGCAAAATCGTCGCGATCGATGGAAAGACCGGTGTCCAGACCCCGATCGCAACCGGCGGCGACGTATTCAATACCCCGCTCAGTATCAGCGTGGTCGGGCGCAGATCAACTGTTGTCGAAGTCACCACCACGGCCGATTTCCACGACGCAAACCCCGGCGATGGGTATGCCGGTAACGCGAGCTTCCAGACCTCGCTACGCTCCGCTATCGAAGAGGCCAACGCCCAGGGCGGATCGCACACGATCGTTCTCCCCGCGGGGACTTACGCCGTCAACACCCTCCCTGAGATCGATATCGAGGAAAGCGACATCACCATCGTTGGCGAAGGGGCTGGCACGACCATCATCACGGGTGCGGACGCGTCCCGCGTCTTTACCGTGCTTGAAGATTCATCCCTCAGGCTCAAAGGTGTCACGCTTCGTGATGGGAGAGCCGGCACGGGTAATGGTGGCATCATCTTTGCCAATGCCCCCGTCGCCCTTGAGGAAGTCGTTGTATCCAGTGGTTTCGCGGGCGGTTACGGCGCGGGTATCTATACCACCTCACACCTGCACGCCTACAAGTCACACTTCAGCGGAAACACCGCGAACGATCATGGTGGGGCAGTGTACGCCGTGGGCGGCGATATCACGCTCAACAGGTGCTCATTCTTCGAGAACGAAGCGCTCAGTGGCGGTGCGTTCTACGGGACAGGTGACGGGGAACTCTCCTGCATCAACACGACCTTCTACCAGAACATGAGCTTCTGGGAAGGCGCCGCGGTCCGCCTGCTCACCACCGGGGAGACCGGCTTCTCGCACTGCACATTCCTGGAGAACGAGGCCGGGATCTTCCCCGACGAGCAATCCGCGGGCGCCATCGACGCGACCGGTTCAACCTCGCTGCCGATCATCAAATCATCCGTGTTCTCATTCAACTCATTCGACGGCGACCCCGCGGATGTCATGGGTTCCTTCGCGGAAGGCACCAACTCCCTCTTCTCGACCCTCGATGGAGCGTCGTTCGGATCGCTCGTTGGTGTCATGGTGAACGATAATCCCACGATCCAGGACATCGCGATCCCGCTCGGTGTCACCTACGCGTTCGCGCCTCTTCCTGGAAGCCCGATTATCGATGCCGCCGCAAAGGATGAGTTCCCGCCGTTCGATCAGCTCGGTTTCAATCGCCTGCAGGACGGCAACGGCGACCTCAACTCCATCCCTGACATGGGCGCGTACGAATCGACCGGGGTCTGCGTCGCGGACCTGACGGGGGATGGCATACTCAACTTCTTCGATGTCTCGGCGTTCCTGTCCGCGTACAACGCGATGAATCCCATCGCGGACTTCACCGCCGACGGCGTATTCAACTTCTTTGATGTCAGCGCATTCCTCAACGCGTACAACGCGGGCTGCCCGTGAGGGGTTGGTAAGTCGGGCTTTCAGATCAGGCCCAATCCATTTCTGTGACTACAGTAACGGGTCTGTATCGAAAGCAGGTCCGCGTGCCAAAGTCGCCAGAGAGCCAACCCTTCCGCCGAACCCGCCGCGATCATGCGTCAGAGATCGCCGAGGACTATGTCGAAACGATCGCGGATGTGATTGCCGAGTTGGGGTCGTGCAGGGTTCGCGACCTCTCCGAGCGTTTCGGTGTCACCCATGTCACGGTCGTCCGGACTGTTCAGCGCCTTGAACGCGACGGGTTGATCACCACTGAGCCGTACAAGCCGATCGAGCTGACCCCCAAAGGCACCCGCCTCGCGGATGAGTGTAAGGCCCGCCACGAGATCGTGCTCCGGTTCCTGATCGCGCTTGGTGTGCCCGAATCCATCGCAGCGATCGACACCGAAGGGATCGAGCACCATGTTTCGCCGGAAACCCTCAAGCAGTTCGAGGCCTATATCCGGAAAGCGAAGCGTTCGTAAACCAACCCCGCCGTTGGGCATGTGCTTGACACCGGGCGGAGTTCAGGATAGACTATTGTAGCACGGGCTACAATAGTCCGCGATTGGAGAATGCATGCGACTGATCAAGCTTGTAATCGCTGCTCTTGCACTGATCTCGGTCTTCCTCTCATCATCAGTTCAAGCGCGGACTGGCGATCGTTACACCATCGTGACCACCGTCGGGATGATCGAGGATGTCGCCCGGCATATCGCGGGCGACCGTGCCGAGGTCATCGGGCTCATGGACTCAGGCGTTGATCCGCACCTCTACAAGCCCACCCGCTCGGACATCCGTCGCCTCATGGACGCGGATGTCATCTTCTACAATGGGCTCCTCCTCGAGGGCAAGATGGCCGACGCGTTGATTCGCGCCGCGACTGGTGGTAAGAAGGTATACGCGGTAACTGAACTCCTCAATGAGGGAGACCTCCTCCTCGAACCTGAAGAGTTCGAAGGTCACTATGACCCGCATGTGTGGATGGACCCACTTGTGTGGATCGCTGCTGCAGAAGTGATTAAAGAGAAACTGGGTTTGTATGATCCTGAAGGGAAGGAAGTTTATCGAGCCAATCGCAAGGCCTACGCCGAGCAACTTCAAGAGCTCGATGCGTACGCCCAACGCGTTCTGACTTCTGTCCCCGAAGGGCAGCGCGTGCTGGTAACAGCCCACGATGCGTTTAACTACTTTGGGCGCCGGTACGGGTACGAAGTCGTCGGGATTCAAGGACTCTCCACCGAGTCGGAAGCGGGGGTTCGCGATATTGAGCAACTCGTGGATCTGCTTGTCGATCGCAAGATCCGAGCGGTCTTCGTTGAATCTACCGTCTCGGAACGCAACATCAACGCATTGATCGCCGGCGCCAAAGCCCGAGGGCATGAGGTCGTCATCGGCGGCGAACTCTTTAGCGATGCGATGGGAAACGCCGATACCTACGAGGGCACATATATCGGCATGATCGATCACAATGTGACGACGATCGCTCGAGCCCTTGGTGGCGAAGCACCCGAACTCGGCATGCATGGAAAACTCCACAAGTGAACCCCGTCGCGGCCCATCCTCATCTCAAACAGACCGGGCTCGCGGAGTACCCCGAGCACTCTGCCCAGAGCCCATTATCCGTCCACGCAATGACCGTCGCGTACCACAAGAAGCCCGTCCTTTGGGATGTGGACTATGACGCCCCGGCGAACAAGCTCATCGCGATCGTGGGGCCCAACGGCGCAGGAAAAAGCACCTTCATCAAGTCCTGTCTCGGGCTCATCCCCAAGGCGTCAGGGCTCGTCGAGTTCTGGGGTCAGCCCTACCGCAAAGCCCGCTCCCGCATCGGGTATGTGCCCCAGCGCGAAAGCGTCGATTGGGACTTCCCCGTATCGGCGCTCGATGTCGTCTGCATGGGGCGATACCGACGCATCGGGTGGTGCAAGCCCATCACCCGTAAGCACAAACAGGCCGCCCTCGATTGCCTCGGTCTGGTCGGCATGCGCGAGTTCGCGAACCGACAGATCAGCCAACTCTCTGGCGGTCAACAGCAACGCGTATTCCTTGCCCGCGCACTCGCCCAGGAAGCAGAGCTTTATTTCATGGACGAGCCCTTCGCCGGCGTCGATGCGGCCACCGAGCGGGCGATCATCCAGGTACTCCGTGAGCTCAAAGACTCGGGCAAAACCGTCATCGTCGTCCATCACGACCTGCAGAGCGTCCCTGAGTACTTCGACGAGGTCATCCTCCTGAACATGCGCGTCGTCGCATCGGGTCCGGTCAAGGAAGTATTCACCAAAGAGAACCTCAACAAGACCTATGGCGGTCGTCTCACCCTGCTATCCGAAGCCGCCGAGGCCCTCGCACGCACCGAATCGGGTTTGTGATCGTCCGATGCCTCATCGCCTGCCCATCCTGGCACAATCCCACCCGGCGCACTCAATCCAGGATGTCTCGGACGCGCTCCCCAATGCGAGCGAAATTGTCGAGACGATGACCTTCTGCGCCGGGTACAACACGAGCATGGTCATCGCAGGCACCACCCTGCTCGGTCTCGCCGCCGGGATCATCGGGGTCTTCGCGCTCCTGAGAAAACGCTCACTGATGACCGATGCGCTCAGTCACGCAACCCTGCCCGGGATCACCCTCGCGTTCCTGATTGCAGGCGCTCTCGGAATCGATTCAAAGTCGCTCCCGGTCCTCCTCCTCGGCGCGAGCGTCACCGGGGTGCTTGGGGTCATCTGCGTCCAACTGATCCTTCGTCATACCCGACTTCGCGAGGACGCCGCGATCGGGATTGTTCTCAGCGTGTTCTTTGGGTTCGGGATTGTTGGTCTCAGCTATATCCAATCGAACGCGCCGAGCAACTCGGGCGGGCTCAATCACTTTATCTACGGCCAGGCTGCGACCATGCGTGCGGGCGATGTGATCCTGATGGGCTCCATCGCACTCGCCGCGATCGTCATGACCATGCTCTTTCTGAAGGAGTTCGCGATCGTCTGCTTCAACGACGAGTTCGCTCGCGTTGATGGTTGGCCGATCGGGGTCATCGACATGCTCATGATGGCGCTCGTCGTGCTCGTCACCGTCGCTGGGTTGCAGGCTGTCGGACTGATTCTCGTGGTCTCGATGCTCATCATCCCGCCGGTTGCGGCACGGTTCTGGACCGACCGGCACGGCTTGCTCGTCCTGATCTCGGGCGTCGTCGGGGCGATGAGCGGGTATCTCGGTGCGGTCCTCTCCGCCCTATTCCCACGCAAACCCGCCGGCGCGGTCATCGTCATCACCGCGGGGATCGTCTTCGCGCTGAGCATGTTCCTCGCACCCAAGCGCGGCGTCATTGCTCACGCGTACCGCCGGATCAAGCTCCGGTTCAGGATCGCGGGCGATCATCTCCTCGAGTTCGCATACGAATCCGGGCAAGCATCCCTCGATCCTGCAGCGATATCAGAGTTCGCCAGAACGCAGGGGTGGTCCAAGTTCTTCAGACGCGTTGTCCTCGCACGCCTCGGGCGCGACGGGATGATCGACAACCGTGCCAAGGGGCGCGTAGAACTCACGAGTGCGGGGCATGCCCGTGGAGCACGCGTTTCAAGGAACCACGCGCTGTGGGAGCAGTACCTCGTGAGCTACGCGGACATTGCGCCCTCGCATGTCGATTGGTCCGTGGACATGGTCGAGCATGTGCTCTCGGATACCCTCATCAAGGAACTTGAATCCGCGCTCACACGCAGAGGGATCAGAATCCCCTTGCCGGCAGAAGGGAGGGCCTGATGTACTTCGATCTGGCCCTTGATCTCTTTCCCCTGCTCGCTGCAGTTCTCGCAGCACTCGGGTGCGGGCTTTTAGGGAACTTCCTGCTCCTCCGCAAACAGAGCATGATGGGCGACGCGATCTCCCACAGCGTTCTCCCTGGGCTCGTCATCGCGTTCCTGATCGCCTCCACGCGATCCCCGTTCGTCATGCTCACCGGCGCTACCATCGCCGGGGTCGTGACGGTCGTCCTCGTCGAGTTCGTCAAACGCTTTGGCAAGGTCGAACCCGGTGCCGCGATGGGTGTGGTGTTCTCCGTCTTGTTCGCACTCGGCGTGCTCCTGATCGAGCAAGCCGCGGTCCGTCATATCGATCTGGACGCGGACTGTGTCCTGCACGGTCAGCTTGAAACCCTCGTGTGGTATAGCGCCCCCAAGAACCTCGCGGGGCTCTGGAACATCGAAACGCTTCATGCGGTTCCCAGACAGGTGACGACTCTCGCAATCGTGTTCCTACTCGCGATCGGGTTCGTGGCGGTGCTTTTTAAGGAACTCCGGCTCGCAGCCTTCGACCCCGCGCTCTCGACCACGCTCGGGTTCAACTCCAATCTCCTGCACTACCTGCTCATGGTCTTTGTCGCCGCCGCGACCGTCGCGAGCTTTGAAGCCGTCGGGTCCATCCTCGTGATCGCGATGCTCATCTGCCCCGCCGCAAGCGCGCGATTGCTCACCGATCGACTCTGCCCACAGATTCTAGTTTCCCTCGTCGTCGCACTCATCACAGCCGTGGGGGGGTACTTCTCGGCGAGCGTGATCCCAGGGATCTTCGACCTCGACGCTCTCAACGCTGCGGGCATGATGACCGTACTCGCGGGTGTCATCCTGACGATCACGATCCTCCTCTCCCCATCCCACGGCATCCTCGCTCGGGTCATCCGACGATCGAGATTGGCAAATCAGATCGCGATCGATGACCTGATTGGCGCGATCTATCGACTCCACGAACGGGGACAAAAGCACATTACGCCGCCGCAGCTCTTCGAGCAGTTGCGATCAATGAACCCAACAGCATCGCTCAAGAGAGCTTTGCGAAACGGGCTCATCACGCTCAACGACGGGCATGTGTACCTGAGCGAGCAAGGCGAGCAGGCCGCCCGCGAACTGATCCGTCGTCATCGACTCTGGGAGCACTACCTCGTCGATCGCGCCGGCATCGCGCCCGATCATGTCCACGAGACCGCCGAGTTGCTCGAGCATTTACCCCCGGTGCCCCTGAGTGGCCCCCACATCGATCCCCACGGACAAACGATCCCGGAAGAGATCAGACCTTGAACTGCCCAACCGTGGACATGAGATCGCGAGCCTTAGCCGTGAGCTCTTCAGCAGCCATTGCTGCCTCTCGAGCTTCCTCGCTTGTTTCACCGCTCAAGCGAGTGATGTCTGTAATGCCAATCGAGATGCTCTCGCCCGCGGTTTGCTGCTCTCGCGTAACCTGTGCGATCGAGTCAACTTTGGATGCGACATCGTTCGTCACATTCACGATCG
>CBDDIA010000003.1:0-190302 GCA_965228685.1 Phycisphaerales bacterium
TGGTACACGACAAAGTACCCGAGAGAAATAATGCCAGACACGATCCAAGCAAGAGAGTTACCCCACGATATCTGCCCACTGAGAAGTTGCACGCTCGTAAGCACTAAGACGACTCCGGCGGCGATGAGAACAAGATACACAAACCCCTGAAGGAGTTCAAAGAGCACGATAAACGGGGCCATGATCACCAAAAACACAATCATGACGAAATTGAACATCGGGGAGTTGATGATTCGCCACATCGCAACGGTGTCTCTTGCCGTCACACGATTGATGTTCTCATCATCAAGATCGAAGTTTTCAGTCTGGGCTTTCAGCCAGACATCGAGCTTTCGCGCCGACCACTTGATCACTTCCCGATCTCCATCCGCGCCATCGTGTGCACGATTGTCTTCACCAGCACATCGCACTCAACATTGATCCCATCCCCCACCTTCCGATCGCGCAGGTTCGTCCGATCGAGGGTCTCGGGGATCAGCGCCACCTCGATCCATCCCGCAGTCCGTGTCCAGCGCCGCGATCGTCAGCGAGACGCCGTCCAGACACACCGACCCCTTGGGGATCATGTAGCGCATCATCTCCGCATCCAGCCCGACCCGCACGCGCCATCCATCGTCCGTGAACACGCCCAGCACGCTGCCCGTACCGTCCACATGCCCCTGGACCTGGTGCCCGTCGAGCGTATCACCCATCCGCAGCGCCCGTTCCAGGTTCACCCGATGTCCCGGTTCCCACGATCCGAGTGTCGTCTTGTCGAGGGTTTCGGGGATCGGCGTCGAAGGTGAACAACCCGCCGTGGTCCGCGATCGGGTCCACGAGCGTCAGGCAGCACCCGTTGTTCGCGATCGAATCGCCCGGCTTGGGGTGATGGTCCCATCCCATCGGATCAATGACGATCCGCATCCCCGATGGGGTCGTGGTGATGGACTCGACGCGTCCGACATGCTGAATAATCCCGGTGAACATGCCCGAACCCTACGCGATCGGGTGCGAACAGTCGCACACAACCCCGTCCGAGCCCAGAAATCGCCCCATCGGGCACCCGCATTCCTGCCCGGCTCGCTATCATCTCTGACCCCCCCTGCCCCCGTTCGGGTGGCCTTGACCACGCACCCTGGAGACCGCTCGATGTTCGAGAACTCGGCCCTGTTCAACCGCACGACCCGCTCCCTCGCGCTCGCCGTCGCGCTCGCATCCCTCGCGGGGTGCTCGAGCACCCAGAGCACTACGCAGGACGACGCCCAGTCCGCGCCCTCCAGCGCCCGCACCCCTTGGAAGATCAACCATGAGAGATGGGCGGATCTGGGGTACATGTGGGAATGGACGGGGTACCCGCCGCTCGCGAAGAACGCCGTCATCGAGCATGCGACCGCGTACGACGGGCTGCTCACCTTCATCGGGTCGGGCTCGACCGTCTCCGTCCTCGAAGCCAACTCGGGCAAGGTCCGCTGGTCGCGCCAGCTCGATCGTCCCACCACCCGATTCGTCGAGCCCGTCCTCCGCGACGGGACCCTCTACGCCGCGTCCGACACGGAGCTGTGGGAGATCGACATCAAGAACGGCAACACCCTGGATCGCGATTCGCTGGGCACGCTGGTCAACACGCCGCCGCTGCTCATGGGGAACCTCGCGATCTTCGGGACCCTCTCGGGCGAGCTCTTCGCGTACCAGATGGACAACGACTTCAAGCTCTGGTCCTACAAGTTCGATGGGCCGATCCATCAGCCCGCGATCGATCTGGGCGAGGGCTTTATCGGCGCGATCTCCGAGAAGGGCGAGATCCGCACCCTTGACGCGACCAACGCCCACACCGGGATGTCCACCCGCATCGCGGGCGGGTCCGACGCGACCCTCCTCACGGACTACTTCGGGGTCTATGTCGCGTCACTCGATCAATCCCTCTACGCGTTCGATATCAAGGACGGGTTCCGGTTCTGGCGCGTCCGTTCCAGCGCCCCCGTCACCGTCCAGCACACCCTCCACGAGGGCATGGTCTACGCGTCCACCCGTGACATGGGGCTGATGGCCATCGACGCCGCGTCAGGCGAGATCGTCTGGAACAACCCCGAAATTGGAGGTTGGGTCGCCACCGTCGTTGATGATGCCGAGCTCATCGTCTACTCGGGATTTGAGATGCTCGCGATCGACAAGGACCGCGGCGACATCATTTCCCGCACCCCACTCAACGGGATCTCCGGCGTTCGCACCGACTCCCAAGTCGACGGCAACATCTATGTCATCACCCTTGACGGCGCTGTCGCCAAGTTCGGGCGTCGATAAACCAAATCACTCACCCCTCCCCACAACCCCGCACATCAAGAGCACATCATGAACTCCACAGCAGACGCTGCGGCCAGCGCCCACACCGCCTCGACGAGCACACTCGTCAAGGTCACGCGGGCGCTGATCTCCGTTTCCGACAAATCCGGGATCGTTGATCTCGCCCAGACCCTCCACGACCTGGGCGTCGAGATCGTCTCCACCGGGGGCACCTCCAAGGCGATCCAGGACGCAGGAATCCCCGTCGTCTCCATCGACGAGCTCACCGGGTTCCCCGAGATGATGGACGGGCGCGTAAAAACCCTCCACCCAAAGGTCCACGGCGGTCTCCTCGCGCGGCGCGATCTCGACACGCATATGCAATCCATGCGTGATCACGACATCAAGCCCATCGATCTCGTCGTCGTGAACCTATACCCCTTCGAGTCCACCATCGCCAAGCCGGGCGTCACCGAACCCGAAGCGATCGAGCAGATCGACATCGGTGGCCCGTCCATGGTCCGATCCGCCGCGAAGAACCACGCGTCCGTCGCGATCGTCACCGACCCGTCCCAGTACGACGAACTGCTCGACGAACTCAAATCCAACGACGGCGCGACCACCCTCGAACTCCGCAAGCGACTCGCTGCCCAGGCGTTCACCCAAACCGGCGCGTACGACGCGATGATCTCGCAATGGCTGCTCCGCAACGAGACCGAAGCGCCCGCGACGATGCCCATCGCATTCCGTCGTCACGACGAGCTCAGGTACGGCGAGAACCCCCACCAGAGCGCCTCCGTCTACAAGCAGATCGGCGCGCCAACGGGCACCCTCCTCGACGCCCAACAGCTCCACGGCAAGCCCCTGAGCTTCAACAACATCAACGACGCGTCCGCAGCGCTAGAGCTCGTCCGCGCCATGGCACGCACCGCGCCGGGCGCGTTCAACACCTGCGTCGTCAAGCACACCAACCCGTGCGGCGCCGCGAGCGCATCGACCTGTGCCCACGCGATCGATCGCGCCATCGCGGGCGACCCGATGGCTGCGTTCGGCGGGATCCTCGCGACGACCAGCCCCATCGACCTTGAGGGCGCTCAGCGCATCGCGGCGGACGGGACCTTCTTCGAAATCGTCATCGCACCGGGGTACGACGAGGACGCGTTGGCGCTGCTGCAGGAACGATGGAAGAACCTTCGAATCCTCAAGGTCGCTGCACAATCGCCGAACATATCGCGCGAGCTCAAGTTCCTCCCCGGCGGGGCGCTGATGCAGGATAGAGACCTGATCGTGCCCAACCCATCGGAATGGAACCACGACGCGGGCCCGAAACCAACACCCGAGCGCGTCGCGGCGGCTGCGATGCTCGAGAACATGTGCCGATCCCTGAGCTCCAACGCGGTGCTCATCGGCGGGATCGATCCCGAGTCCGACACGGGCGCGGTGCGTCTGTTCGGCGCGGGCGCGGGGCAGATGGATCGCGTTGCGTCGTGCCGGGGCGCGGTGCACAAGGCTGGTGAACTCGCAAAGGGAGCGATCGCGTTCTCCGACGCGTTCTTCCCCTTCAGCGACGGCCCGCAGGTCCTCATCGACGCGGGGGTCACCGTGATCGTTCATCCGGGCGGGTCCAAACGCGATCAGGACACCTTCGACCTATGCAACCAGCACGGTGTTACCTGCATGACGACGGGGATCCGCCACTTCCGGCACTGATCCATATACAGATCACGCATCGATCCAGGGTCTCGGATCGAACTCGCCCGGTAGCAACGCTATCGGGCGTTTGTGCATGCGCGGGCGTTCGAAACCGATCTTTGCCGATCCTTTACGCCCTCGCACGCGTACCGGGTTGAAGTGGAGCGTAAAAACTGGTAGATATACACAGGGCATCCACGGATTGACACCATGCCGAAACGATCGCGTCCAACCCGAAACAAACCTGCTGCGCGATCCGTGCGGGCGGGCAACCGGGGCGTGGATCAGGTGTCGATCGACGACAGCATCGATCACATACCAAGCGTCGATGCCGACACGCTCGACGGTATCGACGCCAACCCCTCCCATCTCCACCTCAACGACGGGCTCGGCGCCAAGGTGCTCGTGCTCAATCGTCATTACATGGCCACGCGGGTCATCAGCGCCAAACGCGCGTTCATCCTGCTCGCGCGTGAGGCGGCGGAGGTCATCCACGCTGAGGACGGGTCGTACGCGAACTACGACTTCGCGACCTGGGCGGAGCTCTCCGAACTCCGCAAGCAGTTCGAGCCCGATCAGCACGATTGGGTGAAGACCGTCCGGTTCGACATCGCGGTGCCTCGGATCATCCGATTGGTCACCTGCGACAAGCTCCCCTCGCAACGGGTCAAGCTCAACCGGCGCAACCTGTTCGCGCGTGACCACAACCGGTGCCAGTACTGCGGCGATCGGTTCCCCACGAGCGAGCTCTCGATCGATCATGTGCGCCCGCGTTCACAGAACGGCCCGGACACCTGGGAGAACCTTGTGTGCGCGTGCGTGAAGTGCAACTCCCGCAAGGGTGGCCGCACCCCCGAGCAGGCGCACATGAAGCTCATCCGCAAGCCCGCCCAGCCCAAGCGGAACCCGCTGATCTCGATCCGGCTCAACTCGGATAAGTACGCATCGTGGAAGGCTTTCCTCGATGACGCGTACTGGTCCGTTGAGTTGCGCTGAGTTACTCTATCAACGATTTATCTGTTACTTTCCCACCCGAACCGAGCCATCTAGAAACGCCTGGTTGTACCCGCGTAGGTCATCATGTGGGTATTGCCGGCCTCGAGATTCCGGTAAATGGAACCGTAGGGAGTCCATGATGACCGGAGCTCCTTGAGGGAAACTCACTCCATTCTGAAAGACCTGAGGCTCTGTGAAAAGCTTCATGATCTCAATCATATCCCGGCGCGACCAATCCTCGGGCATCACCTGCATGAAAGACGACGGGCGGTAGGCATAGCTAAAACCTGTCAACTCACTAAGCCCGATATCGGATGGGCATACATATGGCTCAACTTGTTCGTATATCCCATCCTGAGACTCATTCGACACAGGTACACCGATGTAGTCCGCGAGTACGCCGAACGCGCCAGGTTCTTCACCCGTCGATTGCGTGACGGTCGACCAAGGGATCAATCCTTGGTGATCCTCACGGTATGCCTGCAGTCCTGACAGGATCGATCTGAGATTCGCCTGACAACGCACACTCATGGCTGTCCGTCGAATCCCTGCGAACGCTGGTAGCGAGAATCCGATGAGAACCGCAATGATACCAATGACTGCCAACAACTCGATAAGCGAAAAACCACCTCTTATGTACGAGTGGGTTATCCGCCGAGGTGGAGTAGCATCGTGCTGCATGTTCAACGCCGTTGCGCCCCTTAATCGTCAGGATGATTCTGAGCTTCTTTCAGCCGACGTGCCTTTTCGCACGGAGGGCAGTCCTCCTGTGTCCCGCCTCGAGCTATCGATTGTTGGCGAGCTTCAAAGTGCCTGCGTGCAAGATAGTCACTTCCGCCCGAGATGAGCACCGCGTACCCAAGTAGGAGTAGGACGAGGAGTGCGAGAGCCACATCGGGTATGTGCCTAAGCAGACCCGCTTGTTTCGATGAAGAAGGTGCACTCATCCATCACCTCCCGCCCGCACTTGTGCCGGTACTTCAAAGACGCCCCTGCCCTTGAGCTGGCGTTTGATGTTCTCAGCAACACTCAGTCCAAGGTCACCGAAATCTTCTTGCGGGTTGTTGTAGATGTATAACAGACGATCACGGATCGGCCCTGGCGTATCCGCTAATCCGGATCGAGCGATATATGCTGCGGAATCACTATAAAGTCGAAAACTGGACGACTGATACAAGCCTGCCATGAGTTCATCAATAAGCCGCTGCTGCTGATCCTGATCAATAGGAGCATCGACGCGGAATCGCTCCGAGATGACTTGCAGTGCAGTGCTCCGTCGGAGCCAGAGCTCCAGCAGCCCGACATCGAACTTCCCTGGATCGCCACCGACCTGATCATCCTCAATCTCAGGAATCGTGATGAACGCGACCAACTCATCCACTTCCTTCTTCGTCCAGTTATCCGCAAGCATCAACTCGTAAGCAATTCGGTTGTTATCCCGCTGGAAATCTACTGAGAGTTCTGAATCCTGATGAATCTCCTGTTCAGTGACCCCTGCAAGCTGGTGCCTCCATAGAGGAGTTTGCTGATAAAGGATATAGCCGATGAGAATACGACTTACGATGTAGAATACCAGCAAGACTACTGCCAGCATAAGAATCTTTCGCAACATCGGTAGTCACCCGCTTAACCAAGCCACCAGAACGGATGACCGATCGCCCACCAGAACCCTCCAGGACCACTCGGTGGATTAAAATTGGCCTGTGCACAAAACGCTTGGCAGTTCAATACTTCACCTGCAGGAATCGCATTTGCATTTACTGCTGCCAAGCAACACTGATCGCACTGCAGTGCTGTAGTGCTCGTACTCGGGGGAACATTACCGCAGTTCGCGCCACCATAATTCCAGCCAGGCGTACCGCACTGAGGGGGAGCGGATGGCCCGCAGGCGATAGCTACTCCCACACCTGCGGCAAGAACAAAACCTATAACCCTACTCTGTGTTGGCTTAAGCATGATGACTCCTTTTGTCATGAGCACACACACACTTATACCTACCCCCCCTCGGAGTGCCAAGCTTAATTAAAACTATTTGTATCACTATTATGCTGTAGCTAACCTATCGCACGCACCGGCAAGGTCGAAGTCCTTCTGGGTGATCCCGTTCGCGTCGTGCGTCGAAACGCTCAGGGTGACCTTGTTGTACCGGATCAGGATGTCGGGGTGGTGCTGCTCGCGCTCGGCGTACTCCGCGACCTGGTTGACGAACTTCATCGATGCGATGAAGTTGTCGAACTCGAAGGTGCGCTGGATCTCGCCGTTGAGCTCAACCCAGGCGGGGTGCGACTCGAGCGCGACCTCGATCTGGGCTTCACTCAACTTCTCGACGGCTTGCTCGGTCATGACTCCTCCTGAACTCCCGTGCATGACAGCCTACGACACGGGGTACAGAAATCCGCGTGCCGGGGTTGCCGAACACTCCCAGTGTACCCAGAATCTCGCGTGCGTGAACCCCCATCGTCATCAAACCAGATAACCCGCCTCGCGCCCTCCCCCACCGGCGCGATGCACCTTGGGAACGCGTTCGCGTTCCTGATCAACTGGGCGATCGCACGCAAACGCAACTGGCGCATCGTGTTGCGCATCGAAGACCTCGATGTTTCGCGTGTCCACAAGGGGATGATCGAGGACTGCATCGACACCCTGCGCTGGATGGGGCTCGATTGGGACGATTCCCCGATTGTGCAATCCGAGCACCCCGATCGGTTCAAATCCGCGATGAAAACCCTCGCGCGTGCCCAGCGGGTCTACCCGTGCGATCTGAGTCACAAGCAGATCCAGGAGGCCCTCAACGCGCCGCACCTGGGCGACGACCCGAGCGATCAGTTCGATGCGATCCGCCCCGACCCGATCCCGGACGCGTTCGACGACCCCGAGACGAGCTGGCGATTCATCCCCGATGCGACCCCGATCGCGTTCCGTGACGCGTGCATGGGTGATCAGGTGTTCGACCCGGCATCGCTCAGCGGGGATTTCATCGTCTGGACGAAGCGCAACGCCCCGAGTTATCAGCTCGCGGTCGTTGTGGACGATCACGCGTCCGGTATCACCCAGATCGTGCGTGGACGCGACCTGATCGATTCCGCAGCCCGTCAGCTCATGCTCTATCGGGCGCTGGGATACTCGCCCGAGCCCGGGTACACGCACCTGCCTCTGGTGCTGTCGCAGGACGGGCGTCGCCTGGCCAAGCGTGATCTGGACACGCACATCAAGAGCTACTCCGCGCTCGGCGGGCCCGATCGCGTCATCGGGTTGATCGCGTTCTGGTGCGATCTGATCCCGGAACCAGCCCCGATGTCGATTTCGGGGTTTCTTGACGCGTTCGATCCCGATACACTCCCGGTGGACGACATTGTGTTCCGTGATGAGGATGCCCGATGGCTGAGATCGTGATGAACCGTACCAAGACCCTCCCCGCGCTGTTGCTGCTCGTGTACACCCTGTTTATGGGTGTCGGGTGTGCGCAGCCTCAGGCCATCGTGGACGGCAAGATGGATGTCGAGGTGGGCAACGAGACCTTCTCGTGCATCATCGTTGCGGACAACGATTCGCGCACCGTGGGGCTGGGCAATCACCCCGGGCTCGGACGCAACGACGCGATGCTCTTCTCGTTCCCCGATTCCAAGGTTCGCTCGTTCCTGATGCGTGACTGCACCTTCGACATCGACATCATCTTCCTCGACCCGACGGGTCGGATTACCGCGATGCACGCGATGCTCGTTGAGGACCCCAAGGGCGACAACGAATCGCAGTTCCAGTACGAGATGCGCCTGAAGAAGTACTCGTCGCGATTCAATGCCCAGTACGCGATCGAGTTCGCGGGCGGGACGCTTGAGCGTCTCAACCTGAGTATGGGCGATCAGATCGAGCTCAACATCGACGCGCTCCAGGCGATCACGGAATAACCCCATCTACAATCAGATCGGGCAGGTCCGATCATGTTTATGCGACCGAACCGGTCAGGCGGGCTGGTTCGGGTGCGCGATCGATCCGCGTTGCCCATAACCCCAAACAGACCCGTGCATGCGAAATGCGCTCGATCCTCGCGCGTTTTACGCCCGAATCTAAGGGATAGATCGCACTTGGAGGATCGTGCCTTGGGACTTCGCATCGCATCAGCGCCACATCAGGGACCGATCGTGCTCGTCGCGTGCACCGCGCCGGATCCGAGCCCACGCACCAACTCACTGATCCATCGGGTCCGCGAGCACCTGAGCCCGCGCGGGATTGGGGTTGATCTTGTCGATCTGTCCCTGATCCTCGACTCGACACCCAAGCGCCGCGGATCGCAGGCGCCGATGCTGGTGATCGTGGATGAGCGCTCGACGGACATGTCGCTCAACCGGATCGCGGACGCGCTGAGCGAGCACCTGTGCCCGGCGTTGGTCCTCGTCCCCGAAGCGCACGAGAACGCCCAGATGATGCTGCAGAGCACGGGGATCATGTGCGAGCCCTCGGACATCGATCCGGCGCAGGCCGCCGTCATCCTCTGGACGCTCGCCCAGCGCCAGCCCGCGATCCAGCAGCTCGCCAACGAGCTCATGCTCACCGAGCTCTCGATCAACTCCGTCAACACCGAGATGCTCAAGCTCCACGAGGAGCTCGCGAGCGCCGCGTCGATCCAGCGCGAGTACATGCCCAAGGCGCTCCCCGAGATCGAGGGGATCGACATGGGGATCGTGTACCGACCCGCGTCGTATGTCTCGGGGGATATCTACGACATCGTCGAGCTCGACGAGCACCACACGGGGTTCTTCCTCGCCGACGCGGTCGGGCACGGCGTGCCCGCAGCCCTCATGACCATGGTCATCTCGCAGGGATTGCACAAGACCGAGGGCAAGGATGACGAGCTGCGCATCGTGGAACCTGCCGAGGCGCTGCGCCGTCTCAACATCACCATGACCAAGAACGCGGGCGAGCAGGCGCGGTTCGCGACGGCGGCCTACGCGATCCACGACAAGCGGGACAACACCATCACCGTCGCGGGCGCGGGGCACCCCCCGGCGCTGCTCGTGCGTGCGGGCACGGGCGAGGTCGAGCAGATCGAATCGCAGGGCCCGCTCCTGGGGGTCTTCGCGGACCTGGAGTTCGAGCAGAGCACCCACCAGCTCAATCCCGGTGATGTGTTCATCATCTACTCCGACGGGTTCGAGGTCGCGTTCCCCAAGCAAGGCGCGCAAGGCGACGATCGCAAGCGTCCGACACTGACCTATCTCAAGGAGCTGGCGGATGCAGGCTCGGGCGAGCACGCGCTCGACGAGGCGATCGCAACGCTCGAATCGCACCTCGACGCCCAGGCCGGGTCATTGCATCAGCCCGACGACATCACCGCCCTGTTCATGTCCTGCGCCGGGTCGCTCGAGCCAACCCCGCACTGAATCGAGTCATCGCGTCGCGGTCTTGTTTATGCGTTGCTTTGCGAGAACCGCAAGCATGAGATCCTCGTTGCCGTAGACGGTGAGCAGATCGCCCGCGCAGAGTTCCGTGGTTGGGTGTGGCGCTCCGATGATCGCGCCGCTGCTGCGTTTGATGTTGAGGATGAGCACGCCTTTGCTGCCCAGCGCCGCCCCCGCGAGCGTGGACCCGATCAACTCGTTCCCGGATTCCAGCTCAACCTGCATGACGGAATACCCGTCACCCGTGCGGAGGACCGTCTCGTAATCGATCGCACGCACGCCCTGCACACGCCCGAGCGTGAACTCGATGATCCGATCGAGGAGCGCCTTCGTGATGGACAGGCGGAAGAGCCCCCCGATGAAGAGGATCCCGCCGAGGATGATGCCGAGCTTCATGAAGAACGCGCTGGACCCGCTAAGCGGGATGATCTCGTCGAGCCAGTCCGGCTCGTTCTGAACGAAAGTCACAATGAGCGTGCTCAGCGCGCCCGTGAGCCCGATGTTGCCCGCGATGATCAGGTGCGACGCGATCTTGCGCCGGGCGGGGTGCCCCACAATCATCTCCGACTCGCTCGTGGTGAACCCCACGCCGAAGAAGCAGGACATCGCCTGGAACTCGGCGACATCTCGCGCGAGCCCCGTCATCATCATGGCCTTCGCTCCGATCCGAACAATGAGCAGCGCCACGAACACGATGACCAGCAATGCCAGCAGCGGCATCGGCACTCCCCTTCCGCGTGTCCTACTCGCCCACGCCCGGTTCGGCGATCTGGATCGACGCGATCGCGGTCAGCATGTCCGGCGCGAACTGGAACACCTTGTTGAGCCCCGTCACCACGAGCACGCTCATCACCTCGTCACTCACCCCCGCGAGTACGAGCTCTCGCGAGCGGGCCTCCAGGTTCTTGCGCAGGCGCAGGAGCTGGGCGATGTTGGACGAGTTGACATAGCTCACCTCGTGAAAATCAAGCACGGCGTGGGGCACCGGGTCGCTTGCGCCCGTGGCCTCGACGCGCTCGCAGATCATGGAGAGCTCGTCGCTCAGCGCGGGCTCGTCCGCGAGGTTCGCGATTACGATATTGTCAGCCCAATCGATCGGCATGGCTCGTCCTTACTCTGTCGCTTCGCCTGAAGCGGTCGTACCCGCCTCGGTGCCTTGTTCGTCTTCATCGGATTCTTCGATCCGTGCTGCGGAGACAACCGCGTCGCCGTCCTTGAGCCCGACGACCCGCACGCCCTGCGTCCCTCGCCCGTAACTCGAGATCGAGGACGCCGCCATGCGGACGAGCTGCCCCTTGCGGGAGATCACCACGATGTCCTCATCGGCGCAGACCCCGATCGCCGCCACGGACTTGCCGTTGCGTGCGGTCGATTTGATATCCGTGCGTCCCTTGCCGCCGCGTGATTGCGATCGCATCGGGCCCGACTCGGGGTTGACGCGATAATCATCGACGCTGGTCCGCTTGCCGTACCCGTTCTCCGTGATGGTCAGCAGGCACAGCTCGCGCTGCAGGAACTCGGGGTCGGTGTGCGTCACATCCGGGTCGTTCTCATCGACGATCATGGGGATCCGCATGATCCCGATGACCTCCGCATCCTCTCGGAGCTCGATGCCCTTGACGCCCGCTGCGGATCGTCCCATCTCACGGACATCCTGCTCGGGGAACCGGATCGCCATCCCGCCGGAGGTGACGAGCATGAGATCGTCGGACCCCGTTGTCATCCGGACATCGAGGAGCGCGTCGTCGTCCTTGAGCCCCACTGCGATCAACCCCGAACGGTTGACATTCGCGTACGCCTTGAGGGCCGTGCGTTTGACGATCCCGCCCTTGGACACGAAGGTGAGGTAGTTGCTCCCCGCTTCGAAGTCCTTGATCGCGAGGTAGGCGCAGGTACGTTCGCCCTCCTTGAGATCGATGTAGTTGATGATCGGGCGTCCCTTGCTCGTGCGGGACATCTCCGGGAGCTCGTAGACCTTGATCTTGAACACGCGACCGGTATCGGTGAAACACAACAGATGATCGTGCGTGGATGCTGCGAACAGGTGCTCGATGAAGTCATCGTCCTTGGAGTCCGACGCCTTGATGCCCTTGCCGCCGCGTCCCTGGGACTGGTAGGTCTCCAGCGCGACACGCTTGACATACCCGGAGTGCGAGATGGTGACGGCCATCTCCTGCTCCTGAATCAGCGCCTCGATGTCGATATCGCCCGCCGCGTCCTCGATCGTGGTGAGGCGATTGCGCCCGAACCGATCCTTCATCTCCTCGCAATCCTCGACGATGATGTCGAGGACCATGCGGTGGTTCGCGAGGATCGCTTCGTACCCCTCGATCTCTTCGATGATCGAGGTGTACTCCTTGACGAGTCGTTCGATCTCAAGACCGACGAGCTGGATGAGGCGCATCCCGCCGATGGTTTCCGCCTGAACACGGGTAAGGAGCACGCCGCCGTCCGCGTCCGCGTCGCGCATCATGTTCATGAGGCGCTGCGGGATGTCCTTGGCTGCGGGGTGCGACGCGGGGATCGAGTACCGACGATCCATGAGCTTCTGGATCGCTTCCTCGCGAGTCTGTGAGCTCTTGATGAGCTGGATGATCTCGTCGATGTCGATGACCGCGTAGATCATGCCCTCGAGGACATGCGCCTTCTTCTTCGCTTCGCGGAGCAGGTGACGCGTGCGTCGGCGGATGACCTCGATGCGGTGATCGACATAGCACTCGATGAGCTGCTTGAGCCCCATCGTGCGGGGCTGACGGTTCACCAGCGCGATGTTGATGATCGAAAAGGTCTGCTGGAGCGGGGTGCACTGGTAGAGCTGGTTCTCGACCACCCCCGGGTCGGCGCCCTTCTTGAGCTCGATCACGATGCGCGATTGCGCGTTGCGACCCGACTCGTTGCGGACATCGGAGATGTCCTTGATGCGCTCTTCCTTGACCGCTTCGACGATCTTCTCGACGAGCGTGTTCTGCACGAGCGCGTAGGGGATCTCGTCGATGACGATCTGGTGCCGATCTTTCTTGAACTCCTCGACATGGACATTGCCGCGCACCGTGACGCGTCCACGCCCCGTGGAGTACGCGTCGAGGATGCCCTTGCGACCGAGGATGCGACCGCCCGTCGGGAAGTCGGGACCCTGCACACCACGACGGACGACATTGCCGTCCTCGTCGAGCTCGTCCTTCATCAGGTCCATGAGCTCGATCTCGGGGTTGTTCACGACCCGCACGATCGCGTCGAAGATCTCTGTCGGGTTATGAGGCGGCAGGCTCGTCGCCATACCCACCGCGATGCCCATCCCGCCGTTGACGAGCAGGTACGGGAACTTGCCCGGCAGCACCGTCGGCTCGAGGAGTCGATCGTCGTAGTTGGGTGCGAAGTCGACCGTGTCGAACTTGATGTCCTGCATCATGTCCACCGCGGCAGCGGTCATGCGGGCCTCGGTGTATCGCATCGCTGCGGGTGGGTCGCCGTCGATTGAGCCGAAGTTGCCCTGCGGATCTACGACGGGGGTATTCATCTTCCACTTCTGCGCCATCCCCACCATGGTTGGGTAGATGACGGACTCGCCGTGCGGGTGGTAGTTACCCGAGGTGTCGCCACAGATCTTGGCGCACTTGAGGTGCTTCTTGGTGGGGCGCAGGTTGAGATCGTTCATCGCGACGAGGATGCGCCGCTGGGAGGGCTTGAGCCCGTCGCGGACATCGGGCAGTGCCCGGTCCATGATGGTGCTCATCGCGTAGGTGAGGTACGAATCCTGGAGCTCGCGTTCGATCTGGAGATCGACGGCTTTGGTCTCAACAGGGGATTCGGAATGATCGGGCGTCGAGGCCCCCTCTTCGGGGTTGCCATCGGCGTCGAGATGATCGCTCATGCAGGGTCTCCGCGCGGGTCGGTTGCCGCTCCCGAATCACCCTGTGTGCGCGTGTTCGCAAGGGGTGTTTCGGGGTCTTTGTATTGTAGGCGCAGGGGCAAAAACCCGCTTGGAATCCGCGTGGATTTGAACCTCAATTATCCGCGTTCACGGGTCAGAAATGGCGATTCTCATCGCTTCATCAACGCGTCGAAGCTCTCGCGGGTTTCCACGAGCATTAAGAGCGCCATCGCGCTGGACTCGATGGGCATCCGCTGATCCCAAAGGGCCATCCGCACACCCCAATCCGCGCCCTGCGCGTCGGCGTACATGTGCATCGTTTCGCCTTCCGCGACGAGCTGACGCACGAACCGGACGGCGTCCACCAGCCGACCGATCTCGCCGGGCACCTCGCCCGAGCTGATGCTCCCGGGGGTCAGGGACTCGTTGCCGAGCATCGACGCGATCCCGGCGAGCGGGCGCAGCGCCGACCAGCTCGGGAGCGGGGCACTGGAGCGGGTAAACACGATCCCCCCCGCGAGATCGCGATCGATCCAACCCAGGTCCGCGCGCTTGAGCTGATGCTCCCAGACGATCTCGCGCATCTGACGCAAGGCTGCACCCGCGACGATCTCGTCGTCGCCCGCCTGCTCGATCTGTGCCCACGCGAGGAAGGGCATCTGCGAAACGATCAGTTCCGTAGGGGTATCGAGGTACACGCGTGAGATCGCGGACGACGCGAGCGCCGTCCGGTCCTTCGGGTCGAGCTTGGCGCTCGCGACGAGCGCGTGCGCCACGAGCCCGTGGGCCGCACTCGGCAAGATCGGGTCGAACCCGTCATTCTCTGAGTACGCAAGATCGAGCGATTGCAGCGCGTTTGTGCGGAGGGTGCCCAGGTCCTTGTCGCCGAGGATGAGCTCGAGGGGCACCTCCGAGAGTGCGATCACGATCATGCACGACGCGATCGGGTCGTCCCAGGGGGTGACCTCTTCCTTCTCGACGCGTGCGAGATCGCGGAGGATGTCGCGTGCCGCGACGACGGCGTCGCGCTGGGTCTGAGTCAGTGCATCATCCCCGAACCGCAGCAGCGCGTACGCGCCCAGCGCCTGCTCGAAGCTCCCCGCGAAGGGACTCTCGGTTGTCCCCGTGACGGGGTCGAGGGTGCCGGTAAACCCGTAGGGCTCAACGCCCTCCCATCGACGCCCGAGCAGGTGCGATGCGAGCCGTTCGCCCATGTCCTTGATGGCGCGGACGGAGATCTCGCCCTGATCGATCGTGCGTCCCCCTCGGTCGAGGAACACCCCGCCGAGCCCGGGGGCGGGCTGGGAGATGGACATGGGGACCCATCGATAGAACGCGAACCCCTGCGCGCTGAGATCGCTGGGGGTTTGCATCACGAGGTTTGCGTCGTCCGAGAGGGTCAGCGCAAGCGAAGCAGCGGATCGGGCGGGATCGCCTCGTTTCAGGAGAATCGTGCCGGGCCCGATTGCTTGAGTCTTGTCCCCAAGCCGGACGGCGAACCCGACGGACCCGGGCGAGTACCCGAACCCGGGCAGATCGAGCTCGTTCTTGGCGATGGGGATCAACTCGTCGCCCAACTCAACGGAGATCATGACACGCGATGACATGTCCCGCAGCACGGCTTCCCACATCGCGTCGCGATCGTTCGTCAGCTTCGCGTTCGCCGCGTTGATCGCGCGCGAGGTTGCCAACCAGACGAGCGCGGGGTCCGGGTCCGCGCTCGCTGCGGTCCCGCGTCCGAAAACACGCCCGTCCAATCGGAGGGTGACGCAGACCGCTCGAAAAGGGTCGCTCTGGGCTTCGGGTGAATCGGCGCTGGGAAGGTCCCAGGCGCGGACCCACGCGTCAATCTGCGAGTAGACCCGCAATCCGGATTCGGGCTCGATGCTGGGCTGGTTCGCCCCCATCGCGGGCGCGGGGACCAGGAACAGTGCAAGCACGAGCAACATCGTTATCGGGCGCATGATCAGATATCCTGTGTGTGTTCTGGGCATCGGTGTTGACTCTCGGTGTTGTATTCGTGCAACATGTTGCGTGGGATCCACACGCCCAACCTCCCTGAGGCGCTCAGAACGGGGTTGGACGCGTCAGGGTCGCGGATAGCGCGTGCGAACGGGGGTTTGGCACGCGGGTTGTATATCTCTGGGTGACAACTGAAAACAGGAGCTTACCCACTATGGCCGCAATGCAAGAACTCGTCGTGATGACCGCTGTCCGCCGTCGCATCCTGGTGCTCACCCTGCTGAGCTTCGTCGCGATGTGCTAATCACCGGCGATCATCCCAAGAGAGCATAGCCAGCTCAGACAGATCAACCGGTTCGGACGCGTGCGTGTGTGTGTTGTGGTCGTCCGAACCCCGCCCCTCGGGTCGCAAGACGCTCCGCCGCGACATGCTCGCGCGCGTTCCCCCTTACGAGCACCGTCCGCGACCCCTGGGAATACAAAAGACGCCCCGACCTGGTCCTCGGTCGGGGCGTCTGCGGTTTTGCACTCAATCAAACGAAGGCTTGATTAGAGTTCGATCTTGTCGGTGCCCATGGACCCGTGGCTGTCCATGCCGCCGCGGGAGGGGAGGTCCATGCCGCCGCCGAACCCGCCGGAGGATCCGCCGCCGCCCATGTCGTCGCCACCCATGTCGCCGCCGGAGGCATCGCCCCACTGTGCACGCTTGAGCGAGAGACCGATCTTGCGATCGTCGATATCGACGCGGAGGATCTTGACATCCACTTCCTCGTCAACGGAGACGACATCCTGCGGGTTCTCGACCTTGTGATCGGCGAGCTCGGAGATGTGCAGCAGACCCTCGAGATCGTCCTCAAGCTCGACGAAGACGCCGAAGTTGGTGATCTTGGTGATCTTGCCACGCACGACCATGCCGGGCTGGTAGGCGCCGGGGATCGCATCGACCCAGGGGTCTTCCGTGAGCTGCTTGACGCCCAGCGAGATGCGCTGCTTGTCGCGATCGACATCGAGGACGACGCACTGGACCTCGTCGTTCTTCTTGTAGAGCTCGTTGGGGTGCGTGACCTTCTTGGTCCACGACATGTCGGAGATGTGCAGCAAGCCGTCGATCCCGGGCTCGATCTCGACGAACGCGCCGTAGTTGGCGAGGTTGCGGATCGTGCCGGTGATGATCGTCCCGTTGGGGTACTTCTCGGAGACGAGCTCCCAGGGGTTGACCTCGGTCTGCTTCATGCCCAGCGAGATCTCCTGCTTGTTCTTGTCGATCTCGAGGACGACCACTTCGATCTGATCGCCCGCGTTGACGATCTCGCTCGGGTGGTTGACGCGACGAGTCCAGGACATCTCGGAGATGTGGACGAGACCCTCGATGCCGTCTTCCAGACGGATGAAGGCGCCGTAGGACATGATGTTGACGACCTCGCCCTTGACGCGAGCGCCGACGGGGTACTTGCCTTCGATCTCTTCCCAGGGGGAAGACTCGGTCTGCTTGAGACCCAGCGCGATCTTCTCCTTTTCGCGATCAATGTTGAGGACCTTGACCTCGACCTTGTCGTCGATGCGGAGCAGCTCGCTCGGGTGGTTGATGCGTCCCCACGACATGTCGGTGATGTGGAGGAGGCCGTCGATGCCGCCCAGGTCGACGAACGCGCCGAAGTCGGCGATGTTCTTGACCGTGCCCTTGACGACCTGACCCTCGGTGAGGTTGGACATAAGGTGCTGCTTGGCTGCGGAGCGCTCACGCTCGACGAGCTTGCGGCGGGAGATGACGATGTTGCGGCGTTCCGTGTCGATCTTGAGGATCTCTGCACGGACCTTGCGCCCGATGAACTCGTCGAGGTTGTGCGGGCGACGGATGTCGACCTGCGATGCGGGGAGGAAGACGGGGACGCCGATATCGACGAGAAGCCCGCCCTTGATCTTCCGCATGACGGTGCCTTCGACGATGTCCTCTTCCTTCGTGGTGTCCACGATGCGCTGCCACGCGATCTGACGATCGGCCTTGCGCTTGGAGAGTTCGATGAGCCCGTCGTCACCCTCGAGTGATTCGAGGAGGACATCGACCTCGTCGCCGATCTTGAGATCGGTCATCGCCGCGAACTCTTCGCGGGGAATGAGACCTTCGCTCTTGAGTCCAACTTCAACGACGACATCGTCGCCTGCGAATCCGATGATCTTGCCCTTGATGAGCTTGCCGGGCTTGAGGTCGCTCGCCTGGTCGGAGAGGATGGAGTCCATGCGGGTGTCTGCTTCGGCGTCGCCGAATGCTGCACCCAGGAGCGCCATCGTCTCGTCGTCAGCGATACCCAGCGACGCAATCAGGTTCTCGTCGATCATGCGTTCTACTTCCTTTCATACGCGTACGCGTATTCGCGAGAGCGCTCCCACGATCGGGCTCGGCCTTGCCCTTCGTGTGTGCCCTCGCACCGATGTGCCCATCGAACGGGCGTCTCGGCTGCGTCCAAATGGACGCGTCTGAGGTTTGTGTATCACCGGTGCTCGGGACCTTCCTGAGCGCCGGATCGGCCCGACCCATGGGTTGTCATGGGAAAGGAAGGATAGAGGGGATCAATGCCCTAGAAAAGCATGAAATCACAAGGATTTACCCGATCCGCACGATTCACGAGCTCCGGGTGGGCCTGACCCAAGGAATCTGACGATAAACATACACTGAAAATACTTTCCGTCCGTGTCCAAATTGGGCTTGTTTGGGCCTCATGGATACGATCAACACCTGCACCCGGCTTTATTGGGAAGCCGGGCCCCCGCCCTGAGCAGCAGAGCGGGAGTTCCTCCCCCCGATGTGGGATCATGGGGAATGCGCCAGCTGCACAGTACGGGCGGACACATCCGCCTCCTGAAACGGGTGCAAAAGCATGAGTGCAACAGCCACCGCCACCGAACTGCCACGCGGGTCGGTCACCGATGAACTCGGGTTCCCCAACGACCCGGACAACCTGTACCTGCAGACCGTCAACACGATGCTTGCGGCTGCGGACCTGATCAACCTCAAGCACCGCACCCGGATCATCCTCGCCCAGCCGAAGAACGAGTACATGGTGCACTTCCCCGTCCTCATGGACGACGGGCACCACAAGCTCTTCAAGGGATACCGCATCCAGCACAACAACGCGTGCGGCCCGTACAAGGGCGGTTTCCGTTTCCACGAAGATGTTCACCTGGACGATGTCAAGTCGCTCGCGTTCCTCATGACCATGAAGTGTGCGGTCGTCCGCATCCCCTTCGGTGGCGGCAAGGGCGGCGTCAAGGTCAACCCGCGTGAGCTCTCCGCGGGCGAACTGCAGCGCGTCACGCGCCGGTACTGCTCGGCGATCATGGACCAGATCGGCCCGGATGTCGACATCCCCGCGCCCGATGTCGGGACCAACGCCCAGATCATGGCCTGGTTCGCGGACACCTACATGATGTCCTCCTCGCACCAGCACCACGACGCGCTCCGCGTCGTCACCGGCAAGCCCGTTGAGTACGGCGGGTCCGCCGGTCGCGAGAAGGCAACCGGCCAGGGCGTCGCGGATGTCATGGCCGAGATGCTCCCGGGCATCGGGATCCCGCTGCAGGGCATGAAGATCTCGCTCCTCGGGTTCGGTAATGTGAACGGGTGGGGCGGGCAGATCCTCCAGGACATGGGCGCCAAGATCGTCGCGGTCGGCGACCACACCGGGTTTATCCGCAACGACAACGGGATCGACTGTAAGGATCTCTACGCGTACAACATGCAGACCGGCGGCATCGGTGGGTACACCAAGGCCGACTCGATCAACGAGGAAGAGTTCTACCGCACCCCTGTGGATGTCTTCATCCCCGGTGCGCTGGAGCAGATGATCAAGGCCAAGCAGGCCGACTGGCTCGACTGTAAGGTCATGGTCGAAGCAGCGAACGCGCCCCTGCGATCCCTCGGGCGATCGTCGCGCACAGGAGAAGGGCATCGAAGTCATCCCCGCAATCCTCGCGAACGCGGGCGGTGTGACGGTATCCTACTTCGAGTGGGTCCAGAACAAGAACGCCGTCACCTGGTCCGCGGAGCAGGTCGACCGCGAGCTCAACCGCCACATGGTGGTCGCGGCCCAGCGCGTCATGGAACGACGCAACGAGCTCAAGTGCTCGCTGCGTGAAGCGGCCTTCGCATCGGCGCTCGACCACATCGGCAGCGTCTACAAGGTCCGCGGGATCTTCCCCTGATCGACGAACACGCATCATCACAAAGGGCGTCCCATTGGGACGCCCTTTTTCGTTGCCATACTGAAGTCTCGATTTACTGCTCGGTTCCACTCGGGTCCTTGTAGCGCCGCAGCAACTCAACAATCCGAGGCTGCTTCGCGTCGATCCGCAGGGACTGGCGCATCGCGTCGACGGCTCGTTCGCGGGCGCCGCCGTCGGTTTTGGACGACCAGAGGTACTGATTCAACTCGCACACCGCGATCCCGTTGAACGCGGGGTAGTGGTCCGGGTCGAGCTCGGTGGACTTGCGGAACGCGTTGAGCGCGTCCCTCGTAGCGCTTCAGACGGAACAGACCCGAGCCGAGGCGTTCGTACGCGAGCTCGGTGGGTTCGATGCGGACGAGCTGATCGAGCGCCCCCACCATCTCCGCGTAGCGCTGGAGCTGGTTGAGCGACTCGGCCATGTTCAACAACAGACTCGCGGTTGGCGCGTCCATCATCTCTGCGCCCTGCTGATACTCGACGACGGCGTCCTCGTGCTGATCGAGGGCCGCGTAGACATTGCCCAGGTGCATCCGTGCCCGCCCGCTCGGGGGCTCGGCGCGCACGGCGCGCTGCCCGTAGGGGAGCGCCTGCTCGGCGCGTCCCATCTCGAGGAGCACCGTGGAGATCCCGAGGTTCGCGTCGAACGAGCTCGGGCGGATCGACAACGCACGCAGGTACGCGCGGTTCGACTCGTCGAGCGCGCCGAGCTTGTGCAGGACCTGGGCGTGGCGGTACTGGGCGAGGTAGTTGCGGGGCTCGTTGCGGACGGCGAGCGCGAACTGGCGCTCCGCCTGCTCGTATTGCGCGAGCTCCATCAGGATGTCGCCCGACTCGAGGTACGCGAGGGTGAACTGGGGGTTGAACGCGATCGCACGCTCGAGCTCACGCAGCGCGGCCTGCAGATCGCCCGACGCGTGGAGCTGGACCGCTTGCTCGTAGATCGCCTGATCGCGTGGGACGCTGCGGGCGATCGGACGGTTCACATCCTCGACCACGATCTCCGGCTCGGGCGCGTCGACGGGGTTGGCGCGTTCGTCAACGATTCGCATCCCCGAGTCCGTCTCCGTCACGCGGCGGGAATCGTTGGCATCCTCGCTCGCGATGGGCTGGCGCGACATCCAGTCCCGCTGGTCATTGCTGATCTGCGTGTTCTCGTTGGGAAGGGCGTTGGACTCTGCCTGGCGCTCCTGCTCACGCTCCGCGGCCCGCTGCTCGCGGCGCTCGCGGATGGCTTTGCATCCGCCTGCGGTGCTCAGCAGGAGCATGGGAGAAACGATCATCGACGCGACGAGCACGCCCCGGGCAGCTTGATTGGATCTGAAGGTCCTGTGCATGCGGACTCCTACGGGTCAACGGGTCGATAAGTTCACGCCCGGGGGATGTTCAAAGTTCGTCTATGGATCTTATCGGCAATCGGGCGTGCGTACACTCAGGAAACCCGAGGAGCCCACCGATGCCTCAGAATCAGACACTGAATGACCGAGTCGCGATCGTCACCGGTGCCAGCGCCGGGATCGGCGAAGCCATTGCTATCGATCTCGCATCCCGCGGCGCAGGGGTCCGTACTCAACGCTCGGCGTGAATCCCGCCTCGACGAGCTCGCCCAGCGCCTCAGCGACCAGTACGGGCTGATCGACGCTAAACCCCGCGCGATCGGCGTCCCCGGCGACGCGTCCGACGACGCCACGATCGACGCGATGCTCAATGCCGCGCAGGAACACTTCGGCAAGCCCGCGGACCTGATCATCGCCAACGCGGGGCGCGGGCTCAACGGGTCCGTGATGACCTCGGACACCTCCCAGTGGGAGGAGATGATCCGCACGAACCTGCTTGGTGTCTCCAAGCTCATCCGGCGCTCGGGCGAGCAGCTCCTCGCGCTCAACGCGCAGCGTGATTGGTCCAAGCACGCGTGCGACATCGTGGTGCTTGGCTCCACCGTTGGGCGTCACATCTCCCCGTTCTCGTCGATGTACGGCGCGACCAAGTTCGGCGTGAACTCCCTCGCGGAGGCGGCGCGTCGCGAGCTCGGGCCTAAGGGCATCCGCGTGACCCTAATCGAGCCGGGCATCGTCAAGAGCGAGTTCCAGAGCGTCGCGGGGTACGACCCCGGATTCGTTTGGCGATCTCATGGAGAAGTTCTCCCCCGTCCTCGTCCCCGAGGATGTCGCCCGCACGATCGGGTTCATCGTGTCGCAACCCGCGGGGATGCATGTGTGCGATGTGGTGATTCGACCGACGAGGCAGGATTATCCGTGAGTGATTTGAACTTGGATACAGAATCCATCGTGTGCTTCAGCACTGACTATGCGAGAGAGCAACTCGAGAACGATGGCGCTCATGACTTCCTTCCGTACGTGATCTTTGTCAAGAAGAAACGAAAAGGTCTCTTGTATGAAATCACCGCTTTTGCTGATCCCTTTGACATGATCGACGATATCGGCTTACAAACATTCCTTGATAAAACTGCACGCAAGTCGATTTGTGAGACATTGCGCAAACGGAAGTATGTGCTTGCTTGTCTGATATGGATAGACGAGTTATCCAACGCCCTCAAGTACAGCGGCGGGCTGATAAGAACCGAAACCCATGACAAAACTGGCGTTTGTGCTTGATTCAAAATTCGAGTACCACTTTCACGATGGTGCATTGTTGGTTTCATCCCCAATACATCAGCACCGTGAGCAAGGCCACTCGTCAAAGCAGTGATTGATCACCGCCCCAGGAAATGCCCCGGCACATCCCCGAAGTCCGCGCGGATCACGGAACGGATCCCCGCCGCGCACCCTTCCAGTTCGTCTCGATCTGCAGCCATTGCGGGTCGATCGCTTTGACCAGGTCGTCGCGGATGGTGTTGGTGACGGCTTCGAAGTAGATGCCCTCGTTGCGGAAGGAGTGATAGTAGAGCTTGAGGGACTTGAGCTCGATGCAGACGCCGCCGGTGCTGCCGGGTTTGGGCATGTACCGGAGGGTGATCACCCCGAAGTCCGGGTGCCCGGTGACGGGGCAGACGCTTGTGAACTCCTCGGCGATGTGCTCGATCACAAACGGCGCATCGGACGGGGTCGGGAAGACTTCAAAGAGTGATGGGTCGGGCATGTGTCGAGCATAGGCGCGACGCGTTGGGACTTGTATGCATGCATGAAAAAGGGCGTCCCTATTGGGACGCCCTTGTGATTCACACTTGAAACGGGATGGTGAGCGGATCAGCTTTCGGTGGTTTCGGCGGCCTCGTGTGAGCCCTCGCCGACCATGACATCCTTCACCTCGACCTGCGGCGCGCTGAAGTCGTCGTCGAGCATCAGGTCATCCGCTTCGTCCATCGCGTCGTCGTAGTAGTCGTCGTCGGCCATTGCCTCTTCGAGCTCTTCGGGCGACACGAGCGTCTTGACGCGGATGTCCTGGTACTTGCGGAAACCGGTACCCGCAGGGATCAGGTGACCCAGGAGGACATTCTCCTTGAGACCCACGAGCTCGTCCTCCGCACCACGCAGCGATGCTTCGGTGAGGACCTTCGTGGACTCCTGGAACGATGCGCCCGAGAGGAACGAATCGCTCGAGAGCGCCGCCTTGGTGATCCCGAGGAGCAGGGTGCGACCCGCGGCCGGGCGTGCACGCTTGGCCTTGGCGATCTCGCCGCCCTCGGCCTCGGCCTTGGCGTTGGCTTCCTTCACCTCGTCCTTCTCGTACAACATGCCAACACGCAGCGGGGTCGAGCCGGCATCGGTGATGCGGACCTTGGACGCGATCGCGTTGTTGGTTGTGCGGAAGGTGAACTTGTCCACGATCTCGTGGGGGAGCAGGTCCGTATCGCCCGGGTTCTCGACGCGCACCTTGCGGAGCATGGCCGCGAGGACCATCTCGATGTGCTTGTCGTTGATGGGCACGCCCTGAGCGCGGTACACATTCTGAACTTCGTCGAGCATGTACTGCCAGAGCGCCTCTTCGCCACGGATCTTGAGGATGTCGTGGGGAACGAGCGGACCTTCGGTGAGCGGATCGCCCGCCTGGACGAAGTCGCCCGCGTGGACGAGCAGCGCCTTGTCGTTGGGCACATGGTGATCCTTCTCGATGCCCGAGTCGGACACCACGCGGATCGTCATCTTGCCCTTGCGCTTGTCGGAAAGGATCTCGACCACACCCGAGATCTCCGCCATGAACGCGGGGTCCTTGGGCTTGCGTGCTTCGAAGATCTCGGTGACTCGGGGGAGACCACCGACGATGTCCGCGGAACCCGCAGCCGAGCGGGGCTGACGCGCGATCATGTGACCCGCGTCGATCTCCTGACCGTCCGTGACTTCCAGGCGTGCCTTGGCGGGCAGGTAGTGGAAGTCGAGGATGTTCCCGTCGGCGTCGACGATGTTGATCTGCGGGTGCAGATCGCCCTTGTGCTCGATGACGACGAGTGCCTTCTGGCCGCGACCCGCGTCTTCTTCGCGGACGGTTTCGCCGATCTCGATGTCGACGAACTCGACGCGACCGGTCTTCTCCGCGAGGATCGGGGTACGGTGCGGGTCCCACTTGACGAGGGACGCGCCACGCTTGACGGCTTCGCCGTTCTTGCAGTAGATGAACCCGCCGTAGGGGATCTTGGTTTTCTCGAGTTCCTTCCCGTCGGCGTCGAGGATCGCGAGCTCGCCGTTGCGCTTGAGCGAGACGAAGCAGTCGTTCCCGTCCTCGTCCTTGACGGCGACCTCGTTGCACCCACGCAGGTCCACGGTACCGTTGTTGAGGGCACGGTACTCCGTGTCGACAACGGCGCGGGTACCGATACCACCCGAGTGGAAGGTACGCATGGTCAGCTGGGTACCGGGTTCACCGATGGACTGGGCCGCGATGATACCGACGGCCATGCCTTCTTCGACGAGCTTGCCCGTCGACATGTCCATGCCGTAATCGAGGACCGAGCAACCCGTGGGCGACTCGGAAGTCAGCGGCGAACGCACGAGCACGGCGTCGAACCCGAGCTCCTCGATCTGCTTGGCGGCCTCGTCCGAGATCATCTCGTTGGCGTCCACGATCTTCTCGCCCGTCTTGGGGTTGGTGATCGCGTTCACAGAGACACGCCCGAAGACCTGATCGCTCAGAGGGACATCGATCTGCTCGCCCTTGTAGATGGCGCGCTTGAGGATCCCTCGGCGTGAACCGCAATCGTGCTCAGAGACGATGATCGACTGAGCGACATCGCAGAGCTTGCGGGTGAGGTACCCCGAGTCCGCCGTCTTGAGCGCGGTATCCGCGAGCCCCTTACGCGCACCGTGGGTGGACGAGAAGTACTCGAGGATGTGCAGACCCTCGCGGAAGTTCGCGCGGATGGGGGTCTCGATGATCTCGCCCGAGGGCTTGGCCATCAGGCCTCGCATGCCCGCGAGCTGCTGCATCTGCGAGACATTACCACGAGCACCCGAGTCGCTCATGAGATACACCGGGTTGAGGAAGGGCTTGCCCTCCTTGGCGGTAATGCTCGCGTACGAGCCGTCCTCGTGACGGCGGTCATTGCGGAGCGTCTCGATCATCACCTTGGTGAGCTCTTCACGGCAGTGCGACCAGATGTCGAGCAGCTGGTTGTAGCGTTCGCGCTCGGTGATGATGCCTCGATCGAAGTTCTTCTCGACGCGGTTCACCTTTGCCTGCGCCTCGTCGAGGAGCGCGGTCTTCTCTTCGGGGATACGCAGGTCGGTAATGCCGAACGAGAGACCCGCGAGGGTCGCGTTCTTGAACCCGACATTCTTGAGATCGTCGAGGAGGTTGATCGTTGCGGTGCGATCGCAGTACTCGTAGGTATCGTCGATCACGCGGGCGCAGCCCTTCTTACCGATCGCGCAGTTGTAGAACGGCATGCCCTCGCCGAGGATCTCGGAGAAGATGATGCGCCCCACGGTGGTGACGAGTCGCCCGTTCTCGGGCATCGCCTCGATCGGGCCGCGTTCCTTGGTGACGAGCTTGTCGAAACCGGTCAGACGCACCGAGATGAGGTCGTGGATCCCGATCTTCTTGGAGTCGAACGCGAGGATGGCCTCGTGACGGTCCTTGAAGCGCGGGATGTCCTTCTCCTCCACATCCTCTGCCTTCTGCAGGGTCGTGGTAATGAAGTAGACGCCCATGACGATGTCCTGCGACGCGTTAATGATCGGGTCGCCGTTCGCGGGCGAGAACACATTGTTCGTCGAGAGCATGAGGACATGCGCCTCGGTCTGCGCCTCGATCGAGAGCGGGAGGTGGACCGCCATCTGGTCGCCGTCGAAGTCCGCGTTGAACCCACCACAGACGAGCGGGTGGAGCTTGATCGCGTTGCCTTCAACAAGGACGGGCTCGAACGCCTGGATACCCATGCGGTGAAGCGTCGGCGCACGGTTCAGAAGAACCGGGTGCTGGTAGATCACCTCTTCGAGGATGTCCCAGACCTCCGCGTCGCGACGCTCGAGCATCCGCTTGGCGCTCTTGATCGTGTCGGCGAGCCCGTGCTCCTTGAGCTTGCGGATGATGAACGGCTGGTACAGCTCCAGCGCGATCTTCTTGGGAAGACCACACTGGTTGAGCTTGAGCTCGGGGCCGACGACGATGACCGATCGACCCGAGTAGTCCACGCGCTTGCCGAGCAGGTTCTCGCGGAAACGGCCCTGCTTGCCCTTGATCATGTCCGTGAGGGACTTGAGGGCACGCGAGGACGAGCCGAGCACCGGGCGACGGCAACGGTTGTTGTCGAACAGCGCGTCGACCGCCTGCTGAAGCATGCGCTTCTCGTTGCGGATGATGACCTCGGGTGCGTTGAGGTCCATCAGCTTCTTGAGGCGGTTGTTGCGGTTGATGATCCGTCGGTACAGATCGTTCAGGTCGCTCGTCGCGAAGTTGCCCGACTCAAGGAGCACGAGCGGACGCAGGTCCGGCGGGATCACGGGGATCACATCCATCACCAGCCACGCCGGGTCGTTCTCGGAGGAACGCACCTGCTCGACGAGCTTGAGGCGCTTGGCGAGGTCCTTGGTCTTCTGCTTGGAGCGGGTCGCCGCGAGGTCCGCGCGGATCTCGTCGCAGATCGCGTCGAGATCGAGCTGGTCGATGAGTTCGCGGACGGCTTCCGCACCCATCATCGCGGTGAACTCGTTGCCGTACTGCTCGAGCGCCGAGCGGTGCTCGTCCTCGGTGAGGACCTGCTTGTACTTGAGCTCGGTATCACCCGGACGCGTGACGACATAGTCCTGGTAGTAGATGATCTTCTCGAGATCGCTCGTCTTCATCGCCAGAAGCGTGCCGAGGCGCGAGGGGAGCGACTTGAAGAACCAGATGTGCACCGCGGGTGCCGCGAGGTTGATGTGCCCCATGCGCTTACGACGCACGCGCGAGTGGGTCACCTTGACGCCACACCGATCACAGATGTACCCCTTGTACTTCGTGCCGCGGTACTTGCCGCAGGAACACTCGTAGTCACGCTCGGGGCCGAAGATCCGCTCACAGAACAGGCCGTCCTTCTCGGGGCGGTAGGTCCGGTAGTTGATCGTCTCGGGTTTCTTGACCTCGCCGTAGGACCAGGCCCGGATGTCGTTGGGCGACGCCAGCGTGATCTTTACCGACGAGTAGTCATTGACGCGATCGTAAACACTCTCAGCCATATTTCAGTCTCCCATACAGGAGTGATTCGTATCAGTTCATTCAACAGTCGAGGGAACAAGCCGACCCGCTTTACCGCGAGCCGACGCCGTCACGCAGCGTGCTTTACAGCAGGCTGCCGCCCTCGAGCTGCTTCTTCTCGAGCGTCAGGTTCATACCCAGACCCTTGAGTTCGTTGCAGAGCACATCGAACGCGACGGGCATGCCCGCCTCGAGCTTGTTGGTGCCCTTCACCATCGACTCGTAGATCTTGGTACGCCCTTCCACATCGTCCGACTTCACGGTCAGCAGTTCCTGCAAGATGTAGGCAGCCCCGTACGCTTCGAGCGCCCAGACTTCCATTTCACCGAAGCGCTGACCACCCGTGCGTGCCTTACCACCGAGCGGCTGCTGGGTGATGAGCGAGTACGGGCCCGTCGCACGGGCGTGGATCTTGTCGTCAACCAGGTGGTGCAGCTTGAGCATGTACATGAAGCCCACAGTTGTCTTCTGGTTGAACGGCTCACCGGTGCGACCGTCGTAGAGCTGGATCTTGCCGCCCGCGGGCATCTCCGCAAGGAGCTCACGCGGGTGGGGCCAGGTGCCCTTCTCTTCGCACTCGGCCCAGCGGGAACGAACATGCTCGTTCGCCTCGCGGACCGCGGCGTGGATCTCTTCTTCCTTCGCACCGTCGAACACGGGGGTGACGGCCTGGAATCCGAGGACCTGCGCGGCCCAACCGAGGTGGGTCTCGAGGATCTGCCCGACATTCATGCGCGAGGGCACGCCCAGCGGGTTGAGCAGGACATCGACGGGGGTCCCGTCGTCCATGAACGGCATGTCTTCCTCAGGAACGACACGGGCGATGACACCCTTGTTCCCGTGACGACCCGCCATCTTGTCACCCGCGGAGAGTGTCCGCTTGGTCGCGATGTAGACCTTGACCATCTCGAGCACGCCGTTGGGCAGCTCATCGCCGCGCTTCATGTGCGCGACCTTACGCTGCTTCTCGGCTTCGACCGCCTCGATACGAGGCCAGTACTGACGGTACACCGTCTCGGCCTCTTCCTTGGTGTCCTTGTTGCCCTTGATCCACTTGGTGCTGAAGGTCTTGATCTGCTCGATGATGACCTCGGGGATGTCCGACGCGCCGACCTTCTGACGGGTCATGGGGTCGACCATCTCGGTCCCGACGACCTCGTTGATCGCGTTGGTCATCTCCTTGAAGAGCTTGATCGCCTGGGCGTCCTGCTCAGCTTCGTATGCCGAGATCTCGGCCTTGAGCGCCTTCTTCTGCGACTCGTTCATGTGAACGCGGCGCGAGAACTTCTTGGTCCCAATGACAATGCCGCTGGTGCCGGCGCTGACCTCGAGCGAGTCGTTCTTCACATCCTCGCCCGCGCGACCGAAGATCGCGTGGAGGAGCTTCTCTTCCGGGGTGAGCTCGGTCTTGCTCTTGGGCGAGACCTTACCCACGAGGATGTCGCCGGGCCCGACGCGGGCGCCGACGCGGATGATCCCGCTCTCGTCGAGATTGCGGAGCATCCGCTCGGAGACATTGGGGATGTCGCGGGTGAACTCTTCACGCCCGAGCTTGGTCTCGCGGACCTCGACATCGAACGAGTCGATGTGGATGCTCGTGAACGCGTCGTCCTTGACGAGACGCTCGGAGATCACGATCGCGTCTTCGAAGTTGTACCCGTCGAAGGTGTTGAACGCGATGAGGGCGTTGCGACCGATCGCAAGCTCGCCTTCCTTGGTCGATGCGCCGTCGGCGATGACCTGACCCGTCTTGACCTTCTGACCCTTCTTGACGATGGGCTTCTGGTTCTGACAGGTGCGCTCGTTGAGCCCGACGAACTTGCGGAAGACATACTCGTCCGCGTTGTCGATGATGATGCGCTCCGCGTCGACATAGGTGATGGTGCCGCCGCGCTTGGCGCGGATGAGCATGCCGGAGTACTTCCCGACTTCCTTCTCCATGCCCGTCGCGATGCAGGGCGGATCGACCTTGACGAGCGGCACCGCCTGGCGCTGCATGTTGGAACCCATCAGCGCGCGGTTCGCGTCGTCGTGCTCAAGGAACGGGATGAGCGACGCGGAGATACCCACGAGCTGCTTGGGGGAAACATCGACATAGTCGACTTCCTTGGGCTTGAGCTCCGCGATCTCGCCGTCGGATCGGGCGAGCACGAGCCCGGGCTTGAACTGCCCGTTCTCGTCGAGCGCGTCCGCGGGCGCGAGCACCGAACGGATTTCTTCGTCCGCGCGGAGATCGACGACCTTCTTGGTGACCTCGCCGTCCTCCACCACCCGGTAGGGCGTGCGGAGGAAACCGAACTCGTCGACCGTCGCGTAGATGCCCAGCGAACAGATCAGACCGATGTTGGTCCCTTCGGGCGTCTCGATCGGGCACACGCGGCCGTAATGCGAGGTGTGCACATCTCGGACTTCAAAGCCCGCACGCTTGCGGTTGAGCCCGCCCGGGCCGAGTGCCGAGAGTCGGCGTTCGTGTACGAGCGTCGAGAGCGGGTTGGTCTGGTCGACAACCTGCGAGAGCTCGGAGCGACCGAAGAAGAAATCGATCGCGCTGGAGATGGACTTGGAGTTCACGAGATCCGCGATCTTCGCGACCTCTTCCGGGTCCTTCACGCTCATGCGCTCCTGAACGGTGCGACGCAGTTTGAGCAGACCCTTGCGGATCTCCTCGACCGCGAGCTCGTCGAGCGTACGCAGACGACGGTTCCCGAGGTGATCGATGTCATCGACGAACGCGACCGGGCGACCCGTGTCGGGGTCGATACGGTTGGAGCGAAGATCGAGCATGTACTGGACGACCTTGAGGAAGTCGATGCCCAGCAGGAACAACTGATCGTCCGGGATGTCCTGGATGTCGAACTTCCGGTTGATGCGGAAACGCCCGACCTTGCCCAGACGGTACCGGTTGTCGTCGAAGAACTTCTCGTGGAAGAGCTGCTTGGCCTTATCAACCTGCGGCGGGTTGCCCGGACGCAGGCGCGAGTAGACCTTGAGCATCGCGCGATCGTAATCGTTCTCGACGCCGGGCACCTCGTCGAACTGCTCGAGCTTCTCTTCCGCGATCGTGTTGAGGATCAGCGAATCGCTCGGGTTCTGCACGACCTTGATTGTCTTGAGCGCGGACGCCTTGATCGCTTCCGCGGCTTCCTCACCGATCTGGCACCCGACATGGACGAGCTCTTCGCCCGACTCGGTGTCGATGATCGACGCGGCTGCCCAGTCCTCGGGGTGGACATCCTTCGCCTTGATCTCCGCGACTTCGTAGAAGAGGCTGATGATCGCGTCGGTGCTCGCGACGGACTCGTCGAGACAGCGCAGGAAGGTCGTCGCGGTGAGCTTGGTGCTCTGGTCGATGCGCATCGCCAGGACATCCTTCTTGGTCACCTCGAGCTCGATCCACGAGCCACGCTCGGGGATGATGCGCGCCTTGTGCAGCGGGCGGTCGCCCTCGCTCGATTCGATCGAGAAGTCCACGCCGGGTGAGCGGTGCAGCTGCGACACGATGACGCGCTCGGCGCCGTTGACGATGTACTCGCCGCCGCCCATCATGACGGGGAACTCGCCGAGGTAGATATCTTCCTCGGGGAGATCGCCGTGCGTTTCGCGCTTGAGGCGCAGACGCAGACGGAATGGGTACCCGTAGGTGAGGCGCAGTTCGCGACACTCATCCGAGGTATAGCGAGGCTGCTCGAGTGAGTAGCTCACATATTCAAGTGACATGGTCTCGTCGTACGATTCAATCGGGAAGATCTCGCGCAGCAACGCCTCGAGACCGAGCTCGATGTTGCGTGCGTCTGGATCTGTGCCGAACTGCAGGAAGCGCTCATACGCGGCTTCCTGAACCTGCCAGAGATCGGGGATCTTCGTTGTGTCGCCTCGCTTGGCGAAACTCCGAACGCTGCGGGTACGCTCCATATCGCGCACTTTGGTCGCTGCCATCCAAGCACCTCGTGATGGTTCTGTTCACAGCCAGCGTGACTCGCACACTGGCTGGATATGCCGTTCGTTATGTGGTATGCCCATACCGCCCTGGTCTGTCGCGCCGTGAGTCAAGACCGGAAAAAGATTCTAGCCCCCTGAGCGCAACAATGCCACTCGGCACCCCGTTTGCAAAGACTTATGCAATCCAAGGTTCCGAGCAGCCCAAATCGTGATCATCCGAAGCGTCTCTGCCTCATCGATCCTCTGAAACCACTAACGAACTTACTACGCTGCCAACTATATTCACCACCGACCGAACAGTTTCCGAGTAAACACCCGAAGCATCGAACGATCGGACTTTTACGCTCACCAAATCCCCTCGAACGCAGGCACCACACCGCACGCCCGAGCCAAAGGAACGCTCCGCATTTCTGCGAAGCGTCCCGTGTTCTATGTGACCCCAGAACAGGGGGATATCAAGATCAACCGAGTTCGACTTCGGCGCCAGCTTCTTCGAGCTTGGTCTTGACATCCTCGGCTTCGTCCTTGGAGACGCCTTCCTTGACCTTGGCACCGGCTTCTTCTGCCATGGTCTTGGCTTCCTTGAGCCCGAGACCGGTGATCTCGCGGATGGTCTTGATCACCTGGATCTTGTTCCCGCCGGGGCTCTTGAGGATGACATCGAACGAGGTCTTCGCAGCAGGGCCGCCGCCTTCGCCGTCCGCGGGGGCCGCGGCCATGACCACGCCACCGCCGGCTGCTGCCTCGATGCCGTAGGTTTCCTTCATGTAATCGCCCAGATCAACGGCTTCCTTCAGGGTGAGCCCTGCGAGCTCGTCACCGAGTTTGCTGATCTTTGCGTCGAAAGTCTTGGTTGCTTCGTCGGACATGGTCCAACTCCTTCATCTTCTGTGCATCGCGATCTCAATCGCGTGCAGGACTCGCTCACCCGAGAGGGACCGAACCGCTCGGTTCTTTAACCCACCCCGCACACAACTCGCGGGGATCTGATAGGGCCAGTCGGGTGACAACGGGTTTCGTGAACGATCGCTCAATCGAGCGATCGAGATTCTCAGGCCTTGGCGATCGCTTCGCCCTTTTCGAGCTTCTCTTCGATCGCCTTGATGATCCCGGCGAGGCTCGAGCCCGGTCCCTTGACCGCGCCGACGAGCTTGCGGCCCGGGCCGAGGATGAGCCCGACATCCTTCGCGATTGCTTCCTCACGCGTCGGGTACTTGCTCAGTGCCTTGACACCCGCGTCGCCCTCGAAGAGCATCCCGTCGAGGACGGCGCCCTTGAGCTCGATATCGGGGAACTTCTTGATGATCGCGACGATCTCGCGTGCGACATCAACGACAGATTCCGCGCCGTAGACCAGCGCGCTGCTGCCCTTGAGGACCTCCTGCAGCGGCGCGAGGGTGGTCTCACCGAACGCCTGCCCGAAGAGCTTGTTGCGCACGATGGTGACTCGGATTTCTTTCTTGGCCAGACCCGCACGGATCGCGTTCGTGTCGTTCGACTCGATCCCGCGAAGCCCGATGGCGATCGCGTTCTCGTTGTCGCCCAGCAGGTCGCGGTACTCGCGGATCATCATTTCCTTGACAGGCTTACTCATGATGTCCTCCTTATTCCGCCGCTGCCGCGGTCTTGATCTGAACGCCAGGGGTCATGGTCCCGCTGATCGTGATACGCTTGACATAATCGCCACGGACTGCCGAGGGACGCGCCTTCTCGATCGTCTGGACGAAGTAGTTGTAGTTCTCGAGCAGGTCGTTCTCGCTGAAGCTCATACGACCGATGACGGCGTGAACATTCCCGCCCTTGTCCGCACGGAACTCGACCTTACCGGCTGCGAACTCACCCACCGCTTCCGCGACCTTGGGGGTCACGGTGCCGTTCTTGGGCGAGGGCATGAGCCCCTTGGGACCGAGGACACGACCGAGGGTCGAGATCACACGCATCATGTCGGGCGACGCGATCGCGACATCAAAGTCGAACCACCCGCCGTTGATCTTCTGCATGAGGTCTTCGCCGCCTGCTTCGACAGCGCCGGCTTCCTTGCATGCCCCGACGAGCGCCGAGTCACAGAACGCGATGACGCGCTTGGACTTGCCGATGCCCTTGGGCAGCGAGACCGAACCACGGACCATCTGGTCCGCGTGCTTCACATCCACACCCAGGTGCATGCAGACCTCGACGGCCTGATCGAACTTGGTGGGAATGAACTTCTTGAGTGCCGCGAATGCTGCGGGTGCCTCGAGGGCATCCTTGGGTGCGAGCTTCGCGTTTTCCTTTGATCGCTTAGTCTTTGCCATTGGTTCAGCCCTCCACCACGACGCCCATGGAGCGTGCTGTTCCAGCGATGATCCGTGCGCCCGCGTCGAGATCGTGCGAGTTGATGTCCGCACCCTTCTCTTCCGCGATCTTGCGGCACTGCTCCCAGGTGAGCTTCCCGACCTTCTTCGTGTTCGGCTCGCCCGATCCCTTCTGGATCCCGGCGGCTTCCTTGATCAGGACGCTCGCGGGCGAGGACTTGATCTCGAACTCGAAGGAACGATCGTTGTAGACCGTCACGACGCAACCAACGACCTTGCCGTTGAGCGCGCCGGTCGCGGCGTTGAACTGCTGGATGAACTGCCCGGGGTTGACACCCTTGGCACCCAGCACGGGACCCAGGGGTGGTGCCGGCGTCGCCTGCCCACCCGGGGCCATGATCTTGAACTTTGCAGTTACTTCTTTGTCGGCCATGGTTTCTCCACCTCCCACAGAGGGCTTTTTGTCGCGAGGAGGCCTCGAAACACGCGTTTTCGGCCGGAAAACGCACCCTGTGTGGTAACACGGTTGATATGAACACCCCCGGACCACGCCGAGAGTTGGGCCCAGACTCTAGCCCGCGCGAAACCACGCGTCGAACGGGAGATTGGTGAAATTGTCACAATTCCTGTCTACAGAAAGAGTTCCTGAGAACTGCTGCCCAACCCCGACGGATAATCCTCCTCCGCGTGGAGATCCGTGAGCCCGTCCTATGTATACGAACACAACCCAATCTTGACTTGTTATCGGACATTAGTGGATCAATATGCGGATTACGAAGGATTGGAAAGACGACTTTGCCTTGACTACACCCCGACTCGTTTCGCAAACTCTCATGAGCGTTACCCATTTTGACGCCCCCCTCGTGAAATTCGTGCGAACCAAACTCCTGTTTTGCCCGATACCCTTGCCGGAGACCTCGATGACGCACCTTCCCACAAAGCTTGTTCAGAAGCTCATCAACCGCAGCAACACCCATGGCCTGCTTGCGGTTGTCGCCTGTGGAGCCGCAACCCTTGCGATTACACCCGCCGCGGCACTCGCGCAGAACGATACCGCGACCTTCTGGACTCACTTCGCCCCAAGCGAAGACACCCGCCTCGTCTTTGTCTCGAGTTCATCCGGCCGGGACACCAACTCAGGTCTCAGCCCCAACGAACCCGTCAAATCACTCGCTCGCGCCTACGAACTGCTCCGCGACGGACATCCGGATTGGATGCTGCTGCGGCGTGGTGATGTGTGGTACGAGTCCATGCCCCGCCCCACCAAGTCCGGGCGCGCAGTGGACGAACGGATGGTCATCGGCGCCTATGGCGACTCGCCCGAACGCCCGGAAATCCGCCCCGCGGATGGGGAGCAGGGGCTCCAGGCAACCGGGTCTGAACAACTCAAGCACATTGCCTTTGTTGGGCTCTACATCGAGCCCGCCCAGCGATCCGACGACTCCAACCCCGTCGGGATCCGCTGGCTTGCTGAGTGCGACGACATCCTCTTTGAAGATGTGAGCGTCATCGGATTCAAAGACAATGTCATCCTCCAGGCATACCCCACTTCCAACAATCTCACGGGGATCCGATTCAATGGGTGCGTCGTCGCGGACGCGTATTCAACCTCGGGTCACTCCCAAGGGTTTTATGTACAAGGCGTGAATGGTCTCACGATCCAACACTCAGTCATCACCAGCAACGGGTTCAACCATGATCTGGGCGCAGAACCCACGATCTTCAACCACAATATCTATGTCCAAAACGGGTGCTCGGGGATTGTTGTCAAGGACAACATCATCGCCGACGCCTCCTCGCACGGGCTCCAGCTCCGTCCGGGCGGAACCGTCGAAAACAATCTCTTTATCTCCAACCCGCTCGCCATGCTGCTTGGTGGAGGGTCTTACCCCGAGCCTGATGGCGTGAGTGGCGTCGTCAAACACAACCTTGTGATGTACGGGCGGGATATCGCTGACAATCTGCCGCGTTCGTTTGGGTTCACCATCTCCAATATTGATGGCGCTCAGGTCACCAACAACTACTTCACGCTCAACTCCATCGGTGCCAACCGCGATGTCATCGCGATCAAGAACGATCGTGAACTCATGGTGAAGAACCTCGATGTCGCGTTCAACATGATCCTTGATTGGCACGGCACACTCAACATCTCGGAACCCACCGGTTCCATGGTCATGGAGAATGTGCGGGTCCATAGCAACGCGTTCTACCGCGACATGACGACCCAGGATAACCAGAACCTCAACAAACCATTTATTCAGGTCTTTGAAGGCGTATCGCCGAGTCAGGTCCTGATCGAGAACAACTCGTATAGCCATTTCAACATGCACGATCGCCCGTTCCGCATCGGTATCGAGCGCACTGAGACAGACGAGTGGTTTGACCTTATGGAGCCTACTGGTGTGAGCAATGAGCTTGTTTCGCCCCCACCCGCGGTCGGGCTCGAGCTCTACCTCTCCGATCAAGAAATTAATGGCGACTTTGAGGACTTCCTCGATCACGCCCGTCAGTTGTCACGCTCAAACTTCGATTCACGATTCACCGCTGCTCGCGTCATCCAGTGGTTCGAATCCGAGACTCAATCCCGACAGTTCACGCTCGTTGAGTGATTCAATCGAGCGCGATATCCCGAAGAACGGAATGCGATGATCACCATCTCCATTGGAATCCTGGCGTACAACGAAGAAAAGGGCATCGCGCAAACCGTTCATTCACTGCTCTCACAACGCCTCGACGCGCTCTCTGACGACGAGCACGAACACCCCATCCGCGCGGAGATCGTCGTCGTCCCCAACGGATGCACGGACAACACCGCACAGGTTGCGCAGGCAGCCGTCGAACAGCACAAACCCGTGTCCGAAGGGGACGCGGGTTTCTTTGCCGCTCGGGTGTGCGAGATCAAAGAGCCGGGCAAGGAGAACGCTTGGAACAACTTCGTCGATACATTCTCCTCGCGGGATGCAGACATCCTCGTGTTCACCGACGCAGACATCAAGCTCGCTGATGATCGTGTGCTGTACAACCTGATCAACACGCTGCTCAACAACGAAGGGTGTGTCGTCGCGGGCGGCAACCCAACCAAGCACATCGAGAATAAGGATCAGAAGTCCGCAAAGGATCGGCTCTCGATCGGCGCGACAACACTGCGCAAGGGCATGAAGGGGATCTTTGCTGGGTGCCTCTACTGCGGCTACGCCGATACGATCCGTTCGCTCTACCTGCCCACCGTGCTCATGGGCGAGGACGCGTTCGTCCGCGCCCAGATCGTCACCAAGGGCTTTACGGACCCGGGGAACCCCGACCTGATCGTCCGAGCCGACGACGCGAAGGTCATCTTCGAATCCTACATGAGCCCCTCCGAGATCATCCGCAACAAAACGCGCCGATTGATTGGGCTCTCGATCAACGCGATCATCTACACCAAGCTCTGGGCAGAAAGCACCCCCGAAAAGCCCGCGGGGGCACTCATGCGTGAACTCCAGGCGCAGGACCCGCAATGGAGTCAGAAACTCGTCAGCTCAACCTTCGAGTCGAGGGGGTTCTGGGCTGTGCCTCGTCATCAGATCTACAAGCAGTTCTTCCAGCTCAAACACCACTCGCTCACAGGCAAGATCAAGCTCTTCCCCGTCGCGCTCGCCACGCTCCCGCTCAACGCGATCGCCGTCATCAAAGCAAACCGGCGCATCGCGAAGGGCGAGATCCGCACGCTCTGGAACAAAGCAGAGGAAGCCTGAGCCCAAAGATGGAACCGAACAAGCTCGCCATCTTTATCCTCTTTGCCTGGCCGTTCATCATGCTGATCCTCGGGATGGTGATTCCCGTGCGTCGCGTTGTGCTCATCTCCATCATCGGGGGCAACCTCTTCCTCCCCCCCACCGGGATCGTCCTATCCGGGCTGCCCAACTACACCAAACTCCTGGCAGCGGGGATCGGTGCACTCCTCCCCGCGTTTATCTTTGCGTCATCCGATCTGTTCAAGTTCCGACCCAAGCTCCTCGATCTCTTCTTCATCGGGTTCCTTGTTGCACCCGGGATCAGCTCGCTGCTCAACGGGCTCGGCCCGTACGACGCACTCGCAGTCACCGTGAACCGGTTCCTCGAGTGGGGCGTGGCGTACTGGATCGGACGCACCTTGTTCACCGATCTCCCAGCACTTCGAGACCTGTGCGTCGCCGTCGTCGTCAGCGCGTTGGCCTACGCGCCGCTGTGCCTGTTCGAGATCGTCATGAGCCCCCAGCTGTGCAAAATCGTCTACGGGTTCTTCCCAGAATCCTCCCAGTGGGTCATGACCAAACGCATGGGCGGGTGGCGTCCACAGGTCTTCATGCAGCACGGGCTCGCGCTCGCAGCATGGATGGCCACCGCCGCGCTCGTCGCGTGGATCCTCTGGCGCTCCAAAGCCATCCGCAACATCTGGGGCATCCCCATCTCCTGGATCGCGATCGGGCTCGTTATCCTCACGATCATGCTCCGCTCAACGGGCGCCGCATTGTTGCTGCTCTCCCTGATCGCAGCCGCGGAGTTCATCCAGAGCACGCGTCTGCGTCCGCTGCTACTCGTGCTCGTCCTTGCACCGATGGGGTACATCGGGCTCCGAACCTTCGGGTGGCATGGCGAACAGCTCGTCCAGCTCGTAGAACCACTTGGGCAGGAACGCGCCGGATCGCTCAATATGCGCCTTGAGAACGATCAGATGATCGTGGACAAGGTCATGCGCTCACGCCCGATCTTCGGGTCCGGCGGGTGGGGACGATGGCGCGTATACGACGACTTTGGGAATGACATCACCGTTTCCGATTCATGGTGGTCTATCCTCGTCGGTACGACCGGGCTCTTCGGACTCTTCTGCACCTACGCGACATTCATCGCGCCGCTCTTCCCGCTTTCGATGCACAAATCCCGAAAACGTATCTTCCTCGGCCCACTGGGTGCCGCATGGGCGATCGGGCTCGGGATCCTCCTCTTCGTGCTCGATTCGCTCGCCAACGCGATGCCCAATACATCCTTCATGGTGATGACCGCCGCCCTCGTCTCCATCTATGCGCTCGTCTCGCCCAAAGCGATCCAGCGCATGATGATGCAGCAACAGCAAGCCAGTTCAGAAGCGAACGACGAGGACACGGAAGATCCTGAAGAATCTGAACCCGCCAAGAGGTTGAAAACCGCATGAAATACGACGGGACAACAATCAAGGAATGGGCCGGCGACTCGAACTGGCGTGCCTGGCGTGCCGACCTCGCGCGTTTCAAAAAACACGGATACTCCGGATGGGGATCCGAGGGATTCTGGGCGCTGACCATTTACCGCCTTCAGCGTGCACTCCAACACAAGAAACCCAAGGTCCTCTGGCTGATTCCCAGAGTCATTGCCGCGATTCTCAAGAAGATCCTCACCGCCGTCACGCACATCAACCTCGATAAGGGCGCCAAGATCGGGCCCGGACTCCTCATCCCCCATGTCGGGCCGATCCAGGTCTACCCCTGGGCAACCGTGGGTGCGGATTGCGCCATCCACCAGGTCACCACCATCGGCGCGGGCGCCAAGCCCGGGGGCCCTGTCATCGGCGATCATGTCTACATTGGGTGCCACGCATGCGTGCTCGGCCCGGTCAATGTCGGAAATGGCGCCAAGATCGGCGCGGGTGCAGTGGTTGTCCGCGATGTCCCACCCGGCGCGACCGCGGTGGGCGTGCCTGCAAAGAACCTCATCCCGAAGGATGAGGCTCAACAAGAACACCAAACTGAGATGCACGCAGAACCCGCGTAACTCAGGGCTGCAACAGCGCCGAACGCATCTGGTCCGCGACCTCGAACCCGAGCCCATGATCCTGCGCTCGATCGATCATCCGCAGCGCCGGCGCGGTCCGTCCCTCGCTCTGCATGATCAGCGCGACCGTCAGCCAGGCGCTGCTCGACGGGTTCCGGTGCGCCCATCCGACCACGGACACGAGCGCATCCCGCATCACGCGGCTATCACCCTCGAACAGTTCCACCGGGATCCCGTCGTACGCGAGCAATGGGTCCTGCGAGTGGGCGTACCCGATCATCGCGATCCCGTCGCCGCGTTGTCCGTCGCGGATCAGCGCGATCCCGAGCTCACGCAGCGCGTACCAGTCCTCCGGGTAGGTGCTCAGGTGTGCGCGGTACGCTTCGATCGCGACGCCCGGGTTCCCGATTGACATCTCCAGGCGCGCCACCTCGACCGCGGACAGGGGGACCGCCTCGGGGATGGACTCGGGCATATCTTCGACCGCATAAGTCGTGGGCGCATCGAGCAGCTCGGAGTCGGTGCCGTAGATCACGGTGTGGTATGAATCCGGGATCGAATAGCGCCACCAGTAGGTGCGATAGCGCGTCGGATACCACCCGTACCACGGGGAGCAATCCCAATATGACCCGCTCCAGTTGTACCAGTACACGGAGTACGACCCGTTGGTGCAGACATAGTCCAGGTGCCCGTCGTGGTCGTAATCGCCCCAGACATACCACCACCCGGTCGGGCAATAGGTTGGGTGCGACCAGAAGTTGATGTCGATATCGATGTGCCAGTTGTCGTCGTGGTGGTCATTGTGATGACCGCCGTGATGACCGCTGTGGTGATCGTCGTGACCGCCGTCGTGAGCACCGCCCCCACCGCCGTGCCCGGTCCCGGGCTCGTCGGGGTGGGTATCCATCTTCCCGCCGACACCCGACTGGGTCCCGCCGCCCACGCGCCGTGCAAACGCGTTCTTCGCTTCATTGACATCGAACCCGCTCGGTGCGCCCTCCTTCTTCGCACGCGTCACCGCGCGCCCGGCGCTGAGTACCCGAGTCGGGGTCGCATCAACCTGCTTGGTCGCGCTGGGACGCCCCGGCGCTGGATCGTTCGTCACGCTCGGACGCGGGGTCTCCGTTCCGGTCGATGTCGGACGCGCCGGAGTTTTGTCGATGCTCGGCGTGCCCGTGGAGGGCGCGGGCGTGGACTTCTTCGTTGGCGTGCTCGGCGATGGGTTCGTGTTCGTCACCGGCGTGCGCGAAGGGGTCGTCTTGACCCGATCATTCGATGGCGCCGGGGCGGGCTGCGTCCGACTCGGTGCGGGCGCAACACGCGAAGGGGTCACCCGCGAGGGCGTCGTCTTGCTCGGCTGCGATGAACTCGGACGCGTGGAACCCGGGCGGGTCTGCGCCGGTTCGGTCCGACTCGGGCGGGTCCGCGCGGGGGCAGTCTGTCGCTTGGGCTGCGAACTCGGACGGGCCGCGGGTTGTCGGCTCGGCTGGGCCGCGGGGCGCGTGCTCGGCTGCGGCTTCGGTTGTGATTTGGGTTGGCTCTTGGGCCGAGACTGAGGCTGCGACTTGGGTTGCGATTTGGGCTGCGCGCTCGAACGCGAGGGCGCGGCCTTTTGTCCGCCCGAGTTCCCCTTCGAACCCGAGGACTTCCCTGATGAACCATTGGAAGAACCACCCGCGGAACCGGTCGCGCCCGACTTCTTCGCGGGCGCTTCGAGCTCAAGGGACATCCCCTGCGCCGCGCCGGCGCACGCGATGATCAACCCCAGAACCCCGCTCGTGATCGTCTGCTTCATGCGTGCCATCGATTCTTCCTTTCTTCCCGATCCCGTGGACCATCCGATCCGTGCTGAACGCGTAGCGGTTCCGTCGCAGTTTCGCGACGCATCGTGCCACAAGCGGGTCGTTTCCCGCTATGCTCGACGCATGACCCATTCCCGATCACGCGCCCGCACGCTCTTCCATGCCCGCAACACCCTTGTCGCGTCCGCACTCGTGCCGTTGATGCTGACACCCGTGGGGTGCAACGCTCTGCGAGGCGGCGGCGGATCCGGTGGGTCCTCCACCATCATCTCCGATACCACCGGGTCTGTCTACGAAACAAACCTCAGAACACGCGTCTACACCTTTCACGACGATAACACCGCCGACATCTACCTCACCGACCTCTCCGATGCTCAGCTGACATCCTTTTTCCAAACCAATGCGGATTGGTCCCAGATTTCGGGCACGATCGTCCATATCCACCTCTTCCTCGACCCGCGCCCCGGCAAGACCCCGATCGAGCCCACCGCGGCAAACGCGTCGATCCGGTACGGGATCATCTCCAACGGGCAGGTCGGTATCTACGACGGTGCCGGGTTCATGCTCCCCGGAAAGAAACCCGGGAAGGGTTCAATGGACGGCACATTCAAGGCCGCCCCGCTCCGACTCTCCCGCGCCACGCCCGGATTCGCCGACCCCCTCACGCCGGCGCGATTGGATCTGAGCTTCGACTCCAAGCTCGACGATGCCGCAGCCCCCGAGCTGCAGGCGCGCCTCGATGCGATGGCAGCGCTCGCCAAGCCGGTGAACTGAATACGCACCGAAAGAACAGGCACACGAAAAAGCCCCGCGATCACTCGCGGGGCTTAGTGTTGAATCAGATCCTGATCGGATTACGGGCAGCCCGCACCGAAGGCTTCGAGGAACGCGGAGACATCGAAGAAGTCGAAGCTGCCGTCGTCGTTGAAGTCGGCGCTGGTGTCCATCGCGTTGTAGGCGCTGAGGAACGCGGAGACATCGAAGAAGTTCACTTCGCCGTCGCCGTTCATGTCCGCCGGGCAACCGGTCGGGCCATCACAGGTCTCCGAGGTGATGCGGAACGCGTCGATACCACCCTCGACCGTGGTGTCGGGCCCTGCGTCGGTGACGCTGACACGCATCTCGATGAAGTTGGTGGCGGGGTTGAGCGAATCGATGTCGATCGCGATGTCCATCCACTCGCCGTTGGTACTGGTGATGGACATGACCTCCTGGAACGAGAGCCCCAGGTTGGTGGAGACCTCGATCTTCATCGAGTCGGGCCCGGTGCCGGTCATCCATGCGGAGACGCGCATCACGCCGTCCTCGACGCCGGTGATATCAATCAGAGGCGAACGCAGCCAGACCGAACCGTTGTCGACATCGAGCCCGTTGATGTTCGAGGTGACATAGCACATGCCCGAGCCGTCCGCGTCGCTGCCGGGATCACCCAGGCCGTACCCATTGGGCGTGGCGCGGATGAATGTGCCCGACCCGCCGGTGGTGTAGGAGCTCCACCCCATGTTGGTCTCAAAGTTGTCTTCCATCGCGATGACCAGGTCATCGAGCGCCACGGTCGTGAAGGTGCCCGACTCGGGGATCGTCACGATCGTGCCCTCCTCGTCCTCGATCGAGAACGAGTACGACACGGAGCTACCGCAGTAGTACGACCCGAAGGTGCCCGAGTAAGTCCCATCGCCGTTGTCGCTCATGTCCTGCACGAAGCTCGTACCGTCCGATGCGTTCACGATGAACTGGGGTGCGCCGACGACGGTGTGCCCCTGCAGGTTGTCGATGCTCAGCACGATCTCATCGCCGCCCTCGGGCTGCACATGGGTTGGCTGCATGACGACGGACGCCTGGATGTTGCGGGGCAGACAGATGCCCTGCGGGTTGGCCAGCGCGTTCTGGAGATCGTTATTAAAGATGCTCGTACCTTGGTTCCCGCCCGTCGAGTTGCAACCCGCGTTGGTGTGGACACCGATCACGACCTGGTTGTTCTCGTCGAGCACCGCCGAGCCGGAGTTGCCGCCCGTGGTGTCCGTCGCGTATCGGATGGTGTTGCCGCTTCGGAACACGAAGGGACCGACATGGGTTTTCTGCACCAGGTACCAGCTCGCGGGCACGGGTGAGCTCGTCGAGCCGTACCCCGTGATGCGGATCGGGCGATTATCAACAGGGGTCTGCGAGGTCGCCAGTGTGTGGTGCACGCCGTACGCCGTGCCCGGGCTCATCCCGGTGTTGGAGTTATCAAACACCCCGAAGTAGGCCCAGTCGTTGCCGATGAAGATCCCGCCGATGCTGTCCTGCACCGACTCATTATCCACGGGGTACTGGTCCTGAGGCGGCGGGTTCTGGGTCGAACCGCCGCTGGTGGAGAGGGGGACATTGAACTGGATCACATCGCCGCCCGCCGGGCCGCAGTGCGCCGCGGTCATCATGCGGCTGCCATGATCATCGAACAACCACGCCGTGCACCCGATGGGCATCAGGCGTGCATCGCGGTTGTCATAGCTCAACGCGCGATCGTCCACGCTCCCGCAGATCGAACGCAGCCCATCGGACGGGGCGGATGCCTGCACGCCCGTCACGCGGACGCGGTTCACCTGACCCGTTGCGTTGGGCGATGCCATGATCTCGAGCTTCACGGCGTTGCCGTTGAAGTACGCCGTGGTGTTGCCCCACTCCTTGAGCGACTTCATGTCGAGGTACTGCTCGTGCCCGTCGTAGAGGGAAGTGATCTTGAGGTAGCTCTCGCGGACATTCTCCGTGGAGCGGGCGAGCTGGATATCGCTGAAGCGCAGACGCAACCAATCCGCGTCCGAGACCTCGATCACCTGCTCCCACACGGAGACCTGCAGCTGTCGCGCCCCCTCCTGCGGGTTCTCGATCCGCACGATCCCCGAGTCCACATCGAACGCGATCTCGCGGAGTTCTGGTTGTTCAAAGTCGCCGATCATCTGATCGCCGTTAACGACACTCGCCTGCGCCATGACCGAACCAGTCATTCCTGACATGGTGATCAGCGCAAGCCCCAGGGCACACCCTTGCTTCATCGAATCGCTCCTATGTGTAGTCTCGTCCGGGGTTCCATCCGAACGCTTACGCAGCAGAACACCGCGTGGGGTATCTCATCACGACGCGCCGGCGGCTGAACATCCCGCCCCAGAGCACGCTCCCAGAGTAACGGAACAATCCGCCCCCCACAACCCCCAGATCCGCGATTCCGAGGAATAATGGGCGTTTTCACGCCTCCCAGGGGTTCTCACCGCCATACCAACGATCGAGCGTGGACACGCACGCATCGCGATAGAGCACCCGCAATCGCGCCTCATCGAGCGCATGACCACGGAGTTGGGGGGCGCTGAGCTCGTCGTACCGAACCGGGTCCACCATCTTCAGGTCCGGGTCCGCGATGTTCGATTCGCCCCGATAACCCGTCTCGTACATCGTCCGCAGCGCCCAGTAGCGCGACGCGTAGAGCTCAAAGGCTTCGTGCTCGCTGCTGGCGAGCTGGTTCCCAAACGCCGGGTTGTCGGGATCAGAATGCACCATGTGGTCATCGCTGGTGACAATGTCGGAACCGAAGAGGATCCGTCCCTGATACCGATCGAGAAACGCGACCAAATCCGGGGTGTCATGCTTGCTCAACTCGCGGATCATCCACTTGGTTGCGCTGGTATCAAGGATCAACTTCGGGTGTCGATCGAGCAACCCGCTGAGGAACCCCAGATCCTCAGGCCACCCGCCCATGTGGGCGGCGAGGCAGGGCATCCCCGTCTTCTCAAGCAATCGCTCGAGCGATTCGTACTGGTCCGACTTGGTCCCGTACTTCGATGAATCCGCATACATCGTCTGGAACCAGGTATCCGGATCCGCGCAATGCACCATGAGCATCATCTCAAGCGACTCTGCCTTCTCTGCGATCCGCAGCTTCCACTCCGAATCGAACGGCACAATCTCCTCGGGCGCGAGCCCCATCGACCCGACATAGTCCCGCAATCGCGGCGCGCCCCAGAACTTCACCATCCGCGCCCCGCGCGCGTGCCAGTGATCGAGGTTCTCGAGGAACCCCTCCGTGTGCGCCCATTGACGATCCGCGTGCATGTACTCGGGGATCGCGACGAACGAGATCCGATCGCCCATCACGGCGCGGACTGAATCCGCCTGGGCGAGCTGGGTCTGCGAATACACGCGCTCGATCCCGTACAGATCGCACACCCGCTTGTACACTTGAGCAGCACGCTCGCCGTTGATGTGGGCGTGCGCATCGATAATGGGGCACGCGGGCGCCCCGAAAGTCTCCGCCTCGCGTTCGTAATCGAGCCCGAGCCGATTCGCGGGGGTCACCTTGCGACCCGAGTCCTTCAACGCGTTCGTCTGATTCGTCACAACAAATCTCCCAGCCGTTCCCGCGTCCTCTGCACACATGATAGACCCCCAAGAACCCCATCCTGTTCCATCGAACGCCCCACTCCGGGTCGCACTTGCGCACGATTGGCTCGTGGGATACCGGGGCGGGGAGATGGTCCTCGACGCGATCGCATCGCTGCTCCAATCCCAGAACCACACCATCACCCGCATCTACACGATGTTCGACAACGGGTCCCCGCTCTCCCCCACCCTCGACGCACTCCCACGCACCGTCTCATCGCTCAACAACCGTCCTGAATCCCTCCGGCGATGGTTGCTCCCCCTTTACCCGCGTGCGATCGAGCAACTCGGCGCACACCTTGCCCGCGATCACGCGGAGGAACCGATCGATCTCCTGATCTCGACCAGCTCCTCAGCCATCAAATCCATCAACCCGCCCGATGGGGTTCCCCATCTCTGTTACTGCCACGCGCCCGCCCGGTATCTGTGGTCTCAATCGGAGAACTACACCTCCCCCGATCTCAAAGGGCGACTCCGCGCGCTCGGGCTCTCCGTGTTCTCCCCACGGCTCCGCGCCTGGGATCAACGCACCGCTTCGCGCGTCTCACAGTTTATCGCAAACTCCAACCACACCGCGGACGAGATACGGCGCTGCTACCAGCGCGACTCAATCGTCATCCACCCGCCCGTCCGCACGGACTTCTTCACGCCCGACCCGTCCGTCACGCGAGCCGATCATCTCCTGCTCGTCTCCGCGCTCGAACCCTACAAGCGCGTCGATCTCGCGATCGATGCCGCGATCCGACTCGATCGCAAACTCGTCATCGTTGGATCTGGGTCGCACGAGCCAGCGCTGCGCGCCCATGCCAACAACAACCCACTCATCTCATTCGTCGGCAAAGTCTCCGACGAACAGCTCCGCGATCAGTACCGACGCGCCCGCGCGTTCCTGTTCCCGCAAGTCGAGGACTTCGGGATCACGGCCATCGAGTCCCAATCGTGCGGCACCCCCGTTATCGCCCAGCGTGCCGGGGGCGCGCTCGATTCGGTTATCGATGGTTCAACGGGGGGCTTCTTCAACGACCCCACCCCCGAATCGCTCGCAGACGCGATCGAACGATGCCCGACGCCCGACACGGGACCCGACGGCGCATGCAGGACCAACGCGCTGCGATTCACATGCGATGCATTCGATGCGCGTTTTCTTGAAGAGCTCAACGGGGTGATGGGTCAACCCTGTTCGGGCTGACGCGCGACCTTGGCGCTCTGTCCGTCCTTGAGCACGCCGACGATCACGCCGACGAAGAGCTCCATCTCCGCTTCCAGATCGACGCGTCGCGCGACCTCGCAATCGAACCAGAGCTTGCAGCGTGTGATGATGGGCGAGCCCGTCACGAGTGTCCGCGTCTCGATCGCGTCGAACGGGTCTTCCTCGCCCTCAACGGGCAGCTCGCGGGGCGGCCTGTTCGTGTGCTGAAACCGGCGCTCGATCAATCGATCCCCATCGCCGAGCACGCCCAGCGCGAACGATCGCGAGTCGCGGATCAATGGGTCGATCGTGTGCCCCTTGCGGGCCGCGACGCAGATCATCGCCGGCTCAGTGCCGCAGCGCTGGACATAGTGGACGAACATCCCGCCGCGTTTGCCGTCGAATCCAGCCGTCATGAGATACCGCCCCGAAGGGAAGACCTCCAACGCCGACGCGATCAATGCGTGTCCCTGTGTTCCCATAGACGCACAACTCCCCCTGCGCCCCCATCGACCACCCCCGTCGCAACCGATTCATCTGTCGCATGGGGCGTCTACCCCTCCTCATCGTGTATGCGAGGGGGCAGACTTACCCCATCTTCACATATTCACACCCAGATGTGGTGCACCACACCCATTTTTCTGTAAGTCATTATCAAAAAGCATCCTATGCCCGATTCTTGCCCTTTCGAATACATCCACAACGGTGTGCATTGTCCACAAACGCTCCCCAATCTGTTGAAATGGGGGCGAGTCGGCTTGCGTTGTGGGTGAGAGTGGGCGATAATCCCACGAATGAATCACGCAGGGGATCAACACAGTGCCATTCACCGGACAAGCAGAAGCCAATATCGACGCGAAGCAGCGTCTGGCGATACCTGCAAAGTTCCGGAATCGATGGTCGCCCGAGCACGACGGGGCGACCTGGTTCTGCGTCCCCTGGCCTCAGACCGGGTCACTCCGCCTCTACACCGAGAAGATGCACAACGAGCTCTTCACCGCTGGGCGGCGGGATCCGAGTCTGACACCCGACGAGGATCAGGCGGAACTCGATGTGATTCTGCACTCCGTGACGGAACAAGTGGATGTGGACGCCAACAACCGCATCCGTTTGCCCGCCTGGCAGCTCGAGCACCTGGGGATGCCCAAGGAAGTGATCGTGCTGGGCGCGGGGGATCGACTGGAGATCCGTGCCCGGGACGCGTGGCAGAGCGAGTTCGACGATCGACTCGCGAAGATGGCCGAGCTTTCCAAGAAACTGGCGCAGAAGCGCCCGACATGACCCGAATCTCCCGCCCCTCGCGCATCGCAGGCCGCGAAGCAGAGGGTCGTACAACTCACCTTTCGTTCACCCTGTCTCCGACGCAAGGCTGCGGACGAGACGCCCACCACCACGCCCGAGCAATCGGTCGAGACATTCAAGAGAACTGAGCCAGCTGGTGAGGGGTGTGTCCGCCCCCTTGACCCACCAAGGACGGCGATGCTCCGCAAGGACGCGAAGCACTCACGGATCACGCTCTCCGACGGGAGAGCCCCAGCAACGCCCAGTTCACCCACCGACCCGGCTGACCCACCACCAGCCGGGTTTTTCATTGTTCCGTTCCAACCAAGAAAAAACCCGGCACACAACCGCCGGGCAGAGGAGTCTGTTCTTCCTATCGCTCGTCTACATCCGAGCCGGGTCTTCAACCGGCCCGTCTATAACCGCCCTGACCCATGCGACGAAACCCATGGGCGGTCTGACCCGCCGTGGATTTCTGACGACGACGCGTGGGGCGGACGAGTCCGCCCACGATCGTGCCGGGCATCTTCGCAAGCAGCATCGCGGCGCACACCGCGCACACCGCGGACCAGCGGGCATGACTCGGGACACGCACCCGCACCACGCGGCTCGATGCGTGCCCGCAGCAGGGGCAAGAGTACTTCCCGCGCCGCTCCCACGAGTTGCGCTTGATCCCGAGTTCGCGATCCGCGACCGAGACGCGCTCGGCAACGGGGCCGAACGCGTCCATCGCGCTGTCACGCGGGGTGTGCTCGGGCTCGTCCGTGTTGGTTTGTTTGGTCGCGGGCTCGCACTCATCCACGAACGGGATAATCCCCGAGTCGTCGAGCGCGCTGCCGGTGGCGATGTCTTCAGATTCTGTGTGTGTGCAGGTCAAATGCATCCTCGTCCCCGTTCATCATGTCAGACCCACAATCGTCATACGGAATCACGACGCTCAAGTTTCATCGGCCATGTCCGCCCGACGCTTGAATGGACGCGTTCTCGGACGCACCCCGTCATCAATCACGAGATTCCTCGTACCAGAGCGCAAAAAACGCCCGCTCCACAGGGGAACGGGCGTTGAGATTCAATCTTGCACGGATTGCCAGGAATCAGCCCTCGGACTCGACGAGCCCGAGCTCCGCAGCCTTCTCCTGCGCCAAGACCGTGACCTTCTCGATCATGACGGGCTCAACGGGGACATCGCCGTGGTGCCCCTTCTGGGTGGTGCGGACGACGCGGATCGCGTCGACGACATCCATGCCTTTGACGACCTTGCCGAACACGGCGTATCCCGACCCGTCACGCGGCTGATCGAGGAACCCATTATCCGCGACATTGATGAAGAACTGCGAGGTGCCCGAGTTGGCCTGCCCGCCGAGGCGTGCCATCGCGATGGTGCCGCGCTTGTTGCTCAGCCCGTTCTTCCATTCGTTCTCGATGCCCTCGTGGGGCTTCTTCTGCTTCATGTCCTTGTCGAACCCGCCGCCCTGGATCATGAAGTTGGAGATCACGCGATGGAAGATGGTCTCGTTGTAGAACCCTTCCTCGGCGTAACGGACAAAGTTGGCGGTGCTGATGGGCGCGAGCTCGTTGTTGAGCTCGATGAAGATTTCGCCCTTGGATGTCTTCATTTGGATGTACACGAACTTCTCCTCGATCGACTTGTCCGCCTTCGGTTCTGGTTCGACCTGCTTGGTCTCGGGCTCGGTTTCGGGCTGGGTCACGGGGACCTGCTCGGGCTTGACAGCGAAGGCTGCGAACACGAGCGCCATGAGCGCGACCACACCGATTGCGAATGTCTTCATCGTTAACTCCTCGTTGATCGAAAACCGGGGCGGCGCACAGGGGCACCGACCCCGCCTTCACAATCCTAGCGTCCCCGACCCGCCCCCGCCAAGGGACGCTCGGAATCAGGCAAATCCTCAATCCTGGAACGAGAACGCCCCGTAGTTCACACCCGAGAGCCCGCCGAAGGTCCAGCGCCAGCGCTGGCTGATCTCCGCCGAGTCACCAAGCCCACCCACAGGGAGAGGGAACTTGTCCAAGGGCACATACCGCTGCTCCCATGGCATGTATCCGCGCTCGATCACCACCGAGGGCGCAGCACGCCCGCTCTCCCAGTTGTTGACCGATCCGTCGAACATGAGCTTTTCGACCTTCGCGTGGTCGTACCCGAAGTAGAGGTGCTGCGTGCGATCGCGGTCGAACTCTTCGTACATCCACACCTTGTTCGCGTTATGCAGCACACTCCGCAATCGGCGGCCTTCGGCGAGAGGAATCTGATTACCTGTTGCTTGAAGACGATGTGGTGATTGATGAACCGGGATGTACCGGGGACCTCGATCGGGCTGCCATGCATCGGGCACGACCTGGTAGCTCGATGCAAACGCCCAACGCTGGACATAGGGAGTATCGGTCCAAGAATCATCGTCATATCCTGGGGGTATCCCGTTTGCGTATGGCACACTCGATTCTGGTCCGTAATCCAGAGGATGATCTTTCCAGACCTGCTGCTTGCCATCACTCGGATCGATGAAGAGATCACTCCCGAACGGTTGATTCATATAGTCCATTAGCACAAGGTGCGCCAATCGACGATGCGGCAGTGTACCGATCGAGGCAAAGATCTTGCCTTGGCCATGGATCCGTCCGGTGCGACGCTGGAGAACTTCCAAGTTCTGGTACAAAGCACCATCTGCATCACTGTTTGGCTGTTTCACGCGACCGTCGGGCAATGAATACATCTCGCCCGCCCGCCATGTGTAACTGAACAAGCGCCCCTCGTTGTCGTTGGCGTACATCATCCCCGCCTGACCGATCGTCATCAGCTTCTCGGCGCTCGTCTGCGCACGCATGCGCATCCGCGACGCACCGAGCATCGGCATCAGGATCGCAACCAGCAGTCCAACAACAACCACTGTCGCGAGCGTCTCAGTATGCGAGAATGCCCTTCTCTTCTTTGTGCTTTTCATGATCAATCCTCGAACGAGAACGCCCCGTAGTTCACGCCCGAGAGCCCGCCGAAGGTCCAGCGCCAGCGCTGGCTGAGCTGCGTCGGATCACCCAACCCGCCCACCGGTGCGGGGAACTTGTCCAGGGGCACATACCGCTGCTCCCAGGGCATGTACCCGCGCTCGATCACCACGGAGGGCGCAGCACGACCGCTCTCCCAGTTGTTGACCGAGCCGTCGAACATGAGCTTTTCGACCTTCGCGTGGTCGTATCCGAAGTAAAGGTGTTGGGTGCGATCACGATCGAACTCCTCGTACATCCACACCTTGTTCGCGTTATGCAGCACACTCCGCAATCGGCGGCCTTCGGAGAGGTTCAACTCACCGAATCCCCCAAGCTGGAAGAGGTGCGGCGTATCCTGCACCGGGATGTACCGATTCCCACGATCGGGCTGCCATGCATCAGGGACGACCTGGTAGCTTGATCCGAACGCCCAGCGCTGGCGAACAGCGTTGTTCGCCCAGTTCTGATCGATGTCATATCCCGCGGGGATCCCATCCGCGTAGGGGACACTCGAGCCGGACCCGTAGTCGAGTGGGTTGTCCTTCCAGACCTGCTGCTTCCCGTCGCTGGGATCGATGAACAGATCACTCCCGAAGGGCTGGTTCATGTAATCCATCAGGACAAGGTGCGTGAACCGACGATGCGGGATTCGAGAACTGTTGCTCTGGATCTTGAAGGACCCGTTCACACGGCCCGTGTTCCGCATCAGGATGTCCTGGTTCTGCCCGTCTGCGGCACCAATATCGTCGCTGTAGATTTTTTGGCGCCCTGTGGGAAGCGTGTAGACCTCACCCGCCCGCCAGGTGTAACTGAACAAACGCCCCTCGTTGTCGTTGGCGTACATCATGCCCGCCTGGCCGATTGTCATCAGTTTCTCGGCGCTCGTCTGCGCACGCATCTGCATCCGCGACGCGCCGAGCATCGGCATCAGGATCGCGATCAACAGCCCAACGACCACAACAAGGATTGTGCACTCACCGAGTGAGAACCCGCTTCTCTTCTTCATCATGATGTGTCTCCATGTACGAGCATACCCGGCGAACAATAACGCCCCCTATAGCGCCGCCGGTAAAGGGCCATACGCTTCGGGTACCCTAGGTGATGCACGGAATGTTATGTTGCGGCGGATTAGTCGTGGTGTTCGCTCTTGCGTTCGATCCAGCGGGCAACGCGATAGTTTGCATACACCACAACGATCGAACCCGCGATCACCCCGAGGATGATGATGTGCTTGGGGTCGGAAAATGCGGCTTCCATGGATTTGACGACATCGCTCCACCCGGCACGAGCGGGTGATACGCAGCGCGATATGACATGGAAAAACTGCCCGAACATCAACGGGAACTATCCGTTACATCCGTACACCACTCTCGCATGATCCTGCGCCACGGTCCGGAATCGCGGATTTTGCTCACGATCACGCCCCCTGCGGAACATGGGCACCCCTTCGGGGGTCCGAGAACTCAGGGCTCGTCCGCACCCGCATCCTCGTGTTTTTGCAGCAGCGCCCGCGCCCGATCCTCGAAATCCGCCGGGACGAGCACCTCGACGAGCCCGGGCGCTTCGGCACGCATCCCCCCGAGCATGCCCCCCGAGACCTCACACGGGATCCCCTCGTTGCGGAGCATGTTCTGCACGATGTTCGCTTCGAACTCGCTCTGGTAGGCGCCGATCACGATGGGTTCAGGGTGCTTGCTCATCTCAGGTCCTCGTGGGATCAGGGTACTCCAGCCGACATACACACTATGACCGACCCCACGCCCGAACGCAAGAACCCGATCTCCTTGCCCCTCATCATCTTCGTCACCCTCTACATGCTCGTGTGCTCCGGGCTCGCGCTCAAGCAGGGCAACACCGAGTTCCTGATGTACGCCGTCGTGATGGTGGTCTTTATCGCGATCGTCTATGCGCTCCATCGCACGATCAACTTTTCCCCCCTCGCGCTCTGGCTGCTCGCGATCTGGGGGCTCCTGCACATGTGCGGCGGCACCGTCACCGTCGACCCGTCCCTCACCGACGCCTACCGCGCCGCAGCGACCGAATCCGAACGCCCCACCGATGCGGTGCTGTACTCCATGCGCATCCACCCCGACCTGCCCAAGTACGACCAGATTGTCCACGCGTTCGGGTTCTTCAGCGCGACGATCGCGTGCTTCCAGGCGCTGCTCGCGTTGCTCCACGCGCCCCGCACCCTCCCCACCGCGATCGCGGCCGCCCTGATGGGGATCGGGCTCGGTGCGATCAACGAGGTGATCGAGTTCATCGCCGTCCTCACCATGCCCGAAACCAATGTCGGCGGGTACACCAACACCGCCTGGGACCTCGTCGCGAACACGATCGGGGCAATGACGGCCGGGCTGCTTTGTTTACAACTGGGGAAGAATCAGGATATCTGAGAAGTTCAGTGATGTGTTGCGGAGGGGTTCCGATAGAATATGGGCATGATGTACTTCATTTTGTCAGTGTTGCTGCTTCTTTCCATTTCGAGCAACGCATACGCCCTGCACGACCAAACTTGCCAAGACTCTGTCCGGCTCAGCGCCGTCCAGGGCCTTATTGATCCTGGGCGATTCGCTCTCAGTGAGCACTACGCATACCTGCTGACCGACTCTGGTCGCGAACTGACCACAATCGACATTTCAAACCCAGACGACATCAGCGTTGTTTCGACACTCGATGTCAAGTTTTTGTACCACGGGATCATCGTACACGAGAATGCTGCCTATCTCACCGCCGGCTGGGTTGGTGTTCAAGTTGTTGACCTGAGCACACCTGATTCGCCAACATTGGGTGAATACTTCGTCCCGGAGCGCGATGTGTATCGACCGGTCATCATCGGCGATTACATGTATGCAGGCAAAAAGAGCGTCTATCAAATCTCTGACCCACTTCACCCCGTACCAGTGGGAAACATGGATCTTCGGAACCACATCGCAGACGAGCAGCATGGACTGACCTACACCACGCACATCGAGTATGTCGACATGAGCGACCCGCTCAATCCCGTCGTTCAAAGTGGCGCGAACGACTACGGAGGATCGGATTACACCCAAATCGATATCGATCCTGAAACCAACCTGCTTTACGCCTATTCAACCAGTCGAATCGGAGTCTACGACATCTCCGACCCAAGACATCCTGCAGAGATCCTCTCCGAGCGAATCTACCCAGACAATCACAACTATCGCTCTGTTCGCCGCGGCACGCTCGTCTTGACGAACGGATCGAACTATCAAGACGAATCAGATATTTATGTCTTTGATACAAAATCTGAAAGAGGAATCGTCGGCCCCCTACTCAACCTCGACATCCTTCCGACCGAGTTTGAATCCGCTATCTTTATCCAAGAACGCGACACCGTCACCTATATCGCCACGGACCACTCGTTCGGCGCGTACGAAATCTCTACCGCTCCCTATGTTGCATCGACGAGCACGCAAGGCGAGCCCACCGATATTCATCTCCACAACAACCTCGCCATCACCGCGATAGCAGACTTTGGCGTCGAAATCTATGATGCAACGGACCCAACCAAAATCAATCGCCTGAGCACTTTCGATTCTATTGAATCCGCGTACTCCATCGATACGAGTGGCAATACACTCTACATCGCCGCCGATCGTGACGACCTGGTACTCGTTGATATCTCAGATCCGTCGAACCCCGTACATATCTCCACGATTGAAACCGGTCGACGGGCACGAGATGTCCGTACGATCGACAACACCCTCTTTGTTATCGACCGGATAGACGGGCTCTGGATCTTCAACATCTCCGATCCAACGAATCCGCTCCTCCGCGCCAACCTTGATTTGCCCGGCTGGAATGACCAGATCAGCTTCAACGACGATATGACACTCGCATGCATCGCGAGCACGAGCTTCGGTGCGTTCATTGTCGACATCTCCAACCTCGATGCGCCGAGCCACATCTCTACCATCGAACCTCTACTCACCGGGGACTCCGGGAATGGCATTATGACTTCGACTTTCGTTGGCAACACCCTCTACACACCCGAGTTCACCGAGGGATTCAGGATCTGGGACATCTCGAACCCCGCAAATCCGATCGAGACCGACCACATCTACTTCACCTACCCAGACGAGGACGACGAGCTCATCCCGATCGCGTATCAACTCACCCTGCATGAAGACAAGCTCATCATCGCCAATGGCAACAATGGACTCGCCGTTTTCAACAACGCAGATCCGACAGCCCCCGTGTTCGAGAGGTTCTTCAAAGGCGAATCCACACGCCGGGTCGAGCTGAATGCCAACCTCGCTTATGCCGCCTCTACAAACGGCGGCCTCAAAGTATTCGATCTCGCCGACTGCTCCCCCTGCGTCGCCGACTTCAACCTCGATGGGCAGCTCAACTTCTTCGATGTCTCCGCGTTCCTCATCGCCTACCTCGATGGGGACCTTGTCGCGGATCTCAATCTGGACGCCATTCTCAACTTCTTCGATGTCGCGGCATTCCTCGAGAGCTACAGCACCGGGTGCCCATGAGTGAAAGCTTGGGGAATCCATCCCCATCAAGTACACTTTGCGGATGCTCCACACACGCACCATCGCGCTGTTGATCGCAACCTCCCCGCTCGCATTCTCTCAGCCCGCCGACACGCTCAGAGGCCCGCGGGTGGATCGTGAGCAGATCGACACCATCGTCATCACGGACATGTCGGGGAACTTCACCCCCGTCGAGGGGCGCCCCGAGCTCGTCGCGTTCGCGCGCGTGTGCGACGACCCTGACGACCTTGCCCGCGCACGCGAGCTGGGCACATCTCGGGTGTTTGATCTCGCGGAACTCCTCGTCGATGAGATCGAGACCGTTCGGACGATCACCGATGCGCTTGCGGAGGGCAACAACGCCTACGCGCAAACCCTCCTCGCCCAGCTCCGCCTGCGTCATGACCCCGAGATGCTCCGCGATCCGCTCCGCGCAGCCCTCGAACCCATGCTCGAGGACGCCCAACGCGAGCGCTTCGATCGCATCTTGGACGAGTACTGGGACGCGTGGATCGCGGCCAATACCCCGGAGTCGGACCAGAACATGCAGGGGCAACCCCGCACACCCACGATCAAGCAACAGATCGAGAACCGTCTCAACAACGAGCTCTTTCAGCGCGACATCGCCAACGCATACGAGTACTCGCTCAAGCGTTACCGTGATGCGATGCAGGCCATGTACGACGCGATCGAGCCCACGCCCGAGCAGCGGGCATGGATCCGCAATCGTGTGATCCAGCACATCAAGGACACCCGCCTGAACCCCACCCTCGAGCAGCGCGAGGGCCTCATGCTCGAGATCTACGACATGCTCGACGAGGAGCGCCAGACCAAACTCTTCCTCTACATGACCCGGGCCGCGATGTCGCGCGGGTGACCACCCTTTCATTATCCAAACATATTGCAGAATGTTCCCGCCCGGTTTGATTGCACGCTTGCAAAGCTGCGGGTAAACCGGTACTTTGGGCTCGGCAAGTCGTGTGCCCAGGCATCCCGGTTCACGGGCGTGTCCTATCCCGAACTCTCGGGTTGTCGTGCTGAATCACATCTATTCAGCCCCAAATCTGGTCCCCAACGCAGGGCGCTCACCGCGCGCCCCGAAACCCCGTATCTGAACACCAGAGCAGGAGGAGTCTCACCATGAGCATCGCTCGCACATTCACCCGCACGGCGCCGCTCGCGATTCTGAGCGTCGCGACCCTCGGCGCCAGTGCCGCGGACATCGTCTTCAACTCGGGCAGCGCCACGCCCGCCCGCGCCCGCGCCATGGGCGAGTTCAAGAGTGCCCATCCCAAGGCCAACTTCTCGACCCACCAGGACGGGCGCATCGGGCGTGTCTACGGGCGTGCCTTCTCGCACGGGTTCACCGCGGCCCAGTCCGTCGAGTCCTTCGTCGCCCAGCACGCGGACATGTGGGGCATCAACCCGGCCGAGCTGATCCCCGAAGGCCCCTTCGATGATCGCCGCCACACCATGCCCGTCATGTACCAGCGCGACACGGACACCTACAAGTTCACCGCGACTTACTTCACCCAGACCCGCGCAGGTCTCCCGGTGTACGGGTCCAAGCTCGTCCTTCTGACTCGCAACGAAGAGAACAACCCGCTCGTGCTCGCGAGCTCGCAGCTCTTTGATCTCAGCGCCTTCAACGCGGACCCCGTCATCGCCCGCGCCGCTGCGGATCGCAACAACCTCTTGGACATCGCCAACGCCCAGTTCAACGGCGCGATCCAGATCTGGTCGACCGAGCGCATGATCTACGCCGGCAACGAGTCGAACCCGCACGCGCCGACCGTGGCCGATGTCACCATCCTTGATGTGGACGGGTACGAGAAGATCGAGATGATCACCGACGCCGCGACGGGCGAGATCCTCCACGCGGACTCGATCATCTGCACCGTCGATGCAACGGGCAATGTCTCGGCACTCGCATCCGACGGCCCGGCCGCGGACATCTGCGAACCCGAGATCATGCAGCCGCTCCCCTACCTCAATGTCTCTCTCCAGGGCGGCGGGTCCGCGATCACCGATATCAACGGCAACTACACCATCGCCAACGGCGGGTCGGGCAATGTGACCCTCAACGCCGAGCTTGATGGGCAGTGGTTCAACATCAACGACTTCTTCGGCAACAACAGCGCCGAGTCGATCAACGCGAACCCCTCCAACCCCATCAACATCCTCTTCAACGCGCTCAATAACTCCGAGCAGGTCCGCTCGGAAGTCAATGTCTACATCGAGTCCAACCGCATCCGCGATTGGGTCCTGCAAGCCAACCCCTCATACCCGCTCGTAGCGAACACCGAGATGGAAGTCTGGGTCAACCGCACCGATGGGTTCTGCCCCGGCAACGCGTGGTACGATCCGGGCGAGGACACCATCAACTTCTGTCAGTCGGGTTCATCCAACCCCAATACCGGTTGGTCTTCCGTTGTCCACCACGAGTACGGGCACCACCTCGTCTCCGCGGGCGGATCCGGGCAGGGTCAGTACGGCGAGGGCACGGGCGATGTGATGTCCGTCATCATCCTCGACAACCCTGATCTCGGGATCGGGTTCTTCGGTTCCTGCGGCAGCGCGCTCCGCAGTGCAGAGAACACCCTGAGCTACCCGTGTTCAACCGATGGGCACGCCTGTGCGCCGCTCTACTCGGGCGTTGTGTGGGCAACCCGCAACCTGCTCGCGGTCACCGAGCCCTCCAACTACCAGCAGCTGCTCATGGACTGGGCCGTCAACTCGATCCTCGTCCACTCGGGCACGCTCATCACGCCGCAGATGACGATCGATTACCTCACCCTCGATGACGACGATTCGGACATCGGCAACGGCACCCCCCACTACTTCGAGATCGACGGCGGGTTCGGTTCCAAGAACATGCCCGCGCCGCCCCTCACCCTCATTGAGATCGAGCCCGTCGCGATCCCCGACTTCGCGCACCCCGCCGGCGGCACCACCGTCTCCGCGGACTTCTCCGATGTCGCGGGCACCCTCGACCCCGCAACCCCGACCCTCATGGTCGATACCGGTTCCGGGTTCCAGGCCATTCCGATGAACGGCATCGGTGGCAACACCTACGCCGCGGATCTGCCTGTCTCTGATTGTGGTTCGCAGGTGCTGTACTACTTCACCGCGGACACCACCTCTGGGTTCACCCAAACCGAGCCGCAGGGCGCACCCGCTTCGACCTTCTCGATCACTTCGGCCATCGACTCACCCGTCGTGGCGTTCGACGACAACTTCGAAACCAACCAAGGCTGGTCGACTGCTGCCACCGCGTCTGACGGGCAGTGGACCCGCGGCATCCCCGCAGGCGGCGGCGATCGCGCCGATCCGCCCACCGACTTCGACGGGTCCGGGCGTTGCTACCTCACGGACAATGTCTCAGGCAACTCCGATGTCGACAACGGCGAAGTCACCCTGACCTCGCCCGTCATGGATGCGACCGGTTCCTCGATCATCTCGTACGCCCGCTGGTTCAACAACGCAGGGAACTCTGCGATTGATGACGAGTTCGTGGTACAGATCTCTGACAACGGTGGTTCGACCTGGTCCACCCTCGAAACGCTCGGCGTCAACGACCCGCAGTCCGCGGGTGGGTGGTACGCCGTGAGCTACTCGCTCAGCACCATCGACGGGTTCACGCCCAACGATCAGTTCCGCATCCGCTTCATCGCGGAAGACAACGGCGACGGCTCGATCGTTGAAGCAGGCATCGACGCGGTCAACCTCGAGATCGTCAACTGCGACCCTGGTTGCCCCGCAGACCTGACCGGCGATGGCACGCTCGACTTCTTCGATGTCAGCGGGTTCCTCTCCCTGTACAACGAGATGGACCCCGCAGCCGACTTCAACGGCGACGGGATCTTCAACTTCTTCGATGTCAGCGCATTCCTGAACGCTTTCAACGCCGGTTGCCCGTAAGCACCCGCGTGTAACCTGACTCCACAGCCACACCTTGGCACAGAGGCGCCCGAGCGATCGGGCGTCTTTTTTCATGCCCTGCACTCGATATCACATTTGGGTCTTGTTCATATACCGGGTGGCGATTACCATGCATCCATGATGTCAGGATTCATGCGTGATGTTGCTCTGGTTACGATGCTGATTGTTCCCGCGAACGCCCTCTATGCGGGCGAAGGCCTCGACGACGCGTTCGGGTGCGAGCCCCCCGTGCTGATCAGCGTCATCCACGATACCCCATACCCATACGCCTTCGACATCGTGGACAACCACGCGTACCTCGCGTCGGACGAGCGTCTCATCGTGATCGACCTGAGTGACCTGACCAGCCCGCAGATCATCGCCGACACTGAGATCCCCGTGAATGCCAGCGATCAGCTCGGGTTCACGGTCCACAAGGACGCGCTCTACCTCGGGGCCGCGATCATCAACATCGAGGACAAGTCCCAACCCTGGTACATGCGCACAGGCGGCGCGGGGGGCTCGGTCATCATCAATGATTACCGATACGCAAGTTCCATCACAGCGTATGACCGTGAGTTCTGCCCCGCATACCCCGAGGCAACGGGGTTCGTGTTCAACGAGCATGGCATCGGGGTGATCAACGATCAACTCATCACCACCAACCTCGCACGGTACGACATCACCGACCCACTCAACCCCGTGCTGATCGAACCGGGGTTAAGCGACCCCGGGGTCGAGCCCGATCGGTTCAGGTTCGAGTACCCCAACCTCATCGTGCAAGACAAGGGCAACGAAACCGCGATCCACACCTACCACCCCGCGATCGACGCGTTCACGAGCATCGTCCTCGAAGGCGTGTTCCCGTCGGACCTCACTGTCCGAGGCGATCTGATCTTCGCGGCGATCGAGAACGGACTCAGCATCTACACCAACTCCACCGTCCCCGCGCTGCTCGCGCACCACGCCGATGGGCCCGGCATCGAGAACGCCAAGTTCATCCGTCAGATCGACGATCACTTTGTCGTCGTCGGGGCGGACTCCATCGGGGTTTACGACATCCCCACCAACCCGATCTCCATGATCAACACCACCCACGAGCACACCCACATCGAGATCGAAGGCGATCTCGCGATCGCGTCCGCGGGGCAGCTCGAAACCTCGGGGCTCGCTGCGAGTTTGTTCGACCTGAGCGACATCAAATCGCCCCGATGGGTCGCGGACTTCCCCGTCGATGAGCCCTTTGGGATCGAGCTCAAGAACGCCCGCGCGTACATCGCGGCGAAGTTCGATGGGCTGATGGTCTTCGATGTGTCCGCCGCGTCAGAACCGAGTCTCGTCGCGACATACAACACGAGCACCAACCAGGCGGGCACGCCCAATACACGCGACATCACCATCGTGGGCAACCACGCGTATGCGATCGATCGAACCGCCGGTCTCACGACCTATGCAATATCAGGCACAAACGAGCTCACGCCGATCGGCTCGCTCGCCTTCGGACAAACCGCGCACCGGATCGGCGTGCAGGGTGATCTTGCGTTCGTATCCGGCGGCAGCGCCCTGTTCATTGTCGACATCTCCGACCCCGCGAACCCCACCATCCGCTCACAGATCGGGGTGCTCGATGGTTCTCGCTTCTACATCCAACGCCCACACCTCGATGGGAACCTGCTCTATGTCCCCGACCTCGACAACGGGTACCGGATCTTCGATCTCTCCAACCCATCGCAACCCGTCGAACTTGCGCAGTTTGATGCGGATGTCGTGATCGATGCAACAAGATACACGGGTCTCGTCTACGCCCTCTTCACGGACCAGGATCTCCTGTATGTCGCGATGAGCTCGTTCGGATTCGCGATCTACGACAACGCCGACCCGTTCAATCCCGTGCTGCTCAACCACTTCCATGCCCAGACCGATCCCGTAAACAACATCCGGTTCCGCGAGTTCGTGCGCAACAACAACCTGCTGCATATCAGCGCCGGCGCCGCCGGGATCCTGACGCTCGATCGCAACCAGTGCGTCACCTGCCCCACCGACCTCAACGACGACGGCGTCCTCAACTTCTTCGATGTCGCCCGCTTCATCGAGGCCTACACCAACGAGGAACCCGCCGCCGATCTCAACAACGACAACCTCTACAACTTCTTCGATATCTCCGCGTTCCTCGTCGCATACCAAGCAGGGTGCCCATAACCCCATCCATGATCCGTCCATCATTGATCCCATACCGAACGAGAGATACCCGATGACCCGAATCCTCGCTGCACTGACAACGCTCACGCTGATCACCGCCAGCGCAACATCCCAAGAGTCACCATTCACCTGCGACCCCGCGCGAATCATCGGGATGCTTGGTGGGTTCATGAATCCAACAGCGATCGAAATCGATGGCAGCTTCGCCTACATCGTCGAAGACGACCAGTGGTTCACGATTATCGATATCTCCGACATCACCAACCCCACGCTCGTGAGCAGGACGGAACTTGTCTATAGCGACTATGTATCCCAGATCTCGATCAACGGCAACGCCGCCTACCTCACCCACGACAATGAAATGTCCATCTACAACATCGAGGACAAGGCGGATCCCTGGTTCAGACGCTTCTTCCCGATCAACAACTCCGACGGTGCTATCCCACGATCAGATACCCACATCTTCTACCCGTACAACTACGCGATTAACATCGAACGCCCATTCGCGCCGGGCATCGATCGGTATGAGGATGACTCCCCATTCATCGATGAACCCGCGTATGTCATCGGCAATGAGCTTTTCACCGCAGATCTCAGCCGGTACGACATCTCCAATCCGACCGCGCCAGTCCTTCTCTTTGAGAACTTATTCTCCAGTTCACTTCGCCCCAATACAACCCGGTTCGAGTCGCCTTACTTCATCAGCTCTGAGTTCGGGGACCTGTCCTACGGCGCACTTGTACCAACCGAGATACGCATCACTACTACTGCCTACGAAAATCTCCCCATCTACGACGCGACCGTCCGATCCGGGCTCATCTTCGCCGCAACACAAGTAGACACGCTCGATGTCTACGCCCCCAACGCCGCGGGGCTCGAGACCATCGCATCCTTCGGCATCGATGACGGGATCGTGTCACCCAGACTCATCCGTCAGCTCGGGGACTACTTCCTCATCGCCGGGAACGACACCCTGGGCATCTACGAGATCCCCACCAACCCGATGACATCCACTGAAACACTCGATGATTCAACATTTATTGAGATCATCGGCGACACCGTCGTCCTCGGAACCGAGCGATTCACAAGCATTTCAGACGCCGTTAGTCTCATCGATCTCACAAACCCCGTCTCCCAACCCCTGCTCGGAGAGCTCCCCTCCCCGGACAGTTTTCGTGATAATCAGGGCATGGCCTCGATCGGGTCAACCCTCTTTGTTGCCGATGGATACAACGGGCTCAACCACTACGACCTCTCCGACCCAACCAATCCAATGCTTCTCGCGAACTACACCACCAGCACCGACCCCGATGGGACTGGTCGTACCCGTGATATTGACATCGCGGGAAACCTCGCCGTGATCGTGGATGTAGATAACGGGATCATCACCTACACCATCAACCCCGACCTCTCACTCACCCAGATCGGGCACCTCGACATCGTCGATGCGCTGCAGCGTGTGACGATCCTCGATGATCTCGCGTTCGTCTGTTCTCATCACACCGCATATATCGTCGACCTTTCCAATCCAGCTACACCAAACGTGCTCGCCACGCTTGAGGGGGAAGGCGATGACACGCCATACTTTGTCACCGCCCAACGAAACGGCGATTTCCTCTACACCGCCGAGTACGACACCGGATATCGCATCTTCGACATCACCGACCCCGCGGACCCCATCGAGCTCGCACACTTCGACGCCGACATCGCCACGAAGGACGGCACCTACCTCGCGTTCGTCTACGACCTGCTCATCGAGGACGACACCCTCTACCTCGCGATGAGTTCGGGCGGGTTTGCGATCTATGACAATACCAACATCTTCGCGCCCGTCCTCATCTCCCACATCCCCACCGGACTACCGCAGGGCAGCTCGCAGGTCCGGTTCCGTGAGTTCATCAAGGACAACGACACCCTCTACATCGCATCGGGCGCGGGCGGGCTCCGCACCTACTCGCTCGACGGGTGCTCGCTCCCGTGCGCGATCGACCTCAACGACGACGGGCAGCTCAACTTCTTCGATGTCAACGCGTACATCGAGCTCTACAGCGCGATGGACCCCGCCGCCGACATGAACAACGACGGGCAGTTCAACTTCTTCGATGTCACCGCCTTCGTCGTCGCGTTCCAGAACGGGTGCCCGTAACGAGAACCTTCAGAGCACAAACCGCATCCGGTGCACATCGTACGAATCGCCGTTTAATCGCACGCAATCGGGCTCGACGCCCCACGCCTCGAATCCCATCGCGGTGTAGAGCTCGATCGCTTCTTTCGCGACGCCCGTGACATGCAGGAGCAGGGTCTCCACCCCCTTCCACGACCGAGCGATCTCGATCGCGTGACGCATCGCCGCCTCGCCCAACCCCTGCCCGCGATACTCCGGTAGGGTGTATACACCCCACGCGACCGCCTTGTGCCGGAACTGTGGCTTGGTTTCTCGCTGGATCCCCACCGCCGACGCGAGCTCGCCGTCCTTCTCCGGATGATCGATCACGACGAGCTCGTTGCCCGGATCGTCCAGCCATTGCTTGACGACGCTCGGGTGGCTCGACAGCTCAACATACGGCAGCGACGCAAACGCCCACGGCGCCTCGTCCAACATCGCAACACGCAACCGTCGATACGCATCGAGATCGCGGCGCGTGATCTTCCGTGGCTTGAGCTCCATCACATCTCCAAGACTGTCGCGTCGCTCCGCACCAACCCGTTCATCAACGCCAGGTCTTCGTCGTCCAGCACGATCCGACCCGCGCCCGCGTTGTCACGCGCCTGCTCCGGGGTCCGCGCCCCAACGAGCGCGTGCGTCATCCCGCGCTGCGAGACCGTCCACGCGATCGCCAGCTGCGCCATCGTGCACCCGTGCTTGTCCGCGACAGGCGCGAACTGCGCGAGCAGATCCGCGATCTTCTGACGGTTCGCCTTGCTGAACCGCTTCTGCTTGCTCCGCAGATCCGAATCTGGGAACACGCGATCCGGGCCGACCTTGCCCGTCAACAACCCGAGCACCAACGGCGAGTACGCCAGCATCGCGACATCGTTGTCTGCGCAGTACCCCATCTGATCGGGCAACCCGTCCTCACCCTGGAACGATCCGCCCTCCATCTTGCGATGGACCATCGAGTACTGCTCCTGATCCGTGTCCAACGGACCGACACTTCGGTACCGATCCATGATCGCAGGGGTCGCGTTGCACACCCCGATCGCACGGATCTTGCCCTCTTCCTTCAGACGCACCAACGCCCCCATCGTTTCCTCGATCGGGGTGTCCTCCTCTTGCCAATGCGTCTGGTACAGATCGATGTAATCCGTCTGCAAGCGCTTGAGCGATAGCTCGAGCTCTTGACGGATCGAGTCCGGATGGTTGTAGATCTTGATCTCAAGGTGCCCGTGCTCACTCGGCCCCGCCGCGGTCGATCGCCCGACGCTGCGCCCGCCGGGCGCGTTGATCACCATCCCGCACTTCGTCGCGAGCACGACCTTGTCGCGCCGGTCCTTGATCGCCTTGCCGACGACGAGTTCCGAGTGCCCGAACCCGTAGATCGGCGCCGTATCGAGCAACGAGATTCCCTCATCGATCGCCGCGTGCACCGCGTTGATCGAGTCCTGCTCGTCCGCGCCGCCCCACATCCATCCGCCCATCACCCAGGTGCCGATGGCCACGACCGATGCTTCAATTCCCGATTGCCCGAGTGGACGCGTCTGCATGCTGAATCTCCTTCGTGTAGAAAGGAGATTCTAGACAGGGAACCGTGTAACCAGCCTCAACTCAGGGGCATCCCTGCTGATATCCCACGATGAACGCCGTCACATCGAAGAAGTTCAACACGCCGTCATCGTTCAGATCAACACTGGACCAACCATCCTGATACAAGCGGACGAACTCTGAAACATCAAAGAAGTCCACCTCGCCGTCAAGGTTGATATCCGCAACGCAGGTCTGCCCGAGTAAAAGCGTGTCGTTCGTGTAGTACACCCTCGTCACATACCCCACCGGCGGCGGCGCAATCGCAATCTCACGCATCCCGAAGTCATCTGTCGAGCTCATCTCCTCGATGATCACACGCGACCAGAACCCCGTCGGCGCGAACCCATCGACGAATCGAACATCGAGCGTCCCATTCAGTTCCGCCTTCCTCCTACCCAGCAGCAGCAGATCATTCGAATCAGGACCAACCTCGATCTCGAGCACCGCATTGGGGCCCTCCAGAAACAGAGCCATTCTCGAAAAGAAATCCCCCACGCCGACCCCGGGCGCGAGGGTCCCCTGCACACGCAGCGCATCGCCGTTCTGTCCGCCCCCTTCAAGACGCGCACCAGGCCCAACAAGGAACTCATCGTTCGCTCCCCGCAGGAACACCCGCTGCCAAGGGATGCCCAATCGGATCGTCCCCTCCATCGTGGCCAGGTTCGGACCTTCAACCGTCAGGGTCGTGAAGTCACCGGGCTCGCCGCCGTCGAGTTCGATCATGCCAGTGACCCGGACACCCTCCCCCAGCTCCAGGCTGTGATCCGCCTCAACCACCACATGCCCATCGACATCAACATGATCGAACACATAATCCGTCGTGATCCGCACCTGCCCACCCGTCGAGGTCAGGATGCGTCCGCCGATGAGCTCGCGATAGAAACCCGGGTTCGTAGAACCAAGTTCGACCCGGCTGCCCGGACCCGCCGCACGCAATACGCCGGAGGGTCCTTGAACGACATTCTGCCTGATCCCAAACATCGCCCCACCGACGGCTATCAACGATCCATGATTCTCGACCACATCATCGCTGCGGCCCCGCTGCTCTAAGTCCAAGGATTCCTGAAACACACTCGCGCGAATGACCCCATGATTCACGAGCTGCGAACGAATCACCCCCGCGCCAGAGATTGTGTGCCCCTCCAGGTGCGTGAACAGCCCTGGAAGCTCGCCCTGAGACCCGATGTCGGAGACCCCGCCGAACAACTCGACCTCTCCCTCACCGCCCAATGTCAGGTCAAAGGTTGATCGCAGATCCCCCATGATCCGTCCATTATTCGTCATCGCGTCAACGATCCGCACCTCGCTGTCCGTCGCGTACAGATCCCCCTCAACGATCACATCCTGGAACCACGCGTCGTCCAAGGCCATGATCTTGCCGCCGTCGATACTCCTGATCACTCCATTCTCTATTGTGCCATCGATCTCGACGACACTCCCTTCCCCCTCCGCAACGATCTCGCCGCCGTTCTTTTGGTACAGGCTGCCCGACCCGCGCTCCAGATACACTGTGCCACCGTTCACCGCACGGATGACGCCGGAGTTCGTCCTCAATGTGTAGAAAACAAGATTCAGCGTCTTCCCCGAAGTATCGCCCCGGATTTCAGACTGACTCAGTGAGAGACCAACCCTCCCATACCCCGCGATGACATACTCGCCCACAGTGACCGCGCCCAAGGTATTGAGCGTTACCGAGCTCGGATCATCGCTCTCGATCCGGATCGTGCCCTGCCCCTCGAACTCTACCCCGGTACCAAGGGTCATCGAACCACGCGACTCCTCAGGTTCAAGCATCAGAATATCTGCATCGACAAATCGAGAAGAAGTGAACTGCAGATCCTCATGGTTCAGTATCTCGATGCGTCCAGTCACCACCGAATCGATGAACTCCACATCATCTTGCGAGCTCGGCCGCCCCGTCGCGGGTAGGTGAAGCAGCGTCCCCTCTTCCATCTCAAGATGGAAGTTGTGCAGCGTAGAACTGCTCAGAACCAACTCCGAGCCCTCGCCCCCCAGAACAATCTCGGCCCCATCGTGCATCGTGAACTGGACCTGATCCAACACGATGCTGCTGTCGAACCCCGCGATGAGCGATCCATGCAGATCAACCTGCCCATCCGCGAACTGGAACCCCATCGGTCGATCGTCCGCGATCACCGTGCCCCGGAGATCAACATCACCAACGATCCGCCCGCCGCCCGTGATGCGCTGCGACTCGCCGAGCGTGAGCGTCGCGCCGTCCGCGACCTCGATCATGGTCGTTCCAAGCCCATTCGGGACCAACCGCACGCCCCCGCTCCCGCCGAGGGTCGCGTCCGCCATGAACCGGAGCACCCCAGACTCGTCGAGCCCCTTGGGGTTCACCACGACCGATCCATCAGCGAAGAGATCCCCATACAGATCCAACGAAGAACCCGAGAGCATCTCAAGGCGTGCATCAGGGTTCAGGATGCTCACCGACCCAACCGCCTGCTGCCCCGTGACATAGACGCTGTAAAAGCCCACATGCCCGAGCACCGCATCGTCCTTGAGCGTCGGGAACATTCCCGTATCCCAGTTCGCGCCGTCGCCCCAGTACCCATACTGCGCGGACAACCACGCCATCGGTGCTGCGAACGCCGAACCGGCGCACACCGCGAGAGACAACACACCTGCATGAAAGTTCATCTTGGTCCGATCATCTATGTATACAACACGGAGAAAACGAACCGCATCATACCGGATCGGCACCCGCACCCCAACCCAAATTTCGAGCTCCGCTTACGGACAACCCGCGTTAAACGCGCTCAGGAACGCGCTCACATCGAAGAAGTCGAACACGCCGTCACCCGTGAAGTCTGCGACAGGGTCCATTGCCGTGTACGCGTTGAGGAATGCGCTGACATCAAAGAAGTTCAGGGTCCCATCACCCGTCAGGTCCGCGACGCACGCAGTCCCGTTGATCGTGAACGACTGATCCGAATCATCGAACGACTCGTTCCCATCAGGGTCGCGGATGACCAGACGCACGCGCGCATCGTTCGTCGCGACATCGGGGGCCGTCCAGTAGTACGACCCCGAGGACCCATCGAACCCGGCGCTCACCGTGGTCGGGAAGGTCGCACCGCCGTCCGTTGACAACAACAGGTCCGCCGTCGTCACGCCCTCGGGCGAATCGAACAACCAGGTGGTCTCAACCAACGCGCCGGGCTCAAGCACCCCGCCGTCGTTCTGGCTCGTCATGTACAACCCCGGCGCGTCGCCGCTCGCGGGCGCGGGCACATGCATGACGATGCAGTGCATCACGCCCGCCGAGGTGACCAGCGCCTGACAGTTGATCTGCACGATCGTCTTGTCTGGGTACGCCGTCTGCCACACCGTTTCTGCGTCATCGTTGAACTGCGACGCGGTGGAGTTCGTGTACCGGGGCACAAGCACCAGATCGTTGCAGATCACCGCGTTCGTAAAGGTGTAGTGCGTCCCGCCCGAGCGCACCGCCGGGACGCGGTAGACCTCGAACCCTCGGGCAGCGAAGTCCGCCGCCGCGTTGTTCGAGGTGATCGCCCATGACGCGGTGGGCTCATTGACCCACTCGGAGATCATCACCTTGTCATCATCGAGCATGATCATCCACATGTCGATGTGCTGGGTGCTGTCCACAAAGCTCGGGTACGGCGTGTACAGCGTCGTATCCAGGTTCTGGTAGTCCTTCCAGTGCTGAATGATCTGCGCCTCGCTCAACCCCGGGTTCTCGTTGTTGATCAGGCGCGTCGCGTGACCAACACCAACCGGGCTGCCCGTTTCAAGATGGTAGTTCCCGCCGCCGTGCACGAGCGGGATCAAAAAGTACGGCTCATCCCGATCGTTCGCCCAGTACGAGGGCAACGAGTTGTCGTTGGGACGCGGACGGTTGTAGGTATGGTCCACCATCGCGCGCACACCGCCCGTGCCGTCGGGCTGCGACCCGAGGAAGATGTACCGTGGCCCATAATCCCGCGCCCAGATCGTGTCCGTGCGCTTGATATGGAACTCCACGCGCGACATATCCGCGCCCTGCGCCGCGATCAGACTCGAAGCGCTCGTCTGCTCGGACGCGGAATCCACGAAGATGAACGCCTTCGCGTTGCCTGTCGTTGTGATCTCTCGGGTCATCTGCGCGAGGATCGACAGCCATGACGACGATCCCTCCCACGCCATGATGATCCCCTCCGCCGGCTCGTACTCCCCCGGTGTCCGCACAAGACCCATCGGCGCCGCCCCGCGCGATTGCGCCGCACGGATCGGGTTGAGCGTGATGTACGCCTCCTCCGCCGGGGTCAACGAGCGCGGGATCTCTGCACCCTCGGGGTACTCGAGGGACTGGGCGTGGGTCAATGAGGCACTCGATGCCGCGATCAGGGCCGCAGCCCGGAGGGTCGTAATCGTCATATCAGGGTCTCTCCCGCCGGAATCGGCGTCGTGGTCCGATCCGCAACGGAGCGCGAACCGGTTCTGCCATTATCCACGGAAATGGCCCGATTGCCAACCCTCGATCAGATGGAATGAGCCCTCAATCCGCTCAAAAAGCCGACGCACGCCTCACAATCAACCCGGAATCAAGGACACCCCGCGTTATACGCGCTGAGGAAACCGCTGACATCGAAGAAATTGAAGACCCCGTCGTCCGTGAAATCGGCCTGAGGATCCATCGCCGTGTACGCATTCAGAAACGCGCTCACATCAAAGAAGTTGAGCACCCCGTCACCCGTCAGATCCGCCTGGCAAGGCGGGGGGAGCTGAACCACCTGAATCCCGTTGCACACCGAACGCACAAACGCGTTCTGAAGCCCTGAGTGGATATCAAGGCGCCCATCGCTCCCCACCGTCACGAGCTGCGACATATAGGTCACGCCTTGCTCGTGCGAACCGCTCCACGCCCCTCCAACCATCACCGCCGGGTCGGGGTTCTGATCGATCACCATCCGCGACAACAACGACACATCATCGGGGGCGATCCCGTACATGATGACGCGATACGCGCCCGGCTCGACGAACCGCATGAACAAGCACCCGTCAACCGGATCATTGAACGCCGTGAAGCAATCATCGAGCAGCGCCTCTTCATCGCCGCTCGTCCCCGCGATGTCCGCCGACTCGATGACATCGAATCCGATATTCATGATGTCCGCAGCGATCGGGTTGCCATCAAGCCCAACCAACGGCAATCGCTGAAAGTTTGGCATCGAATCGAACGAGTTCCACACACCCGCGACCCCGACGCCCGCGTAACTCGCGCTCGGAGCGGTCCCCGATGTCCCGAACTCGACATTGAATGACTGGGCCAGCGTCGGGCATGCGGAGAGAGCAATCGCGCTCAGGGAGAGATACATGTTTCGGTGCATGGGGACGCTCCTCGCGTGTGGGGTATGTATTGATGCGATGAGACCCAAATGAGACTGGTCCAATTCGCCGCGATACATGAACAGTGTAATCACGACGCACCTAAACCACAAGGGAAAATCCGTCAATCGACTTTCATTATGGTGCGCGCAGGGATCGTTACGCCAACTCGGCTTTCGCCTTGATATCGCCCAGATCGGCAGTAAGGCACTTCACCAGCATCTTCTTAAACAGAAAGCAGAAGAGCATCATGAACTTGGCCATGAATGATTCCGCGGTTGCGTTGAAGGTCATCGTGATCCTTGCCACGCCATCACCTACCTGCTCGATACTGATCTCCGTGAGGTAGTGCGAGCCGTGTGATCTCGCTTCGACGGTGTATGAGTTCGGAGGCGACCAATCGACGATCGTCATATCCTCGGTTGCTTCTTTGCCCATCATGATCCGGGTCTCACGCCACGCGTACCCCTTGCCGACGATACCGTTGTTGTTGTCCGCGGGCGGCGCCTCCGCGAGCGTCTCGATCGCGGTGATCCCCTCGATCGTCTCCGCCGCATCGGGGATGTTCGACGCGATCTGGAACACACGCTCAATCGGCGCACGGATGTCTTCGGATACGGTAATCGTCGGCATGCATCCCAGCATACCAGAACTACCCGCACCGCGAGTTCCTGGTACACACCCGCGAACCCGTGTTGTCTCGTTTCCTGAATCTGGTATCCTCAAACCCTCAACCGCATACACACGCATCAGACAGAAGGGGTGGGCATGGGACTGAAAGTCATCGGCGCAGGATACGGCAGAACCGGAACCGCTTCGCTCAAACTCGCACTCGAACGCCTCGGGATCGGCCCGTGCCATCACATGAGCGAGGTCCTCCCCTCCCCCGAGCGCGTCGCCCTCTGGACCCGCATCGGTGCCGGCGAAGCAACGACCAACCCCGCCCTATGGGACCTGGCATTCGAAGGCTACGACGCCACGGTGGATTGGCCGAGTTGCACGCACTGGCGCGAACCTCATGACGCACTACCCCGACGCGAAGATCATCCTCTCACGACGCGATGCTGCCAAGTGGTTCACCTCGGTCAACGAGACCATCCTCAATCCGGCTGTGAACGAAAAAGTCGCACTCTCGCCGATGGGACCGATGCTCGATGGCAACATCTGGAAGCTCTTCGATGGGCGGATGGACGACCGCGAGCACATGATGGCCTGCTTTGAGAAGCACTGCGCTGAAGTCCTCGCCGGGGTTCCCGCTGATCGCCTTCTGGTCTTCGAAGCCAAGGACGGCTGGGGCCCCTTGTGCACCTTCCTCGGCGTCGATGTGCCGAACGAGCCGTACCCCCATGTAAACTCAATGGAAGACACCAAGCGGTTCATGCAGGCACTGGCCCAGCAGACCAACGACGGTGCCCAGACCGCAAGCAAGGCAGAGGTCGATGCGATCTTTGAGAAGCGCACGCCGACAAGCTGACGCGATGATGTTCCGCGTTACTCCGTCGGCACAAAGACCATGTCGAACCCAACGCGTTCGTCGCTACGCTTCTCCGCGATCTTATAGATCACCTTCCAAGTGCCATTGTCCGCTGGGAACTCGGCGGCGTCGCCAACCTTGAGGCGGGTGCGCTCGCCGGAGACATTGACGGTGATGTCGCTGGTGTGCCCGCTGTAGGTGTAAGAGTTGAATCCGAACACATTGCCCGCCTTGCCCGCGACGGTGATGGACTCCCCGGGCATGAGCCAGATGTCGGCACCCGCGGTTGCACCCTTGACCTCAAGGACCTCCGCGCGAAGCCTCTCGATCTCGGCGCGGGCAGCGCGGAGTTCGGTCTCGGTGCGCTGACCGAGCTGCTGCTGACGAGCGAGAAGGGTCTCGATCTCACCGGTAAGTTTGGACGCTTGCTCTGGATCGGTGGTGTTGCGAAGCGCCTCAAGCTTCGCTTCGAGGTTCTGGAAACCCTCTGCCTGCTCGGCGATGAGCTGGTCGACGCCTGGCCCAAGTATCCCGGTCGCGCCAACACCCGTCTCGATCGCCAACCCAAAGAGCACGCCAATGACGACGGCCATGAGCTTACCAAGGGGGTGGGCGATGATGCGCTTTCCAATCTTGCTCAGGACGGAGTCCTCCTCCGGCTTGGTCGCCGCGGGCTCGGGCTCGGGCTGGGGTGTGGTTACCGGGTCGGGCTGTGAGGCGCTCGCTTCCTCAGGTTGGTTGGGCATATCAGACTGGGGGGGCGTGCTTGTGGGTTCGTTGCTCATGGTCGCCATGATACAACCGGACTGGTCCGGACGGAAGGGTTTGAGATATGTGTCGTGATGAATGTTGGGCTTCGAATCCGGGTTGGGATCCCTTGTGATATTCAGTATGATGAGTGCTCACCGACACTGATTGAGAGGATCCCCCATGCCCACAACCACGCCCGAGCATGATGCCAAGATCGCCAAGATGACCTTCAGCTCCGTCTACCCCCACTATGTCACCAAGGTGGAAAAGAAAGGGCGCACCGTAGAGGAACTCCACGAGGTGATCCGTTGGCTCACGGGGTACACGGACAAGCAGATCCAGAAGCACATCGAAGACAAGAGCACCTTCGAGCAGTTCTTCAAGAAGGCCAAGCTCAACCCCAACGCCAAGCTCATCAAGGGCGTGATCTGCGGGTACCGGATCGAAGACATCGAGACCAAGCTGACCCGCGAGTGCCGATACCTCGACAAGCTCGTGGATGAACTCGCAAAGGGGAAGAAGATGGAGAAAATCCTGCGCGAGCACTGATGCTCAAGGACGCAGCACCACCACGGTAAAGCTCGTCGAATCGGACCCGAATGGTTCATTCGATGCGCTCGTGATGTTCACCCGAACCTGATTCGTCAACGCACTCGGGCTGTGTGGAATCGCCTTTGATCCAACCGACCCATTGATGATGAGGACAAAATCGGTGGGCAGCACGCCTGGAATGTTGATCGTTGTCGAGCTGCTCTCGCCGCTTGACGCGCTCCCGCTTCCCGTCGCAATGGCAAAGACCCGGAGCGCAGCGGTCGTCTGAACGGTGCCATCATTGAAACTCAGCCCGTCGGGCCCGAGCGTGGTGAGCCCACCCATCGGGTTCAGAAACAGCGTTTCGGGGATGTCGCCCGAAAGATTCCATGCCTGGATCAGCGTGTTGCGCAATGCGACACGGAAACGGAGCTGGAACTGCCCGAGCATATCGGTCAAGCGGAGGACCTGCACATCGTTTGGGTTCTGCACCACCTCAAGCGCGACATCGGGCGATTCAGTCCCCACACCCACACGCCCCTGCGCATCGACATGGATGCCTCGGGTCGTCAGTGAGTAGAGTGACTTTGGCGCGAAGGTGATCCGCTGGCGCGGCGAGAGCACATGCTCCGTCGCATCGACAACGGTGATCTCGAGATACAGATCGTTGCCCATGCTGATCGTTGGGTTGAGCTCGATGGTGAAGAGCCCATCAACGATGTCCACCTGGTACTCGCCGAGCGATTCGACGGGGGTTGGGTTCGACTCGTCATCAAAGAGGACGAACCGGAGTGTTTTGGTGGCGTTGACGGGGTTGCCGTTGTCTTTGAGCTCGCCCTGGTAGGTGAAGACATTCTGGGCGTGCGTGCCCTGCGCGAAGAGCGCGGCGATAACGAGCATGATGAGTGTGCGCATATGAATCCCTCTCCTGAGCAAGAAACGCGTTGTTTGAGGGGTGAGTGTACCAGATGACGCGTGAGATTGGAACGGTGTTCTCGGCGTATCGCTGCTCGGCTTGTTCAGCGGCTTGTCCGTTACGCACACCCTTTGCGTCAGAATCCGGCGAGCCATGCCCAATTGCCGGTGGCGGTATCGTCGGGGACACCGCTCCTATGGGGTATAGAGCGTGTCGAAGGCGTTGAAGAATCGGCCGACGAGGATGCCGACGACGAAGGCACATAGGGCGAAGAGGTACGCGTACCCCCCGTACTTCATGTAACGCTTGTTCTGGCCGTCACACATTTCACGGATGTAGACAAAGCCGATCAGCATCGTGAGGATACTCAACCAGCCGATGACGGAGATGATCGCATAGGCAATCGTGTGCCCAGGCGGGAGTTCGTAGAAGGCACGCTCGTGAAATCTTTCTTTCGAGAGCAGGAGCTTGCCCGCGTGGATCGTGAGGTGGCCGTCCATGCCGAAGAGGTTGCCCCAGTGCATCGCGGCGATGCACATCGAGATCGCCCAAGGGCGGAAGGCTCGTTCTGGGTTTGCCTTTCTGGCCAAGTGTCCTCCGAACGAGTCTAGGGTTCGAGAAGAGCACTTGATCATTCGCGTGTGCAGGGGAAGTGTCCCCTGCAACCCCTCTTGGGGAGAGATCTGGGTGGGTTTGAGATGATCTACGCCCAGGTTGGTTGGAGGGCACGGGTTGTCCGCCTTTGGCGGATCAACCCGTGGCACACGGAGTGGGGTTGGGCGGAGGCGAGACCAACAAGTTTTATCTGTTTCGCAACTATACACGGATGTAGATCTCGTATTGAGGATGTTGACGCCATCCATCACTCAAGAACCACGAGGGGAACATTTCATGAATCAACTATCTCGCACTGTATCGATCCTTGCTGTCTCTGCCATTTCGACCATGAGTTCAGCGCAGATCACCACCGTCTTTGACAGCTTTGAGCAAGGGAGCGCGGGGAACTTCCCTGCAGATTGGTCGGTACGGTTCAGTGGCGGAGGGACCGAGGTCTCGGATTCAGTTGTCGCTGTAGGCTCGAAATCCTTATGGATGAAGGGCAATGCATTCTCTGCCAATGAGATCTACACGGACGAGTACTACTACTTCTCAGGCGGGAAGTCTGCGGCTCTGTCATTCTCGATCTATGTGGATGAGTTTGATATGTCTTCCGATGGCTGTGCCGGGACACATGTCCGTTACCACGGGACCAATGGCGTCCTTTTTTCTGGAATTGCCCAGGAAGAGCCCGGTGGCCCGCTGATGATCCGAAACACCGGTATTGAAGCTCAGACTAAGACCTGGTATCACTTCAGTTGTTTCGCGGATTATGCGAACGGCACCATGGACATCTATGTGAATGGCGAGCTTGTCCGTGATGATGCTCCGATGATTCCGGCTTCTGATGATGTTCGGAGGGATCGACTTGCGATCCACACCGGATGTACTGATAGCGGCTCAGTCATCTCATATGTAGACCAGATTTCGCTGCATGGCGACCCCTGTCATGCGGACATGAACAATGATGGCGTCAAGAACTTCTTTGATGTCTCACGGTTCATGGATCGATACAACGCAAGCTGTGATTGATTTTTCTGAATACCGAAACGAGAGCCGCACTTGGTGCGGCTTTATCTTTTGACAACTCGCAGCCCACCCACGCTGCTCACATGAGGATGGGATATTCGCGTGTGCAGGGGAGGGATCCCCTGCAACCCCTCTTGGAGAGAGATCTGGGTGGGTTTGGGATGATCGACGCCCAGGTTGGTTGGAGGGCTCGGGTTGTCCGCCTTTGGCGGATCAACCCGTGGCACCCGGAGTGGGGTTGGGCGAAGGGCGGGGTTGGGTGCCCGCCTTCGATCCGCCAGAGGCGGACGGAGGAGGGGGTGGTGCGTGTGGGTCGAGTGTTCAGGGGTGTGGGCGGATCGGGGGTGGTTGTGCTTTGGGCTCCTTCGCTCTTTGAGTCGAAGGAGGGCACGGAAGAGGGGGAGGAAGGCACCCAACACTTGGTAAATATCGGATTTTGACTGGATAATGCATGTGTTTTACTAGGTCACACCGGGGGTAAACCGACGCTTTATCCACAAAATTTCGCAAGTAGTGTGTACAAGATCTTGAGTACTGACTGATTCGCCGATACCATATCTAGACCCTGTGACCCGCGAATACTCTCGTTCACGAGAGTGGCCAGTAGCGAACACGGGGTTTTTTTATTCGCCCTCTCTGTTTGTTGGGGTGAACAACCAATGCCTATATCCATGTCGCCAGAGATTTTCCCATTCCCCATCCTTACCCGTCGATATTCCAATATTGAAATTTGGTCGGATTGCAACTAGTCGCTTCTGAATATGTTTGTAGACAACTTCTTTCGCCCTCGTCCTCTTTCCCCTCCTCTTCTTTCCAGGTGGAATAGCCAAATGCAGATTATTTAGACGAAAGTGCATTGCCCCTAGCACGAGATCTAATGATTGCAGCAATATATGTTTTTTAGAATCAACTTCTGATATCTGATCTCGCACAAATCTAACGGGGGAATCTACAATCGGCCTTTGCGTGTTTAGGTTAGCGACAAAGTCTCTAAATCTCTCCCGCTGAATCTTTGTCCCTGGCATTTGATCAAGCATGAGCCGAACACGAACCCCATCAGGAAACTCATCAATATACCCTAGGCCAAATGCGTGCTTCAGAAACTGATAGTACAGTATCCAATACTGATTTGCGTGATGCTCCTGAGTCAACCCGACTGCGCGAACGCTTGTCTGAGTAAACATAATTCTGATTTTAATCTTATCTTGCTCAACAAAATCAAAAATGGTATCGACGAGTTCGCAATACCTATCTCTCCACGACTCCGTAATGCTTGTCCACTTGATTTCGGAAGTAATCCCCAGAGCAGTAACTTTATTGATCAAAGCAGATTCGACATGATTCAAGTCGCGAGACCGAATCAAAACACCACCATAAAAATTTTGAAACCGGTGGTTTTTAGTAGTTGATTCGTCTGTGTAGATTACTAGCTCAGCCGACATCCATTACCTCATGAAAAAGAGACCCAGCCTTGGGTCTCCATTTATGATACTGCGTGGCCTGTAAAAATCTAGCCGCTTAGTAATCAAAGTCCTCGCCCGAGTGCCCAGCACCTACGGGCTTGTCCTTGATCTCCACGATCGCGGCTTCGGTGGTGAGCAGGAGGCCTGCCACGCTGGCTGCGTTCTGGAGGGCGACGCGTTCGACCTTGGTGGGGACGATCACACCCATCGCGACGAGGTCGCCGTATTCGTGGGTGAGGGCGTTGTACCCGAAGGTGTTGTCGTCGGATTCCTCGACCTTGGACGCAATCACGGACCCGTCGAGCCCGCAGTTCTTGGCGATCTGCTTGACGGGGGCGGACACGGCACGGTGGACGATGTCGATCCCGATGCGCTCGTCGCCGGAGGCCTTCTTGCGGATCTTGTCGAGGGCGCGCCGGGCACGGAGCACCGCGGTGCCGCCACCCGGGAGGATGCCCTCTTCGACAGCCGCGCGGCAGGCGTGGAGCGCGTCTTCAACGCGGGCCTTCTTCTCGGTCATCTCGACCTCGGTTGCGGCGCCGACATTGACCTGGGCGACTCCACCCGCGAGCTTGGCGAGGCGCTCTTCGAGCTTCTCACGATCGTAATCGGATGAGGAGTTCTCGATCTGAGCGCGGATCATGTCGATTCGCCCCTTGATGTCATTGCTGGACCCGGCGCCTTCGACGATGATGGTGTTGTCCTTGGAGACGGTGACCTTCTTGGCGCGCCCGAGTTCGTTGAGTTCGAGCTTCTCGATGTCGATGCCGAGCTCGTCCATGATGGCGGTGCCGCCGGTGAGGATCGCGATGTCCTGGAGCATCTCCTTGCGCCGATCACCGAAGCCCGGTGCCTTGACGGCGACGACCTTGAGGGTGCCTCGGAGCTTGTTAACGACGAGGGTCGCGAGCGCTTCAGAGTCGATGTCCTCCGCGATGATCAGGAGCTGCGCACCCGATTCGGCGACCTTGCCCAGGATGGGGAGGATGTCCTTGGCGGAAGAGATCTTCTTCTCGTGGATGAGGATGTAGGGCTTGTCGAGCTCTGCTTCCATCGTAGCGGGCGAGGTGACGAAGTGCGGGGAGAGGTACCCCTTATCGAACTGCATGCCTTCGACGAGCTCGACCTCGGTTTCGAGGGACTTGCCCTCTTCAACGGTGATGACGCCGTCCTTGCCGACCTTGTCCATCGCGGTGGCGATGATCTTGCCGATCTCTGCGTCCTGGTTGGCGCTGCAGGTGCCGACCTGTGCGATCTCCTTGGAGTCCTTGATGGGCTTGGACATCGCCTTGAGTTCTTCGATCATCGCAGCGACGGCCATGTCGATGCCGCGCTTGATCTGGTTGGGGTTGGCGCCCGAGGTGATGTTCTTGAGCCCCTCGGTGAAGATGGATTCGGCGTAGATGGTGGCGGTGGTGGTGCCGTCGCCCGCTTCGCGCGAGGCGCGGGAGGCGACTTCCTTGACCATCTGGGCGCCCATGTTCTCGAACGGGTCGTCGAGGGTGATTTCCTTGGCGACGGAGACGCCGTCCTTGGTCACGGTCGGTGAGCCGAAGGATTTTTCGAGGATGACAACGCGCCCGGACGGGCCGAGGGTGACCTTGACGGCGTTTGCGAGTTTCTGAACACCCTTGAGGATGCGCTCGCGTGCGTCGGTGTTGAATGCGATCTGTTTTGCGGCCATGGGTTGGCTCCTTTGATACTGGCCACTAGCCACTGGGGACTAGGGACGAGGGTTCTCTGTTTAGAGGCCGATGCGGATGTATGCGATGCGCTCGGCTTCGATGATGTACACGCTCTTACCGTCGGTGACTTTGACGAGTTTGTCTGTCTCTTCGGGGATGAGCATGGCGTTGGTGATGGTCAGGACGGACGCCGATTCGTGCATGCCCGCGAGGGCGAAGTGCGCGTTGCGTTCGCCGTTGAGTTCGTTGAGGGCTTGGCGGAGTTGGTCCTGGTTCATGGGAGGGGACTCGGGACTGGCCACGAGCCACTAGGGGAAGACTCTTCCCTGATGGCTAGTGGCTGATGGCTAGTGGCTTCTTCCTCAGTCGACGATCGCGAGGACATCGCTGCTGTTGATGATGAGGTACTCTTCGCCGTCGAGCTTGAGCTCGGTGCCGCCCCACTTGGAGAGGATGATGCGGTCGCCGATCTTGACATCGAGAGGGACGCGATCGCCCTTGTCGTTGAGGGTGCCTTCGCCGACGGCGAGGACGGTGGCGAACTGGGGCTTCTCGGTGGAGGACTCGGGGAGGTAGATGCCCGCGCTGGTGACGGTCTCTGCTTCGTCACGCTCGACGAGGATCTTGTCGTGGAGGGGGCGGATTGCGACTTTCTTCTTGGTCTTGGTGGCCATGGTGTGTATCTCCTGTTTCCTGAAGAAGGGACGAGCGACTTGCCACTCGCCACTTGGGTTTGGCATTGGTGTGAAACTGAAACGATCAGCTGGCTCCGGGCCAGCGGTCTTTGTAATGGCGGGTCATGCATCGACGCAGGACATCGAGCAGGGTTTCGATATCGCGCTGGGCGCGGGGGTGATCGACGACAGCGAACGCACCCAGACGCAGGGCGGCGTTCATCTCACGCACAGCATCGCGGGAGGTGCGCCGGCGTTTGATGACGACGGTCGGCGGGGGCGACGCGAGGCGGGCGAGCAGGTTGAGGACCCGGGTGCCGGCTTCTTCGCCCGTGGGGTCGCGCTCGTCGAGGGGGAGCGCCAGATCGACCACGGCGATGTGGATCGGGAGGGACTCGATGACCCGCTGAGCCGCGGAGGCAGAATCCGCGATGTGGGACCGGACCCCCATGGGGGTGAGCATCGCGGGTACGCGCTCAACCCAGGGGGACTCCTGCCACCCTGCGGATGAGAGCAGGAGGTTGAGTCGCCCGTTGGGGCTAGCGTCGGGATGGGTCGATGAGACCATCATGTGCCCGTATATAGGCAAAGGGCGTGCCGATTCGAGGGGCATCTGGTACTCGAATTCGAATGGAATTCGGGGGTATGGGGGGCGTCATGGTGTCACAGGTGGCGGTTTTGGAGGCGGGGGTGCCAAGTTGGCAGGGCGGACGAACTCAGGAAGCAACCTCCCAGACAGGCACCCCTGATATACTCCTGACATGGAAATCGCGATTGGTGTCTTGAGTGTGCTGGTGCTTGGGCTGGCGGGGTGGTGCGTGGCGTTGGTGCGGAGCGCGGGGGTTGCTCGCGCTGATGCGATCAACGCACGCAGCGAAGCGCAGCGCCTGGAGGACGAGAATGCCCGAATTGTGGGCGATCTCGAGCGAGCGCAGGCAGCGACGCGGGACGCGATTGAACGCGCGGAGGAGTCCGCGGCACGCGTAACGACCCTCTCGGTGGAGCAGGCGAAGCTCGTGGAGCGATTGGACGCGGCGGGCAAGCTCATCGAGGAGTACAAATCAAATCGCGAGCAGATGGTTCAGCAGTTCGAGGCGCTGGGTTCACGCACGCTCAAGTCCAACCAGGAGGCGCTGGGCAAGTTCCTCACGGAGCGCCTCAAGGACGCGGACTCGTTATCGCAGTCCGAGCTCGACAAGCGCAAGCAGGCGATCGAGGCGATGGTCAAGCCCATCCGCGAGACGCTCGACAAGACGCACGAGCAGATCACGGCCCTCGACGAGCGGGTGAAGGCGTCGAGCGTGAGCAATGAGTCGCTGCGCATGGAGACGGCGCGATTGACCAAGGCGCTCTCGCGCCCGGAAATCCGCGGGCAGTACGGCGAGATCCAGCTGCGACGCGTTGCGGAGCTCGCGGGCATGACGAGCTATTGCGATTTCAACGAGCAGTTCTCGCAGCGCGACGACGAGGGTAACCTGCTGCGCCCGGACATGGTGGTGACCCTGCCCAACGAGCGGGTGATCGTGGTGGACGCGAAGGCGAACATCAACGCGTACATCGACGCGGTGAACGCCCCCACGGACGAGCAGCGTGAGGAGCAGCTGCAGCGCTTCGCGAGGCACATGAGCGAGCAGGTGAAGAAGCTCAACGACAAGAAGTACTGGTCGTTGTTCGATGGGAAGAGCGCGGAGTTTGTGGTGATGTTCGTGCCGGGCGATCACTTTATCGATGCGGCACTCGCCCGCAAGCCCGAGTTGTTGGACGAAGCGGCCCAGCGGGGGGTGATCCTCGCGTCGCCCAGCACCCTGATCGGGCTCTTGCGTGCGGTGGCGGTCGGTTGGCGCGAGCACGCCCTGACGGAGCAGGCGGCGGAGCTGTTCGAACTTGGCAAGGAGCTACACGATCGGGCGGCGACTGCGTTCGAGCACGCGGGCAAGCTCGGGGACTCGATCCGTCAGGCGGTGGATCGGTACAACAAGCTCGTTGGGTCGATCGATACGCGGATGGTGCCGACCCTGCGGAAGTTCGAGGACGCGGGTGCCAAGAGTGGGAAAGCGCTGACGGAGCCGAAGAAGCTTGATTCGGTGCCGAGGGAGCTGTCGAGTGGGTCTGCTTTGTTTGAGGAATGATGGTCGCGGGTGTTTGGGTTTAAACGCAGATGGCACGAAGGACACGCAGAGGGCGCAAAGAAGAGATGGGGTGAACGCGAAGATCGCGAAGGGGGGTGTTTTGGATGACCTGCTTTGCCGTTGGAGTCAAAGCAGGGCCCCCAGCTCGGAATAAGTCGATCAGATCTTCATGTTGGTTGGTGTAATTTCTTGCTTTTGTATTTGGGCCTGTTGGGTTATGCTCCGTGGGTTGTTTGTTTCTGCTGATCTATGGAGGAGAAGAGATGATGAAGTGTGCAATCATGGTGTGTGGCTTGGGTGCGCTGGCCGGTCTGGCGGGCGCGGAGGTTGCCTCGCAGGGCGCGGTCTCGCATGATGATCGCTGGCTGGTGGGGACGACGATCGACATTTCGGGGCTCAGCGCGTTCGGAGGGCTGGGTGAGGATATAAACCAGGTTCTGGACGCGATGGCGTTCCCTCGCTCGGATATTCATGGCATCGGCTGGAACTTGCAAGTGGAGACTTTCGGGCAATCGTGGCTGAGCGATCTGCGGATCCAGTTCCGATCGGACAATGGTGAGGTCTACGACGAGTCGGTGTTTGGACAGAACCAAGGCCCCGGCTCTGGCGTGTCATTCGTGCCGATCATTCACTTCTGGGATGACCTGGGGTTTCACTTCCTGCAGGGGCCGAGTGGCACCTTTGAGGTGGAGCTATACGACACCTTTGTCGACAACCCGGGCGGGGCGGAGGCGACGCTGATGGATGGGTCCGTGCTGTTCATTGAGTACTGGGTGCCTTCGCCAAGCACGCTGGCGCTGTTTGGTGCGGCTGGCTTGGCGGCGGCGCGTCGGCGGCGTTGATGACGCTCAGATTTTGGGCGGGAAGATCTCTTCGAGCATCTTGAAGCGATACCGGAAGATGTTGACCACATCACGCTGGACGAAGAACCGGTTGACGAGCGGCGCGAGGATCCACCCCGCGGGGCGGTAGCGGACGATATCGGTACAGACTGTGCCCGAGCCATCCGCTGTGGGCTCGAAGGTGTGGGTGTGGTGCCAAAGGGCGTAGGGGCCCGAGTCCTGGTTATCGACGAACTGGTGGGGCGGGTCCCAATCGAGGATGGTGGTTTTCCACTTGATGGGAATACCACGGACCTTGAGGGCGTACTTGATCTCGCACCCCGAGCGCATCGCGATGGGTTTGGGCGTGAGGACATTGAACTTGAGAAAGCTCGGTGTGAGTTTCTCGAGGTTGTAGGCGTCCGCGAAGAAGGGGAAGACGCGATCTCGGGGGTGCTCGAGCACCTGGGTGGCACGGAGCTGCCAGATTCGCCCGTGGACGGGGTCATTCGCCGGGGTGATGGTGATATCGTTCATGCTCGGGGCCTGTGTTCGCGGCTGACTATCGACTGCGAGGGGAAGGGTACTCATGGGCGTGTGTTCGTTCCCGGTGCCCGATCAGATACAGAGGTTCACATGACCACAGCGAGCGCAGAACTCAAGATCAAGGACATGATCGACGCGATCAATCCGGGGAACCTTTATCGGTCGGCGATCGAGGAGGTCGCGGAATCGGTCGAGCCGGTGATTGCGGAGAATGAGAAATACCGCAAGGCACGCGTGTTCGAGCGATTGCTCATCCCCGATCGGGTGATCCGGTTCCGGGTGGAGTGGGTGAACGATCAGGGCGGGGTCGAGGTGAACTTCGGGTGGCGGATCGAGCACACGAATGTGATGGGGCCGTACAAGGGGGGGCTGCGGTTCCACCCAACGGTGACCGAGGACACCCTCCACTTCCTCGCGTACGAGCAGTGTTTCAAGAACGCGCTGACGGGTCAGCCGATCGGTGGCGGCAAGGGCGGGAGCAACTTCGATCCCAAGGGCAAGAGCGACAACGAGGTGATGCGCTTCTGTCAGGCGTTCATGCGTGAGCTGTACCGCCACATCGGCCCGAGCGTGGATGTGCCAGCGGGTGACATCGGCGTGGGCGGGCGCGAAATCGGGTTCCTGTATGGGCAGTACATGAAAATCACCAAGCAGCGCGACGGGGTGCTCACGGGCAAGCCGATGTCGCTGGGCGGGCTGCTTGGGCGGACCGAGGCGACGGGCTATGGCGCGGTGACCTTTGTGGAGCAGATGCTCAAGCACCGGAGCGAGAAGCTGGAGGGCATGCGGGTGGCGATCTCGGGCGCGGGGAATGTGGCGCTGTACGCTGCTGAGCTGGCGCACCAGAAGGACGCGGTGGTTGTCTCGCTGTCGGACTCGGGCGGGGCGTTGATCTGTGAGGGCGGCTTCAGCGAGAAGCAGATCCGTGAGCTTATCGACTTCAAGGAGAACCAGCGTGGTCGGCTCAAGGACTGGTCGGGCGATGGGTGCGAGTTCTACCGCGAGGACAAGCCGTGGTCGCATGTGGACCACGATGTGGCGCTGCCTTGTGCGACTCAGCACGAGGTAGAAAAGGACGACGCGAAGGTGATGGCGGATCGGGGTTGCAAGTTCGTGGCCGAGGGCGCGAACATGCCGTGCACGCACGAGGCGCGTGGCGTGTTCCACGAGCACGGCGTGAGCTTTGGGCCGGGCAAGGCGGCCAACGCGGGCGGCGTGGCGACCTCGTGCTTTGAGATGTCGCAGAATGCTTCGCACGATGCGTGGACGAAGGAGCGGGCGCTCAACAAGCTGCACGATGTGATGCAGCACATCCATGAGCAGTGCGTGGAGCACGCGCCGAAGGACAACGGCATCGTGAACTACGGCGCGGGCGCGGACCGGGCGGGGTTCATCAAGCTCGCGGATGCGATTGTGGCGATGGGCGTGTGAGTGGTTGTGTTGAACGCGAGTCTTTGAAGGATGTCCAGGGGGCGTCCTTTTTTTCTGTTTGAACGCAGAGGACGCGGAGATCGCGCAGAGGCGCAGAAAAGAATCATGTGCTGGATTCGGCGCTGGGCTCAAGAGCGCGGATGAGGGTGGAGAGGGTGTGGACGGCTTTGGGGGTGAGCTCGTCGGGGTAGTCGAAGGTGTTGGCGTGGAGGTGGGGTTGGGTGACGCCCGAGCCCAGACCGAGCAGGAGGGAGGGGAAGCGTTCGCCGAAGCGCCCGAAGTCCTCGGACCAGGGCATGGGTTGGTCTGCGACGACGAAGTCCATCGCGGTCTGGTTCGCGATCTCCAGGGTCCGCTCGGCGAGGGTCTCGTTGTTGATCGTGGCGGAGTAGCGTTCGTGGGTGGTGTGCTCGAGGGTGAGGCGGTGATCGTCGGCGGTGCGCTGGGCGAGGTGCAACGACTTGTCGAGCAGGTTGTCGAGGTGCTCGCTTCGAAGAGCGCGGAGGGTGACGCAGAGGACCGCCTGATCGGAGATGATCCCGAAGTTCGCGTCGATGCCCGATCCGATATAGGTGATCGTCGCGAGCGAACCGACGCGTTCGATGCGTTTGGGCAGGTCCATGAGCTGCGCGACGAGCTGGGCGGCTGCGGGGAGGGGCGAGCGGGCGAGGCGCGGCTGGGACGAGTGCCCGGCGGTCCCCTTGAGCACGAGCCGAACCCCGATGGACGCGGGGCACATGGGACCCGATCGAACGACGAGCTGCCCGAGCGGGTACCCGGGGAGGTTGTGGATCGCGATCGCGCTGGTGTTGGCGGGGTCGGTGATGAGCTCGGTGAATCGTGGATCGTTGAGAACCCCTTCCGCGCCGGTGCCGATCTCTTCTGCGGGTTGGAACACGACGAGGACGCGGGTGTTGGGGATTGGACTTTGAGCGAAGTGCTCCGCGAGCCCCACCGCGATCGCGGCATGCCCGTCGTGCCCGCACGCATGCATGATGCCCGCGGTGGACGACGCGTGCAGCGAGCCCGTCTCCTCGACGATGGGGAGCGCATCGGTATCCGCGCGGTAGATCAGGGTCCGGGCGAACCGTTCGGGTTCGATGATGGCGATGAGCCCCGTTCCGCCGACGCGTGGGATGACCCGGGCACCCGGGGCGTGGGCGTGCAGGTGCGCCACGATCCGATCGTGCGTCGCGTGCTCGCGCCCGGAGAGCTCGGGGTGCGCGTGAATGTCTCGGCGAAGGGCGGCGATGTGGTCCATGGTCGCAGAGTGTATCGGACAAGCGGGCCCGGGTGGATCAGGCGATTTTGACTCCGCAACTCAGGGATTGCAATGACAGAGTTGATCCCGCAATCGCATCGATCTGTATGTCCTGACACAGTTTACATGGGGTTTGCCGTTTCATGCACGCCTGGGCTCAGAGATCTCCCTTGCAACGCTTCGGCAATGTTGGTATCAAGTAGGTGTACATATCAGAGAGGGAACACGATGCAAATGAATCACCGACTTAGCGCCGTATTGGCGACACTACTCCTTTTCCCGATGAGCGCCCTGGCTCAACTTGCGCCGACGGCATTCACATATCAGGGGCAGCTCAAGCAGAATGGTCAGGCTGCTGACACGACTGTACCAATGCAGTTTCGCTTGTTTGATGCGGCCTTAGGCGGATCGCAAGTTGGATCGACTGTCACGCTCCCGGGTGTCGATGTGGTTGAGGGGTTGTTCACGGCGAGGCTTGATTTCGGCGCGATCGCAAGCGGTACCGGATCGCTCTGGCTTGAGATCACGGTTGGTGGTTTCGTGATGTCACCCCGCGAGGAAGTCAGCGCATCGCCCTATTCGTTGCAGACGCGGGGCATCCATGTCGATGCCTCGGGGCGCGTGGGGATCGGGACTGAGTCGCCGAGCGGTGACCTTGAGATCGCGAAGGATGGTGCGAGTCTCGTCGTTCGTTCAACCCAAGCCTTTACACCTGCGACAGCGGTGCTTCAGGGTTCTGTTCCTGGCATTGGTGGGATTTACAGCAGACTCATCTTTGAGAACGGATTCGGCGCGGAGATATTCGGGATTCGCCACGACAACGCGTTCGGGCTCGACTATTTGACGGTCACGACCGCTGCGTTTTCCAACGGGTTGATCCGGGTCAAAGAGGATGGGCAGATCGCGATCGGCGATGTGCCATCCACCGCGCCGCTGCATGTGACGGATCGAGATATCGGCGTGTTCAATGATGGAATGCTCAACGAGACGCTTGCGCTTGAGGACAACGACGCGGTGCTGGGGATCTACAGCTCGAACACGGGCAGCTTCGGCTCAGGGCTGGTCTTCGGCGAGAGCATCAACAACGAGGTCACGAACAAATGGGGCATGGTCCGGACGACCTCGAACACAGCGCCTGAGTTGCGGGTGACCTATGGGAGCAACGCGAACTACGCGCAGAATCCATCCTCGGTCACATTCGTGCCCGGCGGACTGAAGTTCCCGGATGGGAGCCTCCAAACCTTCGCTGCTGCAGGCTCAACGGTTACAGACTCTGAGAGCGGAAGTAACAACACGAACTACAGCACGCCCATTCCTCCTGCGCCAGGTTTCCTCTTCGTGGATACCGAGCGAGTGACAGTCGGATCCACGAGTTCCAAGGTACTTGTTGTGGGTGCTGCGACTGCTTTCTCCGGCAACAATGCCTCCATTGTCTTCTTCCAACTCGCCTATCGCCCAGCAGGTTCAGGCGGAGCCCCCATCCCGCTCACGGCTATGGATCGCGGCAGCACGAGTTACTTGAACCTACCCAGCTGTGCACTCGCGACTGGATTGCCCCCGGGCGATTATGACTTTGGGTTTATGCTGCAGATGGATCCTGGCGGAACATCTTCTTTTTACGGCGGAAACGACATCGTGGTGCTTGTGTTTGAGTAAACGACACAAGCAACCGCAGGACACCGAGCCAATAACCCTGATTCCGAAGTATTGATCTTTTCCGAGGCCCAAAGACTCGCGGAAGCGGTGGTCACTGAATCTGTGGTCTGACTGTTTGCGAATGCCATCTCATTCAACTGCCTCACACTCCTTCAGGATCGAGCAGCGATGATCTGCTTGAGGTCGCGCCGGGTGTACTCGATCATGTTCCAGTAGAGGATCAGCGTGATGAGTGGGCCGAGGAAGAGGATGAAGAATCCAAAGACAGCGATGAGTGGGCCGTACCAGACGAAGTGCTTGGCACGCTTGGCCATCTTCGTGTTGCCCACGAGGCGGGCGAACCAGCCCATGTACAACACATTGGCGACGAACACCACGAGCATGAGAATCGCGACGAGGAATGAGAAGATCGCGTACGCGATATCGATCGCGCTTGGGGGGGCGTTGGGATCGTTCGGGAAGAGCCCGTAGACGAGCGTGATCACGGTTGAGCCCGCAAAGATCCACAATACAACGCGGACGAAGCTCCTGTGATCAGGGCGATCGAGCGCGTCAGGGAGGTTCTGCAGGCGCTGAGCGAGGCGGAGCCACCCGTAGATGATCCCAAAGATTAGCCCGTTGTTGACGATCGCTGCGATCGCGGCGAGGGGGTAGTACTGATCTGGGTTGACTCCGATGATGTAAAACAAACCGACCATCGTGACGATGACCGAGACGATGTACAGCAGGATCAGATTCGTGACGAGACGGAACCCGAGATGGACCGACTTGAGTTGTTCGGTCGGAACCCCGTTGAGCGCGCCCCGTCCGACGGAGCAGTACACGGGTGTGCCACACTCGGGGCAGTTCGACTCAAGATCGGTTCCGGAGAGGTCGTAGGCGCACACGATGCACCCCGACATGACGGGCCTGCCGCACTCGGGGCAGTTGCCCTTGGGATCGCACCCAACCAGGTCGTACTTGCACTTGGGGCAGTGGTAGTTCTGGAGGGTTGCGCGGGGGTGCTCGATCGGTTCAGAATCATGTTGCATGGGCTGAGCATAGCAGACGGACAGAAAAACACCCGGCACATGCCGGGTGTTGATTCAGTAGTTGCATGGTTCCTTACACCGGGTCCGGGACCGTGTCGCCCGGCATGTCGGTTTCGCCATCTTCGGTGGGCTTACGCTCGGCGGGCTTGTTGCCCTTGGCGGGTCCTGAGGGGCCCGAGCCGAGCAGGTCGGCGACGGTGGATCGCCCGAGGGATTCGCCTCGCATGAGGGTGTGGACCTCGTCGGCGGTGAGGTTCTCGTACTTGAGGAGCGCCTGGGCGACGGCTTCGACCTTATCCCAGTTGTCGAAGAGCATCCGCTCGGCGTCCGCGTAGGCCTCGTCGACGATGCGGCGGGTTTCCTCGTCGATCACCTTGGCGGTCTCGTCGGAGTAGTCCTTGTCGGGGATGAACGAGTCGCGGGTATCCTCACCCGAGTAGTTGACGAACCCGAGCTTGGCGCTCATGCCCCACTCGAGGATCATTGCGCGAGCGAGGCGGGTTGCCTGACGGATGTCGCCCGATGCGCCGGACGAGACATCGTCCATCGCCCTTGCTTCGGCGATGCGTCCGCCGCAGATGACGCGCATGGTCGCGTGGAGCCACTTGAGCCCGTACCCCATCCGGTCCTTCTCAGGGAGGGAGAAGGTTGCGCCGCCGTAGTCGCCGCGGGAGATGATGGTCACCTTGTGCAGCGGGTCGGCGTCCTTGAGGAGCGCCTGGAGCACGGCGTGCCCGGCTTCGTGGTACGCGACGAGCTTGTTTTCTTCTTTCTCACGCACGCGCGACTTGTTGGCGCGTCCGAACCGGACCTTGTCGCGGGCCTCTTCGAGGTCCTCGTGCTCGATGAACTCCTTGTCGAGCATGGTCGCGGAGATCGCGGACTCGTTTACGATCGCGGCGAGGTCGGCGCCGGAGAACATGGGGGTGCCACGCGCGATCTTCTCGAGATCAACATTGGGCCCGAGCTTGACCTTCTTGGCGTGGACCTTGAGGATCTGCAGACGCCCGGCAACATCGGGAAGCGGGACGGTGATCTGGCGATCGAAGCGTCCGGGGCGGATGAGGGCGGGGTCGAGGACATCGGGGCGGTTGGTCGCGGCGATGACGATGACGCCGTCGCCCGAGCCGAACCCGTCCATCTCGACGAGTATGGCGTTGAGGGTCTGCTCGCGTTCGTCGTTGCCGCCACCTGAGAACCCGCCACCGCGACGACGCCCGATGGCGTCGATCTCGTCGAGGAAGATGATGCAGGGGGAGGAGTCCTTGGCCTGCTTGAACAGGTCACGGACACGCGACGCGCCGACGCCGACGAACATCTCGACGAAGTCGGAACCCGAGATCGAGAAGAAGGGGACATCCGCTTCGCCGGCGATGGCTTTGGCGAGGAGGGTCTTGCCACACCCGGGCTGCCCGGCGAGGAGCACGCCGCGGGGGATGCGCCCGCCCAGGCGGGTGAAGCGCTTGGGGTTCTTGAGGAACTCAATGATCTCGGTGACTTCGGACTTTGCTTCTTCGATGCCGGCGACATCCTTGAAGGTGATGCCGGTCATCTCTTTGGTCATGGTTTTATGACGGGACTTACCGAAGGACCCGATCATGCCCCCGCCGCCGCCAGCGGCACGCATGCCCCGCGCGAGGACGAACCAGATGATCGCGATGAGCAGGATCACCGGGCCGAACATGTAGAGGAACTGCACGAACCCGGAGGGCGATTTGGACTCGAACTGCCCGTTGGTGAGCTCGTTGAGCTGCTGGGCTTTGAGCTCGCGATCGGCGCTGTTGAGCTCGATGCGGACGAGCTGGTCCTTCGCGCCGGTCTCCTTCTGGGTCTGGATCGCGGTGATCGCGGTATCGTGGAGGGTGACGGAGTCTTGCTTGATGTTCCCCGCGACATACGCGTTCTCGAACTCGCGCCAGCTCATCTTCGACCCCTTCTGGGCGGACGAGAGGAACATGACGAGCATCAGGACCATCAGCATGATCGCGAAGAACCCGAACATCCCGCGGCTTTGCGGCTTGTTGGGGACGGGCGGCTTTTGCCCGTTGGGGTCCTTCGGGTTCTTGTTGTTCTGGGGTGTGTTTTCAGACATAGTTAATCGTGGGTGCTTTCGTCCGTTTGGACGGGGTCGATCCGTTCCCTGCGTCAGGATCGAGGTTTTCGATCGATCCGTCCCTTGAACATCGGTCAGGGCGGGGTTTGTATTTCCCCCGAGCCCGATGAATGCGCAAGAACGCGGGTCTACGGGCGAATCATAGCGCTTTGACGCAACGGGCCGCCCCTGCTTGTACGCGTGAAAAGGGGGTTGGGATCGGGTTGAGACCGAAACTGAGGATTACCACCCGGAACGCATGTCCGAGACCAGATCGTGCGCGAGCTCGTCGATCGCGTTGCGTTGCCCGAGTTCCAATCGATCCCCCACCGCTCTTGAGGGGTGGAAGACGGCGGACGCGGAGTAGTTGTCGCGTGCGACGAGGACATCGCCCGTGCGGTTGTCGCGCCACTCGAAACGGATGGTGATCTGGACGGCCTGCTCCTGCACGAGCCCGGTCTGCGGGTCGTCGGAGAGTGCGCGAAGGGATGTGCTCGTGATCACGCCCACCAGTGTGGTGTCGGCGCGATCGGACGGCGTGAGACGCCAGGGGGTGCGTTGCTGGATCTGTTTCATCACCGCTTCGGTGAGCTGGATCTCGATGCCTCGCGATGTGGTCTCGTTGCGGAAGATGGGGACGGCGATCGTGTTGATCGACTCGTCGAAGGTCGAATCGAACGCGTACCCTTGATTGGGAGACGACGCGCACCCCGGCACGAGCGCGAACATCAGCGCCAGGATCGCGGAGAGCACCAGTGTTCCAAAGCATCCGATCATTCGGTGGGTTCCTCATCTGATTCGGATGATTGGGATTCTGCGTCGGGTGTTTCGGGCTCGAAGGTGACCCACCCACGCTCGAGCATCATGTCGAGCGCCTCGTCCGCAGCGTCCGTCGCGGGGTGACGCCGGATGAGGCGTGCGAGCACGAACCGTGCGGACGCCTCGTCATCGACCTTGAGGTACCAACGGGCGGTGTCGAGGACCTGCTGGGCGGCGGATTCGTCGATCCACGCGTCGAGCCCCTCCGTGATCCCCGAGCGGATCGCGTCCGCGGGGAACTGGTTCTGATATTCCTCGATGAGGAGCTTAGCGTCGAGCAGACCCGAACCGTCGTAGCGCGGGCCCTTGAATCGGGCGATGTTGGCTTCGATCTCACGGAGCATCGCGCGCTGCACGCGTGGGGAGTTGGGGAAGTTCTGGCGGAAGATCGAGTACATATCCGCGGCGAGCTTGAGCTCGCGACGCTTGTAGTAGTGGTCCGCGAGGGTCATCGCGGCTTCTTCCGCGAGGGCGGACCCGGGGACGCGTTCCTGGGTGCGGATGAGCAGTTCTTCGCCCGTTGGGCGGGCGTTCTCGATGCGCATGCCGAGGAATCGGCGCTTCTTGCCGTTGATGTAGTCGATCCCGATCTGATACTCAAGTTCGACGGCTTTGAGGAAGTAGGGCGAGTCGGGGAAGTCCTGGATGATCGATTCGAGATCGAAGAGGGCCTTGTACTCGCGATCGTTGTCCACGCGGGCGAGCGCGTGGAGGTAGTAGCCCTGTGGGATGTAGGGGTTGCGGGTGCGTTTGTTGCGTTCGAGCCAGTCCCCGAGCTTGTCGGCGGCGGTGCCCGGCTTGCCCTCGGCGATGAGCTTGGTCATGTCGGCCATGAACGCGGCGTCGGTGCCGGGCTCGGGGGTCTCGGTCTGGGTCCACTCGCCCGAATCGGTGAGCTCGAACTCCGAGCTCTGCGCCTGGGCGATCCCCGGGATCGCGAGTGCGGCGATAGTGATGAATCGGGCGATCTGGCGCGTGGTCGTCATGCGTGCGTCCTCGTCGTCGCGTCGGTGCGAGCGGGTATCAATATATAGGATAGCGTCGCGTGCGGGGGTCTGCCCCGGGTCCGGGGGGATTTGCGTCGGCTAGACTGTTCTTGATGAGTAAATCAGCTGGAAACAAGGACGCGATAACGCTCGCACGCGAGGCGCAGGCGCACGAGATTGCGGGGCGGGCACGCGAAACGCTCGCGCTGGGACAGCAGATCGTCAAGCTCAAGCCCCAGTGGGCGCCAGGGTACTACTTCGTGGGGTCTGCCCAATGCTCGATGGGGATGCTCGACGAGTCCGAGCGGAACCTCAAGAAGGCGATCTCGCGAGATGGGAACCAGTTTGGGATGCATACCAAGCTCGGGGAGGTGCTCAATCGGTTGGGGCATCGCGACGAGGCGCGGGCGTGCGCGGATCGGGCCATCGAGCTTGCGCCCGACCACCCGGACGCGCTGATCCCCGCGGCGATGATCTGGTGGCTGGGCGGCGATCCGGGGCGAGCGGAGCAGATTCTCAGGGGCGCGATCGATCGCGGGATCAACTCTCCAAAGCTCGTCGCGGTGTACGCCAACCTGTGCGGATCGATCGGGAAGAGGGATGAGGGAATTGGACTCCTGGAGGGAATCCTGTCGTCGAACGACGATTGGCGATCGCTTGAGCGGCTGCTGCATTCGGAGGTTCGGTTGTATCTCGCAAAGCTGTTGGATCAAGCGGGTCGATACGACGAGGCGTTCGAGCAGGCGCAGCGGGGTGGTGAGCTTCGGAACACGGGGTACGATCCGGCGCGGATCAACCGGACCTGCGCGAAACGATTGGAAGCATGGAGCCCCGAGCGGCACGAGGCGATCCCGGAATCACGCACCACGAGCGAAAAGCCCGTGTTCATCATCGGGATGCCCCGATCGGGGACAAGTCTGGTGGAGCAGATTATCGCGTCGCATCCGCAGGCATACGGGTCGGGGGAGCTGCTGGACACATACTGGTCGGCGCGGGAGCTGACGGACCCGAACGAGCACCTCGATGATCGCGTCGCGATCGCGGAGCAGCTCAAGACCCCAGCGCTCGATCGGCACGCCCGCAAGGCGCTCAAGAACATGGAGAAGGCGGCCAAACGCGAGAAGGGAAACGGGATCGAGCGAATCACGGATAAGCTGCCCAACAACTACGAGCATGTCGGGGTGATCAGCAAGATGTTCCCCGGGGCGCGTTTCATCCATTGCGTCCGCAATCCGCTGGATGTGTGCACCAGTTGTTTCATGCTCGATTTTGTCGGCGATGTGAATCACGGGTATTCCTACGACCTTGAGCATCTCGCGAATCAGTACCAGGTCTACGAGCGGTACATGGAACATTGGAGCTCGATCGATTCGATCCCGATACTCGATGTGGGCTACGAGGAACTGATCGAGGACCCCGTGAACGGGGCGCGCCGGATCATCGATTTCATCGAACTCGAGTGGGACGACGCGTGCGCTCAATCGCACAAGACGGATCGCGCAGTGAGCACATTGAGCTCGGATCAGGTACGGAAACCCATGTACACGAGCTCGAAGGAGCGGTGGCGGAACTATGAGCCGCACATCGGGGTGCTGATCGAGGCGCTGGGAACTGAAGGTTCCTTGGGAGATCGTTGATGGATCTGCGTTCGATGCACCAGATGATCGCGATCGCGGAGCACGGGCACATGACCCGCGCAGCGGAGCAGCTCGGCGTGACCCAGCCGGCGTTGTCGGCGGCACTCCGCAAACTCGAAGATGAACTGGGTACCGAGTTGTTCCATCGCACGGGGCACGGGGTGCAGCCCACCGAGGCGGGGAAGGTCTTTGTGGAGCACGCGAAGATCACCCTGCGTGCATCGCAGCAAACAGCAGAGGCGGTGCGATCGCTCGTGGGTTTGGAAACCGGTTCGATCCGCGTGGGCGCGGGGGCGACAGCGACAGGGTACCTCTTGCCCGGCGCGATCCAGGCCGTCAGAAAGAAACACCCGGGTCTGCGGTTCTCGATCCGCGAGGCGGGCAGCAGCGCCGTGGCGCAGGGGGTGCTCTCGGGCGAGTTGGACCTGGGGGTCGTGACCCTGCCCATCGAGCATCCGCGCGCCGATGAGCTGATGATCGTGAAGGAGATCCGCGATGAGCTGATGCTGATCGTGCCCGAGGGGCACGCGCTGCACGGGCGGAAAACATTCCGTTGGCAGGAACTCGCGGGCGAGGCGGTGATCGCGTTCGAGGCCGGGTCGGCGGTGCGGAAGATCATCGATCAGGCAGCGGGTGCGCATGGAGTGACGCTCGAAGTGGTGATGGAGCTGCGCTCGATCGAATCGATCGTGCAGATGGTTCGCGCGAACATCGGGGTGGGGTTTGTCAGCAAGCACGGGCTCCCCCCCGGGATGGGGGTGCGGTGCCGGGACGGGGGATTGACGCGAAATCTGGGGGTGGTGCGTGCGCTCGATCGGCTGCCGAGTCGTGCATCCGCAGTCTTTGAAGAGATGCTGATCGATCTCCTCTAATGGCGTTGCGACCGGGTCGCATCTAATCATTTTAATTGATGCATCATGTAAAATCCATTGATTTGATTCATGCCATTGTTGATCCGATACTTCAAGTGGAATCAGGAGTCCCCCACTTCCACGAAGGAGCAACACCATGGCAGGCGACCCGTTCAATGCACGCGAGACCCTTTCGGTCAACGGCAGCGAGTACAGCTACATCAACCTCAAGTCCCTCCAGGCGCAGGGGGTCGGGAACATCGACACGATGCCCTACTCGATCCGGGTGCTGCTCGAGGCGATGGTGCGGAACCTCGACGGTTTCATTGTCACCAACGACGATGTCTCGGGGTTGGCGAACTACAACGCGGGTGATGTGAACAGCGTGGAGATGCCGTTCATGCCCGGGCGGGTGGTGCTGCAGGACTTCACGGGTGTGCCGTGTGTTGTGGATCTCGCGGCGATGCGTGACGCGATGAAGAACCTGGGCGGCGACGCGGACCAGATCAACCCCGCGGTTGCGTGCGACCTCGTCATCGATCACTCGGTGCAGGTGGACGACTTTGCGACGCGCGTGGCGCTGACGATCAACGCGCAGTACGAGTTCGAGCGCAACAACGAGCGCTACTCGTTCCTCAAGTGGGGTCAGGAATCGCTCGACAACTTCCGCGCTGTGCCGCCTGCGACGGGGATCGTGCACCAGGTGAACCTGGAGTACCTTGCACGCGGATGTCTGAGCAAGACGCAGGACGGGATCAAGTGGGTCTACCCCGACTCGCTCGTCGGTACCGACTCGCACACCACCATGATCAACGGCGTCGGCGTCCTCGGGTGGGGTGTCGGCGGGATCGAGGCGGAAGCGGTGATGTGCGGGCAGCCCGTGTACATGCTCACGCCGGAGGTTGTTGGGTTCAAGCTCAAGGGCAAGCTTCCTGAGGGCGCGACGGCGACTGACCTGGTGCTCACGGTCACCCAGATGCTGCGTGCACACGGCGTGGTTGAGAAGTTCGTCGAGTTCTACGGCGAGGGCATGGCGGAGCTCTCCATCCCCGATCGCGCCACCATCGCGAACATGGCGCCCGAGTACGGCGCGACCTGCGGGTTCTTCCCGATCGACGCGAAGACGATCGAGTTCTTCCGCTTTACCGGCAAGACCGAAGAAGAATGTGCACTCACCGAGGCATGGGCGAAGGCGTCCGGGTTCTTCTGGACCCCCGACGCGCCCGAGCCCGAGTTCGGCGCGACGCTTGAGCTCGATCTCGCAGCGGTCAAGCCCTGTGTCGCGGGTCCCAAGCGTCCGCAGGACCGGATCGATCTCGATTCGCTGCACACCGCGTGGGACACCATGCTCACCGCGCCGATGGGTCCCAAGGGGCTCGGCGCGAGTAACACGGGCGCAACGGCCAAGGTCGTGCATACCGAGGCATCGCACCCCGAGAACATCGGCGACGAGTCCACCCTCACCCACGGGTCGATCGTCATCGCGGCGATCACCTCGTGCACGAACACCTCGAACCCCGATGTGCTCATCGCGGCGGGTCTGGTCGCGAAGAAGGCCAACGAGCTCGGGCTCAAGCGCAAGCCATGGGTGAAGACCTCGCTCGCGCCAGGCTCGAAGGTCGTGACGGAGTACCTCGACAAGTCGGGGCTGTCGGAGCACCTCGACGCGATCGGGTTCAATACGGTCGGGTACGGGTGCACGACCTGCATCGGCAACTCTGGGCCACTGCCGCCTGAGATCGAGAGTGCGATTCAGGAGGGCGATCTGGCGGTTGCGTCGATCCTCTCGGGGAACCGCAACTTCGAGGGGCGCGTGCACCCGGAGGTGCGTGCGAACTTCCTCGCGTCGCCCCCGCTCGTCGTCGCGTACGCGATGTCGGGCCGGATCGACATCGATGTGTACAACGAGCCCCTGTGCCAGACCCCGGACGGGAAGGATGTGTACCTCAAGGACATCTGGCCGACGCGTGAGGAGATCGACACGATCGTGAACTCGTCCGTGACGACCGAGCAGTTCCAGCGCAAGTACGGCGCGGTCTACACCGAAAACGAGACCTGGAACGCGGTCCCGGTGCACGAGTCGGACCTGTACGAGTGGAGCGACGAGAGCACCTACATCCAGAACCCGCCGTTCTTCGAGGGGATGACGGAAGAGGCGCCCGGGTTCGGGACGATCTCGGGTGCGCGTTGCCTGTGCCTGCTGGGTGATTCGGTCACGACGGACCACATCTCCCCGGCCGGCCGCATCGAACCCGAGACTCCCGCGGGTCAATACCTGCTCGCGCAGGGCGTGCGCCAGAGCGACTTCAACTCGTTCGGTTCGCGTCGAGGGAACGATCGCGTGATGACGCGGGGCACCTTCGCGAATGTGCGTGTGAAGAACTACATCGCGAAGGACGGCAGCAACCAGCCCGAGGGCGGTTGGACCCGCAACTTCACGAAGGGTGACGACATCACGAGCGCTCCTGTCGAGTACATCTACGACGCGGCGCAGGACTACAAGAAGGCCGGCGTGCCGCTGGTTGTGGTCGCGGGCAAGGACTACGGAATGGGCTCGTCGCGTGACTGGGCCGCGAAGGGGACCCTGCTCCTCGGCGTGAAGGCCGTCATCGCGGAGAGCTTTGAGCGTATCCACCGCTCGAACCTCGTGTTCATGGGTGTGCTGCCTCTGGTATTCAAGGACGGTCAGAATGCGGCATCGCTCGGGCTCGACGGCGACGAGAAGTTCGACATCATCATGCCCGACCCGGTCGAGCCGCGTTGCGATGTGACGGTGAAGGTGACCCGCCCGAACGGGACGGAGTTCGAGTTCCTCGCGACCTGCCGCATCGATACGCCGGTGGAGATCGAGTACTTCCGCAACGGCGGGATCCTGCACACGGTCATCCGCAAGAAGCTCAATGAGAGCAAGCAGATGGCGTGAGACAGGTGCTACACCCAATAGCAAATAGGCAGCGGCAACGCTGCCTTTTTTAACACGTACTCTAGATCAAACTATGCCCGCTCACCAAAAAGAGCATCAAATTCAGCTAAAGCATTCGCTATCGATTCTAATAGTTTGTCAAGAAATGGCCGAAGCAACTCTTCATTGTATAGTTCTTCAGGGAATCGTTTCTTTGACAGCTTCGCATTTGCAGAAATTGGCAGCCTGAAAGGCCTAATTCTGGTAGGTGAAAACGGGAGGTAAAATGAAAGTGCAAAGAATGCCAGCTCAGCATATTTTTCTCTAAGCAGATAAAACTCGTCCATCTGCTCTTTATTGAACCGCTCAGTTTTCTTCGAAACTCTAACATTCAAGGGCTCGGTGTAATCCACAAGAGGCTCTGCGACTTTCGCAAGCTGAGAGGAAAAAAACCCGTCAACCCATCGATCTAAAAACATTTCTTGAAATTCAACCCAAGTCAGCAGCTTGATATTGCTATTTTTTGCTGCATCAATCGCACCTTGCTGAAATCCCTTAGATGAGACAAGCAACCCAAAGTTTGCTCCAGAATCAGAAACTATCGTGCGAAAACTATGAACAACCGTTTGCGGAACTGAACTTGACCACTTCTTGCACTCACACAGATAGATGGACGGCGGTTGAGTACTTGAATCCTCTGCGTACACGTCAACCTCTACTTGCCCCCTAACCAGCGACACCCGGCGTTCAACATCAACGCTCATGCCGCAGTCCGCTAGAATTTGACTCACCTTATTCTGCAAGTCTTTCCAGTCTGTCGGATCTGCTGAAATCGGCATGTGCTACTCCTCCAACTCGCGTATCGTATGTAACCTTAACGACTACTATAGGAGCAAATAGTCGATGTCTGACCTCAACAGCAAACACAACCGCATCGTCTGGTGCGACATCTTCGTCGATGATCTCGATCGCGCGTGCGCGTTCTACGAGGGCGTCTGCAACATCTCCTGTCATCGCGAATCGTTCGGGGATATCAAGTTCGCGGTGCTCGAGCATTCCGAGGGCAACGGCGGGTGTTTGGTGCCGCGTCAGCCCGGGCAGAACGAGTCGCGATGGGGCGGGGTGTTGGTCTATCACAATGTCGATGGGCGCATCCGCGACGCGGTGGCGAAGGTCGAGGAACTCGGCGGCAAGGTCGTGCAGGATGTGCACGCGATCGGGCCGCATGGGTGCCGGGCATTGATCGAGGATTCCGAGGGGAATCCGATGGCGCTGCACTCGACGGTTGACGCGTGATGCGGAATGCATGAACGGGTTCAGTACTGGGTCTCACTACAAAACCACAGCACCGAACCCGTTGTATCACGCGCAGTCACCAGGTCTAAGTGCTGCGCGTGGTCATGCCTGAGTACCTATCCCTCTCTCAAAAAAACGAGGTAGTCAGGCGATGAAGAGCTTCAGCGTTTCTTCGGAGCAGCCTTTGCTGCGGCCTGGGACGCAGGGGTTTCCTTGTTCACGCCTTTCTCAAGCGTGAGTGACCTTTGAGCGTTCTTCTTGTCATCCTTGATCTCATGCGCGTTGAAACCGATCGCAGATACGGCTTTGCATGCGGCATCGCAGCCATGCTGGTCTGCCTCGATCTTCGCCTTTCCTAGACCCACATACCGGGTGCGGATGTCTTTCACATCCTTGAGCGCATGGGTGACCTTTGTGATGCATGAGTCGCTGTCCATGTTGCTGATGCTGAGTAATCTGTTTGGATGTGTAGCAGAGTTCATGTGGGTTCCTTCCCATTCGAGTGATCTGAGAGAACCGAATGCTCCCTCATCTCTGTTGTACGACGGCGGAGGATCCTGACGAGACGCAATCGCTCGATAATACTGAGATACCCCATATGCGTGCATTAGCAAGCCCTTATTGGGGGGGGCACCTTGTGGCGCTATATTGCGGCTGGGTTTTCGTAGATTCTTGCTTGGATGGTCGGGGCGATCATCGCGCGAGTCGCACCGTCGGAGACATCGTGGGACCGGTTGATCGACTCGATCTGGGGGAGGTGGAGCACTTCCATGATCGGGTTGAGTAAGACGATCGAAGGACGCAAGACGGGTGCGTATGACAACGAGGATGGGCAAAGTGAATCGCGCTGGGGCGGTGCATTGGCCGATCTGAAGGTCGATCAGCGGACGTAAGACGGCGTAGAGCCGTAGAATGGACTCGGCGGGAAGGTCGTGCAGGGTGTGCACGCGATCAGGCCGCATGGGTGCCGGGCGTTGATCGAGGATTCCGAGGGGAACCCGATGGCGCTGCTCTCGACGGAAGAAGCGTAAACGAGCATCCTCGTCAGGTATAAAAAAACCGCCTGATCAGCGGCGAAAAGCCCGATCAGGCGGTCGATTGTGTCATGGGTCCATATGACCCCGAACCGGTGTTACTTGCCCTTGTTGGTGGGCTTGGGTGCCGGCTTGGGCGCGGGCTTGGTGCCGGCGGTGGGTGCGGGCTTGTTGGTCGGGGTGGTCGGCTTCATGGCCATTGTTGCAACTCCTTCGAGAAGTCTCGCCGGCCGCGAAGTGCGCCCGGCATGCAGAAATGCTCGCATATTCGTATGGGAAAGCAAGGGCTCGCACATCGCGCACGAAAAGATCGATTGAAATCGATTCGGCGCGAAGCCCTGAACAGGGTGGATTCTTTGCGTCCCCTGAAGTTACCCGGTGGATTGCATCGCGGCGGCGATCCCGTTGATGCTCGCTTGGATGATCGGCGCGATCGTCGCGCGGGTCGCGTCGTCGGATGCATCACGGAACCGGTGGAGCAGCTCGATCTGGGCGAGGTGGAGCACATCCGTCATCGGGTTGCGTTCGAGGATCGAGCGTCCGACGACGGGCGAGTGGGCCATGAGATTGTCGTTGCCCGTGACATCAAGGATCGCGTCCTTGGCGCGTTGGTACTCCGCGTGGATGCGATCGAACACCTTGGTGCCCTCGGGCGCGTTCTTGGCGTAGCGCTCGAGGATGGGCATGCGGGCGCGGGCGAGTTCCTGCGACGCGTTCTCGAGGATTGTGGAGATCAATGGGCGCTGCGCGTTGGCGCGGAGGGTAGCGCGATTGGACTCGGACGCGTCGGCGATCGCCGTACCGATCCCGTACCACCCCGGGACGAGCGCCCGCATCTGGATCCACGAGAACCCCCAGGGGATCGCGCGGAGGCGATCGAATGTCAACGCCTTGCCCTGCGCCCTCGACACGGGTCGTGACGCGATGGGCATGTTCCCGATGTGCTCGATGGGCGATGCGCCGACGAACCAGTCCCAGAACGACGCATCGTCGATCAGCTCGCGATAGGTTGTCTGCGCTCGTTGCGCGAGTTGGAGCAGGAACTCGTCAAACCCCGGATCGCTCGGCGATTCGCACGCGTCGGACGATGCGAGGAGCGCCGCGTGCACGATCTGCTCAAGATGCCGACGCGCCATGTCGGGGAGTGCGTATCGGAAGGTGATGACCTCGCCCTGCTCGGTAAAGCGCATGCGTCCGGTGCGGGCGTTGGGTGGTGCCGCCATGATCGCTCGCCCCGCACGCCCGCCGCCTCGCCCGATGGTACCGCCGCGTCCGTGGAAGTACCGGAGCTGGACCCGTTGCTCCGCGAAGACCCGCGCGACGGCGTCCTGCGCCCGCGCAAGTGCGATGTTGGCCATCAGGAACCCGCCGTCCTTGTTGGAGTCGGAGTACCCGAGCATCACTTCCTGCTCGAGCGGCCCGTCGGCGCAGATGGTGTCGAGGTGCGCCCGGAACACGGGGTCCGTGAGGGTCTCGGTCATGAGTGACGGCGCGCGCTCAAGGTCGTCGATGGTCTCGAACAACGGGACGACATGCACGCGAGAGACGGACTCATTGCCGTTGGTTGCAGGGCGGTAGATGCCCGCTTCCTTCATGAGCAGCAGCAGCGTGAGCATGTGACTCACATCGTGGGTCATGGAGATGACCCACGAGCGGATCGAGTCGGATTCCTGCTCGACGGCTTCGCGGACGACATCGAGCGTATCCATGAGTTCACGCGTGTCATCGGAGAGGGCCGCGCCGCGCGGGGTGAGCGGGCGGGCGGTCTTGAGTTCGGTGGCGGAGCAGGTTGAGCTTCTCAGATTCGTTGAGTGCCGTGAAGTCGTTGCAGACGCCGGAGATCCGGAGGAGCTCGGTGATTGCGTGCTCGTGGACGCGGGAGTGCTGACGGATGTCGAGCGTCGCGAGATGCAGCCCGAACACGCGGGCGCGGACGATCGCGTTGCTCAGGAGTCCGTGTTCCGCGACATCGGAGAGCCCGGCGCGATGGAGCGCGTCGCGGATGAGCATCAGATCGTCGAGCAGGTCCTTGGATCGGTACTCAGGGTCGCGCGCGATACGCGCTTGCATCTGGACGATACGGACGCGGATGGGCTCGTACTGGCGTTGCCCGTAGTGCTCCATGTCGTCGATCCATCGCAGATCGGCCTGGACACGCTGGGCGATCTCTTCGCCCAGATCCGCCACGCAGGGTTGAGACGCTCAGCGCGTGACGGAGCTTGCCCAGTTCCGCGTCCCAGAGCTTGAGGACCGCGTCGCGCATGCGCTTAAGGGTGTCGCGGGTCACCGTCGCGGTGACATTGGGGTTGCCGTCGCGATCGCCTCCGATCCAGGACCGGTAGCGGAGGATCGCGGGGAGGTCGTTGGCGACGATCTGGGCCTGGTCCTCGCCGAAGGTTCGCTCTGCTGCGTGCACGATGTCGCGGAACAGGCGCGGGACGGTCTCCCAGATCGTGGTCGAGAGGAAGTAGATCCCATTGATGACCTCGTCGGGGACACCCAGACGCTGGGCGCGGATCTCATCGGTGAGCAGCATCACGGACACGATCCGGTCGAGGCGCTCGGCGATCTCTTTGCGTCGGCGTGTGGAGAGTGATTCGGTCGCCGGAGCGCGAGCACGCAGGTCGCGATGTCCGCCTGCTTGTCAAGAATAGTGCGTCGGCGTGTTTCCGTCGGGTGAGCCGTCAGGGTGGGTTGGATGTCGAGCTGTTCGAGGAGTTCCTTGGTGCGATCGATGGAGATGCCGTGCGATCTGAGGGTGTGCATCGCCTGGTCGATGGACTCGGGGCGGGGTTCGCCCGATTCGCTTGCGCGTTCGCGTTGTTGGTTGACGCGGATGATGTTGAGCTGCTCTGCCTTGTTCAGCAGGTGGAAGTGCGCGGTCCCGACCCGGATGAGGTCATTGATCTGATGTGTGTCCATCGCTGCGATCTGGGCTGCAGCCGACCCGAGCCCCTCGTGCCCGATGGAGTCGCTCGGGCACTCGCACAGATTCGCGAGCTCGTAGGCCTTGTCGAGTGTCTGTGCGAGCCCGACATGGTCGCAGGCGCTGCGGAGTGTGCGGGTGATTGACTGAAGATCGTTGGTGTGCATGGGCAATGGTATCCGTAGGCGATGGAATCAGATGAAAAAACGCACGCCCAACAGATCAGGCGTGCGTCGGCTGTGTGTGAGGGAGAAAGAGAGCTCCCTGGGGTATGCGGGAACTCAGGTGTTGCGGGTTGCCTCGACGGCACCGGCGCCGGACATCATCGATTCGACATCGACGCCGAGCTTGGTCGCGATGCGTCCGCCGTAGTCCGGGTCGGCGCGGAAGAAGTGGCAGAGCTGGCGCATCTGGATCTCCTTGGTCGCGTCGCCCAGCACGCCCGCGAGGCGCGTGGTTAGGCGATCCTTCTCGCCCTCGTCGAACAGGCGATAGAGATTACCGGCCTGGGTGAAGTCGTCGTGATCGATGCCCGAATCAAACCGATCAACGATCGTCTGACCCAGATCCCACGCGGGCTCGTTGAACTGATCGTTGGGGCGAGGTGCGCCCGCGACGGTGTTGGGGTAGTAGTTGGGCGCGGACCCGTAGGTTTCTGCGGTCGCGCCCTGCCCGTCGCGCATGTAGTGCATGACGGGGCAGCGGGGCTTGTTCACGGGGATCTGGTGATGGTTCACCCCGACGCGATGCAGGTGGGTGTCGGCGTAGCTCATCAGGCGTGCCTGAAGCATCTTGTCGGGGCTCGGGCCGATCCCCGGAACGAGGGCACTGGGCTTGAAGGCGGCCTGCTCGACCTCGGCGTGGTAGTTCTCGGGGTTCTTGTTGAGCTCGAGCTGCCCCACTTCGATGAGGGGGAAGTCGCCGTGCGGCCAGACCTTGGTGAGATCGAACGGGTTCCACCCGGTCTTCGCGGACCACTCGTCGGCCTGCGATTGGGTCATGACCTGAACCTTGAGGGTCCAGCTCGGGAAGTCACCCTTCTCGATCGCGTTGAACAGGTCGCGCTGGTGCGATTCGCGATCCTGCCCGATCGTCTCGGCGCTCTTGTCGTCCATCCAGTTCTGGATGCCCTGGTTGGTCTTGAAGTGGAACTTGCACCAGACGCGCTCGCCCTCGGCGTTGATGAACGAATAGGTGTGCGATCCGTACCCGTTGATGTGGCGGTACGACGCGGGGATCCCGCGATCGGAGAAGAGGGTCGTGATCTGGTGGAGCGACTCGGGGCACTGTGACCAGAAGTCCCATTGCATATTGTTGTCGCGGAGGTTGGTCTTGGGATCGCGCTTCTGGGTGTGGATGAAGTTGGCGAACTTGTACGGATCGCGGATGAAGAACACGGGGGTGTTGTTCCCCACGAGGTCCCAGTTCCCCTCATCGGTGTAAAACTTGAGGGCGAACCCGCGGACATCGCGCTCCGCGTCCGCAGCGCCGCGTTCGCCGGCGACGGTGGAGAACCGGAGGAAGCACTCGGTCTTCTTGCCGATCTTGGAGAAGATGGAGGCCTTGGTGTACTTGGTGATGTCGTGGGTGACGGTGAATGTGCCGTACGCGCCCGAACCCTTCGCGTGCACGACGCGCTCGGGGATGCGTTCGCGGTTGAAGTGCTGCATCTGCTCGAGGAGCTGAGTGTCCTGCATGAGCAGCGGGCCCTTGGGGCCTGCGGTCAGCGCCTGCTGACGCCCGATCGGTGCGCCCTCCGCGGTCGTCATGTACGGGCATTTCGCGTTGTTGTTTTCAGACATGCAACTCTCCGTGTCAAAAGGGCTCGGCTGCGCCCTTGTCGAGGACAAGACCGCCATTCTCTAGAACTATTCTAGTTATAGACAAGATGAGGCTCGTAGACCAACCACAATGCGGCAAAGCCGATGAAATTCAGGACCGGGTCTGCGCGGTGCCCGCGAGCATCCCACCATCGAGGGTGAACTCCGCACCGGTGGTGTACGCGGATTCGTCGCTTGCGAGGTAGACAGCGAGATGGGCGACCTCATCAGGCGTGCCGAAGCGCTGGATGGGGCAATCCGCAGCGAGTTTCGCGATGTTCTTCTCGCGATCGGGCCCGGTGCCGATCATCGGGTCCCACATCGGGGTCAGGATGGCTGCGGGTTGGATGCAGTTGCATCGGATCCTCAGTCCCTCCTCCGCGCAGTAGAGCGCAACGGATTTGGTGTGGTTGCGGATGGCGCCCTTGCTCGACGCGTAGGCCGCCGCGCGGGGGATCCCCACCACCCCAGATCGGGACCCAATGTTGATGATCGACCCCGTCCCACCGCTCGTTCGCATGGCGCGGATCGCGTGTTTGCATCCGAGGAAGGTACCCAGGAGGTTCGTCTCATGGACTCGATGCCAGTCCTCCACCGATGCGTGCTCGGGGTCGTGGGGCTTTGGATCTTCCGGGTCGAACCCCGTGATCCCCGCGTTGTTCACAAGGATGTCGAGGCGCTGAACCGATTGGAGGACATCGATCCAGTCGGATTCCTCGCGAACATCGAGACGCCGGTATGACGCCCGATCCCCGAGTTGCGCTGCAGCGGAGGAACCCAGCATGTCATTGATATCAGTAAGTACGACCGTTGCACCTTCCTTGACGAAGCGTTCGGCGATCGCGAACCCGATCCCCTGGGCCGCACCCGTGATGAGTGCTGTTTTTTTGTCGAGTCTTTGCATAGGTGTCCTCCTGATCTCTTGATCGTATGCGCGACGAGAGCACCCCCACCGATTCGACACAGGGTGCCGGATCGATGGGGGTGCGCGTGGTTTCACTTTGAGATCGGTTGTTGATACGCTTACGCGGTTTTCTGGCCTGCGTGAATCCCCTCGGCGATCTCTTCGATCGTCTTTTGGATGAATGCAGGCAAATCATCCGGCGATCGCGATGTGGTCAGCGCCTGATCGCAGACCACTTCCTGATCAACCCAACGCGCGCCCGCGTTCTTCAGATCGGTCTTGATCGATTGATAACTCGTCACCTCCCGGCCTTGAAGCACATCGCACTCAATTAGCAGTTGTGGTGCGTGACAGATCGCGGAGACGGGCTTGCCCGCTTTGAAGAACGAGCGGGTGAACTCGATCGCGTCTTCATTGGTGCGGAGGGAGTCCGGGTTCGCGACGCCGCCGGGGAGGACGAGCGCGTCGAACTCGTCCGCTCGTCCGATCGCTTCGGTGAGGGTCATATCGACATCAATCGAATCGCCCCAGTTGTCGCCCGACCAGCCCTTGATCGAATCGGCGTGCGGGGAGACGATCTTCACATCCGCACCGGCTTCTCTCAGCGCTTTGAGGGGCTCGAAGAGTTCGCTCTGCTCGAACCCGTTGGTGGAGAGGATGGCGACTTTGGTATCTTTGAGTGTGTCAGACATGATGGGTGTCCTTTCGTTCTCAGGAATGCATGTTGTGCGGGTCGTTGCCCAACCCGCGTGTACATGTAAGAGGATTGGGTCTTGGTATGGACTCAGGATGAGTCGAGCATGAAAATCGAGTCATCCGGAGAATCTCTTGGTTGAAGCCCATTCAGAGCGATCCAAATCGCCCATATTGAGGCGGATTTGCTATGATCTGAGCGTGTCAGGGATGATCGAACAGACAGAGCGCACGGACGAGCACCAGTCGTCGATACTCGACGCCGTCAAGCGAGTCTGGGGGTACGACGAGCTCCGCCCGCTGCAGATGCGGGCGATCGTTGCGGGGATCGAGGGACGCGATTGTCTGACGATTCTCCCAACGGGTGGCGGAAAGAGCTTGTGCTATCAGGTCCCCCCACTCATCACGGGCAAAGCGACGATCGTGGTCTCGCCATTGATCGCGCTGATGCGGGATCAGGTGCGGGGTCTTGAGCTTCAGGGGTACAAGGCCGCCGCGATGCACTCGGGTCTGGAGCTCGATGAGTCGCGGGATATTGCCAAGCAGCTCGTCACGGGTGAGCTCGATCTGGTCCTCGCGGCACCCGAGCGGGTGGTAACGCCGTCGTTTAAGACGCTCGTCGGGATCATGTGCGATCAGGGGCGTCTTGGGTGCATCGCGATCGACGAGGCGCACTGCATCAGTCAGTGGGGTCACGATTTCCGACCCGAGTATCGCCGGATCGCGGAGCTTCGATCGATCGCGCCGGGTGTCCCCATGCAGGCGTTTACCGCGACGGCGACGCCTCGCGTGCGTGAGGACATCGTCAAGCAGCTCGGGCTGGGTGATGCGGAGGTGATGATCGGGATCTTCGATCGTCCAAACCTGACCTATCGCATCCAGGCGCGGGAGAATGCAGCCCACCAGATCGCGGCGGCGGTCGGTCGGCACGCGAGCGCTGGCGAGGGCGGCGGGACGATCGTGTACTGCCTGAGCCGCAAGGACACGGAGAAGATCGCGGACGAGCTCCGCACGCTCGGGCTCGACGCGGACGCGTACCACGCGGGGCTCGACGCGTCCAAGCGTCACGAGATCGAACAGGCGTTCAGCAACGAAACGCTCGACATCGTCGTGGCAACTGTCGCGTTCGGGATGGGGATCGATCGGAGCAATGTGCGCCTCGTCGTGCATGCGAGCATGCCCAAGAGCATCGAGGCGTATCAGCAGGAAACCGGACGCGCGGGGCGCGACGGGCTCGACGCGGAGTGCCTTCTTCTCTACGCGCCGAGCGATGGCGGGCGCTGGGAGCGTCTGATCGAGATGAACGCGTCGGAATCGGGCGTTGATCCGAGTGCGCAGATCCAGCTCGTGCGCGACATGCGCCGGTTCGTCTCGAGCTTCTCGTGTCGGCACAAGTTCCTCAGCGAGCACTTCGGGCAGAACTACACCCCGCCCGAGGGACAAACCGATTGTGGCGCGTGCGATGTATGCCTCGGCGAGACCGCACCCGAGGAGGACTCGAAGCGCATCGGGCAGATCATCCTCAGCGCCGTCGCACGCACGGGCGAGCGTTTCGGCGCGTCGCACATCTGCGATGTCGTGCGGGGCGGGGAAACCCAGCGTATCCGAGAGTACGGGCACGACAACCTGCGCGTGCATGGGATGCTCAAATCGCGTCGCAAAGCAGAAGTCATGTCGTTCATCGATCAGCTCATCGCGGCGGATGCGCTCACCCGCGTCGTCGATGATCGGTTCGAGACCCTCGCGTTCGGGGACTGCGGCGTCAGTGTCATGAAAGGGCTCGAGCCCATCGAGCTCGCACGCCCGATCGGGACCGGGTCGGAGAAGAGCGAGCGGAACCGGCGCACGCGTGCGTCGCGTGTGGTGTCGCGTCGCCCGATGAACGACGACGAGAAGGCGTTGTTCGAGTCGTTGCGAGCGCTGCGGAAGTCGATCGCGGAGGAGCGCGGGGTGCCGCCGTATGTTGTGTTTAATGACTCGACGCTCGTGGAGCTCGCGCTGAACAAGCCGACAAATCGGCATCAGCTGCTCGGGATCCGCGGGATCGGGCAGAAGAAGCTCGACGAGTTCGGGCGTACCTTCCTTCAAGCGATCGAGCACCACCTCGCCGGAGAAACTTCGGATGACGATTGAGATCCGTGAACTCAGCGCTGCCCAGACCCGCCCGGTGCGTCAGCGCGTCCTGCGTCCCCACCAACAACCCGAAGAGCTGGTCTATCCGGGGGATGACGATGCGGACACCTTTCATCTGGGCGCGGTGAACGAATCGGGCGATGTGCTCGCGATCCTGTCGATGTATCGGCACGCGCAGCCTCCCACCGATCCGGACGGCGAACCCAAGGCGTGGCGGATCCGAGGCATGGCGTCCGTCCCCGAGGCGCGGGGCACCGGGCTCGGGCGCGAGCTCGTAGAGCGGGCGCGGGATCGGGTGTGGGCGATCACTCGCGATCCCATCTGGTGCAACGCGCGCGAGAACGCGTTCGGGTTTTACCAGAAGCTCGGGTTCGAGATCGTCGGCGGGGTCTTCGAGATCGACGGGATAGGGCCACACGCGGTGATGGTGCTCACCCCGGTACTATGATCATTCGTGATCGAGATCGGGCTCGGGCACGCGGGGCACATTGTTCTTGCGCCGTGCGCCGGCCTTCATGTTGATCATCTCGAGCACGAACGCGAACACGATCGCGAAGTAGATGTACCCGCGGTTGAAGTGCTCGCCGATGCCCTCCGCGACGAGCAGCACCCCGATGAGCACGAGGAACGCGAGCGCGAGGGTCTTCATCGTGGGGTGGTTGTTCACGAACCGGGCGATGGGACCCGCGAAGACGAGCATGACCCCGATGGAGATGATGACTGCGGTGGCCATGATGTAGTAGTTGCTCGTCATCCCGACCGCCGTGATGACGGAATCGAGCGAGAACACCAGATCGAGCATGAGGATCTGAACAAGCACCTGCCCCACCGTCGCCCCGACCTTCTTCATTCCGGGGCGCACATGCGGGTCGTCCTTGTGGGCGCCGCCCTCATCGACGAGGTGGTGGATCTCTTTGACGGCTTTGAAGATCAGGAAGAGCCCGCCGCCCAGGAGGAGGAGAGATTTGCCCGAGAACCCGCGATCGAACACGGTGAACAGGGGTTCGGTGAGCTTGACGATCCAGTACGCGAGCCCGAGCAGGATCAGGCGCATCACCATCGCCAGCAAGAGCCCGATGTTGCGGATCTTGCCCTGCTTCTCCTGGGGAAGCTTGTCCGTCAGGATCGCGATGAAGACCACATTGTCGATCCCGAGGACGACCTCGAGGACCGTGAGGGTCAGGAGCGCGGTCAACCCCGCGATCGAGAAATACGCGACATGCTCGGGGGTTCCTGAGCCCGACGCGGCGTTAGCAGCATCGGCGAGTGCGGGAACAAGGACTGCGCTGATCGCGTCGAGCATGGGGGTGGGCTTCTTTTAATCGTCGAGGATCGCAACCTCGTCGTCGTGCGACTCGTCGTGTGCGTGATGATCATCGTGATCATGGTCGACTTGTTCTGGCGCGTTGTAGGTCGCGGCCTTGAGTGCGCCGTCGACGATCGGGCCGGACATCACCATAAAGAGGATGACGCCGCCCGCGCTCACGAGCCCGGCGAGCGGACGCATGAAGAACGGGGTCGCGTAGACGGGGTCGCCGGACTTCTCGGAATCGTCGATGTACGCCACCGCGATCAGGCGGAGGTAGTAGCACGCAGCGATCGCGGAGTTGATCCCGAGGACCACGATGAGGGCGAAGTGCCCGGCGCTGATGCCCGCGGAGAAGAGACCGAGCTTGCCGATGAACCCGAGCAGGGGCGGGAACCCGAGCGTCGAGAGCACGGTGATCACGAGCGTCCAACCCAAAAGCGGGTGAGATTTGCAGATCCCGCGGATGTCATCGATATGGTCCGCTTCGCGCCCGTTTCGATGCTCGAGCGAGGCGAGAACAGCAAAGGTGCCCACGGTCATGACGCCGTAGGTGAAGAGGTAGAAGAGGACCGCGGCGAGCCCGTTCTGGTAGAACGGGCCATCCGCAACGCCCGGACCTGCGATGATCCCGACGAGCATGTACCCGGAGTGGGCGATCGAGGAGTACGCGAGGATGCGCTTCACGGAGGACTGAAGCAGCGCGAGGATGTTGCCCACGCTCATGGTCAACGCGGCCATGATCCAGAGGGTTGCTTCGAGCTCGATGGGCAGGTGCCCGTCGGTCCAACCAACGGTTCCCAGCAGGAACATGAGCGCGAGGAACCCCGCGGTCTTGGGCACAAACGCGAGCATCGCGGAAACGGGCGACGCGGCGCCCTGGTACACATCGGGCGTGTAGAAGTGCATGGGGACCGCGGCGATCTTGAACGACACGCCGATGACGGCGATGAGCATCCCGATCATGCCGATCGAGGAGATCCCGTCGTTCGCGAAGACCTGGGCAATCTCATTGAGGTTGGTGGTGCCCGTCGCGCCGTAGAGCATCGCGAACCCGTAGAGGAAGATCGCGGCACCGAGCGCACCGAGGAAGAAGTACTTCACGGACGCTTCGAGGGCGCTGTCTTCTTCACGCGAGACCGCGACCATAATGTAGGTCGGGAGCGAGGTGAGCTCGAGCGCGAGGAACAACCAGATCAGATCGTCGGCGGACGCGGTCAGCATGAGCCCCGTAAGGGAGAACATGAAGAACGCGTAAAACTCGCCTCGGTTTGAGCGGATGGACTGGAAGGGCTTGCCCTGATCGACCTCGGTTTCGAGCTGACGATCGACTGTCCCTGAGAGGAGCATGAGGATCATGATACCGACGGTGGCGATGATCATCTTCGCGTAGGGCACGATCGCGGGGAACATGCCCTGCGTCGGCGGCGAGGTCATCGCGGCGAAGAACGCGAGCAGCAGCGATGTCGCGCAGATCCACGGCGTGAACTGGCGGATGGCGCGCGACGGCCACTGACCCGTGAGCATCACGAGGCAGGTGCCGATGAAGAGGAAGATCTCCGGCCAGAGGATCGCGAGTTTCTCAGTCATGCGAAGCTCCCCCGTGATCGTGATCGCCATGATCGTCGGCGTGATCGTTGATGGTGTGATTGATGATGCGTTCGCCCGGTTCGATCCCGTTCGCCTGTTCCACGATGCGGACGGTGTTGTTTACCGGCTCGCTGATCGCGTCGAGGAGCATGGTCGGCTGGAGCCCAAAGAGCACACACCCGATCGCGAGCGGCGTCAGGGTGATGATCTCGCGGGTGTTGAGATCCGTCGGGAGCTCGTCGTGCGGGTGGTGATCCGCGGGTTCCTTGTAAGCACCGAAGCAGATCTTCCCGACCATGTACAGGAGGTACATGGCGGCGATGACCATGCCGGTGCCGGCGAAGACGGCGAACCATGGCCCGAGCGATGCGCCCCACGCGCCGGGCTCGCCCGCTGCGTTCCACGCGGCGTCGGACTGGAACGCGGAGATAAGGCACAGGAGCTCGGACGGGAACCCGTTGAGCCCGGGGAGACCCACAGAGGCCATCGCGAAGAAGACCATGAAGGTCGCCCAGACGGGCATCTTGGACGCGAGCCCCCCCACCGTGTTCATGTCACGCGTGTGGTAGCGCTCGTACATGAACCCGATCATGAGGAAGAGCCCGCCGGTCGAGAAACCGTGGGAGAGCATGTAGAGGATCGACCCGGAGAACCCGGTGACATTAAGTGCCGTGAGGCCGAGGATACAGAACCCAAGGTGACTCACGGATGAGTACGCGACGAGCTTCTTGATGTCGTCCTGCACCCAGCAGATGAGACCCGCGTAGATGATCCCGATGATCGCGAGGATCGCGATGAGGGGCGCATACTCAAAGAATGCTTCGGGTGCGAGGGGGACGGCGAACCGGTAGAACCCGTAGGTGCCGAGCTTGAGCAGCACGCCCGCAAGGATCACGGAACCCGCGGTCGGTGCTTCGGTGTGTGCGAGGGGCAGCCAGGTGTGCACGGGGAAGAGCGGGACCTTGACGGCGAACCCCGCGAGCATCGCGGCGAGGACCCAACCCTGCTCGGTGAGCGACATGCTCCCTGCGTAGTAGGTCAGGGTCGCGATGTCGAGGGTCCAGCGTCCAAGCTGGGCGTCCTGCGCCACGAACCAGACGACATACATCAGACCCGCGAGGGTCATCATGGACCCGGTGAAGGTGTAGAGGAAGAACTTGGTGGACGCGGCAATGCGGTTGGTTGATCCGTACTTGCGGATCAGGATGAACATCGGGAGCAGCGTGAACTCGAAGCAGATGTAGAACAGCAGCAGGTCCTGGGCGGCGAACACGCCGACCATCGCGCCCTGGAGCACGGTGAGCCAGGCGTAGTACATCTTGCGATCCTTCTTGATCGCGGTCTTGGACGCGAGCACGACGATCGGGCCGAGCAGGACGCTCAGGAGGATGAGCAGCAGGCTCACGGAGTCCATCCCGATCGAGAACTCCAGACCCAACCCGGGGACCCAGGCGATCGAGTGCTCGAACTGGGTCAGCCCGGCGTGCGCGAAATCAAAGTTGACAAGCAGCGCCACCGCGGGAACGCACAACGCGATGGTTGTGCCCAGCGCGATGCGGTACGCGTTGTCCTCGTTCTTGACGAACCCGATCAGGATCCCCACCAGCGCGGGGAAGAAGATCAGGGTGAGCAGTGACCAGACTTCGGCACTCATGAAGCACCCCCTGCACGAGCGACGATGACGAGGACGACGAAGAGGATGATGGCCAAACCGCCGGCCATCGAGACCGCGTACCCCTGGAGCACGCCCGATTGGCTCGGGCGGATGATCCAAGCGAACACACGCGGGAGGAACCCGAAGACATTGACGATCCCATCAACAAGCAGCTTGTCCACCCAGTGGAACACATGCGAGATGATGCGGAGCGGTTTGACGAAGATCGCGTGGTACAACTCGTCGACATACCACTTGTTCTCGGCCCACTTGGGGATGGGGCCGAAGCGCCTGGCGATCGCGTCCATCTTGCACTCGGCGGCGTTGGTGCGCCCGTGGAAGTGGAGCAGGTACGCGAGGGCGATCCCGATGACACCAATGACGCCAGAGATGTAGTACATCATCTTGTGCGGATCGCCGCCGATGAGCGGGACTTCGAGCGCCGCGTCGATCGAGCCGCGCGGGCCGTGCCCGGGCTCGGGGTAGTGCTCAGGGTCCTTCTCGTAGTACTCAAACGCGTGCGTGCCGTAGTGCGAGTGGTACGACGCGGATGATGCCGACACCATGGTGTCCGCGTAGTGCTTGGTGTGGGCGTCCTTGTCCGAGCCGACGAAGTAGAGCCCGGTCGCGAGGATCGAGCACCCCGTGAGGATGATGAGGACGGTGTTGATCGCCCAACCCGGTGCGTGCGGGTGGAAGTGGTCCGCGTGGTGATCGCCGTGCTGACCCGCGTCGTGGTGGTGCTCTTCTCCGTGCCCGTGATCATGATCGTGGTGCTCATCACCCGCGTGGTACTCGACGGGGCCGACGAACACACGGAAGAACACGCGGAAGGTGTAGTAGGCCGTCATGCCTGCTGTGAGCAGGAGCACGAACCCGAGGAACGCGTACCCGGGGGTGACGAATGCTTCTGCGAGGATGGTGTCCTTGGAGAAGTATCCTGCGGTGAAGGGCACGCCCGCGAGGTTGATGCACCCGATGAGCATCCCGATCGAGACGATGCGCCACCCGGGCACCTTCCACAGACCGGAGAGCTTGCGGAGATCGAGCTGCCCCGCGAACCCGTGCATAACGGCACCGCAGCAGAGGAAGAGCAGGGCCTTGAAGAACGCGTGGGTGAGCACATGGTACGCGCCGCCGGTGGGTGTCAGGAACCCGAGACCCGCGAACATATACCCGAGCTGGGACACGGTCGAATAGGCCATGATGCGCTTGATGTCAAACTGCGCCATCCCAATGGTTGCGGCGAGGAACGCGGTGATCGTGCCGATCCAGGCGACGATGGGGAGCGCGTTCTCCGAAACGAGGAACACGGGGTACATGCGGGCGATCAGGTAGATGCCCGCGGTGACCATGGTCGCGGCGTGGATGAGCGCCGACACGGGGGTCGGGCCTTCCATCGCGTCGGGCAACCAGACATAGAGCGGGAACTGGGCAGACTTGCCGAATGCGCCGATCATGAGCAGCAGCGCGATCCACTGGGCCTCGCCGGGGATCGCGGAGAAGTCGCCGTGCGATGCCGCAGCGGTGTAGGACAGGAGCGTCTCATTCGAGAAGAGCTCGGCGTACTGCACCGTCCCGAAGTGGACGAAGGTCAGGTAGACACCGAGCGCGAGCCCGAGGTCACCGATGCGGTTAACGATGAACGCCTTCTTCGCCGCCGCGACCGCGGAGGGCTTCTTGTAGAAGTACCCGATGAGCAGGTACGAACACAGACCCACGCCTTCCCACCCCAGGTAGAGCATGAGCAGGTTGTCGCCCATCACCAAGCAGGCCATCGAAACGACGAAGAGCGCGAACGCAGCGAAGAACCGGTTGTACCCCTGCCCGACATCGTGGGACATGTACTCACTCGCGTAGAGCGCGATCAGGGTCGCAAGACCCGTGACGAATAACATCCAGTAGATCGTCAGGGTATCGACATAGAAGGAGAAGTTCGCGACGAACGCCTTATCCCCGTAGTGCAGGTTGAACCACTCGAAGGCCTGCACGGTGTAGGCGTTGCCGTCGAAGTTCATGTACATCGCGAGCGCTGCGATGAACGAACCCGCGAGCGTCGCGATCGTGGTCCACGCGGGGAGCTTGGACTTGACCCCGAACGCAGCGTAGAGCGCGTTGAGGATGAAGGCCGCGAACGGGAGGAACGGGATCAGCATGACCCAGCTCGGGCCGTGCCCGACCGCTGCGGGTGCCGCGTGATCCGTCGCGCCGGGCGCGAGGGTCGCGAACGACGAGGTCAACGAGGTAATCAGCGAGGAAGTCATCATCCGTTGAGTTCCTTCCAGGCGGATGCGCCGAGTGATTCACGATGACGGAAGAGCAACACGACGAGCGCCAGCGCCATCGCGGCTTCCGCCGCGGCAACACAGAGCACGAAGATCACAAAGGTCTGCCCGTCCGCACCGAGATGGTGACGACCGAATGCGATGAGCGCCAGACCGGCTGCTTGGAACATCAACTCAGTGCACAGGAACATGACGATCATGTTCTTGCGGGTCAGGAACCCGATCAGCCCGATCGCGAACATCGCCGCGGACACGAACAGATACGGTGCGATGATGGACGCCTCGACGGGTTCGGGGAACGCGAGCTGGGCGGGTTCGATGATGTTGAAGATCGAATCGATCATGCTGCGCCCCCTTGCTCGTCACCCATGTACGCGCCGAGCTTGCGGGCTTGGGCGGCCTTGAGGTCTTCCTCGAGCTCGACATGCTTGCGTGCGAGGACGGTTGCCCCGAGCATCGCCATCAGCAGGATGATCCCCGCGACTTCGATCATCATGGGATGATCGTTGAGCAGGTTGTATCCGAGACGATCGAGGTTGTTCGCGCTCAGGTCCGCGGGCCAATCCTCGCTCGTGAGGACGCGGGTCGCGAGGACATTGGCGTGCCCGTGCGAGTCCTTGCCGTCGACGAGTTCGATCGTGATTGTGCGTGCGTCGACATCGAGCATCGCCTTGCCCGTGTCCGGATCGCGTGCGACGCGCCACCCATCGGGGAGCAGGTCGTTGCGATCGAGGATCTTGTCGACCTTCTTGGGAAGGTTGACGAGCACGGCGTCTTCTGCCTGTGCGAGGGTCATGGAGTCGGTGGGTTCGGGGAGTTCACCGATCCCACGGAACATCGCCGCGGTCAGGAGCCCGATGAGCACGAACCCGATCGCGCTGGCGAGATAGGGCTCGCGTGCTTCCGCGTCGACCTCGTCGAGCAGCTCGTCCTTGTCGCCCGTGGGCGCCTGGGTCGCGAGCATGATGACGAAGAGGTAGGTAATGAGGATGGCGCCCGCGTAGATGATGACGAGTGCGAAAGCCATGAACTCCGCGGAGAGCAGCAGGTACATGCCGCAGCTCGCGATGATCGTCATGATGAAGTAGAGCGCGGAGTAGACGGGGCGCTTGTGCGTGATCATGCGGAGCGCACCGCCCAGCCCGATCGCTGCGAAGGGGTAGAAGAAGTAGTTGGGGAGCGGGCTCTCGGTTTCGCCGGCTTTGAGCCCGAGCATGAGTGCGCCGAGCCCGAAGGTCGCTGCGAGCAGCAGCCCCCCCACGATTGTCATGGTGCGTCCGCCCTCTCGATCTCGGCGCGGCAGGGCAAGTGCGATGCCTGCTGCTCCGAGACCGCAGATGAGGTACAGCGCGATCGGATCGATGATCTGTTCCACCGTGTCTCTTTCGTTCCCGAAATCGGGTGAGAACCTCTTCGAGCACACGCGACGGACCGGCCCGATGCGTGTGTTGTGATCCAGACCGATGCCGAGCGACGCGTGCTCCTCGTCGACGACCCGAACCACAAGACCACCCACGCGAGAACGCGCGGGTTTCTGGAACCCTGAGGATAGTGCCCGCGTGAGTTGGCTTCCACTCACCAACCGCATTGAGGCACGCGAAACGAGGATTCTTCCGATCCGGGAACAACGCGTCCGATTCGATCGGACACGCGACATCCCGGGTTGTTGGGCACTATCATCGCCGCATGAACGCACCGCAGATGATGCTCCAACAACAACCCAATCGCAAGGTCCACATCCCCAACCTGCTCACCCTGCTGCGGGTGGTGCTCGCGTGGGTCTTCATCGCCCTGCTCTCGGGGATCCCCTCGCGGGTCCTGCATTCGGATCCTACTGGTATTGATCGGGTTGGCGAGGTCGGCGCGGAGGGCAACGCCCTCATCATCGCCGCGGCCGTGGTGTTCATCATCGCAGCAATAACGGACGCGCTCGACGGGCACCTCGCCCGCAAATGGAAAGCCGTCACCCGGTTCGGGCGGATCATGGACCCCATGGCCGACAAACTCCTCGTCATCGGGGCGTTCGTGATGCTCGTCACCCCCGGATTCCGGGCGACTTTGATGCCCAACGCGACGGAGTTCCAGGTCTCCGGCGTCGCACCCTGGATGGTCGTCGCGATCCTCATGCGCGAGCTCCTCGTCACCTCGATCCGGGGGGTGTACGAAGCGGAAGGCGTCGATTTCTCCGCGGGATCGCTCGGAAAGGCCAAAATGGTCCTCCAGAGCATCACGATCCCCGTGGTGTTGCTGCTCGTCGCGCTCGGGTCCCCGATCCCGGGGAGTACGGAACGATTGATCATCCTGTTCCTCGTCTGGGCGACCGTGATCACGACGGTCCTCTCCGGATTGCCGTATATTGGGCAGGCTGCGAAGCACACGATCGATGAGAACGCCCGATTGCTCGAAGCGATGCGAGGCAAGAAGGCCCGCAAGCCGACGAAGGTCACAGGCCCCAGCGCGAAACAGCGCCCCAAGAGCAACAAGGGCGGGCAGAACGCCAAGAGCCGCTGAACATTGTCAATCAAAGGGTTACGCCAATGATCACCATGCCCCCCTCATCCGAGATGCTCCTCACGACCGGCGGGCTCGGGCACATGCGCCCCGCGTCGGGCACTTGGGGGTCGTTGCCCCCCGTGATCATCGCATACGCGCTGATTCTGGTGGGGATCGGTCCGGGCGATGAGCTCGCGTGGGTGTACTTCCTGGTCTTGGCGCTGATCTGCATCATCTATTCGGGCGCGTGCGTCCTGCTGGGTCACGAAGCGGAAGCCAAGTGGGGCAAGGACCCCTCTGAGGTTGTCGCGGACGAAACAGCGGGTCAGTGCCTGACCCTCATGTTCATCCCCGCGGGGATCTGCAACTGCCCGTTGACGACGATGGGTGCGGTGCTTGGGGCGTTCTTCCTGTTCCGCGCGTTCGACATCCTCAAGCCCTGGCCGGCGGGCGCGATGCAGAAGATCGCGGGCGGGTGGGGCATCCTCCTCGACGACATCTTCGCGGGGATCATGGGCGGGGTCGCGCTGCTGATCATCTTGTCGATCATGAACTAACGCACGAAATCGCAAGGACTTGTGGTTATCATCACCCCGTGATTGCGCGCCCGCTCACCTTGAAAGCACCTACCGGCACGGTTCAGCTCGAATCGAACCTGTTGCTTGCGCCGATCGCGGGGTGGTGCGAGCTCGCGTGGCGGATTACCTGCCGCGAGTTGGGCGGCGTGGGGCTCGCGTGCACCGACCTTTTGAGTCCCAAGGGGCTCCTGCTCAGCGCGGAGACCACGCGGGACTTGGCGCAGACCAATCACCTCGACAAGCCGATCGGGATGCAGTTGTACGGATCGGACCCGGACATCCTCGCGGAAGGTGCGGCCTGGTGCGCCGAGCACGGCGCGACGGTCGTCGACATCAACATGGGGTGCCCGGTCGACAAGGTCACGAAAAAGAACGGCGGGTCGATGCTCATGTGCGACCTGGGCAACACCTTCGCGATCTTCGAGAAGGTCCGCGCCGCGATGCCGGGGCATGTGCCGTTGACCGCGAAGATGCGACTCGGATGGGACTCGCAGGCCCAGGATGCAGGGATCGCGAGCAAGCTCTCCCTCGGGTTGATCGAACGCGGCGCGTCGATGATCACGGTGCATGGGCGGACGACGGAGCAGAAGTTCAAGGGATCGTGCGATCTGATGGGGATCAAGCGCGTCGTCGATGATGTGCGCGAGCGGTTCCCCGATGTTCCCGTGATCGGGAACGGTGATGTCAAGCATGAGACCGATGTCATCCGCATGATGCACACCACAGGATGCGCCGGGGTGATGATCGGGCGGGGGTCGTTCTCCAACCCGTGGCTGTTCCGCTTTGGGTGGGCGCTGCAACAGCGCGTGATCGAGTTGGGCATCGACCCGAGCAATGAAGAGGCGGTCGCGTCGATTGACCTCTCGGATCTGCGTCCGAGTGAGCACGAGAAGCTCGACATGTTGCGTGATTTCTTCGATCGGATGATCGAGTACCGCGATGCGGATCACGCGCGTCATGTGTTCCGTCAGAAGGCGAACCTGCTCGGCAAGCCGATCAATGGTGGGCACTGCCGCCCATTGAAGAACGCGATGCGTGAAGCGAATACCACGCAGGATGTGTACGACGCGATCGAGGGGTGGCGTTTGCGGCAGGATTCAGGAAACCTGAACCCCGATAACCCCGGCGCGATGGAAAAACTTCCTTTGGATCTCGGGCGCGAAGCGGTACGCTGACGCTTGGATCTGTGAACGCCAAGTGTGGGAGTATTTTACCATGCGCTCGATACTGTCATTGTGTCTTTTCTCGGTTCTCTATGGACCTGTTGTAGCTGCTGACCTGCATGTGCCAGGTGATTTCGCGACGATCCAAGCTGCGGTCAATGCGGCAAGCGACGGGGACAGCATCCTAGTTGCGCCTGGGACATACGCTGAACGCGTGACTGCGCCTTTGAATATCTCGATCGAGATCATCGGTGTCGACGGGCCGAGCGTGACGATCCTCGACGCTCGCGGCGCGCCCGGGCAAGGGTCTGCGCTCAAGCTCATTGGCGGGGAAGACCTTGTCAAGGGTCTCACGATACGAGGGGACGAAGGGGAAATATCCGGGCTCAATGTAAGCGGAGCGGGGATCTTCAAGTCTTCGGGCAGCATGACAATCGAGGACTGCGTGATTGAAGAGTGTGTGTTGACAAACTCGCCGATTGTTGAGATTACAGAAGGGGCAGGGGCTCGTCTTACATCACTCAGTTCGCTGGTTATCAGGGACACTGTTTTTCGGAACAACGGACCCAGCTTCAAAGGCGGGGCGCTCTCCGCATTTGCAAGCACGACCGAACTCATCGGGTGCCGGTTCGAGAACAACATCGCTACATCCGGGGGCGCTGTCTGGTACACCATGATCAACATGATCAAAAGTTGCGACTTTGTCGGAAACCACGCGACCGATAGTGGAGGCGCGCTTTTCGGCGGCGACATCGCACTCATCCAGGACAGCGTGTTTGATTCGAATACATCGGACGGCGGTAACGGAGCAATCAACGGAAGTCTTTCGCAGATTTTCAACTGCATCTTCTCAAACAACATCGCGAACGGGGAGGGAGGAGCGATCGGTCAAGGGCTCTCCCCCGATGCGTTCCGCGTAGATTCGTCGCTCTTCTACAACAACAGCGCCGCCTCAGGGAGTTGTATCGATTCGCGCACTCCGATCGAGATCAACAACTCGATCCTCTGGAACAACGGCCCTTCGACGATCATTGCGGACGGTGCGATCGTTGTACGCTTCAGCATCGTCGAGGGCGGGTTCCCGGGCGACGGGAACTTCGATGCGGACCCAATGTTCGTCGACCCGATCAGCGGCGACTTCAACCTTGCAACAGGATCGCCGGCGATCGATGCGGGGAACAACGCGTTGCTGCCTCGTGACCTCGAAGACCTGAACAACAACGGGATCATCACGGACGGCTACCCCTTTGATATGGTCGGTAACCCGCGTCACACGCAGGATCTGTTTGTACCTGATACTGGGGTGGCGGACATGCTGAGTTTTCCGCTCGATCTCGGTCCGCTTGAGCGGGTAGTCAGTGCCCCGACCGATGGCTTTGCGGATTGCAATGGCAACTTTATCAATGATCTTTTGGATATCCTGGGCGATGCCGAGACCGACCTCAACGAGAACCTGATCCCCGATTCGTGCGATATCGCCAGCGGTGTGCTCAGTGACGATGATGGGAACGGGATTCCGGACGAGTACGAGTCATGCACGGCTGACCTCAACGGGGACGGGGTGCTCAACTTCTTCGATGTCTCGGTGTTTCTGAGTCTCTATCAGGCCGGTTGCCCCTGATTTTCACTTTGGCTCAGGCAGTGTGCGTGGTACTGTACTGTTCACACAGGAGGACCGCACCATGCGCACCATCATCATGACCCTGGGCATCGCGGCTGGCACCGCCGTCGCCGGGCCGGACATCATCTGCAGCGAGATCACCACTGGACAAACCTACGGGGCGGTAGGCGATTATCAGGCGTACAGCTTCGGTGACACAACCTGCAACATCGGCGATGCCGCGTTCACCTATAACGCAAACACGCCCGATCATCCGGTGTTCACCTCCTCACTGTACCGGATCCATGAGGGGCGTTTCGAGCAGATCGGCATGAGCTTTGTCTCGCACACCTTCTTCCCGCTGCAGGGCAACGCCTGCGGGCTTGGGTGTACCCCCGGGGCACTGGGCATGCTGGGTGCGGGGTGCTCGGATTCGATCGGTGCCGGGCTCGCGGGCGGACAGAGCGACATGGGGCCTCGCATCGAGATCGATCCGTGGACAAGTGACTTCCCCTACCCATTCAGCACCATCAACCAGTCTGGCGACGCGGTGTACAAGCGTCTGAAGGCGCGCATCGCGGACCTGAGCGAGACCTCGGCTTTATACTTCGTAGAGCGCCAATACATGAGCAATGAGGAGTTGCCAGAGGCACGCGGCAACAACTCGAGCTACCGGCGTGTGTCGTTTACTCCTGCGACCAACTCGCCGCAGCTGCAAGGGACGACCTTCGCCCAGCGACCCGCGATTTATGCCTGGCAGGACCACGGCATGGGCGCGGACACGCCAGACCCGGATGTCATGATCTCATCCGTCAACCTCCCCAATGACGGGCTCGTGCATGTCGGTTCCAAAGCGACCGATCTGGGAGACGGGACCTGGCGCTACGACTACGCGGTGCAGAATCAGAATGCGGCAAGGGGTGTCAATGCCTTGCGCATCCCGATCGGGTTCAATCGCAATGTTGAGGATGCCAGCTTCCACGATGTCGAGTACCTTGACGAGGTGGACAACCAGATCGAGGGCACGGACTGGGGCTTGAGCATCGTCAGCGGCTTTGCGAAGTGGGAGCTCGGCGACGACTTCGGCTCAAACCCGTTTGCGAACGCGATCCGGTGGGGTACGACCTACTCATTCTCGTTTGTCTCCCAGCACGCGCCGACGAACAAGGTGGTCGAGCTGGGCATCTTTGACGACGACGGGATTGATACTGTGCTGGCGTCCGTTGTAGCGCCAATCTCTGGGGAGTGCCGCGTGGACATGAACGCGGATGGGGCGCTGAACTTCTTTGACATCTCCGTCTGGCTGAACTCCTACACGAAGCAAGACCTGAACGCGGACTTCACGGGCGATGGTGTATTCAACTTCTTTGACGCCTCGGCCTTCCTCAACGAGTACATTCAGGGGTGCCCGTAACGACATCGCACTAGGATGTCTGCATCGTGCGTTCAATGAAGTATGTGAAAGAGGTCTGGCTCACCCTGATTGCCTGGGTTCAGGGTCGTCGTGGCGTGCTCGATGACCTTGGGAATCTAATCGAGTCCGATGCCGAGGCGACCGAGTACCCGTTCGAGTTGTCCGAGCCATCATCGATCAACTCAGATGACACCGACGGGGAAGTCCCCGAGAACATCTTTGAAACACACAAACGCGGCTGGGCTGATCGGCTGAAGTCGATTCTTCCGGCACTGCTCTATCTGGCATGCTTCGCGATCTTCCTGCGTTGGTCTTGGATGATCACAGGATGGATTGGCAACAAAGTCTTCAACATCCCGGGCGCTGTCGGCAATCTTGCGGGCTTTGTTGCTGTTCTTGGGGTGTTCGTGCTCGGGTTCATAGCAAGCACGCGCTTCGACAACGCGCGTGCGTTCCGACGAGCAAGCAGGGGCATCCGCGATGTGAACGATCGGTTATCAATCTATTCCTGCCTTCAGGTGTTCAAAGTCTGCCCTGCGTGTGCGTTCTCGCTTCAGAATCACCTCGATGGGTACGCGACATCGATCCGTTGCAGCGAATGCGGCGCACAGTGGATCCCACACTATTGGGTTGGTTTTCTTGCACGCGATCGCACGGGTGAGCACAAGGACCTGAAACGCAAATCCGCAAGACGCGCCTCGTGCCTCGTCGATGCGCGCGATCAGATGTATGTTGTGCTCGCAGAGAAGCCGCTCCGTGATCGGAAGCGGCAGATCCAATCCACCCCGACACCCGGCGTGTGGAAGTCACAAGTACTCGCGGTGATGTGTTTCCTGCCCCTGATCGCGGGCGTGATGGGCATCATGCTCTGGGTGATCGGATTGTCAAAGGGGACCCAGTCACTGGTGATCGGCGCGGTCTTTGCCGTCATCCTGATTCTGGTGATGCTCATCGTGTTTCGCACCTATCTCGATACCGCTCGGACGCGCCGGATCAAGCAGCTGGGGTGTGACATGATCGATCGTCGACAATGCGGGTGCTGCGGCGGTGAACTCAAAGACACCCCGCATGTGGTTGATGGGGCGCTCGCGTGCGTCGAGTGCGGGTTGTTCTTTGATCCCCGGACGGCGAATCGCTCTCACCATTGCCGAAAACGAATCCCGTGGGATCGATACAAATCCGACCCGGTTTTTGAACGAAACACCTGATCTCTCGGAATGCGTCGCAACCCCTGTTCTGCTGCATCCGTAAGGGAAAATGTCCGAAACAAGGGCTGGGCGGCTGGAACTGCCGTCTGTACGCGTTCGCGTCTCAGCCCAACGCATGCCATTTCACCCGGAGAACCCCCATGAACACCTTGGGTCTGCGCTCAATCGTCCTTCTTACCCTCGTTGCTGGGGCCGCGATCGCCCACGAGCCCGACGCCCAGCAGGGCGGGGTCGATATCGATACAAACAATATGACCAAGGTCCATGGGTGCTGGCAGGGCGATCACGGGACCCTCGAGGGCGGGATTTTCTACCTCCCCACCGACGAGGCGGCATTGGAAGTGATCGCGGCGGTTGAGCTCGCGAACCGGGGCGTGCCCGATAACCGGGTGGACTTCGTGATCGTCGGCGACGGGTACACCGCAGCCGAGCAAGGGCAGTTCGCTGCGGACGCGACGAGCATCCAGAACAACTTCTTCCGGTACGAGCCGTTCATCACTTATGAGCCCTACTTCCGATGGACCCAGATCGAGGTGATCTCCAACGAGTCGGGCGTGGACAACGACCCGAGCCCCGGGATCAACCGTGATACCGCGCTCGATATGCAGTACTGGTGCAGCGGGACCGAGCGCCTGCTGTGCGTGAGCGTGTCCAAGGCATATCAGGCCGCGGCGAGCGCACCGGACATCGATCAGGTCATCGCGATCTCCAACTCAAGCAAGTATGGCGGCGCGGGGTACCCAAGCAACAACCTCGGGACCGCGGCCGGTCAGAACGGCGCTGCGGTCGAGATCGCGATCCATGAGATGGGGCACTCGCTGGGCGATCTCGCCGACGAGTACACCTACGGCGGCCCAACGACCTACTCCGGGCCTGAGCCCGGCGCCCGCAACTCCTCCACCTTTGATCGCGCGACCCAGCTCGCGAACCAGACCAAGTGGTGGCGTTGGATGGACACCTTCATCCCCGGGTTCGACGGCACCGTCAGCACCTACGAGGGCTCGAGCTACTCTGAGCTCGGGGTTTATCGCCCATCCAACAACTCGATGATGCGCAGCCTGAGTCGCCCGTTCAACCTGCCCAGCGCCGAGCGGATCATCCACCAGATCTATCGCGAGGTGAACCCGATCGACGACGGCACCCCCGATGGGTCGGTGCTCTCGACAACCGATGTCGCGTGGGTCCTGCCCATGCAGCCCAACGGGCACGATCTCGAGGTCCTCTGGTACCTCAACGGTGCCGTCATCCTCAGCGCGATTGGTCAGGACACACTCGATATCTCGACGCTCACGCTCGCATCGGGGACCAACGAGATCCGCGTCGAGGTGACCGACCCGACCCCATGGGTTCGTGAAGAGGGGCTTCGGGACACTTTTATGACCGAAACCCGAACCTTCACGGTCGACGCGTGCTCGCTCCCGGCGGACATCAACGGCGACGGCGAGCTCAACTTCTTCGATGTCTCCGCGTTCCTCACGGCGTACAACGCACAGGAACCGATCGCGGACTTCAACGATGACGGTCAGTTCAACTTCTTCGATGTGTCCGCGTTCCTGACGAGTTTTAACGCGGGCGGGTGCTGATCGGGAATCGTTTGGAAGTTTCATTTCATCGCCCCGAGGACGCAATACATCGTTCCGCGGGGCGTTTTCTTTTCGCGGGCACCTGCCCAACGGGTGATCTGCCCGCCCAAGGTCCGGTTTTCTTTGATTTCTCTTTGAAAATGCCGGTTCTCGGGGTCAGAATTAGGTGCCCGATCGTGAACCCTCGGTTTGTATCGAGTCGGTTCCATATCCGGGCGAACTGAATAGAGTGGTGTGCGTCCGAATGAGACGGACAACGATGACGGCAACGGGAGGTCAATATCCATGCGAACCAACATGAAAACCATGCTTACTCTCAGCGCGGGGATGCTCGCGATCAGCGCGACCGGGCTCAATGCCCAGGTCCTCGATCGCAAGGATCTTGCGCCCGAAGCGCCCGCGGTGATGTCGCCGGGCGTTGAGAACAAGGGCGCGATCGTGTTCTCCAGCAAGACCCAGGACGCGGGTGAGGTGTTCGATCAGGACAGCGTCAAGCTCGCGTACCTGTTCCGCAATACCGGGTCGGGACCTTTGACGATTACCCAGGTGAAGACCTCGTGCGGATGCACCGTGCCCGAGCTTGAGAAGAAAACCTACATGCCCGGCGAGTCGGGGACGCTCGATGTCACCTTTGACCCCAAGGGCAAGCACGGCGTTGTTGCACGCAACATCACGATCTTCACGGACTCCGAGACCACGCCGTCCGAGACCCTGATCGTGCGTGCGTTCGTCAAGCCGATCGTGGTGCTCGAGCCCAACATCATCCCGTTCGAAGCGATCGATAAGGGCACGAGCGCGACCAAGGAGTTCAAGATCTACGGACGCACGGATGACTTCAAGGTCACCCGCGCGACGGTCGCCAAGCCGGACATCTTCGATGTCGAGGTCGAGGACATGGGCGAGGTCGAGTACAAGGGCGAGATGCTCAGGCTCTCCGTCGTCCGAGTCACGGTCAAAGCCGGCGCAAGCCCGGACAACCATCGCGCCGATGTGACGATCCGCACGAACGACGAGCGCCGCTCGATCATGTCGGGCACCGTGATCGCACGCGTGCTGGGCGATCTGGCGATGGACCCCGTCCGCGTCACGATGGGTCGCATGGTCGTTGGGGACACCTTTGAGAAGGAGTTCCATGTCAAGTCCAAGAGCGGCAAGGCGTTTAACCTCGAGAGCGTCGCGTTCAACACTGTCGCGCTGGAATCCACGACGACCTTTGAGCCCGCCAACGAAGAGAAGACGGACTGGATCGTGAAGATCGTCGGCACCGTCGTCGCGCCGGCGCCCCGGTTTAACACCCCGATCCTGATCACGACCGATGTTCAGGACGAGAAAGAGCTGACCATGCAGATGTATGGGCAGCTCCGCGCACAATAACCCGTTCTCGCCCTGGAGCTTTCATCCATGCGATGCATGCACATCACTTCCGGGCTGCTCTCGATCGTGGGGGCAGCCTTTTTGTTCGGGACGGTCCACGCGCTGGTGATCGATCCGGTTGATATCTCCAAGGTTGATATCAACACCGGTGGTGATGTCATCGGCGGTCGTGACAAAGTGATTCATCTTCCCGGGGAACCGGGCGATACCACCTCAGGGACGGATACCGGATCCGGTGAGCCTCCTATCGATCCGCCCGTCACACAACCGCCCGTTGGGGTTGATGTCTCGGACGCGATTCTCGACGCGCCCGTCCCCGAGGGCACCTTGACCCTGCGTCAGGCGCACAAACTCTGGGAGGACGGCGCGTACTTCATCGATGCACGCCACGAGCATGAGTTCGAGGAGGGGCACATCCAGTACGCGGCATGGCTCGCATCGTCGCTCTTTGATACCGATTCGGATCGGGCTTTCGGGATCGCCAACGACATGCCACCCGAATCCACCGTCGTGATCTACTGTGTCGGGGGCGAGTGCGACGCGTCGCACAATGTTGCCCGCCGACTCGCGCAGATCGGGTTCACGGATCTGCGGATCATGGGTGTCGGGTACACCGATTGGGTCAACGCCGGGTTCCCGACCGAGCAAGGGAGCGCACCATGAGCAAGCACGCGATCCCCCAGACGAGCATGGTCGAGTCGATCCTGCTCCAGCTCCCATTGCGTCTGTTCCTCGGCGCGGTGTTTGTGTTCGCAGCCTACAACAAGATCCCCGCGATCCAGTCCTTCGCCGAGGCGATCAAGGGGTTCAAGGTCGTCAGCGCCGACAACCACCCCGAACTGATCATCATCGGCGCGTTCGTCATCCCCTGGTTCGAGCTCATCGCGGGGTTGATGCTGATCCTCGGGGTTCGGGCACGATCCGCAGCACTCGGGATCGGGGCACTGCTCGCGCTGTTCATCTACGCGCTGATGCATGTGATCCTCACGGATGTCAGCGCCGATTGCTCGTGCTTCGGGGATGAGAACTTCATCTGCGGCTCGAGCGTCGGGTGGTGCCAGGTCATCCGCAATGTGGTCTTCCTGGTCCCCACGATCTACCTGCTCGTGCGTGGCCCCGGGCGGGTCTCGTTGGATCAGAAGCTCTCGAAACCCGACCAAAGCCCTGATTCGCACGCGTACCGCCCCGAATCCTTGGGAAACCCGCTCGACGCGGACGCGTCGCGTGCGTAAAGTCCTCGCCCTGAACCGGTTTCAGGATTGAACAAACCAACCTCCCCGTCGCTGACCCTGCCGAGTGGGTGGAGTCAGCCACGAAGTCCATGACGGAGAAACAGACATGAGCAGAATGGCCAGCAAGCCCGATCGTTTCACCAGCGCCCCCACCGGCAAGGTCACCATCGAGAGTGGCAAGGGTGTTGAGTATGTCGATTACAAGGATGTCGAATCCCTGCGTCGCATGATGACCCCCAACGGGAAGATCTACGGGCGTAAGCGTCTCGGCACCAACGCGCGTCAGCAGCGCATGGTCGCGAGCGCGATCAAGCGTGCACGCTTCCTGGGGCTCCTCCCCTTCACCAGCGCGACCGTCTGATCCGATCCATCACGATCAATCTTGAACCCGCCCAGCGACACGCCGGGTGGGTTTTTCTTTGTCGATCGATCTACCATCAGATATGCCTATCTTTGAACGCGATTACAAGCCCGTTGCCTATGCGCTCGCGGATGTTTCCGGGAACCGTCATCGGCGAATGCGCGAGGTCTGCGATGTCCTCTGGCGGTTCTTTAAGGACTACGGCGTGTCGTGGGTTGGGTTCTATGAGAAGGACCCCGAAGCGGATCAGATGATCCTCGGACCCTCACGCGACAAGCCCGCGTGTTCTCCGATCGAGCTGCACGGCGCGTGCGGGATGTCGTGGGAGAAGAAACGCCCGATCCTCGTGCACGATGTGAAGAGCCTGGGCGAGCACTACATCGCGTGCGACCCGCGTGATCGATCCGAGGTCGTGATCCCGTTGTTCAACGACGACGGGTCGTGCTATGGGGTGTTGGACATCGACTCGCACGATCGAAACGCGTTCGGCGATCACGATGTGCTCGAGCTGCGCAAGCTGATGGAATCGACGGCGTTGAGCTGGCCCGCGCCGCACCTGCCCTCGTTGGTGTACTGAAGAAGGGATCAGGGATCAGCCATCAGGGATCGGGGAAGATGATTCCGGGTGAAGATCAGAACGGGTCCGGGGCTTTGAAGGTCATCTGCTTGCCCGTGCGTGGATGATGGATGGTCAGCATGGACGCGTGGAGCATCAATCGATCAGCGTTGGTGGCATCGCCGTAGAGCTCGTCGCCGACGATCGGGTGACCGAGTCCAGTGGTTTCGCCATCATTCTTCTGCCCCAGCGTGCCCACGGTGGTGACTTTGGGGTGAGCTGCGTGCACGCGGAGTTGGTGCGTGCGTCCGGTTTTTGGTTCGAGCTCGACCCGGGTCACGGGGCGATCGCGATAGGTCTCACGGGAGAGGACCTGGTATCGCGTCTGAGAGGGCTTGCCTTCGAAATAGTCCACGAGCATCAGCGGGCGGATCTCCATGTCCTTGCGCATGGGGCAGTTGATGAGCCCCTCGTCGGTGTCGAGGTGCCCCTCGAGGAGCGCGAGGTACCGCTTCTGGGTGCGTCGGAACTCGAACTGGACGGAGAGGTTCGCGTGGGTCTTCTTGTCGAGCGCGAGGATCATCACGCCGGATGTCGAGAGGTCGAGGCGATGACAGGTCATCGGGCCCTTCGCGTGCGGGAACATGTCTTTGATCCGTGATCGCAGGCAATCCTGCTTCTCGGGTGCGATCCCGGGTACCGACAGCAACCCCGCGGGCTTGTCCACCACGACGAACTGCTCGTCTTCGAAGAGCACGCGGATCGGCTCCGAGGGGGGCTCGTAGGGAAAGAACGGGACGGGCTCGGTGCGGACGCGAGTCATGGGTTGTTGAGACCTAGTATCAGCCATGCAGGTTCAGTGTAGACCCCTCAGGAGACCCGCAATGAAGACTTCGACGCTCGCGCTGTGTGCAATCGCTGCGTGCTCAACCGTTTCGTTCGCCCAGGATTCCCAAACAGTCAACCCCAACCCGGGTTGGGATGATCAATGGGAAACCCTTGAGAGCGCCTACCTGAGCGACTACACCCAGCTCACCTTTGAGACCAAGTACATCAAGGCGGGCGAGTCCTACTTCTCCCCGGACGGGAAGATGATCATCTTCCAGGCGATCCCCATCCCCGAGGAAGGTAAGCAGGCCGGGGCACACTACTCGATGTATGTCGCGGGACTGAATCGCAACGATCAAGGGGACATCATCGGCATGGGACCCGCGGGGCGTGTCTCCGAGCCCGGATCGTCGAACACCTGCGGGTGGTTCCATCCGACGGACCCGATGAAGATCCTCTTCGGCTCGACCCGCACCGCGCCCTCAAGCTCGGATGTCGTGGGGTACCAGCGCGAGAACTCGCGTTACTCCTGGCAGTTCCCGATCGAGATGGAGATTCTCGCGGGCGACCTGCAGATGAAGTACGACCTGAGCGACGAAGCGAAGGCCCGCGCCAAAGCGCACAAGGAATCGGGCGAGAAGGCATCGCCCAAGCTCGATATGAACGACATCGTCTCGGTGCCCGCGCTCGTGAACGAGCAGGTCATCTGGGCACGCGAGGGGTACGACGCGGAGGGGTCATGGTCTCCCGATGGGCGTCACATCCTCTATACCCGGCTTCAGCCCGGCGAGAACAACGGCGACATCTGGGTCTACGACTCCAACGACGAGACCCACACCCCGCTCGTGACGGCCGACGGGTACGACGGCGGCCCGTTCTTCTCGCCCGATGGGAAATCGATCTGTTACCGCTCGGATCGGCGCGGGGACAACCTGCTGCAGATCTTCGTCTCGACCCTTGCGTTCGACGAGAACGGGAAGATCACCGGGATCGAAGAGGAGATCCAGCTCACGGACAACGAGCATGTGAACTGGTGCCCGTTCTTCACGCCCGACGGGAAGTACCTGTTGTACGCGACGAGCGAGGTCTCGCACGGGAACTACGAGATCTTCGCGATCGACGCGAAGGGCACCTATGACCCGGAGTACACGGCACGCCTGCAGATCACGCACGCGCGGGGGTTCGATGGGCTCCCGGCGTTCTCGGCCGACGGTCAGCACATGATCTGGACCGCGCAGCGCGGCGCCGCGGCGGAGGGCGAGAAGCCGAGCTCGCAGCTCTGGACGGCGCGGATCAACTACGAAGCGATCGACAAGGCGTACCAGGCAGCGCAGCAGAAGCTCACCCCCAACGATTGAGCCCCGAGTCCCAGAAGGAGTTTGACGGATGAATTCCCCGTCGAGCACGAACCCCGACTTTGTGCGTACATTCGCGCACATTGGGGACCCTGTGCCCGCGTCGGATCATTCGCCGTTCTGGAAGCACTGGTTCGATGCGCTCGTCGATCACACGCCCGTGCTCACGCGCCGCCTCACGCCCGACCCGAGCGACCCGGGCGCGACGCACGAGTTCGACTCGTTCGACGGTGTCACGATCGGGGCACGGCTCGTCCTCCCGAGCGACGGGCGACCCGTGGGAGCGTCGCTCGTCACGGTCCATGGTGATATGCCCCCGGACCCGTTGGAGATCAACGCGCGCCGATGGCAGCGGGTCGCGGATCGCGGGATCGCGGTGCTGCTCATTCGGCTGCGTGGGTACCCCGGATCGCGCACAAGCTGCGGCGATCTCACCCGGATCAACGAGCACGGCAACACCTGGATCACACGCGGGTTCGATGCGGAAACGCACGACGAGTGGATCCTCCCCAAGGGGGTCGCGGATGTGTGCAACGCGTGCCGAGTGATGCGGAACACGCTGCTCGGGCGGGACACGGACCTGCGGATCGCGGTGGACTCGGACATGGATCACCCGGGCGTGTTCCTGCACGGGTCGTCGTTGGGCGCGGGGCTGGCGATCATCAGCGCCGGGCAGCTCATCGGCAAGCTCCGCGGCGAGTCCATCGTTGATCGGCTCGCGATCGCGATGCCCTCGCTGGGCGATTGGCAGACGCGTCTGACCCACCCGAGCGGCGCGGCGCTGCAGATCAAGCGGGTGATCGACGCGAACCCGGATCGACGCGAGGAGCTTCTAGCGCGTCTGAAGCTCTGCGACTCGATCGTGCACGGGCGGCGCGTGCGGGTCCCGACCTTCGCGATGCTCGCGCGTGAGGACAAGGTTGTGCCCGCTCAATGCGCCGCGGCGGCGTTCAACGCGATCGACGCGGACCCGGGGAAGAAATGGCGCTTCGTGATCGATCACGGGCACCACGACGGGGACACGCACACCAACCGGCGCATCGCCTTGTACCGGCGCGCCCTGTGCGATTTCTTTGATCCAACGCGAATGCCCATCCACTCGATGGATCGGTGGGAGCGGGTCATGCACGAGGGCACACGCACACCCGATGGGGACGAGATCCATGAGCACGACGGGTAAGGAAGGAACACGCATGCTGCGGACGATCGAGACATTGATGACGGGGTTGATCGATTACGCGGGGTTGTTCCCGCCGAGCCAGCTCGACATGGCGACGGCCACGCAGAACTACGCGCGCGATGTGCGCTCGCAGTACGAGCGGTTCCTCTCGCGATTCATCTGCCCCGCGAATCGATTGGAAGAGCTCTCGCACCACGCGGCGGCGCTGATGCCCGGGACCTACGCGACGAGCGGGTACCGCGAGCACGCGGACTTCCAGGACCCGTGGCAGATCAGCGCGATCATCATCGGGGACCTGCAGGAGAACCTCGAGCAGATCTACGCGTTCAACGAGCATCACGACAACGAGGCGCACGGGCTGGCGATGGTCGACGCGATCGAGATGCGCGTCGCGACGCCCGGCGACATCGACGACGCGCTCGAGATCATCCCCGAGATGATCGTCCCCGCGTTCGAGATCCCCAAGGACATCATCTTCGGCGGCGACCCGCGCGGGTTCGTCGCGGCGATCGCGGGCTCGGGCGGGGTCGCGAAGATCCGGTGCGGCGGGGTCACGCCCGATCTCTACCCGTCGTCCGAGGACATTGCCCGGTTCATCGTCGCGTGCGACGCGGCGGATGTCGCGTTCAAGGCCACCGCGGGGCTGCACCACCCGATCCGGTCCGATCACGCGCTCACTTATGAGCCCGACGCGCCGCGGGGTATGATGCACGGGTTCATCAATGTCTTCCTCGCGGCGACGCTCGTGCGCTACTGCAACGGGTTCGGTGAGGCGCAGGCGATCGAGCTCCTCAATGACACCGATCCCAAGTCGTTCGTGTTCGAGGATGATCGTGTCGCGTGGAAGGACTTCGCGATCAATGTCGCGCAGCTCGCGCAATCACGCGAGTCGTTCGCGACGGGGTACGGGTCGTGCTCGTTCAAGGAACCAACGGATGATCTGAAGGAGCTCGGGCTGCTCTGAGCGATTAGTTCGTAGCTTCGAGATAGAGCTCGACGAAACGCGATACATCGAAGAAGTTGATCTGCCCGTCGCGATTGAAATCCAGCGGGCTAAAAGCTGATTCGGGGAGTTCATCAACGATGCGCACGGTGTAGAACACCGTATTCCCTATGTTGTGATCATTATCGGGGTATGTCCATTGAATGGTCGGCGTACCTGGGCGTTCCATCGAAATTGATGCTTCGTTCGGATAATCCGGGAGCAATCGATACGCCTGGAGGTCTCTGGGGAGGGTGACAGGAGCAACATCCCATACCTGCTCATCGACATCCGAGATCTTGAAGAAAGATCTCGGCATAAGTCCGCTTGGCACACACTCGAACTCAAGTGAATGCCCATTCAAGAACAGCCGAACTTGTGCTTCGTAGCGATCAAGACGCTCGTCCTCAATCGCGATAAAGGGAATGCCGTCACCGAACGGGCGGCCACCAAACGCGTAGTCCGCTGTGGCAATCCCAGCTCCTTGCGAGGGGTACTCGATCTCTTTGTCGAGATCGAAGTACGCTGTGTACTCGTAATACTTCGCGGGGGACATTGTGGTTGCTCGCATGTGGACTTCAAGGTAATCCGCATACGACACAGACGCGAACAACCCAGCAAAGACGATGCCATTGACTAATGTGCGCATAACTCCTCCAACTTTGCTGTACGATTGTAAATCAATATCATCAGAACGCAATAGCTCATTTGAAGATGATACAGAGCCAAACGCATCAACCGTGTCACGAATGCGTAACAGGATCAGGTTTTCGGAACAACCCCGCGACGGCGGTGTGCCCGTGCTGGAAGATTTGCTGATCGATCGGGCCGATCTCGCCCGCGGCGAAGAACCCCGCGAGGGGGATGCCCTGCTCGGCGGTGACCTCTGACCCGGACTTGGCGCGTTTGGCGCCGTCGGGGGTCTGGTTGAACGCGTGGGCGATCGCGCGTGCGTCGTGCCCGGGTTCGTCGAAGAACTTCTGCCCGCGCCCGGTGCACGAGACAAGGAGCGCGCCCGCGGGCTTGTCGTAGAGCCGTTGCCCATCAAGCAGGAGCGAAAGGTCCTCGCGTGCGGTCTGTTCGTCGTGCAGGTGGAGCTGGACGGTTTGCCCGGCGGAGATGAGGTCCGCAACAGCGACGGCGCCCGAGTCCTCGTCGCCTCCCATGATGTTGCGGATGAGGAAATCGCCCCGCCCAAAGTGTGATTTGTGCTCGTCGATCACACGCCCAAGCAGGAGCCCGTTGCCCAAGAGTTGCTTGTCGTGCTCGGAAAGGTCGTGGACGATCTCGCGGATCGCGTCAACGGCCCGCACGCCCGCGAGCTCGAGGATCAGGTTCCCGCGCGCCTTGGTGATGATCATCGGGTGCCCGATGGGTCGGCACCCTTGGGAGACGACGGTATCGATCTGGATATCGCCCGAGAGTGTCACGCCCATCGCGCCGCTCGAACGGATGTCGCCATCGAGCAACAGGGAGTTGCCCCCGGGGCGAGTGGCTGCGGACGCCATCCCGCCGAGGATGGTGCCGATGGATTCGACGCGCCCCGATGAGGTGATGTGCTGCATCCGCGCCGCGGAGAGCGCGGGGATGAGCTTGACGAGCGGGACGGAGAACGGGTCGGCGAAGAAGAACGCGGCGCGCATGTCCACGCCCGCGTCGATCTGATCTGCGAGCTTGGCGGCGTGCTCGTCCATCGAATCCCGGGGCGAGATGTGATCGACCCAGAACGGGGAGATCCGCACGCCGGGCATGGTGCACGAGAGCAGGGCGATCCCGGGCGCGTCGTTGATCTCGGAGACGCCGGACATGATCGCGGAGGCGGACACGCCGAGCATATGGTTCGAGCCAAGCACATCGCGGAGTGTGTCGGCAATCATCCCCATCCGCTGCGCGTGGTGCGGGGTCACGAAGACCATGAGCAGATCGGGCTTGGTTGTGAGTTTGGATTGCAGTCGCGACGCGGCGTCGATCGCGCCGAGGATCGGGTCGTCCTTGGTCGAGAGCGCATTGGCAAGTACGATCTCGTCTTGCGCATGGGACGCAGACGCGGGATCGTGCTCGGGGTGGCGGTGCTCGGGGGACGACATCACTCGGGCATCAGGTCGACGCGTTCGGGCTCGACGACGCGTAATCCGAGGGCGGCGTCGTCACGCATGACGCCGAGCACGCCGACGACGCGCCCGAGCATGTGGCGCAGGTCCTGATCCTTCTTGGGCGCGATGTACCCGATCGTGCGGGGCTGACCCGTGATGGGGTCGGTGCCCTGCACGCGATAGAGCAGCGGGAGATTTGCGCCGGTGTACACGGACGAGGTCACCATGCGCCCGACGAGCTGGTAGGCACGCCCCTGCTGCCAACGCTCGATCGCCTGGGCGGTTTCGTCCGCACCCGCGTCGTATTGCGCGAGGGCCTCGGAGATGCGCCGGCGCTGATCGCGGGTTTGCATGCGGATCTTGACCCATTCGATGCGCTGATCGAGCGCCCGTACGAGCGAATCGTCTTCCTCGGCTTCGTCGCGGGTTCGGGTGAACTCTGCGAGCAGCTCGTCGAGCGCCTCGTCGAGCTCGGCGCGGGGCATCTTGCGGGCGCTCTCGAACGCGGCTTCGAGCGACTCGAGCTCCGAGGTCGGGATCCGCGCCTCATCGGCGATGATGACCGGCGGGGTCGATTCGGACTGCACGGGCGCGGCGTTCTTGATCTCTGCGGGCTGCTCCGTCACCTGCTCTTCGAGGAGCGAGGTATCGACCTGTGAACCAGTCTCGGGCTCGTTCGTCTCCTTGGGCTCGGGCTCGGGGAGATTCACGGGCTCTTCTGTTGTTGGTGTGGTCTTGGGCGTGTCGGTGCTTGGCGGGATGGGGTTGTTCCCACCCGCGTCGATCTCCGAGCTCAGCGCCGGGCGCAGATCATTCGTGAGGATGAACGCGATGGGGAGCTCGCCGGTGGGCGACTTTGGCGCTTTGACGCGGTACCCGACGATGCCCCCGGCTTCGTTGGTGAGGTTTTCGATGATCTCGAGCTCGGTCCCCGCGGGGAGCGCGTTGGCGTAGAGCTGCTTCCATGCGCCGGGCAGCCCCATCAGGTGCGAAGGGGCGCGGAGCTTGGAATCGACGCGGAGGCGGACGCGCTGGGTACCCGCGATGGGCTCGACCTCGGTGGCGGGGACAAACCCGCCGATCGATTCGGGCATGACGACGCGGGTGTACGCGCCGGACTCGCCGGCGGTGCGAAGCACGGTGCCCGACTTCAGTCGCGCGATCGCGTAGAAGACATCCTGGTCCCCGCAGCGCAGGGCCGCGTCGTCGCGATTGACGACCATGTGCCCCATCCCGTCCTGAGCGGCCAAGAGGGCACTCGATGCGAGCGCGGGCGGGACGATCAGGGTGCTCGACATGACCCCCATCGCGATCATCATGGGTGCGATCCGGGTGTTTCGTGTGCGTGTGTGTCTGTTGAGCACGGTGGGCCTCCTTACCTGAACCTGTCCCCGTGGCGTCCGGGGCGTTGCCCGAGCCAAACAAGTCTACGCGAGCGAATCGGGTCAATGTTCTGCGAACGCGGGAACGACTTTGGGATTGTATCCAACCTATCGTTTGGCTATGAGATCGTGTGCACCAGTATCGTCTTTCTTCTCCATCTCCGCGGGTGCCCTGATCGCGTTGTCGGGGTGCGCTTCCCCGATCCAGCGTGAGGGCGACCAGGTCCTCAAGCAATCGATGCTGAATGCGATCGAGCGCGAGATCGCCCATGCCCAGGCGCACCCGGGCGAGCAGCGGGTTTCCCCGTCGCTCGATCTCAAGAAACTCGAGATCCGCGAGGATCACCTCGAGCAGATCAGCAAGGAGTACTCCCCCGATGGGTATCTTGAGCAGCTGCGGGCGGAGCACCCGGACGCGAGCTCGCCCATCGCGCACCTGATCGGCGAGGACCTGCTCGGTCAGGAGACGACCCTGATCGGATTGTCGCTCGAGCAGTCCATCCAATCGAGTGTCGGCAACAACCTGAGCGTTGAAGTGGCGCGGTTCTCCCCCGCGATCGCCCAAGCGGCACTCACCCAGGCGGAAGCGCAGTTCGATTGGCTGTTCTTCGCGGAGGGGCAGTACCAAGACTCGTCGATCCCGCAAGCGGGTCAGGGGTTCGGCGGCGCCAACGGCGTCATCCGCAACGATTCGCAATCCGCGACGGGTTCGATCGGGGTGCAGCGCCAGTTCAACACGGGCGGGACATTCGAGATCCGCAACGACATCGGGTACACCAATGTGGACAGCTCGTTCTTCGGCACTGCGCCCAACCCAAACCCCGCGCACAACGCGGACTTTGTGCTCGGATTGACGCAGCCGTTGCTGCGTGGGTTTGGTCGCGACGCGAACATGGCGCAGATCAACCTTGCCCGCAACGCGGAGCGCTCGAGTGTTTCGTCGCTCAAGTCGACCCTGATCGACACGGCTGCGGACACGGAGAAGGCGTACTGGGATTTGGTGCAGGCGTACAAGGTCCTGATCATCCGCGCCAAGCTCGTCGATCGCGGGATCGAGGTGCGTGACGACATCAAGGCACGCCGAGTCCAAGACGCGCGCCAGGCGCAGGTCGCGGACGCGGTCGCGCGGGTGGAACGGCGACGCGCGGATCTGCTCGTTGCCCGCACGAACCTGCGCCTCGCGAGCGATCGGCTCAAGGCGCTGATCAACGACCCCAACCTCCCCGTCGGGTCCGAGACCCTGATTGTTCCGAGTGAGGACGCGCTCGCGGAACCGGTTGCGTTCTCGCTGCTTGATGCGATCAGCGCGGGCGTGCAGGAACGCCCCGAGATGGAGCAGGCGCTGCTCGCGATCGATGATGCGACGATCCGTCAGGAGCTCGCGAAGAACCAGCGGATGCCTCGCTTGGACCTGACAGCGCAAGCGCGCCTGCTCGGGTTCGACGACTCGTTCGGCGACGCGTACCAGGACTCGGGCGAGAACCGGTTCATTGATGATTGGTTGATCGGGGCGCGCTTCGAGCAGCCGATCGGGAATCGGGCGGGCGAGGCGGCGTATCGCGCCTCGCGTCTGGAACGCATGCAGTCCGTCGTCGCGTACCGGCAGACCGCCCAACAGATCGTGCTTCAGATCAAGAACGCGCTCAACGCGGTGACCACAAACGGCGCCCTCATCGAGCAGTCCACGCTCTCGCGCGTCGCGCAGGGCGAGGCGCTGCGATCCTTGATCGTGGAGAAGGAACTCACGAACGCGGGGTACTCCGTTGAGCGCCTGAACCTCGAGCTCAATCAGCAGGAAACCCTCGCGAACGCGGAGATCGCGGAGGCGTCGGCGCTGACGGAGTACAACAAGGCGATCGTGGATCTGCACGCCGCGATGGGCACGATCCTCCAGCGGAACCGGATCGATTTCATCGTCCCCGACGCGAACCAGCTCGCGCCGGGCGAGTCCGCGCTCGAATACGAAGCGCCGAGCGAGGACGAGCAGGGCTCGGATCGCGATGAGTGAGATCGGGATCGGACCTGAGGGGATCGCGCTGGGCGTGCAGCGCCTGAGCGCAGGCAAGCTCGTCGCGTTTCCCACGGAAACGGTGTACGGGCTCGGTGCGGATGCGCTCAACGCGGACGCGGTCGCGCAGGTCTTTGCGCTCAAGGGACGCCCGAGCAACAACCCCTTGATCGTGCATGTGTCGGACGAATCCATGGCCCGGCGCGTGGTGGACGGGTGGACATCACAGGCGACAACCCTCGCCAAGGCGTTCTGGCCCGGCCCATTGACACTCGTGCTCCCTCGCGCGTCGTGCGTCCCCGACATCGTGACCGGCGGGGGCAACACCGTCGCGGTGCGGTGCCCCGAGCACCCCGTGGCGCTGGCGCTGATCGAGTCGTTCGGGAACCCGATCGTGGGGCCCAGCGCCAACCCGAGCGGGTACATCTCTCCGACGATCCCCGAGCATGTGCGCGACGCGTTCAACGCGGACGATCTGCTCGTGCTCGATGGCGGGCACTGCCGGGCGGGGATCGAGTCAACGGTGCTCGATCTGAGCACCGGCACCCCCACGCTCCTGCGATTGGGCGTCATCGGCGCGCACCGGATTCAGGAAACGCTTGGCGTTGAGGTCGTCGTGCACCAGCATCGGACCCAGACGGATGAGGCGCGATCGCCGGGGTTGATCGGGGCGCACTATCAGCCGGGTACGCCCGCGCGGATGGTGTCACGCGAAGAACTTGAGCAGACGCCCTCATCGGCGGCGCTGGTCGCGTGGTCGATCGATGCGCACCCCAACGGCGGCGAGCTCATCAAGATGCCGGGCAGTGTCGGGGCGTACGCCCAGGCGATCTATCGCGCGCTCCACGAAGCGGATCGGGTCCCGGGGACGGAGATCTGGATCGAGTCCCCCCCGAGCCCGAATGATGACGACGAGCGCGCCATCGCGGCGGCGCTCGACGAGCGTCTGCAACGCGCAACCCATGCGTGATTCAGATTCGGGTTCTTCTTGTCCCTTGGGTATCAGAACTGACTCTGTGGGCCTATCGTGCCGATAGGAACCTGTGTATTCAGTCCAGCAACCCCCCGAATGAGGTGGAATATGAGCGACAAGCTCCAGATCGCGCTCGCCCCCGGCGACGGCATCGGCCCTGAGATCACGCGTGCGTGCATGCACATCTTCGAGGCGGCCGGCGTGCTCGACAAGGTCGAGTTCAAGGAAGTCCAGATGGGTCAGGGCGTCTTCGCGACCGGCGAGACCCGAGGCATGACGGACGAGGCGGTCGAGACGATCGAAGAAACCGGGATCCTCTACAAGGGCCCGATGGGCACCCCCATCGGCGGCGGGGGCAAGTCGATCAATGTCACACTCCGCAAGACCTTCGGCGCGTTCGCGAACCTGCGCCACTTCCAGTCCCTCCCCGGTGTAGAGACCGTCTTCTCGCAAGCGGGCGTCCCGGTGGACTTCTATGTCGTGCGTGAGAATGTCGAAGACACCTACGGCGGGATCGAGCATCGATTGACCCCGGATTCATACGCGGCCAAGCGCCTCATCACAACCCCCGGGTGCGATCAGATCAACCGGTTCGCGTTCGAGACGGCCAAATCCTTCGGCATCAAGAAGGTCACCTGCGGGCACAAAGCAAACATCATGAAGATGACGGACGGGACCTTCCTCGATCGGTTCCGGTTCCTCTCGGAAGATTATCCGGACATTGAGACTGAAGATGTCATCATCGACGCGCTGTGCATGAACCTCGTGCTGCGCCCGGATCGGTACCGGATGATCGTCCTCACGAACCTGCAGGGCGACATCGTCTCCGATCTCGCGGCGGGCCTGGTTGGCGGTCTCGGGTTCGCGCCCTCGGCGAATATCGGGGACCAGATCTCGATCTTCGAGGCGGTGCATGGCACGGCCCCGGACATCGCGGGTCAGGACAAGGCAAACCCCACGAGTCTGCTGCTCTCGGGTCTGATCATGCTGCGGCACATCGGGCTTCGCAAAACGGCGGCGGAGATCGAGAACGCGCTGCTCTACACCCTCGAATCGGGGGTGCACACGGGCGATGTCAAGGGCAAGGGCGACCCGGTCGGGACCACGGCGTTTGCGCAGGCGGTCGCGGGGAACCTGGGCAAGTCCCCCACCACGGTGCAGGCGTGCACGGTGCCCGGTGGCGACATGATCTGTCATACGCCTCCGACGCGTCCGAGCGTGAACCGGATGATGGTGACGCACGAGCAGGTGCAGAGCCAGATCGTCGGGTGCGACATCTTCCTCGAGACGGCGCTCACCCCGCTCGATCTCGCGGATCGACTCAAGCGGATCTGCGACGGGACCCCGTTCCGGTTGACGGTGATCTCGAACCGCGGGACGCAGGTGTGGCCGACCGGATCGCCGTATACCGAGATCGTGAACAACTGCTGCGTGCGGTTCGAGCTTAACGACGGAATCGGGAACATCGGTCAGGGCCCCACGGTGCACCTGCTCGCGAAGGTCGCGGAGAAGTTCTCCGTCACGGAGTTCATCCCGATCAAGATGTACGACGGGCAACGCGGGTACTCGCTCGCTCAGGGTCAGTAATACGCATCATGGATGACACCAAAGCACCGAGTAGATCGGTGCTTTTTCATGCGCTTAGCTGATGGGTTGAGCAGTGAGTCATTCGCTGGCGGCTCGCTCGGATTCGTCGCGGATGCGATCGATCTCGTTGTGGATCGCACGCAACTCCTCGGCGATCGATCGGATGGTTTCTTCCATGCCTTCGGGGAGTGACTTCTTCGCGGCTTCCTCGAGTGTGAATGCCTTAGCAGACAACGCTTCTGCGCCGATATTACCTGAAGCACCCTTGAGCGAGTGCGCCTGTCGAGCGAGTTCTTCGAATCGCATGGACTTCACCAGCGTGTCGAACTCTTGCTCGATGTTCGTTGTGAATGCCGCGAACTCTTCGAGGACCATCGCCAAGACCTGATGCGATCCGGCACAGCGTTCGAGGGCCGCGTCGTAGTCGATCACGGGCCGAGTTGATGAGCGGGGTTCGGTTGTCGTTGGTAGCGCGTCCCCGATGGTCTCGGTCATTGAGTTTGTGTCATCGCTCACGCGGGCCATCTTTTGCACCCAGATGCTCAGGGTTTTGTAGAGTCTGCGTGCGTTGATGGGTTTGGTGAGGTAGTCATCCATGCCCGCGTCGATGCACCGCTCGCGATCGCCTCGGATCGCGTTCGCGGTCAGCGCGATGATGGGGATGCGTCGCCCATCTCGGTCGGACTTCTCTTGCTCTCGGATCCAGCGGGTGGCCTCGAACCCGTCCATCTCGGGCATTGAGCAGTCCATGAGCACGAAGTCGTACGCATCGCTGACAACCTCGGTGACCGCCTGCGCGCCGTTGCTGACGACCGTGACAGAGATCCCCGCGGCCTTGAGCAGTTCGGAGATGACCATCTGGTTGACGCTGTTGTCCTCTGCAACGAGCGCCCTCGCGCCCCTGAGGACACCCATGTCGTCCTGCTCGTTATTCGTCTCGTTGCTATCAGTCGTGATGTTGCCGGAGATGTACTTGGCGAGCGCGTCGTGGAGGGTGGACAGCCGTACGGGTTTCTGCAAACAAGATGTGATCGATATGCTCTGAAGGTCTTCGGCGTTTGCGGTGTGATACATCGATGTCAGCATCACGATTGTGGGCGTGTTGATCTGCTGATCACTGGTTATTGCTTCAGCGACCATGAGCCCGTCCATCTCGGGCATCTGCATATCAAGGATCATGATCTTGTACGGATCATCGTCGTTTGCCTGACGGAGCGCTTCGATGGCGTCGGCCCCGCGTTCAAAGGCGCATGGGCGGAGCCCCCAGTTGGTGAGTGCTTCGGTGTAGATCTCGCGGTTGGTCTGGTTGTCATCGAGGATGATCGCACGCATCCCATGGAGGTCACCGTGGAAGATCGGGGTCGGCTGGAAGTCTTTTTCGCACACCCCGGCACGGAAGGTGAACCAGAACTCGGATCCTTCGGTGCGCTCGGGGTTCATACCGATATTGCCGCCGAGAAGCTCTGAGAGCCCCTTGCTGATCGCGAGCCCGAGCCCGGTTCCGCCGTACTTGCGGGTTGTAGATGCGTCAACCTGTGAGAAGGACTTGAACAGTCGATCTCGTTGCTCTTGCGGGATCCCGATCCCGGTATCGGTGACGCTCACACGCAGGCCCCATTCATCGTCGCCCTGCGAATCGGTGGAAACTCGGATGACGATCTCGCCCTTGTCGGTGAACTTGATCGCGTTGTTGACGAGATTGATTGCGATCTGCCTGAGCTTGGTGGGATCGGACAACGCGAACTTTGGGACGGAGCGGGAGATGTCGCAGATCAGCTCGATGTTCTTCTCCTCAGCCTTGCAAGCGAGCATCTCCGCGACGCCCTCGAAAATGTCGTGGATGTCCGTGATGATGCGCTCGGGCTCCATCTGCCCCGCTTCGATCTTTGAGAAGTCCAGGATGTCGTTGATGAGACTCAGGAGTGCGTCCGCGGAAGACATCGCGGTCCGCAGGTGCTTGCGTTGTTTCTCCTGCAGCTCGGTCATCGCGATGAGCTCGAGCATCCCGGTGATCCCGTTGATCGGGGTTCGGATCTCGTGGCTCATGTGTGCGAGGAACTGGGACTTTGCTTGGTTTGCTTTGTTTGCATCCTCGTGCGCCGCTCGGAGCTCCTCGCGCTGCTTGTGTTCATGCTCTTCGCGTTCCTGAATCGCGGCCCGCATGTGCTCGAACGAGCCAACGAGCATCGCGATCTCGTCCTGTCGGTTGTCCTCGATGCGTTGGGTGTAATCGCCGTTGGATATACGGCGCGACGCTGCGATGAGTTTCTCGAGTCTGCTTGTCCAGCACCCGACGAGGAGGTAACTGACGGGCATCGTCGCGAACATGACGACACCGATTGTGACGAGCATCGCGAGCCATTGCGCCTGCATTGAGGTCTGAAGCGTACGGTCTGAAACGCCGATCGCGATCGTACCGAGTAGGTTTGTGCTCTGAGAGTTGTTGTTCGCTTCAACTGAGTCTGATGGCCCGAGTTCGCCCAGCCCGAACGGATCCACCTCGCCTGCGAAGGCGTATACCTCGAACTCAACCTCGTTGAGCCCGTTGGTGTTTCCCTGGGTGTACTGGTCGAATGTACCGGGGTTGAGTTCACTGACGCTGAGCGTGCGCCCATCGGGTCCCTGAACCCTGATGAACTGCCCGTCGGGGATCAAGGCGAGGAAGTCCTCCGTGATCCGGGTCAGCTCGCGGGTATCGCCCACAGCGAGCGGGAGTTCGATCGCCGTCACGAGCCCGGACCCGATCCCATCGATCGTGGCGGATCGGTTCTTGCTGAGGATCCCGTTGGTGCGAAGGACGCCGAGTGTTGCGACGGCGAGCACGCTCATGATACAGAGCGACGCGACGGCAAGCACCGCGCGTTCGCGGAGCCCGAGCTTCATCGTGTACTTGTTGGGCTCATACATACAGATCCCCGAAGCTAACTCGCTTTGCTGTATAAATATCGAGTGGGCGAGTGCTCAACTTCATCCACAGATCGAATTCAGGGGGAAAGCAACAGATCCGGGCGATGTACCGATCTTGTGCGGTTGGGATGAACCAACCACTATGTGTATGCCGATACCGATCTTGCGAGTTTGAGCCCTCGGAGGTATCGCGATGTGCAGTTCAGACCAGAATGCTCGTTGGAACGCGGCTTTCATAGGTTGTCCATGCGCATTGTTCGCGTTCTCGATCACGCTCAGTGTTCTCGCGGGCACCGCCCGATCAGCCCCAGCTGAGCATGCTGATCCGACAAGCAGCCACGGCTCTGAACTCGATCATGAAGCGGAACCGATGGATGATCTCGAAGGTCTCGATAACCTCGATCTGGGCGGAACGGTCGAGCTCTTGTTTGAAGACTTCGACATCGTGATCAGTGCCTCTCGATCCGAGCGATCCTCGAACCTTGTGCCGGTTCCGGTGAGCATCCTGTCTGCCGACGACATCCATTACTCGGGGGTCGCGGAGCTCCCCGAGCTGTTCGACTTTGTACCGGGTGTCGATGCGCTGCGGCTGGATCGGAACCGGTGGGCGCTGGGTGTGCGCGGGTTGCACCAGACATTCAGCGATCGAACCCTGTTCCTCGTTAACGGTCGAAACGCGAGCAACCCGGCGTACGGCGGGGTGGATTTCCCCACGCTCCCTGTCTTCCTCGAAGATATCGCCCGCGTTGAGATCGTTCGTGGCCCGGGCGGCGCTGCGTGGGGTGCGAACGCGTTTAACGGCGTCGTCAATGTGATCGAGAAAGACCCGCGCGAGACGACGGGGGTTCGATTGACATCCCGTATCTCTGAGCATGGGGATTATCGCTCATTCCTGCGGGTTGGTGCGGCAAACGAGAAGTTCGCGTGGCGTGTCTCCGCGGAGTATTACACCATTGACCCGAGCAACAGCACCAACCTGATCACAGGGACGGCGGTAGCCCCAGCGATCTCTGAGGATTTTCGACGAAACGCACGGATGAAGTTTGCGGGCAACTACACGCTCGATGACGAGACGACGCTCGACTTTGGGCTCGGGATGTCGCATGTGGAACGGGCGGACTCGCCGTTCTTTGCCGTCCAGTACGACTTCGATGAGCGGCTCGATCTCGTGACGGGACACCTCAAGTATGAGAAGAAACGCGCGGACGGCAACGGCGGGTACATCCAGTGGTACGGGACCCACATCGAGTCCGATCGTCCCTCGCTCTGGACATACGACGCGTTGGATCAGAGCATCGATGGGCAGTACTCATTCGCGCACGGCGACGATCACACCATCACACTCGGCGGAACTGCCCGTTTCGTGACGCTCGACATCGATCAGCCCCGCTCGAGCGACGCGCTCCCGGCGGGCACGCGTGACGAGCAGTGGGTCGGTGTGTTCGCCGGCGATCAATGGGCGATCAACGATCGATGGACGCTTGAGTCCCAGGTCCGCGTGGATTGGTACTCCGAGACCCAGGTTGATTGGGCGGGTCGCGCTGCGCTGCTGCGTTCGCTGGATGCGGATAAGGACCATGTCCTTCGACTCGCGTTTGCCAAGGCGTTCCGCACGCCCCAGACGGCGCTGCGGGAACTCGACTCGGATCGGATCTCGCTCGGTGGTGGTTTGTTCGCGATCAACTTCGTCCCTGCGATAGATATTGATAACGAGGAGCTCTACTCCATTGAGCTCGGGTACACGGGCAAGCTTGATGACGGGTTGACACTGCGGGCGGACGCGTACCTTCAGTACTACCAGGACCTCACCGGCGCGATTATCCTCCCCGAGCCGGCGCCCACGGTTGGGCGTCAGTTCTTCACGATCGACAACATCGGTGCTGCCCGCGCGTGGGGGTTCGAGAGCGAGCTCAAGTACCAACGCGAGCGGTTCAGCGCCTCGGTCTGGTACGCGTACAACGATTTCGAGTTTGATCTCACAAATCAGAACGCTCGCGCGTTCCTGCCCGCGAAGCACAAGGTCGGCTCAACCCTGCGCTATTCGCCAAACGACTGGCTGACGCTTAACGCGAACTACCGGTACACCGATACGACGCCCGAGACTTTCACGAGTGAGGTTGAGCAGCACCATCGGGTGGATCTGAGCGCGACCTTTGCGATCGAGGATTTGCACGCGGAACTGCAGATCGGCGTGACGGACCTGCTCGATCAGACGGCGCTGCGGGTCTTTGATCAGTCCGCAACGAGCTTCGCCGCGGAGGTTCCGGGTCGGACTGCATTCATCCAGCTACACATGGAGTTCTGATCCGGGATTCATGATGCGTTCCTTGTTGAGATCACATCTCGTTGTGCTCCTTCGACCCATCGCGATGGTCTGGGTGGTGGCATGCGTGCTCGGCGGCAGCGCATCTGTCGCGTGGAGCGCTGATGTACTGATCGTCCTGAGCGCCGAGACCGGCCCGTACAAGGCGGCTGCGGATGAGACCGAACGATCACTCAAGAAACTCGGGCATTCGGCGAATCGACAGCCGCTTGAGGATATTGATCTCGAATCACTTACGAATCGCACCGGCCCGGTCATTGCGATCGGCGGGAACGCGGCGGTGCGCCTCGAGCAGGTCCTGCCAGAGTCCACGGCCCTGTACTACTGCATGACCCCCACGCCCGAGCGTCTCGGGCTCACCCGGAGGACCAACACTTCGGGTGTGAGTACGGACCCGGACATCGCGATGCAGGTTGATCTCATCGATCGATCCGGCATCAGGGTCAGACGCGTCGGGATGCTGTATCGGGGTTCCGAAGAGAGCTCGAAGGCACTTCGAGATCGGTTTGAATCTGCGTTGCCTCGCGGGTGGACACTGAGCGCGATCGATCTTGATTCGACCGGATCGGTCGCGTCGAGCATCGACGCGCTGTTTGATGCGAAGATTGACATTGTCTGGACCGCTGCGGATCCGGCGGTGTTCGATTCTGCCCTCGTCAAGGCATTGCTGCTGCGTTCGATCCGCGATCGTGTGCCGATGTTCGGGTTCTCGCACGCGCTGGTCCGTGCGGGGGCACCGATGGGTGTTGGGTTCGAGCCCCAATCGCAGGGGCGACGGGTAGCCGAGATGCTCGACGCCGGCGAGCTGGACGTGCACGATCCATCGGCGACCCAGTTCGCGATCAATGAGACCGCCCTCGATCGGATCGGGCTCAAGCTCAGCTCCGAGCTCAATCGGTTGGCCGAGCTCAAGTTCGGCTCGGATTAACACTCCGAGTTCACGACTCGATCTGGTACACTCAAAACATGAAACTGACGCACGCGATCGCGATCGTTGTGGGGTTCTGGTGCATCGGTGCCCGAGCGCACGAGCCGGTGAGTGATGCCCATTGGGAATCCGACCTGGACACACTCGCGGACGGGCTGCTCACGCGTCATCCGAACTTCTACACCAAGACGAGCGTGGAGGAGTTCGAGTCTGCGTTGGGCGATCTGTTCGAGCGGATCGGGACGATCGATGATCAGCTGATGGCGATCGAGGTCTCGCGCCTTGTGGCGCTGGGGGGCGATGCGCACACCACCGTTGGGTTTGGCGAGATCGGCGCAGACATGCGCCAGCTGCCCATCCGGTTGATGGTGATGGAGGACGGGGTATTCGTAGTGCAAGCCGTGGACACGCACAAAGAGCACATCGGATCACGCGTCATCTCGATCAACAGCGTCCCGATCGATGAGGCGCTCGATCGCGTGAGCGTGCTCTTCGCGTATGAGAACGAATCGAAGCGCATGGGCACGAGCGCGTGGTACGCGACGCTCTTGCCTGCGCTCCGCGCGGTGGATGTCATCGGGGACCATCACGCCACGGAGCTCGTCGTTGCGTTGTCAAAGGATGACGAGGTGCGCACGCACACAATGGGCACGATCGATGGGCGTTCGGATACGCGATGGGTCAGCTTTGTGCATCAGCTCGAGCAGCCTTGGGCGCTCGCGTACCGCAAGCAGGGCGGGTACTACCAGAGCGACTTTATCCCCGAGCATCGCGCGTTCTATGTCGCGTACAACCGGTGTCGGGAAGCGCCGGATCTCCCGATGGCGCGGTTCGTTGAGTTTGTTATGTCCAAGTGCGACGAGCTCGATGCGCACAGAATCATCATCGATCTTCGATTCAACGGCGGCGGAGACGAGACGGTGATCTGGCCACTCTGGCAAGCGCTCGAAACATCTGAGCGGTTCAAGGCCCCGGGCGATATCATCGGGCTCATCTCGCGTCAGACCTTCAGCAGCGCGATGAGCAACTCGCATCAGTTGCGGGAAAACTGCGGGGCGATCCTGATCGGCGAACCCACGGGGGGCAAGCCCAACCACTTCGGGCAGCTCTCCCGGTTCGAACTCCCCCACTCGGGGCTGACGATCTCGCACTCGACGCGTTGGTTCCAAAAGGTCGAGGGCGATCCGGACGCGGTGCACCCGGATGTCCTCATCCCCTGGCGTTCGGTCCCGACATTCGCGGGGCAGGACCCGGTAATGGAGGCGGCATTGAACTATGTGCATCCGACGAGCGAGGACTGATCTGCCACTCTGGCAGGATCCGCCGAATTCGGCACCCACAGGCGGATAGATAGGTGCGAATTCAGGGTTCGCAGCGTCCGATCGTGGGGATGGACTGGCACAACGATTGCAAATGGTTCAGGGACGAATCAAGAACCATGCGTCGCCGGGGATCATTTCTCCCTGCCGCGGCGAGCAACGAAGGAGGCCAATCATGGGCAAAATCATCGGAATCGACCTCGGGACCACGAACTCGGTCGTCGCAGTCATGGAAGGCGACACCCCCAAGGTCCTGATCAATAGCTCGGGCAACCGCACCACCCCCTCAGTCGTGGGGTTCACCGACAAGGGTGAGCGTCTTGTTGGGCAGCAGGCCAAGCACCAGCAGGTCACGAACCCCAAGAACACCGTTTTCTCAATCAAGCGCTTCATGGGTCGGCGACACTCGGAGGTCAGCTCCGAAGAGAAGCTCGTCCCCTACGAAGTGACCGGCGGCTCGGACGACTTTGTCAAGGTCAAGATCCGCGAAGAGCAGTACACCCCCCAGCAGATCAGCGCCATGATCCTCGGTGAGCTCAAACGCACCGCAGAAGACTACCTGGGCGAGAAGGTCACCGAGGCGGTCATCACCGTTCCGGCGTACTTCAACGATGCCCAGCGCCAGGCCACAAAGGACGCGGGCGAGATCGCGGGCCTGACGGTCAAGCGCATCATCAACGAGCCCACCGCGGCGGCGCTCGCGTACGGGCTTGAGAAGAAGGCCAATGAGAAGATCGCGGTCTTCGACCTCGGCGGCGGTACCTTCGATGTGTCGATCCTCGATGTCGGCGACGGCGTGTTCGAGGTCCTCTCGACCAACGGCGACACCCACCTCGGCGGCGACGACTGGGACCAGCGCCTGATCGACTTCCTCGCGGATGAGTTCCGCAAGGCCGAGGGCGTGGACCTGACCAAGGACGCGATGGCGATGCAGCGCCTCAAAGAGGCTGCGGAGAAGGCGAAGATCGAGCTCTCCAACTCGCAGGAGACCACGATCAACCTCCCGTTCATCACCGCGACCAATGAGGGCCCCAAGCACCTCCAGCAGACCCTCAGCCGCTCGAAGTTCGAGGCGCTGTGTGACGATCTGTTCAATCGACTCAAGACGCCTTGCATCAACGCGATCAAGGACGCGGGGATCGATACCAGTAAGATCGACGAGGTTGTCCTCGTCGGTGGTTCGACCCGCATGCCCAAGGTGCAGGCGATCGCCAAGGAGATCTTCGGCAAGGACCCCAACAAGTCCGTGAACCCCGACGAGGTCGTCGCGATCGGCGCAGCCGTCCAGGGCGGCGTGCTCTCGGGCGATGTGAAGGATGTGCTCCTGCTCGATGTCACCCCGCTCTCGCTGGGTGTCGAAACCATGGGCGGCGTGATGACCAAGCTCATCGAGCGCAACACGACCATCCCGACGAGCAAAAAGGAGACTTTCTCGACGGCGGCGGACAATCAGCCGAGCGTGCAGATCCATGTGCTCCAGGGCGAGCGTGAGTTCGCCAAGGACAACCGATCGCTCGGTCAGTTCGAGCTCTCGGGGATCGCGCCCGCGCCGCGTGGGACGCCTCAAATCGAGGTGGAGTTCGCGCTCGACGCGAACGGGATTCTGCAGGTGACGGCGGTCGATAAGGGCACGGGCAAGAAGGCGGACATCCGGATCGAAAACTCGGGCGGGCTCGACTCGTCGGAGATCGATCGGATGAAGGCCGACGCGGAGGCGCACGCCGAAGAGGACAAGAAGCGGCGCGAGCTCGTCGATGTCAAGAACCGCGCCGACGCGATGATCGCCCAGGTCCGCAAGTCCCTCGAAGAGCACGGCGACAAGGTCGGCGCTGATGTCCGCGCCAAGATCGAATCTGCGAGCTCGGACCTCGAGTCCAAGCTCAAGGACGACTCGATCACCAAGGAAGCGCTCGAAGCGGGGATCAAGGAGCTCGAGTCCGCATCGATGGAACTCGGGAAGGTGATCTACGAGCAGCAGGCCGCAGCAGCGGGCGGCGGGGCAACCCCGGGCGACGCGGGCGGGTCCGGCGCGAGCAGCGACTCGGATGTCATCGACGCTGAGTACGAGGTGAAGGACGAGAATAACTAACCCGTCCGTCACATGGATCTTCACAACGCCCACGCGACAACGCGTGGGCGTTATTCATGGTCGCACCGGGTGGGGTGGTTTGAGCCCGTCGCGGGTCCAGAGTATCGCGAGGGGCTCGAGCAGGTTCGGCGGGAGGGTTGTGCGGACGATCCATCGCGCGATGGAGCGCCCAGACCAGATGCCGATCGCCATGCAGAGGAATGCGAGGGTATACACCACGATCGCGTACTGCGTGAGGATCTCGAACCCCGCAACCCAGGTCGCGTTGTAGTACAGCTGCCCTGCGGATCGTTTGTACGCGATGATGAGCGCCAATGCGAGGCACATCACGGCGAACGCAACGACGAGTAATCGACGGCGATTGGCACCCAACGCGATCGCGGACCAGAGCACCCCGGCGATCAACGAGATCGCGAACACGGGGATCGTTCGGATGTACTGGTACGGACGGAAGGTTAGGGTATCGAGATCCGTGTTGACGATGATTTGCTCCCCCTCCGTGTCCAGCCACTCACGATCGATCACGAGATACTCGTACCGTTTCTGATCGATCGACCATTGCTGATTGGTATTGAAACTCCCGTCCTCGATCGCCCATGCGTAGTACGCCTCGCCGAGTTCGCTTGCGAGCGGGAGCGCAATGTACCCGGTCTGGTCGCAGACCTGTGTGTAGATCAGGCGACACTGGAGCGCGAACATGCCCAGCAATATCGCGATCCACACCACCGCGAGCATGAGCTTCCATCGCCCGACCCATCTGGACATGAGCGGGTAGGAGATCAGGGGGGCGACGGTGCCGCACTCGGGGCAGGTCGCGACGAGCAGATTGTAACTCGGTTCGCGCACGACGGGCTGATGGATCAGGTTGAACCCGCACCCCGTGCAGGCGCGATCCGCGCCGATGCGTGATCCGGTGTCCTGTGCGTCCTTGATCATGTCGCGAACCCTCGCTCTCGTATGCGGATTTCTTTCTTGCGCAGTCGACGACGACGACGGACCCAAGCGCTGGGTAACTTTGTGCGGATGCGCAATCTGAGATGCCCCACGACGCGGATGATGAGCCCGTTGATCAGCGCAATCGTGCCGAAGATCACCACGAGGATCAACGGCGCGTCGATGCTCAGCACATACCCGGACTTGTATGACCAGTCCATCGCGTACACCCCCACCGCCCAGTAAAGGTTCTGGTACTCAAAGAGCATCAAGCACCCTGTTGCGTAGAGCAAAAGTATCCCGAGGCACCGATTCGGATTCGTGACCGGCAGCACCAGACGCGCGATGATGCCGGGGATGCACACGAGCACACCCAACAACGCGATGACCAACATGAGCTGTTCTCCACTCGGGTCCTCGCGTCGGTTTGTTGGGTCATTCTCGTAGAGGAACCCGTACCCAATCATCATGATCGCTATCGCAAACGCGAACCCCGCGACCACGAGCAGCGCGATGCGGATGAACAGCGACCCCATCGCCCAGATCAGCTTCCGGGTCGAGCGCCAGAACACAGCATCGGGATGACGGGTGCGGACATAGGTTGTGGCGCACGACGGGCAGGTGACGATCGGGAGGCCCAACCCCGGATCAACCAGTGCCCGACAATCTGCGAGTTCGCGGGCACAGGATGGGCAGGTGTGGGACGGGCGCACACAGGTTCATACGCCCTGAGGACATCCCCGTTGCAGGATTCTGCGTACGGGTTACTTCGGCCGCGGGAGCTCAAGCCCGTCTCGGGTCCAGAGGATGGAGAGCGGCACCCGCGCGCGGGGCGGGAGGGCGAGGCGGACCGCGAACCGGGCGAACATCCGCCCGAGGGCGATCCCTACGCTCGCAGCAGTCAGTTCGATGAGTAAGACCGTGGGCGCGATCAGCGGGACATACATCTGCACCGCAAGATTACGGACGGATGAGTTCTGTACATCGGGGCGATTGATCCCGATGACGAATGCCGCACCGATCAGGCACGAGATCAGGGGGATAAGGATCGCCTGTCTGCGCGAGCTACCGAGCAGCGCCACGGACCAGAACACGCCGAAGGCGAAGCTCACGCCGATCGCGGGGACCATGATGACGAACCACCCACGGTCCATGTTCGCCCAGAGTGATCCGAACTCGTCCAGGGCTCGATCGAGTTCGTTCGCTGCGTACGCCTTTTCCAGGCTGTAGTACCGGTAGCTCACGATCGTGTTCGTCGTCACGGCTGTGCCCGGCTGGGTTTGGGCATGGTTCCAGGCCGCGTGGCTCTGGGCGAGGTAGTCCGCGAGGTTGTCGCTGGCTTCGTGCGATGAGCCGAACGCGAACCCGGTCATCGCGGCGGTGCTCCCGATGAACGCGCCAAGCAGCATCAACACATAGAACGCGGCGATGATCATCCGGAACCGGTTCACCCAGTGGGTCATCGCGGGGTACTGCTGGAGGGCCGCGACGGTGCCGCACTCGGGGCATCGGGCGATCGCGAGCCCGTAATGCTCTTCCTTAGTCACGGATTGCCCGAACAGGTTGAACCCGCACCCGATGCAGGCGCGATCGGCGCGGATCTGGTCGGTGGGCATGGGTTGTGGTGCGTGCGTGTCGTTCATGGTTCGGGTCTCAATCGAGCCTGGATCGGCGTTTGCGGAGTCGGCGCCGGATGCGGACGATCCGCCGCGTGGAGGTGCGTGCGATCATGGTGTTGAAGATCGTGCCCACGCCCATCCCCAGCACAAACACCGGAAGCATCGGAACGATCGCAAGATGACGGCGTGTCATCTCGTGCGAATCGGGGAGGAAAAAGTCGGTATCCACACTGAAGAGATCCGCAACGAACATCATCACACGGGTCATGCCCCAATCGATGTTGAGGAACACGCCGATGAGGATCAGGAACATCCCCAACACGACAGGAAATCGCAGGTGCGAGAAGATGGTGCGTGCGATGCACCCGCAGAGCAGGACCAGAAAGCACGCGATTCCGAGCTGGAAGGGCACCGCTGGGTTCGTGAGGTTCGGGCGGGTGTACTGGGCGGGGCGTGCGGTGATCTCGGGGAGGACCCAGAAGGTCATCCCGATCGTGGCACCCGTTGACAGGGCGGTAAAGATCACCACTAAAGCAAGCTGTTGTAAGCTCTTGCGCAAGCGACGGATGCCCTGCCAGTACACCCGATCGGGGTGTCGCGTCCGCACGCACGCATGGTCGCAACGGGGGCACAAGATCACGCCCAGCCCATAGTGCGGGTCGGGGACGGCGCGGAGGTGCCCGAGTTCGTTGCAGCAGCATGGGCAGGTGTGCGAGATCGGCATGCGTACACACAGCATACGGGAAAGCGGATGCGTGGTTTCATCCATCACGGGTTGACTCGGCGCGTTGGCGCGCATTCGCTACCCAGTCCACGCCCGAGGGGATGGGGCATTCAACAGATTCACGACGAAGAGGTACACGATGTATATGAAGCATGCTGTATTCGCTGGGCTGATCGCGATGTCTGGGCTTGCCCAGGTCTCGATGGCGGGTGACACTGAAACCGAGCGGGCTGCGGCCCTTGAGCGTCTCGAGCAGGCACGCATCGCGTTCGAAGCCGCAAAGGCAGAGCTCGAAGCGGCCCAGCGCGACGCGGCAGCGGTCACCGGCGGCGCGATCCAGTCCGAGGGCTCAAGCGAAAACACCGACGCCCAGCCCGCGGAAGAACCCGAAACACCCGAGGACCCGAGCAGCTGGGCCGACGGGTGGAGTTGGAAGGCGTTCACCGGCGTCAACGGCGCCTCGGGCAACAACGAGAACTTCAGCGCCCGCGCATCGATCGACGGCGAGCGTTTCACCTCCAAGTACGAGACCACGCTCAAGCTCTCGTACACCTACGGCACATCGGACGGCACCAAGAACACATCGCGCGGGGTCGCGTCGATCAACAACGACTGGCTGACCGATAGCAAGTGGCGCTACTTCGCCCAGGGCAAGTACGAGTACGACGAGTTCCAGCAGTGGGACCATCGCCTGTCTGGCGCGGTCGGTATCGGGTACGAGCTGTACAAGGACGAGGAGACCACGCTGCTGATCGGGCGGCTGGGTATCGGTGGGTACTACGAGATCGGGAACAACGCGGACGAGGAGTTCATCCCCGAAGGGCTCATCGGTCTGGACCTGCGTCACAAGTGGACAGAGAACACCACCCTGACGGCGAGCACGACCTACTACCCGAGCTTCGATGACTTCGGTGAGTTCCGTTGGAACTCCAACGCGGGCATCGAGGTCGTGATGGATAAGGAATCGGGCATGACCCTCAACGCGGGGATCGAGCACCGCCACGATTCGTTGTCCGGGCCCGGTCAGCGCCCCAACGACATCGAGTACTACATGGGGCTTGGCTGGAGCTTCTAAACCCGAGCGTGATCGTATCGATCAACCAAGCACAGCCAATGGCTGTGCTTTTTCTATGGCTACAGTTCACCGCACCCAAACCGCGACGCGAGCAACCCTCATGAGCACTCGATTCCGACGCCCGATCCGTATCAAGCCGATGGAGGTCGTGTTCATGATCTTCGCGGGGATCGTGTACGCGATCTCGCTCAAGTACTTCGTGTTCCCATCCGGGATTATCCTGACGGGCACCGAGGGGATCGCGGTCTCGATCTCGTACTACTTCGAGAAGACGCTGATCTTCATCGTGCTCTACGCGTTGTTCCAGATCTCGTTGATCACCTTCGCGTTCCTGAAGATCAGCCGGGGGTTCGCGATCCGGTCCGCGATCGTTGTTGCGACGGTCATCACCTGCCTGTTCACACTCCCGGAGATGGCCTTCGCGGACCCGGCGCCACAGAACGAGCGGATCACGCTCGTCCTGTTCGGCGGGATCATCGCGGGGTTCGCCAAAGCCGTCGCGTTCAAGCACCGCGGGTCCACCGGCGATGAGGACATCATCGCGGCGCATTACGCGATGAAATACCTGCGCCCCGTCGGATCGATCGCGATCATCGCGGGCGTGGCGTCCACCGCCTTCGGGTTGTTGTTGCAGTACCTCAAGGTCAACGATTTTCCCGCGCTGGTGAACACCCTCATGTACACGAGCCTGTACATCTTCGTGAGCGCCCAGACCCTCAACGCGATCTACCACAAGTTCAAGATCACGATGCTCGTCGTCATCGATGAGGACCCCGAGAAGATCGGCAACGCGATCCGCAAGGTCTCCCCGCACCGGACCTATACCGTTCAGTCCGACATCGACGGGCGCCTCAACAAGCAGCTCAAAATGGTCCGCACCATCATCACGCTCGAAGAGCTGCCCCGGGTGCTCGAGTCGGTGCGTGCGGTCTCGCCCGACGCGTTCTACTACCACCACGAGCTCGAGGGCGTGTCACGGAAGTTTTACATCACGCCGATTGGGTGAGGTCAGTTTGGCGTTCCGTACCACACTCGGGGCAGGGCGTTTCAGCATCGAGACCTTCGAGAGAATACCCACAGGTATGGCAGATATCTGCACCCATGTACTTTGGTCGGGGCGGGGTGATCTTGGAGTGCATGATGATCGGCATTGCGAAGAGCATCGAGACATACCAAGCGTAGGGCGTCGTGCCGAGCTGCTCGCCGATGTCGATGCCGTACTTGCCGGGGGCGACTTCAACAGGGAAGAAGAGGATCGCGTTGGAGATGATTCCGACGACAAGCATGACGGGGAAGGCCGTCGGGCGTCGGAGCGCTGCGACAAGCATGCCACCCCAGATCATCGAGCACACGAACGGCGCCGCGATCCCCACGGTCACCATCCCAACGAACCCGCCCCAGATCGGGAAGAGCACGCACACGATCGACGCGGTGACGATGTTGTACCAGCGCTGCCCGGTGAAGAGCATCGCGGGCAAAAAGACGATCAGGTGCGCGAACCCGATCGCTGCGTACGCGGTCTCAAGGGTCTCGGACAGCACCAGATACATGATGGAACACCCCGCGAACGCGCTCAAGGCCGAGAAGAACCAGATGAGGAACATCTCGTTGTACTGGGTCGCTTTGGGCATGAACGAGGGCATCGGGTCTCATGCTCCGTGGGTGTGCGGGGGAGTTACACGGGGTGAGCCGCACTCGGGGCAGACGGCAGCTGGGGCGAGGCCCGCAAGGGAATAGCCGCACTGATGACAGATGTCCTGCGGGAGTTCGCCATATCTCGGCGATCGGATCAGACTCCAGAGCAAACCCAAAGCGGCACCGTTCAATCCTCCGATCAATGCCGCCCCTGGATACTCCTGCCCATCCAGCAGCTGGCCACCAATACAGAACACGCTGGCGGTTCCCATGACTCGAGCGAGTACATCGTAAAACTCAAAGTACACAACCAAGAACGCGGTGAATGGAGAAATGCAGACCAATGCGATTGCACCACCGAAGATCATCGCCAGTATGAGACCAAGGTCAGGCCCCCATGACATGGACATGGTGATGCAAGCGAGTACACCCGTCCAAATGATGGGAATGAAGAATCCACCGAGTGCCCGTGTTACTGGTCCGAAATCATCAGGCTGGATCGCTACTCTCCGCGTCATCTCGATCTCTACTCAACTCTCCACTCGCGCCCATCACGCACGACCCGCCGATACAGCGTGTCGCGTTCCACCGGCTCGTACCCGGCTTCTTCGATCGCCTTATGCAGGTCGTTGACCGTGGTCTCCTGGTGCGTGCCCTCCCCCACCGCTTTGGTGATGTCGTACCAGACGACGGTGCCGTCGATGTCGTCGGCCCCGGCTTCGAGCATGAGCTGGGCCATCGGAAGGGTCTGCATGATCCAGAACGCCTTGATGTGCGGGAAGTTGTCGAGCATCAGGCGCGCCACCGCGATCGTGCGGAGGTTCTCCAGACCCGCCGGGCCGGGGAGGTGCTCGAGCTCGGACCCGTCGGGGAAGAAGGGGAGGGGCGTGAGGGTCTGGTAGTACCCGCCCAACACCGGCATATCAGTGGCTGGTGGCACAGGCGTCCCGCCTGTGCTCTTTGATGTCGCTTGGGATTGCACAGGCGAGACGCCTGTGCCACCGGGGGTTGGAAGAACTGCGCCTTCGCCGCTAAGCGTAATCACAGGCGCATCGAACGGGGCGCTCTCGTTGATCCCCTCCGCGATGTACCCGTTGGGGTCGCCCTCGTACCCGAGGCGCTGCAGCGCCTGGTCTTGCGATCGGCGGAGGATCTCGAAGTGGCGCAGGCGCTCGTCGATCTTGTCGACATGTCCATAGAGCATGGTGCAGTTGGAGTTGAGCCCGAGTTCGTGGGCGACGAGGTGGACATCGAGCCACTCGTGAGCGCCGATCTTGGTTTTGAAGGCTTCCTTGTGCACGCGTTCGTCGAAGACCTCGGCACCGCCGCCGGGCAATGAACCGAGCCCAGCTGCCTTGAGACGCTCAAGCACCCAGCGTACGCCCGCTTTGGTGTCGTCGCGCTTGTAGACCTTGGCGATGCGCGCCAGGTGCACGAGCTCGACCGCGGTGAACGCCTTGAGGTGCACGCCCGGCGCGACCTCGCGGAGGGCGTTGAGCATATCGGTGTAGTACTCGAAGGGGAGGTAGGGGTTGAGCCCGCCGACGATGTGGAACTCCGTCGCGCCGGATTCGACAGCCTTACGCCCCTGCTCGCGGATGTACTCGAGATCGCGGGTGTACTCGCCGTCCTCGCCCTTCTTGCGATAGAACTCGCAGAACTTGCACGAGAGCGCGCAGACATTGGAGTAGTTGAGGTGCCGGTTGATGTTGTAGTATGCGACGCCCGGGTGCATGCGATCGCGGACGAGCTTGGCGAGATCGAGCACGCCCCAGATGTCGGGCGTGTCATAGAGCACCGCGCCGTCCTCGAGGGAGAGGCGCTGACCCGCGACGACCTTGTCGCGAATGGACTCGAGGCGCGGGTCGAAGTTGCTCGCGCGGATCGGTTCGGGGAGGGCGCTGGGTGCGTCGATCGTGGTCATGCACGATGATAGCGCCCACCACGCCAGTTTTCAGGAATCTTTGAAAACTGACCCGAGCGTTTCGATCATCGACGCGACGGCCTTGGCGCGGTGCGAGATCGCGTTCTTCTCCGATGGGTCCATCTCGGCGCTCGTGCGATCGAACCCCGGTGCGACGAGGAACAGCGGGTCGTACCCGAACCCGTTGTCGCCCCTTGGGACCTCGCCGATCTGACCGATCCGCCCCTCGAACTCGCCTTTGGTGTGCGCGAGCACGAGCCCCTCTGGCGACGCGAGGACCATGGTGCAGGTGAACCGGGCGGTGCGTTGATCGTCCGGAATCCCCTCAAGATCGCGGAGGAGGCGTTCGTTGTTTCGATCGTCGCGCTCTTGGCGCGAGAGGGACGCGGCTTGGCCTTCGGTTTCGCCATCGAAGGCGTAGTGGGACGAGATCACGCCGGGCTTGCCGTCGAGGGCGTCGACAATCAACCCGGAATCGTCCGCGAGACAGTGCATCCTGGTTTCCTTCGCGTACGCGATGGCCTTGATCGTCGCGTTCTCCAGGAAAGTGGCCCCGTCCTCGATGGGCTCATCAAACTCGCGATCGAAGTCACCGAGTCCGATAATGTCGATACTCTGACCCTGTGTGAGGGCTTGGAGCTCTTTGACTTTGCCGGGATTCTGGGATGCGAAAACGATGCTTGGCATGATTCTCCTCTCGACCGATAGAAGTTTTATGCTATGCTATCGCCAATCGGCGAAAGAACTTGCACGAGGATTTCACGCACATGAACCCAGTCTCGAGTCCCATCCCGGGAGCACAAAACGAAACTGTTACGCGGTCTGGGCTCGCGCATCGCGCTGCTGACGCGCTCGAAGCCATCTGCCCCGAGACGACCAAGTCCCTCCGCTCGCTCGTTGGGTTTGACGGGTTCGTCGATTCCATCATCCATGTCGTCGATCAGCGCCACTCGATGGCTCACGACGATTACAAGCGCATCCGCACCATCCCCGAGTTCGCTGCCCGATGCGGTGCCGCGGCCAACCGGTCCGCGAACATCGAGCTCGTTGTGACCGACACGCGCTACGGCGGGAACGGGCCGTTGCTCTCCTCCGCGCTCGGGTCGCTCGGGTCGCCCGTCACCTACATCGGCGCGGTCTCGACCGAAGATGACTGGAACAAGGTCGACCCGATCTATCAGCCTTTCGTCGACAAGTGCGAATCCGTGATCCCGCTCTGCCCCCCCGGGCGCACCGATGCGCTCGAGTTCGACGACGGCAAGATCATGCTCGGCAAGCCCGAGTCCGTGCAGCTCGCGACCTGGGATCGCATCAAGGAAGTTGTCGGGCTCGACACGCTCATCGCGACGATCGATGAGGTGAAGCTCATCTCTGTCGTGAACTGGACTCTCGTCGGCGGCGTCGAGGGGATCTGGGACGGGCTGTGCGCCGATGTGTTCCCCAAGCTCTCCGACAAGCACGAACGCCGGATCTTCATCGACCTGAGCGACCCCGCGAAGCGCACGGACGCGGACATCGTCCGCGCGATGGACAAGATCAAGAACCTGCAATCGTGCATGCCCGTCACGCTTGGGCTCAACCTCGCGGAGAGCGGGCGCGTGGCGCGGGTCATCGGCGTGGAAGCCTACGACGACGAGCACAACCGGACCCTCGCGGGGATGGTGCCCGAAGCGGCGGAACTCATCCGCGCCAAGCTCGGGCTCGATTGCGTCGTGATCCATCAGCACACCGGCGCGGGCGGATCGAACGCCGCGGGTGAGTCGCACTGGTTCACCGGCCCGTACACCCGCAAGCCTCGTATCTCGACGGGCGCGGGCGATCACTTCGGCGGCGGGTTCTCATTCGCGCAGATGGCTGGTCTCGGGCTCGGCGAATCCCTCGCAGCGGCATGCGGCGTGGCGGGCGCGTATGTCCGAGACGCGGCGAGTCCGACGCGGGAGCGGCTGATTCAGTTCCTGCGGGATCTGCCGGTGCCGGAAGTGCACTAAGCGATGCTCGCACACTTCGCATGCGTGTGCACGATCGCACTGACACACGAGCCGCTTATTCCTGTCTTGCCCGGCCCTCTTCCTGATCCGCACGCGATCTGCGTGGATGGATCGTGGTCGATCTATGGCACGGGCACCGAGTACTTCTACTACTTCGGTTCATCCATCGATCGTGATTCGATGGAACGACGCGCGTACGAGATCGATTTCTCATCGTTCGGGCAACGCCCGCAGATCTGGGGGCTCGTTCCGCATCGCGAACCCGATGGGTCCTGGCACGCGTTCGCGACACTGCACCTCGGCGGGTTCCGTACCGTGCTCGCGCACCTTGTACCTGACAAGGATCAGGAATGGACGAAGTCGTCCCCGATCGATCGATGGGTGTTCGATCGCGTGCTCGTGGGTGATGTCGAGCATCAAGACTGGTCCTACTACGAGACGAAGTACATCCGTGACGGGGACGACGCGTACCTCGTCTATGTTGGACACGATCGCGGCGCGAACACAATCTTCGCCCAGCGCATGATCGATCCCGCGACACCCGACTCGGAATCGGCCCCTGTCGTGTTGCTCGTACCACAGGGATTGCGATCGGAGGATCGCAACCACCCGGGCGGGCTGCAGCTTGTTGAGGGGCAGAGCATCAAGAAGATCAACGGGATCTGGACACTGCTCTACAGCGTCGGCGATTTCAACTATCCGGCGAACAACTACAAGCTCGGGATCGCGTACTGCGACACTCTCATTCCCGCATCCGGTGAGACATACCGTAAGGTCACTCAACCCGACCCTGCGAACATCTGGGGCAACAGCGAGCACGCGAACGAGATCGTCTATCTCATGCAATCGCAGCACCCCGATTGGCACAACGATGTGAGCGCGTTCGTACGCAGCCCCGGGCTCGGGAGCATCATCGAGATCGATGACGAACCGATGTTGCTCTTCCACGGGTACCGAGCTGATCGACCCAACCCGGGACCCGATGGGCGCGAGGTGTTCCTCCTCCCGATCGAGATCAACATCCCCTCCGGTGCCCGCGCGAGCGATGCGGACCCGAGCTGGGTCCGCGTGATCCTGCCCGAGTGATTTGCAATTTGTATTTATCCGAATCTGTAGCTTGCTTGTATAGTCTCTCCTGTACGATTCATTGAGAGGACAGCGATATGCGATTGATTCCATGTATTCTGGCGCTTCAGTGTGCCGCGTCGGTTGTGCTGGCAGGGCCTACGACTGAAATCATGAAACTGACTCCTGCGGATCTCGCGCAGGACGATCGGTTCGGGTACGCGCTCGCTGCGGACGAGGGCGTCTTTGTGGTCGGGTCGCGTTTGCACGATGATCCGGGTCTCAACAACGGCGCGGTGTACATGTATCAATCGAGTTCCAACGCACTGATCCGCAAGGTGATCACCCCGGACAACTCGCAGGGCAGCGGGTTCGGCAATGCCGTCGCGCTGGAGATGAACTCACTCACACATCGCCTGCTCGTCGGCAAGGAGTCTGATCGCGATGAGGGGGTCGATGCGGGCGCGGTGTATGTCTTTGACGCGGACACCGGCGCATACCTCTATAAAATCACCACACCCGACGGCGGCGGGAGCAAGTTTGGCGCAACCGTCGCGATCGAGGGGAACATCGCCGTCATTGGTGCCCCGGAGAGCAGCGTCAACGGCTCGCGCTCGGGTCGTGCGTTCATCTATGACCTGAGCTCGGGCGCACTCCTGCACACCCTCGAAGCGGAGACGCCGCAGAGCAACGCGCTCTTCGGGTGCGATATCGACATCTCATCTGGGATGGTCGTCGTCGGCGCTCGGCGCGAGACCCCGAACGGCCCGAACTCCGGAGCTGCGTATGTCTTCAATGCCCAGACGGGTCAGATGCTTGCGCGGTTCACGGCATCAGACAACGAGATGGGTGATCAGTTCGGGAACGCGGTCGCCATCGAATATCCGATCGCGATCGTTGGCGCACTCGCGGAAGGAGAGAACGGGGCGAACGCGGGGGCTGCGTATGTATACTGCCTCGATGAACCGACGAAACCGATGATGACGCAGAAGCTCATCGCTCCCGACGGAGCCCCCGGCGATGAGTTCGGTGTCGATGTCGATCTCCAGCCATTCAAGACCACATTCTTCGCCGTGGTCGGTTCGTGGAAATCCGACATCGGCGAGATCGACACGGGCGCTGCGTACCGGTTCGAACTCCTCGAAGACGGATCGCTCTTCTCCTTTGAGAAACTGATCGCGAGCGATGCCAATGAGGATGCGTTCCTGGGGCAATCCGTTACGCTCGGATTGAACGGCCGTGTTGTTACCGGCGCACCGGACGACAACACAAACTTCCAGAACGCCGGGGCGGTCTATGTATTCGACGAGGCATCACACCTGTGCCCCGCGGACATCAACAACGACGGTTCGCTCAACTTCTTCGATGTGTCCGCGTTCCTGACGGCGTATCAATCGCAGGATCCGATCGGTGATTTCAACAACGACGGGTCGTTCACCTTCTTTGATATCTCCGCGTTCCTTGTCGCGTACAACGCGGGGTGCCCCTGATTACTCCCGCCGCGGCTCAACGCCCCACAATGATCGCACAAAGAAGTCCCGCATGCAGCGTTGCCCGTAGGGTGAACCGATCGTGCCGTGCCCAAGACCCGGGAAGTTGATGAACTCGAAGTCCTTGTCGGCCTTGATCAGCGCATCGACGACCTGCATCGTGCTCGCAGGGTCGACATTCTGGTCGAGCTCCCCCACCGTCAACAACAGATCGCCCTTGAGTAGGTGCGCGTTGTCGCGGTTGGAGCTCGCGGAGTAGGACGCGTCGATCGGGTACCCCATCCACGCCTCGTTCCACCAGATCTTGTCCATGCGGTTGTCGTGGCATCCGCAGTCCGCAACCGCGGCGTCGTAGAAGTCGTTGTGCCAGAGCAGCGCCGCCATCGCGTTCTGTCCGCCCGCGGAGACGCCGTAGATCCCGACTCGCTCGATGTCCATGAACGGGCGCGTCTCGGCCGCGGCTTTCATCCACGCGATGCGATCGGGGAACCCCGCGTCCTTGATGTTCTTCCACGCGACATCGTGGAAGGCCTTGGAGCGCCAGTTGGTGCCCATGCCGTCGATGTGGACGGTGATGAACCCGAGCTCAGCGACCGAGCGCGACCCACGCCAGATGCTGAACGACTTGGGCACATGAAACCCGTGCGGGCCGGCGTAGATCGATTCGATGACGGGGTACTTCATGCTCGGGTCGAAGTTCGTCGGGTACTGTATGAATCCCCAGATATCGGTTTCGCCGTCGCGCCCGTTTGCGACGAACCGCTCGGGCGGGTTCCAGCCGGCGCTGATGAGCTGGGACCAGTCTGCCTCGGCGAGGGTGGCGACCTTAGAGCCGTCGATGGTGCGTCGCAGCTCGACAACCGGCGGCAGGTCCACGCGTGAGTACCGATCGGTGTAGTACGCACCATCGGGTGAGTACTCGATATCGTGTGTGCCGTCGCCGTCGGTGAGCACGGTGAATCCGGTGCCGTCGATATGGACGCGGGCGTAGTGCACATGGTACGGGTCCTGATCGTCGTGGTACCCCATGATGCGCAGGTGCAGCGCGCCCGTGCTCGGGTCATAACGATCGACGCTCCGTACAACCCACTCGCCGCTCGTGATGGGGGTCATGAGTCTGCCGGTTTTCGCGTCGAACCGGTACAGGTGGTTCCACCCGGAACGCTCGGACATCCAGATGATCTCGTTGCGATCGTGGAGGATGTTCAGATAGGTCTTGTCGGAGTAGTTGATAAAGGTATCGCTCGTCTCGTCGATGATGATCTGCGATTCGCCCGTCCTCGCATCGGCGCGGACGACGCGGAGGGTCTGGTGCCCGCGCTCGTTGTAGAGGTAGTAGAACGCGCTGGAATCGGGCGTCCACTCAATGCGGCTGACGCTCCAGGTGTCCCCGATGGGCGAGTTATCGATCGGCCTTTCTTTGAACACCGAGTCGGCAACGAACAGCACCGGTTGCGGCTGGTCGATGGGGTCCCCCGGCTTGGTGTAGTCGAAGGTGATGAGCTTGGGTTGCAGCGTGTCAGGATCGAGACCGCCGGGTGTCGACTCGACGATGTGCACCTCGCGCCTTGAGGCACGCTCAACGCGCATAGTCACAAACTTAGTAGAATCGGGGGACCAATGGACGCCCTCGTACTCATACGGTTCTTCGAGTGGCTCCGAGGGTTCGGTGGAACGCCCCGAGTTGTTGTTTCGAACGGCAAGACGCCCTCGGCGGAATGACACGGTGTATGTGCCGCTGGGCGAGTTCACTCCGGGCCATGGCTGCCGACCATTCCCACGATTGTGTTCGATCTGCGGCGACTCCGGCGGCTCCGGCGGCTCCGTTGCGATGATCACGCCGGGCGTTTCGCTGGCGAGATACACGCCCAGCGTCTTCCCGCTCGTCGTGATGACCCGCCACGCGTGATTGGTATAGGTGCCTTGGCGGTGCGATTGCCCGGGTTCGAGGGTCGCGTAGGTGCGGGCGTTGCCGGAGGAATCGAGCCATTGGAACTCGACGGGTTCGTCATACGCATTGAGGACAAACACGCTCGTCGCGGGACCGCCGCCGTTGGATCGATCGGTGTTGACGCGTTTGAGCCCGAGCTCGTCGGGGAACTCGCCCGGCGGGAGTGCCCGCAGGTTGCTCGCGTCCGCGTGGACACTCCAGAGCCCGCCGTGCCCCGCGAGGGTGAAGATGATCGTCAACGGCTCACCCTCGCGCTGAACCGCATCGAACCAAGTGACGCGAGGCGATCCCTCAACGCCTTGCTCGTTGAGTTGCGCTCCGATCCGCTCCATATCGAGCGCGGGCGAGATCGCGCCCGTCTCCAGATCGATCGTCCGCCACTCGGACGAGCCGTCGGGCAGGTCGTACTGGTACACTGGATACTTCGGTGTCAACCACCGCACCCGCACCTCCGCGTTGCGGACGAGTGTAATCCAGTCGCCGGGGAGGGCGTCGGCGCGTTCGTAATCAGCGCGGGTGCCCTGGGCGTAGGTGAGGGCGGTGAAGAGGGCGAGGACGAGAATCAGGATCGGAGTTCGCATGCGCGAGTATACCGAATCTCCCACTCCGGTTACCACGGATTACTCCGATTGCAACTGCTCATCAAACAACTTATGAATCCGCCGCAACTGATCCAGCCACGAGCTCGGCTCCTGGTACCCGTGCGGCTCGATCGGGTGCAGCGCCAGTTCCCAGTTCTCCTTCTCCAGCTCGATCAATCGCTGTGACAAGCGGATGATGTCCTGCGCCACGACATTGTCGTCGAGCAAGCCGTGGAGCATGAGCAGGTGCCCCTGCAACCCCTCCGCGTGATTGATCGGCGAGGACCGATCGAACGACTCAGGGTCGATATCAGGCGTATTGAGGATGTTGCTCGTGTACCCGTGGTTGTAGTGACGCCAGTCCGTCACGGAGCGCAGCGCAGCGCCCGCGACATAGGTGTCGGGTTCGAGGAACATTGCCATGAGGGTCATGAACCCGCCGTAGGAACCGCCGTAGAGACCGACGCGGGCGCGATCACCATTGTGGTTCGCGACGGCCCAGTCGATGCAATCTTGAAAATCCTCGAGTTCAGGGTACCCCATCCTTCTGTAGATGGCTGTGCGCCAATCGCGCCCGTATCCCTCAGACGCGCGGAAGTCGGGCGCGAGGACGATGAACCCCTCGTTGTTGAGGATGGTGTGGAACATGTGCTCGCGGAAGTAGTACGGCCACTCGTAGTTCGCGTGCTGGGTGTACCCCGCGCCGTGGACGAAGATGACGATCGGGCGCTGGCCTGAGAACTTCTCCGCATCGGGAAGATAGACGCGCGTGTAGATCGGTTGCTCGGAATGCGACGAGGGGATCGGGACGATCTCGGGGGTGGTGAGCTCGACATTAAGGAAATCGTCCGTGATCGTGTGCGTGAGCTGCTTGGGTGTTGCGTCGGGGGTGGTGACATCGACAAGGAACATCTCGTTGGGTCGATCGAGGTTCGAGTAGGTGAACACGATCTGGGTCTCATCGGGCGAGAGCTCGAAGTCCGCAACGGTGCCTTCCATTTTGGTGATCGGGGTGAGCGCGCCCGTCGCGAGATGCAAGCGTTCGATCTCCTGAATCCCGGGGTGCTTGCGGTTGGAGCGGAAGTACACCGCTGACCCGTCGCGGGTGAAGGTGACGGATCGCACCTCGGACCCCTCGTTCGTCAGCGCCTTGGCGCTGCGGGCGTCGATGTCGTAGGTGTACAGGCGTGCGTAGTTGGATTCTTCGGAGACATACCAGAGGGTATCGGTGCCGGGGATAAACCCGAACTGGTTGAAGTTCCACCCGACCCAGGCCTCGTCGCGGATGTGGTGGGCGCAGAACACGCTGGGCTTGTCGCCCTGCGTGTCCACCATGACGATCCACCGATCCTTATTGTCGTGCGAACGCAGCATGAACGCGCCGTAGCGCCCGGAATCCGACCATCGCGCGCCCATCGACGACACAGGGCGAGGTTTGGTGTCCTGCTTCGCGTCTTCTTTCACTTTGTCCTTCGCGGCCTGTTCGATCGAGTCCTTCGCATCCTCATCGTCTGTTTCCTTGAGGAACGCGAGCGGGTCGTCCGTGATCATCGGGAGATCGTCGAACGAGAGATCGATCACCTGCTCGTTGATCAGGTCGAGCAGGTGGAACTGCACAGGGGTCTCGTTTTGCAGACCCACCTTGGTGCGCACCGGGCTCGTCGAAACATACCCGTCCTCGTTGATGTAGTTGGGCATGATGTCGCGTTTGTCGTTGGAGCGATCATTGGGCGCGGTCGCGACGAGCATGTGCGCCCCCGACGGGGACAACCAGGTCCCCTGCGAGCGTCGATCCCTGCCCATGTAGAACGGGCCCGGCGTTTCGGTTGGGTCTTCGGCCTGGTCCCACGCGTACCGATCGTCCTCGCGCATCGCGTCGCGTTTGTCCTCGAGCACGATAATCTCGAACAGGTCCCGCTGTTGGTTCTGGAGATCGTCGCGTTTCTCGATGTCCTTCTCGCGTTGTTCCTTGGGGTCCTTGGGTTCGTCGGAGAATCGGATATCCGCGGCCTGCACCTCGACGAGCCCCGCGCCCGCGATCGAGCGGATGTACCAGTCCCCGCCTCGGGTGAAGGCGATCTGGTTGGGGGCGCTCATGAACATAGCGCCCGACTCGCGATCGTTCGTGCGGGTGAGCTGGGTCGTGTTGCGCCGGGCGCTGTCGTAGAGGAACAGGTCCCCGTTGTGGTTGAGCAGGCGTTTGGACCCGTCCGCGTTCCACTCGCCGCGTGCGGTGAAGTACGGGCCGGGGTTTTCCGGCGTGATCTTGTGCGCCAGGGGTTGATCGCTCGCGTCGATCGTCCGCGCGAAGATCAGGTAATCATCCGAGAAGTCCCGACCCACCCGGCCCGGGCGGCGGGCGCTGTACAGGATCCCGGACCCGTCCACCAGCCAGCGTGGATTGGACGGCGACATCGCGATCCAATCGGGTTCCTGGGTGATCATCTCGAGGGTCGGAGAAACCGTCTCCTGCGCGATCGCGATCGGGCACACGAGGGAGGGGACAGCGAGGAACGCGGCGGCGATGGTCATCGGGGTCAGATTCATGCACAGACTATACACGAACCCGGGCACTTCCCCACATTCTGCAGGTCCGTGTGTTATCGATTGCGGGAAAGTGCGACGCGATCCCGATACGCTTGGATATGCCCGACCCATCAGTGTTTTCCGTTGATCGACCCGTGAGCGAAACCCCGCACACGCGGGCGTCATTGCCGAGCCCGCATCGCCCCGACCCGATCATCGAGTTCGTCCGCCATCGCATCTCCGAGCCAGCGCGTTTCCCGATCAAACCCGGGCTAATGATGCTCAACAACGGGTCGTATGGGCTGACTCCCGAGGTAGTCCGTGATGCCCAGCGCGAGCTGCGCTGTCACATGGAGGAGGACCCGGTCCGTTTTTTCAAGGCCGACCTTGAGGACTACACCGACGATGCACGCCGGGCGATCGCGTCGTTCACGAACACCAACCCCGAGGACATCGCGCTGGTCCCCAACGGGACCTTCGCGGTCGCGACGGTGCTCAACAACCTCGATCTTGAACCCGGCGACGAGATCCTCCTGACCGATCACGAGTACATGGCCTCCTTCAACGAACTCGGGAAGGTCTGCCGGGCAACGGGCGCGCGGGTCGTCGTCGCGAAGATCCCCTTCCCCGATGTCACCCCCGAGAAGGTCATCGAGTCCGTCGTCGGCGCGATGACGGATCGGACGCGGATCGTGATGATCTCGCACATCGCGAGCGCGAGCTCACTAATCATGCCGGTGAAGGAGATCGTGGACGAGGCCAGGCGGCGCGGGATCGCGTCGTTCCTCGACGGCGCCCACACCCCGGGCCAGATCGATCTGAACATCGGGGACCTCGACCCGACCTGGTACGCGGCGAGCTGCCACAAGTGGCTGATGTGCCCAAAGGGCACCGGGTTCATCTATACCTCCCCGGGCGTGCGGGATGGGTTCAAGCCGATGGTGCTCTCGTGCCGCGTCCACGAGACCCGCCCGGAGCGCAACGCGTACCTGTGCGACTTTGATTACACCGGAACCAACGACTACACGGGGAACCTCGTCATCCCCGTCGCGATCGAGCACATGGGCGCCCAGCTCCCCGGCGGGTGGGACGCGCTGCGTCATCGGAACCACGAGATGGTGATCGAGGGCGCGGGCGTGATCTGTGAGGCGCTGGGCATCGAGCAGCGTGTGCCCGAATCCATGATCGGATCCATGATCTCGATCCCGATCCCCGGCAAGTGTGAGCCGAGCAACCTGCTCGGCGAGGGGTTGTGGGATCGGTTGTACCTGAACCATGGAATCCAGGTCCCGGTGTGGGATCTGCCGGGCGTGTGCGATCGGATGATCCGCATCAGTGCGCAGCTGTACAACACGATCGAGGACTACGCCCGATTGGGCGAAGCGCTTCAGATCGAGCTCAAGAACACCTGAATGTTCCCGTCGGAGAGAGCGGGAGATAGACGAACAGCCCAATCCTGACGGATGGGCTGTTTGTCGTTTTGGGGGAATCCGTCCCCATCGTGATCACGATGGGGACGCGTGCGGAGAAAGAGAAAGTCAGGATCAGCGTCGGCGGCGGATCGCGACCATGCCACCCAGACCCAGGAGCGCGGTGCTCGCGGGCGCGGGGACGATGCTGAAGGAGATGCGGTAGATCGCGTCATCGCCTCCGAACTGGCGATCGAAGGTGTACCCAGCCGCGGTGGTCTCGCCGTTGTAGATATCAAACTGGGAGAAGTCGAAGGAGACCACGCCGTCTTCCGCGATCCGATCCGGGTTGGATTGTCCCTGAAGGAACGCGGACCCGAAGAGCCCGTTGACCTCGGACCCCGCGTCCCAGATGTCGTTGCCCGTCTGGACGATCTCGGAGATCAGCAGGTTGCCCTTCTCATCGAGGAGCTGGTACTGGGTCGGGGAGTCGTTGCCGATGAACGAGTCGTTGCTGGGGACGACCATGGATCCGAAGGTAAAGAATCGATTGATCGATGGGTCAATGGTGAATGTTGCGGTGCCTGTTGCGCCGGGGGTGAGCGGGCCTCCGCCGTTGGTGAGCACGGACCCGAGGGTCGCATCGGGTTCCGCAGCGGCGAACGCGGGGAACCATGCGTCACCCGAACCGCCTTCCGCGATGGAGATGATCGCGTCGGATGCGGATTGGCCATTGTTGAACGAGTCGAAAGTGCCGTTGTGGAAACCAACGCGGAGCGGGGCGAAGGCAACACTGTTCTGGGGTGCGAGGTTCTCGACATGAACCTGGATCTCGACGGGTCCCGCTTGGGATGCGGATGCGACGAGTGCGAGTGCGCTGAGTGCGAGTGCCTTGGTGTTCATCTCTGCTGACTCCAATCTTGAGCTTGCCCGCTTTATACGGGCGCATGCGATCGCGCTGCGTTGTCACGCGACAACGCCGTGGTGTTGTACGATCGATATAGAAATCGCGCCACACGCGTGTGTGCGTGTGTTGCGAGTTACGCTGAGCGCAACGAACTGAGTATGTATCCACGGGTTACCCACCCGGCGCTGGCGATGCAGAATCCACATCCCGGCAACGAGGTAAACAATCGTTTTCCTCGTGGTTCTATTTCTGCGATTGACAGAAATGGACAAACATTCTCAATCGGCACACTCATCGAACGCGCCGGCCTCGACCACCCACTATCGGGGGAGGATGAGTCGTGAATCAAACACCCACATTTCTGTGGATGACTGGGGATGTGCTGCCCAGATAAGGGGATGTATCCGTCCCTAATTTGGCTTTCAGTCTCACACATGCATTGTTCGTCAGTGTTTTTACTTATAGCGGAAACATCGAATACCGAGTGTCTAGGTTGGAGCCCTTTGGGGCGAGCCAAGTAAAACGCACAGGAGTGATTCGATGTCAGACCCAAACACCAAAGCCCGTCGATTTGGATTGAAGCTCGGGTTATCAACCAAGATCATCGGCGCATGCATCTTGATCTTGATCGTTGTCGTCTCGGTGAACTATGTCATCTTCATGCGCGGGTATCGCGCATCGGCGATGCAAGCGATGAATGACCGAGCATCGGCATTCACCGCCGTCGCGGACGCGACGAAGAACTCGGCTGCCGAAAAGTTTGTGCTCGGAGAGGTCAACACCGATCGCATGCTTACGGAAGCACTCGCGCAGATCGAGAACGGCAAACATTACGCGGACACGCGTTACTTCCAATCGATCCCGGTAATCGTGGGTTGGCAAGCGGGTGCCGCTGCGGCTGAGAAGGAGCACATGGACTTCAATGTCGTTTCGCTCGAAGCGCGCAACCCTGATAATCAGCCGGCTGATGGTTCATTCAAGCATCAGATGCTCACGGAGCTCACAAGCCAGTACAAGACGAACGGGACACAGACAATCCAACGCGTGAATGAAGAGACGAACACGCTCCATTACATGCGGGCGATCACGCTCGACGAGTCGTGCATGACTTGCCACGGCGATCCGGCGAAGTACGACGAGCGTGATGAGAACGGCAAGTATGACGGGCTCGACGCGCTCGGGTTCCGGTACGAGAACTGGCCCGTCGGGTACATGCATGGCGCGTACGAGATCGCACTCCCACTCGACCTGGTCGATGCTCAGGTCGCGAGTTTCTTCCAGAAGGGCATGATGTTCACCATCCCCCTGATCATCGTCGCAGCGGGACTCGTGGTCGTCCTTCTCAGATACCTGCTCACGAAGCCGCTTGCTTCACTCGTTGAGCGGTTCCGCGACATCGCAGAGGGTGAGGGCGACCTGACCATGCGTGTCGATGAAGCACGCGGTGATGAGATCGGTGAGCTCGGCAAATGGTTCAACATCTTCGTCACCCGAGTGCACGATCTGATTGCATCATTCGCGGGCGCTGCCCATGAGGTTGCAGGCGCCGCAACTGAAATCGCTGCAAGCGCAGAGCAGATGTCCTGCGGCATGAAGGAACAGAACGACCAGATCACCCAGGTGTCCGCCGCGGTCGAGCAGATGTCCGCGAGCATCGTGGGTGTCGCGGATAACAGCGCCGAAGCGGTCAAATCCGCGGTTGAGTCGGGCGAAACCGCGAACCACGGCGGCGAGATCGTGACAGAGACCATCGAGCGAATGAAGTCGATCTCAGAAGCAGTGAACTCGAGCTCCGAGAGCGTGACCGAGCTCGGCAAGCGGGGCGATCAGATCGGCGAGATCATCGGTGTCATCAACGACATCGCGGACCAGACCAACCTGCTCGCCCTCAACGCCGCGATCGAGGCTGCCCGAGCGGGAGAGCATGGGCGAGGATTCGCGGTCGTCGCCGACGAGGTCCGCAAGCTCGCGGAACGCACCACGCAGGCGACCGAAGAGGTGTCATGCTCGATCCGCGAGATCCAGAGTGAAACATCGCGTGCTGTGGAAATGATGCAGAGCGGCACGAAGGAAGTCGACGACGGCGTCCAGCGTGCATCCGCGGCGGGCGAGAGCCTCCAGCGCATCGTGTCCAGTGCGTTTGATGTGAGGAACAAGATCGAGTCGATCGCGGCAACCGCGGAACAGCAGTCCTCCGTTGCCAACGAGATCTCACAGAGCATCCAACGCGTCAGCGCCACATCGGCGCAGGTCGCGGAGGGCACCGCCCAGTCCGCGCTCGCGGGCGAGCAGCTCTCGATGAAAGCCGAGCAGCTCATGGGTCTAATCGGGAAGTTCAAGATCCAGGCTGTCGATCGTCGTGATGAGGATCTGGGACCACCCTACGGAACTCCTGAGCGACGCTCGTCGAAAACGAGCGCATACGCAAAGATGTAACGCCGCACTCATCCGAGCAAGGACGCCGGGGAACCAAATCAGGAAAGCCAAGTGCTTTCCCGATCTGGATCCTCGGCGTTCTTCTGCGCCAGGATACCCGGAAATCTATCGTCTCAGGCAACCCTTCGGGGACAACCCGCGAAGGGTGCCCATAGACTTATGATGATGTCCCAGAGCAACCCCACGCATGATCCCATAATTGATCACCTCCGCCGTCTGATCGGTGATCGGTACCACGAGGTCGCCGTCTGCGTCACCGGCGGCGCGGGGTTCATCGGCGGGCACCTCTGCGACGCGCTCGTCGCACTCGGCGCTCGCGTCACGATCCTCGACGACCTGTCCAACTCCGACACCCGCAACATCGGCGCCCTCATCGATCGCGCACCCGATCGGGTCCGGTTCGTGCAGGGGAGCATCCTCGATCCCAACGCGCTCAACGACTCAATCGACGGCACTTCGCGGGTGTTCCATCTCGCCGCACTCGGGTCCGTGCCCAAGAGCGTCGAGCAGCCCGAGCGGACCTGGCTGGTGAACGCGACGGGGACCATGCGGGTGCTCAAAGCCGCCCAGCAGGCGGGTGTTTCACGGGTGATCTACTCCGCGTCGTCCAGCGCGTACGGGAACAACCCGACGCTGCCCAAACGCGAGGACATGGCGCCCGAACCCGAGTCGCCGTACGCAGCGGCCAAGTTCGCGGGCGAGTCCCTGTGCCGATCGTGGGCGAAGTGTTACGGGATCGACACGATCTGCCTGCGCTACTTCAACATCTTCGGCACGCGCCAGGCGGCGGACTCCGCGTACGCAGCCGTCATCCCCGCGTTTATCAAACGCTGGGTCAACGGCGAGTCCCCCACCATCTTCGGCGACGGCGGGCAGACCCGCGACTTCACCCATGTCAGCAACGCGGTCCTCGCGAACCTGCTCGCGGGCGCAAACGCCACCAACCTCAACGGCGAGGTCGTCAACATCGGCGCGGGCGTCCGCACAAGCGTCAACGAGCTCGCGTCCATGATTCACACCCGCATGGGCATCGAGGGACTCAACCCCGAGCACCAGCTCGAGCGCATCGGCGAGGTCCGTGATTCCGTCGCGGACATCACGCGTGCGAAGGAACTCATCGGGTACGAGCCCATCACAAACCTCGAGGACGGGCTGGCGACGACGGTCGATTGGTACAACGCCGCCCTGCGCAATGAGCACGAGGGGGCACGGTGATGATCGGGCGATTTATCGATACGCTCGGCGCATTGTGGGTCCTGTTCACGCTCGGATTGGCGACCAAGTTCCGATTCAACGGCAACTACTGGCATTGGCGCACGCACACGGCGCTGCACGCGAAGGGTGCCCCCGAGGGCAAGCTCGCGCGGATGCATCTCGCGATGGAGTACGCCCGATGGGCGTGGCGGATGCGACGGTTACGCTAACAAGGCTTACTGCTCCGGCTCACCCACATACACCACGAAGTCTGCGATATTGCGATCTTCGTCCTGTATCTCGTCGTGCGTCGCGGGGAGGGTGATGCAGGTGACGATGTTGAGCTGGCGATCGGTCCGCTTGCGGAGCTGATCGACGAGCTCGGAGCTACCGGGCTCGAAGGGGAACTGGGCGTGGAAGTACCCGACGATGAGGACGACGGGGGTGCCATCGTCGAATCCATCGACCATGCTCTGGGCCATGGTTGCGTCCCAGGTGGACTGTGAGCGCAGGAAGCTCTCGATCATTTCTTCGCCGCCGTGCGAAGCCATGCCGCCCATCGCGTTGATGAACCGATCGCGGTACGCGCCCTGAGGGGTCTGGTCCGGGATCTCCACCAGTTCACGCTGGTTGTCGTTGAGCTCGCGGAGTCGATCGAATCCTTCGGTGCGGGCGAGCCGGACATACCGGCGCGGGGCGTTGGCCGCAATGACGGGGCGACCGGCTTCCTTCGACGCGTCGATCATCCGTGCGTGCGCCCAGGGGTTGTTGCCCTCGTTGCGATCCGCTGCTTGTTCGAAGGCTTCGCGATCCGTGATCCCCGCGAGGTAATCGTCGAGCGCGACCTGCTCGTCGCGCTCGTAGAACTCCATCGCGAGGATCGCGTTGGGGTTGGCGATGAGGATGTCCTCGAACATCTCCTGCTGGATCGCGTTGCCAAGCTCGTGCCCGTGGACCTCGCCCATGAGGACGACATCCGCCGCGGCCATCTTCTGGATGGCCTGCGACCAAGTGGTGGTGCCCGAGCCGTCGCCGTTGAGGATCGTGACGGACCGCGCCGCGTTGCGGGTCGATTCGCGGAGTGCCTGGTTCTGCTCTTCGCGGGTCTGGGTGGTGCACCCCGAGAGGAGCGCACCGAGAGCGCAGGCCGTGATCAATCGCGTCGCGTGGTTCATCTTCATCTGTCTCGTCCTCGTCGGATCGTGGCTGGGTCGTGTCGTTTTACGCTCCTGCTGCGAACGGGTCCGCAGCGAGGGTTGGGGTCGCGTCGCTCTCGGTCTGGGTCCCGCGCCACATATCGAGCACGAGCGAGAACAGCAACGGCACCAACAAGAGTGTAAACACGGTCGAGACGAGAAGCCCGCCGACGACGACAGAACCGAGCCCGCGGTACATCTCCGACCCGGAACCCGGGACGAGCACGAGCGGGAGCATGCCCCCCACCGAAGTGAGGACGGACATAAAGATCGGGCGGATACGGGTCTTGAAGGACATCACGATCGCATCGATCGGCTTCATCGGCTCGGAGAACTCCGTCTCCGCCTCGTCGCCTCGCATGAAGTTCAGGGACTGGTGCACGATGAGGATCGCGTTGTTCACTACGACCCCGATGAGGATGATGAACCCGAGCATGGTGAGGACATCGAGCTTCTGGGGCGCCTTGGTGGGGTCCATCATGGAGAAATGGTGGACGATCGCGAGCCCCGCGAACCCGCCGACGACGGCGAGCGGGACGGAGAACATGATCACCAAGGGGTACAGGAAACTCTCGAAGAGCGCACACATCAAGAGGTAGGTCACGAGGAGCGCCCACACGAGACGCGCGGTCAGGAGTTCGGGGTGCCCAACGGAGACCCACGCGAGCGCCGCGATGATCAGCCCGAGCAGGACGGTGCCGACGACGCCGTACATCCCGTATTGGTTCATGGAGCGCTTTGAGCGAACAAAGACGACGGCCCCCGCGATGATGGAGATGATCGTGATCAACCCCGCTGCGAGCAGGGACATCCCGCTCGTGCCCGCACCCGCGGGTGGCGCGGAACCGAGCAACGATGCGCGGACCTGTTCAAGGTCCGCAGCGGACCCTTCCAGACGCACACGCATGGAACGATCAACCAGACCCGAAGCGTTCGCCGCGTCGATCATGTTCTCCTGGATCCAGTCCATCGCCTGCTGCACGGGCATGGACTCGGGGGGGTTCACGGAGATCGTCACGCTCGGGAGTTCCTCGATGCGCTGGATGACCTGCGCTGCGAGGGTTGGGCGGAACTCAACGACGGAATCGATGGGCACCACAGGGCCCGCGGGGGTCGCGACGGGGACATCGCGGATCTGCTCAAGCGTGTCCATGCGCCCGCCCATCGGGAGGACGACGAGGTCGATGGTTTCGGAACCGACCTTGTAGTCCCCGACGAACGCGCCGTCGAAGAGCCCGCGGATCGCGACACCCAACCCCTGTGTGGTGAGCCCGAGCTCGCGCCCGCGATCGTTGAGGACGATCTGCATTTCTTGTTGTTGGAGGGTGAAGTTCGCAGGGGTCGGGGTGACATTGCCGTACCCGAACTCGCCCGCCGCGACGCCGAACATCATCGATGCCGCGGCGTTCACCTGATCCAGGCTCGGGCCGGAGATCTCGACCTTGATCCCGCCGCCGTCGCGGACATCGGAGAAGAGCGAACTTTGACGCGCACCGCCGAACGAGTCGGGGATGCCCTGCATCGCGCCGGTGAGCAGGTGCCCGATGGGGATGACGACCTGATCGTCCTGCGAGGTCGCGCCGATGAACATGCTCGTCCCAAACGCACCGATGAAGAAGTTCCCGATGGGAACCGGTTCGAAGATCGGCATGCCGGGCATCATCTGAATATCCGCGAGATCCGCGTAGGTCTCCGGCTGATCGATATCCGCCGCCGCGTATGGGTAGATGCGCTGCTCGATCCGGTTCGCGATTCCTTCGCGTTCCTCAACCGAAAGTCCGGGCGGGATCAGCAACCCACCAAACACGAGGTTGCGGTTGCCCGCGGGGAGGTAATCGAGCGGGGGCATGAGCTTGATCCCGCCCCACACGCTGATGATGGTGAGCAGCAGGATCACGCCCGGACGCAGCGTCCACGCACGCCACCCGGTCATCAGCCACTTGAGCTGATCGCCCGCGAGATCGACGATCTTCGCGAAGAGCGCGGGGATCCCGAACATCCCGCCGATGAGCCGCTTGACGATCCCGGGCTTGGCGGACTCGGGCTTCAACCAACGCGAGCACGCGGTGGGGATGACAATCACCGAGACGATGAGCGAGAACGATACCGCGCCGACGATCGCGATGGAGATATCGCGGAATAGTTGCCCCACTTCTTCCTGAATCGTCAGCACGGGGATGAACACAGCGACGGTGGTCAGGGTCGATGCGAGGACGGCGCCCCAGACTTCCTTCCCGCCGCGCCATGCCGCGATGATGGGTGATTCGCCGAGCTTCAATCGTCGATCGATGTTCTCAAGGACGACGATCGAGTTGTCCACGACCATCCCGACCGCGAACGCGAGACCCGCGAGGGAGATGACATTGAGGGTTCGTCCCATCGCGAGCATGACGAGGAAGGTCCCCACGACGGAGATCGGGAGCGCGATTGCGATGATGCCCGTTGCTCGCCAGTTGCGGAGAAAGAGCAGCAGCACGATGGTCGCGATCCCGCCACCGACCCAGAGGTTCTGGGTCACGAGCGAGATGGCGCTGTTGATGTAATCCGTTTCGTCGTAGACCTGACGCATGCGCAGATCCGGACCAACCGGGCCCGCCTCGGTTCGCCCGCCCAGGTTCGGGAGGATCTTCTCACGGACATCCTGCACGCGGACCTTGAGCTCTTCCATGATCTCAAGAACATTCGCGTCGCTCTGGCGGATGACATTGACCGCGATCGCGGGGCGCGCGAACGAGCGGATGAACCCGGTTTCCTTCTCGTGCCCCACCTCGACCTGCGCGACATCGCGCACGCGGACGGGCTTGCCGTCGCGATAGGTGATGATCGTGTCGAGGATCTGCTCGGGGTCCTCGTACTGACCGACGAGGCGGACGCGGTAATCGCGTTTGCCCTCCGCGATCGTCCCCGCGGAGACATTGGTGTTCTCGCCCTGCAGCGCCTGGACCACATCAAGGTGGTTCAGCCCGCGTTGCGCGAGCGCGACGGGGTCCGCGAGGACGCGGGCTTCGCGCTCGCGCCCGCCGAAGATGTTGATCGTCGCGACACCCGGGACACGCTCAAGGTAGGGCTTCACTTCCCGATCGAGCTCGTCAAACAGGGTCGTCAGGTCGTAATCGGAGTGCCTCGCGAGTGCGTCGTCCGGGAGATCGATAATGAACCACGCGATCGCGGAACCGGGGTCGGAGACGCCGTCTGCTGCGACAACGATGGGCTCGTCAACCTCGTCGGGGTATGCGGGGACCTGGCGCAGCGCGTCAGACACTTCCTGCAGCGCCCGGGTGATGTCGGAACCGACCTTGAAATCAAGGGTAACGACCGTCTGCCCCTGCTCGGTGGAGGAAATCATCCGATCGAGGTTCTCGACATTCTTGAGCTTCTCTTCCTGATCCTTCGTGATCTCGTCGACGACCTCTTCTGGGCTGCGCCCGGGCCAGATCGTCGTCACGGTGATCGTGGGCTTGGAAACCGTCGGGGTGAGCTGCACAGGGATCGCCCCGGCGCCGATGATCCCGAACATCAACACGAGAAACACGCCGACGGCAACGGTGACCGGGCGCGAGATGCAAGCGCGGACGATGTCCATATTCAGTTGCTCCCTTCAGTCGAGACTGGGGTGCTGTTGCTGTTGGTGCGCGAACGCGAGAGATCCACCGGCTCAGGCGCGGGAAGGATGTTCAAGGGCTGACCCGGGAACATGCGCTCGTTGCCCGATGTCACGACGACCATGCCCCCCTGAAGCATCGGGGAGCGAACCGCGACGCGGTCCCCAACCGCGAAGAGTCGCTCAATGGGCGCGATCGCGGAGACGCCGTCGTTCGCGTAGTAGACCACCTCGCCGGTCGCGGTCCGCACGATCGCGTCCTTGTGCACCGTGATGTACTCGCCCTGCACACCCGTGGGGACAAACGCGGTCAGCGACATCCCCGGGCGCAGGGTGTTGTTCGTGTTATCGACCGCGATCCGTACGGGGAAGAGTCGGCTGAGCGAGTCGGCGCCGGGGAGGATCGAGATGACCTCGCCGTAGATCTCCTGACCCGACCCCATACCCAATGCCGGGAGACGGAGCTCGATCTTACCCCGGGCGCTCTGCGCCTCGGATACTGCGGGATAGGTGTCTTCTGGGATGTCGATGCGCGCCTCGAGCTTGTCCAACGAAACGATCGCGACGATGGTGTCGCCACGCCCGATCCATTGCCCGATCTCGGATGACTTATCGATCACGCGCCCCGCGAAGGGCGCTTCGATTGTCATGTCACTGAGCTCACGCTCCGCGAGCGCCAAGTCCCCTTCCGCCGTTGCGAGCTCGGCCCGTGCCTGCGCAAGCAGCGCGTTTCGCGAGGCAACGAGCGTCTGCGCTTCGTCGAGCTGGGACGCGCCCGCAGATCCGAGTGAATCGAGCTGCTCGATGCGTTCGAGATCTCGCTGGGCATTGCTCAGCTCGTCCTGCCTTTGGGCGATCACCGCTTTGGCGTACTCGATGTCTGCTTTGGCGCTGGTGACCTCGATCTCGGCACGCACCGGATCAAGCCGGGCGATGACCTGTCCCTTCTGGACCACATCGCCCTCTTCGACATCGAGCTGCACGAGGAGCCCCTCAACCTGGGATGCGATCTCGCTCTGGAGTCGCGAGCGGATCTCACCCGTGACGGCCCGTCGGCGGATCAGTGTCTCCACGCGAACCTCACCAACCGTGACATTCGCAGGGGGTGGCCCGCCTTGGGCAAAGACATCTGTCGGGGCCAACATCGCCCAGATCATCACGAAAATCAGCAGAGTTCGTTCCATACGCATGCGGGCCTCGTTTCCTCATGATGGGTGCTGCGTCTCGTCCTCGAGGTTCGTCATGGGGTTGACGAGCGCGCCGGACAATACTAACCGCTCATTCCGAAAAATCCTCAACCCGCCCCAGAATCCCACTTTGTCCTCGCCGAAAGTGGAAAAATCCCCTATCATGTCCATGAATTAAACTGGTGACGCCCAACCCTGTTGCACTCCTGCGCGGGTCGGTGTGGATCTGCGCAGGAAATCAGTCATGGAAAAACGAAAGACACAACGCGTCACGCTTGCCAAGGTCGCGGAACGCGCCGGCGTCGCGGAGTCCACCGCGTCACGCGTCATCAACGGGTACACCCACAACTTCCGGGTCCGCCCCGAGGTCCGTCAGCGGGTCCTCGACGCTGCGGAACAGCTCAACTACCGCCCCAACCCGATGGTGCGCTCCATCAGCGCCAAGAAGACCAACCTCGTCGCGGTCGTCGGGTGGGCATCGGACGGCGTCAACCGAACCGCCCTCTCCGAAGCCGTCCGCGTGCTCCGCAACGGCGACAAGCATGTCTGCACCACCTTCCTCGATCCGGACTACTCCGGGCACGAGCTCCCCTCGTGGCGCGTCGACGGCGCGGTCGCGCTGCAGGTGCGTGATACCACAGACCTCAACGAGCTTGAAGAGCAGAACATGCCGTATGTCTCGATCAACGGGCTCGCCGGGCCCGGGGGCGACGCGGTGAACTTCAACGAATCGCACGGCATGGACCAGGCGATCGATCACCTGCTCGAACTCGGGCACACCAAGATCGCCTACGCGTACATCGATACCAAGCGCCTCAACCCCCGCGGGATCCCGCATACCTCGGTCAAGCTCCGCAAGAACGCGTATGTCTCGATCCTCGAGCATCGCGGGCTCAAGCCCATCCCCGGATTCGACCAGTTTGATCACAACGCGATGTCGTACTGCCAGATGGTGCTGCAGAAAGGCGGCGCGACTGCCGTCATCGCCTACGACGACATCACGGCGCTGTACCTGATCCAGGCGCTCAACACGATGGGCATGAGCGTGCCGCGTGACATGTCCGTCGTTGCGTTCAACGACGAACTCCCCGCGAAGGTCGCAACCCCCGCGCTCACCACGATCGCGCTGCCCGCCGCCGTCGCGGGCAAAACCGCCGGCGAGCTGCTCCTAAGCCGACTCGCTGCGGAAGAGCCCATCCCGTCGAGGACCGTGACGCTCGACGAGACCCTCGTCATCCGTCACTCGACAGCCGCGCCGCGGATCATGCAGTAAAAAGTAGACTACGCTTTACGCATGAGTCCCAAAGTATCCATGCGTATCCGTACCCTGCTCGTCATCGGATTGATGACATTCTTTGCGCGTGCTGCGCATCCCCAGAGCGACACGCTCGAATCGCAAGCAGAGCAAGCCCTCGCCCAGGTCGAGGGACTCGAGGACGCGGACGCGATCGTCTCGGATGATACTGTCACGATCACCGGCATCGCGGACGACACATCGGTCATCCGCGAAGCAGAACAGGCCGTCCTCGACGCAACAGGGCTCGATCGGGTCGAGAACCAGATCGAACTCTCGCTCGATGTTCAGGATCGCACGATCGGGGCTGCCAATCGGGTGTCCGAGCGGATCGAGAGCTGGATCGCGTACCTGCCCGTGATCCCTGTCGCGATCGTCATCATCCTGATCGCGATCATGCTCGCATGGCTGGTGGGCAAGCTCCGCTGGCCGTACGCTCGATTCACACGCAACCCGTTCTTGCAGGACATCCTTCGCAAGCTCACCCAGAGCATGGTGATGCTCGCGGGGATCCTGCTTGCACTGGAGATCCTCGATGCGATGGCACTCGTCGGCGGGGTCCTCGGTGCCGCGGGAGTCGCGGGTATCGCGATCGGTTTCGCATTCAAGGACCTGATCGAGAACTACATCGCGTCGGTCCTGCTCTCGCTGCGTCAGCCGTTCCGTCCCCAGGACCATGTCGTGATCGATGGGCACGAGGGTCTCATCACCACGATGAACACCCGCTCGACGGTGCTGACGACCTTTGATGGGAACATCGTGCGAATCCCCAACGCGACAGTCTTCAAAACCACCCTGGTCAACTACACGAGCGACTCCCGCCGACGATTCAGTTTTACCGCTGGGGTTGGGTACGATGTGAACCTCCCCCAAGCGATCGAGATCGGCGTCCAAACCATGCTCGACACGCCGGGTGTATTGCCGGACCCACGCCCCATTGCGCTCGTGACGGCACTCGGCGATTCGAGCATCACCATCCAGCTCTTCGGGTGGGTGGACCAGTCCGTCTCGAGCTTTGGCACCGTCCGCAGCAACGCGATGCAGAATGTCAAAGCCCAGTTCGATAAGTTCAACATCGACATGCCCGAACCGATCTACAAAATCCGGATTGAAGGGCACACGCAGGGCATCGCCCAAAGTGACTCTGGCCACCAACCGAAGACGGAGACAAAGCCCATCCCGAACCGGGGAGACGAGCGTGCGAAGGGAGACATCACACCCGATACCACCATCCAGGCGATGTCTACAGAAGCCGCGCAGTCCCAAGGCGAGGAGAACCTGCTGAACAAGGACGCGCCGAAAGAGTAAGTCAGAGCTCCGGCGCGGTGCGAGATCACCAAGCATGCCGGGAGAGCTCCACGAGCACCCACCAGTTACACGAATAGAAAAGCACCCCACATCCTGTAGGGTGCCTCGTAGAGTTCCTGAAACACTGCGACTTAGACCTTGAACCGCCCTGCGAGTGAGAGAAGATCGCTCGCTCGTTCCGAGAGGTCTTCCATCGCGAGCGCGGATACGCGTGCGCTCTCGGTGACTTCGTGCGTGACGCCCGCGATATCCTGGATCGTCCGAGAGACATCCGAGCTGGCCACCGATTGCTCGTTTGCCGCCGCCGCGATCGAGCTTACCATGTCGGTCAGTTCCACCGCGTAGTTCTTGATCTGCTTGAGCGATGCGCCCGCCTCGGTCGTTGTTTTCATCCCGGACTCGACCGAGCTCGTACCCTGCTGCATCTGCTCGACAGCACGCGCCGTATCCTGGCGGATCGCGTTGATGGACTGCTCCACCTCCTCGGTTGCCTGCGTCGTTCGGTCCGCGAGCTTGCGGACCTCGTCCGCGACGACCGCGAACCCACGCCCGTGCTCGCCCGCTCGGGCCGCCTCGATCGCGGCATTGAGCGCGAGCAGGTTCGTCTGGTCCGCGATGTCGTTGATCACCGCGATGACCTGCCCGATCTCTTCACTGCGACGACCGAGCTCGGTCACGGAGGCGCTCCCCTGGGTAACCGCGTCGCTGATCTGACGCATCCCCGCGATCGTGGACTCCACGACACGCGAACCCTCGTTGGCGGACTCTCCCGAAGCGTCCGCGTGGTCCGATGCGAGCTTCGATTTCTCCGCGACTTCCTCGGCCGATGAGCTCAACTCGATCACCGCCGCGGAGCACTGCTCAACGAGTCGAGACTGCGAGTCCATGCCGGTCACCGTCTGATTCGCGGACTGTGACACTTCCGCCGCTGCGTTCGAGACCTGATCCGCAGATTCACGCAGTGCACCGACGATGTCTCGGAACGAATCCCGCATCGTGTTCATCGATTCCGAAAGCTCACCGATCGCATCGTTCGTGTTCACGCACAATGGCTCGGCCCGGAGATCCCCCGACGCGAGCGTCTGAGCAAAGCTGGTGAGCCGGATGATCGGGCTGGTGATTGAGCGGATGAGCCAGAGCGCCATCCCGATACCGACAACAACAACGATCGCGAGTGTCGCGATCGAGATCGTCTTTGCACGATCCACCGCGCTGGTATCAATCTCGGGCGCGGTCTCAAGGATCCCGACGAGCTTGGCGCCAACATCGTCGCTCTTGGCATTGAACTCCTGCTCGACGATCGCGATCTGATCGACCTTGTCCGCGAGCGCATGGATCGCCGTGCGGTAGGTTTTCCAGTTCGCGTCCCAACGGCTCTTCGTATCATCATCAACATCCAGGGTTGCGACCGCTGCATCGAACTCGGCGAGGCGCTCATCGATCCGCGAGAGATACTTCTCGCGATCACCACGCATCAGGTAGTCCTTCTCGTGGCGTCGACACATGAGCAAGAGCACTGTCAGCTCGTCATGCCCAGAGTTCATCAGGTCCTCTTCGACCTTGTGCACCGCGGCACGGAGTTGCCCCTCGAGTCCTGCTTTCTCGTCCAGCCCTCGCTCCGTGTTCAGTGCAACGAACTCAGAGAACAGCTGCTCAAAGGCATCGATATCGATGAGCGCTTGCCCGATCCTGGTCTTCCACTCCTGATTGTCCGTGCTCTGGTCGATCTCACGGAGTTCGTTCTTCGATCCTTCGATCGATCTCTGAAAATCGGACACATACGCTTCGTCCTTGGTGTTTTTGAACCGCTGCTGCGCGTACTGTGCCTGAAGGATGTCCTGCCATGCAGCGCTCGCCTGGGCAATCTCACGCACCGGCCCGTCGAGCATCGCCGTGGTTTCTTTCTTGAACTGATCGGCCATGAATACACCGAGCAACCCACACACAAACGCGAGCGCCACCATCGCGGTGAACCCTGCGCTCAACCGGGTCTTGAGTCCGATCGAGGTTATCCGTTGTTGAATGCTCTGAATCACATTGATCTCCGTTCATGTGCGGCTGCCGATTCCAGCACCGTGATCATGTGAACCGGTGCACCGCTCACGCATCGATCAATGTTGAGATCTGATGAACGCGAAGTGTGATCTCCTTCGCAATCTTCATCGAATCAGGTAATTTACCCACCTGCCGTGATGCTTTAAACCCCCTATTTGTACCGGTTTGTAGTGAAGTGACTACTCAGCGAGGCTGGGGCTCGTGGCGCGGATCTGCTTGCGCAGGCGTGCCGCGAGACGAGCGCCGACGAGTTGCTCTTCATCGAGCACCTCGTGCGCCCCGGCCTCGTGCAGTTCGGGCACATGCCGGTGGTAGCGCCCGCGTGCGATGACATGCACGCCCGGGGCGCTGTTGCGGATCTGCTTGATGACCGCGATCGCGGCGAGCGGATCGGGGATTGTTACCACTGCAATATCGACATGGTGGATCCCGAGGTGGTCGAGCACATCCGCGTGCGACGCGTCGGCCGTGTGGGCATGGAACCCCATCGCCCGCGCTGCGCGGATCGTCGTGGGGCTCATGTCCACCACATCCACCCGGATGGGCAGCTTGCTCGCCGCGTGCCCGATCGCCTTGCCTGCGGGCCCGAACCCGATCACCACGAGTCGCTGACGCTCATCGTGCGATCCTCCGTCGTGGAGATCGACGCTCTGTGCGGCGCCCATCCCAAGGACCCGATGCGCCCGATTGGACAGCCGCGGCGCCAACATCACCAGGTAGGGCGTCACGAACAACGACACGATCGTCGCCGAGACGAGCAGGGTGAACATCTCATCGGAGATCAATGAACCATCGACCGCCGCGGCTGCGAGCACGAACGAGAACTCCCCCACCTGCGCCAGACAAATCCCCGACGCGAGCGATGTCCGGCTCGGGACCCCGAACACTTTGAGCACGCCCCAGATCACGATCGCTTTGCCGACCACGATCGCTGCGAGCATCGCGAGGACGGGTCCGAGGTTCTCCACGAACCATGCCGGGTCGCCGAGCATCCCGATCGACGCGAAGAAGAGTGTCACGAGCAGGGTCTTGATCGACGACACATCCGCGCGGATCTGCGTCGCGAAGGGCGACTCCGCAAGGATCATCCCCGCGACGAACGCGCCCAGCGCCGGGGACAACCCGAGCTCGTGTGATCCCCACGCCGCCCCGATGCCCACGACAAACGCGAGCAGGATCGGGAGGTCGCGGTTCTGGCGCAGTGCGTCCATGCCTAATACGAACGGTGCAATCTTGTTGAGCACAAGCAGCAGCACCACCACGAGCAACCCCGAGAGCCCCACCGCCTTGAGCATGCCGAGCGCCACCTCGCCCATCGAGCCCTCGCCGCCGAGCACCGTGACGAGCAGGAACAGGGGCACCACCGCGATATCCTGCATGAGCAGGATCCCCAGCGCGTAGCGCCCGTGGACGCTCTCGATCTCCGCACGCGCGATGAGCAAACGCAGCACGCACGCGGTTGAGCTTAATGAAACAATCGCACCGATCGTAACGGATGCCGCCGTCCCGAGCCCGAACGCCTTGGCCGCGATGAACCCCACGCCCATCGTGACGAGGATCTGCGCCGCCCCGCCACCCAGCGCAGCGACCCCGAGACGCTTAAGACGCGGCCAGGAGAACTCGAGCCCGATCGTGAACAACAGCAACGCCACGCCGAGCTCCGCGAGATGGGTGACATGTTCGCCGTCCGACACCAGACCGATCGCGTTGGGCCCGATCAGGGTCCCCGCCGCGAGATACCCGAGGATGGCGCTCTGCTTGAGTCGCTCGCACAGCAACCCGAGCACGAGCGCACCGCCCAAGAGGATGAGGATCTCCAGGATGGTGTGCCAGAACTCCGTCAAGCGCATTCCTTGATAGAACAGGTTTCCGTGCAATCACGCACGCGAGGGGTTATGGATATCGTACTCTCCGACCCGGAACCTGACCCCATCCCCCACGCGAAACAAACGGATGTGTTACGATCGATGACCACGCGCACGCAGCACACCCAAGAGCCTCGCCCGACATGAAATCAATCGCCGCCCAGATCCTGATCCTCACCCGCGCACGCAGCTCCCGGCGGAACCTCAAGGCGCTGGCAAAGTTCATCGCCGTGCTCGTCGGGATGATCCTCACCTACACCGTGATCTTCCACTTCATCATGGTCTACGAGGGGCAACAGCACTCCTGGCTCTCCGGGCTCTACTGGACCCTTGTCACCATGTCCACGCTCGGGTTCGGCGATATCACCTTTCAGAGCGACCTGGGGCGAGCGTTCACCATCATCGTGATCCTCTCGGGCACGCTCTTCCTGCTCGTGCTCCTCCCGTTCACCTTTATTCAGTTCTTCTACGCGCCCTGGATGGAATCACAAGCGCAGGCGAGCATGCCCAAGCACCTGAGCATCGAAGAACGCGATCACATCCTCCTCACCCAGCTCGACCCCGTGACTGAAGCACTCATCAAGAAGCTCGACCAGTTTGGGCACTCCTATGCGCTCATCTGCGAGGAGCTCGACATCGCGCGTCGTCTCCACGACCAGAACTACCGGGTGATGCTCGGCGACCTCGACGACCCGGAAACCTACGAAGCCGCACGACTCAACCAGGCCGCGATGCTCGTCTCGACCCTCTCCGATGCGGCAGACACCTCCGTGTGCATCACCGCGCGAGGCGTCAGCGAGACCACGCCCATCGTCACGACCGTCGAAGACCCGATCTCCACCGCGATCCACGAGATGGCCGGCGCGAGCAATATCATCCGCCTCCCCGAGATCATGGGACAAGCCCTCGCCCGGTGCAGCTCGGGCGGCGACGCGATCACCCACACCGTCGCACGCTTCGACTCCATCCTCCTCGCGGAAGCGAACGCCGCCAAAACCCCACTCGTCGGCAAGACCCTCCGCGAGAACCGATTGCGCGACCTGGGCGTGAGCGTTGCTGGGCTCTGGGAGCGGGGCACCTTCAAGCCCGCCCACCCCGACAGCGTCGTCGGCCCCAACACCGTCCTCATGCTCGTGGGATCCGAAGAACAGCTCCTCAACTACGACGAGCACTTCGCGATCTATGCCGTCTCGGGTGAGCCCGTCATCATCATCGGTTCCGGACGCATCGGGAGCGCCACCGCAGAGGCGCTCGAAGCGCGAGGCGTCGCGTATCGCGTCATCGAGCAGAACGCACGCCGGGTCAACAACCCCGACATCACGATCGTCGGCAACGCCGCAGACCCCGAGATCCTCAAACAAGCGGGGATCGAGACGACCCCCACTGTCATTATCACCACCAACGATGACGACACGAACCTCTATCTGACCCTGCTGTGCCGACGATCGAATCCCGATGTCGAGATCATCGCGCGATGCACCGTTGACAAGCATGTCCGGGCGCTCCACAAAGCCGGCGCGGATTTCGTCCAGTCCTACGCGTCGATCGGCGCGTCGAGCATCTTCAACCTGCTCCAGAAGAGCCGCGTCGTCACCGTCACCCAGGGACTCGATGTCTTCCGCGTGAATGTCCCGAGCGAGGTCGTCGGCAAAACCATCGCCGAGTGCGGCATCCGCGAGAAATCCGGGTGCACGATCATCGGGTACCACCGAGAAGACACCCTCGAACCCAACCCACGCCCCGAAACCGTGCTCGAGCAGGGGCACGAGATGCTCATGATCGGCGATTGGGAGTCCCGCAACACCTACTTCAAGGCCTACCACGCGAGCTGATTGCTCAATCGTTCGCGATGATCTCGACGACCTCGCTCGCCTTCTCGTTGGGCACAAGGAAGGTCAACGAGTAATGCGCTATCTTCCATCGATCGTTTACCTTGCGCAGCACCGATGTCCCGCGCAAAATCCCGTACTTCTCGTTCTTGAGGATCTCATCCGCCCACGCGGTGTTCCCGTCCGCGTCGAGCGCGATGTGCGACTCGACCTGGGTATAGGTCCACCCGTTCCCATCGCTGAAGGGCTCACGCGCGTACCCCATGAACTCTTCTTTCGTCCAACGCTCCGACGCATCGGTGCCGAGGAAGACCGCGTCATCCGTCATCTGATCGAAGTAGAAGTCGTAAAGCCCATGATCGGCGGCGAGGTGCCAGGAGGTGAGCACGCTGTTGACCATCACCCTCTCGGTATCGTCATAGAGCGTGGTTCGAGGCTGGGTGCTGGCGCACCCTGAAAGACAAGCACCAAGTAGACCAATGACTGCGATAGACTTCATGATAAACCCCTCGATTGACTGTTCGATGAAAACAAAGTCCACATCTCGATTCCGATTCGCGCTGTTCACGAGCCCATTGAGTTATCTCGGACTCTTTCTGATCTGCACATTCGCGATCCGTTTCATCGCTTC
>CBDDIA010000004.1:0-143989 GCA_965228685.1 Phycisphaerales bacterium
TTGCGGCCATGTTGCGGAGCATCGCCTGGCGATGTGCAACGGTCCGTCCCAACTTAAAGCCGGCTTTACGATGACGCATGGCTTTATCCCTTCGATTCTGACGCGCTCACCGCGTCTCTACTCAGATCGGGCACAATCGCCCGGGTTGATACTTCAGTTCACACGCCCGCGGCGTTGTAGCCTTCGGGCAGTTCCATTCCAAGATCCAGCTCGATATCGAGCAACTTCCGCTTGACCTCACGCAGCGAGGTGCGGCCGAACGAGCGGAGCTTGAGCAGTTCCTGCTCGCTCTTGGTGACGAGTTGGGCCACCGTATCGATCCGTGCGGACTCGAGGCAGTTGCTCGCACGCACCGAGAGATCGAGCTGCTCGATGGGCATGTTGAGCTTGCGGATGAGCTCCTCGTCCACGCCCGCAGCTGCTGCTGCGTTCTCCGACACGCGCTCTTCGCCGATGTCGAAGTACTGGATGAACGGGTTGAGGTGCTTGCGCATGATCTTCGCCGCTTCGACCATCGCCATCTCGGGCGAAGTCGTGCCGTCGGTCCAGATCTCCATCGTGAGCTTGTCGTAGTTCGTCTTCATCCCGACGCGGGTATCCTCGACGGAGTACCGCACGCGCTGGACGGGTGAGTAGATCGCGTCGACAGGGATCACGCCGATCTCCTGCTCGTCGTTGCGACCGTACTGCTCCGCAGCCGGGACATACCCGCGACCCTTGCCGACATGGATCTCCATCTCGAACGGGATCTCCTCGGTCAGCGTTGCGATGACCAGGTCCTTGTTCATGATGGTGACATTGGTGTCCGCCTCGATGAGGTCCGCGGTCACCTCGCCGGGGCCCTGAGCCGCGAGCTTCATCACACGGGGCTCGTCGCCCTCGAGCTTGACGATGAGGTTCTTGATGTTGAGGACGATGTCGGTGGTATCTTCCAGCACGCCGGGCATGCTGGTGAACTCGTGCTCGACACCCTTGATCTTGATTGCGGTAACCGAAGCGCCCTCGAGCGATGAGAGGAGGATGCGACGCAGCGAGTTGCCAACGGTCGTACCCATGCCGCGCTCAAACGGCTCAACAGTAAAACGCCCGAAGGTGTCTGCGGTGAACTTGGGGTCCGCGACGACCTTCGAAGGAAGTTCCAATCCACGCCAGCGTACACGCATGTCGTTGATCTCCTCAGCAAGTGTGGTTCATTGAACCGGGTGCAACGCTCGATCTTGGTTCACAGGTGCGACGCGCTTGCTGCTCGCGTCGCCCTTTCTGTCCGTGTCGAGCACGAAAAACACCCATGCGTCTTTCGACGCGTGGGTGTGGAGTGTTTCAAATCAGACGCGGCGCTTCTTGGGAGGGCGGCAACCGTTGTGAGGAACCGGGGTGTGGTCCTCGATCGCGGTGACGCGAAGTCCTGTCGATGCAAGACCCGAGACCGCGTTTTCGCGACCGGCGCCGGCGCCGGTGATCTTGACCTCGATCTCGTTCATCCCCATCTTGCGGACCTTCTGGCCGCACTGCTCACCTGCACGGGTCGCGGCGAACGGTGTTGACTTTCGCGCGCCCTTGAACCCGATGGTGCCCGCCGAGTCCCAGGCGAGGGTTTCGCCGTTGGTGTCGGTGACGGTGATGATGGTGTTGTTGTGCGTTGCCTTGATGTGCGCGACGCCGCGGACAACACCCTTGCGAATTTTCTTTGCCTTCTTCGCCATTGAATCTCGCTCCTGACGGCTCCACTTCCCTCCGCGCCTTGCGTTGGGCTGGAACCTTGCGATGAATGAGTCTTGATTGTCGTGGATGCCTGAACCGTTTCAGGCACACACCGATTAGCCCTTGACGCCCTTCTTGCCTGCAACGGTCTTCTTGCGTCCCTTACGGGTGCGAGCGTTGCAGCGGGTGCGCTGGCCGCGAGTCGGGAGACCGTTGCGGTGACGATCGCCGCGGTACGAGCGGATCTCGCGCAGGCGGCCGATGTTCTGCTGCACCTGACGGCGGAGCGCACCTTCGACGAGGTACCCGTTGTCGATGATCGTGTTGATGTGGGAGACATCGGTATCCGAGAGCTCGTTGGAACGAGTGTCGGGGTTGATGTTCGCCTCAGCGAGGATGTCGGCTGCGTACTTCGGGCCTACGCCGTGGATGTACTGCAACGCGTAGTAGATCTTCTTACGATCGGGGATGTCAACACCTGCGATACGGGGCACTGTTTGCTCCTGTCACCGGCTCACGCCGGAAATGTGCTGCGTGCAAGGCACGCGTATCTCTATTTCTAACCCGCTTGCGCGATCAGCCCTGACGCTGCTTGAAACGGGGGTTCTTCTTGTTGATCACAAAGACCTTGCCCTTGCGACGAACGATCTGGCAGTCCTTGGAGCGACGCTTGACACTCGATTGAACTTTCATGACTTGCTCCTGTCGCCCATCGCGACGCTCTGCTGGGTCAAAGTCAACGACCCATGATTCATCTATCTGCCTTCGATTCGCAACGATCCCGGTGGGGAAAGCTGGGCCAAGACTATAGGCCCGCGACCGAATATTTCTTGTATCCCAAGCCCGCAAAGTGTCTTGAGCTTGAAAAAATCTGCACGAAACGCCCCAAACACGGGCCGAATCTACTTGTCCGCGGAGTTTCCGAGGAATCCCTCGTAGTTCCGCATGAGCAGCGATGCCTCGACCCGCTGGAGGAAGTCCAGCGCTACGGACACCACAATCAGCAACCCGGTACCGCCGAGGAACTGAGAAACCGTGAACTCGATCCCGAGCTTGGAGCTCGCGACCATCGGGAGCACCGCGATGACGGCGAGGAATGCCGCACCCACATAGGTGATGCGTTCCATGACCGCCTCCAGGTACTCCGCGGTACGCGGCCCTGGGCGAAGACCGGGGATAAAAGACCCGTGATCACGCAGCTGCTTGCTCATCTCTTCAGGGTTGAACTGGACCGTGATCCAGAAGTAGCTGAAGAAGTACACCATGACGACATACAGCACCATGTATGGGAACTGCCCCATCTGCAGGTTGCTGCTCAGCCATTGAAGGGCGTCAAAGTAGAACCCCTGATTGTTCCCGGAGTTCTGCGCGAGCTCGGTGAGATACCCGAACGCAACGGAGGGGAAGATCATCAACGAACTTGCGAAGATGATGGGCATGACGCCGCCGTGGTTCACGCGGAGGGGCAGGTAGCTCTTCTGTCCGCCGAACACGCGCTTCCCGCGTGAATGCTTTGCCTGCTGGACGGGGATGCGGCGCTGGGCAACAGTGAGAAGCACCGAGCCCGCAACAACCATGATGAAGAGCGCGATCAGGACGATCAGGCCCATCCACCCCATCTTGGTCGAGTCTTTGGGATCGAACCCACTGTAGAGACTCATCATCGCGCCGGGCATGCCGGTGAGGATGCCCGCCATGATGATCAGGGACACGCCGTTACCAATACCGAACCGGTCAATCTGCTCGCCGAGCCACATGAGGAAGATCGTCCCCGCGGTCAGCGCCGTGATCGCCATCACCCACCAGAGCGGATTGTTCGCCCAACCCGGGTACACAAGCCCGGACTTGGTGATGAACGAGAGCCAACCTACGGCCTGCACGATACAGAGCCCCACCGTGACATAGCGGGTCCATTCCTGGATCTTCGCGAACCCGGTCGGGCCTTCTTCTTTGAGCTTCTTGAGCTGAGGCGACACGGACTGGAAGAGCTGGAAGATAATCGCGGCCGTGATGTACGGCATGATCCCAAGTCCAAAGATCGTCGATTGCCCGAAGGAACCACCCGAGAAGATCGCGACATACTGCATGACCTTGCCTGCGGCACCGCCCGAGGCGGATTGTGCCTCGAAGAAGTCCGTGAGCGCGCTCTGGTTCACGCCGGGGACAGGGATCCAGAACCCGATCCGGTAGACGGCGAGCATCCCGATCGTGAAAAGGATCTTCTTACGAAGCTCCTCGACCTTAAAGACATTGACGATGGTCTTGATCAGCATCCTGTCAGTACTCCGCCTGGTCCTGCGTCCGTCCGTGCGTTGTGTCGTTCGGTTCGATCATCATTGAAAAACGCCGTGACCGATATCTCGGGGGGATCGTAGCGGCCCCGCCGGCAAGCGATCGGTCACGGCGTCTTGAATCACAACACATTCTCACCTTCTCGGATCATGGATCCGAGCGTCATGCTCACTTCTTCTTGAGCACTTCACCGCGTGCGAACGCTTCCGAACGCTTGCGGTGCCATTCCTGGTTCTTGAGCTTCTTGGTCAGGTTCTTGGGGGTGCGATCGTCCGAGTTCCGATCGATACCACGGACCTTGTCGCGACGGGTACCGGTCTCGGTAACGCTGCCGCCCGCATCGGTGATGAGCGAACGCGCCGAGTCGGTCACGCGATTGGCGACGACATTGAGCTTCACGCCCAGCTTCTCTTCGCCGTCCGCGAGACCGCCGAGGATCTTGAGGTCACGCGAGGTATCGCGCACAAGGCCTGCCTTGACGAGGGTCTCTGCGTTGACATCGCCACCGCTCTTGAAATCGTCGTGGGCGACGATCGAGCTGAGGTTCACGATCCAGAACTGGGTCTTGAACTTCGCGTTGGTGAACCCGAACTTGGGCATGCGACGGAAGAACGGCATCTGGCCACCCTCGAACTGGTAAAGCTTCGAGTGGCCCTGACGCGAACCGGCACCCTTCTGCCCGCGCCCGGCGGTCTTGCCGTTGCCCGAGCCGACGCCTCGTCCGACGCGCTTGCGCTTCTTGTACTTGCCCGCCAGTGCGGTAACTTCGTGGATCATCATGGCCGGTGACTCCCGGTAAGGTGTGCTTGTGTTTGATTAGCTCTCGCTGGACTCGGACGAGTTGGCGTTGTCGCTGCCTGCTTCTGCGGGTGCGGGTGCGGGTGCACCACGATCGCCACCGCGACCGCCACGCCCACCGCCGCGTCCACCGCGACCACCACGCCCGCCGCCGCGTCCGCCGCGGTCCTGACCAACGGTGTTGACCGGGGCGGCCATCTTGTCGCCCTCGATCTTGGTCGGCATGAACTTGCTCCCGCGCTCGATCCGCTCCTCGATGTCCGAGGTGGTGATCTCGACGCCGCGGAGCTCTGCGATCTGCTCACGGGTGCGGAGCTTACTGAGCCCGTCGATCACGGCGCGAACCGTGTTGAGCTTGCTCGTTGAGCCGGTGCACTTGGTGAGACAGTCCGAGATCCCTGCGATCTCCATGACTGCACGGACGGTGCCGCCCGCAACAACACCGGTACCCGGCGATGCGGGCATCAGGCGGACGGTGCTCGCACACGCGCGCCCTTCGATCTCGTGGGGGAAGGTGGTGCCGGCCATGGGGATGGAGATCATGGTCTGGCGTGCACGCTTCTGTGCCTTCTCGATCGCGGTCGGGACTTCCGGGGACTTGGCGTACCCGTAGCCCACCTTGCCGCGTCGATCGCCGACGACGACCAGGGCGCCGAAGCTGAATCGGCGACCACCCTTGACCGTTGCAGCGGTCCGGTAGATGCCGACGGTGTGCGACTCGAGATTCGTGCTTTCGTCGAGGATTTCAGCCATAGTTGCTGTCTCTTTCAGAATCGTTCGATTAGAACTTAAGACCACCGTCGCGTGCCGCGTCAGCGAACGCCTTGATCCGCCCGTGATACTTGAAACCGCCACGGTCGAACACCACATCGGTGATGCCCGCTTCCTTGGCACGCTCGGCCAGCAGCGAACCGGCGCTCTTGGCCGCGTCGCAGTTGCCGGTGGACCCGTCGACCTTCACACCCTTATCGCGGGTCGAAGCGCTGACGAGCGTCTTGCCCGCGAGGTCATCGATCACCTGGGCGTAGACATGGTTCAGAGAGCGGTAAACCGCCAGACGAGGACGCGCGGGGGTGCCCGCGATGCGCTTGCGGATGCCGATGCGGCGACGGGCCCGGCGTGCGTCCTTGAGTTTGTTCTTGTTCATCTTGATCACCTCGTGTGGATCGAGCTCTGCCCGATCCGCTCAGTGCGTTGCTCTTCGTTTACTTACCGAACGCCTTACCCTGCTTACGCATGATGACCTCATCGAGGTACTTGATGCCCTTGCCGTTGTAGGGCTCGGGCTTACGCTTCGCACGGGTCGATGCGGCAAAGTGCCCCACCGCTTGCTTATCCGCACCGGTCACGGTGATGATCTGCTTCTCAGCGGTAACATTCAGACCCGTGGGGATGGGCATCTCGATGATGTTCGCGTACCCGACCTTAAGCGCGAGCTTGTTGCCGTTCACCGACGCGGTCCAACCCACGCCCACGACCTGGAGCTTCTTCTCGTACCCATCGGTGACGCCCTTGATCATGTTGTTGATCAGTGCGCGGGTCGTGCCCCAGTACGCGTTGTTGGAACGCTTTGCCTCGATCAGGGCCTCGTCCATGGTGACAGAGATGCTCTTGTCACCCTCGTCGTAGGAGACCGAAACCTCCGGGCGGAACTCGTAAGAGAGGGTGCCCTTGGGGCCTTCGATCGAGATCGAGGAACCCGAGAGGTTGACCTTCACATTGCCTGGTACCGAGATGGGCTTCTTACCGATTCGCGACATTTCGCGTTCCTTTCCGACTGTCCTCGTCGTCCGGCGACTGCCGGGGATTCCAATCGTTGTTGCGGGTGCGATTCACCCGATGGTTCGTTCCTGGTCCTTAGAGCACGGTGCAGAGGAGCTCGCCGCCGACGCCCTTCTCACGGGCTTGACGATCGGAGAGAACCCCCGAGCTCGTGGAGACGATCGAGATGCCAAGGCCCTGCATGGGCGAGGGGATCTCATCGACCTTCTTGTACACGCGGCAGCCCGGCTTGCTCATGCGCTTGATCTCATGGATCAGCACCTCGCCACGCGGCCCGTACTTGAGATCGATGTGGATCGTGCCCTGCTTGTTGTCTTCGACAACCTCGAAACCGTTAATGTAGCCTTCGACCTTGAGGGTCTCTGCCACACCGCGGCACACCTTGTTGTTGAGAACAACGACGCTCTTCGAGCGGTTCCGCGTGGCGTTGCGGATGCGGGTGAGCATGTCTGCGACTGGATCACTGATCGACATGGGGACCTACCTTTGTCCTTGCGTACTCTTCAGGCGCTCAGGGCCTGGGTGTTTCGTGTTGCCCATCGGGGCGTGGTTTCAACCGGTCTCTCGCTGATTTACCAGCTGGCCTTACGCATCCCGGGGATCTTGCCCTCGAGCGCGAGCTTGCGGAGCATGATGCGGCTGATTCGGAACTTGCGGTACACACCCCGTGAACGACCGGTCAGCTCGCATCGGCGAACCACGCGGGACGAGTACTTGGGTGTACGCTTGCTCTTGGCGACTTGTGCTTTGGTGGCCATATCTGCTTATTCCTTTGCCCGTGCTCAGTTCTTCTTGTTCTTCGCCGGCTTCTTGAACGGCAATCCGAGTTCGGTGAGCACAAACTTGCTCAGCTCGGGGTTCGAGTTGCTGAAGCTGAAGTTGATGTTCATACCGTGGGTGAAGCTCTGCTCCGCCATGTTGATCTCAGGGAACACACCCTGCTCAGTCAGCCCCATCGAGTAGCTGCCCTGACGATCGAACGCCTTATCGTTCAGACCACGGAAGTCCTTGATACGAGGCGTAGCGAGGTTGAACAGGCGATCAACGAAGTGCCACATACGATCGCGACGCAGCGTGACCTTGAACGCGGTCTCGTACCCCTCGCGGACCTTGAAGTTCGAAACCGACTTCTTGGCGACGATGTTGACGGGCTTCTGACCCGTGATCGTCGTGAGGGTGTGGATGACCGCTTCGCGGACATTGCTCGGGACCTTGGTGCCATCGAGATGACGACCGACATTCACATTGATCGTGACCTTCTCGAGCTTGGGCATCGCATTCTTGTTCGCGATTCCGAACTCTGAGGTGATCTTCTGGAGGATCTCTTGCTCAAAGAGTTCCTTGAGACGCGGCGCGTTCTTGGCCATCGCCCCATCGATCACTGCTTGGTCAAACTTGTCTTTCTTCGCCATCGCTTTGCCTTCTTCTGGGCTTGTTGCCCCCGGTTTCCATCCGGGCGACGCCCTCATGAATCGACTTGGTTTGTTCTACGCCTCGTGCGGGTCGGGCTCAGTTCTTGGACTTGCCAACCTGCCCGAGAGACTTGCCGCCGCGAGCCGCGACGCGGGTCTTGACGCCGTCCTTGTCCTCGAAACGCACCCGGGTTGCCTTGCCGTCAACGACGGGCGAGACATTGGAGATGTGGATCGGGGCTTCAACTGTGACGGTGCCGCCCTGGGGGTTCATCTGGGTGCGACGAAGGTGCTTCGTACGCATGTTGACACCCTTGACGATGACCTGGTCAGACTTGGTCAGGACCTCGGTGATCTCACCGATGGCGCCCTTGTTATCACCTGCGGTCACGATGACCTGATCGCCTTTACGAACATGCTTGGGCATTACACGACCTCCGGTGCGAGCGAGATAATCTTCATGTACTTGCGTTCGCGGAGCTCACGAGCGACGGGGCCGAAGATGCGGGTGCCCTTGGGGTTGCCGTCGTCGTTGATGAGGACCACTGCGGATGAGTCGAACTTCACATACGACCCGTCCTTGCGACGCGTGTTACGAGCGGTACGGACGACCACGGCCTTGTACATTTCGCCGGCCTTCACATCAGCGCCGGGGAGCGCCTTCTTGATGCTGACGATGACCTTGTCGCCCAGACCCGCGTGCTTGCGGGTAAAGGCACCGCGACGGGTCGAGCCGCCGTAGACGCGGATGACATAGGCGATCTTGCCGCCCGAGTTGTCCGCAACTTCACATCTTGATTCTTGCTGGAGCATTGCTTGCCCTGCCTTCTCTCACGCAAATGTGCGTGTGGGATCTTCCGATTCGCCCGATGCTTGAGTTACCCCAATCAGTCGGCACGCTTCTCCACGATGCGATTGAGCTTCCAGCTCTTGGTCTTGCTGATCGGGCGGCACTGCACGATCTCAACCAAATCGCCCATCGAGGACTCGTTGTTCTCATCGTGAACATGCAGGATGGTCCGCTTGCTCACATACTTGCCGTACTTGGGGTGCTTTGCCTTGTAGTGGATTACGACCTTGCGGGACTTGTCCCGGGCGTCGCTTTCGACCACGCCAATCTTTGCACCCTTGAGTTCTGTATCGCTCATTGCATTCTCCTGGGAGCGCCTTAGCTCGCTGCCCGTGCCGTCTGCTCGGTAAGCAGGCGGGCGATGTCCTTGCGGATCTTCCCGAACTGCGAGGTGTCTTCGATCTTCTCGCTCACGCTCTTGTTCCTGAGCGAGAGGAGCTTGCCACGAAGGTTGGCGAGCTCGACCGTGATCTCTTCGTCATTCAGCTTCTTTACTTCTGCACCGGTCATCGTTCGCTCCTTACGCCTCGATCCGTCGGCCGACCATGCGGCACTTCACGGGCATCTTCATTGCAACTCGGAAGAACGCGCCGCGTGCACGAGTCTCGCTCACGCCCGCAAGCTCGTACAGGATCGTGCCCGGCTTCACGCGAGCGGCCCAGTAGTCCACATCCGCCTTACCCTTACCCATTCGAGTCTCGAGGGGCTTCTTGGAGATGGGCTTGTCGGGGAACACACGGATGAACAGCTTGCCCTCACGCTTGAGGTAGTGCTGACACGCGATACGCCCCGCCTCGATGCAGTTGCTCTTAAGCCAGCAGGGCTCGAGCGCCTGAAGACCGAACTCGCCGTACGCGACATAGTTGCCCTTGGTCGCCTTGCGATCACGGACCCGGCGGAACTCTTTGCGGTGCTTGACTCGCTTGGGAATCTTATAAGGAGGCATCGTGCAATCCCTTCCGTTACTGCTTACTGATCAGCGTCCGCTTTAGCGGCGACCACGAGCACGCGCCTGTGCGCCCGCTGCGTTTGACTGGTTCTCTTCCTGTTCGCTTGAGTACGGACCCTTGTAGATCCACACCTTCACGCCGATGATCCCGTAGGGGGTCAGGCTTTCCGCGAACCCGTAGTTAATGTTTGCCTGGAGCGTCGAGAGCGGGAGTGCACCGAGACGCACATCCATCGTGCGGGACATTTCCGCACCACCCAGACGACCGGCGATCTGAATCTTCACGCCCTTGGCGCCCGCCTGCATCACGGACTCGCTCCGCATCTTCACGACGCGACGGAAACCCATACGCTTCTTGAGCTGCTCGGCGACATTCTCCGCAACGAGCTGGGCGTCCATGTCAGGGTCACGGATTTCGATGATCGAGATCGAGACCTTACGACCGGTCATGTACTGCAGCTCTTCCGTCATCCGATCGACCTCGGCACCCTTGGGACCGATGACGAGACCGGGGCGAGCGGTGCGGATAATGACCTTGAGCTCTTCACGCGTACGCTCGATGTGAATGTCAGAGACAAACGCGTTCGGCGGCGTGCGGTTCAGGCGGTTATCAAGGTACTTGCGGATCTTCTCGTCCTCGACGAGGAGCTCGCCGTAAAGCGCCTTGGGAGCGTACCAGCGGCTGCGGTGCGCTTCAGTGACGCCGAGACGGAATCCGAATGGGTGAGATTTCTGTCCCATTAGTTACGCTCCTGAAGTGACAGAGTAATGTGGCTGGTGCGCTTGACGATCGGGTGAGCACGACCGCGATCCTTGGGACGGAAACGCTTGATGTGCATCCCGCGATCGACGGTGACCTCGCTCACGAAGACATTGCTGGGGTCGGCGCCGAGCTGTTCTGCGTCGGCGGCGGCGGCCATCAGTGCCTTGCGGAAGTTCACCGCTGCACGCTTGGTCGAGAACGCGAGCATGTTGTTCGCTTCCTCGAAGCTCTTGCCACGGATCATGTCCGCAACAAGAACAGCCTTCTTGGGGCTCCCGCGATGGTTGCGGACCTGGGAGGTGAATGTCGCGATCTCACGCGAGAGACACCCGACCGCGGTCGCCATCGCCTCGATATCACGGCGGGTGCAACGGGGAGTTCCCTTGCCGCCCAACCAGTTCTTGACAGCCTTGAGCGAGGCGTCCCCGCTCAGGCCTTCACGGCTCACGGCGTCGGCGAGCTGTTCTACGCTCACGCCCGCTCCATCAGCACGCTTTTTCAGTTCTTTGGCTCGAAGTCGCACGGCTTCTTCCTTCCTTGATCAGTCAAGCTGCGTTAGCGGCCGGACTTGATGCCTTCCTTCTTGTTCGTGTGACCACGGAAAGTACGCGTATTCGAGAACTCTCCGAGCTTGTGCCCCACCATGTCTTCAGTCACGAAGACATCGAGGAAGGCGCGACCGTTGTGCACCTGGAAGGTGTACCCAACGAACTCCGGCACAATGGTGCATGCGCGAGCCCAGGTCTTGATGGGCTTGTTCTCACCTGCCTCGGCCTGCTTCATCACCTTGTTGTAAAGGCTCTCGACGACATACGGGCCTTTTTTCAGACTGCGTCCCATATCAATACTCCTCGATGCCTTACTTCAACTGACCGTAACGCTTGCTCTTACGACGACGGATGATGAGATCCTGCGACGGCTTGTTGCGGTTACGAGTACCGCCACCCTTTGCGGGCGTACCAGCCTTGTTCACAGGTGCACGACCACCCTTACTGCGACCATCACCGCCACCCATCGGGTGAGCGTGGTGGCTCATCGCCACACCACGGGTCTTCGGACGACGACCAAGGTGACGGCTGATACCGGCCTTACCGAGGCGACGGTTCTGGTGATCGGTGTTCCCGATCTGCCCCACCACCGCACGGCAGTCGATCAGCACGCGACGGGTTTCGCCCGAGGGCATCACCAGGGTCGCGTACTTGCCTTCCTTGTTCGTCAGACGAGCCGACGAACCTGCACTACGGCAGAGCTTGCCGCCCGCACCGGGGAGCAACTCAACGCAGTGCACATTCATACCGGCGGGGATGTACCGCAAGGGCATCATCGATCCGACCGTGGGTTCGATCGCCTTATCCGAGGACGACTCAACGGTGTGCCCGTCAGTCAGGCCCTTGGGGGCGAGGATGTAACGCTTGACGCCATCGCTGTACTCAACGAGGGCGATGTGGCAGGTGCGGTTCGGATCGTACTCGATCCCGAGAACCGTACCCACGATCCCGTCGCGGTCGCGACGCTTGAAGTCGATCTGACGGTACATGCGCTTCGCGCCGCCGCCACGACCACGGACCGTGATCTTGCCCTGGCTGTTCCGCCCGCCCTTCTTGGGGCGAGGCGAGAGCAGGCTCTTCTCCGGAGCGTTCTTGGTCACTTCCTCATTGAGGTTGACCGAAGCGTTCCGGCGGCCCGCACTTGTTGGTTTGTAGACACGGATGCCCATATCTGCAGTCCTTCCTTATACGAACCGGCTCAGAAGAGCTCGATCGATTGACCTTCCGCGACCTTCACGATCGCACGCTTCCAGCTGTTCTCTGCGACCGTGCCGTAACGGAATCGGCGGGATCCGCCCTTCCGAACCTGCGTGGTCACCTTCTCAACCTTGACACTGAACGCCTTCTCGACGGCCGACTTGATGTCGTCCTTCGTTGCACGGCGATCAACCTCAAAGGTGTACACATTGTCTGATTCCATCAACGCCGTGCTCTTCTCCGTCAGGAGAGGCTTGCGGAGGATGTAGTGCGGTTCAAGCATGACTTACGCCTCCCCTGCCACGGCCTTGCCCGTGTGCGAGCTGGGACCGGAGAGCCAAGCCTCGAGCTCGGCCTTGTCGATCACCAGGTAGCGATTGTTGAGCATCTCGTACGCATTGAGCTGATCCGCACGGCAGACCTGCACGCCCTCAACATTGCGAGCACTCAGACGAGCGTTCTTGCTCTTCTCCGCATCACCCGAGAGGGCGACGAGTGCCGAGCGATCAACTTTGAGTGCCTCAAGGAACCCAACGAAGTCCTTGGTGCGGGGCGAGCTGAAGTTCAGCCCGTCGACCACGCGAACCTCGTTGTCCAAGAGCTTGGCGAGCAGCGCATTGCGGTTTGCCTTGCGACGCATCTTCTTGGGCATGGACTGGTGGTAGTCCTCGCGGGTGCGGGTCTTCTGCTTCGCGTGACCACCGCCACGGAAGAGGTTCGCGCCCTTGTCGCCGTGCCGTGCACGACCGGTGCCCTTTTGCTTGTACAGTTTCTTACCGGTGAACGCGACCGCCTTGCGGTTCTTGGTGCGTGCCGAGCCCTGGCGACGGTTCGCGTGATACATCACGAACGCCTGCTTGAGCAGATCAGCATTAACAGTTTCACCGAGGGCGATTTCGTCGACAGACATCGTGCCTGCAGCTTCGCCGCTCATTGAATAGACGGGGACATCCATAGGTCTTTACCTCGCCTCACGCCTTACGGACCACCCGGACTCTCGCCCGGCCCATTACGCCTCACCCGGTTCTGAGTATTGCCCTTGTGGGGACCACCGCTTCGCGATGCTCAGAGACGCAGGTTTGACTCGGCATTGATCCCGACAAACCGTCGGGGACAATGACTTGTTCTTTCCGGCGGTTTCGATCGCTCGACCTACCGAACCTGTGAGCAGGGATTATTCCCCGCCCGAATCCATCAATCAACTCTCACGCTCAAGCTTTTGCAGCTTTCGAGCGGTAAAGCCGCGTCGCCGGACGAATCTCAACCCACGCGTTGTTGTGACCGGGCACTGGGCCCTTCACGAGCAGCAGGTTATTGTCCGCATCGACCCGAACAACATCCAAGGAACGAACGGTAATCCGCGCGTTCCCCATGTGACCGGTCATTTTCTTGCCCTTCTTGATGCGACCCGACTTACCGGCGTTGTTGCCGTGACCACCGATCGAACCCGGGGAGCGGTGCTTGCGCTCAACGCCGTGGGTCGCCTGCTGGCCCTTAAAGCCCCATCGCTTCATGCCACCCGCAAAGCCCTTACCCTTGCTGGTGCCGATGACATCGACGAACTTGATCGCGTCGAACTCGGAAACCGTCAGGGTCTGCCCGAGTTCCCACCCGGACTCTGCGCCATCCTCAACACGGAACTCCGCGTGCTTGCGGCGGGGTGCGACTCCGGCCTTCGCGTCGTGCCCGATCATCGGCATCGTCGAGTTGCGGGCCTTGATCTCGCCTGCACCGACCTGAACCGCACTGTACCCGTCCTTCTCCATCGTGCGGAGCTGGGTCACGGTATTGGGCTCAACCTTGATCACGGTGACCGGCGACGAAACGCCCTTGTCGTCGTACACGCGGGTCATGCCGATTTTCTGCCCAAGGAGGTGGGCCGATTTGCTGGGTGCGGTCATGTCGTCATCCTCATCCCCACTTCGGGTGGGAACCGCTTCATGTCTCTCGGACAGAGGAAGTCTTGTAAAGGGGTATATTCAACGAAAACAGGCCCGCCCCTTCCGGGACAGACCTGTGAGTATGTTTGATTAAGCCTTGATCTTCACGAACACACCCGCGGGGACGACGAGGCGGTTGAGCGCTTCGACGGTGCGGTTGTTGGGTTCGTGGATATCGATGATCCGCTTGTGGGTGCGGATCTCGAACTGCTCGCGCGACTTCTTATCGATGAACGGCCCACGGAGAACCGTGTAACGCTCGATGCGGGTCGGGAGCGGGATAGGGCCCTTCACCTTGGCGTTGGTGCGCTTCGCGTGATCAACAATGTCACGCGCCGAAGCGTCGAGTGCGATGTGGTCATATGCTTCCATACGGATACGAATTCGGTTGATCGACATGGGTCGAATCTCCATTGCATTCGTCGAGTTACCCCGACGCACTCACGCTTGGGCCCACCCGGGTTCGATGCAGACACGCGTCCGCATTCACCTTCGCCTCGGGTGATAAGGCACAAACACCCCGCGCAGACCGCTCCCTGAGCGATCAGGCGGGAGAGAAGCGTAGTCCAACCCCTCCCCGAGTCAATCAATCGCCCCTGGGAACGACAAGTTTTCTGCCCAATGTCGCCGATGGATACCATAGATCGAGCCCGATACAGACGATCCCACGCACCACACCCCGATCGAGAACCAACCCATGCGCATCCCCACATCTCTTCAGTATGCCCTGATCTTGACGGCTTTGGTGATTTCCCCTCGCCTGTACGCCCAGGGCACCCAATCCCAGGACCCGATCGCCCTGACCACCACCTTTGAGCCCAACCCCATCCAGATCGACGCCCTAGATCTGCGGATCCAGATCCCTGAGGGCTCCGTCTCCGAAACAACCAGCTTCGGGTCCAACACCAGCGTCGGGATCGGGTTCCCCAATCAGGTCGGGGTGCTGATCATCAAGGAACAGCGCACCACGAACGACGAGCTCACCCTCGATCAGGTCGCCCAGAGCATCATCAAGCAACTTACCCGGTTCGGGAACTCCAATACCGGGGTTGTGCTCGCCCACGAGAAGAACCTGCGGATCAAGCTTTGGGAGGGTCAAAGGTTCTACATCCGCATCCCCGGAACCAACGGCAAGCCCGACGCGGTCCGGGGCATGACGATCTTCCAGACCGAGCCCAAGAGGTTCATCATCTTTGATCTCACCACGCTCTATCGCGACTTTGACCGCTGCAGGATCATGTACGAGAATACCGTCGCCACAATGGATCTGGGGAACCCGACCGATAAGGATGTCCGGCGTGCCGCCGCGATCCGACGCATGCTCGAGTTCATCGATCTGCGATCCCCCGAGGACATCCAAAGCGTCACCACCCGCAAATCCAACGATCGATGGGAACGCCTGTACCTCCCCGCCGTCACCGGCGACGACATGGACGCAACGGAGTACGGGTACCGGCGTACACGCTCGTGGACCGGGTTCAAGGGCGATCTCTCCGAGAAACCCCGCAACAAGTGGAGTGAAGACGACAAAACGATGGGGTACCTCGTCCAGATCGACGCGATGGCCCTCGAAGAGGACCTCCGCGTCGATACTCGCGCCACCTTTTACACCTCGATCGATGGCGATGAAGAGTCTTGGACCATCAAGATGTCCATCCGACAGGGTACTGAGCAGCAGACCTCCACCATCACCGGGGCACGCTCGAAGAACAATCTTGTCATCCTGACTGATGCGAGCGGCGCCCCGCCGACGAAGACCTCCCCACTGATCCAGGGGGAGGGGTACATCTCACAGGCACTGAGCTACCTGATCAGTCCGTTGCTTGCCAAGCACGCAGAGCCGGGCGATTACGCCTCGTATGTGTACAACAGTTCTACCGGCACCATCACGCTCCGATGGGACCTCGTCGAGCATCCCGAGGATTCACCCGATCTCGTGGAGATCACGACCAAGACCTCACCTGAAACGCCCGCGACGGTCTCTCGATACAACGGCAAGGGCGAACTGCTCCGCGTTCGTTTGAGCAATGGGCGACTCTGGGAGCCCATCGAGGTCGAACGCCTCGTGAACCTCTGGCAGAAGAAGGGGCTCCCCCTGGAGTAACCCAATCTCGCATTCTGCTCATTCTCGGGAACAAAAGCGAACACCTCAGGCAACGAAGACCCGCTGTGTTGGTATATCCTCACACGGGCGCTCGCCCTTTGCGCAAGTTTCATCCTCATGAGGAGTTCACCTGATGTCCAAGCTCAACCGCTTTGTTGTCCTTTCGCTCGCGGGCACCTGCCTCTCACTGGTCGCGTGCACCTCATCGCAAACCCGTGATACCGAGACCGAACCACAGGGATACGCCATCATCGACGGCGAGCAGGCCCCGATCCCGCAGATCCAGATGGGCGACCCCGAGACCATCGCGGCGATCATCAACGAGGGCAAGCACAACTCCCAGGTCATGGCCACCCTCACAGAGATGTGCGAGACCTTCGGGCCTCGCCTCACCGGCTCAACCTCGCTCGAGCAGTCGCAGCGCTGGGCTCGCGATCTCTTTGAGTCGTACGGGCTCTCCAACTCACACCTGCACAAATGGGGCGAGGTCGAGACCCGATTCGATCGTGGCCCGTCCACCGGGCGCGTACTGATGCAGACGAGCCGGCGTCGCGATGCGGAACCATCTGAGGTCCGCTCGATGGAGTTCTCCACGCTCGCCTGGTCCACGGGCACCAACGGCGCCGAGCAGGGCCCCGTGCTCTTCCTCCCCGAATCGATCGAAGAGTACGAGCAGCACAAGGGCAAGTACGCTGACGCGTGGGTGATGATCCAACCGAACTACGGCGGACGCGGCGGGATCCGTTCCACCGGGTTCCTCATGCGTGAACGCATGGACGAGCGTCACGACATCCGCACGAACATGGACGAGATCCTCAACCCCGCTCCCGCAGAAATCGCAGCGGTCGATCCGCACACCTGGACGGGCTCGTTCGATTACCACGGGTCGCAGGTCCCCGCGACCATGGTCCTCAACTTCGACGGCGACGCCCCCACCGGCTCGATGTCCATCCAGAACTTCTCCGAGGGCCCCATCTCCAACATCGCGAAGGAAGGCAACACGGTGACCTTCCAGTGGACGCACGACATGGGCACCTCCAACATCGAGCTCAACCTCGATGGCGACAACGCGGCGGGTGTCTCGCGCTCCGCATCGGGCAACGAGTTCCCACTCGAGTTCTCTCGCGCGACCATGGCCGCCGCGATCGAGGAACAGAGCGAGGACGACACCAAACGCATCATCATGGCGCATGTGCTCTCCGAGAACCCGATCGGGTTCGTGTCGAGCTCCAAGGACGAACGCGTCTGGACTACCTCCTCAAACCAGTGGCGTGAGCGCAAGCTCTCTGATTACCCCGTCGATGTCGAGGTCAATGTGCGTCAGAGCGATTACGACTACCTCGCGGCACGCACGATGGAGGGTGTGGACCTGATCGTCGAGTTCGATCTCCAGAACAACCTCAGCGCTGGCCCCTTCCCTGTGTACAACGTGATCGCCGAGATCCCCGGCACCGAGAAGCCTGAGGAAGTCGTCATCATCTCAGCGCACATGGACTCTTGGAACGGTCCTGGTTCACAAGGCACCGTGGACAACGGTACCGGCACCGCCGTCACCATCGAAGCAGCCCGCATCCTCGGCTCACTCGGCGTCCAACCCAAGCGCACCATCCGGTTCGCGCTCTGGGGCGGTGAAGAGCAAGGGCTCCTCGGGTCCAAGGCCTACATCGAGTCACTCTCCGAGGAAGAACTCGCGAACATCTCCGCAGCCTTCGTCGACGACGGCGGGACGAACTACGAGGGCGGCATCCCCGCCGCCGACTACATGGTCGAGTACCTCGCTGCTGCGACCGCACCTATCAACGGCGTGTTCTACTCTGAGACCGACGGCGAGTACCTCAATGTCAACATCCGCCCCACTGGCGAAAAGATCGAAACTCACGGCGGGTCGGACCACGCCGCATTCAACCGCGTCGGGGTTCCCGGATTCTTCTGGGATGAAGTTGGGCGCGCCGATTACGGGTATGGGTGGCATACCCAGAACGACCGCCTTGATCTCGCGATCGAAGAGTACCTGATGCAGTCCGCGACCAACGCCGCGATCGTCGCGTACAACCTCGCGAACGCACCGGACCTGCTCCCCCGCGAGGGCGAAGTCTTCGAGCGTGCCGAGGACGCAACGGACACCACCGCGGCCGCGGAGTGAACCACGAACCGGTTTCCACAAAGGGGAGGCAATGCCTCCCTTTTTCATGCGCTGAAACGCCCAAGATCAGGTCCTTTTCACGGCAGACCCGACCAAGACCCGATAGACTCCAGACATGGCGACCGAACGCATCATCGCACCCACCGCTTCTCCCGCGGAAGAGCACAAGAACTGGGCGCTCCGCCCCCAGTCCATCGACGAGTACATCGGACAACCCGAGCTCATCGAGCGTCTGCTCATCGCGATCGAAGCCGTCAAATCGCGCCAGGCCCAGAAAGATGACACCGAGTCTCGCGAGCACCTTGAGCACATCCTCCTCCACGGTCCGCCCGGGCTCGGGAAAACCACCCTTGCGCATGTCATTGGGTCCGAGCTGGGCACGAAAGTCCATGTGACCTCCGGCCCGGCGCTCGCGCGAGGCACCGACCTGGTCGCGGTGCTGACTCGCCTCCAGCCGGGCGATGTCCTGTTTATCGATGAGATCCATCGCCTCCCCATCGCCGTCGAGGAGTTCGTCTACCCCGCGATGGAGGACTTCAAGATCGATGTGTGCCTCGACACCGGGCTCAACGCCCGCACCGTGCAGATCAAGTGTGCGCCATTCACACTCATTGGCGCCACGACCCGCGCAGGGCTCCTGTCATCACCGATGCGGTCACGATTCGGGATCACCCACCATCTCAAGTTTTATGAGCATGCGGACCTGGTGAACATCCTCACCCGCTCGGCGTCGTTGCTCGCGATGAGCGCCTGCGATCACGATTCGCTCGGGCAGATCGCGTCGCGTTCTCGGGGCACGCCCCGCATCGCGAACCGGTTGCTGCGTCGGGTACGCGATTACGCGATCGTGCGTGCGGACTCCGTCGTCTCCTCACAGATCGTCGACGACGCGTTAGCGCTCGAGGGTGTCGATACGCTCGGGCTCGACGAACTCGATCGGAGTTACCTGCGGACCATCCGCAATGTTTATGACGGCGGGCCCGTCGGACTCGAAGCCGTCGCAGCGACCCTCAACGAGGACGCGGGCACCCTTGAGGATGTCGTCGAGCCCTATCTGCTCCAGCTCGGGTTCCTCGCCCGCACTCGGCGCGGTCGCATGATCACCCAGCGAGCCTGCGATCACCTGGGCCTACCCGCGCTCGCACCCGGCGCAGAAGAAAAGCCGACGACCAATCCGGTCTCCGGCTTGTTCTGATCCCCTCTCTCGTCGTTTGGAATCAGGCAACTACTTCTTGAACGCGTCAGCGAGCGTTTCTTCGTCTTCTTCCGTCAGGTACAGGATGCAACCATCGTTTGGAGAGATGGTCAGCTTGCCCTGAATCAGCGATGCCGCAACCTCGACGGGCACAGACATCATCGAGGACGAGCACACATACTCGTGGCGCTTGCGATCGATGATCTCAAGCGGTGCCATCGCGTCCTCGCCGCGTGATTCGAGGAGTTCCTCGTAGATGGACATCGCGTTCTTGGGAACATCCGCGACGAGTGTTTCTCGCTTCTGACGCAGTTCCGCGAGCTTGTCGGCGATCTCGTCGGCACGCTGCTGACGATCGTTCTCCGCGACGCCACGCATCTTCTCGCGTTCACCCTTGGCACCCTCGAGCTCCGCGAGCTTGGCGTTGAGCTCTTCGATCTTCTCGAGCTGCTCGATGGCCTGCTCATCAAAGACCGAACGCTGCTCTTTGAGGTTGTTCACCTCGCTGAGCAGCGCCTTGTATTCCTTGTTCGAGGTCGAGTTGTTCATCTTCTCGCGGAGCTCATCGATGTGCCCCTTGATCCGCTCGCTCTCACCTTCCGCGTTTGCCGCGGACGCCTTGAGCTGACGGATCTGGGCGTTGAGCGACTCCGCCTGAGCACCAATCTCTGCGAGCTTTCGCGTCTGTTCCGTGAGGAACCGCTCCGCGCCTGTGAGCCTACTCTGCAAACCGCTGATTTCTGTATCGACTCGGAAGACGGCGAGCAACTGACGGGTAACGGACATGCAGCCCTCCTGAACTGGTGCTTCGTTCATATGCAGAGTGTAGCCGCTCAGACCCCACCAGTGTTCCACCACCCCAGATTGTGTGCCAGCGCGAGACCCCAATATGCCAACGGCGCCACGAGGATCGGCGAATCGATCAGGTCCAACGCCCCCCCGAACCCGGGCAGGCTGTTGCCCGAGTCTTTCACGCCCGCATCGCGTTTGAGCAGGCTCGCCGCGAGATCACCAAGCTGCCCGAAACCACCCATGAGCACGCCCATGATCGCACACGCGACGAGTGTCGGTGCCGCGATCCCGTTCTTGGCGAGCAACCACCCCCCGAGCACCGCGATTGCGCCCGAGGTAATCAGCCCACCAACGAGTCCCTCCCAGGTCTTGCCGGGGCTCAGCCAGGGGATCATCTTGTGCTTACCGATCGTTGTGCCGGTAAAAAACGCGCCGATATCGCACGACTTCACGCTCGCAAGGAACCAGACGAGCAACCAGATCGAGTGCTCGCGCCGGATTAGCACGAGGAACCCGAGCATGATGCCCATGTACACATGGATCATCAACACGCCCGACCCGATCCCGATCGCGCCTTGCACATCCCGATCACGCACCGCGTACACAATCCCGATCAGGTACGCGAGGATCGCGCTGCTCATCCCCGCCGCAAGCCCCAGCGTCGCATCGGCATCCGAAGGCGTCAGCGCCACCGCGCACAACCCAAGAAGCTGAACCGTGATCGCGACACCCGTCCCGATCTGGATGCCCTTGGCGCGAAGGATCCGAGCGACCTCTCTCGCCCCCATCGCCCCAAGCACGCCGGCAATGACAAAGACCCCGATGCCCGGCGGATAGGTCTCACGCCCGAGCATTTCCGGCGCGGGCTGCGCATCCAACCACGCGTCCAACCAAGCGATCAGTGCGACCAGGAGGATAAAGATCGGCCCGAATGTCAAACGATGCTTCAGCACGGGCAGACCATAGCAGAGTTTCGGGTCCGATGCGCCTCAACCGGCATCATCAGGAGGCATCATCACCCACGAGGCCGCCAAAGCGGCGCTGACGATCTGCAAACGCACGCACCGCGTCGCACCAGCACGACGCATCGAACTCCGGCCAATACGTCGGGGTGACATAGATCTCGCTGTAACTGATCTGCCAGAGCAGGTAGTTGCTCACCCGCAGATCTCCACCTGTGCGGATCAGCATGTCCGGATCGGGCAGCCCGCTCGTGTACAACGCGCCCGACACCATGTCCGCATCTATCGAATCAACCGCGATCTCACCCGACTCGACCCGAGCCGCGATCGCACGCACCGCGTCGACGATCTCATCGCGTGCACCGTAGTTAATCGCGAGACACAGCGTCAGCCCTGTGCAGTTCGCCGTCTCCCGCTCGAGCGTCTCCAGAGCCGTCACCACCTCGTCGGGCATCCCTGCTCGGCGTCCGATCACCCGAACGCGAACATTGTGCTCTCGGAGCGCATCACGCTGCCCGTCGCAGTAATCGACGCAAAGCGACATCAGTGCCTGCACCTCTTCGCTCGGACGCGACCAGTTCTCGCTGCTAAACGAGTAGAGCGTGAGGACCTCGATCCCAAGGTGCCCGCAGGTTTCGATGGCCGTGCGAACCGCGGCTGCGCCGTTGCGATGCCCGAAGATCCGCGGAAAGCCGCGTTCCTGTGCCCACCGGCCGTTGCCGTCCATGATCACCGCGACATGCTTGGGGATACGCGAGGGATCTACATCGGGGATCATCTGCTCGAAGCGTGCGTCTGGGTACCGCTCATAGATGCGGGACCTTGCAGCATCGGATTCGACGGAATCGAACCGCACGCGTGTCGTTTGCGTCTCCTGGGTCACAGATCAGATCCCCTCGATACAAGGCGTCAACGGATGATCGTCTGTTCACGATCGGGACCGACAGAAACGATCCCGACGCGCACGCCGACGAACGACTCGATCCGTTCCAGATACGCCCGCGCAGCCTCGGGGAGTTCATCAAAAGCACGGACCTTGGTGATATCTTCGGAAAAGCCCGCCATGGTTTCATACACAGGAACGACACCCTCGAGCGCGTACGCGTCCGCTATGAACCGATCCGATACCGAATCGCCCATCCGATACCCCGTCGCGAGCTTGAGCTCGGGCTCGCCCGAGAGCACATCGAGAAGGGTGATGCACAGCTCGGTCGCACCCGAGACCATCGCCGCGTACTTCACGGCCACCAGATCCAACCACCCCACGCGTCGCGGACGCCCGGTCGTCGTCCCATACTCACGCCCGCGCTCACGGATCGCATCCCCGGTTGCATCGAACAACTCCGTCGGCATCGGTCCCCCACCAACGCGGGTCGAGTATGCCTTAACGACGCCGATGATCCGATCGATGCACTGGGGGGGCACTCCCGATCCAGCACCGATACCGAGCGCCGACGCGTTCGAGCTCGTCACATATGGGTAGGTCCCATGATCGACATCGAGCATCGTCGCGTTGGCACCCTCGAAGAGGATGCTCCCACCGGCTTTTCGGACATCGTCGAGGAGATAGGCCGTGTCTTGGATCATGGGCTCGAGCTGCTTGCCGAGCGCCGCAAACTGATCCGCGAGTTCGAACGCATCGAAGGGCTCGACCCCATCGGGGTGCAGCGCCGAGAAGATCGAGTTCTTCATTGAGCAGATCATCTCGAGCTTCTCACGCAGGACATCCGGTCGGAGCAGGTCTCCGACCCGTACTGCCGTTGCTCGTTGCACCTTGTCGGCATATGCCGGCCCGATCCCGCGCTTTGTCGTCCCGATCGCGTTGATCACGCCCTTGCTCTGGGTTTGATCCTCACGCACGGAACCGCTCAGAAGCTGCTCACGGAGCTCGTCCTCGGCCTTATGGTAAGGCATCACAACATGCGCCCGATCCGAGATAATGAGCTGGGAGGTATCAACGCCCCGATCACGCAGGGTCGCGATTTCTTCGAGCAACCGCTGCGGATCAACAACGACCCCGTTCCCGATCACCGCCTTCACGCCCGGGGAAAGGATCCCAGAGGGTACGAGGTGCAGCGCGTACCGCTGACCACCGACCACGACAGAGTGTCCAGCGTTGGCGCCACCGTTGTACCGGACAACCGCATCGAACCGCCCCGCGAGCAGATCAACCAGCTTTCCCTTGCCCTCGTCGCCCCACTGGAGCCCCACAACGGCCGTGGTGTTCTTGGATTCACCCGTCATGAACTCGATCCTTCGCTCTGTTCCATTGACCCGCCCAAGCCGGCGGCGTGGTTATCGGCCAATACGATAGACACGACACCTACAAGAACCCATGCCGCCCAAATGCTCTCGTGCCAGTTCTCAACGCAACCCGCATAATCGAACTCGGATATCCGATTAAAATCACCCTCTGCGGGAACTCACCCTTGCATTCTGACCGATATTGGGCTTAGAGCCGGAGGTTGCCTTATGTCAGACCAGCGTTTGGTCAGAATCATGTGCCCGAACCTGACTTGTCGAAAGGTTCTCTCGATCCCCGAGATCGCACGCGGTCGGACCGTCCGTTGTAAGTCATGCGGCACGACAATCCGGATCCCAAACAGCAAGCCCACGCCGAGCAACAACTCCGAGCAAAGCAAGCCTGAAAAATCGTCTTGATTGCGATTCGTTAGAGCGGCGGCTGATCTTCTTCATCGTCATCAAAGTCGAACTGAAAGTCCATCATGCTGGACTCATCGTTCATGACCGAAGCGGGCACGGGCTTCGGCGCGGGAGCTGAAGGAGCCGCCGGGGTTGGCGCTACGGACGCATCCGCCTCGTCGGGCAGGCCGTCCTCGTACATGATCTCAGGATCGATCTCGCTGGGCTCGCCATTGACCGTTACCACGAAGACCAGACCGCCGACTGAGAGCAAATCACCCGCAGATACGGGGATCGATTCGACGCGTTCCTGGTTGACATAGGTGCCGTTGCTCGAGCCCAGATCGTTCACTACGACCGAGCCATCCTCGACCAGGATCTCGCAATGCTTCCGCGAAACGCCCGCGATGGGGATGCGGATATGGCAATCGTCCATGCGACCGATGATGGTGTTCTCCCGGTTCAGCGGCACCGGCTGCTGCTGACCACTTTCCGTCACGCGAATCAAGACGACTTGCAAAGCGTTCCTATCCTTCCCGGCGTCACCCCCGATCCCAAACGACACGGAGGCAAGGCCCTATGGCGGACAATACCGCCTTTTCGTTGATCAAGCAACGCTCGATCGGGACATCCCGGGCGGTATTTCAGCACGCGCTCAGCACGGATCCAACCCAGATCAACGAGAATCCTCCACAATCACTCTATATACACATCCCATTCTGCACGCACAAATGCCACTATTGCGACTTCTACTCCATCGTTGATACGCGTGATCGTCAGGAGAAGTTCGCATCGCGTTTGGTCCGAGAACTCATCTCCCAATCCAGATTCGCTCCAAACCCCCTCTGCACCATTTTCGTTGGCGGTGGCACCCCGTCGCTTCTTCGAACCGACCTCTGGGAACAGGTTCTCAAGGCGCTCCACGATCATTTCGACATGTCGATGATCACCTCGGGGGGGGGTGAGTTCAGTGTCGAGTGCAACCCAGAAACGGTCACCCCCGAGCTCGCGCAGGTCCTCCGATCCGGAGGCGTGAATCGCGCCTCCCTCGGGGCCCAGTCCTTCAACACCGCCCACCTGAAAACCCTCGAACGCTGGCACGACCCCGAAAAAGTCTCCAGCGCGATCAGCATGCTTCGAGATGCGGGCATAAACCGCTGCTCGCTCGATCTGATCTACGCGATCCCAGGGCAGACGATTGAGCACCTCGACCAAGACCTCCAAACAGCGCTCTCGATGCCCATCGAGCACCTCTCCGCGTACGCGCTCACCTTCGAGCCCGGGACCGCGATGACGGCGCGACTGGTCCGAGGCGAGTTCACCCAAGCGCCCGACGAGCTCGAAGCGGAGATGTACGACCACACCCTCTCTACGCTGCGTGCCAACGGGTTCGAACGCTACGAAGTTTCCAACCACGCCAAACCCGGCGCACCCTGTCAGCACAACCTCGCATACTGGCGTCAGGAGGACTGGCTCGCGATCGGCCCGAGCGCATCGGGTCACTACCACGGGCACCGATGGAAGAACACCCCGCGGCTCGATGATTACCTCAACACAGATGACGACGGGTTCGCTCCGATCTGCGATCACGAACCGCCCAATCCGCGCAGAGAACTGATGGACCTGCTCATGACCACGATCCGCTTGAGCGAGGGTGTCGATGCAATCCGGGCGATGCGCAGAGCAGAGCAGTTCAACGCATCGGACCAGCTTATGCGGGCCGCGATTATGTGCGCCGATCAGGGATGGATGCGGAATGCGAACTCGGAACGGTGGGCGCTCACGGACGCGGGGTTCCTCTTCGCGGATCGGGTCGCTCGCGAGTTCATCGGTGCGCTCATCGAGGACTGATTACTCCACCGATTCAGCCCGGATCTCATCGGGCCCGGGCAAGCGGATCTTCTTGAGCACCCCGCGCAGATCGCGTGGGAACTTGGTCCCAATGTCGATCTTCTCCCCCGAGATCGGGTGATCAAACACCAGCCGGTGTGCGTGCAGTGCCAATCGGGGCGCCGCCTTACGGACGAGGTTCGGCCCGTACTGCGGATCGCCGAGCACCGCGCAACCGATCAGGTCCAAGTGCACGCGGACCTGATGCAGACGCCCCGTCACCGGACGCGCCTCGATCAGCGCCCCGATCTCATTGCTCGCGAGGACCCGATACGCCGTCGCGGCGGGCTTGCCCTGCGCCGAGATCTTTGCGAACTTGATCGATGTGTACCGGTCCTTGCGTTTCACCTCTTCCGCGATCGCTTTCTTGATCACGCCCTGGGGTTCCTTGGGTGCCTTGTGACAGATCGCCCAGTAGAACTTGCTGACCTCGCGGGTCTCAAAGAGCGAACGCATCGCGTCGTACCCGTTAGACGACAGCGCCACCACAAGCAAACCCGAGGTCTCGCGATCGAGCCGGTGGATGAGCCCGAAGTCCCGCGCGACGCCCAGCTGCTGGAGACGATCGCCGTACTGCGAGAAAAGCCCGTTGAGGAGGGTATCGTGCTCGTGCCCAACGCCCGGCTGGGTCACCACGCGCGCGGGCTTCTCGACAATAAGTAGATCGCTGTCCTCGTAGCGCACCGAGAAAGTCACGCGATCGTTGGGTTGAATCTGTCCGCTGGGTTTGTTCAATGGGGCTCCTCTTCCGTGCACCGACAAGCATACGCATCGAGGAACCACTTCAATACCCCCGCGTCAGGGCGCAGACCCACCCGTTCGTGGTCCGCACGCACCGTATCGACGAGCCCACGCCCCTCTTGCCCGATCCCAACCACTGCGATTGTCCGCGTCGCGTTGAGTAATCGGCGTGTCATCTGGACTCGGTTGTGGTCATCGCTCGTCCCGATCAGTCGCCCCATCGGATCCTCGCACCCCGAGATTAATCCGAGATCCGTGCCGAGGATGACATAATCGAGCCGATCGTGCCCGCGTTCGCGCCATTCAAGGTGCTCGACAAGCTCCCGCTCGTACATCTCTGCGCCATCCGGGCGGTGCGCCAGGATCGGGTGCAGCTGCCCATCCGGGACCTCCCCCGGTTCCGCGATGAGCTCTTGCCAGTGCGACATTGAGTGCTCGGGGTGCCCGGGCTCGACCATCCCCTCCGCGACGGACCAGACATGCGTCCGATCCCACGGGATCGATCGATACTTCGGGTCCGTCATGAGTTTCATGATCAGGCGTTCCTGCCCGTGCCCGTGAGACAAAGCGAGATGGAAGTGCCCAAAGCTCGATACGCACCCGGACGCCTGAACGAACAGGTCGGCCGCCAGCATATCCAGCGCACTCTCAGAATCCTCGCCCATCCGCACGCTCCCGGGAAGATCGGGGACCTCCGGGACGGGTTCGAGGCCATAGGATGGTTCTTGGTGTTCACTCACTGCACGCATTGTGCGCACAAAGCACGCGTTTCGCCACCCCGGACCCGCCTAGATGCTCCGATTCGACGATTCCATCCTGCGCATGATCGACGCGAACCTGAATCGCACACGCGAGGGCCTGCGGGTGATGGAGGACTGCGCCCGATTCGGGATCGATGATGCACAGCTCTCCGAACGCCTCAAGATTGCCCGGCATGCACTCCGCAGCGCGATCGAGGCACTGCCGATCTGCCCCGAGGCCCTGATCGCTTCACGCGACACCGCAGGAGATGTCGGGACGGGGATCACCACAAGCAATGAACAATCACGGGTCGGTATGCTCGACCTGGTGAGCGCCGCATCAAAGCGAGCGACCGAAGCCCTGCGCGTCATCGAAGAATCCGTAAAAGCACTCGGACACCCTGGCATCTCGTTCGAGTCCATCCGGTACGCGATCTACGACATTGAGCGCGACCTGATTCTTGCGCTTCACCCCCTCTGCCCGCAATGGGCGTTGTGTGTGCTCATTACGCGGGATCTCTGCACCCATCACACCCCCGAGCGCGTTATGGAACTCGCTGCGGAGGGTGGCGCGTCGTGCATCCAGATCCGCGAGAAATCTATGCCCGACGCACAGATGCTCGAGCACGCGGGATTGTTGACTCGAAGGGCGCAAGAGCTCGGGTTACATGTCATGATCAACGATCGGGTGCACATCGCCAAGCTCGTCGGCGCCGACGGCGTGCATCTCGGGCAGGACGATCTCTCGATCCGTGATGCCCGCGCATTGCTCGGGACCCGGTTCTGGATCGGACGCACTTGCCCCACAATCGATCACGCGATCGAGGCCATCGATCAGGGCGCGGACACCTGCGGGCTCGGCCCGGTCTTCCCATCGACGACTAAGACCAAGGCATCCCTCGCGGGGATTGAGCTGATCGAGTCGTACCTCACACACTCGACGACCCATCAGACCCCGATGCTCGCGATCTCGGGGATTTCACCGGGCAACATCGATCAGCTCCGCGCCATCAACTGCCCAGGGGTCGCCGTCTCCAGCGCGATCTGCTCAAGCGAAGACCCCTTGGGCGCAACCCGTGCGATCGTTCACGCGATCCGCGGGCGCACCGATGCGGACGCCCCTACGATCAACGCATGAGCATCCAGTATCACCAGACGACCCTTGACAACGGCATGACCATCATCGCGGAGACGGACGAGAGCGCCCACACCTCCGCCGCGGGGTTCTTCGTCAAAGCAGGCGCCCGCGACGAGGCAACCCAGATCATGGGGGTGTCCCACTACCTCGAGCACATGATGTTCAAGGGGACGGCAGATCTCACCGCCGAGCAGATCAATCAGGGGTTCGATGATCTGGGCGCGAACAACAACGCGTACACCTCGCGCGAGCTGACCTGTTTCTACGCGAGCGTGCTCCCTGAGCACTTCCGCTCGGCCCAGACCCTGCTTGCCAAGATGATGCGTCCGGCGCTGCGTCAGGACGACTTTGATACCGAGAAGGGCGTTATCCTCGAAGAGATCGCGATGTACGCGGATAACCCGTTCTGGGTGCTCTACGAAGAAGCAATCGCACGCCACTACCGCACCCACGGGCTCGGTCATCGCGTGCTCGGGACCAATGAATCGATCACGGCCCTGTCACGCGATCAGATGCTCAACTACTTCAACGAGCGCTACGCCGCGGACAAGACCGTCGTCGCGCTCGCGGGCAAGGTAGACTTTTACCAGGCAGTCGCCCAGATCAATGAACTCTGCGCCGATTGGCAACAGAGCGTAGGCAATCGTGAAACCCAGATGCCTCAGGTCGGCTCGGATGCGTTCACCCTCAAGGACGAGCGCGTTCATCGCGGGTACCTGATCGGTGTCGCGCAAGCCCCGGCTGCGAATGACGACGAACGCTACGCCTCCGCGCTGCTTGCGCAGATGCTCGGCGGGATGGACAACTCCAAGCTCCATTGGGCGCTCATCGAAACCGGGATCGCGGAGGAAGCGCAGGCTGGGTATGACGGGCTCGACGGCACGGGCGATTACTTTGTCTACGCGTCAGGCGACCCGGACAAGCTCGACTCGATCTGGGAGGTGATGCTCAAGGAGATCCGCTCGCTCAAGGACTCGATCACGCAGGAAGAGCTCGAGTGCCTGCGATCGAAGATGGCCACCGCCGCGATGGTCGGCGCGGAACGCCCGGGCGGGCGGATGCAGCGCCTCGGGCGACTCTGGACGATGACGGGCGCATACCAGCCGCTCGAAGACGAACTCGCCAAGATCGAATCGATCACGCTTGACTCTTTGCGTGAGCTCTGCGATCAGTACCCAATCGAGAAATGCACGCTTGGGAAGATGATCCCGGCGTGAGGTGACATCGCGAATGAAATGGATGCTGAGTTAGGCGGCTTTCTTCCGGGGCACAAACGAACGAGCGTGTGAGCCCTCGCCCGCCTTGGCCGCGACGACCGCCTGGCTCGCTGCTTTTACGAGCAAGTCCGCGTTCACGAGTACGCCGCGCGAATCTTCATCGATCGACGCGACGCCCATCGAGACCGAGCACATTCCCTCAACTTCCGGCGTGTCTGGAATCCAGTGCTTGAGTCGCGACTCGAACTCCTTGCAGCACGCGTTGGCCACACTCACCGCTTCCATACGCGCGGTGGCGGGGAGCACCACGGAGAAGATCGAGTCCGCGAGGCGGCAGATCACGCCGCCCATGGGCTCGAAGTGCTTGCGAAGCATGACGACCGTGCTGATGATGACCTCGTCCTGCGCGGCCTCGCCGATGCTCGAACCGATCTCGTCGAGATTGTTGATCACGATCTGGACGACACTCAGCGCATACGCGCCATTGTATGCAGCGGGGAAGGACTCTTTGATAGCGTTTGCGAATCCTTCGCGTGTCAGCGTTCCGGTGAGCGGGTCGGTGCCGTCGTCAGACTGGACCAGCTCGGCGAACTGCTTTGCGGCGTATCCCTCGATCTGCTGATTCCTCGCCATCTCGATGAGCTGACGATCCGCCCTCGCGAGGACCGCTTCCGGGTCTTCGATCGTACCGACATCGACACTGAACATGCTCGCGAGTTCCTTGGTTGATGTGCCGGTGTCTTTGATGACCTCGTCGATCTGGGCTTCCTTGAGCCCGAGCCAGCTCATGCCCTTGCGGTACGCAATTCGGAGCGCCTCGGTGGGATCATCTGATTCCAGGACCTCGTTGATCAGGTTCCCCAGCGCGATGCATCGCGCGATCTGACCTTGATCGCTCGGGCACGCTGTGGCGCGATCGTGATAGCGCACGGGGATCGTGATCTCGTAGGGCATCTTCCACTTCTCGCACATCATGGCGCCGATGCTCGAGTGCTGGATCTCGAACGCGTTGAGTTCGAGCTTGGCGAGCTTGGAATGATCCTTTCCTGCTTCCCTGACGACATTCAGATACTCATTCCCGAGTGTCCGATACATCGCGATCATGCCGATATCTTGGAAAAGGCCGACGAGGAAGACCTCGTCCATGATTTCTTTGTTCTCGATCTGCTGGGCGATCAGCTTGCCCGCGATCGCGCTCGTCAATCCGCGCTTCCAGTACGATTGATAATCAAAGTCGTCGCCGTTCTCGCCGTTGATGGTTTGCACGAGCGAGAACCCGAGTACGAGCGACTTGACCGGCCCAAGCCCGAGCATCACCAGCGCGTGCTCTATGGATGAGCACCGACGACGGAGCCCGAAGAAGCTCGAGTTCACCGTGCGCAGTATTTTGGCAGCGATCCCCTGGTCGTACTGGATCTCTTTCGCGAGCGCTTCCATCTCGACATCCGGATTCGATGTCAGTTCAAGCACACGGATCGCGACCGAGGGCAACGACGGGAGCGTCGGACAACTCAGGATGTCATCGAGTAGCTGCGTATCCATTCGGCGAGCAATCGGTTCTTCTGATGACATATGCGACCGGTCCCAGATCCGTCTCGGACCGTCCCTCAGGATCGATATCGACCTGAAATCGTGGGAAGTTGATCGATTCCGTCCTTGCTCGCTCAGATACCAGGTCGCGTCTGCGGATAAATCGGGTAGGCCGAGCGGATCTCGTGCCCGACCAAGGTCCGGATATACATCGCCAGCAGCGCCCCCGCACGGGTCAGGGCTTGCTGATCGCACCCTTCGATCGATTCGGTCTCGCCCCCCTCATCGAGCCGACGGAGCAACTCCAGCGTCTCAGATCGGACCCGCCAGACATCCGCTCGCTCGGTGTTCCCGGGGTCTTTGGTAAACCCGCCCTGGTGTGCATCGAACCCGTACACCTCACGCCCGGGGTCCAGACGAGTCCCGTCCCCAACATCCGTGCGGAGCTCCGGCGCCGATCCGATGCTCCCGAGCAGGACCCACTGGTACCACACGAGCATGGCTGCGATCGTCTGGGCATCGCACTCGGGCGCGGACCCGAGGCACATCAGGACCTCACGGATCGAATCGTACAACTCGGGGTGCGGGTCGTGGTCGTTGATCAGTCGCGGGATCAGGTCGATCGCGTACATCGCGCCGTGGTATCGGTTCAGGTCCGCCCGGAGCAGGTACACCGGATCGAGCAGGTCCCAACTCGTCAGAAGGACAAGCTCCGAGTTGGGGCGCACAATCGATACCATGTGCCCGATCGTCGCGATCTCCAATCCACCTGAGAACGGCGCCTTCTCCCGTTTGGATCCCTTCGCGAGGCACCGGACCAGCCCGTGCTCGCGGGTGATCAACGACACCGTCTGGGAGGTCTCGGACCAGTCCCAGTGTCGGACGCAGACGGCTTCGCACTCGATCCTCGGCACACCACAGGGTAGGTCCATCCCGCCCGCGCGACCTATGCTCAACCATGCACTTCAACCTCGTCGATCGCATCATCGAACACACCGACGCCCACATCGTCACACTCAAGCATGTGAGCAGCGCGGAGGAGTACCTCCAAGACCACTTCCCCGGGTTCCCCGTCCTCCCCGGCGTGATGATGCTCGAGTCCATGACCCAAGCTGCCCGCCGGTTCATCGACCCCGACAACCAAGCACCCACCCCGTGGGTCCTGTGCGAAGCCAAGGCGCTCAAGTACGGCGCGTTCGTCCGCCCCGGCGCGACGATCCGCGTCACCATGACCAAGCACAAAGACAACGACGACGGCACGATCGACTTCAAGGGTGATGTCCGATTGATCGAACCCGGCGCGGACATGGACAACCTCCCCGTCGCGTGCTCCGGGCGGATCACGATGCGACCCGCGATCGTCAACGCCCCCGTCGCGAGCGGCGCATGACCCAGATCTGCGTCCCCATCATGGTCGAAGAACACGCGTCCGCGATCCGTGACGCGACCCTTGCTGCGGAGCACGGCGCGGACCTCGTCGAGTACCGCATCGATGTGTACTTCGAGGACAAGGAAGATTCCACCGATCTGCTTCAGGACCGGATCAATCGCGTGCTCGATCTCGTCAAGGCCTCCCCACTGCCCTGCATCGTTACCTGCCGCCCCCACTGGGAAGGCGGCGAGTACTACGGCGACGATGATGAACGCGTCTCCATGTACGAGGCGCTGGGCACGAGCGATCACCCGCCCGCGTACATCGATGTCGAGCTCGCGACCTACACCCGCTCCGCCAACATAAAGCAGAAGATTAATCTGGCTGTCGATCACCCCAAGCAGCAGCGGGCCATCTCCACTCGTCTGATCCTCTCCACCCACGACTTCGAAGGGCGTCCCTCGGATCTCACCCGCAAGATACTGCAGATGCAGGATGAGCCCGCGTGCGCCGTCGTCAAGATCGCTTACCGCGCCCGCTCGATCCGTGACAACCTCGAACTCTTCGAGATTCTCCGCGACCAGACCAAACCCACCATCGCGCTGGGCATGGGCGAGTTCGGGGTGATGAGCCGCATCCTCGCGCCCAAGTTCGGCGGGTTCCTCACCTTCGCCTCCCTGCGCGACGAATCCACCACCGCCCCCGGCCAGATCACCATCGAGGACCTGATCAACCTCTACCGGTTCCGCTCCATCAAACCCAGCACCAAGGTCTATGGCATCATCGGCTGGCCGGTGAAGCAATCGATGTCCCCGCTCGTCCACAACGCGGGGTTCGAGCAGATCGGATGGGACGGGGTGTATATACCGATGCCGGTGGAGGGGAGTTATGAGTCGTTTAAGGCGACGGTGCTGTCACTGATCGATCACAGAGAACTCGACTTTATGGGGGCGAGTGTGACGATCCCGCATAAAGCACATCTCGTGGAACTGACGGAAGAAACACCCTCTCATTTCATGACGAGAGTAGTCGGTGAACAGAACATCCAAGAAAATACTGTGCTTCATGGTGCAGCTAATACTCTTTTCCAAGATGGCTACTTCTGGTCGCACAACGGCAAGACCGGCTGGCAGTCAGAAGGACATTATCTCTACAACACCGATATCACCGCGATTTCGCTGCTGATACCTCCGCTATTGAAAGACTTCAGGCATCGCCGTGTGGTTATTGTGGGCGCAGGTGGGGTCGCGCGCGCCGCAGCTGCGGCAATCCTTGATAACGGGTCGATTATCACGATTGTGAACCGTTCAGCGGAGCGCGCCAATCAACTTCGGTCAGAGTTGATGAACGGTAGAGACTCGACTTGGGAAGGCCGTATCGAAGTGATGGGATACGAGCAACTTTCTTCGACCGACGCAGATATCTACATCAACTGCACCCCCGTCGGCATGACCGGCGGCCCCGACCCCGACGGGCTCTCGATTTCTATCCCCGACATGCCCAACCTCTCGCCGGACACCGTCTTCTTCGACACCGTTTACAACCCCATCGAAACCCCGATGCTCAAAGCCGCCAAAGAACGCGGGTACCGCACCATCGACGGCGTCCAGATGTTCGTCAAACAAGCCGCGGCGCAGTTTCAAACCTGGACCGGACAGGCAGCCCCCGAAGAGCTCTTTGACACGCTCGTCCGCACCAAACTCGGCGCATGAAAAAGGGCTCCGATCCGGAGCCCATCGTGATTCGATTGATTGTCGGGTTTACTGATCCTGCTTCTCGATCTGGCGATCGTAGACCTCGCGGCCGATCGGGTAGAAGAAGGTGTTCCACTCCGCGTCGTGGTGCTCGTACTCATGCAGTTTGCGGTACTCTTCCTGGTTCTTCAGGGCGAGCTTGGGGTTGGGCTTGCGCATCTCCTTGCCGGTGTACGCAGCCATGAAATCCTCGTCCTCGGGGTAGAGATCGAGGAACCGGTCCCAGTACCGATCCATCTCGGTCCGGTGCCAGGTCATCCGCTGGAGGTTCGTGAGGGACCACTCGATGTCGTCCGCGAAGGACGCGAGGTCGTCCGCGAGTTCCTGTGCTTCGAGCATCGTGTCCGGGTCGACCGTGCCCGCGTCACGCAGGGCCTTGGCGTACCGATCCGCCCGGTAGGCGAGGTTGTTCGCTTCGTTGAAGGTCAGCACGAGGCGCTTGAACGCGGGCCCACGCATCGCGGTGTGCGGGCGGCGCTCAGTGCGATCGATCTCGCGGACCGTGCCGCAACCGCTGAGCACGACGGCGATCAACGAGCAGGCTACCAGGGACTTCATCATCTTCGGCATGGTTCGATCTCCACCTCGGTTCGGGGGGTGTCTATCCAGTATACGGCGAAACCGGGGTTCCTTGTTCAGAAATCCGCGTCGATCCCGCTCGTCTCCATCAGCGTTTTAAAGGACTCGCTGAAGACGAAGTTCTCTTCGGGGTACTGCACGCCACCCATATTGTTGTCCAGATGCGAGAAGAGCAGGTCGATGTGCCCGATAACTTCCGCATCGGCGCTCCCGTCAACCCCCGACTCGATGAGCTCAACAACCCCCTTGGTCGATGCGCCGACGGGCGTAAACTGATCGATCGTCGCGGTGTACCGCAGGGTGCAACCGGGTGTCGCGTCGCGCGTGACCTGCGCTTTGGACACCTTGGCGAGGACAACCTTTTCCTTGAACCCCTCGGCGTGCCCCACGAGCACACCCGCGGTTTGGGCCATACCCTCAACGATCAGGGACATGGGCATCACAGGCATCGCCTTGCGCGTGGGCGTGCTGGGGAAGTGGTCGTGGAGATGTTCTTCAGCCATCGAGACATGCTTGATCGCGACCATGCGTTCACGCGGCACAAGCTCGACGATGCGATCGATCCACATCCAACGCATGAGACACCCCCCGATGGGTCGGAACAAGATTTAGGCGGTCTGGAGCTTCTGCTCACAGAAGGTCACGAGCGCGTCAACCGTGAAGATCTTGGAGACATTCTCAACGCTCGGATCGCTCTCGAGTTGTGCGAAGTTGAAGTGAGGCACGCGCTCCTTGAGCGTCGCGAGCCCCTTCTCAGTGACCTTGCCGTTCTGCACGAACTCGGGGTCCTGGGTCACGCCTTCGGGGAAGAGCTCGCCCTGGGCGATCTTGAACCCGAACTCCTGCTCGAGCTTGAACGAGATATCAAGGATGTCGATCGACTCGGCGCCCAGGTCCCCGATGAGCTTGGCTTCGGGTGTGACCTCGTCGTCATCGACCGCGAGGGCGTCGACAAGGATTTCCTGGATCTTCTCAAAGATTTCGCTTCGTTCCATAGATGCGGCTGCCTGTCCTCAAGGGGTGCGTTGGGCGTGTTGTACAGGGGCAAGTATAGCGTCCCCACCCACGAGTGAACACCGATCGGTTGGGTTCGATTCCGCCCCGGATCGGGCAAAATCCGCCTTAGAGCTCCGCCAATCGCCGGGTCGTTTCCTGCTCAATCAACGCGTCGTACATTGGGCCCAGATCCGCTTCGTCGATGATCTTGGTCTTGTTGAACTTCTGATCGAGACGCTGATCCGCGACGATGTTGTCCTGATACCGGTAGACGCGGATCTTCTCTGATCGTGCGCCCGAACCGATCTGGGCGTTGCGATCCTTCGCTCGCTCGGCGTCGATCTTCTGGCGCTCGATCTCGTAGACCCGGGCGAGCAGCAGCCGACGGGCTTTTTCTCGGTTCTGTGCCTGCGACTTGGTCTCCTGCATCCGGACCTCGACCCCTGTGGGTTTGTGGATCAGATGCACCGCCGTCGCGACCTTGTTGACATTCTGCCCGCCGGGACCCTGGGCCGTGGTGATGTGCTCCTCCACATCGTTGCCCCAATCGATCGCGACCTCGACCTCTTCGGGCTCGGGCAGCACCGCGACGGTGCAGGTGCTCGTGTGCACCCGCCCCTGGGTCTCCGTCTCAGGGACGCGCTTCACGGAATGCACGCCCGATTCGAAGTTGAGGTGGTGCCAGACGCCCTCGCCCTTGAAGTTGAGCACGGCGTGCTTGATCCCGCCCAGGCTCGGGTCCGTCGTCATGTCGAGCTCTTCGACGCTCCACCCCTTCGTGTAGGCATAGCGGGTGTAGACACTCAAGAGGTCCCGCGCCCACAGCGCGGCCTCGTCGCCTCCGGTTCCCGCGCGGATCTCAAGGATCACGGACCCGATCGCGAGATCATCGCTTGTGACGAGGGTCTGCTTGATCCGTTCGATCATCTCACTGGCGCGATCGACGACCGTTTGGAGCTCGTCGCGTGCGAACTCCGCGAGTTCCGCGTCGTCGCCTTCGATTGCCTGCTCGAGCTCATCCGCTTCGTTCACCAGCGCCAGGTACCCGCGATACCCCTCCACCACCGGCTCGATCGCGGCCCGCTTGATCGAGAGGGTCGCGACCTGGCGATGATCGGACAGGACCTCGGGGTCCTCCAGTTGCTTGGTCAGCGCGGCATAGCTCGCATCGAGCTCGTCGAGCTTGGAACGGAGGTTGGGATCGATCGCTGCGAGCGCCATGACCCAAAGCGTATGCGTCATTCACGCCCTGCTGCAACCTGGAGCGGGGGTTCCCCAATACAAGGTGCATAGACTCGTGCACACGATTCACTACAGGGGTTTCCATGTCTCAAGCTGTTTCGATGCAAGGCGTCCGAAAGACCTTCGGACCCAAGGTGGCTGTCGAAGGGATCGATCTCTCGATCCCCGAGGGCGCGATCTATGGGTTCATCGGTCCCAACGGCGCGGGCAAGACCACCACCATCCGCATGATCATGTCGATCCTCTTCCCGGACCGCGGCGAGCTGTCCGTGCTCGGGAAGAAATCCGCGGTCGAGTCCAAGGACCGGATCGGGTACCTCCCTGAAGAACGCGGGATCTACAAAAAGATGAAGGTCGGCGCGTTCCTCATGCATATGGGGCGTCTCAAGGGTCTCGATCGCAATGGGCTCAAGCCCCGCGTGATGGAGTGGCTCGATCGCGTCGATCTCGCAGATGTGCACAAGAAGAAGTGCGAAGAGCTTTCCAAGGGGATGCAGCAGAAGGTGCAGTTCATCGCGTCCGTGCTCCACGACCCGGACCTGATCATCCTCGACGAGCCCTTCTCGGGTCTCGACCCCGTGAACATGCGTCTGCTCCGAAGCCTCATCGACGAGGAGCACGCCCGGGGCAAGACGGTCATCTTCTCCACCCATGTCATGCACCAGGCCGAGCAGAACTGCGATCACATCGTGATGATCCACCAGGGCAAGAAGGTCCTCGACGACACACTCGACGACATCCGCAAACGCTTTGATCCGCGGGCGCTGCATGTCGATCCGATCGGAGGCGTCGCACAGGCCGATATGGTTTCAAGCGTGCCGGGTGTGGCGCATGTCACCCCGATCGACGGGTCGCTCGAGGTTGTCCTCAATGAGGGCGTCGATCCGCAGCAGGCGATGAAGATGCTGCTCGATGCGATGCCGATGAACCGGGTGGAGATCAAACGCCCGACTCTGGAAGATGTGTTCATCGAGATCGTCACCGGCGGCAAGCGCGGTGCCGACGCGGAGCAGCTGCGTGCGGAACTCCTTGCAGGAAATACTGAGGAAGAGGAGGGCGAATCATGAACATCTCCAAGATCTCCCGCGTTGCGGGTCGTGAGTTCGCATCGACCGCGATCACCAAAGGATTTATCATTGGAGCGTTGGTGCTCCCCGCCGTTCTCGCGGCGATCATGCCGCTCGTGATCCTGCTAACCATGAGTGCCCAGCCACCAGCAGATACCGGAACGATCTATGTCCTTGATCGCTCGGCGGATGTCTCCGAGACCCTCGTGGATCGGCTTGCGCCCGACGAGGTCGAAGCCCGTTGGAAAGAGCGATTTGATGATGTCAAGGAGTTCGCAAAGAATGCGATCCCGATGGCTGAGGGCCAGAAAGACCAGATCGATCAACAGATCGATCAGGCGTCAAAGACCATCCGGTTCCCCGAGTTCCGTGTGATCCCCGCGGGGCCAGACGCGAGCATCGATGAACTGAAAGCCGAGTTGCAAGAGCAGGTCGCCTCGGGAGCAAAGTCTAAGGGCGATCTGGAAACCATCCTCGCGATCATCGATATCGACGCGGACTCCACACGCAAGGTCAACGATGAGGAAGGGTACGGCGGATTCCAGGTCTTCCTCCGTCCCAAGCTCAACGACGAGACCGTCTCCGAGATCAAGGACGGGGTTCGCTGGTCGATCCGTCAGCGCCGGTATGAGAACGCGGGGATCGATCGCACACAGGTGCTTGAGATCTCGGATGTCGATGAACGCGCGAGTCAGGAGATTACCGAGGAAGGCGAGAAGAAAGCGTCCACCGGAATCACGACCTTCATCATCCCGGTCGTCTCGATGGTTCTGCTGTTAATTGCCTCCATGACCGGCGGGCAATATCTCCTCACGACCACGATCGAAGAGAAATCAAACCGGGTTGTCGAGGTTTTGCTGTCCGCGTGTTCCCCGATGGAACTGATGACGGGCAAGATCATTGGGCAGATGTGCGTCGGGCTCTCGCTGCTTGTCGTGTACAGCTGGCTGGGCATCTTCGCGCTCTTCTTCATGGAACGCATGGACCTCATCGATTGGACGACGATCGTCCTCATCTTCGTGTTCTTCATCCTCGCGTACTTCATGTTCGCGTCACTCATGGCTGCGATCGGTTCCGCGGTCAACGACATGCGTGAAGCCCAATCGCTCATGACCCCCGTGATTATGATGATGATGATCCCCTACTTCTTCTTCACGCCGGTGATCCGCGCCCCGAACTCGATGCTCTCAACGATTACGAGTTTCATCCCGCCGATCTCGCCGTTCATCATGATCATGCGGATCGCGTCCAATGACCCGCCCCCGGTCTGGCAAACCGCGCTGGTCATCCTCGTGAACGCGATCGCGGTGGTCGTCTTCCTCTGGTTCGCGGCGAAGGTCTTCCGCGTCGGGCTGCTTATGTTCGGCAAGCCCCCGAACCTGCGGACGCTCATCAAGTGGGTCCGGATGGCGTAACCCGAAGTACACAACATGCTCAGGGATACCGAGTACAACAAGCACGACTTGTACGAGCTCTGCGTCCAGTCCCCCAAGGACCTGGTGCCGTTGCTCCGCGCGATCCACAACAACGACCCCAAGGTGCTCGGCGAGGACTTCGCGGGGACCGCGGCAGTCTCGCACCTCTGGGTCGAGCGGGACGGGTGCAGCGCCGTCGCGGTGGACTTCGACGAGGAAACCCTCGCACGACGCGGCGAGCATGAACGCATCACCAAGCACCTCTGTGATGTGCGCGAGGTCGATGACCCGTGCGATCTGGTGTTCGTCGGGAACTTCTCGATCGGGTACATGCACACCCGCGCGGAGCTCGTCGAGTACCTCACGCATGTCCGCAAGCGCCTCGAAGCATCCAACGGCGTCTTCGTGTGCGACACCTACGGCGGCGAATCGGCGTACACCCTCGGCGGCGTCCATCGCGCCCATCCCATGCCCGGCGGCAAGCTCTGCCGGTACACCTGGGAACAGCACGCCGCAGACCCGACCACGGGGTTCGTGACCAACCTCATCCACTTCCGCGTCGAGCGGGCGGGCGTGATCGAGTTCGAGCTTGAGGACGCGTTCGTGTACGAGTGGCGTCTGTGGTCGATCCCGGAACTCCGCGACGCGATGGAGGACGCGGGGTTTTCCGAGACCCAGGTCTACACCAAGCTCGCGGACGCGATGGACGACGACGGTAACGCGTATGTGATGCCGGTCGAAGACGGCGAGGAAGAGCTTGAGGACTCGTACATCGTGCTGGTAGCTGGGCGAATGGGATGAGTGCGGAGAGTCACTCATGCGGCACATGCGGGTACGCGATGCCCGGGCGACGACGCGGCGATCATTGCCCAGAGTGCAACACGCCGCTCGATACCCGACAAGATGACCCCGTCGCCCTGCGAGCGAGTCAAAACGCGATCTATATTGTGATCTTCGCGATCCTGCTCTTACCGTTTCTCGCCCTCATCTCGTTCACCTTACTCGTAATCGCCCGAATCCAGATCACGAAACGCCATCCCTTAGCGAGCGACTACCGACTCTCTTATGCGATCATGAGAAAGCGAAAAGTAGTTGATCGATTAACCTCTCTGTACTTCATCGTGTTCTGTGCCATGTTCTTCATCCAGTATCTATACCCCGACGCATTCAACTGGTGGTAGTCCTCTTTCCCCCCTAGAATCCGGGCATGAGCACCATCGATACCCCCACCGCGACCGACACCCTCAACTCCTACAACCCCTCCACCGGCGAGCTCGTCGGGTCGGTCCCGATCACGCCTGCGAATCAGGTCGATGCGGTCATCGCCAAGGCCCGCGCCGCCCAGCCCGCATGGGCGGCGAAGAGTGCTCAGCAGCGTGCCGACATGCTCAAGCCCGCAGGCGAGGCGCTCGTCGCGCGTGCGGAAGAACTCGGACGCATCCTCTCACTCGAGCAGGGCAAGCCTCTCGCGGAGGGGATCGGCGAGGTCACGGGGTGCGGTAGCCGCATGGCCGAGGAAGTGGACGAGGTCGCCAAGGCGGTCCAGCCCGATGTGCTCGATGGAGAGGGTGCCAAGTCGCTCTTGTGCTACGACCCGTTCGGTGTGTGCGCCGCGATCACGCCGTGGAACTTCCCGATCCTTATGCCGCACTGGACGATCATCCCGGCACTCGTTGCGGGGAACACCGTGGTGCTCAAACCATCCGAGCAGACGCCGTTGATCGCGGACGAGTATGTCAAGGTCCTTAACGAGTACCTGCCAGAGGGCGTGCTGCAGATCATCCACGGCGAGGACGATCAGGGTAAAGCGCTCGTCGCGGGTGATGTGGACATGATCGCGTTCACGGGGTCCAAGACTGCTGGGCAGCACATCATGGCTGCTGCTGCGCCGGGGCTCAAGCGATTGATCCTTGAGCTTGGTTCTAAGGACCCGTGCATCGTCCTTGAGGGCGCGGACCTGGATCAGGCTGCGGGTTTCGCGGCACGCAACTCGTTCCGCAACTGCGGACAGGTGTGTGTCTCCACCGAACGCATCTATGTGCAGGAGTCGATCAAGGACGCGTTCATGGACAAGCTCCTCGAGCACACCAAGGAGTTCACGATCGGCGACTGCCTCGACGAGAACGCGAACATCGGGCCGATGGTCATGCGTGAGCAGAAAGAACATGTCATCGCCCAGGTGAAGGACGCGGTCTCCAAGGGCGCCAAGGTCCTGCACGGCGGGAACGAGCACGAGGGCAACTTCGTCGAGCCCACCGTCCTCGACGGCGTCACGCACGAGATGGACATCATGACCGTCGAGACCTTCGGCCCGATCGCGTGCGTCGCGACAGTCAAGGACGCGGACGAAGCCGTCGCGCTCGCGAACGACACGGAGTACGGGCTCGGCGCGGTTGTGTTCGGCGAAGACCAGCTCGCGCGATCCGTGGGTCGTCGATTGACCGCGGGGATGATCGGGGTCAACCGATCGATGGGCGGCGTGGGTGGTGCCCCGTGGGTTGGCGCACGCCACTCCGGAATGGGATACCACTCGGGCCCGCTCGGGCATCGCCAGTTCTGTCAGCTGCGGGTTGTCACGACAAATGAGCCGACGAACGAAGGGTGATTAGGGCTCAGGCTCCTGTGGAACCCTGAACGCGATGGTGTACTGGAACCCGAATACGGGGTATTGCACGCGGAGTCGATAGACACGGACCGAGTCGAGCGATCGCCGGTTCTTCTCGCACAGGTAGCGCACCATATCGACATACTTGGGGAAGTCCGCGATCTCCAGCGCCTCAAGCCCGCCCACGAGTTCGTGGAGTTCATCCGTGACAGGCACGCGATCGACATCGCGCTTCGGGTCTTCGACATCCGCCCCGCCACGGGGCATGGTGTTGTACACAAACAGCTCGGGCTCGATCCCGTCGAAGATCTCGTCGCAGAGGATGACATCGCTGACGAGCGTGACGACCGGGATGTCGGGGATGACCGTGGTCCCCCGCATCGTTCGCCCGTTCTTCGCGTACCGGTACGACCCGTTGGGGATGTACACCTCGGAGAACATGTCGTAGAGCGCGTCCTTGCCGACCTGCTCGGGCGAGAAGATGTTGATGATCTGCCCGTTCTCCTCCTCGACCCGCAGCGGCGCGGGCTCGTGGATCATGAACGAGCTGACATCGAACGACTCGCGCTTGGGCGATTGGCGACGATCGACATACTCCGGCGGGATCCCGTACACGAATCGCACCGGCGTGTCGGGGCGCAATCGACGCAGACCGGATGTGCCGTGGATCGTGGAGACATCGACACTGTTCGCGTCGTCCTTGTTCTGCGTGAGCATCATGGCCGTGAGCCAGAGCGTGCTCTGCGCGCCCACGATCTGGCTCATGCCCTTGAAGACCTGGTAACGCGAGGATTGCTCGAACTTCTCGAGGGTCTCTTCGTTCGCGCTGCTCAGCGCCGCGTTCATCGCGGTGCGTGTGCCGTACTGATCGCGGATGAGGGTGTCGAAGTCCTCAATGGCCCGCATCGCAGCATTGATCTGATCTTTGGGGACGCCAAACTTTGATGCTGCACGCACGATCGAGCGGAGCGTCTCCGGCCCTGGCAGACGGGTGAGCGTCTCGATCGGATCTGGCTTGCGGATCGCATTGATCAGGCGAGAAACCATCACGCGTGAGACATCGAGCTTGCGCGCGATATCCGTCGGGCGATCCGAGCACCCCTCGATGTGTGAAAGCACCCCACCGAGTGATTGGATCATTCTGGATCCGAGCGCCTTAGGGCACCGTTCTGTAGGCACCCCATTCGCGATCTCAGTTGGGCTGGACATGTGCGTGGTTCCCCTCAATTCACAATGGGTAGGGTAGCACAAGATTTTGAATGATTCTTGTGATTTTTTCATCTATGTTATTTATTACACACTCTATTCCGGGTATTCTCAAACACACACCCATCTGATTGGGTACCCATGCAACAGGAGAGAACTGATGTCCCCTACACACCATCGCGTCCCCATGATTCTCGCAATGGGATCATGCTTACTCTGCTCAACTGCCCACGCTCAATGGGTGGATGACTCCACAATGCATCAGATTGTCGCCGACGGCACTGGCGAGCAGGTGCAGCCCAAGATCGTTACGGATGGGACCGACGGCGTGTACATCAGCTGGTACACCAGTGTCTCGGGTTACGATGTTCGACTCCAGCGACTCGATCGCGATGGGAATCCGCTCTGGGGTGCCAACGGGATCCTGATCGCTGATCGGGGATACTCGTCAACTCAGGATTATGACCTCGATGTCGATGCGAGCGGGTTCGCGATTCTTGCGTTCCGTGATGATCGATTCGGCGCAGACCAGATCACCGTGCAACGCGTCGCGCCCGATGGAGCTGTCCAATGGGGCGCGAATGGCATCCAGTTCGGTGATACCGCCGCCTTCCTCGCCTCGCCCGATGTGGCGACCACGAGCGATGGCGGTGCCGTCATCGCCTGGGGCAGTGACAGCAGCACCGAGATGGTAAAGGTGAACCAGGACGGCATGGTCCAATGGACACACACGATCAGTGAGAGCGGGCTCACCACCCTTGTCGCGTCGATGCACGGCACGGAGAACGGCTCTGTTGTCGTCTCGTGGATTCAGTACGCGTTCTTCCTCGGGCAGAAGACCCTGCATGCACAGAAGATCGACTCGAGCGGGAATGAGGCGTGGGCGAGCCGCGTGGCGGTGTATGACGGCGGATCGTTGCAGTTCGGTAACTTCCCCGAGTTCCATGCCTCTGCCGATGGGTCGACCACCTTCTCGTGGTATGACACGCAGAACAGCCTGAATGTATATGTCCAGCGTCTCGCCAGCGACGGCACCGAGCTCTTCCCGCACAACGGCATCGCGGCATCGACCGCGCCACGAGATCGTGTGTCGCCCAGCGTGATACACGACGACCTCTTTGGCGAAACCTATGTCAGCTGGGTTGAGCTTACCAACAACCAGGGCAACCAGGGCGTCTACGCCCAGGCGTTCGATAACTCCGGCAATCGACTCTGGAGCGATTCCGGTGTTGAGCTCTCCGCCCCGGATTCCAACTCCTCCGGCTCGATCAATGTGGAAGTGATTGATGGCGATCTCGTCACACTTTGGATCGAGGGTGGCGCAGGGATCGGCAACGACACTGTCATCGCGACTCGTCTGAACGATTCGGGCACCGAAGAGTGGAGCACCGTGGTCGCGTCTGACCCCGCATACCGCGCACGCCTCGTCAGCGCTTTCTCGGAGGGTCAGATTGTCAGCGCGTGGCAGATCGGTGACTTTGGTGTTGCCGACATCGAAGCCCACAACCTCAACCCCGACGGGACGCTCGGTATCCAGGACATCTGTGCCGTGGACCTCAATAGTGACGGCGTGATCAACTTTTTCGATGTCAGCGTGTTCCTCAACGCCTTCAACGCGATGGACCCGATCGCCGACTTCAATGGCGATGGGGTGTTCAACTTCTTCGACATCTCGCTGTTCCTCAACGCATACAACGCCGGTTGCCCGTAATCGCAGCACGCACAACGCGAATACACCGGTCTGTTTGATCACCCTCAGCAGACCGTCGACGCCCGGCCATTCCCTCGGCCGGGCGTTTTTCATGCGTAATAAAAAGGCCGCACCCCCCAGAGTTTTCCCTGGGGGGTGCGATCAAGCGGCTGGACGCAGCGGGTAAGCCGAGTTCTGTCCGAGGCGCGGTTTCCGATCAGCTCCATTGACGGGGGCTCGCGATCGGACCTGCGCCTCTGGGCGACTATTTCTCTGCCCACACCGTTGCCGATGTGGTGAGGAGCGTAACGCTCCCAGCACCCGACCCGAGCTCATCGTGCGGACCACACGAGCTCTGCTTGGGCTTGCACGCGATGGGGTTTACCGTGCCCCGTCTGTCACCAGCCGGGCGGTGCGCTCTTACCGCACCTTTTCACCCTTACCTGTGCCCAGCAAGCCGGGCCATCGGCGGTTTGTTCTCTGTGGCACTATCCCTCGCCCCCAGCCGAACCCTCGCGGGTGTGTTGGGGCGGGTGGGCGTTACCCACCATCGTGTCCTGTCGTGCTCGGACTTTCCTCCCATGAACCTGTTGCTCATGAGCAGCCGCCTTGCTGCGTCTTGCCAGAATCATACGCCGTCGCACATCGATCGGGTCGGGCAAGCACAAAACCCCGTCATCGCGTAGAATGCGAGCGTATGACGCAACCACGATGTGTGCTCTGGACGAACCCCGATCAAGCCCCCGCGATTGCTGGTGCCGTACGCGCTGGCGGGATCGAGCTCATCGGTGCAGGGTGCCCCGATCCCGCACGCACGGGTCAGGTCGCGTCCACGCTCGGCTGCGATCCTGTCGATGATCTCCGCACAGCGCTTACAACCCTCGACACGGACATGATACTCATCGGCGACGCGGGCAGGTTCGGTGAGCACCCCAACGACGCGGACCTGGAATCGCTGCGTGCTGCCCATGCACGCAATGTGTGCGTCGCGACGCTCGAACCCATCCCCGCGACGGCCTCGGGCATCGCGGGGACGAGCTTTGCCGAGGCGCTCAACCAGGGCCTGCTCGGATCGCTCGCGAGCTTTGGGCCGCTCATCCGGTACCGACCCATCGTCACCGAACTCGGGGCGGTCCTCGAGACCTATGCCCCCGTCCGCTCGGGCATGCTCCGGTTCTGCGGGCCCGCGTCGCTCGGATCGCTCGGTGCACGGCTGTTCAACATGCTCGATCTCACGCGCTGGCTCATCGGGGTCCCGAGCATTATCGAGGCCGCGTATGTCTCGCCCCGCGCGGGACGAGGGATGCACCCCTTGCCCGGCGAGACCCTCCGCGATCTGCACGGCGAGATCACCATGAACCTCCGGTTCTCCGACGGGCGATGCGCCGCGATCTACCTCTCCGATCAGTCCCCCGCGAGCGAGATCGAGATGCACCTGATGAGCGCCGAAGGAAAGATCACGCTCTGCGAATCCGGGTTCGTCTGGACAAACCCATCGGGCGAGCAGGTGGACACACACAACGCGGCGGATACCTCGCTCAACTCGGACGCGGGCGCGCTGCAGCGTGGGGTCGCGGATTTGTGCGCCGGGGTTGCTCCGTCACGCCCGCCGATCGATTACACGAGCGTGCTGACCATGACGCACGCGGCCTTGCTCTCAACCCGAACGGGGCAGGGCGAGTCGCCGCATGATGTTGAGCAGCTCATGATGTCGATGTGATCACACCTAATCACGCCCACTTGGTCATGTGCCAGTTCTTCTTCCCGCGACGGATCGCGATGAATGAACCGTGGAGCAGGTGCGACGCGTTGATGCGGGTGTCGCCGTCGATCTTCTCGCCGTTGATCGAAACGGAGTTGCCCGAGAGGAACTCGCGCGCTTCACGCTTGGACGACGCAAGCTTGCACTCGACGAGCAGCTCCACCGGATCGACACCCTCGCCACCAAGATCGGACTTGGCGTGCTCCGTTGTCGGGACGCTCGCGAAGACCTCGACGAGGGTGTCCTTGTCGAGGGTCCCCACTTCACCCGAGAAGAGCGCCTTGCCCGCAGCCTCCGCGTTCTCCATCGCGGCGTTGCCGTGCAGGATCTGTGTCGCGTTCTGGGCGAGGGTGCGCTGCAGCTCGCGTGCGCCGGGGTTCTCGTCATGGCGGGCGATGAGCGATTCGATCTCGGCCTGCGGGAGGAAGGTGAAGACCTTGATCCAGTTCTTCGCGTCCTCGTCCGTCGCGTTGAGCCAGAACTGGTAGTACGCATACGGCGATGTCCGCGCCGCTGTCAACCAGACGGCACCGGTTTCGGTCTTGCCGAACTTGCCGCCGTCGGCTTTTTGGACGAGGGGGGCGGTGAGCCCGAAGGTCGAATAAGCTCCATTGAATGAATCAATCGCATCAACATGTCGCATGTATGCATTCAGAAACTCTCGAGGCTTCGTTTGCTGTGCGTTGTCTAACAACTCCTTTATTGTTGCTTTATCCACTGGGCGGTTGAGTTCCTCTTCTCCGATTTTCAGACCAGTGGATAAGACGAAGCAGTCTCGCCATTTTTGAGCCTCCAACTGATCTTCGAGTTTGTCGATTTGGAGTACGAACGCGGCTTGAGCTTCGTCAAAAAGCTGGTTCGCTTTCTTCTTCAAGAGCGTGAGACCCGCCACAATATTGCCGTACTGATCACTGCCGCCGAACTGGACGGTGATGTCGTCGTGCTCGTAGAGGTAGGCGAAGTCGTACGCCTGCAGGATCATGTAGGAGAACTCGGTGTAGGAAATCCCCTGCTCGCGGTTGTTGAGGCGTTCCTTGACGGACTCCTTCTGCATCATCATGTTGACGGAGAAGTGCTTGCCGATGTCGCGGAGGGCTTCGATGTAGGAGATCCCGCCGAGCCAGTCGAGGTTGTTCTTGATGAGGTGCTCCGGGCCTTCGATCTGCCCGAGGACATTCTCGAAGATCGGGCGCTGGCAGTTCACATGATGCTCAACGGTTTCCTTCGTCATCATCTGACGCTCGGCGGACTTGCCAGAGGGGTCGCCGATGAGCCCGGTGCCGCCGCCCATGACAACGACGGGGGTGTGCCCGGCGCGTTTGACATGCGCGAGCATCATGATGGGGACAAGGTTCCCGATCGTGAGCGAGTCGGCCGTGGGATCAAAACCCGCGTAGATCTTCCGCCCGGGCGTTTCCAGGTGGGCACGCAGTGCCTTCTGATCCGTGCAGTCCTTGATAAGCCCGCGCCACTCGAGTTCGGCGACGAGGTCGGGGATGGTTGCGGTGTGTGTCTTCTCGCTCATAGAGCAGAGGATAGGTCGTTTCAACGCTCAGGGCAGGTTCGGTTCGATCACCCAATCGGGACTGGTTGCCTTGTCGGACCAGCGGCGCATGTCGTTGAACTCGTCCCATCCCCACTGCTCAGCGTGCCCGTCGAGCATGCCGGCGATCCCCTTGCCGTTGTAGCGCAAACTGATGCGACCGGAGTTCTGATCGGGTGTCTCGGCGAACTCGTTGTATGTCGTTGCCCACTGACGCCCGGTGGTCGAGTACAGGTACGGAGGTTTCACGATGAACGAACCCTCGACCGTGCCGTACCCCGGGAGGATGCTCGACTCCGCGCGATCGCGTGCGCTGGAAAAGACCATCTGGTTGCTGGCGCGATTGATCCCGTAGGACTTGGTCGCGTAGAACTGCCCGAAGAGTCTGAGCCCGGATTCCGAGAATGGGATGGAATCGCCCGGAGCACCGCCACCCATGAAGTACGAGTTGAGCCCAAACGACGGATACAAGCTGATGATGTACTTCATCGTTTCGTTGCTGACCGTGGCATGCGGCGACTCGGCTGCTTCTGCGAGTTGCTCGATCACGCGTTGATCGTTGTAGAGCCCCTGCCAGTTCCCATCAAAGTATGAGATCAATCGCCAGGGATAGCGCGACCCAACCGTGCGACCGAGCGGGTTGCCTTCGAAATCCACTGGGTCATCGCCCCGCTGGACCATGCGATTCCACACGCTCTGGTTGGGGAATCCGATGAGAAGCCCGCCGCGATGATCCTCGGCATAGCTGTTGTAGGCGATCATCGCCTGACGCATCCCGGATTGCTCTTTGACCGCTGCGGCTGTCATCCTGGCCTTACCCAATGCAGGGAGCAGGATCCCGGTGAGCAGCGCGATGATCGCGATCACGACCAAAAGCTCGATGAGCGTGAATGCGGACGGCCTTGTCCAGTTCTGGGTCTTCGTGCGATGCATATCTGCCTCAGTATCGATCCGTGGATGATCCCGCTGGATGAGATTCTATCTTGTGTCGCGAAAATTGTCTGCAACTGAGACTCGATCTCATCGAATTCCGGGTGTATTCTTCCGCTGCTGCGACTGATTCTCAACAAAGTCCAGCCCTTTTTATTCACCCGCACCCCGAACGGGAGTCAAAGAACATGAATCGCGCAACTTGTGCTTCACTCGTCGTCGCTGTCCTTACTGGTTCCGCAGCGGCTCAGTCCGAGACCATCACGGTTGAGTACGACGCGCCGACGCTCGATCGTTGGAACTATCCGTTCAACGGCTCGCCGGGCACGCGCCTCTCGGCGTCCACCTTTGGCGCGGTGGAACTCGACGGGTTCGACGATCACGACGCGCAGTTCATCGTTGGGTTCGAGACACTCGCCGACATCGCGGACGGACTCGATGCGTCGGAGTACCAGGTGCTCAGCGCCCGCGTGATCATCACAAACACCAACGGCGACGAGTTCCGGTACGACCCGACATACGACACGCACGACACCTACCTCTTCCTCGACAACTCGCTCGACACGGACGACGGACGCCCTGTGCACCTGTGGGCGATCGGGTACCAGGAAGGATTCAATCAGACGAACTGGGGCGAGTACTCCGCGTTCGGCGGGATCGCGGATGTCGACCCGACGCAGGGGTCGCGTTACGCGTACGCCGCGTATTTCCCATTCGATGGCAGCAACCCGGTCAACATCTCCAATAACCTGAAGGAAGAGTTCGACGCGACACCGATGGCCATCGGACAGACCGATGCCGTCCTCCCGGGCGAGTTCGTCCCCGCGGACACGGACTTCACCTTTGATGTCGACCTGTGCCAGCCGGGCATCCGCGATTACCTCGCGGGTGGCCTCGCGTTGGGTGAGGTCCGATTCGCGATCACCTCGCTGCACGCGGCGAACGGCGGCGATGGCGGCGGGACCGGTGAGATCGCCTACCCGTTCTGGTACACGAAAGAAAACCCCATCGCGTCGATCTTCGGGTACGCGCCGCGTCTCGAACTCACCGTTCGCGTAGGCAACCCCGGCGACTTCAACTCCGACGGCGAGTTCAACTTCTTCGATGTGTCCGCGTTCCTGACCGCGTACAACGCGGGCGAGATCAGCGCCGATCTCAACGGCGACTGCACCCTGAACTTCTTCGATGTTTCCGCGTTCCTGACGGCCTACAGCGCCGGTTAATCCATATCCCCCACTCACTCACTGGAGTTTACGAGATGAGCATCCGCACCCTTTCCGCTATCGCACTCACCGCGGGCATCGCCAACGCAGGCGTTTCTCCGTTCACCGAAACCTTCGAATCCGGCGCCAATGGGTGGCTGCAGGGCAGCTTCAGCGCCCCCACCTACAACGCGACCGGCGCGCTCGACGGGAGCGCGTTTATCACCTCGACCGCCGACCTCAACAGCGCGGGCCCGTTCGGGCTGACGATCTTCCGCGGGCAGGACGACTTCGACGCGTCGGGCGACGCGTTTGTGGGCAACTACCTTGCGAGCGGGATCAACCGCATCAGTTTCGACTTCCGCCACAACGCGGGGCAGGACCTCGGGATCGCGCTGCGTGTCGCGAGTTCGAACAACTTCCCCGCATTCGCGGTGGAACTCGACGGCCCCGTCGCGTCGGGCGAGTGGGTCACCCTCTCGTTCGACCTGAGCTTCTTCAACCCGCTGCTGACCATCGAGGGCGCTCCGACCCCGGACGCGTTCAACGCGATCATGCAGAGCATCGGGAACATCCAAGTCTCCGCGGACCGCCCAGACGGGCTCGATACCCCGCTTGTCGTTGATTTCGATCTCGACAATGTCGCGATCACCCCTGCCCCTGGTGCATTCGCCCTGCTCGGGCTCGGCGGTCTGGCCGCGACCCGTCGCCGTCGATAATCGACGAACTGACGAACCACAACTTGCCCCCTCTCAACACCGGCCCTGCCGACCTACGCGTCGTGCGGGGCCGGTGTCACTTGATGAGTCGTCCCATAGCGATCGAACACGCGTCCGGGTTCTCATCGAACCCGATCACGATTCGCCCGAGGCGTTGACCCGCGACGAGCGTCGTGCCCGATCCGCAGCACGGATCGAGCACACCCCCCCCGGGTGGGCAGCACGCACCGATCAGCAGTTCCAGCAGCGCGAGCGGCTTCTGCGTTGGGTACCCGACGCGTTCGGCCGCCATGTTGTTGAGGGTTGGGATATCGAGGACATCCGTGGCTTTCTTCATCTGCCCCTTCATCCGATTGCTTGTTGCGGGGATCATGGGCGGATCGAAGTAGTACGCGTCCGGATCGATGCAGTAGAAGAGAATGTCGTCGTGCTTGCGTGCGAACCGGCGCGGCGATGACCCACCGAGCCCGTAGCGCCAGACGAGGTGGTTCACGAACCGGTCTTCGCCGAGCAGTTCGTCGAGCACCACACGCACGCGATGACTCGTGCGCCAGTCAACATGGATCAGAACGGCCCCGGACTCTTTGAGCTTGGGGATCGTCCGCTCGAGTCGCGCACCGAACCAACTGACCCATTCGTCTGTGCTTGCCCATGAATCTTGGTATGCCCCAGCGCTCGCGGACTGTGTCTTGCCCGTGTTGAACGGCGGATCGACATACATCAGGTCGATCGATGCATCCGGCACATCACTGATCGCGTCGATCCAGTCCTGATTGATCACACGATATCGATCAGGCATTTGCGACACCGATCCGTTCGGACTTCCACGCAGCGTTACACTCGGGGCAGACGACGCACCCGTCAGACTCAACCTGGAGGTCTTTGAGCTCATACCCGCACCCGGCGCACTTGCCGTGCTCGAGATGGACGGCCGCGATCTTGGGAAACTTGCGCTGGCGCACCCAGGTGAGACTCACGAACCAGATGATTGTGGAGAACACGATCGATGCGACCGTTGGGATCAGGAAGTTCCCGAGCAACGACCCCTTGAGCGAGGTGAAGGGAAGAAAGAAGACCGTCCAGATCGACCACCCCATCACACCTCCGATGAGTGCGATCAAGATCTCGGAGTTGATGGTGAGCTGCTGCTCTTGCTTTGTGATCTCATCCTTGGTCAACGAGCGGATCCCGAGCGATCGCCACGCGAGCTGACGGCTCGTCAGTCGCGCGACTTCGCAGGGTTGATCTCGATCGTCCTTGGGGATCGGCATGATCCCATGGTATACGGATTCGCTCAGGCGGGTTTCACCGGTGCGCGTCCTACGGAGTAGTAGTGGAACCCGAGCTCGTCGAGGTGCTGACGGCGGTAGAGGTTCCGCCCGTCGAAGATGACCTTGCCCTTCATGACCTCTGCGAGCTTCTCGAAGTTGGGCGACTTGAACTCCGCCCAATCCGTCGAGATGACCAACGCGTCTGCGCCACGAGCGCACTCGTACATGTCGTTGATGAGCTCAACGGTCGAGCCCATCTCCTTGCCGACATTCTCAGCCGCGACGGGGTCGAACCCGGCGCAGCTCGCGCCGCACCCGAGGGCCTTGCGGATGAGGGTCAGGGCGGGCGCCTTGCGGATGTCGTCCGTGCGGGGCTTGAACGCGAGCCCCCAGAACGCGAGCTTCTTGCCCTGGAGCCCGGACTCGCCACCGAAGTGCCCGGTGATCTTGTTGAAGAACAGGTTGCGCTGGCGCTCGTTTGTGCCGTGCACGGCGTTGGAGACCTGCATGGTGACGCCGGCCTTGTCGCCCATCATGATGCACGCGAGGGTGTCCTTGGGGAAGCACGAACCGCCGTACCCCAGACCCGGGTGCAGGAACGCGTGCCCGATGCGAGAGTCGGAGCACATGCCCTCGCGGACGCGATTAATGTTGGCACCGTAAGCCTCACAGAGGTTCGCCATCTCATTGATGAACGAGATCTTGGTCGCGAGGAAGTTGTTCGATGCGTACTTCACCATCTCCGCAGAGAGCACATCCATCACGAAGATGGGGTGCCCGTTTCGGACGAATGGGTCGTAGAGGTCGCGGAACATCTCCCCGACCTTCTCGTTCTCCACGCCGACGACGACACGATCGGGCTTGTTGAAGTCGTTGACCGCGTCGCCCTCTTTGAGGAACTCGGGGTTGTCGGCGACGAAGAACTCGATCTCATCGCCAACGATGTCGCGGATGCGGTCACGGACGCGGAAGGTCGTCCCGACGGGGACGGTGGACTTGACGACCACGACCTTGGGCTTCTGCCCCGGGCCGAGCTCCTTGATCGCGTTCCCGATATCGTCCGCGGCACCGTCGACAAAGGTCATGTCCGTGTGCCCCTTCTCGTCCGATGGGGTCCCGACACAGATGAAGATCATGTCCGCGGCCTGGTAGGCCATCTTCTTGTCGAGGGTGTAGGTCAGACGACCCGCTTTGCGGTTCTTGACCATGAGTTCGGTCAGCCCGGGCTCGTAGATCGGGCAGATATCCTGCTCAAGCTTCTCGATCTTCGCGGGGTCGACATCGAGGCAGATCACATCGTTGCCCGAGTTCGCGAGACAGACGCCGGTGACGAGCCCGACATACCCAGTTCCAACCATGGTCAATCGCATCGTGAATCTTCCTCCTGTGGGACTCCGAGTGTATGCATACGAGGCGGGGAGAGCCGAGTTCATCGGCTTCTGAAAGGGATTGCCCGCCGGCAACGCTCTATTATTGAGCGGATCGAGAACATGAGCGCAGACTACATCCGCAGGGATGCCCGATAAGATAAAGAGATCAGTTCACATGAGCACCGCCAGCATGCCCCATAAGTCAGGACGCACCAAGAAGCTCCAAGAGAAAGCCGCCATGCGGGCCACCCAGAGCGGTGCTTTCTCCGCGGGCAGCGCGGACAAGCACGAGCTCTACCAGCTCTCCGTTCAGAATGTCGAAGCGGAGATCGATTTCGTTGACGAAACATTCAAAGAGATCCGTGGACGCCACGCCCAGGTGCTCCGCGAAGATTTCTGCGGCACAGGCAACACGAGCACCGAGTGGGTCAAGCGACGCGAGACCAACCGAGCGATCGGGCTCGACATCGATCAACCCACGCTCGACTGGGGCATGGAGCACCATGTCCAATCGCTCGATCCTGACGCGCAGTCCCGGATCCAGCTCATCAATCGCAATGTCCTCGAGCCCGGCGACGCGTCCGGCTCGGACATCGTCCTCGCGATGAACTTCAGTTACTGGCTCTTCAAAACCCGCGATGATCTCCGCCATTACTTCAAGACCGTCCGCGACAGCCTTGGCAAGGACGGTGTTTTCTTCCTCGATCACTACGGCGGGTCCGAGGCGATGACGGAGACCAAGGAATCCAAGAAGATCGATGACGGCCCTGGGCGACAGTTCACCTATGTCTGGGAGCAGAAGCACTTCAACCCCATCACGGGTGATATGGAGTGCCGGATCCACTTCAAGTTCCCCGACAAAACACGGATGAAGGACGCGTTCGTTTATCACTGGCGTCTCTGGTCACTCGTGGAGATCCGCGAGCTCCTCTCCGAAGCCGGGTTCTCGCAGGTGCATGTGTACTGGGAGGGCGAGGACGATGAGGGCGAGGGCACGGGCGAGTACGAGCCCACGCTCAAGGGCGAAGCGGACCCCGCGTTCATCAACTACATCGTCGCCTACGACTAAAGGGGCCGCATCCGTGCAAGGCGTGCTTGATATCCCATCCGAACTCGAGGGCGTCCAGAGCGCTATCGCGAACGCGTTCCCCGGGGTCATCGAGATCTTCGAACGCCAGCTCGTCTCCGATCTGCCCCCGGTCGATGAAATGTGTAGGTACATCGAACGCTATCGCGGGAAGATGCTCCGTCCGACGCTCGTCCTGCTGTGCGGGATCGCGAGCAACGCCGAGCATCACGAGATGATCGACTCCGGGAACGACGATTCGATCTGCACCCACGCGCACCAGGTCTGCGGCGCGGTCTGCGAGATGGTCCACATGGCCACCCTCGTGCACGACGATGTCCTCGACGAAGCAGAGATCCGCCGTCGCGGGCAGACCCTCAACATGCTCCACGGGAACGAGACCTCCGTCATCCTCGGGGACTACCTCATCGCGTCCGCTTACGAGTTGTGCTCATCGCTCGACTCCCCCGTCCCCTCGCGGATCGTCGGCAACGCGTCTGCGGTCATGTGCACGGGCGAGCTCCTCCAGCTCCACCACCGCAACAACCACTCGCTCGACGAAGCAACCTACCTCGAGATCCTCGATCGAAAGACCGCCGCCCTCATCGGTGCGGCCTGCGAGCTCGGGGCGCTCTGCACGCTCGGGTTCGATCAGCGCGAGCACCCGATCACCCAAGCCCTCCTGAGCTACGGCAAGGCGCTGGGCATCGCGTTCCAGATCCAGGACGATGTCCTCGATCTCATGGGGTCCGAAGAGCAGGTCGGCAAATCCGTCGGCAAGGACCTCGAGAAGGGCAAGCTCACCTATCCGCTCATCCACCATCTCGCGGACGCGGACGATACGCAGACGCTGCGTTCGCTCGAGCTCGTGCGCCTCGCGGAGCACCACGACCGATCGGGTGTTCCCGAGTTGATCGATGCGATCCGCGAAACCGGATCGATTCAGGCGACCCAATCGCTCGCGTCGTCGTATGTGGAGAAGGCGAAGGGCGCCCTCATCGAGCTCCCGGCGTCGCCGGGTCGTCAGATGCTCGAACTCATGGCCGACGCGGTCATCCGCCGATCCTACTAATCGACACCCGAGGACGGCCGACATGCCCCGACGCGTATTCAAGTTCTACCAACGCAAGCGGGTCGTCAATATCAACCTGAACATCGTGGCTGCGGGGTTCCTGGCGATCGCACTCGCGAAGTTCCCCATCATGTACATCGGGGACTGGATCGGCCCTGAGCACAAGCTCATCATCGCGGCGATCGCGTATGTCGTGGACACCGTGTTCGATGTGCTCGTGTACTACGCGCTTCACTGGGTCGCGAACCATTGGAACCCCAACGGGCACCTCCCCAAGCACGACGATCGACCCAAGAGCCGACGATTCATTCACGACGCGACGCGTATCCAGGCGGAACGCATGGCGCTCGTGCCGATCTTCATCCTGATCGGCCCGGGCGGGATGTGGGCGTTGCAGAAGTTCGCGGACATCCACCACTCCTGGGCGTTTGTGATCGCGTTTGTGACAGCCATCATCACCACACGGATCATCCATACCGTATGGGGACTCCGCACGGGCACCTTCAAGGACACCGTGGACTTCGTTGTTGACGACGACATCCAGATCGGGCGTGACCTGAGCGCTGAGTCAGAGTCCGAGATCGATCAAGACGAGAAGGCCGCATCGTAATGTGCGGCATTGCCGGCGTCATCAAGATCCAGAACCCCAAGGACGGTCCCCCACCGCCGCCGCTCGAAGCGATCCCTGAGCAATGGCTCGACATCCTCGATGAGTCCATCAAACACCGCGGCCCCGACGGGCAGGGACGCTTCCGCGATCGGGCGGTGCGAGAGGATGGGACGGTTGTTGATGTCGCGTTGGTGCATCGACGCCTGAGTATCATCGATCACGAAGGCGGGCACCAGCCGATGGTCCACGACGGCGAGTGTCTCCGCCCCGACCTGACCTACCAGCCGGGCGAGCCCCCGATCATCGCGAGTGAGGTCGAGCCGGACAAGCCCTTGGTCGCGGTGGTCTTCAACGGGTGCATCTACAACCATCGCGAACTGCGGCAGGAGCTGGAGAGGCAAGGGTATGTGTTTGAGACGGATCACTCGGATACAGAGGTGCTGGTGCATGGATGGCAGGCGTGGGAGAACTCAATCCATGAACGACTGACGAGCATGCATGCTCTTGCCTTCTGGGATCGTCTCGGTGTCGAGTTGGTGATCTCGCGGGATCGCTTTGGTGAAAAACCACTCTACGCCATGGATGCAGAATCAACTCGAGCTGTTTCGAGCACCCCTAGTGGCCTGATGAAGTTACGCGCCGCCGACAATGGAGTGCCACCCCTTGAACCTTGTGACATCGTAGAGTGGATAGCGTTCGGTCAACATGTATGCACAACGCCGCAAACTGGAACTGATCAGTGCTCGCCCGGGGCGTGGCGATCTCTCTGCTCAAGTTCTTGCGACACGCCTTACATACACCTGCGATCCCCAGAGCACCGCTCGTTCCGGTTGACCGATAGCGAACTCCTTTCACGGAGCAAAGTTATTGATCGGATTGACCTAGCCATTGAGCAAGCAGTCGCCCAAAGACTCGAGGCCGATGTACCAATCGCCTGTTTTCTCTCTGGGGGCATTGATTCATCGCTGGTTGCGCGTGCGGCACAGAAATGCCTCGTTGATCGAGGCGAGACACTACAGACGCTCTGTGTTCGCATGCCAGACCCGCGCTTCGATGAGTCATCATCCGCCAGAGAAGCCGCATCCATCATCGGGAGCGAGCACCACGAAATAGAAGTCTCAACCGCCCCTGCTTCCGAGTTGATAGATCTCATCGAAACACTCGGATTGCCTTTCGGAGACTCCTCGCTCCTCCCGACACACTGGGTGAGTCGAGCCGCATCTGAACTTGGACGGGTCGCGATCGGAGGGGATGGCGGAGATGAACTTTTCCTCGGCTATGAGCGTCAGAGTGCCGCCGGCGACCTTGTTCCGCTCGCTTTCTTATCCAAGCTCACGCTGGGCCTTGCTCCGGAGATGCTGCCTCGCTCCGACGCGCGAGGATCATGGGACAAGGCTGCACGGATGCTGACGGCCTCCTTGAAACGATCCTATGGATCACTGCTGGCGATCTACCAGCATCCAGACCTACGCCGCCTCGTCGGTCCTTCTTCGGGGCATTGTCATTGGGATGACCGAGTCAATGATGCCAAGTCAGCGATGCGCTACGACCTTGATCATTACCTCCCCGGTGATCTGCTCCGCAAGGTAGACACCGCGAGCATGGCCTGCCCTGTTGAAGTAAGGTCACCGTTACTCGATGCGGAGCTGCACGATATCAGCCAGTCATTGCCGTTGAGATTCCTGAGAGACCAAAGGGCAGGCGTGCTCTCACTCCGATCCCACGCTGATCGCAAGGGTTTGCTCAAAGCTGTAGCACGCCGACACTTCCCCAAATCCTTCGTCGATCGCCCCAAGCAGGGCTTCGCCATCCCCATCGGCGAGTGGTTCCGCACGGACTACGGCGGGATGCGTCAGCTCCTCTACGACCACCTCCACTCTGCCGACCCATTCCCGGGGCTCGCGGAGGCCGGTGTCGAGCTCAACATGAAGTTCGTCGAGCAGATGCTCAAAGAGCACGACGCTGCGGGGGAGAAGTCCATCAACCCGTGGCACGGGCGCGATCACTCGCAGCGTTTGTACATGCTGCTCGTCCTGAGCATCTGGGCGAAGTGGCTCGAGCGGGTCCGCAAGGGCACCGAGCAGAGCGCATGAAAAACCCACGCAAACGCGTGGGCTCTGAAAACAACAAGTTGTCGGTGGCACAGGCGTCCCGCCTGTGCGTTGTAAAGAGCTATGAACTTGAGAGCGCACAGGCGGGACGCCTGTGCCACCGCAGCAAGACAGACTTAGTCGCGCTTGATCCCGCCGTCGATGTGGACATCCATCTGCGGGAACGGGATCCCGATCCCTGCCTCGTCGAGCGCGACCTTCACATTGCGGGTCAGCGCGTCGGAGACCGGCCAGAAGTCGCCCGAGTTCACCCAGACACGCACGGACCAATCGATCGACGAGCCTCCCAGCCCGGTCAGGACGACCGCGGGTTCAGGGTCGCCGAGCACATGCTCGGTCGCCTTCGCCGCAGCAAGCATGACCTCGCGGGCCTTGTCGATATCGGAACCGTACTCCGTACCGACCGTGACTGCGACACGACGGGTCGCATGGTGTGAGACATTCTCGATCGTGCCGCCGAAGATCGAGTTGTTGGGGACGATGATCCGCCGATTATCTGGCGTGTCGAAGGTCGTGGTGAACAACCCGATCTCGAAGATCTTCCCCGTGGTGCCCGCGGCGCTAACGACATCACCCACCTTGAACGGGCGGAAGAAGAGCAGCATCACACCCGAGGCGACATTGCCCAGCATCCCGGACATCGCCATGCCTATGGCGAAACCGACCGCCGCAATGAGTGCTGCGAAGCTCGCGGTCTCGACCCCGAGCGTGCCGAGGATCGCGACGCCGCCCGCGACAAGGACGATGTAGCGTGCGATATTGGAGAGGAACCGGGCAAGGGTTTCCTCGACCTTGGCCCTGCGGACCGCCTTGCCGGTAATCTTGCTCACCCACCCCGCGACCATGATCACGAGGATGATGAGGATGATCGCCTTGGTGACCGGCCACCCAACCGAATCCCAGAGCATGATCCAGGTGTCGGCGCTGAAATCGCCTTCCAACAACCGGGCTGCTGCCTCATTCGTGGTATTCACCAGCTCGCTCCCAGCCTCCTGGACTGGCTCAGTCGCGTTTGTGGGATCAATCGCGGGTTCGTCTTGGATCATGAACATTCCTGGCACCTCTTCTGATCGTTTCTGGGCATGTCGTCCCCATCTAGGCCATACCCCGCTGCATTGCTTGAACTCAAGTTTTACCCACTCGATGACGGTTAGACAAAGGTTCTCGTCGATTCAAAGAACGAGAATCCGGATTGGTCTGGCGCAAATCGTGCCCGATCGAACGCGTCACAACACAAATCGCATCGAGTTTACGGGCAACACGGTCGCATGTAACTCACTCTCTGTGGTAGGATTGCACCTGAGCAAGGGGAATTGCCGAAGGATATTGTGTGACACACCCAACCCCTCAATCGGACGCAGAACCAGCACCCTCCCCAAACGCCCTCTCCCGGCGTCGCGCACTCGGTGCGGCCGCCAAGGCGGGGATCGCGCTGGGGATCTCGAGCACCCTCATCGGGTGCAGCTCAAGCGCACAGAAGCGGGTGAAGTCCAAGGGCGGGTCGATCGGCACCCCGATCCCCGAAGACCCCATCGCACACTCATCCTCTCCAAGCCCGATCCGAACCCCATCAGGATCGCCCAGCGTCTCCTCATCGGGATCGCTCGCGTCGATTCCCCCGTTCGTCATCCCGCGTTCCAAGTGGACGAGCTCAGGGCTCAAGGAATGGCTCGCGGACCCCATGAATCGGGTCGATCGGATCACGGTCCATCACGACGCGATCATGCCCGTACCCAGCGGCGCTTATGCGGATTCACTGCGTCGCCTGCAGCTCATCCGTCAGGGACACCTCAATAACGGGTGGGCAGACATCGGGTACCACTTCGCTATCGATCCGAGCGGACGCGTCTGGCAGGCCCGCCCCCTCGATTGGCAGGGTGCCCATGTGAAAGACAACAACGGCGGGAACCTCGGGATCGTCGTCTTTGGGAACTACGAGCAGATCCGCCCCACCGCCGCGTCGCTGCAGGCGCTCGACGAGATGCTCTCCTATGGGATGCGCCGGTTCTCGATCCCGCTGAGCAAGGTGCATACCCATCGCGAGCTGCGTCCGACCGCATGCCCGGGGCAGAACCTGCAGGCACAGATGAACCAGACGCGCTCCAAGAGCGGACGCCTGAGTCAGATCATCCGATCGACCTCGCCCACGCTGCTCGCGTAACACGATCTATCTTCACACATTGAATCAAGAAACCGTCAGTCCGCGTTGCTTAGCGCGGATTCGGCGTTGAGTTGTTCTTGGTTGGGTTCGCCGAAGATCGCGGAGCCGACGCGGACGATGTTCGCGCCCTCTTCGATCGCGACCTCGTAATCCCCGCTCATGCCCATCGAAAGCAGATCGAAGTGCCCCTCGCCGATCCCGACGCGTCGGATGTCGTCGAAGAGCTCCTTGCAGCGCGTGAAGTGCGGGCGCGCATCCTCTGGATTCTCACAGATGGGTGCCATGGTCATCAGACCCCGTACGCGGACATTGATCATCGTATCAATCTGCTCCGCGATCGCGGCCGCCGCGGCGATCGGGACCCCCTGCTTGGATTCCTCGCCGGAGACATTGACCTGCAGGAGCACATCGATCTGCCGATCGAGCTTGTTGGCGACCTGCTGGATTTCCTCGGCCAGGCGGAGCGAGTCCACGGAGTGCACAAGACGAACGACATCCCCGATCTTCCGCACCTTGTTGCGTTGGAGTCGCCCGATCATGTGCCAACGGACGGGCTGGGATGGATCGAACCCCGCGTGCTCACCCGCGACGCGGGGGTGCAATCGCATCCGATCGAACCACTCGTTGATGACCCCGGCACGCTGGGACAGCTGCTGAACCTTGTTCTCCCCGAAATCGCGATGCCCGAGCTCGATGAGCTCGCGGATGTCCTCGGGCTCTGCAAACTTCGTCACAGCGATCAGGTAGATCGATCCGGGTGTTCGCCCAGATCGCTCCGCCGCGTCCGCGACGCGTTGTTTCACTTCCGTGTAGCGTTGCTCAAGGATGGACATCTGACCTCCTGTCATTGTCGGATCATCGGGAATCCGCAGATGATAGCGGGTTTTTGAGCACTTTGCGTGCGCGATCAGTTGTCCACAGAACCCCAGCTCGAACCCCGGCGCGAAGGATTGGTCGGCGATGCCGTCCCCTCGGGCTCGGGCTTTGCCTTCCACTTGCCGTATCCCAACTCCTTATCTCGCTCGGTCGGGTCCTGAGCATCCGCGGTCAGACCGAATCGATCTTCGAGCCCCTCATCGGCACCGCTCGCCTGCTTGACATCCACGCGACGCTGTTGGAGTTCGCAGGCATTGAGAACACCCAATGAGGTGACACAAAGGGCGACGAACGCCAAACGCTTCAATATACACGGGTTATGGTTCATCTTCTGCATGACTACATCGTACACAAACCCGACCCCAAATCCCAGCGGTTCAAAGCGGATCGCGTGATACATCCGGCCCGGCGCTATGCGGCGGGGGCACCATGGGAGGGGTTTCGCCCACCTTGTCGTTGATCTCGATCAATCGCGATTCGAGGCGTTCAATGCGCCGGACCATCGTCGCCATGGACTTGTTGAGCTGCGCGATTTCCTCGGAGAGCACTTCGATATGGCGCTCGGCAAAGCCCGCGGAGAGCTCGAGCTTTTCCACACGATCGTTCTTGTTATGCCCTTGTTGACTCATACCCGAGTCTATGCGACCCGGGGTGCCTTACCCCGCCTTGGCAAGGGTGATCTGCGTCCCGTCGAGCCCTGATGCGACCACCCGGTTGCGTCCCTGCTGCTTTGCGTGGTAGAGATTTTTGTCCGATGCCTCAACCCACCCTTCGGGTGTGATCGTGACGGATTCACCGTCACAAGCGCCCGCGATCCCGACGGAAATCGTGATATTGCGAGCCGGGTGACGAGACCATGTCAATCGCTCGCACCCCTGGCGTATGCGCTCGCAGAGCTGGAGTGCCTGATCCGGGTCCGTCTCGGGCATGATGAGCGCGAACTCTTCGCCGCCGTATCGGCACGCGATATCGATCGATCGGGTTTCCCGGGTGATCAGATTGGCAATGCCCGAGATGACCGAATCACCGGCAGGATGCCCGTAGGTATCGTTAATGGACTTGAAGTAATCGATATCGAGCATCGCAATCGAGAGGGCCTGACCATGACGAACCGTCCGATTGAACTCGGTCTTGAGCTTCTCATCGAAGTAGTGGCGGTTATAGAGACCACTGAGCCCATCAATGTGCGCCTTCTGAGCGAGCATCCGAAGGAGCTCAGACATCCGCAACGACGAGCGAACTCGCGCACGAAGTTCTGTAAGCTCGAACGGCTTGGTCACAAAGTCAATCGCCCCCAGATCGAAAGCCGCGACCTTGTCCTGAGATGAGTTCATACCCGAGAGAACAATGACAGGGATATCGCGTGTCCGCGGATCCTCTTTGAGTTCCCTGAGGGTTTCGAACCCATCCATGACTGGCATATCCAGATCGAGCAGGATCAGTGATGGCAGATCGCGCTGAGCGATCTCGAGACCCTTCTGCCCATTCTCCGCGCTCGCAAGAATAATCGACTCACTCCGCAGCCGCGCATCGAGCAGGCGATGGACAAACTGTGAATCGTCCACCAGCAACACCACCGGTGTAGTGTCTGAGTGCGGATTGGGCTGCGTGTCACTCATGAGTTTGATCGATCCAACGGGTCATGCTCCAAGTATCTCGCGTCCGGGGTTTTAGCTCGGGTTGATGTACGAGTTGCAGAGAGATACGAGCTGGTCCACCTGTGAACGAAGGGTGTCGATCGCTTCGGTCGGGTCTGCAACGCCCTTGAGCTGATGTTCAAGCTGAGCAGCCTGAGACCCAATCTGCGGGAACCCAAAGCCTGGTGCCGCCCCCTTAAGCTGGTGCGCGATCCGCTCGAGTTCGCGGAAGTCGTCGTTCGTAAACGCAGCGATGATCGTTCCCACGCGATCCGGGAGCTCGGACAGGAAGTATTGGATCAACTCCGCGTCCTCCGGGTCATTGATGTCCAGGCTAAAAGCGTTGGGATCGGGTGCGTTCATCACATACCTCCAAATGACTCAATCGGGCGATCCCGGGCCCGGGTTTATCCCAGACCTCACCCAAGCGCGATCAGCGGGTTGAAATCCACTCGATCTGGGATGCGATTCAGACGCACAAACGCACCAGACCGGACCCGAGGCGATTATCGGAACCAGGATTTCACATGCCTCTATCAATTGCGAACAATCACCTGATGCCCTTACCCCAATCCTCGCATGTCACCCAAGACCTCCCTACGCGCTCCCAATCGCAAGGCGTGCTCTTCTTTGGTGGATCTTTCGATCCGCCCCACGCTGGGCATGTCGATCTCCCTGCTGCGGTGCTGGATACAACCACCGGTTCGATGGGATTGGATTCGATTATCTATGTCCCCACTGCCCGATCCCCGCACAAAGCCGACGCGCCCACCCCGCCCCACCATCGCGTCCGGATGCTCGAGCTCGCGATCGAATCCATGCCCAATGCGTTCATCTGGACAGGAGAGCTCGATCGTGCCGCCGAGGCCCCTGAGTCCCCGAGTTACTGGTGCGAGACCTGGGTCACCATCCGCGAGTCCCGAGCGGGTGCACCCGATCGATTCCTGATCGGGGCAGACCAAGCCCTGTCCATGCATCGGTGGTACCGGTATGAGCAGTTCTGGCGCGACGCGATCGTTGTCCTGCGTGCAGAGCACCATGACCCGGACTCACTCATCGATGCCCTCCAAGCCCTTGGGGTTTGGTCGAATGAAGATCTCAAGCATTGGCGATCGCTGATCGTGCAGGTCCCGATGATCGACGCCTCATCAACATCCATCCGATCGAGTCTTGCGGACCTTGGGCGCAGAGAAAACCCGATCGCCGGGCTCGACGATCGGGTTCAGAAGTACATCCTGGACAACGGGCTCTACCTGCCCTGATGCGGATCAGACGCCCGCGGGCTGGGCGTTCTCGCATGCCTTGCGGAGCGCGTCTGCCTTATCCGTCTTCTCCCATGGGAAGAAGCTCAGCCCGTTCTTCTCGGTGGGCTGGCGCCCGAAGTGCCCGTGACGTGCGGAAGGCTGGTAGATGGGCTTACGCAGATCGAGCGTCTCGATGATCCCACGCGGGGTCAGCGGGAAGACCTCGCGGACCGCCTTGGCGATCGAGCCTTCGTCGACCTTGGCGGTCCCGAAGGTTTCGACATACACGCTCGTGGGTTCCGCGACACCGATCGCGTAGGACAGCTGGATCTCGCACTCGTCCGCGAGATCCGCAGCGACGATGTTCTTCGCGATGTACCGCGCCATGTAGGCTGCGGAACGATCGACCTTCGTCGGGTCCTTGCCGCTGAACGCGCCGCCGCCGTGACGACCGCGACCGCCGTAGGTATCGACGATGATCTTGCGCCCAGTTAGTCCACAATCCCCGTGTGGCCCACCGATCTCGAACCGCCCGGTCGGGTTCACATGGACCGTGATCCCGGGGTTCCACCACTCGCCGAGGACGGGCTTGATGATGTGCTCGATGACCTCGCGCTTGAGCTGGTCCTGCTTGTCGTTCCAAGACTTGTCGTGCTGGGTCGAGATGACGACCGTGTCCACGCGGACGGGCTTGCGTCCGTCGTACTCCACCGTGACTTGGCTCTTGGCATCGGGGCGAAGACCCGCAACGGTCCCGTTCTCACGCACATGTGCCTGCTGGGCGACGAGCTTGTGCGAGAGCATGATCGGAAGCGGCATGAACTCGTCCGTCTCCTTGCATGCGAACCCGAACATCATGCCCTGATCGCCCGCGCCCTCTTTGTTCACGCCTTGGGCGATGTCGGGAGACTGCTGGTTGATCGAAACGAGCACGGCACACGACTCGGCATCGAAGCGCATCTCGCCGTCGGTGTACCCGATGTCGCGGATCACGCCTCGGACGATCTCGGGGATATCGACATAACCCTGAGTCGTAACCTCGCCGGCGACGACGGCCATCCCGGTGGAGACCATGGTTTCAACAGCGACGCGCGAGTGCGGATCATTGCTGAGCATCGCATCAAGGATCGCGTCCGAGATCTGGTCGGAGACCTTGTCGGGGTGACCCATGGAGACCGACTCGGAGGTAAAAAGCTGGGTTTCGCTCATGTGGTGGTTCCTTCCGTGGCTTGTTCTTCAGCCATGTTTTCGGATACAGGGATTATAGCCACCGCCCGTGTTCAAAATCAGTGCGTGTTCCGTGTCGATTCGATCGCACGCCCCGATTACCGCGAACCTATCCTCTTGACATGCCCACCACCCGCACGCGATCGAAGAGCACATCCAAGGGACTGACCTACGCCGAATCCGGCGTGAGCATCGAGGCCGGCGATAAGTTCGTCGGGTCCATCGGATCGCTCTTGCGACGCACGCATGGGCAGCGGGTCATCGACAACCCGGGTGGGTTCGCGGGGCTCTTGCGCCTCGATTACAACGAGCAGCTCTTCAAGCATAACTACAAAGACCCCGTGCTCGTCGCGTGTGCCGACGGCGTCGGGACAAAGGTCCATCTCGCGATCGAGATGAATAAGCACGATACCGTCGGAATCGACCTGGTCGCGATGAATGTCAACGACCTGATCGTGCAGGGTGCAGAGCCGCTGCTGTTCCTTGATTACATCGCGGTGAACTCGGTCAACCAAGAGGTCCTGTACGACATCGTCAAGGGCATCAGCGACGGGTGCAAGCTCGCGGGGTGTGCCCTGATCGGGGGCGAGACCGCCGAGATGAGCGACCTGTACAAGCCCAACGATTACGATCTTGCAGGGTTCAGTGTCGGGGTCGTGGAGCTCAAGAAAGCAACCAACCCGCTCCGCGTTGAGCCCGGCGACATCGTCCTCGGGATCGAGAGCTCGGGCGTGCACTCCAACGGGTACTCGCTTGTCCGTAAAGTCATCAAGCACGCCAAGCTCAAGCTCGACAAGACTTACCCCGAGCTCGAGACCGATCGCACGCTCGGCGAGGTGCTGCTCGAGCCCACGCGGATCTATGCGTCCTCGATCGTCAAGCTCCTTCGCGCCTACAAGGTCAAGAAGGTCATCTCCGGGATGGCGCACATCACCGGCGGCGGGATGGAGGGGAACCTCAACCGATCGCTGCATGATGGGGTCGACGCGGTGATCGATGAGTCGAGCTGGGAAGTGCCCCCGATCTTCCGGTTCCTCCAGAACCACGGCAACATCGAGGAAGCGGAGATGCGCCGCGTCTTCAACATGGGGATCGGATACACCCTGATCGTCCGCCCGAGCTTTGTCGAGGGCGTGAAGTCCAAGCTCGAGAAATACGGCGAGCGTGTCCATGTGATCGGCAAGGTCACCAAGGGCAAGGGGCAGGTACGCGTCCGGAATCGAGTAGGTTAAATCTCTGGACTTGAACTGCCTTGTTTGCACTCGGTTTGTGCCCACTATATACTCTCGACATGAAGCGTGATCCGCTTCAGGGGACGCACACACACCCTACACCGAGAGGAAACATCCAATGGGCTTAGTCAAAGAGTTTCGTGAGTTCGCGCTCAAGGGCAACATGGTCGATATGGCCGTGGGCATCATCATCGGCGGCGCATTCGGGCTGATCATCAAGTCGTTGATCGATGATGTCATCATGCCGTTGGTCGGCAAGGCGACAGGGAGCGGCGTCGATTTCAGCAACATGTACATCCCCCTGGCCGAGGGTGTCGAGAAGGGTCTCTCACTCGAGGAGGCCCGCGCTCAGGGCGCCGTGTTCGCGTATGGCAACTTCATCACCGTCCTGATCAACTTCCTCATCCTCGCGTTCGTCATTTTCATGATGGTCAAGATGATGAACAACGCGAAGAAGAAGTTCGAGAAGGAGCAGGAAGCCGCCCCGCCCGCCAAGCCGGCTGCGGATGTTGTCCTGCTCACAGAGATCCGCGATCTTCTGCAGAACAAGAACGGGTAACCCTCACCCGAACCAGATCCTTCAACACCGGCAACCGCCGGTGTTTTTTCATTCGATCTCATTGCGCAAAGAAATGATGAAGCCCGCCTTGCACGCCTGGTTCCTGCTCAACGAGCCGGGGATGAATCACTATCCTTGTTCATGCCAAGCAAACCGAATCGTCCAAAGGTGCTCTTCCTCTGCACGGGCAACTCCTGCCGGAGCCAGATGGCCGAGGGATGGGCAAAGCACCTCTACGCCGACTCTGTTCGCGCGTATTCCGCGGGGATCCAGAAGCACGGGCTCAATCTCAACGCGGTCCGCGTGATGCATGAAGCGGGGATCGATATCTCTGATCATGATTCAAAGACACTCGAGGATCTTGGTCCGGTCGAGTTTGATCTGGTGATCACCGTCTGCGGGCACGCGCACGAGACCTGCCCCGTCTTTCTTGGGAACGCTCGGGTCATCCACCATGGGTTTGACGACCCGCCCCGTCTCGCGGAGAATGCGGCGAGTGAGGATGAAGCACTTGGGCACTACCGCCGGGTCCGCGATGAGATCGGTGCGTTCATGAGGACGCTTGGGAATCTGGTATGAGCGACCTGACAAAGCGTTGTATCTCGGAGGCGCTCGGCGCGTTCATGATCGTCCTCGCCGGTTGCGGGGCCATCTCGGCGAATCAGCTCAGCAACGGAGCCATCGGGCACGCGGGAATCGCCGCGAGCTTTGGGCTTGTGGTCATGGTGATGGTCTACGCGACCGGGCATATCTCCGGGGCGCACATGAACCCCGCGGTCACCATCGCGTTCGCAATCACCAGGCACTTCCCCATCAAGGAACTCGCCCCGTACATCCTGGCACAGTGCACAGGAGCAGTTCTCGCTGCGCTGGTGCTCAAGGCGACACTCACGCCCGCGCTGCACGATACAGATCCCAATGCCATTCTTCAGCTTGGAGTCTCACTCCCACTCGACGGGCGTTGGATCACGGGGGTGGTTTGGGAGTTCATCCTGACTTTCTTGCTCATGTTCGTGATCATGAGTGTCGCGACGGACACCCGGGCGATCGGAAAAGCCGCGGGGATCGTGATCGGGGGCACGGTATGGTTCGAGGCCATGTCTGCCGGTCCGATTTGCGGAGCGTCAATGAACCCTGCGCGGAGTCTTGGCCCTGCGTTGATCCAGAGCGACACGACCCTGCTCTGGGTGTACTTGATCGCTCCGACACTCGGTGCCATCTCTGGCGGACTTGTCTATCAGCTTCTCAGAGAAGAGCACGCCAAACCGGTATGATCCCTTGCTGATCAACCGCAACACATGCAATCAAGGAGCACTGACATGCCATCACTCTACACCGGACGCGTCACTTCAACAGGCGGACGCAATGGGCACATCAAAAGCGACGACGGGATGATCGACATGGACATCACCGTCCCCCCATCACTCGGCGGCAAGGGCGACAAACCCAACCCCGAACTCCTGTTCGCCGCCGGATACGCCGCGTGCTACGGGAACGCGCTGATCTATGTCGCCAAGGACATGGGAATCGAGCTCGACCCGGATAAGGTCAAGACGACCGCCGCGGTCGAACTGTTCTCGACCGAGTCAGGTGAGTTCAAGCTGCGCGTCCACCTCGACAACGAGATCGCCGGCGTCGATCAGACGACCGCCGAGAAGATCATGCACAAGGGGCACGAGATCTGCCCCTATTCGAACGCGACCCGCAACAATGTCGAGGTCACGCTGGCTGTCAAGGCCGTCTAACACGACAAACCCAAACTGTGGATGTAAAGAAACGGCACCCAGCGAAACTGGGTGCCGTTTGCATGGGTGATATGAGATCCGATCAGCGGCGGCGACGCGTCACAACGAGACCGCTGAGGCCCAGTAGGGCGAGCGAGCCCGGAGCCGGGGTCACGGTGATATCGAATGAGTAGGTCTGCCCGGGGGTGAACTCCGCCAGCACCACGCCGTAGCTGCCCGGGCCAAGCGGCGATGAACCGCCAACATCGGATAGATCCCAGACATCGAGGAAGTTCGTCCCGACATCACCGGGGACCATCAGACCAGCGGAAGCCTGGAACCATCCGCTACCCTGATCGGTGTAGAGACGGAACCCGGTCGAGGTGTTGCCATTGGCGGCTACGAAACTCGTCAGCGTGATGGCCGTGAGTTGCTCCCCGGCATCGATCGTGAAACCGATGAAGTCCTCGAAATCGGTATCACCGATGGTGCCGAAGACGCTGTTGGTGCCAACACCGACATCGAACATGGTGGGGCCGAGTGCGACGCTGGCGAGATCGCCATCGACGCCTTCGTCGTAGATCGATGCCGAGGCGAGTCCGGCCGTGGACGAGATTGCTGCGATCGTAGTGATTACTGATAAACGCGTGTGTGAATGCATTGTCTTTTTCTCCCTCTGAAACGAGATGAAATGAACATGTGCACACCACAACAACCTGCATTCCCTTAGCGGATCATGCACTCGGGAGACAACGACTCCCATGGTCATCGTGATTGAACACAAGACTGCGCCACATGCGCCGATACCGGAGCAAACAGCATGAACCCCCGTCCATGCGAACCCTTTACCCATCGAGTGATTCGCACAGTCCACCACTACGCTACTGGTTTGCAGAGCTCGATCCAAGTGAAAAAAGCAAGTTGCCACATTAAATGATCTGTGTATGCGCAATTATGCCGCGGTGACTGAGCTCATGAGCGATAGCGACTGTTTCTTATTACAGCTTCTCGGATTCCGTTACGGAACACGCAGACGCAGACGGTCTCTGATCCGGATCATGAAGTTGGTATAACGGCTAACCAACCACTTCTGATTGAGTCTCATCGCGGTCGAATTCGTTTCCGTGTTTGCGGACATTTTCGTACACTCTGCTGGGAGAAACGAATGAGCGAACACACAACGAATAAGCCGCGGCCGATACCTTCTCACGAAATGAGCGACAGTGGCCGCCGCGCCATGCTGGCCGGCATCGGTGGGCTCGCCGCCGGAGCACTGCTCACCGGACGCGCTCAGGCCGGCCCGCTGGATCCCCCACCAGGGCCGATCGCACCGACCGGCAAACCACTGACGGAAGTTGAGCCGCGTGTTGCGATCAACGCGACCAATACCCCCGGCGATGCGACCAGCCGATTCCGGATCACCCAGCCGGGCTCATACTACCTCACCGGCAACATCACCGGGCTCGTCGGTCAGCACGGCATCTCGGTCGCCGCCTCGGGGGTCACGATCGATCTCAACGGGTTCCTGCTCCGCGGGCTGGGCTCGCTGCATGGGAACTTCGACGGGATCAACACCGAGGGGATCCAGAGCCGCATCACGGTGAGAAACGGTCATCTTGCATCCATGGGACGAGCAGGAATGAACCTACCTACCCACTCGCTGGTGCAGGACATCAGCGTTCAGTTCTGTCTGGGGACAGGGATAACCGTGGGTGCGAGCAGTCAACTCCACAACTGTCTTGTTGCCGAGAACTCAGCATGGGGAATCGTCGTTGCAGATTCATGCGTGGTCAGAGCCTGCAACGCCGCAGAGAATGTTGTGGACGGCATCAACGCTTCAACAAACTGCGTCATCGAGGCATGCACCGCGAGCGGGAACGGGCAGGAGGGTATCTGTGCTGACTCCGGCTCGATCGTGAATGGGTGCTGCGCGCTGGGCAATGCTGGGAGCGGCATCCTGGTCCAGGCATCATCAGCCATCCAGTGCGCCGCGTGGAACAACGACGCGGACGGGATTCGGGCGGAGCTACAGTCGACCGTCAAAGACTGTCGAGCGGGTGCCAACAGTGCCTTCGGCATCCGGACGAGCTTTGGAGGTGCGGTCTCCGGCTGCGCCGCCTCAGAAAACTCCTCGGGCGGCATCTCTGCCGTCTCCGACGCCCACCTGTCCAGCAACACCTGCGACAACAACGGCGGGGCCGGCATCTCGATCACTGGATCCGACAACCGCATCGATGGCAATCACTGCACCGACAACCCTATCGGGCTGCTCGTCAGCAGCGGTGGAAACATCATCATCCGGAACACCTGCGCCGGCAATACAGTCGTGAACTGGTCGCTCTCGATCAATAACCACTACGGCCCGATCGTCAATAGGGTCGGGGTGGGTACCGGGGCTGTCAGCGGCAACTTCGCGCCCAGTTCGCTCGAGTCCACTGATCCACACGCTAACTTCACATACTGAGTTCACAGTCAAGTGCGTGTGAGTAATTGGTGCAAGCGAGTTACACAAGCGCGTAAATAACCGCTGCAGAGCACTGCAGCGGTCATTGCTAACTCCTCCTGCTGAACTCGAACCAGCAACCTAGCGGTTAATCCGCCTCCGGCGGACTCGCTCTACCAATCCCATTGGCATCTAACCACGCCCTGCCTTGCCCGGACTTCAGCCACTTCTCGCGCCGCATCGCTTCGGATCGAGTTTCAAACTGTTCAGAATGAACAAGCACCCAAGGGTCCAGGGTGCTTGGAAGTGAACTTCATGGAGTTGTGACTTGGGTCGTTGTGCTCGTCGACTCGTCTGCTCAGATCATCGGTTGCCCGATGTAGCGCCGCTCGGCTGCCTTGCTGAACAGGACATAGACCCAGTAAGTCAAACTCCTCCTGCTGGACTCGAACCAGCAACCTAGCGGTTAACAGCCGCTCGCTCTACCATTGAGCTAAGGAGGATCAGTTGGAGGGATAAGATTATCCCAAATCTCTGTTCGGTCAAGCCCCCGCCCCTCTTCGATTTTCCTTCCGATTCCTGAACAGTTCCCACATCCGATCCCCGCCACGCCCGTATAACCGGACATGGCACGACGAAATCGCTCCCTCTGGACCCTGCTCGCACTCTCCATCGCGTTCCCGATCCTCGGATTTTCTGCATCGAACCAGCCCTCCATCCCCGCAGACGACAAGCCGATCCAGATCGATGGGCGATCGCCACGCTCTGGGACACTCACCCGATCTACGACCCCGATCCCCGCGGACCTCGCCTCCATCGAGATGCTTCGGGATCGTCTGGGGGTGATCGCGGCCTTGGATGCGCGGGCGATCTCATCGATCAATCGGCTCTCTCGCGTGGTCGAACAACCCACGCCGCAGAATGGACCACCCGAGCTGTTCTTGCACTTCGGCGATGCTGAATCACCGGGCGTGCTTGAGGTGTATCCCGACACCGATACGGTCATCCTTCAAACCCAGAGCACTCCAAAGCTCGAGTGGACCATCCGACGCGAAGCCTTCGATCGCCTAGGGATCCCCCTTGATGCCCCTACCGAATCCAACAGCGACCGGTTCTTGCCCGCGACCAATCCGCTGGAGATGACGATCCCGTCGCCTCATGTCGAGTCGGATTTGGTGCTCGATGCGCAGACGATCCGTTCGAGACTCAAGAACGGGTTTCCTTCACTTACTCGGGTCGTTGGGAACGAGACATTCCAAGTCCGATTGCCCAAAGACTTCAACCCGCAGACCCCTTCGGGCGTGCTCGTGTTCATCAGCCCCACGCCCAGCGGCACCATCCACGAGAGCTTCGCGCTCGTGTGTGATGAGCTCGGGTTGATCGCGATCGGTGTGGACAACAACGGGAACGAGCGCCCCGTGACCGATCGGCTGCAGAACCACCTCGACTCGATCGAGACACTCGCGGCCCACGCCCGCATCGATCGCGAACGGATCTACCTCACCGGCATGTCCGGCGGGGGGCGCTGCTCGGGGATACTCCAGCTCGCGTTCCCCGAACGGTTCGCGGGTGCGGTGCCCATCGTTGGGCTCGATACCTATCACAACGCCCCGACGGGCACACCGAATCAGTACTGGCCCAAAGCGATCGGCAAGCCCAGCGGGAAGTGGATGAAGCTCTTGCAGGAACGACGCATCCGCTCGATCACGGGGAGCGCGGACTTCAACGAACCCGAGATGGTCCTCCGCACAGACCTGCTCAAACGCGACGGGGTCAACGCGGAGATCGATGTCATCGAGGGCATGGCCCATACCTACCCCAACGCGAAGCAGTTCCGCGACGCCCTCGTCTGGGTGGATGAGCCGAGACGAAACCAGATCGCGACACAGACCGCCGATGCTCGGAAAGTGCTCAACGAGACCAAAGACCAGGACACGAGCATGCCCGCGATCCGGCGCAAGCTCATTGGGGTGATGGAATCGGTGCCCTACACGACCGAAGCGTGGGAAGCCGCGGCTCGGCTCGGGTACCCGCAACACGGCGATTGATGCGGTATGCTCTGGGGATGAGTGCACCGACCCGTTCAATGATCGCCGATCGATTCTCGCCGTTCGGCACCACCATCTTCGCGGAGATGACCGCCCTCGCGAACGCGTATAAGGCTGTCAATCTCTCGCAAGGGTTCCCCGATTTCGATGGCCCGAACCTGGGCAAGCACGCCGCGATCGATGCGATGCGATCGGGTCATAACCAGTACGCCCCCATGCCCGGCGTGCCCGCACTCCGCGAAGCCATCGCGGGGTGGGCGTCACGGGTAAGCGGCATCGAGTGCGACCCGGATCGTGAGATCACCGTAACAAGCGGGTGCACCGAGGCGATCGCGGCCACAATGCTCGGGCTGCTCAACCCGGGCGACGAGGTGATCGTGTTCGAGCCCTACTATGACTCGTACCGCGCCTGCCTTGCCATGGCAGACGCAACCCCGCGCTTCGTGACGATGCGACAAACACCCGACGGGTTCGCGTACGACCCGGACGATCTCCGAAGCGCGTTCAACGAACGCACCCGCGCGGTGCTCATCAACACACCCCACAACCCGACGGGCACGGTGTTTTCCGAATCCCAGCTCAAGCAGATCGCGGACCTGTGCATCGAGCACGACACCATCGCGATCAGTGACGAGGTCTACGAGCGTCTGGTCTACGACGAGCACACGCACCGCTCGATCGCGACCCTCCATGGGATGCGCGAGCGGACGGTGGTGCTTTCGAGCTCGGGCAAGTCGTTCTCGTTGACGGGGTGGAAGATCGGGTGGGCGATCGCGCCGCCCGAACTCAGCGCCGGGATCCGCGCAGCGCATCAGTTCCTGACCTTCGCCGTCGCGACCCCTTTTCAGCACGGGGTCGCAGCCCTGCTCAACGAAGGGGAGCACGAGATCGAATCCCTCGTCAAGCACTACAACCACACCCGATCCCTCTTGGGCGAGGCGCTCCAGGAACTCGGGTTCGAGCTCACCCTCCCGCAGGGGTCGTACTTCATCCTCGCGGACCACACGCGCGTCTCGCACAAGCTCGGGCTCGGGTCCGATGTCGATCTGTGCCGGTGGCTGCCAGAGCACGCGGGGGTCGCCGCCATCCCTCCAAGCGCGTTCTACTCGAACCCCAAAGACGGGGCCAAGCTCGTCCGGTTCGCATTCTGCAAAAAGACCGAGACGATCGACGAGGCGATCCGCCGCCTCCGCAAGGCACTGACGCACGCATGATCCCGATCCGGTTCCAATCCGGGTTGCCCGAGCGCGAGCGCCGGATCGCAACGGAGATCGTCCGCGCTGTCCTGCGAGCTGCGGACCCCGAGCGTGCGATGCGGGCGCACCTCTCGCACCTCCCCAAGGACACCCCCACCCATGTCCTCGCGTTCGGAAAGGCATCGATCGCGATGAGCGCCGGCGCGATTGACGCGCTCGGTTCGAGCTTCGCCCGCGCCACCATCCTCGCACCCGAAGCGAACACCCTCAACGCCCAGTTCAAAAGCAAGCTCGTTTCAATGTACCCGTGCGATCACCCGCTCCCCACCGAGCGGAACATCGACGCGACCAGGCACCTGCTCGAGCATGCCCGATCCATCCCCGAGGATCATCGGGTGGTCGTCCTCGTCTCCGGCGGGTCCTCCGCGATGCTCTGCCATCCCCAACCCCGCGCCTCGCTCGGGCAGATCCGCCAGATGACCAAGGACATGCTCGCTCGCGGGTCGAGCATCCACGAGATCAACGCCGCCCGATCCCAGCTCGAGACGCTCAAGGCGGGCGGGCTCGCTCGGGAGCTCATGCATCTCGCGGATCGCTACTGCTTCCTCGTGTCCGATGTCATCGGCGATGACCCGAGCGTAATCGGATCTGGTCCGATGTACGACGCGTTCCCGCCTCGCACCCCGCATCTCATTGTCGCGAGCAATACCTCCGCCCTTGACGCATTGGCCGCGTGGTGCGCGGGTGAATCCATCGATTGTTTCCATATCGATCGGGGCGTCGTCGGCGATGCATCGGACGCCGGGCGGTCTCTCGCGCATCGTTTGTCGCGTGCCTCGTTGAACACGCCCATTGCCGTCGCATTGGGTGGAGAGACCACCGTCGACACCCACGGCACCGACGGGATCGGTGGCCCGACCCTCGAGCTCACGCTCAGCGCGGCGCTGTCTTTGTCGCAGCACGAGTTCGATTGGAGTGTGATCGGATTCACAACCGACGGCATCGACGGCCCGAGCGGGGTCGCGGGGTGCGTGCTCACCTCATCGATGCTCAGCGTCCCCATCAAACGCCAGGCGATCGAGAGTGCGATCCGCCACCACGACACCCTGTCGATCTGTGATACACTCGGGGCAACGATCCGCACGGGTCCGACAGGAACCAATGTCAACGACATCGCGATCGCGATCCGTTGGAACTGAAACAACCGCAATGAGGACACCATGACGATCTCCCTCTGGCAACGCAACCCGACGCACGAGACCGAGCATTGTGATGTCGCGATCATCGGCGCGGGGATCACGGGGTTGTCTGCGGCGATCGAGCTCGAGTCGCGTGGGATCCGGTGCATCATCCTCGAAGCCGACTTCGCGGGCTCGAAGGCTTCGGGTCGCAACGCGGGGTACCTGATCCGGGGCGCAGCGGAGAACTACGCGCTCGCGTGCAAGCACCTCGGACGCGACACCGCACGGCACCTGTGGGAATGGACCCAGCAGAACCTGATCGGGCTCAAGCAGCTCGGGCTCGAATCGACGCCCGGGTTCGCGCATCGCCCCTCGTGTGTCGTCGCGCTGGGCGAGCCCGAGCACTCCGAGCTCATCGAGTCGCATCAGCTCATGCGCGAGGACGGGCTCAATGTCTCATTGATCGAGCCCGGCGACGCGCCCGACGATGCGCTCTGGCGCTCGGGAAAGCCCACGCTCGGATTGCTCAACCCCGAGGACGCGGTCTGCTCGCCCATCGATCTGGTCCAGCTCCTCGCGGCGACCCTCTCCTCAACCCCCCTCTACGAGCACGCGGAGGTCTACCGCATCGAGGACGAGGGGAGCCGGATCCGGTTGCGAACCCGCCCGGTGGATGTTGTGTGCTCGCGCGTGCTCGTGTGCACCAACGCGTACGCCTCCGAACTCCTCCGAGACCTTGAGGGCATCATCACACCGAATCGTGGGCAGATGCTGGCAATAAAACCCGAAGACCCGATCGACGCGAACCTGGAGTTCGCGTACTACCTCAACCACGGGTCCGAGTATGTCCGGGCTGCCCCCAACGGGCAGATTATCTTCGGTGGCGCTCGCACCTATCACGCGGATCTCGAGCGCACAAGCGCCGATGGGATCAGCAACGAGGTCCAGGGACATCTTGAGCAGTTCGTGCGCGAGCTCATCACCCCCAACTACAAAGTCACGGCCCGGTGGTCCGGGATCATGGGGTTCTCGCCCGATGGGATGCCGGTGATCACCCGAACCAGGGTCCACACGCTCGACAATCCGAATATCTGGTTCTGCGGCGGTCTGACAGGGCACGGGATGTCCATGGGGTATCAGACGGGTCGGCACGCGGCTCGGGTGATGCTTGAGGACGAGCCTACCCGATTCGGGCTGGATCGATTCGAGAAGCTCGAAAACGATGAGAATCCCTGAATCTGCGATGAATTTTCACCCGAGCACGCGAAGATCGTTTGGTCATCGCGTCTGTTGGACCTAAACTGAGTTCCCCCCTGCACTTCAGATCATCCGCCGCGTTCGGCGGAGAGGGGGCGAATCGGAGAAGACTTTGGCCAAGCAAGACGACAAGTTCACCATGGATGCGATCGTGCTCGAAGCACTGCCGAACGCGATGTTTAAAGTCCGCCTGCCCAATGAGCAGCAGTCTGAGATCATCGGGTATGTGTCCGGCAAGATGCGCAAGCACTACATCCGTATCCTCCCAGGTGACACCGTCACGGTCGAGATCTCCCCGTACGACCTGACCCGCGCCCGGATTACCTACCGACGCTAAGTCACTTCTTCATCTTGTTTGAGATCACAAAGCCACTCATTAGATGGCTTTTCTTGTTTGTCTATTCAAACCTACATCCTTACGAATGAGCGAAGATCTCGCATGAACATGCAGAGTGGAGTTTCCATGGGACATCCACCAACACACCTGAACTGCGGCTCTATCGTGTGCTCCCTTTTCAGGGACAGGCCCTTCCAAACCCGTGGTTTTATTCCGTTCTCCTGATGTTGAACATACGGGAGATGCGAAACAAATGAAAGAGCATCATGCGGCAAGATCTGAAACTGAGCACGCTTGAAGAGGTGATCACTGAGTGCAATCGACTTTTACAAAGCGGATACGATATGAGCGGGAAATGGACCCTCGCGCAGATGTGCCATCATGTCCGATTGACCATGGAGTCGAACATGCACGGGTATCCGCGATGGATGACGACGCTCGGACTCCCGCTCCGCCCGTTCCTTCGAAAGTTCGCGCTCCCTCGATTGCTCGCGGGCAACTCGATCAAGGGCGTCAAGACGGCGGGGATGTTCGTCCCACCATCCGGACTCGACGACACGAATGAAGTGCACATGCTCAAAGCATGTATCCAGAAGTTCGATTCGCACTCCCAAGCGTTGCACGCCCACCCCGGATTCGGGCGGATGTCACATGAGGAGTTCGCGCGGTTCCACGCGGCACACGCCGCCCATCATCTCGCATTCCTGACTCCGTCAGGTCGAGAGAACTGAGCAGAACTCAATACCCAACCAAAACGACGACAGGCCCTGACAAATCGTCAGGGCCTGTGTGCAAATCGGGGTGAGAGGATTCGAACCTCCGACCTTTTGACCCCCAGTCAAACGCGCTAACCAAGCTGCGCTACACCCCGGGTGACCTGATCAGATCAGGCAGGTGTCAAGCATAGCGCGTATCCGCCGGGTTGCCAAGCGAAATGGGCACGCATGGCTCACAATCCGCATATGCTCCCCGGTATGAGCGACGCCCACCCAGCCCCCGAATCGATCCTGATCCGATCCGCCCGCGTCATTGACCCCTTATCGGGTCTGGACGCCCAACGCGATGTCCTGATCCACAAGGGTCAGATCAAGGCGATCCAGGAATCAATCTCCGAACCCGCCGATCGGGTCATCGACGCCGCGGGCAAGGTCCTCACGCCGGGGCTCATCGACCCCCATGTCCATCTTCGTGACCCCGGCCAGACCCACAAGGAAGACATCGAGAGCGGCACCCGCGCAGCCGTCGCGGGCGGGTTCACCACCGTCTGCTGTATGCCCAATACCTCGCCGTGTCTCGACACCCCCGAGATCGTCGAGTACATCGCCGCCAAAGCTGCCCGCGAGGGGCACTGCCGGGTGTTCTCTGTCGCTGCGGCGACCCAGGGGCGCAAGGGCGAACGACTCGCGGAAATCGAGCTCTGCGACAAAGCCGGCGCAGTCGGTTTTAGTGACGACGGCGATGTGATCGAATCCGCGTCCATGATGCGGACCGTCTTCCAGACCGTGAAGACCACCGGCAAAGTGTTCATGCAGCACTGCCAGGAACTCACCCTCACCAAGGGCGCGACGATGCACGCTGGCTCGGTCTCGATGAAGCTCGGTGAGAAGGGTTGGCCTCGTGAAGCGGAAGAGCTCATCATCGAGCGCGACATCCGGATCAACAAGTCGATCGGGTGCCGATACCACATCCAGCACATGAGCTCGGGCAACTCCGTCGAACTCGTCGCGCGGGCACAGGCCGATGGACTCCCCGTCACCGCGGAGGCGTCCCCCCACCACCTGCACCTGACGCACGAGGCCATCGAGACCCACGGCACCATGGCGAAGATGAACCCGCCGCTGCGTGAGCAGTCCGATGTCGAGGCGCTCCGCAAAGGTGTCGCGGACGGGACGATCACGATCCTTGCGACGGATCACGCGCCGCACCACGCCGACGAGAAGCGGAACCCGATGTCCGACGCGCCGTTCGGGATCGTCGGGCTCGAGTCCGCGTTCTCGCTCTACCACAAGGCGCTCGTCGAGACGGGGCACATCGATTTGCCCAAGCTCATCGAGCTCCTCACGATCAACCCCGCCAAACTGTGCAACCTCGATTCGTGCGGGATCGGGTCCATCCAGGTGGGTGGCCCGGCAGACCTCACCCTGATCGATCCGGATCACACCTGGACACTTAACGAGGACCACCTCGTCGGCAAATCCAAGAACATCCCGTTCATCGGGTGGGACCTTGGCGCACGCCCCGTCATGACGATCGTCGGCGGGCATGTGAAATGGGAAGTATGATGGGATCATGACCCCACTCCGGATTATCTGGGACAAACGCGAGATCCTCATCGCGATCCTCGCGATCGTAACCATCGCCGCCCATCTCATCATGCGTTTCGGGATGGACGCAACCCCAGAGGCCGCGCGGATCCCCCTCCTCATCTGCCTGTTCGTCGGCGGGACCCCGCTCGTCCTGGAACTCATTGCCAAAGCCCTGCGGCGCGAGTTTGGATCGGACTTGCTCGCGGGGATCTCCATCGTCACTTCCGTCCTGCTCGACGAGTACCTCGCGGGCTCGATCGTCGTCCTCATGCTCTCCGGCGGGGAAGCGCTCGAGGAGTACGCCGTCGCGAACGCGTCGAGCGTCCTCAAAGCACTCGCCAAACGCATGCCCTCCGTCGCACACATCCGGCGTGACGGCACCCTCGAGGATGTCCCGCTCGACGAGGTTCGCGTCGGGGATCATGTCACGATCTTCCCGCACGAAACATCCCCCGTGGACGGTATTGTTGTCGATGGGCACGGCGTCATGGACGAGTCGTTCCTCACGGGCGAGCCCTACATGATGTCCAAGGCGCCCGGATCGTCCGTGTTCTCCGGCGCGATCAACGGGGAGTCCGCGATCACGATCGAGGCAACCCGCCCCGCGGAGGACTCGCGATACGCCAAGATCATGCAGGTGATGCGCGACACAGAGCAGCGCAAACCCCAGATGCGCCGTCTCGGTGATCAGCTCGGCGCGATCTACACCCCCATCGCTGTGGCGCTCGCGATCGTGGCGTGGATCATCTCCGGCGACCCGACCCGGTTCCTCGCGGTGCTCGTGGTCGCGACGCCCTGCCCGCTGCTCATCGGGATCCCCGTCGCGATCATCGGGTCGATCTCGCTGTCCGCGAAGCGCGGGATCGTTATCAAGGACCCGGGCGCGCTCGAAGTCATCAACACCTGCAAGACCATCATCTTCGACAAGACGGGCACCCTGACCTACGGCACGCCGATCATCACGGACATCCTCACCGCGCCGGGTGTGAACGAGCGGGCGCTGCTCTCGCAGATCGTCTCACTCGAGCGATACTCCAAGCACCCGCTCGCGGACGCCGTCGTGCACCTCGGCGAGGAACGCGGCGTGTCGATCTCAGAACCCACCGAAGTCTCCGAGAAGCCCGGGCAGGGTCTTCGTGGGATTATCGAGAAAAAGGAAGTCCTGATCACGGGGCGCAAAGCCCTGCTCGCGCTTGACCCCGAGGGTGCGAAGTTGCTCCCGGAGCGCACCGCCGGACTCGAATGCGTTGTCGCGATCGATGGCAAGTACGCCGCGACCGTGCAGTTCCGCGACGAGCCCCGCAAGGATGGACGCCTGTTCATCGAGCACCTCTCCCGCAAGCACGGGTACGAGAGGGTCATGCTCGTCTCCGGCGATCGACAGAGCGAAGCGGAGTATCTCGGGAACAAAGTCGGGATCACGGACATCATCGCCGATCAGACACCCGAGCAGAAGGTCGAGATCGTGCGGAAGGAATCCGAACGGGCCCGCACCTGCTTTGTCGGCGACGGGATCAACGACGCACCCGCGCTCGCATTGGCCACCGTCGGGATCGCGTTCGGGCAGGCATCCGACATCACGACCGAGGCCGCAGGCGTGGTGATCATGGATTCCTCGCTCGAGCGGGTGGACGAGTTCTTCCACATCTCCAAACACATGCGCCGCATCGCGTTACAGTCCGCGATCGGCGGGATGATCCTGAGTATCGTCGGCATGATCCTCGCGGCGCTCGGGTACCTCCCCCCTGTTGCCGGCGCGATCTCACAGGAGATCATCGATGTCTTCGCCGTCGTCAACGCGCTCCGTGCCGCGTTCCCGCCGAAGGTCATCTCGGATATCCGCGATCGCTGACAGGATCATCGCGAAAGTTTCGGGAAGTTGCACGAGGATCAACCTAGGATGCGCCTAGGCAATGACTCCGGGCTCGCAGGGCCCGTCAAGATCAACCTCTTATCGAGGATGGAACCAGATATGAGCGTAAAAATCGGAATCAACGGCTTCGGCCGCATCGGGCGTCTCGTCTACCGCATCGCCGCGAACACCCCCGGGATCGAGGTCGTCGCGATCAACGACCTCGTCGGGTCGGACAATCTCGCGTACCTCCTTAAGTACGACACGATGCACGGGCGCTTCATGATCGACGGCAAGCCCGCGGACATCTCCGTCAGCGACGACGGGTTCACCGTTAACGGGAAGAAGACCATCACCACCGCCGAGCGCGACCCCACCAACCTCAAGTGGGGCGACATGGGCGTTGACTATGTCCTTGAGGCCACCGGGCTGTTCACCGATCGCGACAGCGCCCACAAGCACATCGATAACAACGGGTGCAAACGCGTCGTGATCTCTGCGCCCACCAAGAGCCCCGACACCGTCCCGACCTATGTCCACAAGGTGAACTGCGGGAAGTACAACCCGGACACCGACACGATCATCTCCAACGCGAGCTGTACGACGAACTGTCTCGCGCCGATCACCAAGGTGATCTTGGACAACTTCGGGCTCGTCGAGGGTCTGATGACCACGGTGCATGCCGCGACCGCGACCCAGCCCACCCAGGACGGGCCGTCCAAGAAGGACTGGCGCGGCGGGCGCAACGCGTACCAGAACATCATCCCCGCGAGCACCGGCGCCGCCAAGGCCGTCGGGCTCTGCCTCCCCGCAACCGTCGGCAAGCTCACGGGCATGGCGTTCCGCGTTCCGACCGCGGATGTCTCGTGCGTGGACCTCACCTTCCGCACCGAGAAGGCGACCTCGCTCAAGGACATCAACGCCGCGATGAAGGCCGCCTCCGAGGGCCCGATGAAGGGCGTGCTCGGGTACACCGAAGAAGAGGTCGTCTCGTCCGACTTCATCGGCGACCCCCCGCTCGTCGATCTACGACGCCGGCGCGGGCATCGAGCTCAACAGCAACTTCTTCAAGATCGTCTCGTGGTACGACAACGAAGCCGGGTACGCGAACCGGTGCGTTGACATGCTCAAGATGATGGCGGAGAAAGACGGGCTCTAAGACACCGTCTACATCTGACACGATTCGGCTCCGATTTCGGAGCCGTTTTTTACGCGCCCTGTCGCTCGATCCGCTCCGTCAGCTCGTCCGTATTGTCAATGAAGTTCCCGCTCGTCGCGCTGCTCTTAAAATCGATCAGCGGCAGCATCGGATCAAACTTCGCATCGACCCACCCGTCGTTCACCATCGTCTCCAGGCACTGGAAACACAGCATGATGTGCAGCGGCGCACTCTCCCCGTACCGGTTCCGGCACACCTTCGTGAACATCGCGCGGATGTCGTGGATCACGCTCTTCTTCTGCAGCACCCCCATCACGATGTTGAACATCCCCACCGTCGGGAGGCGCTTCCCGTCTCGCTCGAACTCAAGCGACGCGCGGATCTCACCGTTGTGCAGGAACGACGCGGGTGTCTTGGTTGCTCCTTCGATGTTGAGTGTAAACACATTGGACTTGGCGATCTCCCACTTGAGCTCGTCCTCGCCCCCGAACCGGGCCGCGAGTGCCTTGACGCCGCCGAGATCCACGCCGCCCAATCCGACGGCCCCTTGTAGATCGTCCGTGAACCCGCCCGTGGACAACCACCGGAACGCGTCCTTGGGGTTCATGTCCAGACCCGCGTCCTTCGCGATCCGCGCGGAGTGCGCTTCAAGATCCGTGAACTGCCCGTTGCCCGCGTACCAGAAGTCTGCGAACCGGATGTGCTGCTTGATGCGTCGGCGCTGGGTCTGCTCGTAATCGGTTCTCAACCAGTTCGCGTTGTGCTTGCCGCGCTCAAGCTCGAGGATGACATACGCCGCGTGTCGCGCGCAGGTGTGGGTAAGCATCATCCCCCCCGCGAGGATCGGGTCCGCGAACCCGGCGCACTCACCGACGAGCATCCAGTTCTTCCCGACGAGACGCTCCGCGAGGAACGACCAGTCCTTCGTCGCTTCGACCTCTCCGCGTGGGGTCGCGTTCTTTGTGAGCTCGCGCACGCGGGGTTCCTGCTCAATCGCCCATCTGTAGATCTCATCGGGCGACTTCCCTGAGCCCTTGTAGAACTCCGCAGGGCACACGAACCCGATGCTCGTGCGGGTGGGGCCGAGCGGGATGAACCACAACCACCCCGACCCGATCGAGAGGACCTGAACGCGGGTGCCGCCCACGCCGATCTCGACCGCCCATTCCGCGTTCTCCCAGTAATCCCAGAACGCGACATTCTGCAGCGTCGCTGGCTGATCGAGCGGAACCTGCATCGCCTTGCGGATGATCGCGGCATTCCCCGACGCATCGATATAGTGCTTCGCCCGCAGAGTATGCTCTGTGCCGTGCTTGTCACGGACCACGATGTGATCGATGGCGTCCGGGTCCGATTCATCGCGTACAACCCGGACGACCTGGGTCTCCTGATGCACCTGGCACCCGAGCTCGCCCGCATGATCGAGAAGGATCTCGTCGTACACCGCCCGATCGACCTGCCACGCAGTGCTCATCCGCACGCCCTGGTACTGCCCCGGGCGGGCTTGACCCTCAAGTTGATCTGGATCGACGAAGTTGAAGTCCCAGAGCTTGTCCGAGTTCCCCCAACGATAAGTCGCCCCGACCTTGATCGGGAACCCCGCGCCCTCGCACTTCTCCCAGCATCCCATCTCATTGAGGACGCGGCTGATCAATGGGAGCTGACTCTCCCCCACATGATCACGCGGAAACCGCATCTTCTCGAGAATCGTCACCGAGAGATCGGGCATGTACTTTTTAGTCAACGAACCGGTGGTTGACCCCCCCGGGCCACCACCGACGATGAGCACATCGGATACTTCACGCATGTTGTCGAACTCCCCACGAGTTTCACCCAGTATGGCAGATCCAACCGGATCCCACAAGGGGCATTTCGAGCTTCAGGATGAATCCGATTCGCGTATGTCCTATTCTTCCTCAATGCAATACAAATGGACCCTTCTCCGTGCTTCCCAGTTCCTCCTCGACGGCGGCGGCATGTTCGGCATCATCCCCCGCGTCGTCTGGGAACGAACCGTCACCCCCGACGACAAGCACCGCGTGCGCCTGATGCACAACTGCCTGCTCCTCGAATCCACCGAGCCCGACCCGGAAACGGGCAGGGTCCGTCGATATGTCATCGAGGCGGGCACGGGCGACAAGCTCGACGAGAAGATGAGCTCCATCTTCGGGCTCGACGGGCGGACCGTTGAATCCGAGGTCGTCCGCGCGGGCGTTGATGTGAATGAGATCGACGCGAACATCGTCACCCACCTCCACTTCGACCATGCGGGCGGTCTCACCCGCCGGGCTCGCGAGGGCGAAGAAGCGGACTGGGTCGCCTCAAAACCCGGCGCCGCCTCGGGCGATTGCAACGATGTGAAGTTCACCTTCCCGAACGCGGAAGTCATCACCCAGCGCCGCGAGTGGGTCGACGCGCGAAACAACGACGCCGTCATGACGCGGACCTACTACCGGGATCACCTGCTCCCTTTCGAGGATGAGCGCCTGCCCCTCGACGACGGACGCCCACGCCTGCGACTTGTGGAATCGCCCCGCCCGTTCCCATTGAATCGCAAACCCTCGCGCGTGGAACTCCCCAAGAGCACGCTCGAGGAACGCATCACGGAAGTCCTCCCCAGGGATTCATGTGTTCCTCGTTCCGGGTCATACCTGGGGTCAGCAGGCGATCCAGTTCGAGGACGATCAGGGACGCATGATCGTGTTCACCTCGGATCTGATGCCCACTCACTACCACATCGGTCAGCCCTACTCCCTCTCGTACGATGTCGAGCCCTACACCTCTATGGTGACCAAGCACTGGTTCCTCAAGGAAGCCGCCGAACGCGATTGGGTGCTCGTGCTCGATCACGACCCCGGGAACCCCTGTTTCCGTGTCAGAACGAACGACAAGGGGTGGTTTGATCTTGTCGAGGAAGACTGCGGGATCGACCCGGCCTGAACCCTCGAATACCCGTACAGATCGCCTATACTGAATCGCGGATGAGTACCGACACGCACCCCATCTCGACGAGCGGCCCTGACGCCCAACCCGAGGCGAAGGGTGCCCCCGTCAATGCCCCGAGCGGAGCGGTTGACGAGTCCCGTGAACGCACCAAGAAGCCGCCAAAGCCGCCCAAAAAATCGCTCTTTGAGCGCGTGGAAGCCTTCGTCTCGCGTCTCTCAACCCGGAACAAGTTCTGGAACCGTGTCTGCTCGATGATCTGGCTGCCCTACGCCTACCGATCCGGGATCACGATGTCCGGCGACGAGAACACCTATCGCGCCACGCTCCCCGTTCCGTCGATTCAACAAGAACTGGTACAACGCGATGGCCGGTGCTGCCCTTCTGGGCAACTCCGAGATCGCTGGCGGTAACTATGTCTTCTCCGTCTGCGGCGGGGACTACACCGTGGTCTGTAAGCACCTGGAATACAAGTTTTTGCGCCCATGCCACGGCCCGGCCGAGTATCGCATGACCCCACTCGACGACATCCACGCGCTCGTCGAATCGGGCGAGGAGTTCAACATCGCGATCCGCATGGACATCGTGCAGGTCCTCGTCCCGATGAGTGAGCAACGCCTGCAGGAAGAGGTCGAAGACGCCGGCACCAGCTCGCCCAAGCCCAAACGCGTCGGGCGATGCACCGCGACCTTCCATGTGACGCCCAAGGCCCACCATAAAGCCAAGAAGCAGCGTGGAACCCAGAACGCATGAACGCGCACGAGCACGCGATCGCACCGGACCACAAGCCTTCCAACCCCATCGTCTGGGGCGCGTACCTCGCGTGCTCTTGGACTTGGTGCATCGGGATGTTCATGCCCGCGCTGCTCCTGCGTGACTTTGGGTGGCTCGGGTACCTCGTCTTCTCGATCCCCAATGTTCTTGGTGCCGCCGCGATGGGGTGGGTCCTCACCTCACGCAAGCAATCCGAGGACTTCGTCTCAAAGCACCCCCAGGCCATCTGGTGGTTCAGCGTCGTCACGATCGCGTTCCATGTGTTCTGGATCCTATGGGTCTTCGAGTACCTGCGCATGGCACTACCCATGACGAAGAACGCGAGTTACGGGCTCATCGGCGCGTTCATCGCGTTCTGGCTGGTCACCAAGCGATCGAGCTACTTCAAACGCATGCCCCAGCTGGGCGTGGTGCTCTGGGTCCTGAGCTTCCTCGTGCTCGTCTCCACCTTTGTGACCCCGGACCTTGGGCCGATCTCGGATCGGTTCCACGAGTCGCACCCGAGCAGCGCGATGGGCTTGTTCCTGATCCCGCTGAGTATCTTTGGGTTCCTGCTCTGCCCCTACCTCGACATCACCTTCCACCACGCGCGTCAGCAGCTCGACACAAAGCAACGCGGGCGGATCGGGTTCACGATCGGGTTCGTGATCATGTTCGCGTCCATGATCGTCCTCACCACGCGCTATGCGCCCATGGTGATCGACGCAATCGACAACGGGACGGTTGCGAACGCGACCCAGACCCCCTGGATCGGCGCGGTGCTCCTCGGACACATCCTGTTCCAATGGGTCTTCACCGTGCAGGTCCACATGGATCGCGCCAAGACCCTCCCAACCGGGCGCGTCCCGGAGTACAAGTTCCTGATCGGGATCGGATTACTCGCGGGTCTCGTCGGGTTCTTCGCGAAGGACATCCCGGACTACGCCGGGATGAACGCAGGCGAGATCATCTATCGGTGCTTCATGGGCGCGTACGGGCTCGTCTTCCCGACCTATGTCCTGTACCGAGCTGTGCTCGCACGCAAGGGCTCCAAACCCATGCCCATGGGCGCTGTCTGGGGTGCGATCATCCTCGCGACCCCGATGTTCTGGATGGGATTCATCGAAGGCGACTCAGTCTGGCTGGTCACCGGGATGGCGCTCGTCCTCATGATCGCAGGCATAGGCGTGGTCAATCGCCGACAGGGCCTGTTGGGCACCAAGCTCAGTTGAGGGCAACCACATATGCAACGAACCTTCCCTACCGAGCACTTAATCGTCCGTGGAGGCCTGTTGTCATTCAGACATCATTGCTGGGCGATTCAACTTGAGCTTGAGCCATTCGATCTACCAAGCAGCTTCGGTGATTACTTAGATGAAGACTACAAATCGATCGCAACCAGCTTCGATATGGATTTACTTGAACACACACCCAAATCACTTGCGGGGAGTAACCATACCTTCCCGAAGCCGAGTGAATCCTTTGATGCGAGTATCTGTATTGTTCATACTCACCATCCTGTAGATGTTGTCCATCTAGATGCAACGGAACTCACTGAGACGCCAAGTGAACCAGTTCAACTCAGGATAAAACTGTTCGTGGATCTAGAGTATGAGGGACTTCAGTATGACGAGAAGTCCAGCTACAAGTCCTTTGTTGTGAACTACGAACTACAACTCACGCCCCAAGATAACGGCTGGAACATCGGGCCTGCTACGCCTCTGACTGCTGCTGATTCCTGAGCACTATCTCTGCGTTGCGTTGCATCATCCCGAGCTTCGCGCGTTTCATCGCGGAACCCTGGAACGCATCGCGTCGATCATCCTCACTCCACCCGAGCACCTCGAGCAGATCAAAGCGATCCCGCTCCGATCGGTACGCGGGGTTTGTCTCCGCACCAAGCACTTCGCTCGGCTTGAGTGAGTTGTGCGGGCACACCTCTTGGCACACATCGCATCCATACAACCAATCACCCATCTTCGATGCGAGTTGGGGATCGATTTCACTCCGATGCTCGATCGTCAGGTAACTGATGCATCGTCGTGCATCAACACGATGAGGCGTGATCGCCTGCGTGGGGCACGCGTCGATGCATCGGGTGCACGTCCCACAATGATCCGTGACCCGCTCAACCTCCGGCGGGTTCTGGGCATCGATCGTCATGACGATCCCGCCGAGAAACATGTAACTCCCCAATCGTGGATGGATGATCAGGGTGTGCTTGCCCACCCATCCGATCCCCGCACGCATCGCGAGCTCCCGCTCGGGCAGGGGGGCGGTATCAACGAAGGCCTTGAACTCTGCGTCGGGATGCTCATCCTGCAACTCGAGCAACAACTTCACCAACCGCTTCTTGATGAGCTTGTGGTAGTCCTTCCCGCGCGCGTATCGCGCGATCCGTCCCTGCCCGGGCTCCAATGCTGAATCCACATTGTCATCGCGAGACGCGTACAGGTCCCCCACCACAAGGGCGCACTTCGCGTCCTCAAGGATCGTGCTCGGATGGGTGCGTTTATCGTTGTTCTGGGCGAGATACCCCATCTCGCCGTGCATCCCCGCGTCGATCCACGCGTGCAATGCGTCCGGGTGCTCGATCGGTTCGAGCGACGCGATCCCCGCGCACGCGAACCCGAGCGCCTTGGCACGCTCGATCAGGTGCTCGCCGAGTTGTTGCGATGGAGAATGCGTGCCCACGCCCGATCGTAGCGGCGATCACACGCCCGCGGGCTGAGCGATCCACGAGTACATCAGATCCGCAGCGTCCTTGAGCACCGAATCCGCATCGTCACGCAGCTCGGGGCACCAGTGCTTGGGGTACTCGTACACAATCCACCCGTCGTAGTTCATCGACTGGAGCGTCTGGAAGAGTTTCTTGAGCGGGTATACACCCTTGCCGAGCTCGACGGGGTTCCCGTCCACATCGACATCCATGATGCGAACCATGCGGAGCGCATCGCCCAAGGCCCGGAGTCCCTCGATCGGGCACTCGCCCGCATTGACCGCCGCCTGGATGTTGTACGACGCGCCGAGCCATTGCAGGTTCACCAGATCGATCAGCTCACGCAGCGCCTCCGCCTTCGCGAACGATCCCGCGTTCTCGATGAGCAGGCGCACATCCGTGTTCCGGCAGGTTTGCGTCGCCAGCGCGAGCCGTTCCGTCACCCGGCGCATGCTCCAAGTGCGAGGCTCAGCAGCCGGGAGCTCACTCCCGTACACACGCACGAACTTCGTGCCCGAACGAGCAGCACAATCCACGAATGCCTTCGTCTCGGGGACGCCCGCTTCTTCATTGACCCAGATGCGTCCAATGACCGGCGGGTCGATCGCCTTGTGATAGCTCACGCCCGTGGACATGCACAGCGGGATCACGCCCGCGTTGTCAAAGATCGAATCGACGGCTGCGGGGTCGTGCGACATGGGATCGCTCGCGAGCCGATCGGACTCGTCGATGAACGAGCGCATATCGACACCGAGATACCCGCAGTTCGATGCGAGTGCCGCGACCTGATCCAGAGGCATGGTCGGGCAGGCAAGGGTGGAGAACGCGATCTTCATAGCCGTGTGATCCTGTGTGACAAGATATCGAAAACGCCCCGCTCGGGCACACCAAGTGTATGTCACACGACCCGCCCCTGCACACCCGATCGGGCACGCGTAGACTCTGGAACATACCTTTCCTCGCACCCCGGAGCGAACGCATGAGCTGCCCGCGCGATATCGAGTCCACGATCCACACGGATCTGGGCGACAAGATGACCTATTCCCGATTTCTCCGGCTTGATAAGCTGCTGGATTGTCAGGAGATCCACTCCGACCCGCCCCACCACGACGAGATGCTGTTCATCATTCAGCATCAGACCAGCGAGCTCTGGCTCAAGCTCATGATCCACGAGATGCGTGAAGCGCTGGGGTACATCCAAACAGACAAGCTCGCGCCAGCGTTCAAGATCATGAGCCGCGTCAAGCACATCCAGGCCCAGCTACTCAGCCAATGGGATGTGCTCGCGACCCTCACGCCCTCGGAGTACACCCAGTTCCGGTACGCGCTTGGCACCGGGTCCGGATTCCAGAGCGTGCAGTACCGGGTCGTCGAGTTCATCATGGGAAACAAGGACGCGAAGATGATCCCCGTTCATGCGCACGACTCGGAGCATGTCGAGCAGCTCACCCAAGCACTCAACACCCCGAGCATCTACGACGAGTTCATCCGATACCTCTCGCGCAAGGGGTTTGACATCCCCGTGGAGGTGCTCGATCGCGATATCACCGTCCCGCACCAATCCCACCCCGCAGTGCTCGAAGCGTTCAAAGCCGTCTACACCCACCCCAAGGAGTACTGGGAGGCCTACGAGATGGCGGAGAAGCTCGTGGACATCGAGGAGATCTTCTCCCACTGGCGATTTCGTCACATGAAGGTCGTCGAGCGCGTCATCGGGTATAAGACCGGCACGGGTGGATCATCCGGCGTCCCCTTCCTCCGCAAGATGATCGATCACCGGTTCTTCCCCGAACTCTGGGAAGTCCGCACGCACCTCTGAGTCATCCACATGCAAATCAACGACGCCCACCAGATCATCAACGACGCCGTCGCCCAACTCGGGGAGGGCGAACTCACGGAATCCGCGCTCGTCGAGCACATACACCCGCTCTTCTCTCGGGTGCTTGCACGCACCGAACGCACCGACGAGATCTATCTCGCCAACCACTCGCTCGGCCGCCCGCTCGATCTGGTCGCCGAACTCATTCAGGGTGCCCTCGATGGGTGGTACGAGCATCTCGACGGCGTATGGGGCACCTGGCTCGACGCCCGCGAGGCGTACCGTGCACAGGTTGCCAACCTGCTCAACTGGAACGACCCCAAAGCGGTTGTCCCCAAAACGAGCGCCGCCCAGGGACTCCGCGCGGTGCTCAACGCGCTTCCCTCGGGTTCACCGAAGATTGTTTCGACCCGGTGCGAGTTCGACTCGATCGACTTTGTGCTCAAGAGCTACGCGCACAAGGGACGCGCGAGCGTGACCTGGATCGATCCCGATGACACGGACATGCTTCGGGTTGACCCGATCATCGATGCGATCGATGAAACAACCGATCTCGTCGTCGTCTCCGCGGTGTGCTTCGTCACCGGTCAGCAGGTGCAGAGGCTCGATCGTCTGATCAACCACGCCCACGCGAACGGGTGTCTCGTCCTGCTCGACACCTATCACGCGATGGGCGTGCTCGATCTCGACTACCTCACGCTCGGCGCAGACTTCCTCATCGGCGGGAACTACAAGTACACCCGAGGCGGCGCGGGCGCCTGTTTCCTTGCGATCCACCCATTGCATCTCAACCCATCAGGCGGCGTCCCCAATCCCAGTACCCTCTTCCCGATTGATACCGGGTGGTTCGCGAAGGAAGAACCTTTCGCGTACAAACGATCCGACAATCCCGCCTACGCGCCGGGCGGCGACGCCTGGCTCGAAGCGACCCCGCCCGTCCTCACCTACTACCAGGCGCTCCCCGGGATGATGCTGAGCAACGCGATCGGTATCGATCGGCTCCGCGCATACTCACTTGAGCAGCAGCTGTTCCTCTCGGATCAGCTCATCACCAACGGCATCTCCCCGCGACTCATCGAGCATCGGGGCGCCTACCTGCTCGTCGAGCACGACGACGGGCACCGCGCGATGAAGGAACTCAAGGACGCGGGGTTGAATGTCGATGCCCGCCCGCTCCCGCGATCAGGGCGTTGGGTGATCCGGTTCTGCCCGGATTTCCTCAACACCCGCGGCGAGCTGGTCGAAGCCGCGAAGCGTGTAGGGCGTGCGCTTGGTTCAACCTGAACTGGCCGGTGTGATGGGCAGCACGATCACAAAGTCGCTGCCCTTGCCAACCTCCGAGTGGAGCTCGAGACGCCCATGATGCGCCTCGATGATCCGTCGCGCCGTGGGCAACCCCAACCCCGTCCCTCCCGAGCGGGTCGTGAAGTACGGGCGGAAGATCTTTGATTGGGTCTCCTCGTCGATGCCCGGTCCGGTATCGGTCACATGGATGGACACGCACGGGTGCTCGTCCTCATCCACGCCCTTGGAGACACGCAGGATCAGGTCCTTCGTGCCCGAGTCTTGCGGCTCCATCGCGTTGACGGCGTTGAGCATCAGGTTGAGCAGCGCCTGCTTGAGGTGGTACACATCGATCTCCATCGTGGGCGATCGATCGGGAAGTTCCACACGCAGACGAACCCCGGCCCGCTCAGCCGTGGGCACGAAGAAGTCCGTGAGCTCCTCGACGAGCAGGTTGATCGATGCGTTCGCGAGGTTCAGTCGCAGTTCACCCGCGTACTCGAGAAAATCCTCGAGGATCCCACGCAAGCGCTCGGTCTCGCGCCCCAGCGCCTCGATCCTTCGGACCAGTCGCTGCTTCTCCGCGGGTTCGATCGCGGAATCCTCGATCGCTTCTTTGAGCAGCTGCGCGTTGAGCCCGATTGTCGAGAGCGGGTTCTTGATCTCGTGTGCGAGACCGCCGGTCATCGACCCGATCTCCGCGAGGTGCGCCGCAGCCTGAGCCCGGCGCTGGGCGTGCTGCTCGCGGGCGAGCGAGTACCGGACGCGCCGTGCCGCGAAGATGTAGGACAACGCGCCCCCGAGCAGGGCACCAACCACGAATAGCATGAGCGTTCCGATCCAGTTCACGCGATCACTCTATGAATCAAAGAAAACCGAGACGAGCGTGTGCCCGTCTCGGATCAATATTCCATCATGCACGCACGGTATTTACCGGCGAGGTGTTCGCGAATAAGTCCTTCGAGGCACCACCACCTCGGGCGCGTCTGATTCCTCGCCCTCTGGCTGCTCGCGATGCACCTTGGTTGCTCGCCAACCCTTGTCATTGTGTTCTGCGTCGTAGGTCACGCTCGACCCATCCTTGAGGACTCGGAACCCATCGCCCTCGATGACGGTGAAGTGCACAAAGATATCCTGCCCGTCCGGGCCAATGATAAACCCGAATCCCTTGCGAGGATCGAACCATTTCACTGTCCCGGTGACGCTCTGCAGGGCGTTGGATGACGCGCCTTCTGCGTTCGGGTGTGTTTCATTCTCCGACATCGTATGTTCCCCCGGGGATGTCCCGATCCCCTACAACAAACCGATCCGGCTCATCCGCGGGGTGTGTGAAACCGCGAAGAAACCGATTCAGAACCCCCATACGGATCCACGAACACCGCACAGGTCTTGTTCTGCATCAACCCAGCATACCAAATTCCTCGTCCCCGTCAAATAGCCCGCCCGGCGCTGGGCACCGGGCGGGCTTTGAAACACATATCAATCGAGGTTTATGCCCGCGAGATGGGCGTTTTTACTCCGCAGAGGCCGCTTCGGGCTTGTCCTCGCTGCGGCGGGGCTTGCGCCGGCGGCGCTTCTTCTTGCCCTCGCCGTCACCCTTGCCCGAGTCGCCGTCCCCGTCATCGGAACGGTTCTCGCGCCGCGACTTCTTCTCCGCGTCGGCCTTCGACTCGTCCCAGTTCGGGTCCGCACGCTTGATCGAGAGCTTGATGCGTCCCTGATCGTCCACGAGCATGACCTTGACCTTGACGATGTCGCCGACCTTGACGACCTGCGCGACGCTCTCGACATATCCGTCGGCGAGCTCAGAGATGTGGCACATCCCGTCCGTCCCCGGTGCGATCTCGATGAACGCACCGAAGTCCTTGGTCGAGACAACCTTGCCCTCGTAGATGGTGCCCGGGCGGACATCCTCACAGAGTGCGCTGATCTCCGCTTCCGCGTTCTCAACATTCTCGCGGTTCGTGGACGAGACCATGACGGTGCCGTCGTCCTCGACATCGATGTTGACGGAGTACTTGTCCTGGAGAGCGCGGATGGTCTTGCCGCCCGGGCCGATGAGCTTGCCGATCTTCTCGACATCGATGTTGAGCTGGATCATCATCGGCGCGTACTTGCTCGTCTGCTCACGCGGCGCGGGGATGACGGCTTCCATCGCCTCGATGAGATCGATGCGACCCTTGTTCGCCTGGGCGAAGATGGTTTCGATCTGCGCGAACCCGAGCCCGCGTGCCTTGAGGTCGAGCTGGATGCCCGTGATGCCATCGCGGGTACCCGAGACCTTGAAGTCCATGTCGCCGAAGAAGTCTTCTTCGCCGATGATGTCGGTGACGAAGACCTCGTTCTCGTCATTGTCATCGGTGAAGCGACCGACGGAGATGCCCGCGCAGGTGTTGGTGATAGGGACACCCGCGTCCATCAGCGCCAGACACCCGCCACAGACGGACGCCATCGAGGACGAACCGTTGGATTCGGTGATGTCCGAGACGACGCGGATGGTGTAGGGGAAGTCCTCAGCGCTGGGGAGCACGCCCATGAGCGAACGCTCCGCGAGCGCACCGTGCCCGACCTCACGACGACCCGGGCCCATGATGCGACCGGCCTCACCGACACAGAAGGGTGGGAAGTTGTAGTGCAGGTAGAACTTCTTGGAGTACTCGGGCATGAGCCCGTCGACGACCTGCTCGTCGCGACCGGTGCCGAGCGTGCAGGACACGAGCGACTGGGTCTCGCCACGCTGGAAGAGCGCCGACCCATGGTTGCGGGCGAACTTGCCGACTTCCATGTGCAGCGGGCGGATCTCGTCGAACTTGCGGCCGTCGGCGCGGGTGCCTTCCTCGATGATCAGACGACGCGTGATCTTCTTCTCGAGGGTGCGGAAGGCCTCGCTCGCCTGGGTGCGGCGCTTCTTGCTTGCTTCCCACTCACCGGGCGTGCCAGACTCGTTGACCTTGAAGTGCGCGTCGAGCATCGCCTTCTTGATCTCGCCGACCTTGTTGCCACGCTCGTTCTTGCTCTTGATCTTGCGTGCCTCGGTCAGGTCCTTCTCGGCGTGCTTCTTCACCTCGGCCATGACATCGTCGGGGACGAGGTTCATGTGATCGCCAAGTCGCTTCTCCTTGCCAACCTTGGCAACGAGCTCTTCGATGAGTTCGAGGATCGGGGTGACACCGTTGTCGTACCCGAACTTGATCGCCTCGAGGACTTCCTCGTCGGGAACTTCAGCGGCACCGACCTCGATCATGTTGATCCCGTCCTTGTGCCCCGCGAGGACGAGATCGATATCCGAGTACTCGAGTTGGGCGTTGGTCGGGTTGATGATGTGGACGACACCGTCTTCGGTGTGGATGCGACCGACGCGTACCGTCGCGGTCGGGCCTTCGAAAGGCGCGTCGGAGATCGCGAGGACCGCGGACGCGGCCGAGCCCGCGATGACATCCGCGTCGTTCTCGCCGTCGTGGCTCATGACCCAGCACTGGATCTGGATCTCTTCGATGAACCCGTCGGGGAACAACGGGCGGATCGGGCGATCGATCATGCGCATCGTGAGGACTTCCTTCTCATTGGGAGCGCCCTCACGCTTGCGGAAACCGCCGGGGAACTTGCCGCCCGCCGAGAGTTTCTCGCGGTAATCGATCTGCATGGGGAAGAAGTCGAGACCCGGACGCGGATCCGCGCGGACGAGCGAAGCGCCCACGGAGGTGTCGCCGTGCGACATCAGGACATACCCGGACGCGAGCTTGGCAATCTGCCCGGTCTCGATCCGCATGGTGCGGCCGCCGATTTCCTTCTCGACGACGACGGGTGTATTTGAAGTTGTCATGTGATTCTGCCTTTACAGTTGTGGCGCGTGTGATGCGCCGTGATCGGCCGTGAGGTTGCCGATGGATGACGCGCCCCGGATCACCGATTGATCCGCACACGCATCGCCAACATGCGGACCCATCCTCACGCATTTGAGAGGCAGAAGACGAGAAACAGTCGCACGCGTGTGTCGGACTGTCCGTCGTCTGCTGCCACTCTCAATGGGTCCGGGTCTATTTCCAAACGACTCGGTTGAGCCGGTTACAACAAAGCCCCGCGTGCACTCTCGTACACGCGGGGCGAATCGTTTTCTCTTACTTACGCAGCCCGAGCTTCCCGATGAGCTCAAGGTACGCCGCGTGGTCCTTTTTGGACAGGTACCGGAGCAGACGGTTCCGCTTGGAAACCATCATGACGAGACCACGGCGGTTGTGGACATCGCCCTTGTTCTCACGCAGGTGGACCGCGACCTGCTTGATGCGTGCGGTGAGGAGCGCGATCTGGACCTCGGGGCTGCCCGAGTCGCCTTCTTTGCGGGCGAAGTCCTTGATGATCTGCTGCTTCTGTTCAACTGGCAATGGCATGGATTCGTTCTTCCTTCCGTCGCGTACGCAGCCGTGGCTCGGTTCGTCTTAGAACCTGTCATTCCACCACTTACGCCGCCGATGCGTGTGATGACCCGCTCGATACGGGTCTGTACCAATACTAGGCCTGAAACTCAGGATCGCCAATGCACCCGTGAGGGTGATTTTGGGCATTCTCTGGATCGGATCAGTCCTCGACCCGCGTATGCAGGTTTCCCTGCTCGCTCTCGAGGTGCCCGCCTCGGGACATGATGTCGTCGATCACGCCCTTGTACTGCCCGTCGGGCATCGGGGGCTCCTTGCCCAGCAGCTCGCGGAACAGGTCGTCGGAGATCCCGAGGTACACCCGCATCGCGTAATCGTACACTGCATCGTGATCGTCGCGGGAGAGGTCCAGGCGGAGCTCGTTGATGACCTTGGTGCCCATCCCGATCCACTCGTCAAAGGTCTGCTTGGAGATGTTGTCCTGGATCCATTTGCCCAGATCATTGCGGAACGGCGGACGCGGGAGCTGGGTCCCCATCTGCCCCGTCTTCTGGCACTTGAAGTCCCCTACGGGCTCGGGCGCTTTCTTCGGCTGATCCTTCACCTCGGGGATGGGCTCGTTGATGGATTGCAGCAGATCCGCGATCGCGTTCTTGGGCATCAGATCGCCGCGGGTCGTCGCCTCGATGTACCCCTTGGTCAGGACGACCTTGGCGAGATCGACCTTGCCCGCCTTGATGTACGCATCCCCCGCGAGCTGGTAGGCCTTGGTCATCGCCTCATTGATCTGGGCGCACTTGGCAAAGGTCTCCCCCGCTTCCTCGAACTGTTCGTTCTGGAGGAACGCGTTGCCCAGCGAGAAGTAGGCCATGTCGTTGTTGGGATCGTCCGCGATGAGGCGCTGGAACTGGGTGATGCGGGTCTGGGGGTCCATCTTGGCTCCTCAGGAGTAACGGAAGGTTGAGGATGGTCCGTGTTACGAGCTCGTGCGATCCACGACGCGGTAGGACTCACGCTCGCCGCGTCCACGCAGGGGGTAGTCCTTGCGGAGCGGGTGCGCCGGGTAGTCTTCCCACAGGAGGATGCGCCGCAGGTCCGGGTGGTTGTTGAACCGGATCCCGAACATGTCGAAGACCTCGCGTTCGGTCCATTCAGCGCCCGGCCAGAGATCGCAGACGGAGTCGACCGCGAGGGCGGGGTCGTTCTCGATCCCGTCCGTCGGCAGTGACGGGTCCAGGAACACCTTCACGAAGAACCGATCGTTGCGGGTCGTCGAGCACAGGTTGTAGACGACCGCGAACCGACCCACGGTCTTCGCGGGGTAGTTCAGGTAATCGATCCCGATGACATCGGAGAGGAAGTCGTACGCGCTCTCCGCGTCGTGCTTGAGGAACTTCATGATCGCGTGCAGATCGCCCGGCTCGACGACAAGGGTCGGCTGATCGCGGAACTCGCTCGCGCGGAGTTTCGCGTTGGGGAACTGGCTCTTCACACGCTTGAATGTCGGGTGGTTGACTGTGCCCATGATGCTCCTCGATCGCGTCGGGATCGGTGTTCGTGCGTTGTCACCCATCTTAGCAGGGTGCCCCGCGGAGTTCAGGATTCAATCGACGCGCCCGGGTGGATTCGGGCGATATCTGACTCGTCCCACAGCACATGCCACACGGGATTGGCGAGCAACGGACGCAGCTTGTTGTCAAGCATCGCTTCATCGGGCTCGCCTGAGGACATCGAGCTTGGGACGAGTCCGCTCCGGTCCTCGTTCCACGCGATCGAGCGAACCACGATCCCCCACACCCTTCGATGCGCGATCATCTCTTGGCTCAGCTCCACGATCCGATCGAGGTGGTCCTCCAGGTCCCGCATCATGGATGGGACGATCCAACCCATCGGGTCGAGGAGGAGCATCGCGTTCTGCCCGCCGCCTCGGGTGCACCAGTTGAGGGTGCACACCGCATCGGACAGCATCCCCGAGCTACTCGGGCGGATAACGAGTTGGGCGTCCTTGGACTGAACCAGATCGCGCGTGTCGCGGTACGCCTGATCGAAGCGCTCCCACCCGGACTGCGACCATGAGCGCAGCCACGACCCAGCGTCATCGTCCGGCGACTCGCTCGAATGACCCGCGTCATCGGAAAGGATGATCACATCCGGGGACGGTCCAATCGCATCGATCTGAGGATCGAAGACCGACCCATCAGGCTCGATCGCGATCGGATCGGCATCACCGAGTAGGTGGTAGATGGCGTGCGTCAATCGTTGATCACGGACCAGGATGCTCATGCACAACCCTATCCACACCCCATGCACGAATACGCGAAACCTGCGCTCCGCGCGGACAATTTCGCGCGTCCGCAGGGTCCGCGATGGTTATTCCCTGCGCACTCGCGCACAAACCCCCCGATATCGAACGGACACCCATGAGGGAGCAAGGCTGCTCCCGGGTGTATGAGTAAAGAGTGAGTACGGAGACTCGCACATGACTGATCTGTTTTCGTGGACCCGTTCCAATACCGTGCGTGATCTGAACCGCGTCTCGGCGCCGCGTGCCGAGTTGTCGATCGAGCAGGTCGTTGATCAGATCATCACGATCAACCGATCCGCGACGGTCGAGTATCTCAAGCAGTTCAAACGCGAATCGCTGGACAAATACCTCGATCACCTCCTGGAAACGCAGAAGCCGCGTGGACGCGAATCCCGTTGGGATCGCCCAGGCGATGCGCCGGCGATCATGGTGCGTCGACGCGTCGCGTAAACCTACCTTTCAGCATACCGAGCGCCATGACGCTCTCTCCCGTGTCGGGCGGATCTGTGGTGGGGTCCGCCCGACATCTTTTTTTGGGTTCTACCCAAATTTGGTCCCGGCGCGGTTATCGAGTCTCAAGGTTCCCGCGCGAGTCGTCCGATAAGGGCTCATGAACGGGCCGTGCACGGCCGCGGGCGGAGCCCCGCACGCACGACGCCCGGGTGTCCCCCACCACGCCCAATGGATATGGGCAACGGACACCCAGACTCGGTTCGATCGGGCGGAGCCCGCCGACCATGGACGATCACCCCGCGCAGATGGGTCGGGGAGCAGCGTCGGCATTGCCCGGCGTGCGTCAGCGGAGTGCCGTCATGCGCCACGCATCGAATACATCAGGGAAGACCATGAACACCAAGAACCGCCGCTCGTTGCTGTGTCCTGTTCTCATGATCGCGTGCGCCGGATCGCTCGCGACTATGCCCGCGTGCGGCGCCAAACGCACGGGGTACTGGAACAAGAGCAAGCAGTCCCAGATCCAATCTGAAGAAGCCCGCACTTCCGCATACTTTGTCGCGAAGGAGGAGCCCAAGCAGACCGCGCCCAAGCTCGGCGGCGATCTCAAGAGCAACTCCAGCGCGAGCATCAGCGCGATGAGCGCCGAATCGGACACCAAGGCAACAACGCCCGCGCCGACCCAGAACACCAAGCCCACAACCTCCACCAAGATCGCGTCGAGCGACACAACGAGCACCGGGTTTAAGGACAACAACCTCGGCGGGAACGCGGATCAGCAGAACCTGCGTCTCGGAAACGCGGACGCGAAGACACCCGTCGAACGCGACCCCTACTTCACCGATTCGACCCAGTCCCCCGCGGCACTCCGCTCGGGTGATATCAGCGCCTTTGTCTACGCGAACGCGATGGGTGTCGAGCTCCCCAGCGAGACCAACTCCGAAGCTGTCCGCGCCACGATCAATGTCCGTCAGGTGACCAGCTCGTACGCGGGTTCCGACTTCGATCCGACCGTCTCCCCAGACGGGCAGTACCTCGTCTTCGCGAGCACCCAGCACCGCCCGACCGCGGATATCTACATTAAGAGCAACTCCGGTTCGGTCGTGACCCGACTCACGGACGATCCAGCCCAGGATGTGATGCCTGCGGTCTCACCCGATGGAAACTACATCGCGTTCTCGTCCGACCGGACGGGCTCATGGGACCTGTTCATCATGCCCATCGAGGGCGGCAAGGTCGTTCAGTTGACGGCTGAGAGCGCCCACGATCTGCACCCGACCTGGTCGCCAGACGGGCGTCAGATCGCGTTCTGCCGACTCGGGCAGCAGTCCGGTCGCTGGGAGATCTGGGTCAAGGATGTCCTCACGGACAACGGGCCGCAGTTCGTCGGGTTCGGTCTCTTCCCCGAGTGGTGCCCCGTCTCGGGCACCGGGATCGCCGGCGCCGACCAGATCCTGTTTCAGCGCTCGCGTGAACGCGGCGATCGTGCCTTCTCCGTCTGGACCCTCGATTACAACCCGCTCCCGGGAACCGCGGGGCGTGAGACCGAGATCGCAGCAGGGCCCAACCAGGCGCTGATCAACCCTTCCTGGTCGCCCGACGGCAAGTTCATCACCTTCGCAGCTGTCCCCAACTCTCAGTCCTGGTCGCAGGGCGGGACCGCTCGCCCCGAGTCCTCGACGATCTGGATGGTTTCCACCCAGGGGACGGGCAAGATCAAGCTCACCGATGGTGACACGATCGATCTCATGCCCGTCTGGGGGCGCAACAACGACATCTTCTTTGTGTCGAATATGGATGGGCAGGACCACCTTTGGTCGATGGAACTGTCACCGGCCATCCGTGCCGCGAGCGTGACCATGCCCGACATTGCCAACTCTTTCGCCACGGTCCCGACCGAAGGCAACGAATAAACCCACCCACCCGCTCGGCGTGATGAGAATCACGCCCGGCGTTTCCCGGGGCCTTGTGCCCCATCACGACACTCGGACGGGAAAGGATGCCCGTCTCAGCGCTCGGCAGGACGCCATGACAAGTGCACAGACCATGCTCAATCGGGTGATCACGCTCGCGATTCTTGCGTCGATGCTCGCGCTTCTGCCCGCGTGCTCGATGACCAGGGAGCGTGACCCCCTGACCCCGCCCGGCGTGATCGTGTCGCCCTATGACGCGACGCAGGGCGATGTCCTCTGGGCCGTCATCCCGCCCCTGAATGAATCGGGTACCTCGATCGCGGACACGAACGCAGTGGGTGACGCGATCGTCGGCGCCGTACAGCAAGTCCGCGGCGTGCGCTGCCTCCCGCTCAATCGAACGATCGACGCGATGCGTTCCCTCGGGTTTTACGGCGGGATCGAGACCTCGAGCGACGCGCACCAGATCGCGGAGTACCTCGGTGCGGACGCGGTGCTCGTCGGCTCGATCACGGCTTACGACCCGTACGACCCGCCGACCCTCGGGCTGGCGCTCGCGCTCTACGCGCGACCCGGCGCGATGGCCCAATCCACCAGCGCTTCGCTCGATACGCGGGCTTTGACCAGTGCGTTCACCGACTTCGGGTCGACCGCAGGGTTGAACTTCGCGGGCGAACCGGTTTCGGTTGTCAGCGAGTACCTCGACGGACGCAACCACGAGGTGCAGTACGCCGCTCGGGCGTACGCCGAGGGACGCAGCGAACAACAGAGCGCGATGCAATGGCGCATCTACCTCGCGAGCATGGATCTGTACACGCAGTTCGCGGCCCACCACACGGTCGGGCGATTGATCGACGAGGAATGGCTCCGGCTGGCGCGACAGAACGCACGCACGAGAGCAAACGACTGACCGGAGCACTCGGCTCCGTGAAACGGAGCACATGTGAACCCGGATCAGCAACCTCCATCCACCAAGCATTCCGATCGGAGTGATCGCGCCCAGGACGATGTCGTGTGCGTCACCCTGCAGCGTCCTCCCCACTTCTGGCGTTTCGCATGCTCATCTGACGGTGCGGGGGAGCTCCTTGAGCGACTCGCGGACCTTGCGGACAACCCAAACACCGCCCTGACTTGGGACGACGCGGAACGCATCGCGTCCGAAATTGTTGTGCATCATCATCTTGATCCGCCTTCAGCGGGGTCATCGAAAGCCCGATAGCACACCAGACAGTTCACACCTGACCCCTGATCCCCGACTTATTTTCAAGCGGATCCCCGGAGCACACGCATGACCACGCTGCCGATTACTGACGAGTTCGCGAGCTACCTGACCGACGAGCGACACTTCTCGCCGTACACCGCCCGTTGCTACGGTGCTGACCTTCGTCAGTACATCGAGTACATCGTCAACGACACCGGGATCACGATCGATCAGAACGCCGAGCAGCACGCGCTGAGCTCCCGCAAGGGACCTGGCGGCGATGTCGCGGGCAAGATCGACCGTCCCACCGTGACCAACATTATCTGTGACGCCGACGCGGACCTGATCCGCGCGTATCTCGGTTTCCTCGGCGAGCAGAGCTACTCCCCCGCGACCATGGCGCGCAAGATCGCGACCCTGCGTTCGTTCTACAAGTGGGGTCATCGTCTCGGGTTCGCCAAGACCAACCCCATGACCCTGATCCGCACACCGCGCCAGTCCAAGCGTCTGCCCAAGGCCATCACCATCGAACAGATCGAGCGTCTGCTCGCAGCCCCCAACGAGCACGATGTGCTCGGGCGTCGCGATCGCGCGATGCTCGAAACTCTTTACTCCACCGGCATCCGTGTCTCGGAACTCGTCGGGCTCAACCACGACGATCTCGACTTTGAGAACGAGGCGATGCATGTCCGCGGAAAGGGCCGCAAGGAACGCATCGTGCCCCTCGGGTCACACGCGCTGGCCGCGATCCGCCGGTACATCGAGCTCATGGGCAACGATTCGAAGTTCGGTCCCATCTGGGCGAACCGGCACAACGCGAGCGAATCCCTCCCCCTGTTCCTCAACAAGCACGGCAAGCGTCTGTCATCGCGCAGCGTCCGCCGCAAGCTCGACAAGTACCTGCGCTCCGTTGGGCTTGATCCCACGATCTCGCCACACACCCTCCGCCACTCGTTCGCGACACACCTGCTCGACAACGGCGCGGACCTGCGGAGCGTGCAGGAACTCCTCGGGCACCAGTCCCTCTCGACGACCCAGGTCTATACGCATCTGTCGACCTCGCGGGTCGAGGACGCGTACAAGGACGCGCACCCTCGCGCCGAAGCGAGCTGAAGAGACGCTCAGGATTGAGACGAACCACGCAACGCCCCGAGCATGTCTCGGGGTGTTTTTTCGTGCATTGGAACCATGATCTCGGGCGCGATCTCCGCGAGGGGGATCAGGACAAAGTCGCGCTCATGCAATCGTGGGTGCGGAACACTCAGCCCGGGCTCATCGATCATCCGATCCGCGTAGATCAATAGGTCCAGGTCAAGGGTCCGCGGCCCCCATCGCTGCTCATTGGCGCGATCGCGCCCAAACTGCTGCTCAGTCGCGAGGAGCGCATCGAGCAGATCACGCGGCTCAAGCTCGGTCCGAACGCACGCGACCGCGTTGAGGTACGGGCCTTGACCCTCGGGGCCGACGGGATCTGTCTCGATGATGCTCGAGCACACCACAAGCTCGATGCCCAGGTGATCCCTGAAAGCATCGAGGGCGCCGCGGATGTTGGATGATCGATCGCCAAGGTTGGATCCGAGTGCGATGTATGCGGTTTCGAGCATGCCCCAGTGAATGCGCACGCGGGAGCGAGTTCAATCCACGGATGAAAAAACCGGCCAAACATCGGGCCGGTCGAGAGAGAATCCTGTGCGCTGGGTCAATCAGTGCGACTTCATCGGCTCAAGCTCACGCATCCGATGCTGCATTTGGGCCTTAAGGCGAGCCAGGATCGATGAGTGCATCTGCGAGACGCGTGATTCGGACAGATCGAGGGTCGTGCCGATCTCTTTCATGGTCATGCCCTCGTAGTAGTAGAGCACGATGATCAGACGCTCGGCCCGGGTGAGTCCCTTGGTCATGAGCTCCTTGAGATCCTGGCGTTGGATGAGCTTGACGGGGCTTTCCTGTGCCTCGTCCTTGATGACATCGATCTCACGCAGCTCGCGTGATCCCTCGGACTGGTAGCACTTGCGGGTGATGCTTGTCACCGCGACCGCGGACGAGTCCCGCTTGTACTTAACGAACTCGTTCTTGTCGATTTCGAGACGCTTGGCGATCTCCTTATCCGTCGCCTTGCGTCCGATCTCCATCTGAATCTGCTGCTTGGCGGCTTCGACCTTTGAGGTGCGATGACGCACGAGGCGTGGGACCCAGTCCATCGAACGCAACTCGTCGAGGATCGCGCCGCGGATACGCGGAGCGCAGTAGGTTTCGAACTTGACGCCGCGATCGAGATCGAACGCGTCGATCGCGTCCATCAACCCGAACAGCCCCGCGGACATCAAATCCTCAAGGTCAACCTCATCGGGGAGTCGTTGATAGATCCGCTCAGCGTTGTAGCGGACGAGATGCAAGAACTTCTCGATCAAGAAGTTCCGGAGCTCCTCGTCAGGGCTCGAGTGGTACATCGTCCAGACTTCAGGCATATCCATGCCATCGAAGCGCGATGGGAGATTGCTGGATGTCGCGTGTTGCGCACTCTGGCGCGATGAGAACTTTGATCTCATGGCTGTCATCGGTCGGCTCCTTGACCATTGACACACACGATGAAGCGTGTGATGCATCCCCCCCAAACCCGGCACTCATCAGGTGTCCGATATCATCTAAAGAAAACGATCCGGGGGGCGTAAATGTCTGTCCGGGCGATCCTTGCCCATAACCGGTACGAGTATATCGATTACCCGACATCGGAGTGCCGCTCAAGGATCACTTTTTCTCTGCTTTTTTCATGCGTTCGACGACGCGCGCATGCTCGAGTTGCCTGTTCTCCAGATCGATCAGTTCCTGCGGGCGCTTCGGCTGCGGGCGTCGGGATTTGTACTTGACCACGAACTCTTGGACACAGATCTCACCGGCCGTGCCGAGCACCCGCCCGATCATGGCGCAGATGAGCATCGCGATCATCGCACGCATCAGGATGATGTACCCCGGGTTCTCTGCGAGCACCCCGACGATGCAGGAGAGCATGAAGGCCATCAGCCCGAGCACGCCCGAAATCAGGGACGCGGGGATGTCCGCGAGGTACTCGCGCGGGTCCGCCAGGGGTTCACCCTCGGGCAGAATTTCAATATCGCCTTCGGATTCGGGCATCGGTGCACTCTTCCATCGACCAGTTCGGGGTACGGGTTCAACGCGGATACCGCTGGAGCGCACTTCATGCGCACGGCATCACACACGCTCGTGACGCAAATCTCGCGCCAGACGCACCCTGTGCATGAGCTGGGGATACGGGACGAATGATCTGGGTCAGCGTCCGAACAGGCGTCGGCGGGGTGAAGCGGTCGCGCGACCCTCGATGCCCAGCCAGTCGATCAACGAGGCTGCGAGCTCGGCCATATCCCGCGCGGCGCTGCTCTTGGGCGACTCGATCATGTACGGCGTGCGGGCCTTGATTGCCTTGACCACCTTCTTGTCCTTGCGGACATACCCGATCATGGGGAGCGAGTACCCAAGGAATCGATCGCACACCCCCGAGATCCGGGCGTGGACGGTGTTCGCTTCCTTCTCGTTGATCGCTTGGTTCACGATCAACGCGAGGGTCGGGATCCGCGCGTTGGGGTCTTCGTGCTGACGGGTGACGAGCACCTTGATCAGGGCGTATGCGTCCGCGATGCTGGTGGGCTCTGGGGTCGCAACGATCAGACACGCGTCCGCGGCGTCGATGAACGCGGTCACGCTCGGGCCGAGCCCGGCGCTGGTGTCGATCATGATCACATCGTTGGATTCGTGCAGATCGTTGAGTCGGTTCAGCAGGACGCGGCGCTCAGAATCGTCGAGCTCGCCCACGCGCCCGATCCCGACGGATCCGGGGATGAGCCGGAACCCGCCCGGCGCGTCGATCGCGAGATCCTCGAGGGTGAAGTCCTCCCCCACCGCGGATTCGAGTCGGGCCTTAGGCATCAGTCCGCAGAGCACATCCGCGTTCGCGAGCCCGAGGTCCGCGTCGAGGAGGATCGCGCGTCGGTTGTGCTTAGCGAGCGCGATCGAGAGGTTGACCGAGGTGGTGGTCTTGCCCACGCCGCCCTTGCCCGAGGCGATCGCGACGATGGGGATCCGGCGCGCGGGGGGGGTGAATCGTCGATCGTTGGGATCGATCTGGGTCTGGGTGTTCTGAACCTGCTCCGATTGCTCGAGCGAGCTCACCAGATCGCGCAAGCGCGAGGCCTGATCCTCGTTGCCCGGGCGATGGTGCGATGGATTATTCGAGTCCTGTGCCGACACAACCTGGCTCATCCGTTTTCCTCGTCTCTTCGGAGCACGGCGTCCGGGCCGTCGAGCACGCATCGCGCCAGACGATCGGCGCGGGCGGGCTCTAAGTCGTCGGGGACTTCCTGTCCCACGGTCACAAAGCTCAACGGGAGACCGATGCGGTCACAGAGACCCGCGATCGGGCCGGTGGTGACTGCCTCATCGAGCTTGGTAAGGATACACCGGTCAGGGCCCAGAGCGCGGAATCGTTCCGCGGTCTTTCGCATGACATTCTCGCCGACCGTCGTGGAGAGCACCAGATGGGTCTCATCGGGCGATGCGACAGCAGCGAACTCGGCCAGTTCCTCGATCCGCGAGAGGTTATTCTGAGAACGCCCGGCGGTATCGATGATGATGATGTCGCGATGATGGAGCTCGTCGATCGCGGCCTTCATTTCCTCGGGGGTGTTCGCAACCCGCAGCGGGAGCCCGATGATCCCCGCGTAGGTCTTGAGCTGATCCACCGCGGCGATGCGGTAGGTGTCCGAGGTGATGAGCCCCACCTTCTTGTGGTGACGGAGCTTATATGTCGCGGCGAGCTTGGCGACGGTCGTCGTCTTCCCCACCCCAGTGGGTCCGACGAGCGCGATGATCCGCGGGCGATCGCTCGACGCATGATGATCGATGTTGAGCAGCGACTCCGAGCGGGTGCGGATCGTTTGCTCGATCTCACGCAAGAGCGCCTGACGCACGACGATCGGGTCGTGCAACTCGGACTTGTCCAAACGATCGCGGACGGCACCCACGAGATGGTCAGCCATCTCCGCGGGGACATCGTTGTCCATCATCTTTTTATACAACGCGAAGAGGGGCGCGGGCATCTCGCCCGTCGGGATCGCGTTCGACCCCGATCCGGTGTTCACCGCGACGGCGGTCTTGCGCGTTGACTCGAGCACCTGCCCCATCATCTTCTGCATGGACTCGAGTTGGGCGCGAAGCTCGGCGTTCTCGTCCCGCTTGGGTTCTTCGCGCTCCAGCTTCGGCGCGATCGGTTCGCGGCGCGGAGCGGGTGGCGTGGGCGCAACCTCACTCTTCGGCGGATCGCGTTCGATCTTGATCGGCTTGGGCAAACGCGACTCGGACGCAGGGCGCTTCGGTGCTCGGGGTGATTCATCTCCAAAGAGCGCATCGCGCCCGTGGAGTCCGCGATCATCCTCGCGATGCGCAGGTGGTTGCGGTGTGTTGGGCGCAGTTGTTGTTGTTGTTGTTGTTGTATTCGTTGCGGGCTCGGGCATCACGCCAGCACCTATGCGCTGGCGTGTAAGGGTGCGGCCACGGCGGACGACGATCTCTGCTTCGTGCTCTTCCTGCGGCGTAGACGCGGGCGCAGATTGCACCTGCGGGAGGGGGCGTGGTGCAGGGCGTGCATTGGTGCTATTAGCGGGGGAAGACGCGGTGATCTCGACCATGTTCTTGCCGCCGAGCCCGAGCCATGATCCGACGCGGTAGCTGCGGGTGTGGAGGATCATGGCGTCTTTGCCGAGTTCCTTGCGGACTTGCGCGAACGCCTGGGCCATCGTTTCCGCGGTATAGGTCTTGAGTTTCATAAGCCGTCCTGGCGATGGATCGTGGGTGTCTGTGTGTGGGCCGTATCACCCATTGCGGGTGCAGGCAATGGGTATGGTATCACTCTACCCGCTGAGGGCGAACGATACCACCACAGGTTGTGTTGTGCATAAGGTGTGTATTGCAGATGTCGTGTCAGGACGCGGCGGCGGCGACACCCTGACGCGATCCCTGCGCCTGCCCCATCGGCTCGATCAGCGCAAGCGACTCGACATCGATCCCCGGGACGATCTCGTTGTACCCAAGTACTGCAACAGCAGGGACATGCGGCTCGATGATCTGCCAGACGGCGTTGCGGACCTGAGGCGAGGCAATCACGACGGGCATCCCCCCCGCCATCGTGACCTGCTGGAGACCCGTGCTGATCTGGTTCGCAATCTCACGCGCGATCCGCGCGGGCATATTCATTGTCGTGCCCTGGGCGCTGCGATCGATGTACGCGTTGATCTGGTCTTCGAGGTTCGGATCGAGGGTTACGCACAGCAGGCGCTGGGTCCCCATGTCGTCCGGGCTCGCGTACATCGCGCAGATCGTTCGGCGGAGCCCGTTGCGGGCGTACTCCACGAGCACATCGAGGTCCTTGGTCTTCGTGCCCCAATCCGCGAGGGTCTCGAGGATGCACTCCATATCGCGGATCGGGACACGCTCGCGGAGGAGGGATTGGAGGATCTTCTGGAGTTCGCCCGTTTTGACGATTGTCGGCACGGTCTCTTCGACAAGCTTGCCGGCTTTCTCTTTCAGCCCTTCGAGGAGGTTGTTCACTTCTTCGCGAGTCAGGAGCTCGTCCGCATACGCCTTGACAAGTTCGGTGATGTGCGTCGCGAGGACGCTCGTCGGATCAACCACGGTGTAGTTGAGGGTCTCGGCGCGTTGGCGCTGTTGGGGATCGATCCACATTGCATCGAGCCCAAACGCGGGTTCCTTGGTGGGGATCCCGTCGATGGGTTTGGAGACGAGCCCGGAGTCCATCGCGAGGAGCTTGGCGGGTTCGACGGCGCCGTGGGCAACGGTGTTACCCCGGATTTTGACATTGTACTCGCCGGGTGCGAGCTGCATGTTGTCGCGGATGCGCACGGGCGGCATGACGAGCCCGAGCTCGAGCGCGAGCTGGCGACGCACGGCGCTGATTCGATCGAGCAGGTCCCCGCCCTGGGCGGTATCGATCAACGGCACGAGCCCGTATCCAACTTCGAGTTCGAGGACATCGACCTTGAGCAGGTCTTCGATGGGTGGTGGCTCGGGGGCGTTCGAGGGTGCTCGTGCGATCTCTTCGTCGAGCGCTTGCTTGGCTTTGGACTTGCTCGTCCGCATCATCCCGATCCCGATCGCACCGATCCCGATGCCAGTCACGAGCAGGGGCAGCGTGGGCAGCGGGGTGAACGCGAGCACCGAAAGGAACGAGGCGGTAATGATCAACCCCACCGGCTGGGCGGTGAGCTGGGAGGTGAGCTCGGAACCGAGGTTGTTCTTGTCACCCGAGCGGGTCACGATAAGCGCCGCAGCCATCGAAATGATGAAGCTGGGGACCTGCGAGGTGAGCCCGTCGCCAATCGTCAGACGCGTGAAGACCTCGGCGGTCTGCCCAGCGGGCCAACCCCGATCGATCGTGCCCACGGCGAACCCGCCGAGGATATTCACGGCGGTGATGATGATGCCCGCAACCGCGTCGCCCTTGACGAACTTGGACGCACCGTCCATGGCACCGTAGAAATCCGCTTCGCGTCCGATCTCATCGCGACGGGCGCGGGCCTGATCTTCGGTGATCATCCCGTTGGCGAGCTCGGCGTCGATGGCCATCTGCTTGCCGGGCATCGCGTCGAGGGTGAATCGGGCAGCGACTTCCGCGATGCGCCCGGCGCCCTTTGTGATGACCATGAACTGGACGATCATGAGGATCGAGAAGATGATGACGCCGACGAATAGTGAGTCGCCGGCGACGAAACTCCCGAAAGCGCTGATGACTCGACCCGCGACGCCCAACGCCTGCTCTGGACTCGATGCATCGGCGGTGAGGATCAGACGCGTGGAGGCAATGTTGAGCACGAGGCGCAGCAGCGTCGTCGCGAGCAGCAGCGACGGAAACACAGAGAACTCAAGCGGGCGACGCATGTAGAGCGTTGTCAGGAGGACGATGACCCCGAGGGAGATGTTGACCGAGATGAGGACATCGAGCATCGCTGGGGGCAGCGGCACGAGCAGCACCCCGAGCAGCAGCACGAACCCCACGGGCACGATCAGCCCGCGCGCGTCGGCGAGCCTGTGCATCCACGCGGGGAGCGCGATCGAGTTGGACTGTTTCTCAGCCAACGGGTCGGTGCCTCCTGCACCTCGGAATCAGTGACATCCTGTCACGGGTAGGTTACACCCCCACGGGCGTCTTTGCACGCGATTGATCGCGTGATTGTCGTTTGAACTTCTGTTCTGCTCGGGTGTCGATCCGGTACACATACGCGAGGAGTTCCGCGACCGCTTCGTAATGCTCGATGGGGATCTCCTGCCCAACCTCGGTCCCCCAATACAGCGCCCGGGCGAGCGGTGGGCGTTCAACGATCGGGACTTCGCTCTGTCGCGCGAGCTGGCGCATCCGCAGCGCGATCAGGTCTGCGCCCTTCGCCGTCACGCGCGGTGCGCCCATTGTGTCGGGGTCGTACCGGATCGCAACGGAGAAGTGCGTCGGGTTAGTCACGATGACATCCGCGTCGGGGACGGCCTTGCCGATCTGCTGCATCACGATCTCGCGCGCCATCTGGCGATGACGCCCCTTGATCTGTGGGTCGCCTTCCATCGTCTTGCGTTCGTCCTTGACTTCCTGCTTGGTCATCCGCAGGTCCTTAGTGTGCTGCCAGCGCTGGTACAGGTAGTCGATCAGGGCGATGAAGATCAGCAACACAACCAGGATCATCGCGAGCATGAATATCAGGCGCAGGCACTCGATCATCGCGATTGCGGGTGTGAGCTTGGGCATCGCGGCGATGGAATCGATGTTGGCAAGGATAAAGAGCGTCGAAACCACGACCATCGCGATGAGCTTGAGCGTGTTGACCACCGTCTTCACGAGCGCCCGAATACCCAGCACGCGCTTGATGCCCGCGATCGGGGAGAGCTTGCTGAGCTTGGGGCGGATGGGCTCGGCGGTGATCAGCCAACCGACTTGGATGAAGTTCGCGATGTACGCGACCAAGGCAGCAAGCACCATAATCGGGATCAAGACGACCAGCGCGTCGTACGCGACAACCTTGACGGCGGCGGCCATGCTGTCGGTCGATCGGATGTCCGCGGCGATCTCGCCGCTTAATGCTTTGCGAAGAATCCGATCGAACATCGCGGCCACGCTCGATCCAAGAACCACGAAGATCAGCAGCCCGCCCAGCAGCGTGATTGCGCCAGAGAGGTCCTGGCTCTTGGGGACCTGCCCACGCTGGCGCGCTTGGTTGAGCTTGCGTGCGGTAGGGTCCTCGGTGCGTTCGCCCAGGTCATCCATGCGTCGCCCCCCCGAAGCTCTGGACCCACTCTTGGAGGAGCGTCAGCACGCGTATGATCTCGTCACCCGCGACCGAACCGATGATCGATGTCAGGACCATGAGCACCGTGAGACCCGTCACGATCTGGATCGAGAACCCGATGCTCATGATGTTGATCTGCGGCATGGTCTTCATGATGAACCCCATCGCGATGAGCAGCATCGAGATGACGCCGAGGATCGGAGACGCGACACGCAGCGCCAGCTCGAACCCCGAGTTGATCACATCAAGCAAAAGATGCAGCGGTGTGTCCGCAACGGTAAATGTCCCGGAACCGATCGTGTGGAAGGAATCCGCGAGGGTGACAAACGCGATCTCCATACCGCCGACACCGATATAGATGAAGATGCTGAGGTAAAAAAGGAGCTGCCCGATGACGCTCGAGTTGGTGTCGAGTTCGGGGTTGAACGACTCCGCGAGCGACAACCCCATCTGGTACCCCATCATGTACCCGCCCATCTGGATCGCGACCATGGGGATCCCCATGATCAACCCGAGCACCACCCCGATGAGCAGCTCCGAGAACATCAGCGGGATGAGCTGGGCGATGGACATGTCGATCGGGAACGCGGTCTGCGGCACGAAGGGATAGATCGCGAGCGAGAACACGAACGCGAGCAGGGTCTTGAAGGAGCGCGGGATGCTCTGACTCGTGAGCAACGGCGTAAACAGGAACACGCCCGTGATGCGGGTCAAGACCAGCATGAACGGGATCGCGTGCACCAGGATGGGCGTGAAATCGGGCATCGCCCCCTCGAACGGTTCAGAACAACTGGAGCATCTCGGCGGTGAACACGACGATGGAGCCGATGATCCACGGGAGCAGGAGGATCGCAACGGCGATCACGCCCACGATCTTGGGCACGAAGGTCAGGGTCTGGTCTTGGATCGAGGTGATCGATTGGATCAGGCTGATCAAGAGCCCGATCAGCATCCCCGCGAGCAAGAGGGGGACCGCGATCTGCAGCGTCACCAGCAGGGTCTGTCGGATTAGCTCGATCGATGACTCGTCGTACTGCATCGCCATCTCCACGGGTTGGGATTCTTCACTTGAAGCTCGGGGTGCGGGTTGGGTTCGCGCACACGCATGAACAGCACAAGCGGGATCAGTATCGCGGTACTCGCACTGGCGCGAACAGCGTCGCCCTCACGCACGAAGCTCTCGAGCAGCGACCCGACGATCAATGACCACCCGTCCACCATCACGAACAGCATGAGCTTGAACGGGAGCGAGATGAGCACCGGCGGGAGCATCATCATGCTCATCGATATCAGCAGCGACGCGATCACCATGTCGATCACGAGGAACGGGAGATACACCCGGAACCCCATCAGGAACGAGACCTTGAGCTCCGAGAGCATGTACGCGGGGATCAATGAGATCGTCGAGACATCGGAGCGTTTGATGTTCTGCGGCTCGCTCGTGTCGATGCCCTGGTAGTTGAGGATCATGAAGAGACTCGACCAGTTGTCCGTTGCTTCGATCTGATCGAACATGAAGTCCCGCATCGGGGTCGATGCCCGATCCCAGAGGACATCGACATCGGAGATCTGCCCGTTCTGATAGGGGATGACGGCTTCGTTCCAGATGCGATCGATCGTGGGTTTCATGACGAGGGCCGTCATGAACAATGCGAGCCCGGTGATCACCTGCGCGGGTGGGAGTGATTGGGTGCCCATCGCCTGACGCAGGAGCGCGAGGACGACCATGATCCGCACGAAGCTCGTCGTCATGAGCATGATCGAGGGCACGAGCCCCACCACCGTGAGCAGGAGCATGATGTTGAGCGACGCGGAGATCCCGCCCTCGCTCTGCGCGTTGTTCCCGCCCTGGATCGCTCCGCCCGCGTTGCTTGCGCCGTTGATGAGATTCCCCGCGTCCTTGAGCACATTGAGCGGGTTGATGTCCGCGCTCCCGCCCAGGGCACCGACGAGATCGTTCCCGAGTCTCGAGTCACTGAGTCCGGGCACCGCCGGGCCGAGCCCTTGCGCGTGGGCGACACCTGAAGCGAACGCCAAGGTCACGAGCGTGATCAGGATGACCAGGTGCTTGATCATGCGCTCCGTGTCCCCGGACGCATGTTTGCGAGGCGTTCCCGTAGGACGCGTGCGGCCGCCTGCCCGTCGTTGCCCCCGGACCACAGCTCGGCGCGATCTCCCTCGTCGCTCGTGATTGTGCGGGGCGATGAGGCCCGCGTCGCACGAGGCCGCGGGGCGTTCTCGATCGGATGGTCATAGCGGTAGATCGAATCATCCGTGAAGTCATCCGCGTCGCGGAGCGCCCGCTCGAAGGACTGGGCGATGGACTCGCCCGAGGCGCTGCGGGACTTGAGGAGGATCGACGCGACATCCTCGGGGTCACTAAGCTCGCAGAGCGTCTGCATGCTCGCGCCCTTGGCGTGCTTGCCTCGGGACGCGGCGCTGCTTGCAACGAGAAGGACCCGACGATCGAACTTGAGCACAACGAGCGTGAGCCCCGTCGTGATGGGGTAGCGCCCGATGACCTCGAGGATCCCGGACGGCGCAGTCCCCCCGGCACCGAGCTGACCCGCGAGCCCACCCTGCGAACGGGCGAGACGCTTGAAGACCTGCGCGACCCCGAAGATCAGCAGGATCACCCCGCCCAGCGCAATGATGGTCTGCCCCCACCCATCACTCATCGATGGGAGTGATGAGGTACCCGCGAGCGAGGTGTCCGCGCCCTCGATCTTGCTCGGCGATGTCCCTGAACCGAGCGTGGGCTCGCTTGCGCGGAGTTCGTTTCGGAGCGAACCTTCAGAGGGGATGACATCGACATTGGTCGAGACGGGATCCGTGCCCTCACGAGCGCGAGCCATCAGCATCTCATCGATGGCCGGGCGAACGCGCGAGCTCTCAGAATCAACGACCTGGTCTTGCACGATCGGAGCCCCGGTGCGAACCGGTATCTCAGTGGGGCTCGGACCGAGCTGCGCCGCGCTCGTGGATGAGAGCAGGGCAAAGAAACAGAGCACGATCGTGCGTGGGTGGGTGTGCATGTCGCCGTCCTGGCTGCTGCCGAGCGGATCCTCCGCCCGTGGTCACGAATGGATGATTACTGATCGGGCTTGGTGATATCCACGACCTCGTTGATGCGAACACAGAACATGTCATTGAGCACGAGGACCTCGCCGCGTGCGACGCGTCGATCGTTCACGAAGACATCAACCGGATCACCCGCGAGCTTGTCGAGTTCAACGACGGCACCCTCATTGAGCCGGAGCACATCCTCGACATACATGTTGGTTCTCCCGAGCTCGATCCGGACATCGAGGTGAACATCGGAGAGCATCTCGATTGCGCTTTTGGGACCGTTGCTCAGATCTGCCCCGAACTCGGGTGACGAGAACGGCTGAGCATCACCCTTGCTTGCGGAACCGGTGCCGGATGCGGAATCGGCAACGCCCTGCACCTGGCTGATGGCGGCCATCGCGGCGGCGAGCGCTGCGGCTTCGGTCGAGTCTTGCTCGCTTTCATCCCCACCGGCGTCTGAGGAGTCGGAGATCGCATCTTCCGTCGCGTCAGGGGTTTCCGCCGCGGAGCCGGACTCCTCGGGGTGCTGATCTTCGGGTGCGGGGGTGCCTTGGTCGTCAGACATCGCGTTTCCAATCCTTGGGTGCGCAACGCAATCACTCCGATTGCTCGTAGTTCGGTTATCGGCCGCTGCTCTCGGGGGCATCCACAAATTGCGCGTATCGCGCAGAAGAAACCGGATCGCGCAATCGATGCGCAATCCGGCTGGTGGTGTTCAATCTGTCAATCCGATCAACCGTCGGCCGGGAACCCCTTGAGCTCGGGCACGAGCACGCGATCGACCAATGGGAACTCGTCCGCATCGACCCCGAAGATCTCATTCAGGTAAGTCGTCAGCTGACGCGTCATGGTCTCTCGGCCGGGCTCACGGAGGTGACGATCCTGGGCTCGCCCGAAGATCTTGGAGATGCCCTCCTGAATGAGCGCCTTGTCGCGCTCCATGATGCCCTCGATCTCCGCGACATTCTTCTGACGCACACGAAGGAAGATCTCTGCACGCCATTCCCAGACGCGTCCGGTAGACATGTTCTGGTACTGACCCTTCACGAGTTCAATTTCAACCGGCGCTTCTGCGCCCGTGCCTTCGAGCCCCTCGAGCTGCGAAGCATCGGCGGCCTTGGGCCCGTTCATCATGTTGATGAGCACGAAGAGCCCACCCGCTTCTGCGAGCATGAGCACCGCGACGATGATGATCGTCTTGAGTCCGCCGCCCTTGGCGCTCGATTCGGTTGCCTCGCCCTTGTTTTCTTGGTCGGCCATGCGTTGGCTCCCTTCCGCTTACCCGCCCGCGCCCGTAAAGTTTGGATCGGGGTGGGTCTGATCCACCGTGCGACCGGTCTGGAATACCTGTACTCGGCGATTCGAGTCGCCGCCTTGCCCCCCGCTGCCGCCGATCTCGATGGGCTCGGTCATGCCCGCCGATTCAACCCGCAAGATCGTGGGTTCGACGCCGCCTTCTCGGACGAGGAAGTCCTTCACCACCTGTGCACGCTTGTACGCCAGCTCGTCGTACCCATACCCGCTCTTCTTGTCCTCGGTCCCCCAGGCGTGCCCAACAACTGGGCAGATGTAGTTGAGACCTCGGATTTTGGGCGCGATCTGGTCGCGGATGATGTCCTGCGATCGCTTGCTCAGTTCCCAGCTCCCGGGCTCGAACTCGATGCTCGCGCCGATCGCGTGCCGGGCACCTTCCTGAACAACGGTGGTCTTGGCTTCGCGTCCGGGGACGCTCGGGTTGGTGTTCTCGTTCGTGTTCTTCTGGTTCCCGTCGCGCTTGGCGCGGTTGTCCTTGTAGCTCACCATGGAGTTATCGACGCGTTCGAGGAGGGCTGCGAGTCCGAGCCCGCCGCTTGCGCCCATCGCCTCGTTTACGGAGTCGATGATCTCCTTGTACTCCTTGGGCTTCTTGATCTCGGAGAAGGCCGCGAGGAGGATGAAGAAGCACAAGAGCAGCGACATCATGTCGCCGAATGTGAGGACCCACTCGGGGATCTCTGCCTTGGGGGCTTCTTTTTTCTTCTTGCCCATCACGCACCTCGCGATCGCCATCAGGCGTTTAGGCGGCCTGTTCCTCACCGAACGCGGCACGCTGTGACGGGGGCAGGTAGGTCAGGAGCTTGCTCTCCACGACGCGTGGGTTGTCGCCGGACTGGATGGCCATGACACCCGCGATGATCACGGTCTTCATGAGCACCTCAGACTGATCGTTCTGGTACAGCTTGTCGGCGAGTGGTCCCGCGAACACATTCGCGACGATCGCACCATACAGCGTTGTGATCAACGCGACGGCCATACTGGGACCGATCGCGGACGGATCCGACATCGACCCGAGCATAAAGATCAGACCCAGAAGCGTCCCGATCATGCCGAACGCGGGCGCGTACTTGGCGAACTGATCAAGGATCATCTTGCCCTGCATGTGCCGGTCCATCAGCCCTTCGAGCTCGGTTTCCATAATGACACGGATGAGCTCAGGGTCGGTGCCGTCGACGGCCATCTTGATCCCACGCACGACGAACTCTTCCTTCATGTCGCCGATGTGGTTTTCGAGGCTCAGGATGCCCTCGCGACGCGCGATCTCCGCGAACTTCACGAGGTCCTTGATCACGCCCTCGATGTCGGGCGTTTCGTTGAACACGGATTTGAGGATGACGGTGTGCGCCTTGGTGATCTTCGCGAGCGGGAAAGCGCAGACAACCGCGCCCGCGGCGCCACCGATGACGACCACGAGCGAGGGGATATTGATCAGGCGCCAGCGGATCGCCGCCGAGAATGACGGCCAGCCCCACCGAGAGAAACGCGATCACAAGTCCAATGACGGTACCAATATCCACCAGGATCCTCCGTGCAACGGGGTAGCATCCGAGCGGCCGTTACACAGATGAGGTATCGACGAGCGGAACCTCGCCCTTGATGGGGAACAGGGATGTTCACCCGAATCAAGGAGATCTGGATTGATTATCAGACCATGCGGGAGGGATTATGCGGGCGTGGAGAGGCATCGCAGGTGCCGGTTGTACTCGATTACGCGGCGGATGATCTCCTTGGAGCTCTCCTTGACGACGAGGTGCTCGCCGCTGATCAGCGTGACGATCGTGTCCGGGTTTTCCTCTATCGTGCGGATGAGCTCGGCATTGAGCACGAACTTCCGCCCGTTGAGTCTGGTGACGCTGATCATCGAAACTCCCTGATCAATCTACGGTTGAGTTATCGCCCAAGGACAAGCAGCTGCTGGAGCAGCTCGTCTGCGGTCCGGATCACACGCGACGACGCGGAGTACCCCGTCGAAGTCAGGATCATGTTGGTAAACTCTTCCCCGAGATCAACATTCGATTGCTCGAGCGCACCCGAGACGAGCCCGCCGATCCCGAGCGTGCCGGGCGGCGCGATCGATGCTGGTCCTGAGTTGGGACCGGTCGAGAAGAGGTTCCCGCCCTCGTCGATCAGACCCGCGGGGTTGGTGAAGTTCGCGAGCACAACCTGCCCCATCGTCTTGACGGCGCCGTTGGAGAACCGCCCGAAGATCACGCCGTCTTCGCCCGCCGCGAACGACTCGAGCGTTCCGGGCGGAAGCCCATCCACGGTCAGTCCGATGATGCTCGAAGGCGCTGCCGCGAGCGATGTGGTATTGCCCTTGTCCGAGAGGAACTGGAGGGTCCAGCTCAGCAGCGGATCAGCGCCGGTGTCGCTGCGATCGATCGTGATCGATATCTCCGCGTTGTCGGGGTCGATCTGCCCGTTGTTGTCGAACTGGAGTGTTCCGGTGCTCAGCGCGATCCCATCGCCCGCATCCTCTTCCGAATCAATGTAGTAGCGCCAGATCGGGCCGGTGTCGGGGGTGGAGTCGAGCACGAGCGTGATGTTCGCCGTGACTTCTGCGCCGAGTGAGTCGTACCCGACGATTGTCGTCCGCACGCTCTCGCCGTCCGCAGCGGTGGTCTTGTCTGTGACGAACGGGGCGCCCAGCGACGACCCGTCCGTATCGAGCAGCTCAAGGTCCCCGTCGGCGATGGTGAGATCGTTCACCGAACCCGTGTTCCCCACGATCGTGATGATTCCTGTTGTTCCATCCACGGTAACGCCCGGCGTGTTCCCGTCCGGGTTCGCGCTCCCCGTTGTCTGAATCCCGAGGTTAGTCGTCAGGAAGTCGAGGAAGTCCTGCACCGTGGATGTGGCGGTGATCGTGAACTCCGCGTCGGGTAGATCGGTGCCGCCTCGCGACGCGCCGTTGGTCCCACGCAGACGGATGGTCTGATCGGCCGCGAACGCTGGCGTGCCCGAAGCGGGGAGATCCGGGTCTTCCACGCTCGTGAGCAGGGTCGCCGAGTTGATGAACCCGCCACCGGTGGTGAGTAAGCCGCTCGTCGCGTTCGCGAGTATATTGATGATCGAACCCTGCGTCGGGATGTCGCCGTCCTTGTTGAGGTTCCCGACGAGCGAGATGTTGCTCGTTGCTTCAGCGATAGTCTGCTTGCCCACGGGGATGTTGATCGCGGTGAGTTGCCCGGTGAGGATGTTGAAATCATCATCGACCGCGTACCCAAGGAGCTTCTCGCCCGTGACGGTCGCGAGGTTATCGTCCGAGTCCTGACGGAATGTGCCCGCGCGGGTGTAGAAGTTCACGCCGCCGCGTTGGACGAGGAAGAACCCAGAGCCGTCGATCGCCATGTCGCGCAGGTCGCCCGTGCCGGTGAACCCTGATGCGCTGAAGTCGCGCTGGACGCCGGCGATCCCGACGCCGTTGCCGATCTGCTTGGGATTGACGCCGCCTCGGATCTCGCTCGGGCTCGTGCCAAACCCGAGGTTCTGTGAGAAGAGCGACTCGAAGAGCACCCTCGAGCTTTTGAACGCGGTGGTGTTGACATTGGCAACATTGTTACCGATGACATCAAGGCGGGCAGAGTGGGCGTTGAGCCCGGTCAGCCCGGTGAAGAGCGCGCTGGAGAGAGCCATGCAGAGTCCTTCCTGGTGCGGGGCGTAGTTCGATGCCACCCCGTCGGGTTACGAATCGTGCATCGGCTCCGCTTGCGCGAGCGTCCGCACCAACGACGCGTTTCGCACAACGCGTGCCGGACGGAGCACCCCCGAGGACACGATTGAGAAATCAGGTTCATCCGATTGTTCCGCGGGCACTTGCGCACTCACGAACGAGTCGATCCCCGTGATCGCGTCTTCTGCAGCGAGTCGTGGCGCTTCGAGCACGACACGATTGCGCACATCGACGCGCAGCGTGTGCCGCTCGTGCAGGATCAGCGCGTGCTCGGACCCCGCCGCTGCGGCCAGGTCGATCGCGCGTGCGATCCGTTGCTGCTGGCGCTGATTGAACATCCCCGACGCACTGGGCGCAAAGGTCACACCGAGTTCGGAGTGTGCTCGCCCATCGATCGCATCGCGGAGCATCGTCCCGAACCGATCTTCATTGACAGGGGCAATCTCCCCGAGATCAACGGGGCGAATACCACTGCCGAGCGCTCGGAGGAGATGGACCTGCTCGGGTGTCATCGCTCAATCACTCAGACATCGTTGGAGACGGTTTTGAGGATCGGCGTGGTATCGTTACCACCGGGGACGGAGTCCTGATTCAACCCATCAGAATCGATCGGCGCGGTGTTGGGCGGATCAATGGTGTTGCCGCCGCCGTTGTTGTTCCCGTTGTTGTTGTTATCGTCGTCATCATCATCGTCGTCATCGTTGTTGTTGTCATCGGGGTTGGGCTGATCGATCGGGCCGACGATCTCGTCCACATTCCCGAAGAACATGCGTGAACCATCGAACAGGTTCAGGATGGGCCCGTCCGCGGTGTTGGAGACCGAGACGACAAGGTCCGCGACGCGCCGGTTGTCGAGGGTGATCCCCGACACAAGCGAGCCGATCAACGACGATGCCGCTGCGAACTCGCTCTGTCCAACGAGTCGCGAGAGCGAGCTCACCATCTGCGTGTCGGACTCAATCGAGCGCAGCGTCGAGAGCTGATCGAGCATCGCCGAGCTATCCTGCGGCTCGAGCGGGTCCTGATTCTGGAGCTCGGTGAAGATAATCCGCAGAAAATCCCCGCTCGTGAGCGTGCTGAACGCGTCCGCGGAGTTTGCAGGGTTCGAGCTGGATCCGATGCCGCCGATGCTGCTCATGGTTCAGTCCTCATTTACGCAATCGCGTCGAGTCCGAGTTCAGTCCAGATATCCATTGGTTCGTCGACCCCATCAACGGGTGCCGTGCCCTGATGCTCCGACGGGGTGCCTGTGGTGCGCTGATGATGATCGTGCTGATCCGACGCATCACGCGATCCGTCGTGCGTCTGCTCGTTCAAATCGAACCCGCTCTGACCCTGGTTGCTCGAGCTCTGGTGCTCGATCTGCACCCGATCGAGATCGATGCCCTTGGAACGCAAAAGCTGCGACAGCTCGTCCGTACCGGCGCTGAGCAGATCACGAGCCTCGGCGCTATGGGTCGTGAATCGCACCGCGAGCTGCTCGCCCGATCGTTTGATCTCGATCTTGAGCTCCCCGAGCCTTTCGGGCGTGAGACGCAGGGTCATCTCGCCGCTCGTGGAACGCATCAGTGAAGCGAGCCCGCGCTGCACCTGGGCGATAAGCTTGGACTGGAGCGCCTGGTTCTCGTTGGGTGTTGGCTTGAGTGCCTGGTCCAATCGCCCGGCCTGCTGCTCCACACCCTGACGCGTTTGCCCCGCCTCGATGCCCCCCACCGCGCGTGCGGTCAGCGCCCCCTCAACCCGGTTGAGGGTCTCCGTACGGACCGCCACGTGGAGCGCCTCCGTGCGCACCGGCTCGCCCGTCCGTGTGTGTGATGTCGTATGAGTCGTCGCGTCCGCGCGAGTGGATTGATTCTGGTTCGTGCCGACGCGTGATTGCTCGCTCGGGGCATCATTTGCCGCGGTCAGGTACGCCCCGGGAACGCTCGGGGTCCGCTTGGAATCCTGAGGCCCTCGATCCGAAACCGGAGGCGAATCGCTGAGCGCGTCGCGGGGATCCCGAGTCGAGTTGAGCCCAGGGATCTCCCTTTGAACCGGGCGATCCACGGAATCTTGCGGCGCTTGCAACGGTGTCGTTTCCGGGGTCGGCTGCACGCTCGTCGGCGTTTGACCGAGTCGGGTCTGGACCGCGAGGGTCGTGGAATCCTGCGCGACATCGGCGCGAATCGCCCGCACGAGACCGCGGATACTGAGCTTCGCCTGATCGCTCTTGTTGTTCAGTAGGTCGAACCCACTGAGCTCGCGTTTGATCACCTCGGTCTGCGTGGCTTCGGGGTTCGGTTGCCCATTTGAACCTGTTGCCTGATCGGTAAGACCCCCGATCGCGCCGTTGTCTGCCTCGGACTCACCCTGAGCACCATCGATGCCCTGATCGCCTTGCGATGCAGACGGATCGGCGCTCGTGCTCGCATCAGCATCGGATTGGGGCTCCGCCCCTTCCGTGCGCTCTCCCTCGCTCCGTGCGTCCTGCTCGCGGGTTGATTCGGTTACCTGATCATCCGAGTCGCGATCCTGAGTTGCTGCAGAATCGGGCTCGGAGGCGGATTCGACCACGCTCGATCGCTCGTTGCGACCGAAGGCCTGCAGAACCTGCGCGAACCCGGGCGCATCGGATGCGCCGCCCGAGCGCAGATCATGCGTTCGGGGACGGGTCGTGAACAGATCGGATGATGTGGTTTTCGTCGTATTCAGTATGGTCATGGCGCAGTTCCGTCGGCGGTCGCGGCCTCAAGGCCACGCAGCCGAACGGATTCAAGCAAATCTGCTGCCAACTGATTCTCGCCCGCGTTGAGGAACTCCGTGAGGATCGCGGTGCGTGGGCGCTCATCCATCGCACTAAGGTACGAAATGACCTCGTCGTACTTCTTCTCGCGTGGATCCATAATGGTGTCGTTCAACCCGAGCATCGTGGATAGGATCGACATCGCGTCCGCAGGGTCCATCTTCACGAGCGATGAGAGTGCTTTTTCGAACTGTTCCCCGCCCTCAAGCTCCATGAGGCGCTGGCGCATGGCCTCGAACTCCTGCTTCTGCTGCTCGAATGCTTCTCGGTCATCGTTGAGACCTGCGCGTTCCTGGCGCAGGATCGCCTGCAGGTCCGCCACTTCTCGTTTCATACGCTCCAATCGTGCCATGTCCACCTGGGTCATCTCGACACGAACAAGGTTGCGTTCGCCGCTGTTGAGTGCGCCGTCGGGCAGGGGCTTGGGCTTGGCGGCCTCCGCGTCGGCGGCGGCCTTCTCTTCCGCCTTGAGCCGTGCCTGCTCGACATGCACCGGTTCGTCGAAGAGCTTGGTGAGCTCAACCACCCGATCCTTGCTGACACGCTGAGAGCTCAGCAGCCAACCGATCCCCGCGAGCATCGCGATCAGGTTGAGCACGAGGATGACCAGGATAGCTCGTTTGATGCTCTTCATGCGACTTGTCCTTTATCTCGCCCGTGCCGGAGCACGCTCATCTCGTCGAGCTCGTGGGTTTCCTTGCGATCCTGCTCCTGCTCGAACGCCCGGCGTTGCTGATCCCGCAGCATCTCGACGGCCTTGCGCCGCGCCGAGACCCGCACGAGCTCGGCCCGTTCGGATTCGAGCTTCCTGAAGACACTCGCGAGTTCGAGCACCGCCCGCTGGGCGTCGAAGTTGTGCCTGAGCGACGCGCCTGCCTGGAGTTTGACGGCCTGCAGGTCCACCCGCTGCCCCGATCCGAGGGTCTCGGTGAGCTCGCGGCGCTCGTCGCTCATCATCTGCTGACACCCGCGGATACGCGATTCGAGTGCCAAACGCTCGCGTTCGAGCTCCGAGACCACGAGCATCTGATCGCGCTCTTCGCGGAGGCGTTGATCGAGCACGGATTGGAGCTTGAAAACAAAGCGGGGCATGGCGGACTGCAATCCTTGTTATGGGTGTGGGTTTACCGTTTCTGTTGCTGTTGTTGCTGCTGGCGCTGCGCCCCTGCGAGGACCTTGCGCTGCTGGACCATCTCGTTGGATTGCAGCGCGAGCTTGAGCATGAGCGACTTGGATTGCTCGAAGTTGCCTCGCTCGTTGGTGCCCTGCTGAAGGAGCTCCTTGATGGGGTCGATCAGGTCGATCGCGGTGTCCGCCATCGGGCTCGAACCCGGGGCGTACGCGCCGATCTGCAGCAGGTCCTCGATCTCGCGGTACTCCGCGATGAGCTTGGTGATCTGGAGTCGCGCCGCGATCTGGGCGTTGTCGGAGACATCCCCGCTGACTCGGGACACCGAATCGAGCACATCGATCGCGGGGAAGTGCCCTTTGTGAGCGATCTTTCGGCTGAGGATGATGTGCCCGTCGAGGATCCCTCGGGCAGCGTCGGCGATGGGCTCGCTCATGTCGTCGCCTTCGACGAGGATCGTGTACAACCCCGTGATCGACCCGGCCTTACCCTCGCCGAGGTTCACACGCCCGGCACGCTCGAGCAGGGTCGCAAGGGTTGAGAAGACTGACGGCGTGTACCCCTTGGTCGCGGGTGGTTCGCCGACGCTCAAGCCCACCTGACGCTGGGCATGGGCGAAGCGTGTGACGGAGTCCATCATCAGCAGGACATCCTTCCCGCGATCACGGAAGTACTCCGCTGCGGTCGTCGCGAGCTTCGCGGCCCGGACACGCAGCAGCGGCGATTCATCGCTCGTTGCTACGACCACAAGCGAACGGGCGAGCCCCTCGGGTCCCAGCGCGTGATGGATGAAGTCGAGGACCTCGCGACCGCGTTCGCCGATCAGGGCGATGACATTCACATCTGCGTCGGTGTTGCGTGCGATCTGCCCGAGCAGGGTGGACTTGCCCACGCCGGGCCCCGCGAAGATGCCCATGCGTTGCCCGCGTCCCATCGGGGTCATCAGGTCGATCGCACGCACGCCTGTTCGCAGGGGTTCGTCGATGCGTTTGCGGCGCATTGGCCCGATCGGGTTCGGGTTGATCGCGCAGTTCGCGCACTCGCTGATGGGGCCGAGGTCATCGATGGGCTCGCCGAGCCCGTTGACGACGCGTCCGAGCATCCGACGCGAGACGGGCGCGGCCTGGAAAACCTGCTCGAGCCGAACGATCGCGCCGGGAATGATCCCCGTGGTGTCCGCAAGCAGCATGATGATCGTGCTGCGTCCCTCGAACCCCACCACCTCGCCCGTAACGAACCCGCACGCAACGGGCGCATCGATCCGAACGAGCGACCCGATGGGCACGGGCAGGTCCGTCGCGAGAAGGGTGAGCCCGCGCACGCTCGCGACGCGACCCGCGATGCCTCGGGTCTCGAGCTGGGAGAGCGTGTCGAGTTCGGACGAGAAGATGCTCACGCGGCGTCTTCCTTCGTGTCGGGTTCCGTGTGTTCTTCTGTGTCATCCGACTTGTTGAGCTCAAGGATCTCGCCGCGTACATGCCCCTTGGGGAGGAGGGCGTTGATGATGCGATCGAGCTGGGTGTGGATCGACGCGTCGAGGGTCCCGCCCGACGGGGTCTGCGCCACGCACGAGCCCCGCACGAGCGACGGGTCGGTCACGACCTGCGCGTGCTCGCACGACGCGAACCGGTCCACGAGCGCCGGGAGTTCCGAGTTGATCGAGTCGGCGTCGTCGGGATGCACGCGGATGACGAGCCGGGTGGGCTCGGTGATCGCGGAGAGGACAGATTCGAGCTCGCTCGTGACGATGCTCGGGTCGAGCTCGATGGTGCGATGGACAACGCGTTGCGCGATGGCGCACGCGAGCTCGATGATCTCGATGCGGGCCGCCTCGAGCATCTCGTCGCGCCCCTGCTCGAATGCGCCGAGTTGATCCGCCCACATGCCTACAAGCTGATCGAGGACCTGGGCGTGCTCCGTGCGGGCCTGCTCGATCCCTTCCTGTCGACCCTGCTCGAATCCCTCGGCGTGCCCCTGGGCTTTGCCCTGCTCAAAGCCCTCAGCATGAGCCCCGCCCACGAGACGCTCACGCTCGCCCTGCGCGTCCATGAGAACCTGCGCGGCCTGGGAGTTCGCGGACTCGACGAGTTCGCGTCCGCGCTGCTCGATGTCGCTGAGGTTCATGACATACGCGTCGCGCGTGTATCGCTCGATGTCCGCCCGCTTGATCATCCCCATCGCACAACTCCTCTCAATGGATCAGACAATCATTTCCGAATCGCCGCCGCGTCCTTCGATCATGAGATCGCCGGACTCTTCGAGACGACGAACGATGTCCACGATGCGCTGCTGGGTGGCTTCGACATCCGAGACACGCACGGGGCCCATGAACTCCATGTCCTCCTTGACCATCGCGGCGGCACGCTCGGACATATTCGAGAAGATCTTCTGCTTGAGCTGCTCGCTGGCGGTCTTGAGCGCGAGCGAGAGCTCGTCGTTCTCGACCTCCTTGAGGACCGCCTGTATGCCCTTGTCGTTGACGAGCTTGATGTCCTCGAACACGAACATCAATCGACGGATCTCCTCGACCAGATCCGGGTCGTCCGCCTCGAGCCCCTCCATGATCGTCTTCTCGGTCGCCCGATCCGTGAGGTTGAGGATCTCGGAGACGGTGGGCACACCGCCCGCCTTCTCCATGCTCTGCATCAGCATGTTGCTCAATCGCGACTCGAGCCCACGCTCGACCTCGCGGATCACCTCGGGGTTCGTTTGTTCCATATTCGCGATGCGTTTGATGACCTCGAGTTGCTTGTCCATAGCGAGCCCGCCGAGGATCTCGGATGCCTTGTGGTGCGAGAGGTGACACAGGATGAGCGCGATCGTCTGCGGGTGCTCTTCCTGGATAAAGGTCAGCAGGTTGTCGCTCTCGGCACGCTGCAGAAAACTGAACGGGGTCTTCTGCACCTGGGTCTGAATCTGCGAGAGCATCCGCTCAGCCACCGTCGGGTCAAGCGAGTTCTGCAATACGATCTTGGCGTACGCGAGCGATCCCTCGTTGGCGTACTGCGACGCGATGGAGATGCTGTAGAACTCTTCGACCACCTCGTTCTGAACGCGATCGGGCACACGCCCGAGACCCGCGAGCGAGCGGGTGACCTCTTCAACGCGTTCCTGCCCGAGATGCTTGAGGATGCTCGACGCAGAATCCGGGCCGATCGCGAGCAGCAGGATCGCGGCCTTTTCGACGCCGCTGAGCTCGCTGATGTCCGTCGGGAATGGTTCATTCATCTTGCGTGCCATGCGTGCATCCCTCGATCAAGACTCATTGATCTGCTCGGCCCAGCGATCGACGAGCATCGCCGCGGACTCGGGGTTCTTATTCACCAGCTCGGCGACCTGATCACGGAGCTGTTGGATCTCGACGAGCTTTTCATCGACCTCAATACCCGCCATGACCATTTCGCCTTCTCCGGCTTCGCCGATGAGATCGGTGCTGCCCTCGAGATCGGGGGTCACGCCGACGAGCTGATCAACCGTTGGGAGCTCGATCCGCTTGGCGGAACGCTTCACCATCGAGAGCATCATGACGAGCGCCACAACCGCGAGCACACCGACCAGCACGGTCTCGATGAGCTTGCCACCCGAGAGCATCCCGCCCCCGCCGGTGAGTGAACCGAGCATGCCGCCGGAGCTGGTGTTCATGGTGCCCGCGAGGTAGAGCGCGCCGAGGGGTGCCATCTGCAATGAGAGATCCCCCTGCGTGAGCTCACCGGCGCCGCCCCGTCCGACGAGGTGCGGGCGGACGAGCCCCTCGAAGCTCGGCTTGGCCTGATCGAAGAACGCCTGCGCCTGCTCGGCGCTGACTGGCTCGGGCTCGGCGCCGTCTTCAATCACGCGGCTGTTCTCGATGATCCCCACGATGTACTCCTGGGGGATGATGACGGACGCGCTGTAGTGCGTGGGCATTCCGCGCGGATCGAGCACGGTCTTGGTCCGGTTCCCGATCGCGGAGTCGTAGGTCGTTTCGCCCGTGGTCTGCTCGGTTGCCGAACCGTTGCCCGAGCCCGAGTTGATTGCGACCGCCTGATTGGATCGCACGCCCGACTCTGCGCCGCGGTTGGCCTGACGCGAGGACGACCCGGTCTTGGACTCGCTCGCGAGGATCGACACGCTTCCCTGCTTCTCCGGGGCGTACAGGTTCTCGGTGGATTGCACGCTCGTGATATCGACATGCGCCGTCACGGAGACGATGACATTGGGGATGTGCCCGAAGAGCTCTTCAATCTTCGATTGGGCGTGCTTCTCGACCTGCGCGGCGTACTCGAGGTACCGCCCCGATGCGTTCATGGAATCATCGCTCGTCGTGCGAGCACGCCCGGTCGAGCCGTCGATGACCTTGACATTGCTTGGCGACAAACCCGACACCGCGCCCGAGACCAAGTTCGCGACCGCGTCGACCATGTCCTGAGGAACGCCGCCCAACCCGCCGGTGAAGATCGTCACGGACGCGGACGCGGGGCGGGCGGCCCGCCCGAGCCCAGTGGTCTGCGGCACATCGAGGATAACGCTCGCCTTGGAGACGCCCCGGAAGTCGGTGATGATCGACGAGAGCTCGTTCTGGAGCGCGATGAAGTATTGCTGGCGGTGCTGGGCGCTGGAAGCCTTCCAGTCCTGCGACCCGATGAGGTTCTTGAAGAGGAGGGTGGTATCTCCCGGGTGCTGACCGCTCTGGATGAGGTATGCCGCAGCTGATCGCTGCTGTCCCTCGGGCACGACGACTTTGCCGTCGACGATTTCAGCGTTGTACCCGGCGTTGCGGAGCGCACCGACGGTATCGATCTCGCCGCTCGCAGGGATGAGGTCAACCATGGAGGGCTTGGAGGCGTACTGCGAGACGAGGAACAGGGTCATCGTGGCGATGACGGCGAGGGACGCGAGCAGGAGCTTCTGCGACGCGCCCATCTTGGCGTACTGCTCTGAGATCTGCGCGATGACCTGGCGTATACGGTCCATATCCTGATCGGCCTCCTGCCTCGCGGGGCGCAATCCTTGCACCCCCAGCGCGGGATCCGCGCCGTTGATCAGCAACATCGGCCGAAGCGCGCGCGCGGCTTGATAACCCAAGCGGACTTGCGCATGTTTTTTTCAGATTCGATTTCGGAGATGCAGGACTTGCGCACGAAGCGCATCAGTGCCCAAGATCAGACACGCATCTGCTTGATCTCGTCGTAGGCTTCCATGACCTGGTTCCGCATCGCCTGGAGCATCTTGAACGCGGTCTCCGCCTTCTCCGTGGCCGCGACGACGCCTTCGAGATCGTTCCGCTTGCCCGTGATCAGGTCCTGTGCCGCGTCGGACGCGTCCTTCTGCAGCGAGTTGACCTCGTTGAGGTTCTGCATGAGCAGGTTCTTGAAGTCCGGACCGTTCCCCTTGCCCTGCTGATTGCGGAGGGAATGCGCGGGCAACTGGGGTGCGCCGGCGGTGTTCTGGATGAGTCCGAGTGGGTCGCTCATGTTCAATGCTCAGGTCGTAACACAGTCTATCACGCGAGGAGACGCAATGCTTGTGCCACCATGTTCTTCATGGTCTCCCGCGGCCGCAACATTCGCTTCGTACGCACGCGACGCCTGGAGCCCGTTCACCCATTCCGTCGTGGAATCGATGTCGGGGACCATGACGATGTCGTTCTCGTCGGCGAACTTGTGCCCGGGCATCAGCTGCTCACGCAGCGAGCCCTCCTGGATATCGATCGCGGCGATGCGCACGCCCTGCGGGTTGTCGGGGTGCCCCGCGGGCTCGAGCATCGCGGCCCGGCGCAGGTAGGGCTCGTACTCCCCACGCGAGTTGACGAGCGTGTCCTTGTTGGCGAGGTTGGCCGCGATGACCTGCATGCGTGTGCGCTGGGCGATCATGCCGGAGGTTGAGATATCGAGTGAGCCGTACATTGTTCTTCCTCAGGGGTTTAGACCACGCGCTGAGCGATGGCGCCACGGATCAGGTCCTGGTTCTTTCGCATCAGATCGCCGGCGATGCGGAACATCGTCGCGTTCTCGACCATGTCCTGCATGAGCATTTCCAGATCGCGCTGGTTGCGGTCCTGGAAGAGCACCCCGCCGATCGGGGTTGTGGGGTTGAGCTGCATCTGCCCCCCCACCATGGTGACCTCGCGGGCGTGGGATAGGTCGAGCTCGCCCGAGACGCCGCCGTTGTTCATCTTGCGCTTGTCGATCGCCCTGCTCAGGGCGTTCTGGAACGCACGCGGATCGGCGTCCACGCCCTGGTAGTTGGGCGTGTCGATGTTCGCGATGTTCTGGGCGATCAGACGCTGACGCTGCCCGGCGAAGAGGAACATCTTCTCCAAGGCGGGCAGTGCACCGGATGTGGACAGGTCGCTGATCATCGTGAACTCCGTGTGAATGGACGCAAGTCGCGTGCCGAACCCGACTCGTGGTCTCGTTCAGAGACTCTGGGCAACGAGACTCTCTTCCTTCCATTTCTTGAGCTTAAGCCCGAGCGTGCGGACCCCGATCCCCAGCGCCTTGGCGGTCTTCTGGCGATGCCCGTTGAAGCGATTCAGGGTTGCGACGATCGTCTCGCGTTCGATGTCCGCGAGGGTGCGATCGCCCGGGAGACCCGAGGGGGTCGCGGACTGGAGGGGCTGGGCGCTGCCGTGGTGCACGCCGTTGCTCATGGGCATGGGCTTGGGCTCGGTCATCGAGCTTGCTGCGGGGTGTGCCGTTCCGTTCATGCCCGACGCACGCAGCGGGGTTGCCTTGAGCGCGGGGCGGGCGGACATCAACCAGGGCTCGACGAGCGTCGCGTGGATCGTGCTCGACTTGGGGTCGCTCAGGACGACGGCGCGTTCGCAGATGTTCTGTAGCTCACGCACATTGCCCGACCAGGCGTACGCGTCCATCAGGCGACGCGCGTCGTCATCGAAGCTCATCGCGCGACGCCCGTCGCGCTGGGTGATCTGGTCGACGAAGTGCTGGGAGAGGACGGCGACATCGCCCGCACGCTCACGCAGGGGCGGGATCGTGATCGGGAGCACATTGAGGCGGTAGAACAGGTCCTGGCGGAACTCGCCCATCGACGCGGCGTGCGGGAGGTCGCGGTTGCTCGTCGCGACGATGCGGACATCGACGCCGATGGTGGTGCTCGAGCCCACACGCTCGAACGCGCGTTCCTGCAGCACACGCAGGAGCTTGGCCTGGATCTGCGGGGAAACCTCGCTCACCTCGTCGAGCAGGAGCGTGCCCTGGTTCGCGAGCTCGAAGCGTCCCTTGCGGAGCTTGTCTGCGCCCGTGAAGGCGCCCTTCTCGTGCCCGAAGAGCTCGGACTCGAGCAGGCTCTCGTTGAGGGCGGCGCAGTTGACGGCGAGGAACGGGTTGGTGGTTCGTGGGCTCAGGTCGTGGACGGCGCGGGCAACGACTTCCTTGCCCACGCCGCTCTCTCCCGTGACGAGGACGGTGCCGTGGCTCGAGGCGACGGCGCGGACCTGCTCGCGGACCTTGCGCATTGCGTCGGACTCGCCGACGAGCCGATCGAGCCCGCAGCGCTGCTCGGAGGATGCGGACCCGGCTTTGAGGATCGCGTTCTCGCGGACGACGGCGGCGTGCTGGATGGCGCGCTTAACGGCGATGATGAGCTCGTCGCCTTCGAATGGTTTAGTAATGAAGTCGTATGCCCCGTTCTTCATAGCCTGCACGGCGATCTCGATGGACCCGAACGCGGTCATGAGGATCACGGGGAGCTCGTCGTCGTGGGCGCTGATCTGGGCGACGAGCTCGACGCCCGTCATGCCCGGCATGTTGTGATCGGTGACGACGCAATCGGGGCGGCGCGTCGTGATCTCGCTCAGGGCGCTGCGTGCGTCGTTGGCGGTTCGGACACTGAACCCGGCGCGGGTCAGGATCGACCCGACGGAGTCGCGCATCATCTCTTTGTCGTCCACCACGAGTACGGTCCGTGTCATCCGATTACCTCATCACACTTGGGGAAGCGCCCGCGCCGGGCACGAGCGACCTGATGTCTGTTTGTTGATTGGCGCCAACGCGTGTCACGACGACGGGTTGGCGCAGGGGCACCGTGATGCGGACCCACGCACCGGGGTGGGCGTCGTGGTTCCCGACATCGACCGAGCCGCGGTGGGCGTCGACGATGCGGTGGACGATCGCGAGCCCGAGCCCGGTGCCCGCCTCGCGGGTCGTGAAGAACGGGTTGAACATGCGTTCGATGACCTGCTCGGGGATCCCGTCGCCCCGGTCGGCGATGGTGATCGCGATCGCGTCTTCCGCGCGATCGTCGCGTTGGATCTGCGAGCGATCGACGCGGATGTCGATCTGGTTGCCCCCGGCGACGCGGTTCGCTTCGCCCGCGTTGCGGAGGATGTTAACGAGCGCCTGCTGCATGAGGCACGCGTCACACTCGAGCTCGATTAAACCGCAGGGCTCGTCGAGGGTGACGGCCCCGACGATCTCGGCGCAGCACGCATCGAGGGATTGGGTGATGATCATCGAGGTTTCGTTGGGCGCGAAGCGGGCGTTGGTCTCGCGGGCGAAGCTCAGGACATCGCCGACGATCTCGTCGAGCCCGCGGACGGCGCGCCCGATCTTCTCGACGACCTGTTGTTGATCGGGGAGGGTCGCGAGGTCCTCGTGGAGCATGCTCGCGTAGAGCTTGATGGACCCAAGGGGGTTGCGGATCTCGTGGGAGATGCCGGCGGCCATCTCGCCCAGGGCGGCGAGTCGGCGGGAGCGCTGGAGCGCGTCGTTGGCGTCGCGGAGCTCGGCGTTGAGGCGGGCGACCTCGGCGCGGAGCTGGGCGTGGGTGTGCTCGAGCTTGCTGGTGACCTCGGTGAACGCGGACATGAGCTCCGCGAGATCCGTGGGCGACAGGGACCCGGCTGCGTCTGGCGCTGCGGGTGCGTCGGGCATGAGCTGGAGCGCTGGATCACCCATGGGTTACCCCTTCCGATCCTGCATGATGGGGTTGGGTTTGACGGAGCGGGTCGAGTAGGCGCGGAGGGCGCTCTGACCCGAACCCATGCCCGCGAGCTGGGCGGCGAGCTTGTCGCGGGCCTGTTCCATGAGGACCTGGTCCCTGGTATCCTGCTCGCGCAGGCGCTTCATCGCGTGCTCGTACCCCGCGATGCGGAGGAGCGCGCCGTTGAGGATGCGATCGGGGATGGTCTGCTTTGTCGTTGGGTCTTCGATGAACGCACCGAGCTCTTCACCGATGCGGATCATCGATTGGACGATGGGCTCGCGCTTGGCGACGACCTCGACGATCTGTTGGACCTGCCCGGATTCCACAGCGTGGCGCTGCTCGGCGCCGACAGCTTGGAGCTGGTCGATCAGGTCGCCCGCTTCGCTGAGCAGCGAGTCGAGGCGCGACTCAAGCAGGGCGGACTGGTCCGGGTGTTCGTTGTGCGTTTGCGGCGTGGTCATCCGTGACCCTCACTGTTGATGAGCACCCGGGACTCCGTTCCCGTCGTGGTGCACAGTGAGTTATCGGCCTATGGCGCGGATTTCTCCACACTGAGCGCAAAAAACACCTCAGGGGCGTGCGTTGGCGATCAGCTCGGTGCTTGAGGCGAGCCAGCGTTCCCAGTCGTCGCGGTCCATCGGGAGGGTCGGGTCGTCCCAGGTGGAGTCGGGCATCATCGCGTAGAAGCGTTTGGCACGCTCGTTGGCGGTATGGGCACGCCCGATCTGCCCTGTCTGGATGTACGCGTTGACGATCTGGACCATCGCGACAAGGGACGCGGGGTGCTCGCCGTACCGGTCGCGGGCGCGATCGTAGTAGTTGATGGCCTGCTCGTATTCGCCCAGGTCGAAGGCGCAGTCCCCGAGGTAGAAGTGCGCGTTGCGCAGGGCCATATCCTCGAAGATGCCCATCGACGACGGGTGACGCTTGGAGAGGATCGCGATGGTGTCCTCGTAGCGCTTGATCGCGTCGCGCCTGTGCTGGTTCATCTCCACGGTGCGCCGGTTGCGTTCTGCGGCGGGCATGGGGTTGGCGAGCGAGTCCTCGATCAGATCGCCTAGGCGTCGGTGCGCGTCGGCGAGGCGGAAGACGACGGCGCCCGTCTCGGGGTCGTCGGGGAATCGGCTTCGGAACTCGTCGTAGCGTTCGATAGCACGCTCGGGTCGATCGGTGCGGTCGTAGAGCCCGCCGAGCTCGAGGAGGGCGTCGCGGAAGAGCTGGGTGTCGTTGGAGCCCATCGACCCGTCGATCGCGCCCACGAGGAGTGATTCGGCCTGGGCGTCGTTGCTCGGGTCCTCGTCGTAGAGGTAGGCCTGGGCGAGGGGGACATGGGACGCGTCGGCGAGCGCACCCACATCGACATCCGCGTTCTCTTCCTTGGCCTGGATCAGTCCTTTATATACATCGGCCGCGGCGGCGAAATCGCCCATCGCGCGGAGCGCTTCGGCCTGTCGGAAGCGAGCTTCGGCATAGCGCGGGTCGGAGGGCATGGACTCGGCGTAGGTCTGGAACGCGTTGATGGCTTCGGGTTGATCGCCCGCGCGATCGAAGAGGTCCGCGGATCGCCAGAGGGAGCTGGCGAACACGGGGAGGTTGGTCACGACATGGCGCTCGGCGTGGAGGGAGTAGTTGGCAGCCGCGATGACGAGGTAACGCTGCACCTCGGCGCGGGCGGAGGGATCGAGCCCGAGCAGGGTCCCCACTTCTTCGATGGGCTTGCCCAGGAGCGCTTCGGCGGCGCCCTCATGGGCGGACGCGAGGGCGAGGTAGACCTCGCTGGGGGTTTGCTGGTGCTCGTAGAGGCGTTCGCCCAATCGGGCGTACTCGATCGCGTCGAAGGGGTGCCCCGTGGACAGGGACTCATCAGAGCGGGTCAGGAGTGATTCAAGGACCTGCTTTCGGGAGGGGTAGGACTCGATGTTCATCTCGTCGTAGGCGGTGACGAGGTGGTCGTAGGCTTCGAGGGAGAGGACTGGCTCGCCCAGCGCCGATTCGGTCTCGCCCAAACCCAACAGTGCGAGGGGGAGCGCGTCGGAGGTCGCGTGGTTCTGGACGATGTCGTCGTAGAGGTTGCGCGCTTCGTTGGTGTTGCCCAGTTCGTCCTCGACGATCGCTTTCATCAGGAGGATCTTGGGGAAGTGCGGGTCGCCCGAGGCGGCGAGTTCGCGGGCGATCTTCACCTGCTCGTCGGCCTGGACCACGGCGCCCTGGGCGACATAGGCCTCGGCGAGGATCAGGCGCAGGCGCGAGCGGTCGTAGGGCTGGGCGTCCTGGAGGCGTGGGAGCTCGCGGAGCATGCGGGTGATGACGATGTCGGCGTAGCCCTGCTCGAGCTGAACCTTGCCCTGGGTTTCCATCGCCCAGATGCGGTGCTCGATGGGGAGGTTGGGATCGAGGAGCATCTCGACGACGAGCTCCATCGCGGGCTCGCGCATGGGGCTCGGGCGATCGAGCATGGTCTGGATGGCGCGCTGGTACACCGCGTCGCGGAGGTAGCGTTTGGACTCGGGGATGTCGCGGGCGTGCTGGAGGGCGACGGTGAACTGGTCGCGGTTGATGTGCGTGTTGGCGAGGGCGGCCATGTCTCGCGGCTCAAGGACGCCACCGAGGCGTTGGGCTTCTTCATACTCGCGGATGACGGCGATGTCGTTGCGTTCGTCATGGATCTTGAGCTTGCGCTGCCCGTAGTAGATGGATCGCGCCTTGGCGAGGTGGTAGGACGCCTTGGCTTCGGTGGGTGTTTCGGGGAGCTCGACCCAGGGATAGACCTCGGTGTTGAGCAGGTCGATGGCTTCCTGGTACTGCTCGTTCTCGATCATCCGGTTGGCGACCTGGATGCGTGGGGTCATGTCGGGGTCGGGCTTGGTGGAGATGCCGTAGGCGACGCCCAGGAGGAGGAGCCCGCCCGCGATGAGCAATGATGGCACCTGCCAGGCGTCGCGCCAGGTGCTCGGGGGGGCGTCTGCGGGATCGGCTTGAGCCATGTCCTCTTCGACATCGACGGTGGAGTCCTCCGGCATGCCCATCTCGTTGAGTTGATCGAGCTCGTCGTTCATGTCGGACACCTGTGGGGTCAGTGGGTCTGGGCGCACGCGCACATCGGCGGTTGCCCGCCTGATAACTGGTATCGGACATTCGGGGGGTGGGGCTTCAGCGGGTTTCAGGGTCTTCGTCAACGCGACGGGTGACCACAAGGGTGCGGGAGGTGCGATCGCCCCGGTGGAGGGACTCGGGGTCGATCAGGGCGAGGGCCGCGACGGGGGGCAGGACCCACTTGATGATGTTGCGAACGAGCACGCGCCAGAGCTTGGGACGCTTGGGGACGCCCGGTTCCGCAGCGACGAGGCGCAGGCCCATGATCACCTTGCCCGGCGTGGCGCCCACGAGGTACTCGGCGCTCGTCGCGTAGAGCACGCCCGCGATGATCGTCATCGGGAAGATCGTCCAGGCGTTGCCCGGGTGCACGATGATCGCGAGGGTGACGATATCGATCGCGGACACGCCCGCGGTCGCGCCCACGACGGAGGTGACGATGAAGACATCGATGAGGGTCGCGAGGAGTCGACGACCCGGGTCGGCCAGGGCGGTGCCCTCGGGCAGGTGCATCGCGTCGGCGCGATCGGGGAGGATCACGACGACGAGCACGCCCGACATCACCAGGATCATCATCGCGACGAGGAACCGGAACTCCTCGACGGACACGGGCGCGGAGACGGCGGGTGCGCCCGCGAAGAGGACCTCACCCGAGCTGGCGCCGATCTCGGTGAGTTCGATGGTGCGCTCGGCTTCGGGGTCATCGCCCAAGGGGGCGTAGGACGCAACCACGAGCGAGTCGGTGTCATCGAGCAGCGCGAGCGCAGCGCCCTGGGGCAGTTCAGGGAGGGTCGGCTGGATCAAGAAGACCCCATCGTCGGACCAGTAGCGCAGGCGCGCGGTGCCCGATTCGTCGAGGTCGATCACCTGCAGGGCGCGGGGGGCCGCGAGCACGCGGGTCTGGCGTCCGATGTCCAGCGGGTGCTCGATGGTGTGCCAGGTCTCGGTATCGGTGTCGTAGCGGTGCGCGACGAAGCGCAGGCCCGAGCGATCGATCAGGACGGGGTCCGTTCCGATCGCGGAGAGTTCGATGCGGGTCGGGGTGATCGAGTCGGGAACGGGGACGGGTGTCCATCCCTTGGGGTCGAGGCGGTGGAGCGTGAGGGCGTCGCCCGATTCGAGCAATGCCCAGGGGGATTCGGTGGTGGCCTGGAACCCGATGAGAGTCGCGTCGGTGACGAGGGGGTGCTCGACGACGAGCTGGTCGGGGGGGTCGAGGACCCAGAGCCCGCCGACGGGGCTGGGGAGGGCGCGGAGGGAGTAGACCCGCATGAGGCGCGAGGTGTTGGCGTAGGTCGGGGGGTAGATCAGGTAGGCGCGATCGTCGAGGGCGCTCAGCGCGACCGGCAGGCGTGACCCGAGGGTGCGGACGGCCTGGATCTGCCCGCGGGGGGCGCCTTCGAGCGTTGGGGATTGCGAGCGGGGCGCGAGGTACACGAGCAGGTTCTCGCCTTGGGCGTTGGTGTAGCTCGCCCAGGCACGCGAGGGGGCGTCGTCGATGTTGGACGCGATGAGCACACGATCGTCGGCTCGCACGCACGAGGCGAGCACCACGAGGGCCAGGGTGATGATGGCGCGGGTACGCATCAGGGCTCGATGGGCTCGTCGAGGTCGATGACCTCATCGACGCGGTAGTTGTGCTTGCTCAGAACATCAGGCCTGTAGACAATCGATTTGATCGGTTGACTCCGTGGACCTGATAGCTCGATGCGGACGAACCCGTCGTCGTTGGGCGTGGTGATCTCGATCTTGCCCGGCACCTGCACGGGGAGTGCGCCCGGGACGGGTGCGTCCTTGTACCGGGACATGTCGGCGGTGGCGATGAGCTCGTTGTACTCGTTGTAGGCCTGCGTCTGGACGACGAGGTTGGTGCGGGGGTCGAACCAGGTCACGGTGGTCCCCCATCGGGCGGGGGTGACGAACCCGTAGGCATCGCCGTCGTCGCGCCAGCGGGTGCCTCCTGCTTGGGACAGGTCGATCGTCGAGAGCCCCGAAAGGGCGATGAGTTGCGACGGGTGCACGGGGAGCCCCAACGCAGCGGCCTTGCCAGGCGTGACCTGGTCCATCGCGCCAATGAGCATGACCTTGCGGTCGGAATCGGCGAGGTTGAAGGACCAGTACTGGGACTCGGATGCGCCGAAGACGAAGTAGGTCTCGCCGAGCTTGCCGATGGAGAGGGAAATGCGATCGGGTCGGACGATCTGCAGGTGCCCCTCGCCCTGTTCTTCGTACCCGGTGCCGTCGTCGTAGGTGCCCTTGGCGCGGACACTGACACGCGCCCAGAGGGAGTCGAGGGTGGCGATGCGTTCGTTGTGGATCGACGCGAGCTCCTGGGTGCTGGGCGGGTCGGGGAGCTTGGCGACATCGACCTTGCCCGTGCTCGAGCACCCCGCGAGGATGAGCATCGAGGACATCAGCATCAAGAGCGTGCACGCAAGGGATCGGTTCATGCGTTGACCTCGTCGAGGTTCATGACCTGCCCGATCTCTTCGGTGGCTTGGGCGATCGTCTCGTTGTCGAGCCCGGGGTCGGTGACCTCGAAGAGGGGCCCTCCCCCACCCTTGACGCGCTGGCGGAGCACGAGCACGCCCGGCGTGTCGCCCTGTGCGGGTGTGGAGCGCTCGTAGAGGAGGATCTTCTTGCGCATGAGGATGAGCGCGAGCAGGTACCGGAAAGCGAGCTGGCGCGATTCGGTCGCGTCGGCGAGTTGTTCGAACAGGTCGAGCATCTCGTCGGGGGAGACGAGCTGCTTGGGCGCTTCGTCCTTGTCGGGGAGGGTGCGCTTCCAGAACCCGAAGAGGGTGGTGTCCGGCGGGAGGTTGGGTCCCTTGCTCCATGCCTGGAGCGAGTAGGCCACGCGGACGAGGGCTTCTTCCTCGGGCGTTTCGATGAGGGCGGCGATGTGTTCCTCGCCGATGTCGATGGCCCGCCCGGTCTGGGCGCACACATCCTGCGTCTTGATGATGTCATACGGCACGGACATGGTGAGAGTGTATGCGGGAAGGGGCGTGCGTGCGTTGGTACACGAAGACGGTGACGCTCGTTTCGCCTCCCCAATCTTCTCGTGCCTCCCCCGCTCCTGGCGGGGGAGGTGGCACGCGCAGCGTGACGGAGGGGGTCTTAGCAGATTCACGCACATCAAGACCCCCTCCGCCTCGGGGACTCGGCACCTCCCCCGTCAGGACGGGGGAGGCACAAGAGTAAGACGGGGGAGGCACGAGAAGGGAGGGAGGCACAAGAGAATGCCTCGCGCACTCAGCGCCAGTCGATCACGATCTTGCCGAACTGTTCGCCCGCTTCGAGGCGCTCGTACGCACTCACACACTGATCGGGCGTGAAGACCTGGTCGACCACGGGCTTGAGGGCGCCCGTGTTGAACAACGCCACCACTTCTTTGAACTCGTCGTTGGTGCCCATGGTCGAGCCCAGGAGGCGCAGCTGGTTCCAGAAGATGCGGGCGAGGTCCGTCGTTGCGTCGGGCCCGGTGGTGCACCCGGGGGTGACATAGGCGCCGCCTCGGGCGAGGGACTTGATGCACGCGAGGTGGGTGGCCTTGCCCACGGAGTCGACCGCCATGTCCACCCCGCGCTTGTGGGACCAGGTGCGGACATCACGCGACCAGTCCAGACCCTCGTCGAGGATCGCGTGGTCCGCGCCCAGTATGATCGCTTTGTCGAGCTTCCATTGGTGGCGCGAGGTGACGCAGACGGTGCACCCGAGGTGCTTGGCGATCGCGAGGGCGGAGGTGGCGACGCCGCCTCCGATCCCGGTGATGAGGACGGACTGACCCGGGCGGAGGTTGCCCTTGGTGATCATCATCGAGTAGGCGGTGAGGGCGCAGAGCCCGAAGGCGGCCGCTTCGATCGGGTCGGCGTCATCAGCGATCGATGCGAGGTTCTCGACGGGGCACGCGAACATCTCCGCGTGGGCCCCGTTGTGGTGCTCGCCGATGAGTTCGTAGTTGGGGCACATGGTGCTCGCGGGCGGGTCGGTGGGTCGCGCGCGATCGGGGACGACCACCGCGGCGTTATAGATGACGCGTTTTCCGACCCATGACTTGTCGACCCCGTCGCCTACCGCGAGGACCTCGCCGCACCCGTCGCACCCGGAGACGCGGGGGTAATCGAGCTCGAGCCCGGGGACGCCCCGCCCGACCCAGAGGTCCATGTGGTTGAAGGCGGAGCAGAGGGTTCTGAGGATGACCTCGCCCGGTCGGGCCATGAGCGGGTCGGGCCAGCTCGATTGCAGGTCGATGTTCGGTGCGACGGGGGACCCTTGCTTGGTGACGACGATGGCTCTCATGGGCGTAGTGTAGACCCGGGCGTGGGTGGGGTTGCTCGGGCGTAGGATCGTGTTTTTCAACGCGTTGCGATGCTCGACAAGCGCGGGTGAGGGGGCTATCGTTGCCGTCCCGACGCGGAGATCGCGTGCGGGTCAAGCGCCAGCCCGAGTGCCGGCTCATCAGCAGTAAGGACCAGTGCCATGGGCAACCAGCAGATTATCGAATCGATCAACGCAGAACAGCTCAAGACGGATGTCCCCCGCTTTGACATCGGCGACACGGTGAATGTGCATGTCCGAATCGTCGAAGGCGACAAAGAGCGCATCCAGGTCTTCCAGGGCATCCTGATCTCGCGCAAGGGCCGTGGCATCGACGAGAACATCACCGTGCGTCGCATGGTGGGCGATCAGGGCGTTGAGCGTACCTGGCCGATGAACTCGCCGTTGATCGCGAAGTTCGAGGTCGTCCGTCGCGGCGACGCTCGTCGCGCCAAGCTTTACTACCTGCGTGATCGAGTCGGCAAGTCGCGTCGCCTGCGTGATCGCCGCCGCGGCATGAAGCTTGTCGAAGGCATGGACACGGTGCAGAAGTTAATCGCGCGAGCGAATGAATGACTCCGAACCCCGCATGATGTGCGGGGTTTTTTCATGGGTTGATCGGCGCTCCTTCCCCGTCTTCTTGTGCCTCCCCCGTCGGTCGAAGATCCGCCAACGGCGGAACGGGGGAGGTGGGCTTGAGCACCGCTCAAGGTCGGAGGGGGTCTTCTCCGAGATGTGCATCACCGTCCAAGCCAACCGTCCGGTCTCTGTCCCAGAGCGTGGACGGATGGATGGACGGTTGTCATGTGGATTCTCGATCGGTACGCCGAGTGCGATGGGTGCCCTGCTTTGACCCGAAGGGCAAAGCAGGAACGGGAGATATACGAAGTGGTGATCTTGTGCCTCCCCCGTCGGTCGAAGATCCGCCAACGGCGGAACGGGGGAGGTGTCTGCGCAGCAGACGGAGGGGGTCTTGCACAACAGACGCACGCACACCAAGACCCCCTCCGACTCGGGGACTCGGCACCTCCCCCGCCAGGTGCGGGGGAGGCACGAAGAGGGAAAGCACACGACAACCAACCGACCCCACCCCGGTGGCGCAGGGGAGGGGTCGGTTGGTTGAACAACTGCGCCCGGTGCCCTGCTTTGCCCATGCGGGTCAAAGCAGGGCACCCGGCGCACATGATCCTTCAACACGTAACCACCCACCACTTCCTCCCGTACGACCTAGAATCTCACGATGCTCCCACGAAACCCAACCCGTCCCATCTTCGTCGGCGATCAGCGCACCGGCATCGTCCAGATCGGCGGCGGGATCGCGCTCGATCATCCGCTCGCCAAAGGTCTAACCGCCCCCACCACCGCTGCCCCCGTGAGTGTCCAGACCATGACGGCTGGGTACACCCACGACATCGACAAGTGCGTCGCCGAGATCCACAAGCACCGCGGCCGGCGCGGACATCGTGCGCGTCGCGGTCCCCGAACGCAAGGACACGCAGGCGCTCCCCGAGATCCTCGCCCAGACCAATGTGCCCATCGTCGCGGATGTGCACTTCCACTTCAAGCGGGCGCTGGAAGCCGTCGAGGCGGGCGTGCACAAGATCCGACTCAACCCCGGGAACATCAACGATCGCGACCAGGTCGAAGCCGTCATCGACGCGTGCAAGGACCGGGGTATTCCGATCCGTGTCGGGGTCAACGAGGGGTCCATCATCGAGCGTAAGGACAAGCAGGCGCGCGCCAGGGAACTCGGGGCGGTCTTCTCCGACCAGAAGCACGGGTACCTGCTCTCGATCATGATCGCCAAGCTCGAGGAGTACCTCGACATCTTCTACGAGCGCGACTTCTACGACATCGCCATCAGCGCCAAGTCCATGGACGCCACCGTCGTCATCGACGCCTACACCGAGATCGCCAAGCGCTTCGCCCACCCCTTGCACCTGGGCGTGACCCACGCGGGGCCCAAGGAAACCGGGTGCATCCGCTCCGTCGTCGCGCTCGGTTCGCTCATGGCCAACGGGATCGGCGACACCATCCGCATCTCCTACGCCAACGACCCGATCTACGAGGTCGAGGACGGCTTGGAACTGCTCTACTCGCTCGGATTGCGTGAGCGCATCGGGGCCGAGCTTATCGCGTGCCCCACCGCGGGCGCATCCAGGTCGATCTCTTCTCGCTTGTGCAGGAGGTCAACCAGAAGCTCGAGGACGAAATCCTCGTCCCGATGAAGGTCGCGGTGATGGGATGCGTCGTCAACGGCCCGGGCGAAGCAGAGGGCGCCGATGTCGCGGTCTTCGCCGGCGATCGCAAGGGCATCATCTATGTCCAGGGCGAGAAGGTCGCCACCGTCCCGAGGAAGACATCCTCGATCGATTGCTCGACGAGTGCAAGCGCTTCCAGGAGCGCGTCCGCTCTGGGCGAAGTAAAACTCGGCGAGAAGAAGGCGACATCGTCCCCCCCGACCCCATGGGCGAGCTCGGGTCCGGGTGGGAAAAGATGGCGGCCCAACGGATGGGGCACACGCCCCTCACCATCGAAGGTCATTGAACCCGGTTTCTGTGGGATTCCCTTGCCGTCCCCCGCCTGCGATCCCGATAGAGTGTCTGTCATGAGGAGAGTGTGGACAGTTCCGCACACGCGTCGCGTATGCCGCGGCGCTGTTGGTGATGGTGCATCGATCGCCCACACGCGTCCCCGTTCTGTCCCGCGGACCTCAACGACGACGATCGACTCAACTTTCTTCGACATCGCCGCTTTCCCTCGACGCGTACCTCAGCGCCGACTCCATCGCCGACATCAACAACGACGGCGACTTCGACTTCTTCGACATCTCCCGATACCTCCAGTCCTATCTCGATGGGTGCCCCGACCTCACTGATTCCGACAACGATCGCATCCCCGACTTCGCTGAGACCAACGATGGCGTTTCATCGACCTCATGCGCGTCGGCACCGACCCATTCAACCCCGACACCGACAACGACGGCATCCCCGACGGCGACGAGCTCCTGGGCACCATCGACCACCTCGACCTGCCCGCCATGGTGCCAACCCCTGCGGCGCACCATCCTCGTCGAGTGCGACTGGTTCGCGGGCGACTTCAACGGGCTCGTCACCTCCTACCGCCCCACCGACGAGGTCATCGCCCCCATCGTCGACGCCTTCAAGCACGGCCCCGTCCCCAACCCCTACGACGCAGAACCCGGGAT
>CBDDIA010000005.1:0-171383 GCA_965228685.1 Phycisphaerales bacterium
AGCTTAGCGATGACCTGCTGAAGATCGGACCAGACCTTGCGTCGGTTTTCCTCGGTGTACGAGCGTAACAGGTACGCGGGGTGATAGGTCGGCATGAGATCGATGCGCGGGAAATCACCCGCCAGCTCATCGTTGATGATCCCACTGGGCGTTGGGGGCGGGGGGAACGCGTGGAAGCGTCCGCGCAGTGCGTGCATGGGACTCGACGAGTTGAGCAACAGGTGCGACGCGGGCAACCCGAGTGTCACAATGACTTTCGGTTGGATGATGCGGATCTGCTCGAGCAGGTAGGGCGCGCACAGGCGTGCTTCTTCGGATGTCGGGGTCGCATTATTGGGCGGGCGGGTCTTGAGCACATTGCAGATATACACGCGCTCGCGCGAGTACCCCATCGCGACGATCATCTTCTCGAGGAGTTGTCCGGCGCGCCCGATGAATGGGCGTCCGGTCTGATCTTCCTGCTCGCCGGGTGCTTCGCCGACGAACATGAGATCCGCTTCGGGGGATCCCTCGCCGAACACGATGTTGGTGAACGAGGTGTTGAAGTGCTGGTGGGGTGCGTCGGACTCGTATCGGGCGCGGAGGGCGTCGAGGCGCGATTGGGCGTCGGGGAGCGCGTCACTCTGGGCACGCAGGTCTGCGAGCGGGACGGTCTCGATGTGCGATGTTGTCGGCGCGCTCGGTTCGGGATTGGACGCGGACGAGGGCGCGACGGGTTTGGGCGCAAAGTCGTTCGCGGGGCGGGTTTCGATCGCGGGCGCATCGTCGGATGTGGTTTGCATCAGCGACGCGGGGGGCGTTCCGAGGGGGAGGAAGTCGACGCCCAGCAGCTGGGTGGTGCGGGCGTGCTGGGCGATGAGTTGTCGTGCGTCGGGGGACATGAACCCATGGTAGCAAACAACCCCGCCGATCTGGCGGGGTTGTGCGATGTGTTCGTTGGTTGGGCGTGGATCACCCGTCGCTGGGCGGATCGGTTGGGAGGTTTTCCGCTGCGTCGTCGATCATGTCCTCGGCGTTCTGCTCGGCTTCCTCGATCAGCGCCTCGATGTCCTCTTCGGGTGCGAGCCCGTCTTCCGCGTGATCGCGGGGGAGATTGCTGTTCGTGCCCGGGGTGGTGGCGGTGCCGTTGCCCTGGGGGATCTTGGGTCCGGTGAGGACGGGGAGGAAGGTCGCCGCGACGGCGCCGATGATGATCCCGAGGATGAGACCCGGGAGGAAGGCGTGGGAGAAGCTGCTGTTACTGCTTGACGAGGCGTTGTCGTTGCTCATGTGTGTGGACCCTGTCTGATGCCCTTCGGTTGAGGTATGTACCCACAAGGATCGGCCTGTCACGGCGCTGGGCTTGATCATACCTTAGCCCATCCGCCCTGTTTCTCGCAGTATCGGGTCGGAAATGGGCACAATTCAGTGGGTGGAGCCCCACTCTTCACATTCATCTCAGGGATTCATCCCGATCGGGTTTCCAGCATGCGGGCATGTCCGGGATGCTGTCCAGTGCATCATCTGCAACGCGGCTGAAGCCTTGATCAGGGGATGGGGCGGATCAGGGTTCCTACAATTGTTCACGAACGATTCTCATTGTGAACAAAGGACGATCCCATGACGACCGCTGCGACCCTTCCCAAGCACTATGCCCAACTCGTTGCCCTCAAACGCCAGAGCGGGATGCTCGGCTCGATCGCATCGCTCGTGAGCTGGGATCAGGAGACCTACATGCCCCCGGCCGGCGCGAAAGCCCGCGCCGAGCAGGCGTCCACCCTCGCGGGGATCATTCATGAGAAGAAGACCAGCGCGAGGATCGGGGACCTGATCACCCAATGCGAGCAGGACCCGGAGCTCATGCATGAGGGGAGCGCGGACGCGGCGAACATCCGTGAGATGCGCCGTGATTACGATCTGGCGACCAAGCTGCCCAACGATCTGGTTGAGTCGCTCGCGCGGGCGCAGTCCGAAGCCCAGGAGTGCTGGAAGGTTGCTCGGAAGAACAACGACTTCCCCTCGTTCGTCCCGGCGCTGACCGAGGTGATGAACCTGACGCGTCAGAAGGGCGAGTGTTACGGGATCGCGGACGGCGGAGAGATTTATGACCCGTTGCTGCAGGAGTACGAGCCGCACACGACGGCGAAGGACATCGAGTCGGTGTTCACACCGCTTCGTGAACGCCTCAGCGCGTTCATCGCGGAGCTCACGGAGAAGGGGACGCCGCCTCGGGTGGACTTCCTGCATCGTGAGATCGCGACGGACAAGCAGCACGCGTTCGGCGAAGCGGTGACGGCGAAGCTCGGGTTCGATTACAAGAAGGGGCGTCTGGACACGACGACCCACCCGTTCTGTTCCGGATTTGGGCCGGGCGATACGCGGATGACGACGCGGTACGCGCTGGACAACTTCCCCGACGCGGTGAGCTCGACGATGCACGAGTGCGGGCACGGGTTGTACGAGCAGGGGTTGCCCAAGGAGGGCGAGCTGTTCGGGACGCCTCTGACCGGGTCGGTGTCGCTGGGGATCCACGAATCGCAATCGCGGATGTGGGAGAACATGGTCGGGCGGAGCAAACCGTTCTGGAACTGGGCGCTGCCCGTTGCGAACGAGCACTTCGACGGCGCGTTCAAGGACATCGATCTGGAGACCTTCACCAAGGCGATGAACACCTGCACGCCGAGCTTTATCCGGGTGGAGTCGGACGAGAGCACCTACAACCTGCATGTGATGCTCCGCTTCGAGATCGAGCGGGCGATGATCTCGGGCGATCTGGCGATCAAGGACCTGCCCGGCGCGTGGAACGAGAAGTTCAAGTCGATGCTCGGGCTCGATGTGCCCAGCGACGCGAAGGGGTGCCTGCAGGATGTGCACTGGTCGTTCGGGCTGATCGGGTACTTCCCGACCTACACGCTTGGCAACCTGTACGCAGCCCAGATGTGGGAGACGATCAACGAGCAGATCCCGGACCTCAACGAGCAGATGAGCCAGGGCGAGTTCAGCGCGCTGCTCGACTGGCTGCGCGTGAACATCCATCAGCACGGGCGGCGCTACACCGCGGCGGAGCTGTGCGAGCGATCAACGGGCAAGGCGCTGAGCGCGGATCCGTTGATGCGGCATCTGGAGTCGCGGGTGAAGCCGGCGTATGGGTTGTGAGTGATGAGAGTTGGTGCCCTGCTCCGACCCGGAGGGCGGAGCAGGTCTTCTGTACTTACATGAAGATTAGCGGTGATTGGAGAGCACATCGTGTGCCCACTCTAAGTGTGCCTTGGTGTCATGGCCGAAGCCGGCGCCCATCAAGAGATCACGCCAGTCCCAGTTCGCCTGATCAACTGCACTAGCAAGTTTCATGAGTGAGCCTCCTGTCCACCTGATCGCCGCGATTTGGATTCGCTCAGAGCTTTGAACTTCTTCAGCGATCTGACTTAGGTAGAAAAGTGCTTCTTCACGATCCGCCTCATCGAAGAAATAGTTGATTAGATCCCGGACGAGATCCGTAATCGCAGGCTCAGGCTCTTGCATACTCGGATCGTACACCTTCAAAATCTGGGTGCCTTGCTACGACCCGGAGGGCGTAGCAGGTCTTGCGTGGTTCGGTGTCTTCCGTTCCTGCATTGTCCGCCTGCGGCGGATCAAAGCAGGGCACCCTTTGACTCAGGTGCTTTCATAAGACCCCCTCCGTCACGCTGCGCGTGCCACCTCCCCCGCGGGGCGGGGAAGGCACAAGATCACGCCTACCGACGCGATTCCCGGGGTTCGATCATTCTTTGGTCGCGAGGGCTTGTTCGGCGTGGGTGATGCAGCGGTCGATGCGTGAACCCACGGCGGTCTTCCCGATGATCGCGAGGGTCTGGCCCAGGGGGGGGGAGACGGGCCCGCCGGTGACGGCGATGCGGATGGGCTGGGCGACCTTGCCCATGCCGACCTCGTGCTTCTCGCAGAAGTCCTTGACGCCCTGCTCGATCGACTCGGGGGTGAAGGGGTCGATGGAGCCCAGGAAGTCGCGGTAGAGCTTGAGCATCTCGAGCCCCTTGGCGTCGCCCTTGAGGAGGGCTTTGTGGAGGTCCTTGCCGTCGTATTCGATCGCGTCATCATCGATGAACGCGAACCCGATGACGGATCGCCCGTCGGCGAGGGTCTTGCATCGGGTCTTGACGGCCGGGGCGAGCATCGACATGTCCTCGGCGCTGAAGCGGGCGCACAGCGCGGGGTCATAAACACTCGCCCAATCGCGCCAGCGGGTGGCGAACTCCTCGTCGGAGAGCTCAGCGATGGTGTCGGCGTTGAAGCTCAGGAGCTTGACGCGATCGAACTTCGCCTGGGCTTTGCCCATGCCATCGAAGCTGTAGTGGGATGCGAGGTAGTCCATGTCGAAGCGCTCGACATCGGTGCCGTCGGGGTTCTTGGCTTTGGGGTTCCACCCGAGGAGGGCGAGGTAGTTGTTGAGCGCTTCGGGGAGGTACCCGGCACGGCGGAAGTCCTCGACATCAATCTCCGGGAGGTGGACATCGAGGTGGTTGGCGAGCGCGATGAGCTGATCGCTCGGGAGCTGGCGGGTCTTGTCCTTGAGCCACTTGGCGAACTCGTCGTCGGCGAGCCCGTCGATGGGCGAGGCCTTGAGCCCCGCGTCCTTGACGGCCTTCTTCGCGGTCTTGTCCTTGTCGCGCTTGCTCATCTTCGACCCGTCGGGATTAAAGATCAACGGCATGTGCGCGTAGGTGGGTGAATCGAACCCGAGCGCCTGCTGGATCGCGATGTGGCGGGGCGTGTTGATCAGGTGCTCTTGTCCGCGCAGGACATGGGTGACGCCCATGAGCGCGTCATCGACGACGACGGCCAGGTGGTAGGTCGGGAACCCGTCGCGTTTGCGGATGATGAAGTCGTCGAACTCGTCGGGCCCGACGGTGACATCGCCGAGGATCTGGTCGTGGACGGTGATGGGGTCCTCGGGCATCTTGAGTCGCACGACATGGGGCTCGCCCGCTGCGAGTCGGCGCATGCGTTCATCGCGCGGGATGTCGAGGGCGGCGCGATCGTACTTGTACCCGACCTTGGCTTCGATCGCGACCTTGCGCTTCTCTTCGAGCTCTTCGGGGGTCTCGAACGCGGGGTACGCGTCATCGGATTCGATGAGTTTGTTGATGTACTCGTTGTAGGTGTCGAGGCGCTGGGCCTGGAAGTATGGGCCGACGGATCGGGAATCGCCGCCGATGGTGCGCCCGTTGTAGTTGAGCTCGGGCCCGTCCGCCCAATCGATGCCCAGCCAGGCGAGGTCCTCGAGGATGCCCTTGGTGGAGGACTCGGAGGATCGGTTCTGGTCGGTGTCCTCGATGCGGAGGAGGAAGCGTCCGTGTTGGCGCATGGCGTATGCCCAGCACAGCAGCGCGGTGCGAGCGCCGCCGATGTGCAGGTGCCCCGTGGGGGATGGGGCGAAGCGGGTGATGACGGCGTTGGGGTCGTTGGACATAGGACGAGATTTTAGGGGGGCGGGGGCGAATCTTCCCATCGGGCAGCCAATGCCTCTTCGGATGCCCGATACCCGCAGTAGATGCACTGCCCTCGGTTCACGCGTTTGCGCTGGATGCGCCAGGTGCGGAACCTGTGGATGCGGGAGAGGACGATCCAGATCCACCAGGGGATGGAGAGGGCGAGGGCGATGTGCGGGAGGTTGAGGTCGAGCCCGATCGTGGTGCTCGGACGATGAATCTCGTAGCGGGCCCGCCCCCAGAGGTACAGGTGGGTCCAGAACTGGGTTCTGAGGGCATCGCGTCGTTGAGTGGGTGTCCGGGGCGCGTCGTACTCGGTGGTGCGGATGCTGAACAGATCGATGGAGCCCTGCTGGAGGATCCACCACCCATACCATCGGGTGATGACGGGTTTGGGTGCGCCTGGATCGGGGTTGGTGGGGTCGAACTCGCGGGTGACCACGATCGCGGCGGGGATCGACTCTGGGTTCGTGAGGTTCTGTCCCATCTCTTGGAGGATCGCGCGGAACGATTCATCGTCATCGATCGCGTCGCGGACGCGTTGGGCATCGACCCATGGGCCGGTCGCGATCGCGGGGTAGTACTTCATCGTGATGAACTCTTCAGACGCGCGTGGGAAGAGCGACCCGATCACGGACGCGATCAGGAACAGCGCCAGCGCGATCCATCGAGCGCGCTTGCGCCCCCACCGCTTTGGGATGACGCGGGCGATGCCCCAGCTGAGGAACAGCACGATCGCGATGAACCCCGCGAAGCTCAGATAACTGAAGGAGTATGTGCGGAGCGCGCCCTGCGGGACATCGACCTGGATGTGCAGGCCCGGCCAGTACGAGACATGCGATACGCCGGAGCCGGTCGCGTTGGGAGAAACGGGTGCGCGTGTGCGTGGGTCCTTGATGTCGATGATGTATGCGCTGGAGAAGTGCTGCCCGAGTGCTGCGTAGGAGTCGAGTTGATAGAGGTTGACCTCGCGATTGAAGACATCGAGGCGGACACGATCGACGCGCTGGGGGAAGCCGTGCTCGCTCTCGGGCGCGATCGCGGCGCGGAGTTGTTCGCGGATGCGTTCGAGCTCATCGTCGCGCCCGTTGAGCACCCGCTGGAACTCCTCGAAGTAGATCGAGCCCGTATCAACTGGCGCGGCGTATTGCGCGGGGTTGCTCTGCGCCTGGTTGGCAGCGAGGGCCTGGTGATCGGTGACATGCGTCCCGATGTTGGAGACGAGCATCATCGCGATGAGGTACCCAGCGATGATGACGGTGCACGCGATGAGCAGGTAGGCGCGGGTGCCGTGGGTTGTGAAGGGGTAGCGATCGCGCGAGCGCGTTGCGTCGCCGCCGCATTCGGGGCAGAGGTGTGTGAGATCGCCTTGTGTCATATCAGATCAGGATCAATCATCTTGGGTGGCGCGGGTGGTTGACCCTGTGGGTTCGCATCATGACGGCATTGTAACGCGTGCTCGTTGAGGGGATATGCACAGAAGATGCACTGATCGCGTCTGACGCGTTTGCGCTGAGCTCGGTAGACGAACAAGCGTGCGATCCAGAGGAAGAGCCGGAGTGCGATCCATGCAACGAAACCAGCGAAGATGATCCGCGTCCAGTAGAGCACGATGTATCTCGAGTCGGAATCAAAGTTGTACCCGATCCAGAACGCCCCCCAATCTGGAGCATGATCGAGTACAAAGCCGGGTTCAAGGTACCCAGGGAGTCTGGCGGGTCTTGTTGTTGCATTGGGCCCACTCTCTAAGAACCGGATACGACTGAATGACATCAGCTCCGCGTTGTATCGGAGCTGCGCATTGAGGACGGTGTATTCGGTGATTGCGTTTGGGTCCGCTTCCCGCATGGTCTGGTATGCGAGTATCAGATCCTAAGGAAGATCCGCGCTGAGCTCGCGCAAGTATGCGAGCAGGGGCTCTGTCTGATCGGGGTTCAGGAGATATTGCTCGAACTGGTCTGAGTCGATCCAGTCCCCGATCTGAGTCGGGTCTACCCCGGCGATGTACACCCCTGCGATATGGTGATACTCACTTTTCAGTTGATATCCGAGCACGAGAAGCACGACGAAGGCCGCGGAGATCGCTACGCGGTGGATCAATCGATGGCGTTTGGGGACACGGCCCCATTTCTTTAAGAGCGCCCAGAGAAGTCGAAAAACAAGGTGCGCGATGAGCAGCACCGAGATGACAGAGCACAGGAACTGGAGGATGTTGGGCGTTTTGCGATATGTCTGTCCGCCGTTGAGTCGTGTCTGATCAACCTGCAGCCCGAACCATGAAGTATCGTTCGAGCGATATGAGAACGCGTTCGTATCCACCGCTTCGAGCGGGTAATCCCAAGGCCCATCGCCGACGGGTTCGTGTGAGACATCCTTAAGATAGGTATTCGCGTACTCGCTGAACCAAACGCCACCAAAGCCCCTTGTGCGTTGGTCGTATCGGCTCCCAGCGGGGCTGACAAAGATGAACCGGATCTTGGTACCCGCCCACCATCGCCCGTAATTAGTGCTCAATGGGTGGAACACATCCTGGATCTGCTGAGCACCAGTCGTGTCGTTCCGCAGATCTGCGATTGAGAACGCGGGTGTGAATGGGTTGCAATACTCGTTTTGTCCGCCGACCGATGAGGATGTGTAGATCGCGAGTTGATTCCCGACCTTGTCCTGCACCCACGGCAGCGAGTACGCCACGACGAGCACAAGCAGGAACGCCCAGAGACCCGCAGCGATGTACGCTGCTCGATGCGAGTACCCTTTCAAACGATGGCGCGTGATCTGTGGATCACCGCCGCATTCGGGGCAGGGGTGCTCGTAAGTGGTTGTGGTTTCTGGCATAATTCCCCTCGACGGACGAAAGATATACCGGACCAATTCGTCCCGGTTGCCTCTTCCATTTTCCTTGGGTCTTGCTACACTGCTCGTTGGGTCGAACTTGCTCGGCCCCGACAACTCGAAACGCGGGCGACGCCGGCCCGCGATGCGACGACTGGCGTTCAGACTCGCCGCACCGGAGCCGACATGCCCGCCCGAAAGGAGGCGGCAGCCATGGCTCTCAGATCCCCGGCGGATATCAGAAACATCGCACTCGTAGGACAGTCAGGATCGGGCAAGACCCTCCTGGCCGAACGCCTCCTGTTTTCAACGGGCACCATCGATCGCATGGGGACCATCGAGGACGGCACCACCTTCTCCGATTGGTCCGACGAGGAAAAGCACCACAAGCATTCGTTGCGGACGAGCATGCTGCACTTCGATCACGAGGGGCACATGGTCAACATGATCGACACCCCGGGTCTCGCGGATTTCTCGGGCATGGCGATCTCCGTGTTCCCGGCGGTCGAGACGGTCTGCGTCGTCATCAACGCGCACGACGGGATCGCGCCCATGACGCGGCGCATGATGAACATCGCCAAGCAGCGGAACCTGCCCCGCATGATCATCATCAACAAGATCGATGACGAGAGCGCGGACCTCGAGGCCCTTACGGAACAGATCAGGGAGGAGTTCGGCTCGGAGTGTTTGCCCATCAACCTGCCCACGCCCGATCGCGGCGCGTGCATCTCGGTCTTCGACGACGAGGGGGAGGGGGACACGCTCTTCTCGTCCGAAGCGGACGCCCACCAGGCGATCATCGAGCAGATCGTTGAGGTCCAGGACGATCTGATGGACAAGTACCTCGAGGATGGGGACGAGCAGAACATTTCGCCCCAGCAGCTGCACGATGTGTTCGAGCAGGCGCTGCGTGAGGCGCACTTGGTACCCATCGCGTACTGCAGCGCCAAGTCGGGTGCGGGGATCCCGCAGCTGTTGCATGTGATCGCGTCGCTGCTGCCCAACCCGCTCGAGGGCAACCCGCGCCCGTTCCTCAAGCGCGACGAGGAGGGCGCCGACGAGCACGAGTTCCACGCGGACCCCGACCCGTCCAAGCCCGTGCTCGCGCATGTGTTCAAGTGCACCACCGACCCGTTCGTCGGCAAGCTCGGCGTCTTCCGTGTCCATCAGGGCACGCTCAAAGCCAAGTCCGAGCTCATCATCGGCGACGCGAAGAAACCCATCCGCATCGGGCACCTGCTCAAACGACAGGGCAAGGAATCGCACGAGGTCGACGAGCTCGGCCCGGGCGATATCGGCGCGGTGGGCAAGATCGATGATGTGCACTTCGATGCGGTCTTGCACGAGGGGCACGACCTGGATTCCGTGCACCTCAAGCCGTTGCCCTTGCCCAAGCCCATGTACGGGCTGGCGATCGAGCTCAAGAACCATGCAGACGAGACGAAGTTCTCGGGGGCGCTGCACAAACTGCTCGCGGAGGACCCGTCGCTGGTCATCGAGCGGATCGCGGCTACCAAACAGACCGTGATGCGTGGATTGGGCGAGATGCACCTGCGGGTGGTGCTTGAGAAGTTCAAGGACCAGATGGGGATCGAGCTCAACACCCAGCCGCCCAAGGTCGCGTACAAGGAGACCATCACTTCCAAGGCCGAGGGGCACCATCGGCACAAGAAGCAGACGGGCGGCGCGGGGCAGTTCGGCGAGGTCTACCTCCGCGTCGAGCCCCTCCCGGCGGATCACGAGACGGGGTTCGAGTTTGTGAACGGAACCGTCGGCGGGTCGATCCCGCGTGGGTTCATGCCCGCGATCGAGAAGGGCGTGCGTCAGGCGCTCGAGCACGGGGCCGTCGCGGGGTACCCGATGCATGGGATCCGCGTCGAGGTCTACGACGGCAAGTACCACGATGTGGACTCCAAGGAGATCGCGTTCATCACGGCGGGCAAGAAGGCGTTCATCGACGCGGTCAACAAGGCCCGCCCGGTGCTGCTCGAGCCCTTCGTCCACCTGGAGGTCACCGTCCCGTCTGACAAGATGGGCGACATCGCAGGCGATCTGTCCACCAAGCGCGGGCGCGTGCAGGACACGCAGATGCTCCCGGGTGATATGTGCACGGTGGTGGCGCAGGCGCCGGTGAGTGAGCTGCAGACCTTCTCGACGGAGCTCAAGTCCATCACAGGCGGCGCGGGGAGTTACACGATGGAGTACTCGCACGACGAGAACACCCCGCCTCATATCCAGCAGGAGGTCATCGCGGCCTTCGCTGGGCACGGGGACGACGATTGAGTCTCTGTGATTCGTGCATGTTTCCACCAAAGCCCGCTGATTCAGCGGGCTTTTTCGTGCTTGTGCAGCATCCACTGTTGTCCGGTATCTTGGGTTGATGCATCGCGAGGGGGTCATCGACATCATCAACAAGCTCCGGCAGGATCCGCCCGCCGGGGTGTATCGGTACTTGTTGATCAAGGAGCTCAAGCTGGTCTGTTTCTCTTCCCGCGCCCGCAAGCGTTCGCGGGCGCGGCACCTGATCGGGATGATCAAGGGTGATCCGCCCAAGGGTCCCAAGCGGGGTGGGGCGATCAAGCCCGAGTGCGTGAAGTGCGGGTACAACCTGTCCGGGCTCGACTCGGTGCTTGGGGCGCACCTCCCGGTGGGGCCGAGCACCTGCCCGGAATGCGGCGCGGCGTACCCGGCGGTGTGGTGACGACGCGTTCCCCCTGATCGGATGGGCGTATGATCTCCTCTATAGGAGATACGCCATGACCGAAGCCGTCGAAACCCGCCATTTCATTCAGCAGATGATCGATGCCGACATCGAGCGGGGGCAATGGGGACAACCGGGCGATCGGTCCGTCATCGCGACCCGGTTCCCGCCCGAGCCCAACGGGTGGCTTCATATCGGGCACTCCAAGTCCATCCTCCTGAACTATGGGATCGCCCAGGAGTACGGCGGGAAGTTCATCCTGCGCTTTGACGATACCAACCCCGCGAAGGAAGAGCAGGCCTTCGTCGATTCCATCAAGCACGATGTTGAGTGGTTGGGCGCTCGGTGGGACGGGGAGGTCCGGTTCGCGTCGGACTACTTCGATCAGTTTTATGAGTGGGCGGTCGATCTGATCCGCAAGGGGCTCGCGTATGTCGATGAGCAGCCTGTCGATGACATCCGCGCCCAGCGCGGGAGTCTGAAGGAGCCCGGGAAGCACTCGCCGTACCGTGATCGACCCGTCGAGGAGAACCTCGACCTGTTCGCGCGGATGAAGAACGGCGAGTTCCCCAACGGGGCGATGGTGCTGCGCGCCAAGATCGACATGTCGAGCTCGAACATGAACCTGCGTGACCCGTTGATGTACCGGATCGTCAACACCCCCCACCATCGCACGGGCGACACCTGGTCGATCTACCCGATGTACGATTGGGCGCACGGGCTTGAGGATTCGATCGAGGGGATCACGAACTCGTTGTGCACGCTCGAGTTTGAGGATCATCGCCCGTTGTACGACTGGTTCATCGACGCGATCAACAAGGACCGCGACGAGCCGATCCATCACCCGCGCCAGACGGAGTTCTCGCGCCTCGCGATCTCGTACACGAACATGTCCAAGCGGTACATGAAGCAGCTCGTGGACGACGGGCATGTCGCGGGGTGGGACGACCCGCGGATGATCACGATCGCGGGGTTCCGTCGGCGCGGGTATACCGCGCGATCGCTGCAGATGCTCGCGGAGGATGTCGGGATCACCAAGTTCAACGCGCTCGTGGATATGGGTCGCGTGGAGAACATGATCCGCGAGGACCTCAACGAGCGCGCCCCGCGCCGTATGGCGGTGCTCGATCCGGTGAAGCTCACCATCACCAACTGGGGCGAGCATGGGGATGAGGATCGCGTCGAGATGATGTCCGTCGCGAACCACCCGCAGAACGAATCGTTCGGGGAGCGCGAGATCCCCTTTGGCAAGGAGCTCTACATCGAGCGCGAGGACTTCATGGAGGACCCGCCCAAGAAGTTCTTCCGTCTCGGACCGGGACGCGAGGTGCGCCTGCGCGCGGGGTACTGGGTGACCTGCACGGACTTTGCGAAGGACGCGGACGGGAAGGTGACGGAGATCTTCTGCACCTATGACCCGCAGACCAAGGGCGGCAACAACCCGCCCGCGGACGCGGAGGGCAACACCCGCAAAGTCAAGGGGACCCTGCACTGGGTGCATGGGCCCAGCGCGATCCGGGCGGAGGTGCGTCAGTTCGATCGGTTGTACATGGCGGAGCGTCCTGGGAAGAAGACGGGCGATCACCTTGATGATCTCAACCCGGACTCGCTGCAGGTTCTCACCAGTGCGCTGGTCGAGCCCTCCCTTGCGGCCAAGACGGGCGACGAGCCGAGCTGGGAGGACGGGATCCGTCGATTCCAGTTCGAGCGTCAGGGATACTTCTGCATCGATCCGGACTCGACACCCGAGAAGCTGGTATTCAATCGGACGGTAACGCTCAAGGACTCGTGGGTGAAGCAGCAGTAAGGAACCGAGGGCAACGGGGTGCGAATCGTATTGCATGATCCTTACCCCCATGCAGCACGATCACTCCGGCGACGCGGTGTTGCTCGGCGAGCTGCGCGCGGGCCCGTTCCATGTCACGCACAAGCACTACACACACGATTTCGCGCAGGGATATCACGAGCACGAAGCCGGTTCCATCGACTTCATCCTTGAGGGAGGCGGCAAGGGCATCTATGCGGGGCGCGAGATCGTCTCGTACGCTGGCATGGTGGAGTTCTTCCGCGAAGAGATCCGTCACAAGTTCATCGGCGGCGGCGGCGGGATCCGCACGATGCATGTGCTCGTCCCGGGTGAGATGCTTCAAGGGTGCGCCGAGCTGCGTGATATCGCGTGCGAAGCGCTGACCCATACCAAGGCGCTGAGGCTCGCCGTTTCTCTGCTCAATGAGCTGAACGCGCCTGATCGATCATCCCCTCTCGAGACCGAGTCGCTCGTCTGTGAGCTTTTCGATGAAGTGACCCGTGGCGGTTCCGCGATCAACCCGCGTGCCGGGTGGATCGGCAAGGTCCGCGATGCGCTCCACGGCACGCACGATCGCCCGATCTGCCTCGAAGAGCTCGCGCAGATCGCGGGCGTGAATCGTGCACACCTGGCGCGTGTGTTCAAGGCAAAGCTCGGCGTGAGCGTCGGGCAGTATCACCGGGCGGTTCGTACCCACCGAGCTGCCCAACGATTGAGCGATCCGCGCGTCTCTATTGCGCGAGTTGCCCAAGAGTCAGGGTTCGCGGATCAGGCGCACCTGACACGCGTGTTCCGGGATCACTTCGATGTCACGCCCAGTGCGTACCGTCAGTGCCTGCGTCGGCGATGAGCGAGCACTGCGCCCAAACCGAGCACACCAAGTGCGCCCGGCGCGGGGACCGCGATAAGCTCGAAGGCGCTGTCGGTGTCCTCAAGCACGATCCACTGATTCTGGTTGTAGTCGAAGCTGGTCGATCGGGTGTCGTAGAGGTTGCTGTCCTGCCATTGCCAGACATCGACGCTGGGATCGATCGAGCGGGCGCTGATGGAGATCCAGTAGATCGCGTCGGATTGCAATGCAACCGGATCGGCGAGCATTGCTTCATGCATGTACTCCAACGCACCCGTTGGGGCTGCGCGCCCTGTCTCACTCGTCATGACATCCGTCAGATCGATCGTTGTGCTCGCGATGAGGTTGAGTGGGCGGATGTTGCCGTTGGGAACCGTGCGGTTTGTCCAGAACTCGATGGTGAACGAGTCGAAGTTGCTCAGGTCGGTGTGCGAGAGCCCTTCCGTGAGCCCCCACCATCGCACCGATGAGATCGATGCGTCTTGGCCGAGGGTGAAGTTGTCCGCGTGCCTGAAGTTACGGGTGGGTCTGGGCTCGCTCGAGCTGTACCACCCGAGCCCAACATCCGCGTCATTTGTTGTGCTCGGTTGTGAATAGACGACCTGGTTGGCACAGACTGGTGTGTAGATGCTTGCGATTCCGAGCATGGTGATGATGGTTGTTCGTGTCATATCGGGAGCATGCCACGGAATGTGATTGGGTTCTTGAACACAAGTTGCGCGATCAGGATTACCCAGATTCACATCATCTATCTGGTTCTTCTGTGCACAAGGGCTTTCCTCGCGAAGATTTCATACTGGATCCCCCGCACTACCTGATAGACTTAGACACGCACTGACATGACGGAGGGACCTGCCGAAGGGGGCGGGGGCGTCATTGTCGTCTATGTATTGATTTGAAGGGACGAATACCATGACGCACACACGGACACGCGCCGCCGGCGCGATCGCTACGGTTTCGATTTCGGCACTCATCGCCAATGCGGGAGCGCCCACGCACTCCTGGCTGACTCCCGCGAGCGGGGACTGGAACCTTGGCGCGAACTGGGACGCGGGGACTGCGCCTGGTGCGTCGAGCATCGTCGAGCTCGGGCTTTTTGGGGGGTACACCGTTTCGATGCCCTTGGGCGGGGACGCGATGAGCCTGAGCATCTCCAATACCAACGCGATCCTCGAGATTGATAACGCACGAACCTTCAACCTGTTCGGCGATCTCCACAACGACGGGCTGATCATTGTCAACCCGACCGCATCGGTCAGCGCGACCCATCTCGACTTCGAAGCCGACGCGATGCTGACGGGGACGGGCACGATCCTGCTCAACTCGATTGCATCACGCGCACAGATCCGAACCGGGACGGGCGCGACATTTACCCAGGGGTTGCAGCACTCGATCGAGGGGTACGGGCAGATCGCCGGATCGATGCTCAACAACGGGACGGTCGATGCGAATGTCGCGACGCAGACCATGGACCTGTTTTTCGCGGACAAGGCGAACAACTCGATCCTGCGTGCCAGCAGCGGTGGGCGCCTTCAGATCTCGAGTATCACGATCAACCAGGGGACCAACGGGACGATCGGTGCGGACGGGGCGAGTTCGGTCGTGGATTTCAACAGCGCGACCATCAACAACGGGAGTATTCAGTCCACGAATGGTGGGCTGCTGACGATTTCTACTATCGCGACCTTAGATGGCGTTGATTTCCTTCAGGGTCAGATGAACATCCTCAACGCACGCACGCTCGATGTGTTCAACTCTATCACCAATGACGGCATCATCACGGTGAACTCGGACGGCGGGGCAAGCGCGACCCAGTTGGACTTTGAGAACTCGGGCTCGTTCTTTGGGTCTGGAGACGTCGTGCTCAACAGCCTCGGTGCTCGTGCACGGCTGCGAACGGGTGCGGGCGTCACCATGACCAACTCTGCAATGCACACGATCCGAGGGTTTGGTCAGATCGAGGCGAACCTGATCAACAACGGGGTCGTCAATGCGAATGTTGCCTCGCAAGAGCTCCTGTTGAACTTCAACCCGAAGACGAACAACGCGATGATGTTGGCGACGGGTGGCGGGATCCTGGACTTCGGATCCATCGCGGTGACACAATCACCATCCGGCGAGATCCATGCGGACGGCGCCGGGTCACGCATCGATTTCGCAAACACCACCGTGACCGGCGGTCAGATCAACGCGAGTGGCGGGGCGAGCGTTGAGATCTTCAGCGCAACATACGATGGCGTGACCGTGTCGGGCCCGCACAATGTTGCCAATGCCCTCACGCTCGATGTGTTCAACTCGCTCGTGAACAACGGGGTCATCACGATCAACCCGGGCTCCGCAGGAAGCGCGACGCAGCTCGACTTTGAAAATACCGGCTCGTTGCTCGGGAACGGCGAGGTGGTGCTCAACAGCTTCGACGCGCGTGCCCGGATTCGGACGGGTCCGGGGGCGACGATGACGAACTCCGCAAACCACACCATCCGGGGCTGGGGACGGATCGAGGCGGCGCTCATCAACGACGGGCTCGTGCGGGCCGACAACCCCGGGAACGAGATCTTCTTGAACATCGACAACAAGGTGAACAACGCCACGATGGAAGCGATCAACGGGGCGGGGCTTGATTTCGCGAGCATCACCATCGATCAGACCGGCGGCGGGGAGATCCTCGCGGACGGGGCGGGATCGGGGATCGATCTCAACACCGCCGTCATCCTCGGGGGGGATCTGATGACGACGAACGGCGCCCTGATCGAGGTGGTCAACACCACGCTCGACGATGTCAACTTCGGTGGTGACATGCATGTCCTCAATGCGTTCACGCTTTCGATCTCCGACTCGATCAACAACAACGGGACAATCACCGTGAACCCGGGTTCGTTAGGGAGCGCAACCCAGCTCGACTTCGTGAATGATGGCGCGTTCAACGGGAACGGGCAGGTGGTCCTCAATAGCTTTGATGCTCGCGCACGCATCCGCACGCTCAACGATTCGACGGCGACCAACTCAACCAACCATACCATCCGTGGGTGGGGACGCATCGAAGCTGCGATGATCAACAACGGGACCATCCGCGCGGATGTGCCCGCGAACACGATATTCCTGAACATCTCTGACAAGACCAACAACGCGACGATGACTGCTGTCAATGAAGCGGAGCTTGATTTCAACTCCATCACCGTGACGCAGGGTCTCTCGGGCCAGATCAGCGCCAATGGGGTCAACACGCTCGTCGATCTGGAGACGGCAACCATCGTCAACGGGCAGCTCGGATCGATCAACGGCGGCGTCGTTCAGGCGACCAACTCGACCCTCGACGGCGTCGAGTGTAACGCTACGATCGGGATCGTGAACGCGACATCGCTCAACATCCGCAATGGAGTCACCAACGAGCAGGCGATCATCGTCAACGAGACCGGCGGCGGAAGTCCAACCCAACTCACCTGGCTCGATGACTCCGAGCTCGGTGGCAGCGGCTCGGTGATCCTGAACTCCTTCAGCACCCGCTCACGCATCCTCATTGGTGGCGATGCGACCATGGCCACCATGGGCGAGAACCAGCGCCTCGGGGGGATCGGGTCGATCGACGCGCCGTTCACGAACCACGGCACGACCGCGCCGGGGATGAGCATCGGCACGATGTTCGCGTCGCAGCCGATCACGAGCTCGGATACATCCGTGTTCGAGGCCGAGGTAGACGGCACCACAGCCGACCTGCTCGACAGCTCGAGCACCATCGCGCTCGACGGGACACTCGAGGTGATCTACACCGATGGGTTTGCCCCTAGCGGGTACTGGGCACGCAAGATCATGGAGGGTTCGAGCATCACGGGTAAGTTCGACGCGATCATCATCCCGGCACCTCCCACGGGCTTTGTCACGCGTGTCTACAACAGCGGCACCAACCTCTTTGTCGGCCAGACCTGCCGCAGCGACACGAACCTCGACGGGGCATTGAACTTCTTCGATGTCTCGGTGTTCCTGAGCAACTACAACGCGGGCAGCCTCGATGCCGACCTCAACGGCGACGGCGTGCTGAACTTCTTCGATGTCTCGACCTTCCTCAACAGCTACAACATGGGGTGCTGAGAATCTGGGAAGTTTGCGAGGACAAGTAGAGGGGCCGCGATCAATGTTAAGACGCGGCCCTTTTTCTTACCTCATCTTGAACTCCCCAGGATTCTTTGCTGTTGAGCGGTTTTGTATTTCTGATAAACCCGGGTGTTTTGTACCATGGGACTATCGATCCGGGAGTCAAGAGGGCACGACCGGGTTACGAGTTCGATTTAGAGAAGGGATACCTCGAATGCATATCACACGCACACACGGCGCGATCGCTGCCGTTTCGATCAGCACGCTTATTGCCAACGCCGGGATGCCCACGCATTCTTGGCTGAGCCCCGTCGATGGGAACTGGAATATCGGCGCCAGTTGGGACGCGGGAACCGTCCCGAGTGTGAGCAGCGATGTTCGCCTGGGGCTCAGCGGAGCGTACACCGTGAGTTCCACATCCAACATGATGGCAGGCTCGTTGGAGCTTACCAACCCGGACGCGATGCTGCACATCGAGAACTCCCGCACGCTCGATCTCTTCGGCAACCTGTACAACGACGGTCTGATCATCGTCAACCCGAACAGCAACATCAGCGGCACTCAGTTGGACTTCGAGGCCAACGCAACGATCAGCGGCTCGGGCACCATCCAGCTCAACAGCCTTGCCAGCCGGGCACAGATCCGCACCGGCACAGGGATCAGCTTCACCAACGGCAGCTCGCACTCCATCGTCGGATGGGGCCAGATCCCAGGAGCGTTCATTAATGACGGCACCGTGGACGCCAATGTGCCTGCCAGCCAGCTCCTGCTCAACACAAACGACAAGACCAACAACGCCCTGATTCGTGCCAGCTCCGGCGGGAGTCTTCAGGTCAACAGCATCTCACTGCTCCAGTCGCCCGGAGCGCTGGTCGAAGCAGACGGCGTCGACTCGATCGTGGACTTCAACTCATCCTCGCTGACCAGCGGCACCCTTCGCGCTACCAACGGCGGGCTCATCCGAGTGTCCAACGCGACCTTTGATGGCGTTGACTTCGAGCAGGGCACGCTCCATGTGCTCAACGCGTTCTCGCTCGATGTGTTCAACTCCATCACCAACGACGGGCAGATCATCGTCAACCCGAACAGCAACATCAGCGCCACCCAGATCGACTTTGAGAACAGCGGCTCCTTCCTCGGAAGCGGCGAGGTCGTGCTCAACAGCCTTGCATCCCGTGCACGCCTGCGGACGATCGGCGCCGCCACCATGACGAACTCAGCGTCGCACACGATTCGTGGTTGGGGTCAGATCGAGGCCTCGCTCATCAACGACGGTCTCGTGAGCGCCGATGTCGCGGGACAGGAACTCTTCATGCTTTCGGGCACCAAGGTCAACAACGCGACCATGGAAGCCGTCAACGCCGGCACCCTGGATTTCGCCGGCATGACCGTCGATCAGTCGGGCGGCGGCATGCTGGTTGCCGACGGTGCTGATACGCGGATCGACCTGAACAATACACCCATCATCGGCGGGCAGGTCAACGCCATCAACGGCGGGCGTGTCGAGATCAACTCGGCGACCTACAACGGCGTGACGATCACCGGCCCACACAATATCCAGAACGCCCATGTGCTCAATGTCTTCAACTCGATCGTCAACAACGGCGTGATCACGATCAACCCCACCAGCAACATCAGCGCCACCGAGCTCGACTTTGAGAACTCGGGCTCGTTCCTGGGCAATGGCGAGGTCGTGCTCAACAGCTTCAGCACACGCGCCCGCCTCCGCACCGCGGCCGATCAGACCATGACCAACTCAGCGACGCACACCATCCGCGGCTACGGCGCGATCGAGGCAGCGCTCATCAATAACGGCCTGGTTAGTGCCGACAACTCCGGCAACGAGCTGTTCTTCACAGCAAATGGCAAGGTGAACAACTCCACGATGCAGGCGATCGGGACCGGCGTACTCGATTTCGCGGCACTCAGCGTCGATCAGACCGGCGGCGGCGAGCTCATCGCGGACGGTGCGGGATCACGCATTGATCTCAACGGCACCACTGTGATCGGTGGCGATCTTTTTGCGACGAACGATGCCCAGGTTGATGTCTTCTCGGCCACGCTCGATGGCGTGAACTTCGCCGGCGACCTGTTCCTCTACAACGCCCACACCCTGCTCGTCGCCAACTCAATCACCAACAACGGCAGCATCGTCATCAACCCCGACAGCAACATCAGCGCGACCCAGCTGCGGTTCACGACCAACGGTGCGTTCAATGGCAACGGCTCGGTCCAGCTCAACTCGTTCTCCACGCGTGCCCGGATCCAGACCGACGCCGGCGTCAGCGCCGTCAACGGCACAAACCACACGATTTTTGGATTCGGTGCCATCGAAGCAGACCTCACCAACAACGGGCTCATCCGCGCCGATGTCCCCGCCAACGAGATCTTCCTGACCGCCAACAACAAGGTCAACAACGGCACCATCCGTGCTGAAAATGAGGCAGGCATTGATATCGCGAGCATCACCATCAACCAAGGACCCGGTGGACAGATCATCGCCGACGGCACCGATACGCATATCGATCTCAACAGTACGACAATCCTCGGTGGACAGCTCGCAGCGATGAACGGCGGACGCGTCGTCGTCTCGACCGCAACCCTCGACGGCGTCGACGCCACGGGGCCGATCGACATCCTCAACGCCACCACGCTGGGCATCCGCAACGGAGTGAGCAACAACGGCACCATCACCGTGAACGCTCAGGCGAGCATCAGCGCCACCCAACTGACCTGGTTCGACGATTCCGAGCTGGGCGGAACTGGAACCGTGCTCCTCAACCAGACCGGTGCCCGCGCACGATTGCTTCTTGGCGGAGACGCCACTCTGGCGACGCTCGGTGAGAACCAGCGTCTCGAGGGTGTCGGCAGCATCGAAGCTCCGCTGACCCATAACGGCACAACCGCGCCCGGGATGAGCATCGGCACCATGAGTGCGACCCAGCCCGTGCTGTTTACGGATAGCTCCGTGTTCGAGGCCGAGGTGGACGGCACCACAGCCGACCTGCTCGACAGCTCGAGCACGATCGCGCTCGACGGCACCCTAGAGGTGATCTACACCGATGGGTTTGCCCCCACGGGGTTCTGGGCCCGCAAGATCATGGAGGGATCGAGCATCACGGGTAAGTTCGACGCGATCATCATCCCGACACCGCCCGCGGGGTTCGTGACCCGCGTGTACAACGATGGCTCGAACCTCTTCGTGGGGCAGACCTGCCCCAGCGATACGAACCTCGACGGGGCGCTCAACTTCTTTGATGTCTCGGTGTTCCTGAACAACTACAACGCGGGGAGCTCTGCTGCCGACCTCAACGGTGACGGCGTATTGAACTTCTTCGATGTCTCGACCTTCCTCAACAGCTACAACATGGGGTGCTGAGAATCTGGGATATGTTCTGAAACTCAAGGGGACGGGCGCTGCCCGTCCCCTTTTCTGTTCTCGCTTGACTCAGGATTGCCCTTTACAGTCTGGGTTTTGCCTCGCGTCGAATGTTGTGTCGTGTTACGCTGAGATCACACATCAGGTGTTGTTCTCTGGGCTCGATTATTGTGACAGGACTGTTCATGAACCCTTGTTATCCAGCACGCATCTTGGCGTTGCCCGTTTGCGCTCTTGTTGCCCACGCGGGCCCGGTCTCGATCAGTTGGACCAACCCGTTGGGCGGGTACTGGGGTGTTGATTCGAACTGGGGGACCTTTGCAAGTCCGACCCTGAGTGATCATGCCATCATCTCGCTCCCGGGATCGTACATCGTTACCGTTGGGGCGGATGAGCATGCGGCTTCGTTGCAGCTTTCCAACCCGACGGCCACGCTGGGCATCGGCAACGCCCGCTCACTCAGCTTGCACGGCGATGTGCTCAATGAAGGGCTCATCCTCATCAATTCCGAGTCCTTCGCATCGCAGTCCATCCTGCGTTTCGAATCCGGTGCGAGCATCGGTGGCTCGGGCACACTCCGGCTCAACGCACCAGGTCTGCGATCTCAGCTACTGGGTCCTCCGGCAGGGGAGATGCTCGTTCACGGCGCGGGGCACACGATCGAGGGAAGCGGCACCATCAACGCTGAGCTTATCAATGATGCGACGATCCGCGCCAATGTGCCCGGTGAAGAACTGACACTGCTCGCGAGCGCTATGACGAACAACGCGATGATTGAGGCTGTCGGCAGCTCGGTGATCGCGCTCGGAGCGCAGAGTCTGACCCAGACCCCCGGGGCAATCCTCCAAGCGCGTGGAACCGGTTCACGCGTTGAACTCAATGGGACGGCGCTGATCGGTGGCGAGTTGTTCGCAGACCCTGGCGCCTTCTTGGAGGCACGCAACGCATCGATGGGCGCGAATGTGCTCAGCGCGGGGGTCATTGCGGTTCGCGATGATGATTCACTCACCATCACCGACACCATCCGCAACGAGGGGCGTATCAGTCTCAACCCGAGCGGTGAGGGGGCGGCGAACCTCCACTTCTCGTTGAGCTCACTCCTTCTCGGATCGGGGACGATCGAGCTTGGATCGCCCGAATCATTGATAAGCGCCGATCCGGGCGTGAGCGTCACCAACACCACCGGGCACACCATCACCGGGCTGGGGACGATCGGGGCAGAACTCGTCAATGAGGGGACTCTACTCGCTCAGAACCTGGGCGAAGAACTCCGGTTCCTTGGCACGAGCGTCATCAACAAGACAGCTCTCGAGGCCATCGCCGGATCGACGCTGCGATTCGAAGATACCGCGGTCACGAACACCGATGCGGTGCTCCTGGCAGATGGAGAGGGTTCGCGGATTGTTCTTGAAGATTCATCGGTCGCACGCGGCGAAATCCACGCACTCAACGGAGCGCTCGTTGAGATCCATGACGCCACGCTCAACACGGTGGATGTTCATGGACACATGAGTGTCGGGCCCGATCGGGTCCTCACCATCAGAAACACGATCACCAACCACGGCACGATCACCCTGAACGGGGATGATGGAGCAGGCACGCCGGAGATCCACTTCAGAGATGAGGGGGGATTCTTGGGCAACGGTTCTGTTCGGATGAATGCACGCAGTTCACTCTCGCGGATCACATCCGACGACACGGAGGTGCTTGTCGCTGAGGGGCACACCATCTCCGGGTCGGGCTGGCTCTCGGCGCGCATCCGCAATCGGGGGCTCATTGTTGCGGATGAGCCGGGGCAGCGATTCGTGTTCGCCGACCCGTACTACTACAACCACTCGACTATCCGCGCAGAGAACGAGTCCAGGCTGAACTTCCAGTTCACATGGATCAACAATGAGGAGGGCGAGCTCGTCGCGGACGGGCCGGGATCGACGATTACTTTGAACAACGTAGAGGTACGCGGCGGATCCATCCATGCGCTCAACGGTGCCGTGATTCACTGCAATGGGAGTGAGCTGCGCAACAATGACCTGCGTGGTGATTTTCATATCACGAGTCAGAGCACGGACCTGATCGGGACGATCACCAATCATGGGTCGATCGTTGTGAACCCGCAGACCAGCAGCATTGTCACATCGATCAATATCGCGGGTGATGTCACGCTTGACGGTGCGGGGTCGCTTCGATTGAATGCTCCGGATCTGGGAGCCCGGATTACCACACCGGGGTTTCGGGTCCTCACCAACAGCGCCGAGCACACCATCCTTGGATACGGGAAGATCGAAGCCACGCTCTACAATTATGGGCTCGTGCTCGCGGATATCCCCGAGACCGAGTTAGAGTTACTCAATGAAACCAAAGTGAACTACGCGACCATCCGCGCGGAGAACGGTGCCCGCATCCGGTTCGATACAACAAATCTCCTGAACCAAGGAGACGCGGCAGAGGTCGTCGCCGACGGGCCAGGTTCGACCATCGTGTTCAACGGCGGACGGTTCGATCACGGGCGCATCATCGGACGCAATGGGGGTGAGTTTATCTTCACCAGCGGAGCCCTTGAGCATGTCGATATTGATGCGCCCGTAAGCATCCCGCAAGGCATCCGCGTGTTCATGCAGACCCCAGCGAGCAACCACGGGACCATCGTCGTGAACTCGGATGGGGATGGCGCAACGACAGAGCTCTACTGGAGGCGGAACGAAGAACTCTCGGGTGAGGGAACGATCCGATTGAATGCCCTGGGTCAGGGATCTCGGATCATTACGACAAGCAATGGGACAGTGACACTCGGGGCTGGGCAGCGCCTTGAGGGCATCGGGAGTCTCGATGCACCGCTGCGCCATCGGGGCACCACCGCCCCAGGGTTGGGGATCGGAGTCCTGCTCTCTTCTCGATCGATCATCTACGAACCCACGAGCATCTTCGAAGCAGAGATCGGCCCAGAAGCGAACGACCGTCTCGAGTGCACATCCAGCGTGACACTCGATGGAACCCTCCGCGTCGTTCTGAGCAACGGGTTTGTGCCCGACTCGTATTGGGCACGCACGATCATCATCGCCAGCACGATCACCAATGGATTCATTGCGCTCGATGCGCCCGCGCCCCCCGACGGGCTCATCACACGCGTCTACAACACCGGCACCGAGCTCATCGTCGGGCAGACCTGCCTGAGCGATTTCAATCTCGACGGCGTGCTCAACTTCTTCGATGTCTCTGAGTTCCTGACCCGCTTTGGTAACGCGGAACCCGAAGCGGATCTGAACGGTGACGGGATGTTGAACTTCTTCGATGTTTCCGCCTTCCTCATCAACTACTCCGACGGGTGCGAACCGCATCGTTGAATGCAAAACGAAGAAGGGAACAGGCGATCGCCCGTTCCCTTGAAGTCTCATTCTCGATACAAGTGATCAGTGATCGACCTTCGTGCCCAGCAGCGGCGAGACCTCCGCGTAGACCTCATCGAGTTTTTCCTGGGTCTTTGCCTCGATGTTGAGGCGGAGCAGGGGCTCGGTGTTGGACTTGCGGATGTTCATCCACCATCCTTCGGACTCGAAGCAATCGACGGTGACGCCGTCGAGCTCGTCGATGTCGCCGCGATCGCCGAAGGTTTCCATGACGGTTTCGAGCGCCTCGTCCTGCTCTTCGTTCTCGAAGTTGATCTCGCCCGATTGCACATAGCGCATGAGGGGCTTGACCATCGTGCTCATGGGCTTGTCGGAGTGGGCGAGCACGGAGAGGAATGTAGCCATCGCGATGGCGCCGGAGTCGGCGTTGAAGTTCTTGCGGAAGTAGAAGTGCCCGGAGAGCTCGCCGCCGAAGATCGCGTTGTTCTCCGCGAGGAGCTGCTTCATGAAGACATGCCCGACGCGTCCACGCAGGGGCTTGCCGCCGTGCTTCTCGATCTCTTCCTTGACGGCCTTGGTCGAGCGCAGGTCGTAGACGATCCCGCTCCCGGGTTGCTGCTCGAGGAAGTAGGGCACGAGGAGCGCGGTCATGATGTCGCACGGGACGATCTGTCCCTTCTCGTCCACCGCGACGCACCGGTCCGCGTCGCCGTCGAAACAGAGACCCAGGTCCGCGCCCTGCTTGACGACCTCTTCGCAGAGCATGTCAAGGTTCGACGCGACGAGCGGGTTTGGCTCGTGGACAAACTCGCCTTTGGAGTTGTCGAAGTGCATCTCGATGATCTCGAGCCCTTCGATCGCGTCGCCGTTCTTCCCGAAAACCTTGGGGCACATGGTGCCCGCCATGCCGTTGCTCGCGTCGACGACGATCTTGAGGGGGTTGCTCGCGTCGCGCTTGCCCAGGTCGAGGAACTTGCGGACATGCTTGGCGTACGCGTCCCACAGGTCGCGCTGTTCGACGCTTGTACCTGTCTGGGGCTCGAGGTTCTTGTCTACCATCGCGGCGTACTTGCGGACCTCGCCGAGCCCCGTCTGCTCGCCCACGGGCTTGGCCTTGCGCTTGGATATCTTGAACCCGTTGTACTGCGGCGGGTTGTGCGAGGCCGTCACGACGACCCCTCCCGAGCAATCGAGGTAGTTGATCGCGAAGTACATCATCGGGGTGTCCACCATGCCCAGGTCGATCACCGACGCGTGGTTGCAGGTGAGCCCGCGAACGAGCTCGTCTCGGAGGGTGGGCGAGGACAGACGCATGTCGCGCCCGACGATGACGGACTTCATCATCGGGGTGGTGTCCCCGTCGTGCTCTGCTTCTTCAAGGAGGAACTTGCCTGTCCCGCACCCGATCTGCCAGGCCATGTAATCGGTCAGGAGGTCGGGGTAGGTCCCACGGATGTCGTATGCCTTGAAGACGCGTCCGAGCATGTCTGTGTCTCTCCCGAGGAGTATGGGTGTGTGCGTGCAAGGGGGCAGGTTTTTGCGAAACTCCGCCGGACAAAGAGGATAGCGCACCAGACCCGCGAGTTCCTCTTTTGTCGTGCCTGCCCGCAACGCGGGCCCGCACAGGGCGGTAAAAAGAGGCATGAACATCGCCTCACACACAAGAATCGGGACGCTGGCCGCGTTGGTGCTCGCGGGATTGGGGACACCCGCGAGCGCCGTCGGCCTCGCCCGTGACGACGAGTCCGCGACCCGCGAGTATATCTTCACCTACCTGGTGCTCGACGAGCCCGAGAAGCTCTCCAAGGCCGAGATGGACGACGCCATGGTTGGGCACTTCAACAACATCACCCGGATGGCCGAGACGGGGGAACTGCTCATCGCGGGTCCTCTCGCGGACCCACGCATCGACGAACGCTACCGCGGGATCTATGTGTTCTCGACGGGCGACATCGAGAAAGGCAAGACGACGGTACGCACAGATCCGAGCGTGCAGGCGGGCGTGTTCAAGGCAGAGATGTATGTCATCTCGTGTGACGAGCCGCTCAAGCGGTTGACCTTCCTTGAGGAGTCCTACACGAATCGGCGCCTCTCTGACCCCGAGATCCCTGACGAGTGGGTCGGTCGGATGTACACCCTCGCGATCGGACCTCACGGGGCGAAGTTCACCAACGACGCCACGGTCCTGATCGACGCGACGATGGATCGGATCGACGACGAATCCGACGACGACGCGCCGCGTCAACTCATCTGGCTCGACGCGGTTTCGGTGGCCGACGCCAAGTCGAAGTTCAAGGCCGACGATCTCGACGCGTGGTCCTTCTACGGGTGGTACGGCACACCCTGCGTGGCTGAGCTCCGCGAGGAGATGAAGGAAGACTGAGCGACTAACGCCCGATGATCGTCCGCAGCGCGTCGGCAGCGTACCGGTACTGCTCGATCGAGTTGTAGACCTGTGGGCTTACCCGGATCATCGGGGTATCCGCGCCCGGGTTGGGCACGATCATCGCCTCGATCCGAAACTCACCCATCAAACGCTCACGCAGCCCGCGCGGGTCCATCCCCGGCGCGGGGATCTCGATCGTCGCGAGCGGCCCGAGCATCGAATCGGGTACCATCGGGGAAGTCCCCATTGCGTCGCACAGCAGGTCCCGCGCTTCCATGCACATCGCCCGGTTCCGCTGCATGAGCTCGTCGATCCCGCCTTGGAAGAACGATCCGAGCACCTCGATCGCGTCCGCGACGACGAGCATCGGGGTGCGATCGTCCGTGCCCATGTAATCGAACTCGTGGTTGAACGCGGACCGATCCGATCGCGCAATCGCGGGGTCGAGGTCGTACGCATCATTTGACAAGATCACCGGGCGGAAACCGTTCTGTTTGTCTATGTGCACATAGAGGAACGCGCAACCCTTCGCGCTGCACAGCCACTTGTGCGCGTTGCCCGTGCAGTAGGTTGGGTTCCACCCCTTGATGTCCATCGGCACGCACCCGGGCCCATGCGCCGCGTCGAGCAGGGTCTCCACGCCATGCGCGTGCAATTCCTTGATCAATTGTTCAACCGGCATCCGTACAGCTGTCGCGCTGGTGATCAGACTGAACATCGCGAGTCGCGTGCGATCCGTGACCCGATCCATGATCGCATCCACAACCGAATCCTCGTTGATCGGGTTCCAGGGCAGATCGACAACCACAAGCTCCGCGCCCGCTCGCTCGCACGCGCGACGCAGGTTGTTGTTGCACGCGGGGTACTCGAACCGGGTCGTGAGCACCTGATCGCCCGGGCGCAGGTCGATGTTGGCAATGACATTCGCGACGCCGCTTGTTGCGTTGGAGACAAAGACCAGGTCCTCCGCGTCCGCGTGGACCAGCCCGCCCAGCGCCTCACGCGATCGATCGATGCCCCCCCACAGGTCATAGATGTAGAACCGCATCGCGTCCCGCTCGATCCGCTCGCGATGGGCGTCCTGCGCGTCGAGGACCGCTCGGGGGCACGCGCCGAACGAGCCGTGGTTGAGATACACAATCTCAGGGTCGAGCATGAACGCGGACGCGTGGGAGGACGGCGAGGGAAGGGTGTGGGTCATGCCGGGATTCTAAGCCCGCCGTGGGCCAAATCGGCTACACTCATCCCATGAGCCAGCCCTACCGCGTGCGACTCGAGGCCTTCGAAGGCCCAATGGATCTCCTGCTCTACCTCATCCGTTCGCATGAGGTCGATATCCATGACATCCCCATCTCCACGATCACGGACCAGTACATCGGGTTCCTCGACGATGTGGACCGGATCGATATCGATGTCGCCGGCGAGTTCCTCGTGATGGCTTCCACCCTCATGGAGGTCAAATCCCGCATCCTCGCCGCGGAGGCTGAGCGGAAGGATCGCGATCAGGGCGACGAGGAAGAGACCCGCGACGAAGAGCCCGGGATCGATCCGCGGGCCGAGCTCGTGCAGCAGCTGCTCGCGTACAAGCAGTACCGCGACGCTGCGGACGCGCTGCAGCGCCGACAGGAGACCTGGGAGCAGCGCTACCCCGTCAAGGCTGCGGGTCTCGATGACGACGCGGTGCAGGCGGCTGCGGACGATCTGGGCGAGCTGGAGATGGAGGACCTGGACCTGTCCGACCTGGTCGAGGCGTTCCGTCAGATCCTCGCGAGCGTGAACTTTGATCGATTGGGCGAGCATGCCGTCATCTCCGACGACACCCCGCTCGAGGTGCACGCGAACAACATCCTCGAGCAGCTCCACAAGCAATCCACCGGCTCAACCCCGTCCCCCTTGCGCCTGCGCTCCATGATCGTCGGCAAGACCCGCGCCGAGTGCGTCGGGATGTTCCTCGCGATCCTCGTCCTCGTCCGCGACCAACGCGTGAGCGTCTCGATGAACGAGGGCGAGGTCGAGATGGAGCTCAAGGACGCGGACGATCAGAACCTGGAGATCGCATCGGTGGTGGATGAGTTTGATTGATGCCCCGCCCCACGACCCAGCTCCGTGATGTAACCAGTCCTGATGTCGGGGTGTTCTTCGATCACCTCCAGCATCACCCCGCCCAACAGATGGCGGCCTTCATCCACGAGCACCCCGAGGATCGAGCGGCGCACGATGGGCACTGGAGCAAGCTCCTCGCGAATGACTCGATCACGAAACGATCGATCGAACTCGTTCACCCCGATGCAGACCCCGAGCTCGTCGGGCACATCATCAGTTTCACGATGGAAGGCGATCGCGAGATCACCTACTGGATCGATCACCACCATTGGGGCAAGGGGATCGCTTCCGAAGCGCTGCGTCAGTTCCTCGCGATCGAGCAGGCCCGCCCGCTTTATGGAAGAGCTGCGAAAGATAACGAACCCTCGATCCGCGTGATGGAGCGCAACGGGTTCACGCTCCTGCGTCATGAGCGCGGATACGCCCACGCGCGGGGCGAAGAGATCGACGAGGTCGTGATGATCCTCCACGCGTAATCTCACACACAGCATTGATCGTCATCACCGCAGTTTCAGCGTCGCCAGCGCGATCACGCTAAAGAGGATCGCGATCAGCCACAACCGGACGACGACCTGGTTCTCCGCCCATCCACCCTGATGCAGGTGATGGTGGTAGGGCGCGATGCGGAAGATGCGGCGTCCGGTGCCGGTCTTGATGCGGGTGTACTTGAACCACCCGACCTGCATGACGACGGACCCGATCTCCATAAGGAACACGCCGCACATGAGGAGGACGACGAACTCCTGTCGCGTCATGACCGCAATGTACCCGATGGTGCCACCCAGCGCAAGCGAACCGGTGTCGCCCATGAACACCTGCGCGGGCTTGCAGTTCCACCACAGGAACCCCAAGCACGCGCCGGCCATCGCGCCCGCCATGACGGCGAGCTCATCGGTGAAAGGGATGTAGGGCACGAGCAGATACTGGGCGGCGCTCTGGGTCCCCGCGATGAGCGCGAGCAGGATCAATCCGAAGCTCACGATCGCCGACGAGCCCGCAGCCAACCCGTCCATCCCGTCGGTGATGTTCACCGCGTTCGACACGCCCGCGACGACGAGCGTTGAGATCAGGACGAACAGGGGCAACCCGAGGTAGATCAGTCCCCCCACTCGCGAGCCCGGTGTCCGGGTTGTAGGTGCGTTGGAACGGGAGGTTGAGGACATGCGCCAGCGAGTCCACGCCGTCGGGCGAGATCCCGTACCGGTACCCGAAGTACCCGACGATCGCGCCGATCCCGAGTTGGAAGACGAGCTTCTCCCATGAGAAGAGCCCCTGACGCCCGGTGCCCCGGCGCGACGCGGTGAGCTTGAGCCAGTCGTCCGCGCCGCCGACGGCAGCCAACCAGATGAGCGTGAAGAGCCCGAGGTAGACCCGGTTCACTCGGATATCTGCGAGGAGGAAGGTGGAGATGAAGATCGCGCCGACGATGAGGACGCCGCCCATCGTGGGGACATTGGCCTTGCTTGCCGCGTGCTCGCGGAGGAGTTCCGCGTCGGTCTCGCCCCCGTCGCCGATCTTGAGGGAGATGAGCGCCCGGATGACGCGCTTGCCGAAAAACACGACGATGAAGTATGCCAGACCCGCAGCGAGCAGGGCGCGGAACTGGACCTGATCGAACACCGCGAGCACGGAGAACACCTTGTACTCGTAGAACCGGTTGATCAGGATGTCGAGGAGGATGTAGATCATGCGTTCGTCGGGGCGTTTTCCTGTCCCTTCGATCGGCCAGACGCGTGCAAATCGCCCAACTTGTCGATCAAACGCTCGAGTTTCACGCCGCGTGATCCCTTGATCAGGACGGTGTCGCCTGAGCGGATCTCGTTTGCGATCCGCGCGATCGCGTCGTCGGAGCGGTCCGGGATGATGGTGCATCGCGGGTCATGGGCCCGGGTGTCCTTGAACGATCCGCCGATCAGGGTGATTTGATCGAGCGAGCCCTGCCCGATCGCGTGATCGGCGAGGGACTGGTGCTCCGCGGGTGCGATGGCACCCATCTCGAGCATCTCGCCGAGCACGACGAGCTTTCGCCCGGGCGTGCGGAGCGCGACAAAGGTCGCAAGGGCCGCCCGCATCGAGTCGGGGTTGGCGTTGTACGCGTCGTTGATGATCACGATCGGGTTGGCCACCGTCGCGATCTCGACGCGCTGGAACCGCATCGCGGGCGGGGTCGCGCGGGCGAGCCCGTCACGGGTGGTGTTGTCGTCGATCCCGAGTGCGCGTGCTGCGAGGACGCAGAGCCCCGCGTTGTGGGCGTTGTGCGCGCCGGGGATCGGTACGCGGAAGGGCACCGCGTTGATCGAGAACCTGCACCCGCACTCGTCGATCTGCTCGATCTGGAACCCGTCACCCAGACGCACGATCGGGTGCGGATCGTCACGGAGCGCTGCGTCGATCACCCCGATCCCATCGGGGATCACCCCCACCGCTGCCCCGGGCGCGATCACGATGAGGTCGGCTTTCTCTCGCGCGATGTTCTCGATGCTCCCGAGCCCTTCGAGGTGGGCGCGCCCGATGCTGGTGATGATCGCGATGTCGGGGCGGAGCAATCGGGTGCGGGCGGCGATCTCGCCGGGCGTGCTCATGCCGACTTCCGCGACAAGGAAACTCGCATCGATCGGCGTGTTGAGCACCGTGATCGGCACCCCCAGCGCGTTGTTGAAGCTCTTGGGCGACGCGGAAGTCTTCCCCGCCGCCTCGCATACACCTTGCATGAGTCGGCAGGTCGTGGTCTTGCCGTTCGATCCGGTGATCCCAATGACCTTTGCCCGTAAACGCGTCCGCCACGCATGCGCGAGTGTGGTCAGCGCGTGGAGCGCGTCCCCCACCACCAGCACCGGGATTTCGATCCCATCGGGCACGCGATCCGCGTGGGTGACGACACACGCGCCCGCGCCGGATTCCTGTGCCTTGGTGATGTAGGTATGCCCGTCGGCCTGCTCGCCGACGAACGCGAAGAAGAGCTGCCCGGGCACGATGGATCGGGTGTCGATGGAGGCGCCGACGAATGGGAGCGCGTCGTTGTTGGGCTCGACATGCCAATGCCCGCTCGTGAGTTGCGCGATGTCGTCCCATGCCCACGCGTTGATCATGATGCGCCCGCCTGGGCCGCGTCGGATTCCTTGGCGCGGAGTCTTCGTTCGCGCAGGGCGCGTTTGGCGTGCTCGCGATCGTCGAAGTGGATGGTGCGGGTGCCGCCCATGGCGTCGGGGAGGATCTGCTCGGTCTCGTGCCCCTTGCCCGCGATGACGATGACATCGCCCGTGGACGCGTCGATGATCGAGTCGTGGATGGCGCGTGCCCGATCAGGCTGAACCCGGACGCGTTCGCGTTGGGATTGATCGATCCCGGAGAGGACCATGGTGATGATGTCGCTGGGCGATTCGGTGCGTGGGTTGTCGCTGGACACCACCACCACATCCGCGTGCGCCGCGACGGCGGCGCCCATCCGCGGGCGTTTGGTCTGGTCTCGGTTCCCGCCGCACCCGAAGACGCACCAGAGCTTGGCACCTTCCGGGAGCACGCGTTTGACCGCGGAGAGCGCGGATCGGAGCGCGTCGTCCGTGTGCGCGAAGTCCACGAGCACCGTGATGTCGTCCTCGCGCGAGTCGCAGTGCTCGAGCCGACCCATGGGGAGCTTGAGCTTGGGGAGTGTTGATTGGATCGCGTCGTGCTGCTCATCCGCGGGCACATCGAGCCTGGTGAGGATCGCTTGCGCCATCACCACGCTCTGGAGCACATTGAGCGCGTTGTACGCGCCGAACATCGGAATCCGAGCGTGGAAGTCCCCGTGGGGTGTGTGGAGGATGACGCTCGTGCCCTTGATGGACTCGTCCTCGATGCGAACCCACGCGTCGGGTGCTGCGTTGGGGCCGCACCGGACGATCGTGGCGCCGTTGGTGCACGCGTCGATCATGATCTTGGCGCTCTCGTCGTCGCCGACGATCGCGGCGACGCCATCGGGTTTGAGCGACGCGAACAGGCGGGCCTTGCTCTGCCGGTAATGATCGAGCGTGAGGTGGTAATCGAGGTGATCGCCGGTGAGATTCGTGAAGGCCGCCGCGTCGAACGCGATCGCGCCGGTGCGGTGCTGATCGAGCGCGTGGCTCGACACCTCCATCACCACGGCCTGGCACTCGTGCTCGAGCATCGTCGCGAGGGTCCGCGAGAGCTCCAGCGCGGGCGGCGTCGTCATCGCGGCCCGTGATCGTTCGCGCCCGTCGTCGATCTCCACCGTCCCGATCAGTCCGCACCGCACCCCCGCACCCTCGACGAGTTGGTGGGTGAGGTGGGTGATGGTGGTCTTGCCGTTGGTCCCCGTGACACCCGCCGCGATGAGCTTGGATGCAGGGTGCCCATAGAACCGTTCCGCGATGGATGCCGTCGTCACGATCGGGTCGTCGCATTCGAGGATCGCAACCTTGGAACGCATGGGGAGCTCGATACGTTTGCCACCGCCTCGTTCGGTGAGGACCGCGACGGCTCCGCACTCGATCGCGGGTTCGACATATCGGAGACCCTGATCCTGCGTCCCGGCGCGGGCGATGAACAACGACCCGGGCACGGCGGTCCGCGAGTCCTCCGTCACATCGCACACGCGGATCGACGCGGGATCGGTGTCGCGCGTGACGCACTCGATATCCAGACCCGAGATGAGCTCGTCCAATCGCATCGTTGCCTCATCATCGTCGAAACCCGCGGGGCGGACGCAGATTTCCTGCCCCCAATGGTACGGGGTCAGGGGAGGATGAGCATCGCGTCGCCGTAGGAGAAGAACCGGTATTCCTCCGCAATCGCGACGCGGTAGATCTCGTGCACGCGTGCCAGCCCGTCCACCTCTCCGGGGACATCCAGGATCGATGCGATCATGGCCAGGAGGGTCGATCGGGGGAGATGGAAGTTCGTCACCATCCCCGAGACCCACCGCCACGCATACCCGGGCGCGATCAAAATGTCGGTTGAGTACCGATCGGGGAGAGCCCCGACAGGGTTCGCCGCGTGGAGCTGGGCGTAACTCTCAAGGGTCCGGGCGCTCGTCGAACCCACCGCGATCACGCGCCGATCGGGGTTGGGCGGAAAATGATCCGCCGCATCACCCAGCGAACACCACTCGTGGTGCATCGGGTGCTCTTCGAGGGTCTCGGTATCGACGGGTTTGAAGGTCCCCGCGCCGACATGCAGGGTCACCTCGCTCGTCTCCACGCCCTTGCGATGGAGCTCGTCGATCACGCGGGGCGTGAAGTGCAGCCCCGCCGTCGGTGCCGCGACGGACCCCGTTTCGGTCGCGCTCGCGAAGGTCGTCTGGTAATGGGTTCGGTCGTATGCGTCGCCCGGGTCCTCGTCGCGGGCCTTGCGTTGAGCCAAGATGTACGGCGGCAACGGCGTCCGCCCCACCCGGTGCAGCGCGTCCAACCCCGACGGTGCGTCCGTCTCGACCCGCACCCGCCATGCGCCGGGACCTTCCGCGTCGTCGCGATCGATAAGTTCGATGATTGTGCCCGAGCGATTGCCGTCGGGATCAAAGAGCACATAACGCTTGCCCGGCTGGGCGCGTTTGGTCTTCACCATCGCGATCCACTCGATCCCGTCCGCGTCGGGCGCATCGTGAAGATACAAACCCTCGAACTTGCTCCCGGTGTCCTCGCGTTCGCCGATCAATCGGGCGGGGACGACGCGTGATCGGTTGAACACCAGCAGATCACTCGGCGACAACAACCCGGGCAGCTCCGAAAACACGCGATTCTCGAGCCGATCCGGGTTCGATCGCTGCACCACGAGCAGACGCGAAGAATCGCGGGGCTCCGCGGGTTTCGTCGCGATGAGCGCGTTGGGGAGATCGAAATCGAGCGCGTCGGTCCGCATGAACGCACATCGTACGCATCACGCGTGTTGCACGGCCGCAACACCCCGCACGAACGCCCGATGCCCACCGAGTCAGTCCCGCACCAATCGTGGTTCTTCTCGGACGCACGCCCCCGGCACGGTTCCTGCATGGGTCTGGGCGTATGTCGTCCGACCTAGCCGCAAACATGAATCCGAATGCGTGGGGACTCCCTGCGCACGGTGCACGGGTGCACCCGGATCGGGTCGTGGTGCCCAAGAAGGTCCCGGACGCGGCGACGCCGATTCGGTTCGCGCGGGTGCTTCGGGACGGGAACCAGACGGCGTACGCGTTGGGGACGCAGGCGCGGGCCCTCTCGGAGAACGCGGTGATCTATCACCCGAATCGTGCGCACAAAGCGTGCGATGCGGGGAGCACCAACCTGCACCCAACCCTCGGCGAGGTCCTCCCGATCGACGCGGACCCCAAGCAGATCAACCGGATCATCACGACCCAGCAGCAGCTCCAACCCGCGACGGGTCGGGCGCTGGATCTCTATCTCTGAACCGGATCAGTTGTAATCGACGCCTTGCAATCCGAACAGGGTCCATCGGTATCGCATGTTGAGCTCGGTCGGATCGTTGAACCCGCCCAACGGGATCGGGAAGGTGTCCAGAGGCACATACTCCTGCGTCCAGACGGGGTACACACTCGGGTCCTGCGGATTGTTGATGTCGTAATCTTCAGGCGAGACCGAATCGCTCGCGTCGCCCGAGGGGCGCGAGTTGATCGAGCCATCGAACATGAGCTTCTCGGGGCGGGCGTGGTCATAGGCGAAGTACGGGAGTCGATTCTGCTCGTAATCGAACTCCTCGTGCATGTGCACCTTCTTCGATGGGAACGCGACCTCGCTCATGAACCGGCGCCCGAGGACCGGCTCACCAATCGCAGTGAAGAGATGTGGCCCGTCCGAGACGGGAGCATATACATTCTCGTTACCATCACCCATCCACGCGTGGGGAACGACCTGGTAGCTCGAAGCGAACGGCCAGCGTTGAACTATTTGTCTATCCGCCCAATCACCCCCATTGCCATCGTCGTACCCCTGTGGCACCCCGTCGGCGTATGGAGCTCCTGAACCCGGCCCATACTCAAGCGGACGCTCGTGCCAGGTGAGCAGGTTCTCGTCTGCAGGGTCGATGAACATTACCGACGAGTGAAACGACTCGTCCGTGTCGGACATATCGTCGAGCAGGACGAGATGAGAATAACGACGATTTGGCAATCGACCACGAATCGATTGAACTTTGAACTGACCGGAATACCTCCCTGTCCGCCTCATGAGAAGTTCAGTGTTCTGGTCTGCTGCCGCGTCACTGTCTGTTGCTGGATACCTGATTTGCCCGTTCGGGTACATATAAGTTTCACCCGCGCGCCAGGTGTAAGTGAAGATCCGGTCCTTGTTCTCCATCGCGTACTGATCGCGCCCCTGACCGATGGCCATCAGGTTGGCCTTGCTCATCTCGTTGAGCGAGTTATCGCGGATCGACGCGAGCGCGGGGAGCATCGTCATCGTGAGTGTCGCGACAACGACCAAACAGGTCAGGGTCTCAACAAGCGACATCGCGCGGCGGTAGGTATTACTCATAATCGATCCCCTGCAGCCCGTCGCGTGTCCATCGGAATCGCATGTTCAGTTCTGTGAAATCGTTGAACCCACCGAGCGGGAGCGGGAAGTGCTCGAGGGGGATATAGCGCTGGCGCCAGACATTAATCGGGTCGTTGGGCGAATAGGAATCGTTCGCTTCACCCGATGTAAGGTTGTTGAGTGACCCATCGAACATGAGCTTCTCGACGCGGGCATGGTCGTAGGCGAACCACGGGTATTGCACCTGCTCGCGATCGAAATCCTCGTGCATATGGACCTTCTGCGCTGGGAACGCGACCTCGGTGGTGAAGCGACCGCTGAGGTCCGGGATACCGTTAACTCCGTAGAGATGGGGCGAGTTATTCGTTGGGAGGTACCCTTCGGGCCCGTCAGCCTGCCATGACGCTGGAACAATCTCGTAGCTCGATGTGAATGCCCAGCGTTGTAACAATGAAGTTGTGGGCCATGACAAGTCTGAGTCATATCCGTTGGATTTGCCCTCCGCATACGGCAATCCGCTCCCCGGACCATACTGCAGCGGGTTTTCACTCCAAACGAGACGGTTTTGGTCTGCGGGGTCGATCGCGAGCTGATCGTCGTTGAACACAGAGTCGTCGTCACCCGCGAGGTAATCAATGAGCACAAGATGCGTGAATCGACGGTGTGGGAGCCTCGCAATATCAGTGCGAATCTTGTGCACCCCGCTAATCCGTCCCGTACGACGCATGAGGATTGCCTGACTCTGATATGCAGCCGCCTCAAACCAGCTGCCCCCCGTCTTGACCCGCCCATCGGGCATCGTGTACGCCTCGCCCGGTACCCAGTTGTAGGTGAAGATCCGATCCTGATTGTCGAGCGCGTACTGGTCGCGCCCTTGCCCGAGGTGCATGAGCTTTGCCCGGCTCTGCTCATTCTCGGCCTTATCACGAACCGACGCGAGCGCGGGGAGGATCGTGAGGGTGAGCGTGGAGACGATCACGATCGTCACGAGCAGCTCAATCATCGACATTGCTCGTTGAGAGTGCTTACTCATAATCAACCCCCTGGAGACCGTAGAGGGTCCACCGGTATCGCATGCTCAGTTCGGTGTTGTCGTTGAACCCGCCAAGCGGGATCGGGAAGGTATCGAGCGGGACATAACGCTGGGTCCAGAGGGTCAAATACTTGTACGGATCGAGATCCGGATCGATGTACCCATAGTCTTCTGGGCTCACTGATGGGTTGGCCTCGCCCGAGGGGCGCGAGTTGATCGAGCCATCGAACATGAGCTTCTCGGGGCGGGCGTGGTCGTAGGCGAAGTATGGGAGTCGGTTCTGCTCGTAATCGAACTCCTCGTGCATGTGCACCTTCTTCGATGGGAACGCGAGCTCGCTCATGAAGCGACGCCCGAGGACCGGCTCACCAACAGCCCTGAAGAGATGCGGCGTGTCGGAAACAGGCGCATAGACATTCTGGTCCCCGTCGCCCACCCACGCGTGCGGGACGACCTGATAACTCGAAGCGAATGCCCAGCGTTGGCGTACAGCACTAAAATCCCAGTTGCTGTCATCGTCGTATCCCTCTGGTATCCCGTCGGAGTAAGGAACGCCCGAGACCGATCCGTATTCGAGTGGCCGCTCTCGCCAGGTGAGCAGGTTCTCATCCGCAGGGTCAATGCCAAGCACCGAGGTGTTGAACGCATCGTCCGTTTCGGCCATGTCGTCGAGCAGGATGAGGTGGGTGAAACGACGATGTGGAAGTCGGTCTAAATTTGCGTTGATCTTGTACAGACCATTGATGCGACCTGTGCGACGCTCCAGGATTTCTTCGTTCTGATATGCGGCTGCGTCCTGATCAGTGCTGCCTGTTTTCGTGCGCCCATCGGGCATGGTGTACGCCTCACCCGCGCGCCAGGTGTAGGTAAAGATCCGATCCTTGTTCTCCATCGCGTACTGATCGCGTCCCTGACCGAACTGCATCAGGTTGGCCTTGCTCAGCTCATTCAGCGAGTTGTCGCGTATCGATGCGAGCGCGGGGAGGATGGTCAGCGTCAAAGACGCAATGACGACGAGCGAGACCAGGGTCTCGACGATCGACATCGCGCGTCTGAACGCGCGGGTGGGGGTCGGGTTGGGGATCATTTCATCACTCTCAATCAACTCAAATGCTGGGGATCATGCATCATCATGATGGGCTTTGCAGCCTCGGAATGCAGATGCTACCATACAACACGCAAACAACCCATGCCAATTCTCAGATTCGAGGGTGTGTTTGTCTGGGGACTTTCACGATGAGACGATTCAATATTGCTTCACGGACCCTGCTCGTTGCCCTGATCGCGTCGCCGACGATGATCGCGGGGTGCAAGCTCATCCGCAAGACCACCGATTCGGGCGCGATGGCGGAACGCCTCGAATCCGCGCCGCCGATCCGTCTCGAATCGCTCGGCGAGCACCACATGCTCGTCATGCAGGCGCCCAACCCGGGGTGGTCGTACCGATTGGACAAGGACGAACGCGAGCGCGACGGGTGGGTCGTGTTCATCACGATCCGCAAGCCCGACCCCGCGTTCATGTACCCCCAGCGGATCGTGGACAAGCGCCTGCTGACGGAGGTCGAGACGAAGCACTCGATCCGCGTGATGGCGCGCCTGCTCGAGCACAACGAGAAGGGCACGCGGGATCAGTACGCGCCGCTTGAGCTCGACTCGAACGCGCAGCCATGAGCTCGCCCGATGCGCCATCTCGCCCCGCGCCCGGGTCCTGCTCGGACCATGCGCGATCATTGCTTGCGCTGACGCTCGTGCCGGGGCTCGGGCCCGTGCGGATCGCGAACCTGATCGAGACGCTCGGGTCGGTCGAAGCGGTCCTCAGCACCACGGCCTCGCGGATCGCGCAGGTCCCCGGGATCGGGTCCAAGACCGCGTCGAGTATCGCGACGCACCTGCATAAGTCGATCGACATGATCGATGACGAGCTCGCCCGCATCGCGGATCACGGGGCGCATGTGCTGGCGATCGGGGACCCCGGGTACCCCCCATTGCTCGCGTCGATCCCGGGAGCGCCCCCGATCCTCACGATCCGGGGGCATCTGGATATCGAGAAGACCCACAAGTACCCGTGCGCCATCGTCGGGTCGCGCGATTGCAGCATCTACGGCGTCGAACAAGCGGGGATCTTCGCGGGCGCGATGGGGAGCGCCGGGGTCTGTGTGGTGTCGGGCGGTGCACGCGGGATCGATACGGCGGCGCATCGCGGGGCGCTCAACGCGGGCGGGCAATCGATCGTGGTGCTCGGGTGCGGATTGTCGCACGCGTACCCGCCTGAGAACGCGACGCTGTTTGATGAGGTCGTCGAGCGCGGCGGCGCGATCGTGTCCGAGCTTCCTATCCAGACCCGCCCCGACGCGAAGAACTTCCCGGCCCGCAATCGGATCATCTCGGGGTTGTCGCTCGGGGTCTTGGTCATCGAGGCGGGGCGGAAATCCGGGGCGTTGATCACGGCCCGTCATGCGAGCGAGGAGCACGGGCGCGAGGTGATGGCGCTGCCCGGGCGGGTGGACTCGCCGAGCAGCGCGGGGTCGTTGGACCTGCTCCGTGATGGCGCGCACCTGATCGTTGAGCCCGCGGATGTGCTCAACATCCTCCGACAAGACGCACGGCACTTCTTCTATGGGACACACGAGGCGAAGACAACAAACCCGGCACGCGACCCGAGCAATGCCCCCACTTCTTCGCCCATGCGGACCCCACCCAAACGCGAGGCGCTCCCCGAGCCCGAGGGGGTGCTTGGGGATATCTATCGCGCGATCATTGAACCCATGAGCGCCGATGCGCTCTCGGAGGCGTTGGATATTGACCCGGGTCTGTTGCGTTCACAGCTGACGATGCTGGAGATCCAGGGACTCATCCGTCGTGAGGGTTCGCGCTTCGCTCGCGTCCGATAAATGAGGTTTATCGCACAGATTCGATGATGTGGGCAGGTTTTGCGCCTCAATTGTTCAGGGGTGTTCGGGTGTTCGGGAGCTGTTTTTGAGCCCAGATGCTGGGTTTGTTCGGTTTTCCTTGTCGTCTGGCCCATGATCGGCTATAATATCCCAAACAAACAGCGCCGAATTGCTGTTGCTCGTTTGATCGGATACCCGATCAGAAGGTTCACAGGACGGTCGTGACGACTCGTCCTGAAGACACGAAAGACGAGTAACGACATGAGCACCAGCAGCACGACACTGTTACGACTTGGACCCGGCGGCGACTATGTATCCGACTTTCACGAGTCCCCGCGCCGGGAGGGACTCATTCAGGTGCTCCGTCGCGGGTTCCGCGGCTGGATGACACGCGTGGACACGCATCCGATCGGGTTGGACCCGCACCAGATGTCCCACGCGGAGACGATCGGGTTGCTGCAAATTGCGCAGCAGCTCATCGGAACGCAACGCGATCTGCTGGGACGGGCCCAGGAGACGCTCGGGCGACTGAACGAAACGACGAGCACCGTCCCCGTTGCACGACACGCGATGGGCTATGAACCGACTCGAAAGGATGGGCGACATGAATCTCACACCCAAGCAGCTTCGGATTCTGCAGTTGATCCGCGATTCCCGCATTCGCCGTGGTTATTCCCCAACGATGCAGGAACTCGCCGACGAGATCGGGGTCAGCAAGGTCACGGTGTTCGAGCATGTCGAAGCGCTCATCAAAAAGGGCGCGCTCATCCGCGAAGCGAACAAGGCACGCTCTTTGTCGATCGCTGAGGGGATCTCGGTCCCCGATGAATCGCGCCCCCTCAAGTTCCCGCTCGTAGGCAAGATCGCTGCGGGGTACCCGATCGAGAAGGTCGCGGACGCCGACGAGATCGATCTGGTCGAGTTCCTCTCGACCGTCGACAAGGCTGGCTCGACCTTCGCGCTCCAGGTGGACGGCGAGTCCATGCGTGACGAGGGCATCCTCGACGGCGACCTCGTCCTCCTCGAACGCGCTCAGGTTGCACGCAACGGCGATCGCGTCGTCGCGCTCCTTGAGGACGGGTCTACGACGCTCAAGACTTTCTATAAGGAATCGGACCACATCCGCCTCCAGCCCGCGAACCCGGACTTTGAACCGATCCGCGTGAAGTTCTGCCAGATCCAGGGGATCGTCAAGGGCGTGGTGCGCCGGTACTGATCCCGAGTTTCTAGAGATACACAAAGCCCCCGATTGCTCGGGGGCTTTTTCATACCAGCTGGTGATGTTGGGTCAGGGGCACCCAGCGTTGTAGGCCTGGAGGAACGCGGAGACATCGAAGAAGGTGAACACGCCGTCGTTGTTGAAGTCCGCGATGGGATCTTGCTCATTGAACGATGCGAGGAAGATCGAAACATCGAAGAAGTTGAGCTCGCCGTCCGCGACGAGATCCGCAGCACAGCGCTCCGTCGGGGTGTAGACGATGTTGTCTACGGTTGCCTGACTCTGATCCGGTGTGGTCATCTGATCGCCATCAAAGAACACGACGGAGTCGAACCGATCGATCTGCGGGTCCCACCCAGCGTATGTGTGCGAGATCGAGTTGAGGACCTCGCCGGTCTGCGGATCACGGATCTGGGCGTCGATCTGCCCGGTTTCCGAGTTCAATCGAACCCACGCGGTGTACCAGCGCCCCACGGTATAGCGCGGCCCGGTCATCCGCAGATCGAGCGCGGGGCGCCCTTCCATCGGCGCGATGAAGAAGTTCCAGTGCCGGGTCGTCCAGGAGTACAGCACGATCTGCGGATTCGCGTTGATATCACCCGACCCGGAGTATCGTACGAACCCGAGCCCGACGGGCCACCCAGTGGATGGTGTGGGGATCGCGTCGATCCGAACATCCATGGTGAGCTCATGGATCGATGCGTCCGCGACATCCTTGAAAAAACCATTGGTGCCGTTCGCTTGCACGGATTGAAGGGCGCGGGTGGGTTGCCCGTCCGGGCCGATGGTTTCGACAACGATCATGGTTGGGTCGCTCGCAGTGTTTATCGCGCGTTCGAGCATGTCCACCCATTGGGCATTCGGGAAGGTACCCGGGGTCTCCCCTTCAAAGGTGTCAACGATGGGCTGGGCGTGCAGCGGGGACGCAGCGATCGCCGCCCCGAGCACGCACGCGATGCGTGTGGTCTTCATCTTGGTCTCCTGTTGTTTGTGCGGGCTCGAGTTCGTGGGTGCCCGTGATGGAGAGGGTACATGATTTATTTTGCAATTGCAAGTGTTTGCAAATTAATTCATGGGCTATTCTTGATCATGGTTTTCAAACGCCCGCCGGATGAAGAGACGATCAGCGACCCCGAGCAGATCCGCGCGATCAGTTCGCCCATGCGCCACGCGATCCACCAGATCGTGCTGAGTCAGGGGGAAGCATCGATCAGCGAGATCGCGAACCAGCTCGGCAAACCTGCCGCGTCGTTGTATCGGCACATCGATAAGCTCGTGGAGGTCGGGTTGCTTGTCGAAGAAGGAACGAAGAGCACCCCGCGTCGCGATGCGAAGGTCTACTCGAGCAGCCTCGAGTTCTTCCGATATGGAGATCGCGACGCGGACATGGTCGACGCGATCGCGGGGTTTGCTCGCGCGTCCCTCAAGGAGACGGGAAAGCAGCTCACCCGCACCTTTGAGCGCGGCGATGCGGTGCTGCCCGTTCCAGGTCGCGACACATTCATCGGCTCCCCCGCGGGGTGGTTGGATCAGGACGAGATCGGTGAGCTCAACGAGCACATCGACGCGATCATCGATCTCCTCGCGAACAAGCCCCGGCGTGACGGCACGAAGCGCATCACGATCTCCATCGGCATGTACCCCTCAGCGCCGGACGCGGAGTGATCCAAGTGATCAGAATCGTTTGTGCGTCGGGCGCGAGCTTGGGGCTTTGACACCCATGATCGAGCGGACGAGAGGCAGGTCCTGCGAACGGGTAAGTTTGATGTTCAAAGGATCGCCTTCGACGATCACGACGGGCTCGCCCAATCGCTCAACCAACCCGGCGTCATCAGTCGAGCTCAGATCGTCCTGCTCATACGCGCGGATGAGAAGCTCGCGCTCGAAGATCTGAGGGGTCTGGACTTGCATCAGGTGCGATCGATCGATGGTCGCTTCGACGCGGTGCATGGCGTGTGTGGTCCCGACGCCGAGAATCGAAGCGACAGGATCGATCGACGAGTCATCCTCGATCGGATCTGGGTCGACGCGTTTGAGGGTATCACTCACCGGGGTGCCCGGGACGACGGCGGGGTGCGACTTGGCGGCGTCGAAGACGCGATCGATCAGGGCGGCGTCCGTCGCGGGTCGCGCGGCGTCGTGAATCGCGATGTGGGTGCACGCGTCGTCGATCACCCGGAGCGCATTGGCGACGGTTTCGTATCGATGGTCCTTGCCGCCTTGCACGAGCGTGGCGCCGAGGAGGGCGATGCGATCCGCGTGTCGGAGCTTGAAGTCCGCGAAGGCGGTCTCGTCGTGCGGGCCTGCAACGATGACCTGAGCGACCTCTTCGCGGGTGTTGAAGAGCTCGATGGATCGCTGGAGCACCGTCTTGCCCCCGAGGTCCTCATCGAGCTTGGAGCGGGTCGAGCCCAAGGGGTCGTCGTGGTTCGCGTTGTAACGGGTAGACGAGCCGGCGGCAGGGATGATGACAGAGATGCGCATGAGAGAGTATAGAGCTTGACCAAAAGAGTTGGCCCACAGACTCGACTTTGCCTCATCGACCGCTCTGGTAGGAACTGATCTGGTGCTAGTTCACAAACACACGGATGACGGCGTCGGCAATCTCGTCGGCATAACTAATGCCCGGCCCGGGGATCGAGCCGTCGTTGATGAGTCTTGGGATGTTCAGGACGAGACCCGTGAAGAGTGCGATGCCCAGGTCGGGGTCCATCTGTCGGATCTGCTTGTCCTGCATCGAGCGGACTAGGAATGAGCGGAAGAGCTGCCCTTGCTTGGTGTAGATCTCGCCCAGACGCTCAGCCATGCGATGGGGCATGAGCAGGACATAGGAGAAGGCTTCGGGGTTATCGTCGAAGTACTGGTAAGTGAGCTTGATCCACGCCCGCACCGCGTGGTCGAAGGGCAGATCGGTCTTGACGAGCACAGCTTTGTCGCGGGCCATCTCTTCCACGATGCTCGTGTAGGCCTCGCGGATGAGTTCGTCCTTGTTCGTGTAATGCTTGTAGACGGCTCCCTCGGTGATCCCCACCTCGCGGGCGATGGTGCGGATCGAGGCGCCGTCGATCCCATCGCGGACACCAAGGCGGATAGCGGCGTCGCGCAGGTCGTCTCGCGTTGATCGTGTGATGGGAGTACCTCGTGACATCAGATCTGGCCCTCTGGTCTCGACGCGTTATCCGAATGGTATACGGGCGTTTACGGACCCATGATCCCGAATCAGTGGAAGTCTCGAGATATTCCTGTTGAAATGGGGTTTTTCCGCATATCTTCTTGTTGGACCCCCGAATAGTGTTCTGCGCACCCGGGATGTTATGGGTGCAGGAGGAGATACGACGATGCGGATTGGTGCAATGGGATTGGTGCTTGCGGCTGGATTGGCACAGGCAGAGCCGTTCGTGTTCCAGGGGACCCTGAACGACAACGGTGCGCCCGCGAACGGGATCTACGACTTTCAGTTCGTCCTATACGACGCGCTGAGCGAGGGGAACCAGATTGGTCCATTCAACACCCTCGACGATGTTGAAGTGATCGACGGCGCGTTCACGATTGAGCTTGATTTCGGGAATGACGCGTTCGACGGGAGTGAGCGTTGGGTCTCGATCGTCGTCCGTGAGGGCGATTCGATGGGTGCGTATGTGCCCTTGAACCCACGGGCCAAGATCGGGAGCGCCCCCCAGGCGGGGTTTGCGAGCAAGGCGGGCATCGCGGAGACGCTTGAGAACTCGTTCTGGACGCAGGCACCGGGCGTGATCATCCTCGGTGAGCCGTTCGGCACAGAGAAGTTCTACATCAACCGAGACAACTTTGTTGAGAGCACGGATACCTTTGTCATCCAGAACTCCACCTCGGGTCCCGGGGGGATGACCCTGTCGAGCTTTACCAACGGGATCCCGTACTACGGGTACGCGACGGGCGGTTTTTCTCGTGCCAAGACCTATTACGATCCGGTCACGGATGCCTGGGTGGTCAGCAAGGGCGGGCAGGACCTGCTTGAGATCGATCAGAACGACGATGTCATCATCACGAACAACCTGATCGTGAACGGGACGATCACCTCGATGAACGGGGGCGGCGGTGGCAATGTCCTCGTCGGGTACAAGCTGTTCACCCCCGAGCAGATCTTCCAGGGGTTTGACTTTGGTCGTCTGTTCAACTCGGTTGCGGGCGCAACCCTCAACTCGGGCAGCAACAGCTATCTCCGGATGGATCTCGAACTCCCGCATGGCGCGGTGGTCACGAACATCAACATTGAGTTTACGGATCGCGCATCAGTCACCGATCTCCGGGTTGAGCTTTGGAGCCGGGATCGGACGGATGTCCTGGATTACACGACCCGAGTGCTCGGCACATCGAGCGGGTTCGATCTGAACATGGTGCAGGTGATGGACATTATCCCCAGCCCCGCGATTGTGATCGACAACACCCAGAAGACCTACACGATCCGTGGGTTCTCGACATCGGGCACATGGCCGACTGTTGGCAATCTCGGGATCCGCAGCGTGCTTGTTGAGTACGAGCAGACTCTTCCCTGATCCGTTCGATGCGGCCGTGCATTTTGGCGGCGTTCGCGTACTTAGGTCTTGAATGAAAAAGCCCCCGCTCGTTGAGCGGGGGCTTGTCGTATCAGATCAGATGTCGGGGATCAGGGGCAGCCGCCGGTGTAGAAATCGATGAAGTCGATCACATCCATCGCGTCGAGCTCGAGGTCGCCGTTCATATCCGCGAGGGTATCGTTGGCGAGGTAGGTCTCAACGAACTTCGCGACATCGAAGAAGTTGAGGTTCCCGTCGGGCCTGAAGTCTGCGGGGCAGGACTTGAGCCCGTTGAAGTAGCGGCGAGCTTCGGTGAAGGCTTCCGGGCCGACTGCGAGGCCGATGTGACGGCCAGGGATATCGTCAGCCGGCGGGTGGATACCACCCCAGATGCGCGACATCGATGTCTGGTCGGAAGCGTCCTGGTAGGTTGCCCACTGGAGGGTGATGTCCATGGACGGGCCGTCCTCGAAGACGAGGAACTCGTTCATGGGTGCTTCAAACTCGCCCATCCCGCCGGGGAAGAAGTTGCTGCCCGTAAGGAGCGTGAGGATCTCTGCGGCACCACGCGAGTAGGTGGAGTGACCCGAGACATACCCTGGGAACGGAGGCGAGACGAAGCTTGGGCGCTGGTAGGGCCACCAGTTTTCCGCCAAGATCCAGTCCACACCCGCGACATCGGAGTCCGGGTCGTTGATGTAGTCCGGACCCTTCCAAGCGCGGACGGCGATTTTGCCTTCGCTGCCGACGAGGTGCTGGTGACGCTCGCCAGGAGCGGTTGTCTCTGCAGTCACGACTTCAATCTGCCCGGGAACCAGGTTGATCCCTTGCGGGTGGTAGCTCGGCCCTTCGGGATCGGAGCACTGCCCGAGATCACACATGTGGCGGATCGCGGAGACCGGGCGGACATAGTCGTAGTACCCCTTGACGGACCACGACGAGATCGCGATGTCGTGCATACCGCCGCCGAGCGCGAGGTAGGTCTTCACATCGTACTCGAGGTCGTCGAGGAGCGGGCCTTCACCCATGAACCGGTTCTCATGCAACGGGTGATCTTTCACATAGTTGACGATCGTGAACCAGTGTCCGGGGGGCGTCTCGGAGTCCGGGCCGTCTGCCCAGAACTCGGCGAGGATTCGCCCGTAGTCGCCGCGGGGAACGATCTGCGGCTCGTAGGGGAGACCCGTGGCGGGGTTGATGTCATGACCTTCGCCCCAGTCGCCGCCCTCGAGCCAGTTGTAGTAGTCCTGCTCGTCGGCAACTGTTGGCAGCGGGGTGTTCCCGAATGAGTTGGGTGAGATGTCGATCATGACGCCGTCGGTCGGATCGAGGTGCCCTGACCAGAGGACAACCATCTCGTTGCCCCACTTGTATCGATCGTCACCAACGCCACCGAGGTAGGGCGGGTGTCCGGGATCGTGCCAGACTTTCCAATCGAACCCATCACGCTCGAAGACTTCGAGGTCGTTGCTGTTGAGCGAGAACGGGGTCACTTCGCCCCATTCTGGGCTCAGCGCGTCGGGGTACCCGGTCGGGATCGGGTTGCCTGACTGGTCGATGAAGTACTGGAGCGCCAGGGGCTGCCAGCGGTTCGCATCGATGATGTCCGGGTTGCCGGGGAAATCGGGGAGCAAGGGCGGGTTGATCGGCTCGTAGACGAGGTTGATGTACCCGAACTGCTCGTTGGATCCGTCGGCGAGACCGAAGTCGATGACGGACTGGGCGATGCGGTTGCCGAGGGCTGCGGGCGTGTTGGCCTGCGTGTCGGTGTAGTTGATGTCGTACCCGAGATCCGCCATCAGCATGTCGTATTCTGGGAATGCGAAGGGTGCTGCGGGCGAGAACTGGAACCGGTGACGCAGGAGACGATACATCGCGTAGCTGATGGCCTCATGGCGGGCAGCCGTCACATCAGCGGCTTCCATCTTCTCTTGGTGCAGGACCTGGTCTGCTTGGGCGTCGAAGGCGGCCCATGCGTCCCACATCGCTGCGGAGGTGTGGTAGAGGTTGCGTGCGTGGACTGTCGGGCGGGCCAGGTCATGACGGATCGAGTCCAAGAGGGCCTCGTTCCACATGTACGCAACAGAGTGCGACAGGCCGCGCTGCTCGGCGAGATCGCGGCGAACCGCGGTGGACGGGTGCTCGAGCTGCCCCATCCTGGTCGTCGGGATCGCGTCGATGCCCGAGGATTTGGAGACCGATTGGGCAGACTGGGCGCTGACGCAGGTTGATGCGATCGCCAAACCTGCACACGCGGTCAATAAAGTGTGTGACTTACTCATTACTGCTCTCCCCTAGTTACGAGATGCCTCTTCGATTGACGCCAAAACATCGGCGTGTACCCCAAGTTACCCGAACCTAAGGTTTTTTCAAGCAAAAACAACTCGAATGAACGCAACCGATTGCCCCATTGTGCGTCCGCCGGGGTTATCCATCTGTACAACCGGTCTAGGGCCCAAGAAAGGGGTGCTTATCGGGGAGACGAAACTGTTTCACACTGGTTTTTGCGTCTGGTTTGCGTGTTTGTGCGTATACTGTTTGTTGCAGCTTGTCCGGCGGCGTTCGCCGGGTCTCGCGCTCGGGGCCGAAGTGGCATTCGACCGGGTCGGGAAAGCACAGTGTGGCGTGTCGAGGAGCGTGCAAGCCTCGTAAAAAGTACGCAAACCTATATCTGCCGAACCGCAGTACGCACTCGCAGCCTAATACGGCTACGGTTCACGCGCTCGACGCCCGATAGGGCGCGTGAACACGATTTTCGGGCTGGTCAGCACTTGGCGCCTCTTGGGGTGCTGGCGAGGAGGTTTCAAGCGGCTGGATCAAAGCACAGGGCGTCATCCCCCGGTGTGAGATCGAGAATAAACGGATGACTACACACGTAGAGGCGCTGCGCGGACGATTCCGGGACGGGGGTTCGATTCCCCCCGGCTCCATTTCTGGACGGGTGCCCTCAGTTTGGGGCACCCGTTTTGGTTCTTACTGAATCAAACGAAGCTACCCCATCCTTGTACTATGGTGGGTATGAGGACTGTCCTCGCCATTTTGGGGGCGTACGGGATTGATTCCATTCAATGGGCAAGCGCGATTGCACAGTCATCCGGGCATGAGCTGATTGTGCTCTGCGTCAGCAAAGACTCGGCATCACGGCTTGATACGGTTGGTGAAGTCAGGGGGGAGCAGCCCGATCTGGTGGTTCAGGTGTGCACGGCACTCAGCGCTCCTGATATGCCTCACCCTGAGGTCTACGACTGCCGCGGCCCGCTCCTTCATCGGGCGGTGCTGGATGCAGTCGTTGAGCTCGGGGCCCAGCAGCTCATCCTGCCTATGGATCTTGGGCACCGAACATCGAGCGTGCATGCAGCGACCCGCAGGCTGATCCACGCAGCACCTGTCGATGTGCTGGCGATCGATGTTGGACGATGCCGCGCTCCGGAAAGGGTCATCATCCCACAGATCGATGGCGGCGGAGCATTCGCGATTCAGTACGCGGCCCGCTTCGTCGGGCGAGACGATATCGGCGTCACCGTATTACCAGATGGGAACAAGATAGCACGATCGCGACGCGTCTTCACAAAGACTCGGGACCGGTTGTCAGAAGCTCGGCAGGGGCGTCTTGAGCTTGTTGAGAATGAACTACCGCTGGATCGAGCACTCGCGGATCGGGTCGTCGATTGTGATCTTGTGCTGATCAGCGCGGACAGCGCACCCAAGATCAAGCAACTGATTAGCAAGCTGGTCAGCCTTCGTCAGGATCGCCCTGAAACCGACTTTGCGGTCGGGGTTGTTCGTGAAGCCCACGCAGCGGGGTCTGGAAGACTCGAGCGAGCGCTCGAGCGGCTTCGGCAACATGCCCCGATGCTGACCAGGGAGGAGCGGCGTGATATCCATAACCAGCTCGAGCTCAAGGGGGGACTCTCGACCGAGTTCATCGTCATGATGGTGTTGAGCGCCTCGATCGCGGCGCTCGGGCTAATCCAGTCGTCTACGGCGGTGGTCATCGGGGCGATGCTTGTCGCTCCACTGATGACTCCGCTGGTGGCGATCGGGATGTCACTGGTACAAGGTAACCCACAGCTTTTCCGGCGTGCGGTCAACGCGATGCTGGTTGGGATCGTTGCAGCGCTCGTGGCTTCGATGGGAATCGGATTGATGAGCCCGTGGACTGAGCTTTCATCTGAGATTCATGCCCGCGGTGCGCCCAATGTGTTTGACCTATTCATCGCGCTGCTGTCGGGGATAGCCGCGGCTTTCGCGCTGGCACGACCGGGGCTCACGGGCACGCTGGTGGGCGTTGCGATCGCGGTAGCGCTCGTCCCGCCGCTGGCCTCGGTCGGGATCTCGATAGTTAAGGGACATTTTTCGGTCGCCTTTGGTGCGGTTGTGCTATTTTCAACCAACCTCTTCGCGATTGTGGTGGGTACGGCGGTCGTGTTCCGTTACTTTGGGCTCGACACGAACAAGCACAACGAATGTTCACCGAGATGGGTGCGAAATGTGATGCTGATCGTGCTGATCGGGCTCATCCCTGTGACTGCGGTTCTGATCGATAATCTTCAGGGTCAGCTGCACGAGGGTGTACATCGCCCGTACGCCCGACCACTGCCGCCTACTCTTCGCCACGCGATCGAGGCACGGGTCGAACAATCTCCTGGAACACAGTTACTGATGATGGCGCAATCTGAAATCGTTGATGACTTCGGGATCGAGGTCATCCTGATCACTGCTGGATCAGTGGATCCGTCTCTGGAAGCAGACATCTTGGCACTCATCGACGAACAAACGGGGGATCGTGTTCCATCGCGGGTGGTCACGCTCCGTGCCGCGGACTAGCCGTTTATGTTTCTCGATGGAGCGTTGTATAGCTCATTGTCTATGTCGATAAGACAATGGACCGTACAACTGAGTCTTCCCGGCTGACATGTACACAGCAAGCCTTCCGGTCATGTTCGCGACAGGGTGTAGGCGCAGCGAAACGACCACAATGCGTTCGGCGTTGTCGACACATCCGGGCGAACTGAACTCGAACAGCGAGAACAACATCGTCAGTGATCTGCTGCCGTTAAGCTACATCACGCCACAGATGGCGGAGCGAGCGATCCGCGCAGTACCCGGGGGCACGGTTCGTGTGCATGCTACGCGACGGGGTGGCAACGGTTCAATCACGGCTCGCACACTCAACATTCGGGCAGCAGTCCTTCGAGGCTCAGTGCGAGAAATGGACGGCCGTTGAACATGCGGAACTCAGCCGGACCAATGACATAGCCCCACCACCTACTGCATTTCTTGCTCTTCTCACATCGTTGTTACGCTGCGTTTTTGCGGTACTGCTTGTAGTAGAACTCGCATGTCAGAATGAGTTCGTCGAAGTTGAGCGGCTTGGCGAGGTAGGCCTCGCACCCGGCGCTGAGGCATTTCGATCGATCGCTGGGCATTGCGTGGGCGGTGAGCGCGATGATGGGGATCTTGCATCCGCTCTCGCGTAATCTCCTCGTTGCCTGGTGCCCGTCAACCACCGGCATCTGGATGTCCATCAAGATGAGATCGAAGGCGTCTGGTGACCCGTTAATCGCATCGATCGCGAGCTGCCCGTTCTCGACGATGGTGATTTCAGCACCGACGCGTTCGAGAAGCACGCTGATGAGCTTTTGATTGTCTGGGCCGTCCTCAGCAAGCAGGACCCTGCACCCTGCGAGCGCGTTCTTCGCGATCGAGAGCTTGGATGCCTCGCTTGGCGCGTCATATGCCTTCGCTTGTGACGCGTTCGCTACGCCCGCCTTGATGCGCAGGATAAAGGTGCTGCCTTCGCCGAACGCTGATTCAACTTCGAGCTGACCGCCCAGCAGCCCCGCGAGCATGCTTGAGACTTTGAGCCCGAGCCCGGTACCTCCGAACTTGCGCGCGGTTGAGCCGTCTGCTTGGGTAAAGGACTCGAAGGCCGCGACTCTGTCGCGTTGTTCTGAGGTCATCCCGATACCGGTATCGATACAGCGCACGCAGAGCTGATCCGTCTCTGGGAGATAATCGAGTTCGATCATCACGCCCCCCTGCTCGGTAAACTTGATCGCGTTGCTCATCAAGTTCAGCACGATCTGGCGGAGTCGTGTCGGGTCTGTGATGATGTGAGTCGGGACTGAGCTCGTCTTCGTTGAGCTGAGCGTGATTCTCTTGAGCTCGGCGTTGGGGCGCATCAGTTCAACCACCTCGTCAATAAGCTTGGCTGGATTCACGCCGAGTTGCTCGATCTCAATTCTCCCGGATTCGATCTTGGAAACATCGAGGATGTCATTGATAACCGTCATGAGATGCATCGCGTTCTTCTTGATAGTTTCCACATAATCGGTGAAGTTGAGTGAGTCCGATGCTGGATCGAGGATCAGGTCCGTGTACCCGAGGATCGCGGTCATGGGTGTGCGGATCTCGTGACTCATGTTTGCGAGGAACTCACTCTTGGCGCGGTTTGCTTGCTCGGTTTCACGCACGGCCTGCTGAAGACCGAGTTCGACTCGTCGGTTCTCGAGCTCGGCAGCCGCGCGTGCGGCGATGATGCGCATCGTTGGTTTGATCTTGTAGTCAGAGGGGAGTTGCTCGGAGTGAATGATGATGAGCAACCCGGTCGTACGCCCGTTGCTGTCTTGAAGTCTGACGCTCGCGTATCCCTGTGCCTGCATCTCACAGAGCATCGTGTCCGCCGGGTGCGCCTTGGCGACCCCATCGTTCACCACAGAGAATGGCACGCGCATGGCATGATCGCAGGGCGTCCCCTCGAGCTCGTACTCGATCTCGGTAATCGGGTTACCGTTGTGGAAACCACCTACTACTTTCGCGGTTGTGGAAGCTTCACCGTCTGGTACCTGAACAATCGCGGCAAAGTCAACGCCGAATAGCTCCGCGGTGTGTCGGCTGATCTCGATGCATGCGTCCGCGAGTGATGGGCGTGCTTCCATTTCGACGATCTTCTCGAACGCCCTGTTGAGACGCTTGATGTAGTCGAAGTCGACATGCACGCCAACCATCCGGGCGGGTTTGCCGTTCGCGTCGCGTTCTACGACTTCCCCGAGCGACCTGACCCAGAACCAGGCGCCGTCGGCGGTCCGCATCCTGAACTCGGTTGCGAAATCACCCTGATCTCGTTGGAGGTACTCGAAGAGCTCCTGCTTTGCGTACTCGATATCTTCTGGATGAACGAGCAACTCCCACGCATCGAAGCTCATAGGGAATGCTTCGTGCTCGTAACCGAGCATGGAGTAGTATGTCTCATTGAAGAAGCACATGCCTTCACGGATATCCCACTCCCAGAGCCCGATGTTTGCGGCGCTGAGCGCCACGCTCAATCGTGACTCGGTCTTCTCAAGCTTTCTTCTGGCGGCGTGCTGTGAAGTAATGTCTTGGAACGCGCCCCTGAGCTTCACGCAACGCCCATTCTCAAAGCCCGGCTCACCGATCGTACGCACCCATTTCCGGTTCCCTTTCTCGGTCACCAGCGGGAGCTCAAGGTCCCAGCTCGCGCCCTCGCGGATGCCTTTCTCGACCGCGTTGGCGATGATGTTGCGGGCTTCCGGTGCGTAGTAGTTGATCGCATCATCGAGCGAGGGGAGCTCACCGATCTTGAGCTCATGAATCCGATACACCTCATCGGTCCAGTGGAGTGATTGGGTCTCGATATCGAGTTCCCACCCGCCGACACTCGCGAGCTTGTTTGTGTGGTTCAGGAAGACCTCGGTCTTCCTGAGATCCTCGATGGCCTGCTTCTCTTTGGTGATATTGAATCGGAGTGAGATGTACCCAACGATCGACCCGCGATCATCGAGCTTGGGTATGTTCGTTGAAGCGACCCAGTAGAGTGAGCCGTCCTTCGCACGATTGCAGACCTCACCTTGCCAGACCTGCCCCGATGAGATTGTGGCCCACATGTCTTTCCAGAAGGCCTTCTCGTGGTGACCCGAGTTCAGGATGCGATGACTCTGCCCAACCAGCTCCTCGCGGGTGTACCCACTGATGCGACAGAATCCGTGGTTCACATCGGTGATGATTCCTTGTCGATCGGTGATCGAGAAGAGCGTGTGCTCATCGATCGCGGTCATCAGTGCACTGAGTTGCGAATGGAGGTTATCGCGTTCCTGACGGAACGCCTGGTCCTGCTTTGATTGCCGAAGCAGCATTGGGACAATCACCAGGGCAAGCAGCGCGAGGTCGAGCACGAGCAGTATCGCGCTCTGCATAGGAAAGTTGAGGTGGACGACGAAGATCGCACCCTCGATGAACCCAATAACAACGAGAAGCTCGAGCAGGAACCGGCGCCGAGATCGAGGAACAGGAGGATGCACATCTCTGGTATCGGAGTGGTTGGTGATCATATTGACGCGGATCAATCTTTGATCATGAGATGGCAACCATGCCCGACTGTTATCGGTCTATCAGGCAATCCTGAACCCACCACTCAAAAACACGCGGCAGCGATCTGTGACCGCTGCCGCGTGTGAGTTGTGGTTGAACTCAGAAAAGAGAGATCGTTCCCCACGATCACTCGGTGCAGGCAGCCTCATACGCCGTGATGTATGCGGTCACATCGAACATGTTCAGTGAACCGTCCTGGTTGTAATCCGCAGCCGCGGATCCATCGATGTACAGCGAGATGAATGTGCTTACATCGAAGAAGTTCCGCTGGAGATCAAGGTTGATGTCCGAGAGGCAGTATCCGATCGCATCGGGCCCATCGATCGCGATGGCACGGTTCTCTCCGCCGCCCGGGTAGGCGCGAACATTGACGAATCCACCGAGCTCGTTCTGGATGTACTCGGTGAGTGCGCGATCGTATGTGATCCCGAGCGTGGTGAACGGTGCGCCGCGGAACGGGTACTGGTCCCCGCCGCGTGCGAGGAAGTCCACGATCGCGATGCTGATGCTCGGGGCGTCCTGAGTGAGTTCGCCGTTGGACACGATGACCGTTCCATCTGCCAGAACGAGATCGCGGATGCGTGTGCCCGGTGTGACGACATTCGCATCGGCGTCGAGGACTTGGGCGGTCTCGTTGAGGTCGTACACCATCGTGAACCCGGCGATCTGCGCGTAGCGCCCGGAGGTGTTCTCGATCTGGGAGACCGCGTTCTCCATGATCTCTTTGAACTGCGATGCGGGGATGTTGGGCACGACACTCAGGAAGTTGCCGAAGGGCAGGATCCCGAAGTTCTCGAGCTCGGAGACCTCGCCGCGGGGGATGATCGAATCGTTGCGAATCCCCCCGCCGTTGGCGAGCGCGACATGGACCGTGTCGAGACCGAAGTCCGCGGCTCGTTGGTTCGCGTTCCAGAGGAACGAGTCCGCGATGAGGTTACCCAGGTTGGTCTCGACCCGGCGGATATTGGGGCGGATCCCGTTGAGCCCGACATTGGATGAGTACACGATGTTGGATGCCTGCGCATCGAGGGCAGCGATGACCGGATCAACGACCTGGGCCTGGACCTGTGAATCGGGCGCGACGGCGTCAGGGTTGTCGCCGCCCGCGACGCGGACAGGACCTGAAACGGAGTCGATCTCCACGAGGTTGCCCGCAGCATCAAATCCGAGCACGAGCTGACCGACATAGGTGTAGTCACCGGGGGTGACAACAACGGGGACATCCGCGCCGTCGAGGTTCATCGACATCGCGGGGTACGGGCGATCGATGGAGTCGCCGGGGATGAGCAGATCGCCCGGATTGGCGAGGAGCTCGTCGCCGCCGCCCGCGATGACGGCGTCGATGCCCGAGAGCTGATTGACGAGCATGATTTCCTCGTCAACATCCTGGAGGTGTGAGGTAAGGATGATGATGTTGACGCCGTTCGCTTCGAGCGCGTCGATCTCGGCCTGAACCGATGCGGCGACATCGTTGATGATGGTGTCGCGGGGCGAAGACACGAAGGGGAGCGACGGGGTGGTGGCACCAACGACGCCGATCTCGACGCCATCGATCGTAACGATGGTCGAGCGGGCGACGCGTCCGTTGTCAACAAACGCCTGGACACCGGGTTCGTTGGTGAAATCGAGGTTTGCGGACACGAAGGTCGGACCCGTGTTGAACCCGGCGAGGAACTCCGCGAGGATATCCGGGCCGAAGTCAAACTCGTGGTTCCCGATCGCGGCAACATCGTAACCGATGAGCTCGAGCGCGAGGGTATCGAAGTAGGGCACGCCGTTATTCAGCGATGCGTTGAACTCGGGCCCCGCGAGGTAGTTGTCACCCGCGGAGATCAGGATCGATCCACCCGCGGGTGCGGTGCGGGCACCCGCACGGAGATTCTGAACGAGCGTCGCAAACCGGGCTACGCCACCGAAGTCGGGCAGGTCAGAGCCCGCGTTGATCAGTTGCGACTCGCCGTCGTTGTTGTGAAGGATGGTCAGCCAGAACGCGACCTCGGTTTCTCCACCCAGGGCGGTTGTTGCAGCAGTTCCCGCGATGGCGGCAAGGGTCATCAGTTGTGTTCGCATGGTGTTCTCCTCGTGTGTGTTTCAAACTCGGGAGAAAGGTATGAAGGCACCTCGGCGCGCCGGATAAAGAAGTGAACAAGGTCGTACGAAGCTCGTGTCAAGCACATCGGTGAGTGTGGGTGTTTGCATTGCGTTCTGCTCAAAGGAACCGAATCGCTGTGGAATGCAGCATGCCACCCATCGTCTGTGTCAAGAAAAGATTCAGATCTGATGCCGGGAGTATTGCAACGCTGTCTCAGGTTCTGTACCGTTAGAGATAGATGCCGGCGCGTTCTTCGTACGCACCGGCCGGGGGTCTGTGAGTTATCCAGATATGAACAACGAAGAGGGCTATTCGTGCTCAATACGAGCACGAACGGTTTTCGCGTGCGCCGATGCGATCACACGGAACCGATCACGCACAAGGAGACATCAATGAGAACCTACAAGTACTACCTGCTCGCGCTGGCAACGGCGGCGATGGCGCCGCATGCGCTGGGCGATGTCGGACCGGGTGAATGCGACGGCGCACGCCCGCAGTTCGAGTCACCCGATTACCAGGCCTTTGGCGGCGGACAGGTCGCCGTGGGCACGCAATGGCGTTTCGACGATTCTCAGGGCGTCGTGAATGTATACGACCTGAGCGGGCAGAACGCGGCGCCGTTGGGCGTGAACTGGCCCGTGGCGCTCTATTCCCATCCTGATTGGGTGCGATCGCGCATGGGGCAGGTGTTCGGCGTCGCGCTCGATGATCAGGGCAACATCTTTACCGCGCACACCGCAATCTATCTGCAAGACAACCTCGGTAGCATCGGCGGGCAGCCGGGGCAGGTGTTCAAGATTGACACGGTGACCGGCGCCGCCACGGTATTCGCGACCCTCCCCAATGCTTCCGACCCGGCGATCGCTGCGAACTGGGGCGTGAACGAGTCGTACCCGGGGCTGGGGAACCTCTGCTTTGATACGAACAAGCAGGTGCTCTATGTCACCAACTTTGAGGACGGGCGCATCTACCGCATCGACGCGGGCGGGACTTGCCTGAGCACCTGGGATCATGCGACGGGTGTCGTGGCGGATTGCTTGCCCGAAGCCGGCGATGCGGTCGGGGCGGCACCGCTCGGTGAGCGGGTCTGGGCGGTCCAGAGCTTTAACGGGCGCGTCTACTACTCGATCTGGTTCAACGACCTTGCCAACCCGAACCCCGGGTTTGCCAATGAGGTGTGGTCCGTCGCGTGCGACGCGAGCGGCGAGTTCATCGCGGGCACCGAACAGCTTGAAGTGACGATGCCCCCCTACTTCTCCAACAACTACTCGAGCCCGGTGTCGGACATTTCATTCGGGCCGCAGGGTCAGATGATGTGCGCCGAGCGTACGGTCTATACCGATGTCCAGACAGGGCGCTTTGACTCCAGCGCGCACCAATCGCGGGCGCTCGAGTTCGTCTGTTTCCCCGGCGGGCTCTGGGAGCCGTCCACCAACATCTTCAATGTCGGCGATCCCCTGTACGGGCACAGCAGCGCGGGCGGGTGCGATTACTCGTACGCCTCCTCGCCCGACGATCGCGTGTTCGTGACCAGCGACGCGATCATCCTGGCAGCGAATGCGGTCTACGGGATCCAGGGGCTCCCTCAATCGGGCGGCGGCGTACCCAACTCGCTGCTGATCGATATGGACGCGGATGTGCTCGACTTTGACGACAAGACCGGGCTGGGCTCGGTCGAGATTTCCTGCCCCACAGCGCAGGACGATCGGTGCGCCATCATCTCCGAAGCCGAGGTCGAGTGTGATCCTGATGACACCGGAAACTACACCCTCACATTCATTCTCACGAACAACTCGGGACAGGATGTCAAGCACCTGCTCGTCCTCCCGGACACGGGCGTCAATGTCGTGCCCAGCGGGCTCGTGACCCTGCCGAACCTGCTGCTCGATGGGCAATCGACGCAGATCACCCTGACCTTCAACGGCGGCACGCCCGGCGACATCCTCTGCTTCACGCTGAGTCTCAACACGGTGGACTTTGAGGAGTGCTGCGCGATCGAGTACTGCTTCGAGATCCCGGACTGTGATTGTGCGCAGATCAGCAACGAGCGTGCGGAACCGCTCTGCGATGGGACGGGGTGCTTTACCTTTACATACGATGTCACGAACCTGACGGGCATCCCGATCTACTACTCGTACTTCTCGCCGGTCTCGCCTTCGGGGATCACGATCGATACGGGCAATGTCGATCCGTCGCGTTGGGATTACTCGCCTGTCGCGCCGTACGGGACCGAGACCGTGACGATCACGATCTGCGGCGCCCAACCCGGCGAAGAGGTCTGCTTCCTTATGACGATGCACGACGCGGCGCTGGGCGAGTGCTGCTCGATCAAGATCACGGTCGAAGCACCCGTGTGCGAGCCGCAGGGTCTGTGCATCGCCGACTGCAACGGCGACGGCGTCCTGAACTTCTTCGATGTCTCGATGTTCCTGACCGAGTACATGAATCAGGATCCGCGTGTAGACCTGAACAACGACGGTCAGTGGAACTTCTTCGATGTGTCACTGTTCCTCACCGCGTTCAACGCGGGTTGCCCGTAATCGCAGATTTCGCGGGTTATAACCCGCCATGAGCTTGAATCGCATCCACGCACCCGCCCAGGCGGGTGCTTTTTTCTGCGCCCGATCTGATTCGTATATCGCATAAAAAAGCCGACCACTTGGTCGGCTCGAGGTATGGGCGATGATGGATGTGTCAGGGGCACCCGGCGTTGTAGGCCGAGAGAAATGCGGAGACATCGAAGAAGTTGAAGCTCCCGTCATTGTTGAAATCCGCGACCGGATCCATCGCGTTGTACGCGGTGAGGAACGCGGAGACATCGAAGAAGTTCAGGTTCCCATCACCGGTCAGGTCTGCGGGACAATCGGGCCCGTTGGAGACGCCCGGCCAGAACCCGCCGGCGAGCGAGAACTGCCCGCCGGTCATCACGGCACCCGCGTCGGGCTGACCGATGGTGCCCGAGAGGGAGAAGCTCCCGCCGCTCGCGTTGTTCGTCCCACCCGCGTCGATCGTGTACCAGGTGATCTCGAACGAGCCGCCCGAGGGGCCCGCAAGGGCAAGGGTGGTGCACGCAGCGAGGGGCGAGAGCATGATGGCGTTGAGCTTCTTCATGGGGTCAGTATACCTGAGTCCATCCAGATCGAGCAAGGGGTTTGACCCACTCGGGGCTGAAATTATGGAGCTTGTACAGGCGATAAGGGCGGTAATGATCAGGGGCACCCCGCGTTGTAGGCCGTCAGGAAGGCGCTCACATCGAAGAAGTTGATGGATCCGTCCCCCGTAAAGTCGGCGATCTGGTCCCCCATCGAATAGGCGCTGAGGAATCTGGAGACATCGAAGAAATCGAGTTCGCCGTTGCCCGAGAGGTCCGCGGGGCACTGGTCGACGCATATGCCGTTCATCGAGCAGAAGTAGACCAGCTGGGCGACGGGTGAGGCCGCGATCCCGCTTGAGGCGTTGGGGTCGGCGACGATCCATTGCATGTACTGGACCTGCCCGTCGAGCGCAACGATGTTGGGGATGGGGTGGTGCATCGTCCCGAACCCTTCGCCCGCTCCGACGCCCTCAAGCGTGATCGGGCCGAGCAGTTCATCCGCGTCGATCAATCCGTTGACTGGAGGCAACGACGAGATCGCGACCCATGCCTGGGCGCCGCCGAGCGCCCCGTCGATGCCGATCTTGAAATCGGCGTTTCCCAGGTTGGGAGGCGAGAGCGCGATCATCTCCGGGATCAGTCCGCCGGTGCCCGCGATCCCGTTGGTGATGACGAGTGGGTTCGTTACGGTGGATTCGCTCAGCAGGGTCGGGCGATCGAAAGGGAACGCCTCGTTGGCGACGCGTGGATCCGTGAGCCCATTCTCAAGGAAGTTGATGATGTCACGCTGAACGGGGAGCGGGAACGCGATGGGTGTATTGAGCAACGGGTCGCGGTTCTGGGGGAAGGACTGCTGACCATTCCGACGCGCGTAGAAGTCGAAGACTTCTTCGAGCGTGGTGAGCTGACCGTTGTGCATGAACCGATCACGAAGCCCAATGTTGCGGAGGGTCGGGACCTTAAACCGCCCCTGATCGGCGGGGTTCCCCGTGACTTCGAAGCGCCCCGGGTCTTCGTTCACCGGGCGGAGCCCGATGTTGCGGAACCCGTTACCCGTGAACTGCGGGCCCACATGGCACGCGACGCACCGGGACGCTGTCAACGCGTTGAGCCCATCGATCTGACGCTGACTCAACGCGTTCTGATCGCCCGCGACGAACGCATCGAACGGGGTCTGATCGGGCAGGAGCGTGCGCTCATAAGTTGCGATGGCCATCGCGATCCGAACGGGTGTGATCTCATCATCACCGAACGCTGCTGAGAACAACTCGGGGTACCCCGCGCCGTCGATCACCGCGTCATGGAGGTCCTCAGGCAAGTCACTGGCGAGCGCGAGCGGGCGGGCGGTGTAGAGCTTTGTCACGACCGCGTCCCAGTCGCGATCCTGGTGCGCCATCTCGACATCGGATTGGATCGGTCCCAGCGCCTGACTCTCGAGCGCCCCGCCCGATGCGATTATCGTGTCCCCCGTGAATGGATCGACGAACGCGCTCGAAGCTCGCCCGTCCCAGAACAACTCATTCGCGTACATCGCCATGATCGCCGGCTGCGCCTGACGCCCGGTGGACTGGGGCATGAGCCCGAAGATCACGGACTTGATGTACTCGTCCTGATCGTCCGCGCTCGACATGCCCGGCGACCCGAAGATGTCGTCGTTGTTCCCGAAGATCCCATCAAACCCGGGGTTCTGCCCCGATCGCGGATCGGTCCCCGAGCTGGCAGGAATGTGGCAGGTGCCGCACGACATAGTGTTGTCGCTTGAGAGCTGGGCATCCCAGAACAGCGCCTTGCCCAGCATGCTCTTCTCAACACTGAACTGGTTCTCCGCGGGGAACAACACCGGGGGCAGTGTGCCCGGCTGCGCAGATGCGTGCGTGCTGATGATCGCGAGCAAGGCGCCGAGAAGGAAACAAGAGCGCGACCATCGCGCACCGATAGCGTCATGAACCGAGTGTGTCATGGAGAAACCCCTCATCTGTTGCGTGCGCTCCACCTGTGCGTGAGGCGTATATCCCCTGAACGCGAGCGCTCAGCGGGTATTGCTTGCGCAAACAAAGAAAATCCCGCCCTGTTCGTGGGCGGGTTATTGGGTTTCGTTCTTGATCACTGAATCAGGGGCACCCCGCGTTGTAAGCCGTGAGGAATGCGGAGACATCGAAGAAGTTGATCAAACCGTCATCATTGAAATCGACTGACAGATCGCCTGCGGAGTAGAGCATCAGGAACGCGGAGACATCGAAGAAGTTGAGGATCCCGATCGGAGCAGCCAGATCGGCGATCCCGTTCGGGTTCGGTGCACCCGGGGTCGGCGAGAAGAACATGCGGCAGGCGCTGGCATCGGGGCCACGCCCCTCCGCGATGTCGGTCTCCTGCGCGCCGTAAGTGATCGCGTCGATCTGAGCGAGCTGGTTCCCATCTCGATCGAAGAGCCCCACTGCTTCGCCGCCCGCACCGAGCTTGAAGGTCGCATGCAGCGGGCCCTGCTCGGGCTGATCGTCAGCCCAGATCACCAGGTAGCCGCCCGCCTCAATCGTCACGCCCGCGGGGATCTCCCACTTGGTCCGGTTGCTCAGGTCGTCGGTGAGGTAGCGTCCGCCGAGATCGATACTTGTCGGCTCGGCGTTGTAGAGCTCGATGAAGTCGTCCGCCTCCCCGAACTCGTCGAGCACGATCCCGTCGTTGCTCGCGAGCCACTCGTTGACGAAAATCGCGGGGGTCGGGTCGGGCTCGCTGAAGCAATCGTCGCGCGGGTCGTTCGCAAAGCCGGGCGTGACGGCGCAGAAGATTTCGAAGGCCTCTGCCCCGTCGGGCGTGCGCCCGTACGACTGATCGGTGATCAGCCCCGGGTAGGTGATCGCATCAATCAGGACCGAGCCCTCGTCGGCACGGTGCGAAAGCACGGCCGATTCACCGCCAGCGCTGAGCTTGAAGGTCGCGTGCAACGGGCCCTCGGCGGGCTCATCGTCGCACCAGACAATCAGGAATCCGCCAGATTCAATCGTGGTGCCCTCTGGGAAGGTCCACTTGAGCGGCTCGAACAGATCGTCAGAGAGCTGCATGCCTGAGAGATCGACGGCAACATCGTCGGCGTTGTAGATCTCAATGTAATCTCGAAGTCGCCGGCCTCGTCCATCACGATTGAGTCATTGCTGGCCAGTACCTCGTTGACAAAGAGCTTGGGGAGCGATGCCGGTGCCGGAACATTGGCTCGTAGGAACGCGGTTCGCGCCTCGATGTAGGGCTTGACGCCCCACGCCCACGGCGAGCCGCCAGAGTAGCTCGATGGGAAATCGAACGAGTCGTAGAAGTCGTCGGCCGTGTATCCGTAATCGGCGTTGCCGTTGGCGAATGAGCCGGTGAACGCGTAGGGCTCAAGCGTATCACGGAGTGCATCGATGTGCGCCTCGCGCGTGCCGAGCGTGAAGATGGACTCGACACTGCTCGTGCCGCCGGGGATAAAAGGCATGAGCGTGTGCGAGCGGTACACGCCCGCCTGCGAGGGTGTGTCGTAGTTGGGCGTGGCCTGCGCTGCGTTGGAAAGGTGATCGACACCGGGGTCAAAGCCCACGCCGCGGTCGTTCGTGGTGACGACATCGAAGCTGAAACTATCGGTATCACTCAGGCCCATCGGTGCCAGGGGGAAGGTGTAGCGAGCGATGCCGTCGGTCTTGTCGCTCAGGTCCTGCGCGAAGCCGTTGGGGTTGTCGAAGCTCGCGTGGCGCAGGTCCCAGCCGCCGCCGTCCCACGCGTAGAAAAGGAACCCGCCGCCGTTGTCGGTCCACGAGCCGATGAAGTAATCCGCCTGCACGCCGGTATCGATTGCACGCCCCCATGGGTTGCTCGTCGAGCCGCCGGGCTTGGTGTCGAGGAAGAACACGATCCGCGCCTGATTGGTTGAGCCGCCCACATCGATCGGGCCTGCGACCTGTACTTCGACGAGCAGGTTGGATGCATCGTTGGCGAGGGCAACCGAGTCGAGATCGAAGTGCGGGTCGCCACCGGCGTTGAAGGTGTCGCCCAGCGTATCTGTATATATGGTCTCGACCGGCTCGCTGGGTTCGCCGACCGCACCCACCAGCTCGCGCACATAGCGCAGGTACTGGTCGTGGTACGCGTCGATCGCCAAGATGCGCCGCACCAGCGGCGGCTCGGCCCCGCCGCCGAAGGCGCTACCAAAGTCCCAGCCGAAGCCGCCGTTGCCAAAGCTCGACGCGGGGCGCGATGCCCAGTCGGTGGCGAAGAAGTCGATGCCGTAGGTGTTATCCAGATCGTACGGGATGTACTCCACACGCCCCGTGTCGTGGTGGACATAGAGGAAGTAGTTGTTCGCCCCGTACCACATGTTGTCCCAGTGCCCGTTGACACAATCCACGGCCAGCGATCGCAGGAATCCGTCCACGCCGAAGCGCGTCGCGATCTCGTCGGCGAACTCCGCGTCGCTCGCGTTCTCGATGAACGCGATGAAGTCTGCCAGGTCCTGGTGCTGGTTGGCGCCGCTGTCGTTCTCTAGCTCATAAGTTGGCGTGCCAAGGTTCGCGTAGGTCGCCGCATCGCCGGGGGGAACGAAACGCAGATCCGCCCGCTCGCCTTTGTAGCTGCATTGGTACAGGTTGCCCGTATCGTCGCCGTACCACGCTGCCAGGAACTCGTCATCGATCTGCTCGACATTGACGAACACATCATCGACGAGCGAGCCGTCGTTGATGATGACCCGTGCCATCGATGCGCGAGGCGAGGGCACTCCGAACTGGTTGTAGATATCCCACGCGAGCTTACCCCGCACGACGGACGGATCGTTCTGGTGCCCGTTGAGGTTGAGCTTCTCAAGCCCGAAGACCTCGCGCCCGGGGACAAACTCGTTGAACTTGAGCTTCCACGATTTCTTGGTCGCGCCGCGGCTCGTGTTGCCCCGCGGACGGATGGCGACATCCTCGATGATGGCATCCACCTCACTACTCAGCAGGTGCACGCTGCATGGGTAGTAGGTGTTGTCAAACGGGTTCGAGAGCATCGCCTGCAGATCGGCAGGGTCAACCGTCACGGTGATCTGCAACAACTCGGCATCGTTGAAGTACACCCTCCCGGCATCGACCCACCCCGCGTCATTGGTCGGCAGCGGCACCTGTGCGTGCGATGGCGCCGCAAGGACGCCAAGGACAACGACTGAACTGAGAAAGTATGAACGCATCGTGGTGGGCATTGGAAACTCTCTGGATAGAAACAACAAGCGGTGCTGTCGCACCGCCTGTTATACCTCAGTTCAGTCCGAAAGGAAAGTAGATTCTATGACATTGACGCTCAGGGACATCCCGCGTTGTAGGCGTTCAGGAACGCGGAGACATCAAAGAAGTTGAACACGCCGTCCCCGTTGAAGTCCCCCACGGGGAGTTGGGCGTTGTACGCACTCAGGAACGCGCTGACATCGAAGAAGTTGACCTCGCCGTCGGTGTTGAGGTCGGCGGGTCCGCACCCGCAGGTGACCACGATCCGGACGCGTCGATCCAGTTCGAGCGGGAGGGCGACGCTCGATCCATGGGCATCGAAGAAGGTCCATGAGGTCAGGCCATCGATCTCGGGCTCGCCGGTGAATCCGTCGGCGAAGCTGACATCAACGCTCCACGAGCCCTGCAGCGGCCCGATGGCCCAGCCATCGGTGTTGGGGGCGGTCCAAGCGTGGCGAGTCTCGAGCAGCGCCGTACCCGAGCCGCGGTAGAGATCTCCCGAAGGATCGTCGCGCGAAACATATTCCGGCGTGACGCCGACGAACTCCATGCGCATCTCGGCCCGTCCACCCGCATTCTGACCAACCCCGTCGTAGACATTCACCAGCGACAGTCCCCCCGGGGCGGCACTGAGGAATAGGTGCGATTGATCGATCGTCAGCGCGGGATCGGGGCCGTGATAGAACTCTTCGGCGCTGCTCCAGGCATATATGGCATCAATATCGCTGTTAAACTCGAACGGCGCGTACCCATCACCGATCGGCTCAAAGACATCGCTGCCAGGCGCAGTTTCGATTGACAACTCGATACTGATGAAGCGTGCAAAGCCGATCGTGACCGGGTTGCTGATCGCCTCGCGCGAGAGCACATCGGTCACCTTCACGCGGTAGGTATCGCCCTCGATCGCGGGAACCTCCAGCGTCGGATCGAACGCGTTGATCACATCGACATAGGTGCCGTTTGGCAGGCGCTTTTGCCACTGATAGATGTAGACCGCCAAGCCATCGACAATATCGGATTCGAGCTCGATGATGTCGTACGCACAGGGATCCGTCTCTGGTACGCTCGCCGTGATCGTTGGGGGTGGTGGGATGGTCGTTGGGGAGAATGAGTCGAAGGCAAGCCCGATCGAAGTCGCGGTGCCCGTGTAGCGAAGAACCAGAAAACTAATGTCGGCGCTGGGACGCTGGAAGAGGAACGAATCTGCCCGGCCATCACCGGGGCCTTGTCCGGCGTTGCAGCTGTCGGGCCCGTCCTGAGCGGTGATAACCACGGTCTCGAGCACATTCATCGATGCGTCGAGCGCCTCTACGGTCCACTCCTCATAGGTCGGACCCGTGCGCGTGTCGGTATCGAGGATGACCCCGGCCGCCTGGGCGACCGGTTGGCTGTAAGTCACGAGCAGCGTCTCGACATTGCTGCCGACCGAGCCATCGTCTGTGAGGAACGACTGCCCACGCCCTGTCCCGGGTTGGGGGTGTCCGCGCCGCACGCCGTGAACGCGGTTCGGGGTGCACCGACCTTGGCGATCTGAGGCGACCCAACCACCTCAAGCGTGATGGGATCCACCAGATCAAATCGCACGCCGAAGTCCGCAACATACTGATCCGAGATCAGCTGCTGATCGGTGGTTGGCGTGCCATCGGGCAGGGTTTCAAAGTTGATGGACTGAGCCATCGAACTGCCGACCATGCCGCACAAGACAGCCGCTGTCACCACTCGTTTCCACATCCGTTCCCCCTCAATCCGAATGACTCGGTTTGGTTTGATATTGACTCTTGTTTACGGGCACCCCGCGTTGTAGGCCGTCAGGAAGGCGCTCACATCGAAGAAGTTGAACACGCCATCATTGTTGAAATCTGCCGCTGGATCCATGATGTTGTACGCGTTGAGAAACGCGCTGACATCAAAGAAGTTGAGCACGCCGTCGCCATTGAGATCCGCGGGGCAGGTATCGAGCGCGACATAGATGATGTCGTCATCGAGGTTGATCCACCCGATGTTCTCGCCCCACGCATAACCCCGGAAGCGCCCGCTCTCGATGCGCGCCGGGTTGGGTGGTGTTGCCATCGCGCCGCCGTTGAAGTTGATCCACCCGACATTCTCGCCCCAGGCATACCCGGTGAGCGCGCCCGTGCGTGTGCTGATGTTGACGCCAAAGTCGAGCCCGGTGGAGTTCGTGTACGGGCCGCGCCCCGCACCGACATGCACCCACCCGATGTTTTCGCTCCAGATGAACCCTTCGAGATGATCCGGGTTGGCAAACACGCCCGCTGATCCGGGCGGGTCGCCCGCGTCGGCGAAGTTCAGGAACCCGATATTCTCACCCCAGGCGAACTTGTTGTCCGGATCGATCGCCTGCGCGTGCGCGATCGAACTTAACAGAAAGACGCTGCTGATCGTGATGGTGTTGACGGATCGCATGTCTTGTCCTTTTCCGCTCTCAGTAGCTGAAGTTCGCGTTTGGATCGCTTGTGCCAAGCGTACCGCTCGCGGCGTTGCCGAAGACACCGCCCGGAGTGACCGCGGTGCGATCGATGATGGGGCCGTAGAAGTTGCCCGCTACGATGAACCAGTTGACACCGTTGTCCCTGCACTTGTTACGGGTGATGAAGTTGTCGTCGTTCTCAACACGGATCCCGAAATCAGATAAACCGACGAAGTTCCCGTACAACTCGTTGTTCTGACCTGTGACGATGATTCCAGCAGCTGAGTTCGAAGCGTTGATATGGAAAAACACATAGTTGTCGATCACACTGCCTGAGTTCGATTTTTGGATCCCGTTGCCAAGGTTCGCGTACACCACGCAACCTCGCACAACCCCATAGTTCCAGCTGATGCCTCCGGTGCGATTCGAAGTGGACATGCAGTCTTCGATCGAGCCACTCCCGCTGAATCCGTACCCGGTGTTCCCATATGACACACAGAGCCGAACTATCACGGTTGAAGCATCTATGCCATTTGCTCCGTTCTCCCAAGCCGTGCACCGCTCGATAATGCTTGACTCACCATCGATTCTTATTCCACTCTCTCTATTCGAGATTGCCTGCAAGTCCTGCAGGAACAGCGAACTATTCTGGCCCTGAACTGGACACAGGTTGATCCCGTTGCCAGTCCAATCCTGTATCACTCCATTTCTGATAGAAGCGCTGAGGAGGGCCTGATCTGCCCTGATGCCGTCATGATTCCCCTGGGTTCCTCCCGGCCCGATCACAGAAAATCCGCTCAGGTCCAGAGTCACCTGGGACGCATCAAGTATGATCCCGTGTTTACCAACTACGCCCTGCAGGTTCTCGGTGAGGTAGTAGCTCCCGGGCTGGGTGATCCTGTACACGCACTCGGCATCGCCCGGTGTGGTGTCAGGCCCGATCGGGATGCGGGGCTCGACCTCATCGAGGGTCTTCATTGTCGGAACGATGGGGCCCGCGGGCGGATCAAGCGGACCCGCGAGCCCCGTCATTGTCATGACCGAAACTGATATGACGCCAAGGATGAGACTGAACCGCATGCTGCATACCCCCCTCAGGCAAATGCCCTTGCGGGGTGTACAGTACCAGACACAGACTCTTGCACCAAGCAAAACTCGGCGGCTCGAGTGTCAGATCACGGGCAACCGGCGTTGTAGGCGCTCAGGAACGCGCTGACATCGAAGAAGTCGAACACGCCGTCATCCGTGAAGTCTGCGATGGGGTTCATCGCGTTGTACGCGCTGAGGAACGCGGAGACATCGAAGAAGTCCAGAGTCCCTTCACCCGTCAGGTCCGCGGGGCAGGATGCCGATGAGGTCAGCGACGCGACGCGGTTGACGCTCACGCCGTTGAACTGGGTGAAGCTGCCGCCCATGACGAGCGCTGGGCCCTCGCCGTAGTCGAAGACGCCGCCCCCGAAGATGTTCGCGTTTGCGCCCGAACCCACCGGTTCCCACGAGGTCCCGTTCCACTTCGCCGCGTGGTTGACCACGGCGGTGCCGGACATGGTGAAGTTGCCGAACGCGTAGAGCGCCTCGCCCGACCCGTCATCGAACACGACGAGTTCCTGGACATCCGCGTCGAACCCGTCGCCCATCGAAGACCATGAGCTCCCGTCCCATTTCGCGATGTTCTGGGAGACGGACGCGCCGCCGGCGATCTGGAACCGCCCGCCGACATACAGCGCCGGTCCCGACCCGTCGTCCCAGGTCGTCATGTGAAGGACCTGCGTGATCCCGGAGGGGCGTGTGAGACCTCCGTCGAGGTCGGACCATGCGGCCCCGTCCCAAACCGCGATGTTCAGCGCGCTGTTCCCGCCGACATTGAGGAATCGTCCGCACGCGTAGAGCTTGCTTGTGCCATCGAGATCGGAAACATGCAGATCGAGCACGATGAGGGGCACGGCCCCGCCGATCGTCCCGCCCACGGGTGTGTATGCGCTCCCATCCCATTTCGCGATGTGATCGAGCGCGGGCTGCCCGTTGAGATCGAGGTAGTTGCCCGCGATGTAGAGCTGCTCACCCGTGACGCCGTCATCGAAGACTTCCAGGTCCCACATGGAGTTGAGGAACGAGCTCGATTGCGCGTCCATGGAGTTCCATTGCGTCCCGTCCCATCGCGCGAGCTTGTTGGAGCCCGCGACGCCGCCTGCGCTGTCGAAGTACCCCGCAGCGATCAGATCGCCGTTGAATGACTTGATCGCGTTGGAGTACGCGCCCACCAGCCCGCCGCCGACGGGCTGCCACTGCGACCCGTCCCAGCGCGCGATGTTCGAGGTCCCCGTCCCGGGGACACCGAACTGACCTGTGGCGTACAGCGCCTCGCCTGTGCCGTCGTCGTACATCTCGAACCCGACCGCGTATGAACCCGTGAATCCGGGGTTACCGAGCGTGTCGGAGACATCCTGAGCGAAGGAGACACTCCCTGCGGCGCAGAGGATAACCGCGATGTGTGTGTATGAAATCATGTTGTCTACTCTCCAATAGTCTTCAATCTCGAGTGAGATTGGGTGGGGTTGTGCGCACCGTGCTCGACACCGAGCGTCCCTCCTGTATGGACAAAGTGCGCACGCCCAGACTAACAAAAATGAGTCACTCCGTCTCATAAAAATGCGATGATCGCGGAGAATTCGGAGGAATCACTCAGGGGCAACCCGCGTTGTAGGCGCTGAGGAACGCGCTGACATCGAAGAAATCGAACACGCCTTCCCCCGTGAAGTCTGCGATCGGATCCATCGCGTTGTACGCGCTGAGGAACGCGGAGACATCAAAGAAGTCCAGGGTCCCGTCGCCCGTCAGGTCCGCGATGCACGCGGGGGGCTTGGCGTAGAACACACGCACGCAGGTGTTGCCCGAGTACCCGATCGCCAGATCGTTGTACCCGTCGGAGTTGAGATCCCCGAACGCGATCGCGGTGCCGACCTCGGACGCGTTGTAGCTCCAGGTCGGGGTTGTGTCGATCACGCCGTCACGGTTGAGGTAGATGTGCGTGCGTCCGTCGGAGAAGTGGACCTCAACGAAGTCCTCGTCGCCGTCGTTGTCGACATCGAACATCCCGATCTCCTGAGGCCCGGCGAACGGCGGGTTGCTCTGGTAGCGCTCGAACAACGCCCCGTGAACATTGTCGTAGATCCGTGACGGATCGCTCCCGATCGCGACCTCGGACAACCCATCGTTGTCGACATCACAGAACAACGCGCCGCGATCGGTGTCGTCCGTCGCGACCTGCACGAGCGGGAGCGTGTCGGGGGTGCCCGTGGTGTTGTAGTAGATCCCCGAGAAGTAGTTCACCCACTTGGCGACGACCAGCTCGGGGTACCCGTCGCCCGTGATGTCGCGTGCGTCGATCCCGTTCTGGATCCCCGGGTCGGCGGATTGCCAGACGCTCGTCGTGGTCAGGGTCGTGCCCGTGTTGTCGAACATGAGCACGGGGCGTTCGGGGTTGGGCGCAACGCCCTGGTTGGTTGTGACGAGATCAAGATCCCCGTCCTGATCCATGTCCGCGAGCACGCCCGCGGTGCCCCAGTTGGTCCCGCTCGTGTTGCTGACATACCCGGGTGTCGTCGGCACGCCCGCGCCGGTGTTGAAGTAGGCGCGGACGCTGTCGCGCCGGAGACCGCCGTGGATCGTGACGATGTCGGGCAATCCGTCGTTGTTGAGGTCCCCGATCTGCACATCGCCCGTGTGTGTATCGTCGTCGGCCAACCACCCCGGGGTGGTGTCGATGCCCGACCCGTTGCCGAAGAAGATCATGTCCTTCGCGCTGTCGTACGGTGGGAACGAGTTGGAGATGTAGCACACCGTGACCAGATCGTTCTCGCCGTCGCCATCGATGTCCGCGATCTGCAATCCCCCCACCTGTCGGCGGAGCACCACCTGCAGATCGGGCATCGTACCGAACGGTACGCCGATGCCCCGCTGCGCCGACGCGGGCTCGTCGATCGTGACCGCGAACGCGTGGGCATCCTCGGAGAACTCGTAGTAGCTCGTCGATTGGGCATGGGCGAGCGGGGCAGCAACCCCCACAGCAGCGATCAGCGCGCAACGATTCAACATGGAACATTCCTCCTCAGATCCGGAAGCGCGAGTGTACCACATATCGCCAGATCCACAAACCGGAACTTCCCGAGATCAGCACCCACCCGACTGATAGGAGATCAGGAATGCGGAAACATCGAAGAAGTTCAAATCGCCATCGTCGTTAAAGTCCGCATCGGGGTCTTGCGCTTGGTAGAGGATGAGATACGCGGAGACATCGAAGAAGTTGAAACTCCCATCGCCGTTGATATCGGCGCACGAGACGCCCCCTCCCTGATTAACCGGGGAGAAACTGACGATGGTGTCTGTGAGAAACCCTTCCGCGATCAGAGTCCCGGTGCCAAACCCCGGGGAGGGGCTGGCTGATCCGATGGTTCCATTCAGAAAGGTCAGCCCGAGCTCGTAGTCTCCGCCGCTGAACAGGGTCCCGCCGGGGATCACAAACTCGGTCACGCCCACGGGGAAGACAGACTCAACAACCGTCTCGGCAATCCCGCCCATCGCGTTGAAACGATCGATGAAGATAGCGACATAATCAACGCTCGGGTCTGGCGTGGACCAGGTGAGCGTGATGTCGGCATCGATAGAATCCTCATTGTTCAGGATCGATACGAGATCCCCAACCAGATACCCAGGCGCAGGGTACGCGTCAGCGCCGAGTGAGAACGACTGCGTACGCGCGCCGATCGTCCCGCCCGAAACAGACATCAGATACTCCGTATTGCTCGGGAAGTCAGCATCGAGCAACGACTTGGATGCGTACTGATAAATCCCGTCATCTGTGTCCCACTCTCCGGGGGAAGTGGTGGACTCGGTCAGCATCGCGGGTATCGTGCCACCTGTGACTTCGCCCTTCGCGATGTCGTCTGGGTTCGCGTCAAAGAACGCCTCAAATCCCCAGCCGATCGCGCTCCCCGGAGGCGTGTCGTCCAAGGTCTGCTCATACAACACACCCTTGAACACTCCCGCATCGAGGAACACCTCACCCTCCGTGGTTGTCAGCGTCGTCGCGGTGAGGTTCACGAACCCCTCGAGTTTCTGAGCGCCTGACCCAAACCCGATCCCGTCATCACCAATGCCAAACTCAACATTGGCATAGATGAGTTCGATTTCGTATGTGCGCCCGGCGGCGAGCACCCCGGCAGGGATCGTGTACGAGGTTCCCGAGGCTAACTCCGTGTCCACGATGTAGTCATCCAGTATCGGGTCGTAGATCGAGAGCACGATGAAGTTCGCGTCGATCGGCATGACCCATTCAAGCGTGAGATCGAGGTATGGGTCGGCTCCCTGCATCGCTAGGAATGACTCGGGCGTGAACGCGGGGACATTGGGATACGCCTCAGGTGGGAACGACATGTTCTCGATCTGTGTTCCGAGTGAGCCACCGTTCAGGTTCAGCTGATACGGCGCGGTGTTCGGGTAGGTCCCTTCGAAGAGGAACGGATCGGCAAACTCAGCGATGAACTCCCACTGCCCGGGGTCGTATTCCTCGAGCTGATCTGAGTTGATCATGATCATGACCGCATCGCCCGGATCTGCGTCGACATAGATGTTAAACAGATACAGGAATGGGATCGTTGGCGCAGCCTCGCTGGCCTGCTCATACACCTCGATCTTCACCATGTCGAACTCGTACACATCCGCGTGCGCGTTCGAGCCCATGATGAATCCCATTCCGAGTAGCGCCGTAAGCGTGCGTGCGATGCGCATCGTGTGTACCCCCTTCGAGTGATGTGTCGGAAGTTCTCAGGGTATCGCGTTGGATCCGTCTGATCGAAGAAAAAACCGGCCATTGACCGGTTCAAAGCGATTTGAGAAGATAGGTAACCGATCACGCCCTTGAAATCAGGGGCAACCCTCGCCGTACGAGACGAGGAACGCCGAGACATCGAAGAAGTTGAGCATCCCGTCGTCGTTCATGTCCGCGATGGTGTCCTGCGTGTTGTACGCCTCGAGGAACTCCGCGACATCGAAGAAGTTCAGCACGCCGTCCGCGTTGAAGTCCGCAGCAGAGCACTGCGAGCTCGACTCGTGCGAGATAAAGATCCCGTTGAGCGTCGCGAGGGGGAACCCGGGCCCGGACATCGTGGTGATGAGCCCAGCACCGCCGCCGTTCTCAAAGAACTCGATGCGGATCTCGTGCCACCCCGCTGCGAGGGGGATAGTGCCGCTCTTAGAGACCATGCCGTGAAGCCCGTCGTTGTTGACGACGAGCTCGTCACCGATGAAGAGCTTGGACCCGTCATCGGAGTTGGTGCTGAAGGTGTAGATCCCGTCGAGGAGCGCCCAGACATGCCCCTTGAAGACCGCACCAACCTGATCGGTACGCCCGGAGTTCATGAACTCGCCACCTGTGGACGGGTAGTTCACATCGGTCGAGACATCGGTCCCGATCGGGGTGAGCGTGGTGAAGTCGGGCAGAACGCTCGGCGAGCTGAGCTGGTAGTACGCAACGCTCAGACCCGGGACCGGGCTCAGACGACTGTCCGCCGGGCGCAGCGCCCGCACGCTCATATTCACCACGGCGCTCACGGATCCCGCGTCGCCTGTGATCGTGTACGCGAACAGGTCGTCGCCCGAGAATCCTGCGGGCGGGGTGTACCGGAACATGTCGCGCCCGTCGGGGCCCGCGCCCGCGAGAAGCTCGACCGTGCCGCCCGAGGACGAGGTAGTATCGAAGGACGCGAGCACGAACGGGTCGCATGACTGAGAAAGATCGTTGCTCAGCGCATCGATGTCGATCGAGTTGCCCTGAAGGGTTTCGGCGAAGTCGTCCGCTGCGGTGACGCCCTCACTGATGAGGTCGCAGCTCACATTGTTCATGTAGTTGATGATCGTCGTCTGCACGCGCGGGTGGAAACCAAGCACGATATTGCTCAACCCACCCGAGCATCCATGGCAGTACGACATGATCGTTCCGCCGTATGGATCGGAACAATCGCCGCTCCCGCACCCGTCGATCGGGGGCGAGTAACTGTGCGTGTGCCCGGTGCCGAAGTTATGTCCGAGCTCATGCGCGGCAACAACAACATCCCAGTTGCCGTGGTTGTGATCGACGAGCGGGTAGGGGAACGAACCCTCGAGGTACGCCGAGACGCCGTACCCATAGCTGCCATTGCAGAGCACGCCGACATAGGCGACCCCGCCGTAGGATGTGTTCTGACGACCCGTGAAGAAGTGCGTCACGGTGCGTTCGACATGCCCCATGCTCGCGTTCCAGTGGTTGCGGACCTGATCGAGCGGGTCGCCGGTGGTTGCTTCATACGGATCCGAGTTGTCCGCCCAGACGCGGAGGTACGGGATCGCGAGCCGTGTATCGACATCGCGCTCGTAGATCTCCGAGATCGCAGCAACGAGCGTGATGAGGTACGCCGCGGACGCGTTGGTGTTGCCGTTGAACAGGCGATCCGTAAACTCGTAATCCGATTCGACCGCGATGCCCGCGATGCGGCAGGTCGACCCGCCGCGTGCGCCGTGATCGTCTCCCGATTGATCGGGCAAACCCATCGGCTCGAGCTGCACATCCCCCGCGGTGTACCCGCAGGTCCGCGCTACCGCGTTGGGATCGATGAGATCGTTGATGTGGGCCGTGCGGAGCGCCTGGGTGAGTTCCTGCTCGAGCTCGTAGGGGCCCGTGGAGATCGCGATCATTTCGCCGCGCTGCTGGATGTACCCGTTGGTGCCGTAGGGCGAGTAGGAGATGAAGACCCGCGAGTCCGCGTCACCCGCGACGATGCCCGAGAGCAGCACCATGTCCGGGCGGGGCAGAGGCACCATCCCATTGGCAGTCCCGACCACGAGCTCCGCGTTGTCCGTGAGGACCTCGATGCGATCGAGCTCCAGGTCATAGTGCGAACCCACGGCACTGAAGTTCTCGATGCGGATGTGATCGCCAACCTCGATGCTCTCGAGCGCTTCCAGACGCACCTGATCGCCCTGCATGCGATGGTGCTGGAGCTGAGCGCTGGCGCTGAAAGTCGCGATCGAGATCACGGTCCCCGCGAGTAGTGTGCGTGCGTTGAACATTCCAAACCTCCTCCTGCGTCGTGCCGCGATCGAGAAGCGCCTCAATGAACCCAACTGACTCGATCTGAGACAGCCGGACACGATGCGTGATCGCCGAAGTGTGCACACGACGGATGTAGAATCGACCCTGACGCCTCAGAACGAGGCGCCCTTACCGCGAAACAGATACGGACCGTGCACCTTACCGGATCCCGTCCGGGGGTGCAAGGGCCGTCTGTTGATATCAAATCTGAGTATCAGCCGAATCTTCGATGCTTGTTAGGGGCACCCCTCTTCAAACGCGATGAGGAACGCGGACACATCGAAGAAGTTCAGGCGATCATCCCCGTTCAGGTCCGCGACGCCCAGATTACCCGCGTTGTACGCCTCGAGATACTGAGCGACATCGAAGAAGTTCAGCACCTGATCCGCGTTGATATCCGCGATCGAGCAAGGTGGCGGCGGCGCGTGCGCGATGAGCTCGCCACGGAGGGCTTGCGCCGGGGTGCCCGGCTTGCTCACCGTCACGAACAGCCCCGTCTCGTTGAAGTACTCAAAGAACTCGACGCGCATGCTGTGGTACCCCGCCCGAAGGGGGATACTCCCGCCTCGCTTGACCATGCCGTGCAACCCGTCGTTATCGACGACGAGCTCATCACCAATGTACAGGCGGGAGCCGTCGCTCGACTCAGTCCAGAACGAGTACTCGCCCTCTACCTCCGCGTAGAAGTACCCCTGGAACAGCGTCGCAACGAGATCCGAGCGACCCGAGTTCACAAAGGTATCGAATGTCACGGGGTACGACAGGTTGTCCGAGACCTCTTCGAGGTACGGATCGATCTCGTCGAAGTTCGGCAGCGATCGCGTCATCTCATCGATCTCGTAGTACGCGAGCTTGAGACCCGGCACCGGGTTGTCGAGCGGCTCGGCATCGCGCAGCGTCCGGACATTCACCGACACCAGCGCGTGCTGGAGACCCTGATCGCCCGCGATGGAGTACTCGAACGAATCGACCCCAACAAACCCGAGCGGCGGTGTGTACCGGAAGATGTCACGCCCGTTGGCCCCCTGCCCAGCGAGGCGCTGGACCGTGCCGCCGTTGAGGGAAACCGAATCCACATAGTCGAGCACGAACGGGTCGCAGGACTGCGCCGCATCGTTGCCCATCGCGTCGATATTAACCGGCGTGTCCTCGAGCGTCTGCGACAGATCGTCCGCAGCGGTGACACCCACGCTCACGAGATCACAACTGATGTTGTCGAGGTAGTTGTTCACCGTCTCGATGATCCGCGGGTGGAAGTGCAGCTGCATATTGGTCAGCCCGCCCGGGCAGGTGTGGCAGTAGGACATAATGGTCCCACCGAACGGGCTGGAGCAATCACCGCCGCCGCAGTCATCGATCGTGGGGTTGTACCAGTCGAGATCGTGCGTGTGCCCGGTGCCGAAGTTGTGCCCGAGCTCGTGGCTCACCACGATGAGGTCCCAGTTGGCGCTGCTGAAATCGATGAGGGGGTAGGGGAAGAACCCGTCGAGGTAGGCGGACACGCCGTACCCGAACGCCCCGTTACACAGCGCACCGACATACGCAACCCCGCCGTAGCAGAGCCCGACGCGCCCGCTGAGCAGGTGCGTGGTCGAACGATCGATGTGCTGCATGTTCGCGTTCCAGTAATCACGCAACTGGAACAAAGGATCGTTCGGGGGCAGCTGAAAACACGGCCCGCTGAGCGGATCCTCATACGGATCGGCATCGTCTTCCCAGATGCGCAGGTACGAGATCGCGAGACGCGTGTTGAAGTCTCGCTCGTAAATCTCAGAGATCGCGCCGATGAGCGACATCGCGTACGAAGCCGCCGCGGTCGAGTTCCCGTCGAACAATCGATCGTTGTATTCCCAGTCCGTCTCGATCGCGATCGATGCGATGCGGCACGAATCCGCACCGTTGTCGCCGCGAGGGTCTTGGGTGTCGTCGATCCGCTCTGGCTCGGGCAGCCCGATCCGCACCAGCTGATCCATGCCCATCTCTACGCCGCACGCGCTGGGGGGGACATCGGGTCGCGCGTTGGGGTCAACCACATCCTGCACCCGCGCTGCACGCAGCGCCCGCGACAGGTCTTTGCCCTGCGCGTATGGTCCGGTGGAGATCGTGATGATCTCGTCGCCCTGACGAATGAAACCGTTCGTCCCGAACGGCGAGAGCGCGATATACGCAAGCGAGTCCGCATCACCCGCGACGATCCCGCGGAGCACGACAAGCTCAGGAACCTCGAGCTCCTTCATCCCATCCGCAGTCCCGAGTTCGAGGATCGGATTGTCCGCAAACAACTCGACGCGATCGAGCTCGAGATCAACCTCGCCCAACGGCGTCTGGAACTTCTCGATGCGGATGTGCTCGCCCACGCGGACCGCTTTGACCGAAGCGACATCGACCTGCGCTCCCACGATGCGGTGGTGCTGATCCTGAGCGATGGCGGTACTTGAAACAGCCCCGAGTCCGAGCGCGAGCCCGGCCAAAAGAATACATGATGAACGCATGACGCGTGTGCCTCCCGAGGTGACCGGTTCGTGATCCGCCGGGCATTGAGCCGACGCTTCGTGGTGGTGGAGATCGAGCCGCAGCACGCGCTGCGCCCCCGCACGAATCACGATCCGGTGAGACCATAACCACTGTCCCAGAAAGGGACAACGGGCCGTAGAACACTACGACCCGTGTACCCTAATGGATCCAGATATCGTGATCAAGACTGAATCAATGAGATTCAGTACCGAACAAAGACAAATCTTTATTCTTATCAGACTCAAGGGCACCCGTTGTTGAACGCGTTGAGAAACGCGGAGACATCGAAGAAGTTGAACACCCCGTCTCCCGTGAAGTCAGCAACCGGGTTCATCGTGTTGAATGCATTCAGGAATGCGCTGACATCGAAGAAGTTGAGCACGCCGTCGCCATTGAGATCGGGCGAGCACGCGATGGTGGTCGTCGTGCTCAGGCAGACCTGCACCACCACGCCCGAGTCGTACGCTGAGTGATCCGAAACATGAAGCACCCACGCGCCCAGTGCCGGTTCGCCCATGAAGCTCGACAACGACTGGACCGGGATGACCGGACCAGCGATGACCGGCATCGCGCTATACGAGCACACATCCTCTGCAAAGACCGAGGCGTCATCACTGAACTCCGCGTCGAGATCACGACCGCCGCACCCGAAGGGACCCGGGAAACCGGCGCTGGGGATCCCCGGGCGATCGAGCAGCGTGATGCTCGTCCCGCTAGGTGAGGTCAGGGTCACCACCAGGTCCCCCACCCACGGGTGCGTGATCTCGAGCGCCACTTCGATCGACTCGATGAACTCGCTTGAACCCGCATCGATCATGACCGGAATCGTGATCCCACCCGGGGTATTGTCCGGGATCGGCGCGTTGGGCACCACGCACACCTGATCTGCGTAGGAGCACGGTGCGAGCATCGCGATCATCGATATGCATGCGTATCTCATCGTCTGGCCCTCGCGTTGATGGTGGCGTTGCGTGAAGCATCGGTGCACTGCGCCGGGTCGCGCATGCCGGTGGTGTGGCACCAGCCCTCGACATGGCCCATGTTGGTCGCGCCCGGGAGTTGCCCGCGGCTGCGCTCGATCACGCCGTCGTCGGGGTCGCTCAGCAGCAGGTCGGTGATGATGTTGCAATAGTCGAACGCGAAGGGGCGGTCCTCGAAGGAGGTGGTGTAGTACCATACCTGCTGGCGCGAGCTGGTCGGGATGAGCGAGAGCCAGTTGGCCGAGCCGGTGTAGGTCATGTCGGTGTTCTCGCCGCACCCGGAGCCGAAGAGATCACCCAGCACCGCGGCGTTGCCCGCCAGGGCCGTGCCCTGATACGGGGCCCCCACCGACTGGATCAGGCGATCGCCGCGTGCCCAGTCGAGCCCGGAGAAGTAGAAGGTGTAGAGATGCAAGGCCGCCATCGCGCCCTGCGAGTGGGCGGCCACGCCAAAGGATTTCATCGCGGCGGTCTGATTGATGATCTCAAGCGCGAACGCGTCGTGAGAACGATTGCTGTCCGGGTCGCTGAAGGCGGCGATGTCGCCGCTGAAGTGCGAGGTGGTGAACGGGTTGCCATCAGAGCAGTACCCATGCACGAGCAGCAGGCGGTGCCCGCCCGGAAGGGTGCCGCGCGATGGGTTCGTCGCGGTGTTGTTTGTAACAGGGATCGGTGTCGGTGCGGGCTGCTGCAATGCACTTGGCATGAGAGCGGGATCAATCGGCAATGCGATTCGATCGATGATCTGCGTGGGCACCATCGAATCCACATCGTGCACACGGATCTGGCGAAGCTCAAGCGTGGCCGGGTCCGCGCCGGCGAGCGACACCCAGCGGGTATCGAGGAACAGCGAACGATTTGCATCGCACACGCGCGACAACCAACAGACGGGCGACATAACGCCGTCCACCTGGCCCCAGACCTCGGCGGCCACGATGGTCCGATCGTCGATGTCCGCGTCGTCGAACACCAACTCAATCCGCTCATTGCAGGGGACGATCCGCACCGCACCCAGCGGCGTCGTGGATTTCTCCACTTCGATCAGGTGCTGGGTCGAGAGCATCACCGACTGGTTCTCCGCGTTGGCATACTCGGCATAGACCTGAACCGCGTACTTGCCGGGCTTGGCTGGTACAAACGAGAGCTGCTGCTCGTCGACCTCGGCCTCGATCAGCTCGCGCGTGCCATCGGGTGCGCGCACGATCGCCTGTAATGAGACGATCCTGGAGCCATCACTGAGCGAACTCACGAGCGTGATCGGCTGATCGACCAGCGTGCCACGCTGCTTGATATAGGTATAGAGCGCCCGATCGGACGATTGATCGATCAGGATGTAGCCGCCCGATGGCCGCTTGAGCTGAACACGAATGCCCAGCCCGCCTTGCCCGGTAGGCAGCGTGACCGCATCGAACACACGCCCCTGGTCGCCCCATGGGAGCGGATCGCGCACGATCGAAACACCTTGCTGCTCGATCGGTGCATCGGTGCGCACCTCGATCTCATGCTGATTCTTTTGATCGACTGCCGTCACGATTCCGACCCATGCGTCTTGTACCGCGGGGAGGAACACCACCCGCGTCGCGCCGTCGCCAATGACGAATGGGAACCCGAAGTCGATCACGCCATGAGCATCCGCGTTCGTGGGATCGACTTCAAAGAGCAGCGTGCGCGATGTCACGCCCAGTTCGACCGGGTCGGGGAGCTTGAGTAGCCCCGATTCGATATCGCTCACCGGCGCGACGACCTGCTTGGCGGGCAGCACCGCCTGCGCCGCTGCAGGCCGGGCGAGCAGCAACGCGATGAGCGTTCCGATGAAGTGTGTGTGTCGCATGGGCTCCCTCCGGCTGTGCCTGTTCACGATACCAACAGAATCGAATCCATGAAAGCAAAACACGCCCGGTGGGGCGTGTTTGGTGTGTATGACAATCATTATGCGCACAAACGCGGTCATGCGCGGGATCAGGGGCATCCGGCGGTGTATCCGCTCAGGAAAGCCGAGACATCGAAAAAATCGAACATCCCATCGCCCGTGAAATCGGCGGCTGGGTCCTGGTTCTGGTACGCGCTCAGGAACGCGGAGACATCGAAGAAGTCGAGTTGGCCGTCACCGGTAAGATCGGCGGGACAGCCGGGCCCATCAACAACCAGCGAGATCATCGCGAAGTCCAGCAGGAACTTGATCTTGTACGCGTGGTAGCCAACAAACAGCGATGTATTGGTCGGGACTGAGGTCTGATCGTAATGGAAGGTATCGCCGTAGTGCCCGGTGCCGTAGAACCGGATCGGCTCGTCGAACGCGTCCTCGTCGTTGTAGATCGGCATGATCTCGTAGAGCGTCTCGATCGGGTTGGTCTGTGTCCAGAGCATCATCATGGTGAACGCGTTGAGATCGAACGGTTCGCCATCCACGCGACTGATCTCGATGCGTGCCTTGTTGTCACTGACACTCGGCGGGAGCACGCTCAGCGCCTGCGCTTCGAGACCCTGTGGCAGTTCGACATCCAGATCCCTGCCGATCGGCTCTCCCCCAGGCAGCCCGCCGGTGAAGAGCTTATCGCGGGTGGCGTAGAACGCGTAACCGTTGCTGGTATACAGATCCCAGACCTCGCCGTCCTCGACGAGCACAAAGACACGATCGGGCGTGAAGATTTCGACGGGCTGCCCCATTGTGGGCAAGCCCAAGAGCGACAAAGCAACGAGCACGCTAAGAGACCCCTTCATGATTACGCACCTCCATATCCGCAATATACGCCGAGTTGCCGTTCCGGTTCAAGCAAAACACGCCCGATCGGGCGTGTTTGAGGTGTTGTACTGGCTCTTAGGCACGAACGCGGTGATGGATCACTCAAGGGCAGCCGGCGTTGTAGGCCGCCAGGTAGGCCGAGACATCGAAGAAGTTGAACTGTCCGTCGTTGTTGAAGTCCGCGATCGGCTGCTGATTCTGAAATGTAATGAGAAATGAGGAGACATCGAAGAAGTTCAGCAGCCCGTCACGATTGAGGTCGGCAGGGCATGGGTTGATATCGCAGCTATTGAATATCAGACGCAGCTGGGTGGTGCTCATGTTCGTCGTGACCGCGTCAATGCCGCCATCGCTATCGAGGTCACCCAACGCGACGCCTCGAGGCCCAAGCAGGAAGTGGGTCCGAACCTCGGGTGAAAAGGTCGCATCGCCATTGTTGAGCAGCGTGCTCATGGCCTTATCGGATTCGCTGGTGGTCACGATATCGATGTCACCATCGCCGTCGAGATCGGCAACTTGGAGACCGGATGGCCTAAACCCCACCGGGTAGAGCCCCGCTGGCGTGTAACTACCGTTGCCGTTGTTGAGCATCACCCGAACCTTTGAGCCCGTTGCTGGGTCGAACCCACGGTTGAGCACCGCCAGATCGAGATCGCCATCGCTGTCGAGGTCCGCGAGGTTCAGTGCGTACGGCTCATCACCAGTCATGTACGCAATGGGCGTACCGATGCTGTTGTTGCGTCCGGTGCGGAGCACATAGACCTCATCGGTTGAAACACCGGCGAGCACAATATCGTTATCTCCGTCGCCATCGACATCTCCGGCGTCGATGCCGACCGTGATGCCCGGGAGCTCGATCTCGGGGCGTGAGGAGAAGATGCCTACACCGTTGTTGTTGTAAACGCGCAGTCGGTTTGTGCCGAACTGACTCACGATCAGCTCCGGCGCGTCGTCGCCGTCCAGATCGGCGCTGCTGACCTCGTAGGGGTTGCTGAGCGTCGAATCGATAAGCGTGCCACTTGAGAATGTGCCGTCGCCCAAACCGCGGAAGGTATGCAGGAAGCCATCGACAGTCGAGACGATCGCCATGTCGAGGTCGCCGTCGAGGTCGAAGTCCGCAAGGTGCGCATCGCTCGCGTCGCCGCTGAACGCATCGAATGTATTGAACGGGATCAGATTGCCGCTCCCGTCGTTGCGAACGATGCCGTACCTGTTGGTTGTATCATCTGCCACGACGATATCGAGATCCCCATCGAGATCGAGATCTCCGAGTTCGATATCCCGCCCGCGTGCTCGGCTGTCGGTCTCATCGATCTGCGCGAACGCACCAACGCCGTTGTTCATGAAGATATTGACGGAATCGCCGATACCATTGGCGACGCCGATGTCAAGATGTCCGTCGTTGTTGACATCGCCGATCGCGACGCTTTGCGAGAACAGCGCGGTCCTGTACGCCACGGGGGCCATGAATGAGCCGCCGCCCTGATTCATCAATACATGCATTTTGCGGTCGAAGAAGTTGCTCACCGCGAGGTCCTGATCGCCGTCGCCGTCGAGATCGCCGATCGTAACATCGGAGGGGCGGATCCCCGCGTCGTAGTACGCGGTCGCCGCGAACTGCCCGTTGCCCAGGCCCAGGTGCACGCTCACCGTGTTGTCGATTTCGCTCGTCACAACCAAGTCGAGGAATGAATCGCCGTTGAGATGCCCGAGCGCGCCGTACTCCGGGCTGGTGCCGAGTGTGAGCGTCGCGACCTGCGAGAACACGCCAGACCCGGTGTTGAGGCGGACCATCGCAGTCGATGTTGTTTGCTCCGTGATAATCAGGTCGGGGTCGCCGTCGTTGTCGAGATCACCCAGCAAGACATCTTCTGGCTCGTTGCCGGCCGATATCGCTGGCATGGGTGTGAATGTGTCATCGCCATCGTTGATCAGAAAACGGATCGTGCCATCGGACTCGTTCGCGACCACCAGATCAGCAAACCCGTCGCCATCGATATCACCGGCATCTATGCCCTTTGGCGAGAAGCCGATCAGGTTCGAGTACACCGTCGGGAACTGCCCCGTGCCGTCATTGAAATAAGCGACGACCTGGTCGTCGCCGGCGATCGACATGTAGATATCGAGCCATGAGTCATTGTTCAGATCCACGAGCTTGACGCGAGTCGCGGGAAAGATCGTGTATTGGATATCACCCTGAGTGAAGTTGCCCGTGCCATCGTTCTCAAACACGCGGATGAAATCGCCGCCCGGGACAACAAAGTCGAGATCACCGTCCTGATCGAGATCCCCGAACTCGATAGCGCGGGCAGACTGGAGCCCTGTGTACAGCCCGAACCCCGGGAAGGGCATGCAGGGCTGGGCGTGCGCAATCGATGAAAAAACGACGACAAGAACAAACAACGCATTCGGTATCTGCATCATGATCCCCTCCATTAAAGAGTCCGATCGTAACAGATTCTGATATGGCTTTGCAAAGAAAAAGCCCTCACGGACCGTGAGGGCTTCGGTTCAAAGTTTTCGTTGTGATCAGCCGTTCCAGCCGGCCTTGAAGTTGTTCAGTGCATCAACAAGCTTGCCCTCGAGCCCGTCGTTGAGGGCCTTGGACTCGTTGAGCTCGTCCCACACGCCCTTGGCGCTGGTCTGGAAGTACTCGAGCATCGCCTTCTCGAAGGCCGAGACCTTGTTGAGCGCGACGGAATCGAGGAACCCCTTGGTGCCCGCGTAGATCGAGATGATCTGATCGGTCACATTCTGAGGCACGAACTGAGGCTGCTTGAGCAGCTCAACCATGCGAGCACCGCGATCGAGCTGGGCCTGGGTGGCCTTGTCGAGATCGGTACCGAGCTGGGCGAATGCTTCAAGTTCGCGGTAGGCCGCGAGATCGAGACGCAGCGAGCCCGCGATCTTCTTCATCGCCTTGACCTGTGCCGCACCACCCACGCGGGAGACCGAGATACCCACATTAATCGCGGGGCGGACACCCGAGAAGAACAGTTCAGGCTCGAGGTAGATCTGACCGTCGGTAATCGAGATCACGTTGGTCGGGATGTACGCCGAGACGTCGCCTTCCTGGGTCTCGATGACGGGGAGTGCCGTGAGCGAGCCGGCGCCGTTCTCGTCGGAGAGCTTGGTCGCACGCTCGAGCAGGCGGCTATGGAGGTAGAAGACGTCACCCGGGAACGCTTCACGCCCTGGAGGACGACGAAGGAGCAGTGAGAGCTGGCGGTACGCAACGGCCTGCTTGGAGAGGTCGTCGTACACGCAGAGGACATGCTTGGGGTAGGGCGAGCCGTTGGAGAGGGTCTTGCCCTCTTCCTTGCCCGACCACATGAAGTGCTCGCCCATCGCACAACCCGTGTAGGGCGCGATGTACTGCATGGGTGCCGGGTCGGAGGCACCCGCGATCACGACGATGGTGTAGTCCAGCGCGCCCGCTTCCCTGAGGGTCTGCACGACGCCCGCGACGGTGGATTCCTTCTGACCGACGGCGACATACACACAGACGACGGCGTCCTTGGTGCCCCAGTACTGCTTCTGGTTGATGATCGCGTCGATCGCCACGGCGGTCTTGCCCGTCTTACGATCGCCGATGATCAGCTCGCGCTGACCACGACCGATCGGGATCATCGCGTCGATCGCCTTGATACCGGTCTGCATCGGCTCGTGCACGGGCTGGCGTGCCGCGATGCCGGGCGCGATGATGTCGACGAGCGACGATTGGTTGGTGTTGATCGCGGGCCCGTCGTCGAGCGCACGACCCAGGGGGTCAACGACGCGACCGAGCATGCCCTCACCTACGGGCACGGAAAGCAGGTTGCCCGTTGCCTTGACGGTGTCGCCTTCCTTCACGGAGAGGAAGTTCCCGTAGATGACCGCACCAACGGTGTCCTCTTCAAGGTTCATGACCTGGCCCATGACGGCGCCTTCAGAGGTTTCGAACTCGATGAGTTCGCCGGCCATGGCCTTGCTCAGCCCGTAGATACGAGCGATACCGTCGCCGACTTCGACAACGCGCCCGACCTCGGAGATCTCGAGCTCGCTCGAGAACTGCTCAATTTCCTGCTTGATGACGCTGACGATCTCGTCGGTCTTGATCTTCACGGGGGTTCTCCTGCCTGGCCCAGTTTGGGGGCGACGGGTTCGAGAAAAGTGGTTCGTTTCACCCTCCAGAGCACGCCCGCGCGTGCCCTTCGGGGGGATGGAAGGGTAGGACCAAAGCAGACGGAAGTCTCGCTCAAAGGGGCGTTTGAAATTCTTTCACAGGCCCAAATCCGCCCGGCGGGATCTTCAGGGACCCGGGGTCCCCGACGCGTCCGTGCCCGACCCGTTCTCCGAGACACGCGAGATCCGAAGACCAACGATCCGCTCGGTCCCGAGCACCCGGCACCCAACCGGCAGGTTCACGATCTGTGCGGGTTTGGACTCGATCCCACGCTCAAGATCCTCGAAGTTGAGTGACACATACGCCCTTGGGCGGACCGCCTTGGTACGCAGCGCCTCGATCGCCTCCACGGGTCCCTCAACCACGATCCCGATCAGGTCGCGATCGGTATCGTCGATCTCGATTTGCCAACGCCCGATCTCGCCGGGCGCGATGAGCACCTGAACCGGGATCTGATCGAGCTCGAGCTGCTGGGTGACGCTGCGGAGGGTAATAAGCACATCCGCCTGGGCGGGCTCGATGCTCGTTGCCCATGTATCCGCGTTGATGCCCTCGATCTCGACGAGACCGCCGGGGATCGTCTCCAATCGCCCGGGTTGAAGCTGCTCGACCTGCTCACGCGAGACGGTCACAACCCCACCCCCGCTCTGGATACTCATCATGATGGAACCCGGCGCCCGAACCCGCACCAGCGCGGGCTCGGCACGCGGCGCCCCATCCGTCTGCACCCCATCGGGGAGCACGATCCGCACCGGCATCTCGCGCGTTTCAATCTCGTCGACCTCGATCATGATGGTCTCGGGGGTCACGGAAGCGATGGTGACGCCGTGCATGTCCAGATCGGGCGAGCGGCGCAGCTCCGCGCGGAGATCGATCTCAAAGATCCCCGGGCGGGCTGGGATCTCGCGCCCGAGACGGAGCTCGAGCCGATTCTGAAGCTGACGCATGAGCTCATCGATACCCGAGGTCGACCCCTCAAGCTCGATCTCCACGACGCGGATCCGGTTTTCGCTGGGCGATTGACGCACCGCGAGCTCGAGCCCGCCGGGGATCTCGACATTGGTGATCGCGATCTGGGCCTCGAAGGACTGCGACCGGACCATCCGCGCTTCTGCGAGCAGCCAGAGCATCATCGAGAGCAGGGTGACGACGATAATGGTCCTGATCTTGGCGAGGATGGTGCGTTCTTCATTCATCGCCCGTCCCCCTTCGTGCCCGTGCTGGGTTCTTCGACGGGCGCAGCATCACGCATGAGCGACTCGCCGGGCTCGGGCTCGTCGCCCGATTCCAGGCGCGTGTCGTCCGCGAACCCCGATGGCGCATCGGCGCTCAGCGCCTCGTCGACCCGCTCTTTACCCGGCTCGGGGGTGGGCTTGTGACCCAGGCGTTCGCGGATCACCGCCTCGAGCGTCGTCGGATCGATCGGGTAACTAAGCACACCGCGTTCCGCGATGCGGATCGCGCCGGTTTCTTCGGACACGACGAGCACCAGCGCGTCGGTTTCCTTTGTCACCCCGATCGCGGCGCGATGGCGCGACCCGAGCGATTGATCCTCGATGTCGTTCGCGTTTGCCATGGGGAGCTGGACCCCGGCGCTATGGATCTTGTCGCCCCGGATCACCACCGCCAGATCGTGCAGCGCAGACCCTGGATGGAAGATCGTCTGGATGAGCGACGCGGACAAGCTCGCGTTGAGGACCGTGCCGCCCTCGACGAGGGCCTTGAGCCCGACGGATCGTTCGATGACCACGATCGCGCCGAACCGGGCTTTGGAGAGGAACACGCACGCGGGGGTGAGCTCGGCGGCGATCTTCTCCGCGCCCTGGTGCGGGCCTCGCATGAACCCCGTCTCGCCCAGGCGGATGAGCGCCCTTCGGAGCTCGGGCTGAAAGATCACGACGAGGGCGATCGCGATGACGGCCAGGACGCGATCGTAGAGGTACGCGATGCGAGCGAAGAGATCGTCGCCGAACAGCCGGACGGTGAGGGTCCCCACGATAAGGACGAACAAGAGCCCCTTGAGCGCACGAGCGGCACGGGTGCCCTGGACGAACCGGAGCCCCGCGTAGACGACCAGCCAGATGACCAAAAACTCGATCGCGATCTCCCACCAGGTGTAGGAGCCCAATCGGCTGAACAGGTCTTGCAGGCGATCCAAGGTGCCCAAAGGGACGCCCTCCTTGACAACGCGCCAGGGTTCGGTTCGGTTCTCGGTTCTGATTCTAACCGCTCGCCCATCCGGGCGTTGGGTCTCTATCCTCTTATATGCCCTTCGAGATCACGAAGATCGAGTCCACACCCAACCCGCGCGCCCGCAAACTCATCGTGGACCCCGCGCCCGGCGCGATCCGATCGTTCTTCAAACCCGACGATGCCCAAGACGATCCGATGGGCAAGCCCCTCTTCGATATCGAAGGCGTCACCAATGTCCTCATCCACACCCACTTCATCTCCGTCTCCCTCAAAGACGCAAGCGCGTGGACATCGACCCTCCCCAAGCTCCGCAACGCGCTCCGATCTGTGCCCAACCCATGAGCGATGCACCGGATGATGCCATCCTGACCCGATCGCTCGAGACATGGTTCAAGGCCAACGCCCGCGATCTGCCCTGGCGGACACAGACCCGCGACCCGTACCGCTCGCTTGTCTCTGAGCTCATGCTTCAGCAGACCCAGGTCTCACGGGTCCTCGAGAAGTTCGATCCCTTCCTCGATCGGTTCCCCACCGTTCAGGCATTGGCCGCCGCCCCGGAGGACGATGTCCTCGCCGCGTGGTCCGGGCTCGGGTACTACCGGCGAGCCCGTCTCCTCCACGCGTGCGCCAAAACAATCGTCGAGCACCACGACGGGGTCGTCCCCGAATCACTCGATGAACTGCTCAAACTGCCCGGCATCGGGCGGTACACCGCCGGCGCGATCGCGTCGATGGTGTTTGGGCAACGCGCCCCGATTGTGGATGGGAATGTCATCCGGGTCCTGCTGCGTGTGCACAACCAACCGATCCCGCAGACGGACAATACAACCATCGCGTGGGCATGGGAACGCGCGGAAAAGCTCGTCGAAACCTGCAAAGACCCCGCGATCTTCAATGAGTCCATGATGGAACTGGGCGCGACGGTGTGTGTGCCCAAGGGGCCCAAGTGCCTGCATTGCCCGATCTCGGATCAGTGCGGGTCGCTCGCAGCGGGCACCACCGAGTCGATCCCCATCCCCAAACCCCGCGCGAAGCAAAAGCACCTCTATTGCGCGTCGCTCGTCATCCGCGACGGAGACTCGATCTACCTCGAGCAGCGCCCATCCACGGGGATGTGGGCGGGGATGTATCAGCTCCCCACCCTCGAACGCGACGATCGCGCCCATGAACCACACGAGCTCGTCCGATCGGGATCAAATCCCCCTGAGCACATCGAGTCCTTTACCCACATCACGACGCACCGGATCGTCGAGTTCGCGGTCTATCAAACGGAAGTGCCGTCGCAAACGCCCGAGAACTGGACGAAACACCCGATCTCATCGCTCGATTCGCTCGCGATCTCCAACGCACAGGTGAAGGCGCTGCGGATCGCGGGTATTCTTGGGTCGTGAAGATCGCTGTCGTCATCCCGGTGTACAACGAGCAGACGCTGCTCCCGGTGTTGTTCGATCGTCTGATCAGCACGCCCGCGCCGTCGTTGCCCGATGGGACGCGTTGCGATCGGGTGATCTACCTCGTCGATGACGGGTCGCGTGACGATTCGCCCAAGATCGTCGACGAGCTCGCCCAGCGCGATGACACCATCGCGATCCATCAGCCCCACAACCAGGGCAAGGGCGCAGCGCTCGCATCGGGGATCACCAGGGCGCTCGAGGACGACGCGGACGCGATCATCATCCAGGACGCGGACCTCGAGTACGACCCGCGCGAGCACGATCAGGTCCTCGCCCCGATCCTCGACGGCAGAGCCGACGCGGTCATCGGGACCCGGTTCCTCGGGCAGACCCATCGCGTGCTCTACTACTGGCACTCGATCGCGAACCGGATCATCACGCTCACGAGTAACATGATGAGCAACCTGAACCTCACGGACATCGAGTGCGGGTTCAAGGCCTTCACCCGCGACGCGATCAAGGACATCACGATCACGGAGAAACGCTTCGGCGTTGAACCCGAGCTGATCGCCAAGCTCGCCAAGGCCCGCCTGCCCGACGAGCAGGGCATCCGGCGGATCCCGCTTCGCATCTACGAGGTCCCGATCTCTTATGCCGGTCGGACCTACGAAGAAGGCAAGAAGATCGGGTGGAAAGACGGCGTTGAGGCCATCTGGTGCATCATCAAGCACAATCTGGGCTAATGCCACGCCGAGATTGGGTATATTGGACGGGTGCATCACGAGGTGACCCAGATCTTTGAAGCCATCGACCGCGGCGACCCCCGGGCTTCCGAGGCGCTGCTCCCGCTGGTTTACGACGAACTCCGAAGGCTCGCCGACTCCAGATTAGCGAGCGAGCACACGCCGCAGACTTTGCAGGCGACCGGCTTGGTGCACGAGGCGTATCTCCGCCTGATCGGGCCAAATCCCGAGCAGCCGCCGGGCTGGGACGGGCGCGGGCACTTCTTTGCCGCGGCCGCCGAGGCGATGCGCCGGATCCTGATCGATCGGGCCCGGGCCCGAAATGCCCAGAAACGAGGTGGGGGAACCGCACGGCGAATCTCGCTGAACGCCTGCGTGGTGACACTGGAAGAATCACCGAGCGATCTGCTGGAGCTCGACGAGGCCCTCGAACAGCTCTCGGGAATGGACCCGACGAAGGGCGAGCTGGTCAAGCTCCGCTTCTATGCGGGGCTGACCATGCCACAGGCCGCCGATGTGCTGGGGATCTCGCTGAGCACCGCGGAGCGTCATTGGGCGTTCGCGCGAGCATGGCTGTTCAGCCGGCTGGGCGAGGATCAAGACGAGCACAAAAACTTTTCAAATCGCTGAGGGGTCGGTGCGCTCGTTGACGCATTGCCTCATGAACACACCTCGAAGGGAGTACACCATGTCTATTCTGGTCATTACCAAGGGCGAGCAAGAAGGAACGACTTTCGAACTGGCGAACCGACCGCTCTCGCTCGGGCGAGACCCGTCAAGGGACATCCAGATCCTCGACCAGCGGGTCAGCCGCAAACAGGCGATGATCCGGCACGACGGGACGACGCATGTTCTCTCGCCGATGCGTTCCACCAATCCCATGCGTCTCAATGGTCAGGAAGTCGAGAGTGACAGCCCACTGAACGATGGCGATGAGATCGCGATCGGTGAGACGGTCCTGCGGTTTACCACGCAGACACCGAGCGAATACACGAACGCGGTCAATCACCGCAAGGTCGCGAGCCGTGACGCCCGCGAAGCAAACACAATCATGTAGGGCGATGGCCCGAACGGGGATCTCGTGAGCGACATTGAAACTATCTTTGAAACGGCGCGTCAGCTGGACCCCGAGTTACGCGGCGCGTATCTCGATCGGGCGTGCGGTTCGAATCAGGAACTGCGCGCTGAGGTGGATCGGCTGCTCGCGGCCGACGACCACCTCGGCGCGTTCCTTGAGAGCGATGTATTCGATCCGGATGCGACGCTTCCGGATCTGCCCCCGAGCGCCGCTCAAACCTCCTCGCAACCGGCGGAAGCCGCGGGCGATCAGATGGGCAACTACAAGCTGCTCCAGCAGATCGGCGAGGGCGGCTTCGGCACGGTCTGGATGGCCGAGCAACGCGAGCCGGTCAGGCGACGCGTCGCGCTCAAGATCATCAAACTCGGGATGGACACCAAGCAGGTGATCGCCCGATTCGAGGCCGAGCGACAGGCGCTGGCGATGATGGATCATCCCAACATCGCCAAGGTCTTCGACGCGGGGATGACCGAGACTGGGCGTCCGTACTTCGTCATGGAGTACATCAAGGGCATCCCGATCCTGCAGTACTGTGACCATGAGAAGGTCGACACCAAGGGACGGCTTGATCTGTTCACCAAGGTGTGCCACGCGATCCAGCACGCGCACCAGAAGGGCATCATCCATCGCGACATCAAGCCGGGCAATGTGCTCGTGACCATGCACGACGGCGTGCCCGTGCCCAAGGTGATCGACTTCGGCATCGCCAAGGCAACCAACGCGGAGCTCACCGAAAAAACGCTCTTCACCCAGCACCGCCAGATGATCGGCACGCCGGTCTACATGAGCCCCGAACAGGCGGAGATGTCGGGGCTGGACATCGATACCCGCAGCGATATCTATTCGCTCGGTGTGCTGCTCTATGAGCTGCTCACGGGGACAACCCCGTTCAACCATCGAGAGCTGTTCGACCGCGGCTTCGGCGAGATGATGCGGATCATCCGCGAGGAGACACCGCACAAGCCATCGACCCGGCTCTCGAGTCTCGGAGAAACCGCGAGCCGGACCGCCGAGCAGCGTCACACGGATATCAGAAGACTGGGCCTGATCCTGCGCGGTGACCTCGACTGGATCGTGATGAAGTGCCTGGAGAAGGACCGCACACGCCGGTACGACACGGCCAATGGTCTGGCGGCGGACATCCAGCGCCACCTGAACAATGAGCCGGTGTCGGCCGGGCCGCCCAGCGCAAGCTACCGGCTAAGAAAGTTCGTGCGGCGCAATCGGGCGGGCGTTCTGGCCGCGCTCGCGATCGGGAGTACCCTGCTCCTGGGTCTTGCGGGCACAACCGGCGGGATGTACTGGGCAGTTCAGGAAAAAGACAGGGCCGATCTCGCTGCGGTGCAGGCGCTCGAGGCACAAGCCGAGGCTCAGACACGCTCGGAAGAGCTCCAGCAGGTTGTGGAGTTTCAATCCGCGCAGCTCTCTGGCATCGATGTCGCGCAGATGGGCATCAACATACGCCAGGATTTACTTGAGAATGCAAGACTCGTCGGCGAGCGTCTGCAGGAGAACCCACCGCAGATCGATGAGCGCATCGCCGCGGTCGATCAATCGCTCCTTGGTGTCGACTTTACCGGGTGGGCACAGAGCACACTCGAGACCAATGTCTTCCTCCCCGCCATCGATGCGATCCAAGAGCAGTTCGGTCAACAACCCGAGGTTCGGGCTGACCTGTTCACCAGCCTATCTGAGACGCTGCACGATATCGGGCTACTCGATCTGGCGGAACAAGCCATACTTGAATCGATCGAGATCAGGACCAAGCTGCTGGGCGAGACGGATCCCCGGACGCTGGACGCGAATGCTCGCTACGGGATGATCCTCACGGACCTGGGCCAGCTAGATCGTGCAGAGCAGCTGTTCCAGGACACACTGGCGAACGCGATCGATTCGCATGGTGAGGACTCGCGATCAGCCATCGATGTGCGCTACCACTACGCCACACTTCAGTTTGCCCAGACGCGATACCAGGAAGCTGCCGACATGTACGCTTCGACCCTGGAGTGGTACAAGACACACTTGGGACCACTCGATGGGAACACGCTCGGTGCCATGAGCTCGCTCGCGGCTTCGTACAACTATACCGATCGCCAGGGGGAAGCTGAGCAACTGTACTCAAAGGCGATTGACGGGATGACCGAGTTGTATGGCCGTTTCGATCAACGCACGATCCGCGCCCTCAACAACTTGGCCGGCCTGTACCGTTCGATGGATGACCTCCCCAGAGCCGCCGAGATCTTCACAGAAGCCCTCGAACTCAGCAGAACGACACTGGGCGAGGACCACAATGTCACACTCATGCTCAAAGACAATCTTGGCGGGGTTCGCTACAACCAGCTCGATTTCGATGAGGCGTGGCAGCTGACAAACGAGGCTCTGGAAGGGCGAAAGAGAGTGCTCGGTCCCCTTCACGACGCGACGCTGCGGTCCTACTACAACCTCGCGCTCGTCAACAAGGATTTGAAGCGGTTCGATGCCTCGATCTCGCTCCTGCAACAAGCCCTCCCCGGATTCGAGCGCGTCTACGGGGAGTTCCATGGGTACACCATCATGGTCCGAAAAGAACTCTCGAACCTGCTGTTCCAGGAAAAACGCTTCAATGAAGTCGAGACGCTCTTCCTCAACGAGTACGCGCTCTTCGATCGCGTGCCCGATGCGCCCCTGGATCGTAAGCGAACCCTGACAAACAACATGGCGGTCTTGTACCGGCACTGGGATCAGGCGCAGCCAGACCGGGGGCATGCCGAGCAGGCCGCCGAATGGAAGGCCAGGTTCGAAGCAATGGACCCCGAGCCCGAAGCGGGCCCGTGAGTCAACCCGCCCGCTTGGGCTCGCGGTCTGGAACCACCATCGGCTCGCGCCCACCCTTGCGCCTGATCCAGTTCACGGACCGGTTCACCGCGCGGCGCTGGATGAGCTTGCGTTCGAGCCAGAACTTGCCGGGGAAGTTGATCAGCGAGAGCCCCAGCAGCATCGTCAGAAGCCCCTGACCCGGCAAGACGAGCATGGCGATGCCGCCCACCAGCAGCACCGCACCCAGCAGGTTTTTCAGCACATGCACCGTGACCCGGATCATGGGATGACGCTGCGGCAGATCGAGTGGGACTCGCTTGTCGCGCACGAAGTAATCTTTGGGCAGTCGCACAAGCACCCACGGCACGATGATCAGCGTCGCGATAAAGGTGATGACAGATACACCGGCGAGGATCGCGAAGACTTGTTCTTTGGGAATCGCAGCCGCCTTCCTCGTCCCTTGAGTGTTTATCCGATCACGCGGGTAAATCTTTCAAGCAGCGCATCGAGCTCGTCGGCGCTCGGTGCGTTGAGCGTCACATGCCCGATCTTGCGCCCTGCGCGGGGGGACTTGCCGTACATGTGGACATGGGCTTCGGGCATGGATTCGAGCGCGCCCTTGCGTGGTTCGTCGCCGATGATGTTGACCATTGCGCTGTGCCCGATCGGATCAGCAGCACCCAGCTCCATCCCCATCACGGCACGCATGTGGTTCTCGAACTGCGATGTTTGGGCGCCCTCGATCGTCCAGTGCCCCGTGTTGTGCACGCGCGGCGCGATCTCGTTGGCGACGAGCGTCGCGTTGTCGCCGCGACCGATCTGGAAGAACTCCACCGCGATCGTCCCGACATACGCGAACCGATTCAGGATCTGACGCGCAGCGTGGTGCGCCTGCTCGATCAGGTGCTCGTTGACATCCCGCGCGGGGGCCTTAGACACACGGAGGATCCCGGCGCGATGGACATTGGCGCTCAGTGGGTAGTACGCGATGTCGCCATCCACAGAGCGGGTCGCGACGATGGACAGCTCGCGCTCGAACTCGACGAACTGGTCAAGGATCGCGGGGACGGACCCGATCGTCGCGAAGGCGTCCGCAGCCTTCGACGCGTCGTTGATCAGGACCTGCCCCTTCCCGTCATATCCGAGCGAGCGGGCCTTGAGGATCGCGGGTGTCCCGAGCTCTTCGAGCGCCGACTCCAACGACGCGACATCATCGACCGCGCGGTACTCGGGGATCGCGATGTCGAGATCCTTGAACATCGTGCGTTCGAGGTGCCGATCCTGGGCGTACCCGAGCGCGTCGGGGTTGGGGTGGATGGGCTTGAGCGGGCGGATCACCTCGCCCGCTGCGGCGGGGACATTCTCGAACTCGTAGGTGACGACATCCGAGTACGCAGCGAGCTGCTTGAGCGCGTCCGGATCGTCGTAGTCCCCCACGATCTGCTCGCACGCCGCACGAGCGCAGCAGTGCTCGTTTGGATCGAGCACGGTGCAGGTGACGCCGAGCGATTCGACCGATTGGGCGAGCATCAGGGCAAGCTGCCCGCCTCCGATGATCCCGACGCGTTGCACCGGCGCGGATGAATCGCTCATGCCTGCTCCCGTGGGTCGGGGTGATCGAGCACCGCCTGCGTCTGGTTGGCGCGGAACTGTTCGAGCCGATCACTGATCTCGGGGTGCTTGTTCCCCACGATCGACGCCGCGAGCAGACCCGCGTTCCGCGCGCCCGCCTTGCCGATCGCGACGGTCGCGACAGGGATCCCCGCGGGCATCTGCACGATCGACAGCAACGAGTCCATGCCCTTGAGGGCCTTGCTCATCACGGGGACCCCGATAACGGGGATCGTCGTCATGGACGCGACCATGCCCGGCAGATGTGCTGCTCCGCCCGCGCCCGCGATGATGACCTCGATCCCGCGTCCCTTCGCTTGCTTCGCGTGGGACACGAGCAGATCGGGCGTGCGGTGCGCGGAAACGACCTTCACCTCATGAGGCACGCCGAGCTCTTCGAGCGCCGCCGACGCGTGCTCCATGACATCCGCCCAGTCCGATTTCGATCCCATGATCACGCTGACGAGTGGGTTGCTCATGGTGGATCGTATCCCCCTCAGGGCGACGCGGGTTCAACGCCTTGGAGTTGGAATGTGTCTTCGATGAGCTGGAATCCGGGATCGGTGAGTTCGGACGACGAAGATGCCTGATACATGTTGAGCACCATCACCCGCCCATCGCTCAGCGGAACATACAACGCCTTGATCTGCTGCTTCCCTGCGAGGGTTTCCTGGAGTTGCCCCTCGATCCCGAACCCTCGCAAGCCCAGCCATTCATTCATCTGGGTCGTCGCGATGACGGTGTCGTCGATCGTGTGGTTGAGGAACATCCGCAGCTCGTCCTCCGCACTCATGTCTCGATCGTACATCGAGACCGTGAACCAGGAGTACTGCTTCGCAGCGATCTGGGTGTTGTGGGTGAACGGCTTCCTGTCGCCCCAATCGACCCGGTGCCAGTTGCCCGGCATCTCCACCACGAACCCCTCGCCCTCAACCCGGGTCGGGTTCGAGACATCGGGAACGATCCCATAGAGATCGCCGATCTCGATCGAGCTGAGCACCTGCTTCCATCCCTCCATCGCGTGCCACCAGTATCGCTCGGATGCGGTGAACCGGAACAGCACATCGTGATCGACATCGAAGTGCACACGCAGGTGGTACATCTTGTAGTCTTGCCCGTCGATGCTGACGGCGTAATCGATCCCGTCCCCGACCTGGTTCGCGATCCGGACATTGGGATCATCTGCACGATCGGACACGCGCCGCCCCTCGGCTTCGAGCTGCGCCAGATCGTGCTCGACGGGATAAACCTCGTCACGCACCTGCACACGAATGACCAGTTCAGCGAACTCGTCATCGCCGAGCACACGGAGGCTGATCGGGATCGATTCCCCGACATCGCTCAGCTGCTCGATCGTCCACCCATCCGGGGTATCAAAGCGGATCAGCTCCGACGCGTGCTCTATGGGGCGATGCGTGTCTGGATACGCGCCTGTGTACCGCTGAACTGCGACCTGATTCGCCATCCAGAGCCCGATGGCCATGATCGCCACTCGCCACAGCAACGGCACCACCAGGAACAGCACCACCGCCCAGACCGATCGCACCCGACACAGCGAGCGAACCATGATGTACGCAGACACCGGCGCGATGAACATGAACGCACCCGCGAGGTAGTTCCCGATCCCTACGGGTTGCTCGAGGTACGCCCCGACATCGTCGTACCGAACAGTGAAGTACACCAACAACACAACAAGAGGCACCATCTCGATCGATCGCGCGAAGATGGAGATCCTGCTGCTTGCACGCCACTGGTTGCCGCGCACGCCGCAGATCCGCAACCGAAGCCAGACCCAGAGCCCGCCGAGCCCGTACTCCGCGACCGCGCGAAGCGCACCCAGCCCAATGATCACGCCCCAGAGCACCAACCACGAATCGATCCGCATCGGGAGCGGGTCGGCATTGAGTCGCTGCTGATTCACGACCCAGTTGGTCATGCGCCCCGACCCGACGATCCACGCCGTGAGCAGGACGATCACGATCGACGCGTGATACCCGTACCCGAGCATGAACCTGCCCGGGCGAAACAATAGATAGAACGGTGCGAGCAGGAGCGGGACGCGTCCCCACCCGGATTCGATCGCCTCGGCGTTGATGCCGTATGGATGCGTTTGTTCGTCCATCATCAGAACTGGTATGAGTAGCCGAGGACCACGCTGCCGAAGGTCTGCCCGTTGGGCTGGGACTCGAATCGCTCGGTCAGGAAGTTCTGTGCCCACCCCACGTACAACTGCTTATACCGCAGCACCAACCCAACACTCGCACGCGCGACGAAGGGCTCGGAGTCTGTGGATCGGGAACTCGCGAAGGTGTTGCCATCGAGGAAGATGTCTCGTCCGACCGCGTCTGCGCCGACCGAGCCGTAGACGTAGAAGGAGAAATCACCCTCGCCCCAACTGGCACCCTGGACCGTGTGATCCTTGTGCCCGAGGAAAGTCGCAGGACCAAAGTCGTTGGGGAGGTTGTGCCCGGCTCGGAGGGTCATCTTCGCGTGCCCCATGATCGCGACATTCCCGAGCTCGAACCCAATCGCCGGGAGCATCTCCATCTCCACCCCCCAGAGCTCAGCCTTATCTGAGCGCCAGGTGCGGGTGTAGTTGAAGTTGATCGCCAGCTCGTTGGCGAGCTGGGTGTCCCACCCGAGCGGGTCGTCCTGGTCGGGGTACGCGTTATGGATGAACTCCTGCACCGATTCCGCGCCGGACCACTCGCCGACGACACCCAGGTCGAGCCCGAAGTGGTCGTGCTTCTCGTTGTCGGCGCGCTGGAACGAGAACGACAGGTACAGGTATCCGCCGTAGGGGTGATCGTCCGCGGGCGGGTTGGTCTGGGTGATGATCTCGCTGGTATAGATGCGCTGCTTGAGCGCGAGCCCGAACCCGAATCGTGGGTCGTCCCATTCCCCCGCCGGCGCGAGCTTGTCCTTGAGCGAGCTTGTCAGGTTCGGATCAAACGAGAGCTCGATCCCCAACCCGTTAGTGTAGAACCGGTCCGAGTTATCGACGAGATTGGCGAATGTCCCGTCGTTATCCCAGTAGAGCGTCGTATCGCGCAGACGCATATCACGCAACGACCACGACTCGGGTTCCGAAAGAGATACCAACCCGGCATCCAGCTCAGAATCGGGCGCAGAATCGGGCTGGGGCGCGTCCTGCGCGAGGGCGGTCCCATTGGTGAGCACCGCGAGGGACATGAGCATCGTCCATGATCGGATCTTCATGCCCTCACAATATCGACAACGGGCACGCTTGGCGCGCCCGTTGGGTCGATCTCTCTCCACTTCCCCGTGTGTGGTTGATGCAGATTGCGCTCAGCGCTGACGCCGGGACGCGACGAGACCCATCCCCGCGAACAAGAGCACACCCGAAGGCGCGGGTATCGGGGCCGTGGTGATCACGAGCTTGGGCACGGGGAACCCCGTGGGGGTGCTGTCCACGACGACATCCGTCAGCCCGAACACGAACTCGAACGGCGCCATCGGGTCCGGGTCGTAGCTCGCCAGCGCCCCACTGACCATGAACTCCTCGCCCGACATGCCCGAAGCCATAGCCGCCGCGATCGCCGCCGGACTCAGTACGATCTCGACCGGCCCGTCCGGCGGGCCACCCGCGTCAAAGACGATGTCCCCGAAGAAATCGCCCGTTCCGAAGGAGTCAAAGATCGCGATCGGCGGCGTCGAGCTGCCCATCGGGTCCGCGATCGCGTCGTAGCCGAAACCCGTCGAAGTGAACACGGCCGTCTCGCTCCCACCACTGAAGTTCGCGAGCACGCCACCGAACACATTCTCGAGCACCAGCGACATCGACACGATCTCCTCGCCCATCGGGACCACGCCGCCCATGTCGAACGCGAAGAACGATCGGCGTTCGGGCGTCGTGAATCCGGAGACCGTCGTGCGCCCCATGAAGTAGTTCTGGAACGACATGTCATTGTCCGGCGCTGCGATCGGCATGCCCATCCCATCGAGCCCGTAGAACCCACCGGTGTGGAAGGTGTCGACCTCGATGACACCCGCGTGCGATGTACCCGCAACGATCGCGAGCGTCCCAATCGTGGTAAGTGCGCGTGTGCGTCTCATGTGTTGCCCTCTATGAGAATCGCGTCGTTGATAATTCGAGTTTACTGATCGAGCACGCGCGCACAAGCAAAATGGTGTGAATGTCGCAGCTTCGCAGGGTGTTCGTGCGAGCAGGGTGCGAACAAAGGGGTTTCGTGTTAGTTGAGGATGCGGATGTCGCTGCTAGCCAGCTGTTCTCTTCTTCAGAAAGCCACGATACAGGGAATGTGCAAAAAGACATAAACCCAGCACCATCATTGCGATCGTCAGTGCATAGAGCGACCAATGGGCACCGTCTACCAACTGCACTCGATGAAATAAGTTCAATCCAAGCACTCGTGCCACGAATAGACCGGCGACCATTTCAAACAAAGGCGACTTCCACAACGGACTACTCAAGACTCATCCTTCTCCGCCAACTTCGCCACCACCGAGAAGTCCTCGAGCGTCGTCACATCCTGCGTGATCTCGGTATCGCCGGCTGCAATCGAGCGGAGAAGTCTTCGCATGATTTTGCCCGAGCGGGTCTTGGGGAGCGCCGCCGTGAACCGGATCATGTCGGGCTTGGCGATCGCGCCGATCTCGTTGCCCACATGCTCACGCAGGGCCGCGATGAGCTCGTCGCTGGCTTCGAACCCGGGCGCGGGGGTCACGAAGGCCGCGATCCCGGTGCCCTTGATCTCGTGGGGCATCCCCACCACCGCCGCCTCGACCACGCTCTCGTGCGCCACCAGGGCGCTCTCGACTTCCATCGTGCCCATGCGATGACCCGAGACATTGATCACATCGTCGATGCGACCCATGATCCAGAAGTTGCCCATGTCATCGCGCCGGGCGCCGTCGCCGGCGGTGTAGATGGGTTCGCCATCGATCTTGACGGTGGACCAGTAGGTATCGATGAAGCGCTGACGATCGCCGTGCACCCCGCGGAGCATGCCCGGCCAGGGTTTTCGGATGACCATGAGCCCGCCGGTGTTGGCGGGTTGCTCCTCGCCGTCGGTGTTGACGACCGCTGCATCAACACCAAACACGGGGTGCGTGCACGACCCGGGTTTGCAAGGCGTCGCGCCGGGCAGGGGTGTGATGACATGCCCGCCGGTCTCGGTCTGCCAGTAGGTGTCCACGATGGGGCAAACACCGCGCCCGATCTTCTCGCGGTACCACATCCACGCTTCGGGGTTGATGGGCTCGCCCACCGTCCCCAGAATCTGCAGCGACGACAGGTCCGCCTTCGCCGGGTGCTCGTCGCCCCACTTCATGAATGCGCGGATCGCGGTGGGCGCGGTGTAGAACTGCGTCACCTTGTGGCGCTCGCACATCTTCCAGAACCGCGACGCGTCGGGATAGTCCGGGCCGCCCTCATACATCAGGGTCGGGACGCGGTTCGGGAGGATCCCGTAGACGATGTAGGAGTGACCCGTGATCCACCCGCAATCCGCGGTGCACCAGTACACCTGGTTCTGATCGGGGATCAGGTTGAAGGTGTACTTGCTCGTGATGTAGGTGTACACCATGTACCCCGCGTTGGTGTGGACGATGCCCTTGGGCTTGCCCGTGGACCCCGAGGTGTACAAGAGAAAGAGCATGTCCTCGGAGTCGAGTTCGGCGCATGGGCACTCGTCGGACGCCTTCTCCATCTCTTCGTTCCAGCACCGATCGAGCTCGCCCCACTTGATATCGTTGTGACAACGCCCAAAGCACAGCACATGCTCGACGGGCTGATTGCCAGCGTCCTTCATGATCTTGATCGCCTCGTCGACATTGTCCTTGAGAGGAACGACCTTGCCGCGTCGCCACGACCCGTCGCAGGTGATGATCATTTTGGAACTCGCGTCCTGCACACGATCGGTGATCGCCTGGGCACTGAACCCGCCGAAGATGACCGAATGCGGCGCACCGATGCGGGCGCACGCGAGCATCGCGATCGCGAGCTCGGGGACCATGCCCATGTAGATCGTCACGACATCGCCCTTGCCGATGCCCTTGCTCTTGAGCACATTGGCGAGCTTGGATACCTCTGATTGGAGTTCCTTGTAGGTGATCCGGCGCACATCAACGGGCGCGCCCGAATCATGAACCGGTTCGCCCTCCCAGATGATCGCGACATCGTCGCCGTGCCCGGACTCGACCTGTCGATCGACGCAGTTATAGCAGACATTGGTCTTGCCGCCGACGAACCACTTCGCGTCGGGCGCGTTCCATTCGAGCACCGAGTCCCATTTCCTGAACCAGTGCAGCTCTTCCGCGATCGTCGCCCAGAACGATTCGGGGTCCGCGATGGACTGGTCGTACATCGTCTTGTATTCACCGAACGAGTTGATCAGCCACTTGCTTGCACCGACATCGCTCGCTTTCGGGGGCTGGAAGACTCGGTTCTCGTGGAGGGTCGATTCGATGCCTTGCGATGTGCCGTCGGTGCTCATTCCTGTTGGCTCCTGAGTTGGATGATCTTGATCCGTTGTGGGAGTCCTATTCTACAGAAATGACAATTTCGCACAAGCAAGTACGGAATGTTCCTGTCTCACCGAAACCGGGTGTGTGTCCGAACTGAATCGATCATCAAGCTGAACTTGATCGATCGAAACAGGAGAACGCGAGTACTGGACGGAAAGAACAACGGGGTCCGCCGATCGCTCGGCGGACCCCTCCAGAGAGTACCAGCTCTTTTCGCTGCATTGATCAGACCGCAACGCCCGCCGTCTCCACGAGCGGGAAGTCGATCTTGGTCTGTGCGATGTGGTTGAAGTAGTTGGTCAGCGTGTTGATCGCCACGGTCGCGACGACTTCGACGATCTCCGCATCGGTCACGCCCGAGGCACGCGCCTCCTCGATCTCTGCATCCGTCACGCTACCACGGCTCTTGACGATGATGGTCGCAAGCGTCAGCAGGGCCTGCACCTTGGGATCGCTGGCGTTGCCAGCGAGGTTGCGGGTGAGTTCGGCTGCTTCCACGCCGGTCATCTTGCCGATCGCGGTGTGAGCCGAGGCGCAGTAATCGCATGTGTTTGCGCCCGCGATTGCCAGTGCGAGTTGTTCCTTCACCTGCGCTGAGAGGACGGAGTTCCCCATCGCGTCGCCGAACGCCAGGGCGGCGGACAGGGCGGCTGGGGAGTGCGCCATTGTCGCGTAGAGGTTGGGGATCATCCCAATCTTGCCCTTGATGGCGGTGAGGATCTGGGCGCCTTCGGGCGATGCGGTCTCGGTGGTCAGTGGCTGAATGCGTGTCATGAGGATTCTCCTTGCGTGGGTCGTGGTGACTGTCTCGGCGACCCACTTGGCCGCCGACCATTTGCAAACATACTGATCGATCAGTATATTTCAGACTTGTCTCGATTTTCCGCCATTCGGCTCTGAATGCTGAGCTGGCGAGAGGCGCGTCGCTGATCAGGATTTTTTGATCTAGAAGGGCGATTCTTCATCCACAATCTGCACTGACGCCCTTGTGGATTTGATACCGCAACAGTATGCTCTCATTATGAAAGTGCTTTCCTTGCGTAAAATCGCCGCTTACCCCCTCTTCGCGATCGCCCTGCTCGCAACGCAAACGCTTGGGCAGGAAGAGCTTGCGACACAAATCATCCAGAGCACACCAGACGCCGTTTCGGAGGTCGGCACCTACGAGATCGCCAACAACCTCTGGCTGCTCATCGCGACGGCGCTGGTATTCATCATGCATCTCGGGTTCGCCTGTCTCGAGACCGGGCTGACACGGGCGAAGAACACGGTGAACATCCTCTTTAAGAATGTCGCGATTGTCGGGATCGGGATACTGACTTATGCGCTGGTCGGGTTCAAGCTGATGTACCCCGGTGAAAACTTCGCGGGGGCGTGGTTCGGGTTCGGGGGCTTTGGGATCTCGCCGCCCGATGGGTACAACCCGGCGACCTACGCCGACGGGGCGTACACCTATTGGACAGAGTTCCTCTTCCAGGGCATGTTCGCGGCCACCGCCGCGACGATCGTCTCTGGCGCCGTGGCCGAGCGGGTAAAGCTTGGGCCATTCCTCGCGTTCAGCGCTATCTATGTCGCGCTGGTGTACCCCATCGTCGGGATGTGGCACTGGGGCGGCGGGTGGCTGGGCGCGGAGGGCTTCCACGACTTTGCGGGCTCGACCATCGTGCATTCCGTGGGCGGGTGGGGTGCGCTGGCGGGCGTGATCGTGCTCGGGCCTCGCATCGGCAAATATGTGAAGGGCGGTGATGGCAAGACCGTGGTGCGCCCGTACATGGGACACTCGATGCCGCTGGCAGCGATCGGCGTGTTCCTGTTGTGGTTCGGTTGGTTCGGGTTCAATGGCGGCTCGGTGCTCAGCGCCGATCCGGAAAAGGTGAGCTACGCGCTCGTCACCACGACACTGGCCGCGGCGGCGGGCATCTTCGGCGCGATGTTCACGAGTTGGATCGTACAGAAGGAACCGGACCTGTCGATGATCCTCAACGGCATCCTCGCGGGACTGGTCGGCATCACGGCCGGCGCAGATGTCGTGGGCGTGATGGACGCCGTGATCATCGGCGCAGTCGCCGGGATGATCGTGGTGCTCGCGGTGGTCGGGCTGGATCGCGCCCGCATCGATGACCCAGTCGGGGCAATCTCGGTGCACCTTGTGTGCGGCGTCTGGGGCACGCTGGCGGTTGGTATATTCGTCGCGGATAAGAGCCTGCTGACACAACTCAAGGGCGTGGCTGCGGTTGGCGCGGCGTGTCTGCCCGCGGCGCTGGTGATCTTCGCGGCCCTGAAGTACACCGTGGGTATCCGAGTTTCACGCACCGACGAGCTGCGCGGGCTGGATATCTCCGAGCACGGCATGGAAGCGTACACCGGATTCCAGATCTTCACCGTGCAGTAATCGCTGCGCAATCAATGAACACCAACGAGAAGGACACCACATGCACCTGGTCATCGCGTATATCCGCCCCGAGAAGCTCTCCGATGTGAAGAAGGCCCTCATCAAGAATGAGGTCTTCAAGATGTCGATCACCAACGCGCTAGGGGCCGGGGACGAAGAGGTCTACCACGAGCGGTACCGGGGCGCGGATGTAGAGATCGACCTGTTCAAGCGCGTGCGTCTTGAGATCGCGGTGAACGAGTCGTTCATCCAACGCACCGTGAATGCGATCCTTGAGGGTGGACGCACGGGCGAGGAAGGTGACGGGAAGGTGTTCGTGCTGCCGATGACCCAGTGCTACCAGATCCGCACAGGCAATAAGGGCCCGCATGCGATCGGGTAACCGCATCGTACAGCGCTGAAACTGAAAAACGGTGCGCTCCGAAGAGCGCACCGTTGTCATTATGAGATTGCCACAGTCTTTACTCGCCCTGATGTGCTGGCGGCACCTGCATCTCGTGGGCTTCACCCGCGCCCTTGGGCACACGGATGTCCTCAATGAGCTGCTGAATCTCCGGGGGTGGAGGCTTGGTGAACGAGCTGACCGCGATCGCCACAATGAAGTTGATGACCATGCCAATCGAGCCGATGCCCTCAGGCGAGATCCCGAAGAGCCAGAACTCTTCCTTGTCCCCGCCGGGCTCCCAACCCGTGATGCCCGCGAGCACCCCGTTGGCCCAGTTGAACCGGAAGAGGATGATGTAGATCCCGGTAAAGGCGATGCCCGTGATCATGCCCGCCACGATGCCCTCACGCGAGGCACGCTTGGAGAAGATGCCCAGCATGATGCAGGGGAAGAAGCTCGAAGCGGCCAAACCGAACGCGAGCGCCACCACCTGAGCAACGAACCCGGGCGGGTAGATCCCAAACAGCCCGGCGCAGATCACGCCCACGCCCGCCGCGGCGCGTGCGATCCAAAGCTCGTTCTTCTCAGAGATGTCGGGCTTTAGCACCCGCTTGGTCAGGTCGTGACTGACGGCTGTGGAAATCACCAGCAGCAGACCCGCAGCCGTCGAGAGGGCCGCGGCAAGACCGCCCGCAGCGACCAGGCCGATGACCCAGTTGGGCAGCTTGGCGATCTGTGGGTTTGCAAGAACCATGATGTCACGATCGACATAGAGCTCGTTCTCATTCGCGCTGGGTGCGTTGGTCACCACACGCTGCCCGTGCGCGCCGCGGAACGACTCGTCTTCGGCACTACCCGAGAACTTGGGCTTGCCTGTGAACGGGGCACCGTTGCGGTAATCAACGAGCCCGTCGTTGTTCTTGTCAACCCATGCGATGAGCCCGGTGTCTTCCCATTCCTTGAACCAATCGGGGATGGCCTTGATCTCGGCGTCTTGGGTCGCAGCGTACTGCGCGCCGTTGACGGTCGAGATCAGGTTGGTGCGACCGAACGCCCCCACCGCCGGTGCGGTGGTGTAGAGGATCGCGATGAAGAACAACGCCCAGAACGCGCTCATGCGCGCGTCGCGGACCTTGGGCACGGTGTAGAAGCGGATAATGACATGCGGCAGCCCCGCGGTGCCCACCATCAGCGCGAGCGTGATCATGAACACATCGAGGCGCGACTTGGTGCCATTGGTAAACTCGTTGAACCCGAGCTCGCGGTTGATCGCGTCGAGCTTGTCGAGCATGCCGACGGTCTCACCGTTGGCGATCTGCGAACCCACTTCGCCGCCCAGGTTCCCGATGAATCCGAGCTGCGGAACGATGTTGCCCGTGAGCAGCATCGCCATGAAGATCGCGGGGACCATGTAGGCGAAGATGAGCACGCAATACTGGGCGACCTGGGTGTAGGTGATGCCCTTCATGCCCCCGAGCACGGCGTAGACGAACACGATCGCCATGCCGATGATGACGCCGAGGTTGATGTCAACCCCGAGGAACTGGGAGAAGACCACACCGACGCCACGCATCTGCCCCGCGACATAGGTGAAGCTCACGAAGATCGCGCAGATGACCGCGACGACGCGGGCGAACTGCGAGTAGCACCGATCACCCACGAAGTCGGGCACGGTGAACTTGCCGAACTTCCGCAGGTACGGCGCGAGCAGCAGCGCGAGCAGCACATACCCGCCGGTCCATCCCATGAGGTAGGTGCTGCCGTCGTACCCTGCGAAGGAGATGATGCCGGCCATCGAGATGAAGGACGCGGCGGACATCCAGTCGGCGCCCGTCGCCATGCCGTTGGCCAGCGGCGGCACGCCGCCGCCCGCGACATAGAACTCGCTCGAAGATCCTGCGCGGCTCCACCAGGCGATGCCCAGGTAGAGCGCGAAGCTGAGCCCGACGATCAGGAAGGTCCATGCTTGCACATCCATGGGTCAGTCCTCCTCTCGGTAGCCGAACTTGCGATCCAGCTTGTTCATCAGGTAGACATACACCGCGATCAGGACTACGAACACATAGATCGAGCCCTGCTGCGCAAACCAGAACCCGAGCTTGGCCTCGCCAATCCGGTACTTGTTGAGCGCATCAACGAACAGGATCCCGCACCCGTAACTCACGATGAACCAGACGGTAAGGAGGATCGCAAGATACATGAGATTTGTGCGCCAGTACTGCTTCCGCGCATCGTTCTGATTTGTCATGTGTACCCCTTTCGATCTGCCCACTGTAACTGATTCCCTATAACTACACACACATGTCCGAATAAAAATCTGAGGTGGATATCCAAAAAATGAACCGCCCAGGACGGGCCTGGGCGGTTCGGAGATGCACCATATTGCTCAGCTCATCGGAGCGAGCTTTGATCAATCAGAACTTCGCCTGCATCTGAGCACGGAAGACGAACTGCGAGTCAGCGCCCGCGTCGTCGCCCTGCCATCCGCGGCCGCCGCCGCCCCAGGCGCCGGAGACCTCGTCAAACGAAACGCCGACATCCGCGGTGAACTTCATCGCGTGCCCGGAGATGTACTTCGATGCACCCACGCTGAGCAGGTTGAGCTCTTCGTTGGTTGTTGCGCCGGGGTTCGCGACGGCGAACGCCGCGGCCTGCCCGTCGAGATCGCCCCACTCGTAACGAGCAAAGATCTCGATGTCGTCAGTCACAAACATCTGCCCCTGGATGATCGCACCCCACTGGTCGTACTCGGTTCCGCCTGGGCGTTCCTCAAAGTTCCCGATGACCGCTGCGTAGATCGAAGACCCGCCAAAGCCCCACTGGACATCCGCGGTAACCTGCGAGATCTTGGTGTCGTTGGTGTAGATGTTGGTACCACCAGAGCCCGCGAGCGTGCCGCCGTCCTGGAAGTGACCTGCGATCCCGATTACTGCGAACGGATCCTCGTCACGGAAGCTGTTGAAGTCGTTTCGCTGTGACCAATCGCCCTGGAGGAGGAGCTCTGCGCGAGCGGTCGCGGCGAACTGATCGCCGAGCGAACCATCGTTCCAGCTGCGGATCCCGTCCGTGAGTGCCGCCATCAGGCGGAAGTTGTCCCAGGTCCAGGTACCCATCACACCCTGCGAGTAGAGCTGGGAGAATCGGGCATCGATCACCGAACGCTCGACAAAGGTCTGGGTCGTTTCCGAGACGGTCCATTCCTGCCAGGTCGGGAGCTTGAACTGCCCAACCTTGAGCGCGAAGTTGTCATCAATGTTCCAGTTCATCCACGCGTCAAGGAGCAACGAACTGCCCGAACCAGTGAACCCAAACCACAGGAAGAAGTCCATGTTCTGGTCTTCGAGTTTGCCCTTGAGACCCACGCGTGTGCGGGTGTTCTCAAAGCCAACGGTCAGCTCGTCCTGGGTGTCCATCTGGTCCTGGACATCCGCGATGTACCGGAACTGGATGAACGCGATCGGATCGATCGAGACGGCAGACTTGCCCACGACGAGCGAGTCGTACTCGCCAGCGTCCGCGATCAGTTGATCACGGAGTGAAAGCGAAGTGTTGTTCTCCTCGGCTGCGAGAGAGGATGCTGCCATCCCCGCGAGCGCCGCGGTGCAGAGTAGGGTACGAGAGAGGCTCTTCATGCCGTCCATGACATTGCTCCTATGTTTGTGTTTCCTGTACATGTGGCTGATCCGTCCGTGATCGGCTTTCTTGCCTCAAGAATTAAGGAAGTGAACAAACGGAGCACAAGATCAGGATATCCGAACCCCCATTTTTGGGGCAGAATCAGCGATTATTGCGCGAGTACCCGAACGCCACACCCCTTGTATAGGGGGCGTTCTATTAGTGACCACTTGTCACACGCAGGACTTCTTGCACACTCGTAAGACCCGAGCTTGCCTTATTAATCCCGTCCTGACGGAGCGAGCACATCCCCCGCTCCAGGCACAGGCGACGGAACTCGGAGACATTCGGATTGCGTGCAATGATGTCACGCAACTCGTCGTCCACCGCGAGCATCTCGTAGATGCCCACACGCCCGGAGTATCCCGTGTTCCGGCACTTGTCGCACCCCTTGGGCGCCCAAAGCTCATGGCTCGGGAGTCCCTGCATCTCCAGGAACTCGGCCATCTCTTCCGAGGGCGCTTCCTGCACCTTGCAATGCTGGCAGAGGCGACGCAGGAGGCGCTGGGCGAGCACGCCGTTGACCGCGGCACCCACGAGGAAGGGCTCGAGCCCGATGTTCACGAGGCGTGTCACGGAGCTGGGCGCATCGTTCGTGTGAAGGGTTGAAAGCACCAAGTGACCCGTGAGCGCGGCCTGCACCGCGGTGTGCGCGGTCTCGTGGTCACGAATTTCGCCGAGCATGATGACATCGGGGTCCTGACGCAGCAGCGCTTTGAGCGCCTTGGCGAAAGTCATCCCGATCTTCTCGTGCGTCTGAGTCTGGGTGATCCCCTCGAGGTGATACTCGATCGGGTCTTCAACCGTCGATACATTGAGCTTGGCTTTGTCGATCTGACGCAAGGACGAGTAGAGCGTGGTCGTCTTACCCGAACCCGTAGGACCTGTGACAAGAACGATCCCGTGGGGCTGATGGATCTGCCCCTTCCAGATATCGAGGGTGCGCTCGTCGAACCCGAGGTCCTCGAGTTGCACATTGATCGACTTGGTGTCGAGGATACGCATCACGACCTTCTCGCCGTACCCCGAGGGGAGGGTCGAGACACGCAGGTCGAGCTTTCGGCCGCCCACAACACACCGGATACGCCCGTCCTGCGGGACGCGTCGTTCGGAGATGTCCAGGTCCGCCATGATCTTCAGGCGCGATGTGATCGCCGCGGTCATCCCCGGCGGCGGGTTCATCGCCTCGAAGAGCACGCCGTCCACACGCAGGCGCACCTTGATCTTCTTCTCACCCGGTTCGATGTGGATGTCCGACGCGCCCTCTTTGACCGCGTTCTGGATGATGTAGTTCACATACCGGATGACGGGCGACTCGCCGGCCTGCGATTCGAGATCGACCGCCTCGGCGGTCTGGGTCGTCGTGACCTCAACATCGGACTCGTCAACATCCGCAAGGATCTCGGTGAGGTCCATGTCCGTCGCGCTGTCGCCACCCACCATCTGCAGCGCGCCATAGATGTCGCTGGGGGTGACGATGACAACCTTCACACTCGCGACGCGTAGGCGCGAGCGGATCTCGTCGATCGTGAACACATCGCTCGGGTTGAGCGTGCCCACCACCACGCGCGAGCCCTCGGTCCGGATGGGGATGACCTGGTTGCCCTGGCAGAAGTCGAGCCCGAGACGCTGGAGGAGCTTGCCGTCGAACCCGCCATCGAGCCCTTTCTCCAGATCAATGCGCTCGAAGCTCACGCCGGCGCACTTGGCGACCACGCTCAGCACGCCCTCCTCATCGGCGCCCTGCTCGAGGAGCACCTCGATGAGGGACTTGCCGGGTGTTTGGGCGACGATCTTCTCGGCGTTGGTGATCTGCTCGGCGCTGATCCCACCTTGCTCAACGAGCATCTCGGTGAGCTGGGGCGAGGTCTGCATGATCTCGCCGGAGGTATCCGGGCGGTAGACCTCGCTCACCGCCTTGGAGATATCGACGGTTGGTGCTGCGGAACGCTTCTGGAGGACCGCGGGGTCTTCGTCGACGCTTGGAGAGTCGTCGCCCCCGAACCGGGTCTGGGAGCTCGGCATCGACGGCAGGGGCGAGAACGAACCGACACGCCGATCGAGGGTGTGACGATCCGCGCTCTTCTGATCGAGGCGAGGCTTGCGGGGGGCGCGCTTGGTCGCGTCGTCCCCGCCGACGCCGAGTTCGCTCAGGATGTCATCGATGTTGGCCAAGTCCCAGTCCTATCTTCATGATGCTCAATCGAGCTTCTTGGTGTCCTCGCCCATCGCGAGCTCGAAACGCATCCCGTCGGCTTCGATCACGACGCTGCGCCCCGTGATCTCGATCACCTTGAAGTACTCGCCGAGCTTGGACCCGACGGATACGGGCTGACCCGATACGCGAGCGGCCGGGCGAGAACCGCCGACGACGCCCTGGAGACGGAAGCTCATCGCTTCGGAGTAGACCGAGTCGTAGCGCTGCTGGCGCTCCATCTCGAGCTGGCGCTGACGCTGGAGCTCGAGGCGTTCCGCTTCGCTCATGCCCGGGTCGACCTTGATCGGCTCGGGAGTCGAACCGATCGCGCTCGGACGCGAGAAGGGCGCATCAATGAACGACTCGTGATCGCTGAGCTGCACCGCGATCGTGGACTCGTCGAGCTCGGTGATGACCTGCCCGAAGCGCGAGTTGAACTCGGTGTTGCCCGCCTGCGAGGTGTAATCGATCTGCGCGATCTCCTCGTTGAGCCCCGCCTGCATCCCGATGTAACGCATCGCGTAGATCACGCCCGCGCCAACGGCAACCACCGCGAGGGCGACGACCATGTGCACGCTGACCTTGGACTCGCTTTCCGAGGACGCGATCGCGGACTCGGGTGCTGTCTTGAGCGAGGGGATCCCCGTCGAGTCCTCCTGGTGGAGGTTCAGGAAGATATTGCTTGCTCCCTCGGGGGACTGCTCGCTTGAGTTCTGATCAATATATTCACTCACGATGCTTCCCCTTCGTCTGTCTGGAAGTAGATGCTGAGGGTGAACTCCGCGTCCACCTCGACGCCCTCGTCGTTGCTGTCCTTGAGCATCAGGTCCACGACGCGGGTGAGTCGCGGGAGACGCTCGAGCGAGAGCAGGAACTCGTAGAACCCCTCGAAGCTGCCCGAGGTGCTCATCTTGAGCGGCTGCTCACGGAAACGCGCCGCCGCGACGGGCTTCTCGCTTTTGAGTGTCGGCGGGGTCAACCCCGACTCGACGGCCAGCGCCGAGACCTGACGCACGATCAGATCGATCTCCTTACCCGAGGGCAGGAGCGATTCCATGTCCTCGATCCGCTTGCCGATGTCCTCGTTGGCAGCGCGCAGGTCATCGTTCCGCGCCGTCTCAGCGCGAAGGGTCGCGAGACGCTCCTGGCGGTGCTCGATCTCCGTCTTGGCCTGCTCGATCTTCTCGCTCTGCGGCTTGAAGACGATGAAGTAGCTCAGGATCGGGACCATCAGGACCGCGAGGAACAGGATCAGTTCGCGTGATGTGAACTTCATGGGTGTGGCTCCTTACTCGCTCACCGGCTTGACCTCGGCGATGCCGAAGTCGATGCGACCGATCTTGAACTCTTCCGTCCCGTCCACCAGGCGCGCGTCGGCCTGCTCGCGGAGGGTCATGGTGATCTTGAACTTCCGGTAAGACTGCTTGTCGATGATCGTCTCATCGATCAGGGGCAGCTCCACCTGCATGAACAAGGGCGACGACTTGATCGAGCTCAGGAAGTCCGCGACCTGATCGTTCTCGATCGCGATCCCCTCGATCTCAAGGGTGAACTTGAATCGCGGGGGCAGGACCTTGGGCTTGTCCTCCTCCTGGTCCTTGCCAGCGCCGACGCTCTTGTTGTTGAGCGATCGCGTCTTGGCTGCTTCCTTGGGATCGACCTTGGGCGGCGGGGGCTTGATCCGCTCGCCTTCCATCTTCACCTCGGTCAGGGTCAGCCCATCGGGGATCGCGCGAACGATCTCACCCATGAGCACCGAACGCGGGATCCGGTCCTTGAGGGCCGTCACGACCTCGGCGCGTTCGATGAGCTCGACACGCTGGGTCTCGAGCTGCTTGAGCTGCTCGATTTTGGCGGCTTCTTCCTTGAACGCGACAGCGACGGCTTTCTGCTCGTGGTGCACGCGACGCCAGCGCTGGTGGTTGACGACGAACGCGCCGACCACGCCACCGATGACGAGGACAAAGAGCAGCAGCGCCATGACATTGGCGCGGAACTGGCTTCGTCCCTTCACATACTCCTTGGGGAGGAAGCTGCCTCCGGATTGTTTGTTCGCTTGGCTCATTCGCATCAACTCCGCAAGAGACTTAGAGATCCATCGGGCTCAACGCCCCGCCCACGATCGCGGCCCAACCGGGCTGGGGTTCACGCAGGTCTACCCCACTCACGGGGACCTTCCCGCTGCGCGCCAGGCACGCGAGCGGGTCGAAGGCCTGCGCCTCGAGATTCAAACGCCGGGCCATCTCGGTGCACAGCGCCTGCTGCTTGGACTGCCCGCCCATGAAGATCATGCCCTCGACGCGTTGCCCAGGGAAGAGCGCGTCGTGGTAACGCAGGCACATCGAGATCTCGTCGCAGATGATCTCGACTGGCTCGCTCAGGTCGATCTGCGGGCCTCGGTTGCGACCCGCGCTGGGCGCTTCGGACTCGGGCGGTGGCGGCATGCCCGGCATCCCCGACCCCGACACACCTGCGTGCGCCGGCACACAGATCTCCTTGAGTCCGTGGCGCATCTCGCGGGCTTCGTACATCGTGCACCGGAGCTGTCGGCAGATCGTCTCGTCGAAGTGGCGCGCCCCGATCTCGATCGAACGCGCGAACACAAGTGCTGGCCCATGCATAATCAGGACCTTGGTGCTCCCGGTGCCCATGTCGAGCACGAGTCGGGGCTTGCTGGAGCTCACGCCCCCGGCACTCTCGTCGCGGAGCTGGATCGCCCGCGCCAGCGCATCGAACTCCGTGTGGATCCCCACCGGGTCGAGCTTGGCTGCCTTGAGCGTGCCCATCAGACGCCCCACGAACTCACGCGAGGCACCGAAACAGATCATCTCCTGCTTACCCTGTCGCTTGGCGCCCGAGACCTCGCGGGTCCGCACGAGCAACGAACCCTGATCGCACCCGAGCTGCGAACTCAGCTGGGCGCCGGCGATCTGCTCATTGGGCACGCCCTCCGCGGGGATGAGCTGGAGGTGCTTGCACACCATCTGCCCCGATGGGATGAGGCACGCGCCACGCGTCGCGTTGATCTTTTCGCCCTTGAGGAACTTGGGGAGCGCGTCCATCTGGAACAGCAGTCGTTTGGACGGGTTATCGATCAGGTCATCGGGCGTGGGCATAAACGCAGCCGCGCTGATCGAGCTCGGGTTGTTGCCCGAGAGCTGGAGCGCTTTGATCCCCGAGATCCCGAACTCGATCATGAGGGGGATCGCGCCGGGGCGCATCGCGTTCACATTCGACAGGGATGTTCCGAGCTTGCCTTTTCCCAACTTCTTCCCGAGCTGTCCAAACTGAGGCTTGCGTTTCATGAAGACGATTCCTTCCCACCCGGCGTCGGGCGGACGATCTCCAAACCCAGCAAGCGCTGGGGCGGAAAACGCCCATGCGGAGGGGATCGACCGAACAGGAACATCAGTTCAGTGTGGTGGGATCACACGCGAATCAGGGAGATGGGTTGGCGTGCCTCGCCCGCCCAGCCCGCACGATCCCAACACCTTCTCAATCGGGCATGGACGCGACGCGTCCGAGAACCTCGCGGAGACGATCGAGGGAATCATCCAACGCCCAGCGCTGATTCGCCCGGTCGCCCGTGGTGTTGGAGATCACACGGATCTCGCCCGTACGGATGGAAGGATCGACGCGGTTCGTTACGAGCGCCACGCTCGCGCCCTCCATCGCTTCGCAGAGTGCGCCCGTGCGTCCCACGACACCCCGGGCGCACGCGTCGCTCCCCGAGCACCAGGAGACCGTTGCGATGGGCCCGATAGTTGCATCGGAGAGTCTGAGTTGGGTCGGGTTGTGCGTCGCCTGCATCGAGCCGTCCGGGAACGCGCCGAACCCCGCCTCGCTCATCGGGATGAACCCCGAGTCCGCCCCGATGCCCTCGTCGGCGAACACGGACCGATCCGCGACGACAACATCGCATAACCCGAGATCGGACCCAGGGAGCGCCCCCGCGATCCCGACGCTCAAGACAAGGTTATGAACTTCTGGATCAACTGCCCGTGCCGTCGCGCCCGCAGCGTTGCTCTTGCCAACGCCCGACATGACGACATCGAAACGACCAACGCACACACGCGCCCATGCGTTTGGTAACGCCACATCTGTCGCCCCGAGCCCGTCGAGCACCGATCGGCACTCACGCGGTGCCGCGACGACGATCAGGGTCCGTTCACGATTCGAGCTCTGTGACTTCAACGGCATCAACCAATCGTAGCGATTCAGGCTGCCCGATGCTCCTGCGAATCATCGTCGTCTGAGCTCGAACCCGCGTCGAGGTTCGCGTCGCGATCCGTATCGAATGAGATCAGGTGCGTCGGATCAATCCTGTAGATCCCATTGGAGAGTGAACGCTCCATGTATTTCAGATCGAACGCGTGCTCGTGGCTCGGGTAGAAGTTGTACGAACGCACATCAAACCCATCGCATTCGATGATGCTCAGGTCCGTTTGTTCGCGCAGATCGATCTGCTCGCCGCACTCATCGTCCTCGAAGTGTGTCATCTCCCGCACCGTGGGTCGGCACGGGTTGCGTGGATCCCAGTCGATCACGACGCACGGACGCCCGTCGCTCAGGCGGACCACGCTCCCGGGCGCATAGGCGGGGCATACCGAGATCAGTGACTGCAGGACAATTGGATCGAGCCAGGACCGGTAGGGCTCGTGCAGGATCCGATTGAGCGCGAACACCGGCGGGCGCGACGCGCGGGTCTGCTCGGAGTCCCCCACGGTGTACGCGGGGTGGACCATGCGATCGTACAGGTCCGCTGCGATCAGGATCCGCGCAAAGATATGGATCTGCGAACCCTCGAGCCCGCGTTCCTCGCCGTTGACGAGCTTGGAGGGGAACCCTGTCCCGTCGAAGCGCTGATGATGGTGCAAGACCGCCGCGGCGGCGGAGGGCTCGACATGCCCGCGGATCAGCTCGAACCCGAGCTGCACATGCTTGCGCCACTCCGGATCCGTGTCGTCGTGGTGCTCGCTCCAACGCTGAATCACGGACGCACGCAGGCGTGTCATCCCGATATCGTGAAGCATCGCCGCGACGCCCAGGCTCGTCACATCCTTCGCGAGTCGCGGGTTGAGACGAGATCGCTCGCGGAGGAGATAGAAATCGAGCTTGAGCCCCATGAGCATCGCGAGGAACCCGACATTGGCGCCGTGACGGATCGCGGGCGATCCAGTATCGGAGATCTCGCCGATGAAGAGTGCCGCGTCCGGGTCCTCGATGAGCCGAGCCATGAGCGTGCTCATCGCGTTGGAATAACTCGGAAAGTCCAATCGCGCGTGCATGTCCTTGCCCGCGGTATCGAACGCCTCGGCGACCCTCGACGCGACCTCGGCTCGCGACGAGTGGATCTTGGGGGAGATGAACTTCGCGACCATCTCCATGTTGGGGTATTTGATCCAGAGCTCGGGGAGATTAAGCTCGATCAATCGCTCGATCGTGCTGCGTTCGAGGATCGCGCCTGGGCGCAAGAGCAGACGGGCCGCGCTGCGCGGGTGATATACCGGCAATGCGATCTCCATCCCAGGCTTGGCGTGTGATATCGGAACGCGTAACACGAAACGGACTCTCCCAAGTAGATCAACTCAGGAGCAGATCGGGCGTTTCCCATCCCCGGTTCAGTGTGATCGATAGAACACGCAGAACCCGGTGATCACCCCATCCGTCAACCCATAAAGGCGTACACGGTGTACCCCGCGTAGACCACCAGGAACGCTCCACCGATCAGGCGTCCCATCGCGGGCTTGATCAGGGCGAGGACCACCATCCCCACGCTTACGCCGAGCATGATCCAGATCCCGATGAACTGGGCGTTGGGCATCGCGAGCGGGTGGACGATCGCTGTCACGCCCAAGACGCTCAGGAGATTGAAGATATTGGACCCGACGACATTGCCCACGGCGATATCGGACGACTTGCCCGCCGCCGCCCGGATCGTCGCCGCCAGCTCGGGCAGGCTTGTGCCCAGCGCCACCACCGTCATCCCGATGACCCCGCTCGACACACCCAATCGGGTCGCGACACCCGTGGCGCCGAAGACCAAGGCCTTGGCACCGAGTCCCAACGCAATCACGCCGACGATGACCATCAGGACATCGAGCCATGCGGACTTGGGGTGCGTGATGACCTCTTCGCCCTCGTGCTCGATCTCGACTTTGTGGGCGCGGACGATGAAGATGACATACGCGACGAGCCCGGCACAAAGGATGATCCCATCGGTGCGTGAGAGCGCCGAGTCGTTGAGCAACGCCGCCGCCGCGATGGTGATGCCCAGCATGATCGGGAGCTCGATCAGACGGATCCGACGATCGATGACGATCGGCGCGATGATCGCGCCCGCCCCGAGGATCAGCAGGATGTTGGCGATGTTCGATCCGACGACATTCGCGATCGCCAGCTCGTCCTCGTTCTGCAGCGCCGCCCCGATCGACGCGAAGAGCTCGGGGGCGCTGGTTCCGAACGCGACGACCGTCACGCCGATCGCGAAGGGCGAGAGCCCGAAGACCCGCGCGAGCTGGGCCGCCCCTCGGACAAGCAGGTCAGCGCCCGCGATGAGGACTGCGAGCCCGCCGACGAGCGCCAAGATCTGAAGGAAGAGCTGCATTAGTTTGTTTCCCCACTCAAAAAGCTGGGCGCGTCGAGCGTGCGCTGATCGTCGCGTATCTCAGGTATCAAAACGATCACCACGCGTTTGGGGATCGCACGCGATTCGTTGGCGCGGATCACGCGCGACCCTGGCGCGACGAGCATGAGCTCGCCGAGCGATCGCGTGCGAGGCGCGCTGGGCTCGATCGCGTCACGGAACACACGAGCCTCAGGACGATCATTTGCTGTCTCTGTTGATTCTGGATCGCGCTCGTCATCGGCCGTTGGGCCGAGTCGATCGCCCTGCCCCGTGAGATCGACGAGCCCCGTGATCTCGGGGAGGTTTGCCCAATCCTCGCCCGGCGCTTCGCCGACGATCACGAGCGCGTGTGTCCCATCAAGATGGATCGAGCTGAGGAGCTCGTCGATCACGGTTCCCTGATCGTCGAGCGTGGGCTCGCGATGCTCGGGGACGAGCTCGAACCCGTTGCCACTGGGCATCTCGATCTGCATCCCCAGGTCGATGCGAAGCAACCGCTCAACCCCGCGTTCCGTCAGCGCGGGCTCGGTCCACGATCGCGCGATCAGGCGCGGGCGACCCGCGCCGACCTCACGCGTGGAGTCCCCCACCGCGACGCGTTGTGCGCGGATCGTGCCCGAGCGCACGAGCGGCCGCCAGTTGCCGAACTCGCCCATGAACTGCAGACTGATCGGCTGCACGGGTCGCAGCGCCGCAAGCATGGGATCGATGTCCTCCACAGGAACCTCCACGATCCGGTACCCCCATCGCGACCATTGCGACGCGACGCGCTCATCACGCACCATCGGGTACGCGCGCAATGCCCGCGGCGCGTCGTAGTTCGTGTCGTCTACCACGAGCAACCGGATCCCCAATCCCTGACGATCAATCGATTCGCTCGAATCAACCGACTCCGACGGGGTCAGCTCGATCGCGTCGGCGGGCGCGAGCCACTTCCGCACGGCCTTGCAACCCGAGAGCGCAGGAAGACACGCGAGCGCCAGCCCGCACGCGAGAATCACGCGATGACGCGCTGCGTTACCCATCCGCTGGTTCGAACGAGTTGATGCGATCGATCAGCGCCCGCACGAGCCCGAACTTATGGCGTGTGTGCGTGAACGCGATGCGAGGCAAGGACAGGTGATCCCGTTCCTGCGGGTACGCGTCGCACTGATGGATCTCGCCCGACTTGACGAGCACCGCGAACTCCTTGTTGAGCGTCGCGATGTCCTCGTCACGCAGCTTGTGCTTGATGCGAATGATCAGGTCATCGCGGACATAGCGCGAGGAGTGGTAGTTCTTATAGAAGTTGAAGATGTGGTCCGCCGCGTCCTGCGGGTCCTTCGCGATGTGGTACAGGTGGAAATCCTCCGGACTGATCCACCCGCGATCGGCGAGCTGCTGACGCACATACCGGTCCCACCCCTGCCAGTACGACCCGTGCTCGCCGTCGTAGTCGCCGTCGACGAACACGATCGGGACCATGCTCGCCTTGCCCGTCTGGACGAGGGTGAGGGTCTCGAAGGTCTCGTCGAGCGTCCCGAACCCGCCGGGGAAACACACCACGGCTTCGCATTGCGAGAGGAACATGAGCTTGCGGGTGAAGAAGTACCGGAAGTTGATGAGCTTCTCATCGCCGATGATGTGCTCGTTGGCGCTGGTCTCGAACGGGAGACGGATCGCGACGCCGAAGCTCGCTTCGCGTCCGGGTCCCTCGTGACCGGCCTTCATGATCCCGTCGCCCGCGCCGGTGATGGACATCCAACCGGCCTGCGCCATGAGCTTGGAGAAGATGACCGCGGCCTTGTAATCCGGGTGGTCCTCGGGCGTGCGGGCGCTCCCGAAGATCGTCACCTTGTGCGAGTCGGGGTACTGCGCGAAGACGCGGTACGCGTATCGCAGCTCCTTCATCGCCGCGGTCATGAGCTTGAGCTCACCCGTGTCGCGCCCATCGGGAATGAGCTTGAGGGCCGCGGTGATGAGTTCTCGCACGAGCTTGGTGTCATAGTCGTCCGCGCGACCCGCGACCATATCGAGGAGCTCGATGATCCGATCCTGCACCTCGCCGTCGTCAGCGCGCCGGACCTCGGGCTGCTCGGGCGGAGCCGCGGTTTCATTGACCGGCTGGGTGCTGCTGGGCGGGTCGAGCTCAACTCTGTTGTGTTCTTTGTCCATATATGTGCTTTCTTTCGTGTAACGCGGGATCGGTCCGTGATCGGCGCGCGACTCAACTCTATGCGAACCCCCGAGGAAAACCCACCCTCACTGATCGCCCGTCGGGACGAGCGATTGCGGGCCCCAACCCTGCTCCACGGGCTCAGTATCGCTCGGGCGATGGACGCGTTCACTCGTTGAGGAACGAATCCGCCGACGATCCCGTTGGACCTGGGTCTCGACCTCGCGAAGACGCTGCTGCTGCTCGCTCAGGGGTTTGCCCAGCAGGGCGTTGACGAGTCGGCGCGTTTCGCCGAACTGATTGGGCGAGTACACGGGCTCGGCGACCGATCCGGTCACGCTGATCGTGATCAGCTCGTCACGCAGGGACTCGAGCAGCGTCGAAACGACGGGGATCGGGTTGATCGCACGCGAGCTGAATCGCAGATCGAGCTCACGGCTCGGCCAGGTCAGGGTGCCATACCCGAGGATCTCGATCCGCTTGGACGACGCGCTGATCTGCTCGAACGCGAGGGTCTGCCCGTCCATGTAGAAGTCCGCCTGAGCGAGATCGATCGTCGCGCCCGAGGGGAACGACAGGTTGCTCGCCTCGATCAGGTTGATCAATCCGGGGAGCGCGAGCACCGAACCGCCCTTGATCTCGACCGTCCCGCGCCCGACACGCATGTCCGGGTTGCCAACCGGGCCGGTGAGGGTGAAGTCCGCGAGCATCGAACCGCGCGAGAGATCGTCCGCCTTGGACCACCCCGAGAGCACCGCGGTCTGCCCCGGCAACGGCGGGCCCACGAGCCCCTCGGGCGGCAGGAGCAGGTCATCAAAGACCGGCGCCGCACGCACACCCGACGCGTGCAGGTCCATCCAGTAGTGCGGGGTGTTGTCGCTGACACTCGGGAGGATCTGGGCGCTCCCCGCGATGCGACCGCCGTGCATCCCCGCGATGATCTCGGGGATCAGGATGACCCCGGGGTTGTTCGCGTCGCCGATGATATTGACCTTCGCGTCGAACACACGCAGGAGCCCCGCGCGGAGACGGGTCGCTTCAAGATTGAGTTCGTACCCGAGCCGATCGTCGCTGCCTCGGACCGCGAAACCGAGCTGCCCGGACATCCCGGTGATCGGGAGCCCGATAAGGGCGCTGCCCTGATCGATCTTGGCGCTCCCACGGATGTCGTACATGCCCTCGGGCGTGCCGAGCCCGCTGGTGACGATGCGCATGTCGTCGATCGAGACCCCGCCGTCTGCTTTGATTTCGAGCTGCTCGATGACCCGCGCCACGGGCGTCGGGAGCACCGCCCTTGCTGGCCCATCAAGCAATGACCCATTGGCGCTGATCCGCAGGTCCATGCCCAATCCCCGCTTGGGAGGCAATGACCAAGTCCCATCGACCGCGATCATCGAGTCATCACCCACAGCCCGGATGGTGTCGAACCTTCCCTCGAACCCCTCAAAGCGCACCACGCCCTCGACCGAATCGAAGTCCGCTTCGTTCTCGTGCATCGTCAGCGAAAGCGATCGCGGGAGGAGCTCGCCGTAGACGCTCATGGGGAGGACGCCGATGCTCGGCGCGTCGGACGCGATCCGGTGCACCCCCGTGGCGGGGGAGAGGGACACATCGAGATCGAACTCGCCGCGGAGTTGGTTATCGCGGACCCATTCGCGGGCACGCTGCGACCCGAACCGATCGATCACCAATCGTGAGAGCGGCGACTCGAGCGTCGCATCCTTGTAGCTCAACTCGACGGGCGTCGATGACTCGAGCTCGATGAGCTGCCCGGGTCGGGTCAGGGGGAGATCGCCGTGGATGTTGAGTGTCCCCGCGTCGCGTCCATCAGCACTGATGGGGATCTGAAACCCCTCGAAGCGCAAGGACGGCGCGTGCGAGAGGGTCAGACCCACGAGCCCCCACGATGCGCCGAGCCCGTACCGGATCCCGTCGTAATCGAAGTCGAGCGATTCGACCCGATCGAGGGAGAAGAAGCTCGTGATCGCGCCGCCGACGAACCCCTCGAGTCGTGCATCGATCGCAACGACGCCGTCGGGATTGAACTCGTCCTCGTACGCGAGCAGATCGCGCGCGATGCGGGGGGAGACCACCGCGACCGCGTGATGAAGGGGCATCGCGAAGTCGAGCCCGTCGATCCGCGCGAGCGCGTAGAGCTCCGCGCCAGGGACAGGAGGCCCGAACTCGATGGGCAAGAGCCCGTCGTCGCGGCGCATGCCGTTGTCCCCACGCCCCTTCGCGGGGAGGGTGAGCTGGGTGAGCACGGACACGGGCGTGGGCGCGAGCGGGAGTTCGGGCGAGGACAGCATCGCGGACAGGTCCACGATGATGAGTTCTTCCGTGACATAGACCGTGCCGTAGAGGTCATCGAGCGCGAGCGGGTCCGTCCCGATCTGGACCGCGAACGGGTCGTCGGGGTTCTCGAACCCCTGATAAATCGGGCGCGCCGATCCGCGCGTGATGGTGGATTCGACATCGAACCCCATGCGGTTGTCCGAACGCGGCCCGATGATCGCGTCGCAATCCACGACGCCGCCCAGTCTCAACCGATCGAGGATGCGCCGCAGCGAGATGTCATCGGGGTTGTCGCTCTTCTGGGTGTAGTACCCGGGGATCGCCGCGACCAATCGCGCATCGATCGGGATCTCGTCAGCGCTGATGCGGACCACGGGCTTGGTGCTCGGCTTGGTGCGATCAATGAACGCGGAGACTGTCGCGATCCCGCCGCCGATGCCCGTGTACTCGCCCCCGGTGAGCTCGACCTTCTCATCCGTGATCGTGATCTCGATCCCGTGCGCGATGATGGGCAACGGGAAATGCCCCGGGACCATGCCCGCCTCGGGGAGGGAGACGACGACATCCGTTGTCCAACGATTGTCCTCGGGTCGCTCGGGGTGACGACGGAGCACAACATCAACATCGGCGCTGCCCCCGAAGTCGAACTCGGGGATCGAGAGACGACGATCGAGCGTGTAGATCTGGGTCGCGATGGAGTCGCGAGCGATCTGATCGCCATCGATCGCGTCGACCCACCCGTCGAGCCGGGCCTGGAGCGCGTCGCGATCCGCAATGAGTGATGCGCGCTCCTGCGTACTCAGCAGCAACCCCTCGCCGATGAGGTTGTCGTAGTCTTCCTGATTAAAGAGCGCGGAGATCAGCTCGCGCTGTTCGTTGTCCATCGCCGCGAGCAGGTGCCGATCGATCGGGACGCCGTTGACCTCGAGATTGAGCGTCACAACGGATTCCTCGCCCAGCGGAGAGAACAACCCGCTCGCGCTGAGCGTCGCGCCCGTCGGGCCGATCCCCGTGATGCGTTCGACAACAAGACGATCCGGATCGAACGAGACCTCACCCTCGAGCCCCGTGAAGGGGTACCGGAACTTCTTATAGATCGCGCTCCCGTTGCGAAGGGTCGCGCTCCCCGAGATCCGCACGGGCGCGCCCTCGTCACGCTGCATCCGCACGCGGGCGCTGACATCGGCGCGGGGGTTGTCGAAACGCTCGAGCTTGGAGATCACATTCTCCGGGAGGAACTTGGCGGGCTTGAACCGCTCGTCCAATCGGAACTCGGTGCGCAGCTCCGCGTCGAAGGCGCTCTGCGCATCGAGCCCCGCGTAATCGAGTGTCACGCCGTAGCGCAGCTCGTCGATCAGCCCGTCGAGATTCGCACGCACGCCCTGTGTTCCAAAGATCACACGCCCCCGGGTCTCACGCATCCGCAGGAGATCGCCGTCGCCCGTCATCGATCCGTCTTCGTTGAACGGGAGATTGAGCGAGACGCCGTCGAGGGTCAGGACGACCTCCACCTCGCCCTGCTCATCGACACGCAGGGTCGTGGGCGCGAGCTCGCCTCGGAGCGCGAGGCGCTCGTAGATCTCCCGCGAACGCGAAGGAACAAAGTCGCTCGGCCAATCCTCGAGTCGCACCCCATCGAGGCGCGCGTCGACGCCCTTGCCCGAGAACTCGCCCACGAGGTTGATGATCCCGCCGTCGCCAGGAGAAAGCGGGCCTCGGATGCCCGGCTCACGCGGGAGCGCCACGAACGAGAACTTCGACACCCCCTTCGTATCCGCGGGCTCGATCCGCCCCTCCATCGACATGACCTTGAGCGCGTGGTACTGCCCATCGGCGTGCTCGCCGATCTCGATGGTGCCGTTGCGGAGATCGATGCTCGGCGTCGCGCCCCCGCCGCCGCCTGACTCGAACTTCAACTGCGCGAGATTCAGTTTGCCCGTCTCCGAATCCTGACTCACGCGCAGCGTGGGCCGATCGATCTCGATCGAGGAGATCTGCACACCCCGCCCTCGAACGAACGCGCCCCAATCGACATTGATCACGGCCCGATCGATCTCGATGAGCTCGCCCGCCTTGCCATCGATCGAGGGGGCGGTGAAGACCGCGTCGTTGATCACGATCGTGCGATCGGGCGCGAGCTTGATCGATCGCGTCTCCACATCGACCCCGAGCTGGGACTCGAGCGCGGGCTCAACGAATGAGCGCACGGCGCCCGTCTGCCCAACGATGAACACCGTCACGATCAACACGACCGGGATCGCGAGCAGCACGATGATGACACGGCGAACCCACCGGCGCTTACGCATGGGCTTCTCAGATGAGTTCGTCGGCTCGGTCTTGGGCACAGCGGGTTCCGTGGGGCTCGTGGGAACACCATCATAGGACATCCGAGCGAATCGCTCGCACAAGCACCCAAACACAACCCACCCAAATCACATCGTCGGCTATACTCGATCCATGGCCAAGACCCGCACCATCTTCCTCTGCACCTCCTGCGGCTCGACCCACTCGCGATGGATGGGCAAGTGCCCGGACTGCGGCACATGGGACACACTCGAAGAATCGCACTTCGACAAATCCGCCAACACCGACCCACACCGCGGCGGCGGCGGGTTCATCGAATCAAAGGGCATGGGCGAAGCGCCCCACGCGACCCCCATCACCGAAGTCGTCAACGCGAGCGCCCCAACAAGGCGACTCCCCACCGGGATCACCGAGCTCGATCGCGTATTGGGCGGCGCAGAAAACGAAGCCACCAAAGGCCTCGTCCCCGGATCCGTCGTCCTTGTCGGCGGCGAACCCGGCATCGGCAAATCCACGCTCCTCCTCCAAGCAGCCGGCGCGTGGGCGTCGCCCGTCAAGTTCGATCAGACGCGCACGGACTGGACGAGCAAGGTGCTCTATGTCTCCTCCGAAGAATCCGCGCAGCAGGTTCAGATGCGCGCGTCGCGCCTGGGCGTCGCGGACTCCGACAATCTGTTCGTGCTCTCCGACACCAACCTCGCGCGGATCATGGAGCAGGCCCGCAAGATCAAGCCCGATGTCTGCGTGATCGACTCGATCCAGATGATCTACAAGTCCGATCTCGAAGCCGCCCCCGGCTCCGTCACCCAGCTGCGGCGCTGCTGCTCCGAACTCGTCTACTTTGCGAAAGCAACCGGCACCGCCATCGTCCTCGTCGGGCATGTGACGAAGGAAGGAACCCTCGCCGGGCCTCGCATGCTTGAGCACATGGTCGACGCCGTGCTCTACTTCGAAGGCGATCGGTACCACTCCGCCCGCATCGTCCGCGCCATCAAGAACCGGTTCGGCACCACACTCGAACTTGGGATCTTCGAAATGACCGGCCAGGGGCTCCAGCAACTCCCCGGCGGCATGTCCGTCGCAGCGATCTCGGGAGGAGACGAACACCGCCCCGGCGCGGTCGTCTGCCCCGCGATGCACGGGTCGCGCTGCGTGCTCGTCGAACTCCAGGCCCTCACCGCCACCGGCTTCGTCGGCAGCGCCAAACGAAAATCCTCCGGCCTCGACTCCAACCGCCTCGCCATGCTCATCGCCGTCCTCGAACAACACGGCGGCCTGCGCCTGGCCGACCGCGATGTCTTCGCCTCCGCCGTCGGCGGCCTCAAAATCATCGAACCCGCGAGCGACCTCGCCCTCGCGCTCGCCATCGCCGGTGCCCACTACAAACGCTCACTCCCCCCCACCACCATCGCGATCGGCGAGGTCGGCCTCGGCGGCGAACTGAGACCCGCGACCCAACTCGAACAACGCCTCCGCGAATCCGCAAGACTCGGCTACACCCACGCCTTCATCCCCGACCCGGGCAAGCACAAGCTCCCGAAGATCAAGGGCATGGAACTGATCCCGATCCGCAATGTGTCGCAGGCGATTGAGCGGCTGATGTGAACAACGCACCACTTTCAACTCGAAGCAGACGCCGATTCTGGATCGCGTTCCTCATCATCGGCGGCAGCATGGCACTGACGATGTTGTACATCGTGATCTCGGATGATCAGGTGCCATTCGATCCCATCCAATGGCGTGATACTCAAAATCGCAGGCAAATGATCGACGATCTGCGTCGGAATGTGCTGACACACGGCATGCCCCGACACGAAGTGGAGTCGCTCCTCGGTCGCGACAGTTCAACCATCATGGGACTCAACTTCACGGACTCAGACTTGGTCTACAGGATCGGGAATGGCCCCGGGGTAGGCACGACCACGCGATACGGTTCTGTGCATCAAGTTCATGGTCCGACTGAGTACCTTCTACTTACTTTCAATAACAAAGACCAACTCGTTGACTGGAACATCGTCTCAAAGAGGTAAGCATGCGTGATCCACCTCGCATCCCCCGCGCTTGCGGGAGAGTTGCGCTATATGCTCAACGATGATGAACCTCAGCCAAGCACCATCCATGGCATGAACACCACGACCCAGTACACCAAGCACCACGCAAAGATAAGCAATCCACTTACTCGCTCTGCATACTTTGGCACCGTAAAGGACAACTCCTGCAATCGAACAACGCGGACTCGAGACCGGATCGCGATCAAGAGTAAGCCAACAGTGAGTATCACGAAGGTTACTCCGAATACTCGGTAGCCAGCAAAGCGCTGGATGAGGGTGAACACGAGTGACACAGGGAACATGCAAAGCAAGCCGAAGAACCAGTCAACCGAGTTGGTCTTCAAGTAAGACCCGAATGACGGGAATGGCTGCATCGCCGAGGGATCGAAATCGCAGCCACACTCGGGGCACTTGATCGTTTCACCCGTGGTCAACCCGCTGAGGTCATAACTGCACTCCTTACAGATGTACCTCATGCCCCAACCAGCCACCCCGGCAACGCCCGCGGCCTCCCGTCCCCACCCACGCACGCGATCTCCGTGCTCGCGATCGCGCACACCCCATCCAGCGGCACACTCGCATCCACCGCATGATCCGGAACCTTCCCACCCCGCTCCACCAGCACCAGCTCGTAGCTGTGCATCAGCTTCACCTTCGTCGCACCCGACACACTCGTCCGCAGCTCGATCACATCGTCGTACCGGATCGGTCGTCGGTACTTCACCTCGAGCTTGGTGACCACGAGGAACACACCCGCCGCCTCGAGCGCCGCGTAGCTCTCCCCCACCTCTCGCAAGAGCTCCGTGCGTCCCATCTCCATCCAGGGGAGATAGCTCGAATGGTGCGCCACCCCCATCGGGTCGCACTCGACATAACGGACGCGGAGACGGGTGGTGCCGGTGGTTGGGGGTGTTTCGGGCATGGGGAACGCTAGGGAGGAAGAACAGACTTCACCACAGAGCACACGGAGCACACAGAGAAGAAATGGCAGAGGTGGGAGGGGAATGGGGTAGGAGATGAGAGTGTTACGGTGTTCATACGAACCAACTCACGCGTTTCTCTGACTTGTCTCTGTGTGCTCCGTGTGCTCTGTGGTCCCTCTTCTCCCCGAATGCCTATTCTTCCCCCATGTCATTCGGACTCGGACACGGCAAACCTCTCGACCCGGCGCTGGGCGTCGTCGGGATCTCGCGCGACGAGCTCCCGGAACTCCCGGACTCCATCATCGACGACCCGGAATCCGGGCGTCTCGATCTCCGCACTTGGTTCGAGCACCCCGATCGGCGCTTCGAGCTCGAGATCGGATCGGGCAAGGGCGCGTTCCTTGTCCAACAGGCCGATCTCCAACCCGACACCAACTTCCTCGGGATCGAGTGGGCGGGCGAGTTCGCAGCCTACATCGCGGACCGGATCCGCCGTCGGCGCGAGAACGAGAACACGCACACCAATGTCCGCGTCTTGCATTCCGACGCGGCCCAGCTCCTGCAATGGCGCTGCCCCGACGCGATCATCGATGTCGTGCACCTCTACTTCTCCGACCCCTGGCCGAAGAACAAGCACCACAAGAAGCGTGTGATCCAGCACCAGACCCTCTTCGACATCTGGCGCTGCCTCAAACCGGGCGGCGAGCTCCGCGTCGTCACCGATCACGACGAGCTCTGGGCGTGGGACCTGGCGCACTTTGATCATTGGGCAAAGGGCTCGTCCGCCGCAGAGGAACAGTTCAAACGCCCGAGCATCCCCGCAGTCCCCCCCAAGGTCCGCGCGATGCTCGACGCGTGCGAATCGCTCCCCTTCGAATACACCACCTTCGACAAGCCACAGTCCGCCGGCGAGGGCGAACTCGTCGGCACGAACTTCGAACGCAAGTTCCGACGCGAGGGGCGGAGTTTTAATGCGGGTGTGTTGAAGAAGGTGTGATCAGGGAACCGCAATCAGCTTTGCAAACCGCCCTAATGCTGACGATTCGGCCCGCTTCTTTTCAGAAGCCGCCTGACGAAGCAATTCATTACGCTTCTGCATAACCTTCTGACGGTATGAGATCGCCTTGGATGCTGTTTCAGACACCCGAGAGTCAGGGTTCGATTGTTTCACATCTGCATCCATTGCTTGAGTTCCTCTGAATCGTTGCTGAGTCTTCTCCACCTGAAGGTGGCATCGACACACCAACCGCGATACCTGAGAGAATTATCACACATACAAACACCAAAATCAAGGCAAATGTTCCGTATTCCAGTCTCCTTCTCACACGACGATTAGCACCTGCTAATCGCACATAAGCCATCGACATATCAACAACACGATCAGCTATGTCTGTATAACCAGCCTCAGCAATGGATTCGATTAGAGAGTCATCAGGATGAAGCACAACGAGCGCTGCACCGAAGAGCTCTTTAGGATTCAGTGAGCCTTCGGCAACATCTCCAGATTCTGAGCCTGGCTGGCGGGAGTTCAGGTCTTGGTTGATAACAGATACAAGTTGCTCGATTCGTTTGGGGTTTCGCTCAAGAACGAGAAGATAAAGCGTTATGAGAATCAATACTCCTATCACGAGGATACTCAACCATATCCAAGCACTATGGACTCCCACACTGCTCAGCGCCGTTACGACTTCAGTAGCAGACTCAAGTTTAAAAAAACTAAATCCCACTACGAGCGCAACGAGTGACAACTTTATCTTTCGATCGTTGACTAGCTTGTCCCCAAATGACCTTTCATCCTCGAGAAGCATTTTCATCTGCTCGTGAATGAGTTCTGCGTCTTCTCGTTTCATACTCACTTCACTTTCACCACAACATCCCGCCACTCGCCCGCGGACTTGTTCTGGCACCCGAGCCCCCAGTTCCCGTCGAGGTCCAGGCCCGCGACATCGATCATCACGGGGCGTTCACGATTGATCTTGATGATCAATCGGTTGCGGCGCTTGGAGATATCGAAGTCCACCCACTCGCCCATCACGAGGGTCTTGAGCTCCTGGTTCTTCAACCGGATCCATCGCGACTTCTGATCGCCCTGCTCATACCGACGATCGAAGACCGTCACCCCAAAGCTCGGGCCCAGCGCGACGGAGACGAACCCCTCGTCCGTGCGTCCGAGCAGGATATTGAGCTGGGCACTGTCGCGCTTGTAGATCTTGACCGAACCGGTCATCTCCCAATCCCCGTCGCCCAGCGTCTGCCTGTTCCAGCAGTACGCGTTGTTGCTGTCCCACGCGGTGTGCAGCCACACATCGCCGTGCGTCGTCAGGGATCGATAGGTCTCGTTCCACTCGGGCTCGAACGCGTCAATCCAGGTGCGGAAGGTGAGCTCGGGCGAGTCCACCCCCGCGTTCTTGATCGCGTCAAGCGTGGCCTGCTTCAACCGATCCTCGTACGAGCTCCCGCCTCCCAATCGGCGTGCCTCGTTGATCATCTCCTCGAACGCGCCGATGTCGATCAGCCACCCGATGAACGCGCCGCGGACGGACGCGAGGCGTCCCTCGGAGATGTCCTTCTCTTCGCCGTCGAGGATCGACATCACATCGTACTCGGGCTTGTCCTCGAACAACCGACGGATCGTGTGGATCTCCTCGGAGCTCCAGGGCTCCATCTCAACCTCGCCCATGATGCCCAGCGTACGCAACGCCTCGCTCCCAAGGTGATCCGCGAGCCCGCGCCGGAACCACTCGGGGTGCGAGCCCGAGTTGTTGAACGCCCGGTTCGTGCACAGGTACACCGCGATCTCCGCGAGCCGGAGCTTGGTCTGCAGCGGGACCCCCACCTCACGAAGCACGCTGTACTCGAGCGGCGGCTGCAGCGCCACATGCCCCTGCTTGACGCTGTAGTTCGCGAATGACCAGTTCCGTCGGAACGCGCCGTTGTTGAGCTCGCGATCGAGGCGCTCGTAGTCCTTGTACTGCATATGCAGCTCGATCGACGCGCCGTCCACGATCGACGCGACATCAATGCCGAAGAACTCCGAGCAGGTCCGCTCGACCTGCGCGACAATGGCGCGGATTTCGTCCTGCTGCGCGGGCGGGAACTCCCCGACGCGAACCTCGATATCAGCGCGAACCAACCCTGTGCACACGCACACCACCACCATCATCCAACGAGCAATCATCCGACACCTCCAACGAGTTCGACAAACAAGAAAGCGGATTGTACGCGAAACGCACAATCCGCCTGCATGAGTTTTGTGGTCAACACCAGAAGTTTACATGCTCGCCTTGAGCTTGCGCATCTTCGCGAGCACCTTGTCGGAGCGGATCGCGTCACCCGCCTTGATCCGCGAGGCCTGCATCTCGCGCCGGGCCCGTCGGATCTCGTCCTCCGTCGGGTCGATCGGGATCAACGCCGTCGCCAGCCAAGTCCGCACACGCTTGCGGGGCGAGTGCGTCGTGACCCAGTACATCAGGGCGGTGATAACAACGATGATCGCGCCCGCCGCCGCAAGCAACGGCGTGTTGCTCCCGCTGCGCTGCATCGACCAGACACCCAGCGCCGCGATCGCAACGATCGACATCGCAATCAGCATCATCACCCAGGGCTTGATCCGCTCGAACGGGTCCTCGTCATAAATCCGCGCGAACGCGAACAGGGTGTGACGGATGATCTCCTCGCGGTCCTCGCCCTTGAGCCTGCCCGATCGCAGCGCCTCCTCCATCGCGACGCACGCGCTGATCCGCGATTGCACGATCGGCAGCATCGGCGGCTCATACGAACCGGCGCTCTTGGGATCGGGGAGGATCTCGATCGGGCGCTCCTCCGCAGGGCGCTCGCACTTGCACCCGCACACAAAGCAGGTGAGCTCGTGATGGGGGTGGCCCTCGCGCCCCTGATCGAAGCAGAGGAAGTATCGTTTCCGTTCCGCTTGGGCGAGGTGGAAACGGCGCTCCTGTCGGCAGACAGGACAGTAATCGGTTGTGACGCCGATGGGGCGGATACACAGCACCCTCGCGTTGAGCAGAGAGAGTGGCATACCCTATCTTAACGGATTTTGACGACCCATGTTGCACGAAATCCGTGCGAATCCGCCATAACCTTCTGCCATGTCGAAAGTTGCGATGCAAACGCTTTCCCCGCCCAAACCCGCGATCGTCCTCCTCTCCGGCGGGCTCGATTCCGCAACGGTCCTCGCGATCGCCCAGAATCAGGGGTACGCGTGCCACACCCTCGCCTTCGATTACGGGCAGCGCCACCGCCACGAACTCGACGCGTGCGCGACCATCGCGTCGCATCACAAGGCCGCATCGCATCGCGTGTTCGAGCTCAACATCGGGCAGTTCGGAGGCAGCGCCCTCACCGCGACCGACATCGATGTCCCCAAGGACCGCGACGAGTCCGCGATGGACGACATCCCGATCACCTATGTCCCCGCGAGGAACCTCGTGTTCCTCGCCATCGCGCTCGCGTACGCGGAAACCCACGGCGCAACCGATCTATTCATCGGCGTCAACGCGATCGACTACTCCGGGTATCCCGATTGCCGACCCGAGTTTATCGACGCGTTCACGAATACCGCGAACCTCGCGACCAAGCTCGGCGTGGATGGGAACGCGATCAAGGTGCACACGCCGTTGATCGATCTGACCAAAGCGCAGATCATCACCAAGGGCACCGAGCTGGGCGTTGATTACGCGATGACGCACTCGTGCTATGACCCAGACGAGACGGGCGCCGCGTGCGGGCGCTGCGACTCGTGTGTCCTCCGTCGCAACGGGTTCAACGACGCGGGCATCCCCGACCCCACGCGATACGCCACAACAAACGCATGAGCGACACCCTCCCCATCTCGGAAACCTTCGTCTCGATCCAAGGCGAGGGCAAGCTCACCGGCACCCCGAGCTGGTTCTGTCGATTGTCCGGGTGCAACCTGCGCTGCACCTGGTGCGACACGCCGTACGCGAGCTGGGCACCGGAAAAAACCGATCGCACGATCGAATCGCTCGTCGAGGAAGCGATCGCATCGGGCGTGCACCACGCGGTGCTCACCGGCGGCGAGCCGATGATCTTCAAGGGGCTCATCCCCCTGAGCAACGAGCTCGCGCGTAAGGGGATGCACATCACGATCGAAACCGCGGGGACTGTCACCCTCCCGGGCGTGTCGTGCCACCTATTGAGTCTCTCGCCCAAGCTCGCCAACTCCACCCCCCACGGCGACCCGCGCGACCCGAGCGGCACATGGGCGACGCGTCACGAAGAACGCAGACTCAACTTCGAGTCCCTCAACGCGCTGATCGCGTCCACCCCGGATCGGCAGATGAAGTTCGTCGTCGCGTCTCGCGCCGATCTCCCCGAGATCGAATCGGTGCTTGAGCGGATCAAGGGGTATTCGCCCCACGATGTGATGCTGATGCCCGAGGGGGTCTCGATTCCCGATCGCAACTCGATCCAGTGGATCCTCGACGAGTGCATCGCACGCGGATGGTCCTACTGCCCACGCGTCCACATCCAGCTCTTCGGGGATACCCGAGGGACTTAATTCCTGCTTTGCCCGACCTACAATCCCCTCCCATGATCTATCGCGTCTGCAAATCCTTCGAGATCGAGAACGGGCACATGCTCTCCAAGCACCCCGGGCGCTGCCGACTCCCCCACGGGCATTCCCGCCGGGTGGACCTGGTGATCAGCTCCGATCGTCTCGACGACAACGACATGGTCTGCGATTTCAAGGCCCTCAAGCTCGCCGTCGAGGACTACCTCGATCAGTACGATCACGCAATGATGGTCAACTCGGAGGATGAGATCCTCAATGCCCTCCCCGAGCAATATCGGGATCGGCTGATCGTTCTGGAAGGGACGGATCCGACGACGGAAGTGCTCGCGGAGCGCATCTATCGGTTCGTTGAGCGCCAGATCAAGGCCGGAGGGGCCTTCACGGACCCGAAAACGGGGAACTCGTTCTCCCTCCCGACCCATCTGACACTCGAACGCGTTCGGGTGACGGAAACGAGCAGCAGCTGGGCGGAATACGGGATCAGTTAATCCCATTCATTCCTCTGGCACGACCTCGGGTCTCGCGCCCAACGCACAATCTGCATCGAACCCCGTCAGTGGTCCGATCGTTCTGTGTGTGATCGTGTGTAGGAGGCAAATGATGCACAACAACCCCAAGATCCTCATCCCCGCGCTCGCCCTGCTTGCAGGGTCCGCAGCCATCTACTCGTCCCAGACACTCGCCCACGCGGGCGATTTCGCCGCCACCACCACCCTCGTCGAGCCCGACGCGGAACAGCGCCACGCGATGGCGATGGCCTTCAACATCTCCGAAGCCTTCTCTTACGCGGCCGAGCAGATCGAGCCGTCCGTCGTGCACATCACCACGAGCACCAGCACCCGGCGCGGACCCGCCAACGGCGGGGTCGGGTCGGGCGTCATCATCGACGAGTCCGGGTACATCGTCACCAACAACCATGTCATCGAGAACGGCGACTCCATCAAGGTCCGACTCTTCGATGGGCGCGAGCTCAACGCGGACCTGATCGGGACCTTTGCCGAAACCGACATCGCCGTCCTCAAGGTGCAGGCTGACGATCTCAAGCCCGCCCGGTTCGCGGACTCCGAGGCCCTCAAGATCGGGCAATGGGTCCTCGCGGTCGGGTCGCCCTTCGGATACGACCAGACCGTCACCGCGGGGATCGTCAGTGCTAAGGGGCGCAGCGGGTTCGGGCCCAACGCGGAGAACCTCGGGAACACCGGGCTCCAGGAGTTCATCCAGACGGACGCGGCGATCAACCCGGGCAACTCTGGCGGGCCGCTCGTCGATCTCAACGGGAACATCGTGGGGATCAACACCGCGATCATCTCGCGCACGGGCGCGAGCAACGGGCTCGGGTTCGCGATCCCATCGGACATCGCCCAATCCGTCGCGGACCAACTCATCGAGACGGGTGATGTGCAACGCGGGTGGCTGGGGATTCAGATGGCACCGCTTGATCCGGTCGCCGCCCATCGCATGGGCATCCCCGGCGGGGTCGTGATCGGCGAGATCCTTGAGGGCGGACCCGCAGAAAAGGCCGGGCTGCTCGCCGACGACATCATCACGCGCATCGGCGGACGCACTACCGAGAACCTCATCCGTTTAAGCAACGCGATCATGCTCATCAAGCCCAACGAGCCCGCGGAGATCACCTTCGTACGCCACGGCGACGAGCGCACCACTTCCGCGATCCTCGTCGATCGCGATCGCGCACTCGTCCGCGCCAATCGCGGCGCGTTCATCGAACCTCTCGGGATCGGAGTCGTCCCCAACACCCTCTCGATCCCCGTCAATCGTCGTCAGGCCCAGCGCATCGCGGGGTTCCAGATCGTTGATGTCGAGCACGACTCGCCCGCAGCAAAGATCGGGTTCAAGACGGGCGACTTCATCGTCGAAGTGGACGGGCAGAAGCTGCCCAGCGCCGATCGACTCGATCGGTACTTCCGCAACGCGTCCGTGGGGATGCCGATCAAGATCGAGCTCATCCGCGACAACGAGCCCATGATCGTCACCATCACGCCCGAGTAACCCGAGCGTCAATCATCATCGCATGACCCGCGTCACCCCGCGTGCGCTTCCTTCTCAAGGAACGCGATCTCCGGATCGGGGAGGTTGGGGTTCTTGCGCTCCAGATTGACATTGCCCGTGATCGCGACGCGGACCACATGGAACACATCGTCAAAGATCAAGAGCAAGCTCGGGAGCACGAGCAGGATGATGAAGGTCGCGCTCATGAGACCGAACGCGATCGTGATGGCCATCGGGATCAGGAACTTCGCTTGGAAGCTCGTCTCGAGCATCAAAGGCGTGATCCCGAGCACCGTCGTAATCGTCGTCAGCATAATCGCGCGGAATCGCGCCTTGCCCGTCGCGACGCCTGCATCGAACACGCTCAAGCCCTCGCGACGGCGCTCGTTGAAGAACTCCATGAAGATCAGCGAGTCGTTGACCACGATCCCCGCGAGCGCGATGAACCCGATCATCGACAGGAAGGTCATCGATGCGCCCATGATGATGTGCCCCCAGATCATCCCGATCATGGCGAACGGGATCGCGAGCATCACCACGATCGGCTGCACAAAGCTCCCGAACAACCACGCGAGCACCACATAGATCAACCCCGACGCGACGAGCATCCCCACGGGGAGCGATCTCATCGAGTCCGCGAAGTCCTTCTGTCGCCCGCGCTGAACCATCTGCACACCGTGCAGGTCGGAGATCTCCTCCTCGAGGATCGGGCGGAGCTGGGCCGCGAGCTGGTCGGGGTTCTCGAGCTCGCGGTACACATCCGCCTGCACCGAGATCGCCCGCTTGCGATCAAGGCGACGGATCGTCGCGTAGGCCTGCGACTCTTCGATGATCGCCACCTCGCTCAGGGGCACGGGCATCCCGGTGGGCGTGAACACATACATGTCCTCGATCTGTGCGCTCGATCGGCGAACACGAGGCGGGACCGTTACGCGCACATCGATGTCCTCACGGTTGCCCGCGAAGGTGAACGCCTCGAGCCCAAACACCGCAGCCTGGATCTGGCGACCGAGCTCGGCGCGGGTGAACCCGAGCTCACTCGCGCCATCACGCAGCGTGAACCGGAGCTCGCGCTGGCCGCGATCCGAGTCGTCGGAGATGCCGTACACCGCGGGGTACTCGCTGAGCACGCCCTTGATTCGCGCCACGGCCTGATCGAGCTGCTCGATCGAATCGCCCACCACCGTGAAGGTCAGCGCCGGCCCCGACGGGCCGCCGCTCATTCCTTCCATGCGGACATTCTTGACGCTCGCGATCTCACCCACGCGCTCGCGGATCTCGTCCTGAATCTCGACGCTCGTGCGATCGCGGTACTGCGCTTCGCTGAGCTCGAGGATGAGCTGACCCAGATGCGAGTTGGACGAATCGCCCCCCGCGCCCTCGAGGTCCGAGACCGCGCCCGCCATCGCGAAGGTGGACCGGATCTCGGGGATGTCCAGGCAGACCTGCTCGTAGCGCTCCACGATCGATGCGGTTGTATCAAGAGGCGTGCCGATCGGCATCGTGATCGTGATGTTCACCGTCTCCGCGTCGTCCGTCTCAAAGAGAATGAACTGGAGACGCCCCGACGCAACCATGCCCAATGACACCACAAGGATCGCGGTTACACACGCGAGCGTGACATACCGGTAACTCACGGAAGCGCGGAGCAGACGCTCGTACCCCGGGAGGACCTTGGTGGAAATCACCTTGTCGCGCCATTCGCCATAGCGCTGCTCGAGCTTGGAGAGGTACCGGATCGGTGCGAACCGGTGCTCCTTGCGCCCGTTGGCGCGGATCTCGTCGACCTTGCGCAGCGAGTGCCCCATGTGCACCGGGAGGATGAACAGGGTCTCGATCAACGACACGCCCAGCGCACACCCCACGACCCAGGGCATCACATTCATGAAATCGCCGATCTGCCCGTTCATCAATCCAAGCGGGAGGAACGCGAAGACCGTCGTGAGCACCGTCGAAACGACCGGCCAGGCGACCTGGTCTGTGCCGTGGACCGCCGCGACCATCGCGGGCTCGCCCTTCTCGTGGCGCGTCGTGATGTTCTCCGCGACGACGATCGCGTCGTCCACGAGGATACCGATCACGATGATCAACCCGAACATCGTGAGGAAGTTCAGGGAGATGTCCATCGCAGCCATCAGGGTCAGGGTCCCGAGCAAGGACACCACGAGCCCCGCCGCGACCCAGAACGAGATCCGCCAGTTGAGCAAGAGCACGAGCGTGATGAACACGAGCGCACCACCCTGGAGCGCATTGCGCAAGAGCAGATCCAAACGCCCCTCAACAAAGCGCGCCAGGTCCGTCGTCGTCATCAGGGTCCCGGGCGGCGCCGCGACGCTGTACCGGTCGTACCCGAGCTCCCACGCGCTGGTCAGATCTGTTTTCGCAGGCCCGTAGGACTTCTCCTCACCGTTGCGACCCGCGATGTACGCCTTCACGAGTTCCGCGATCTTGATCACATCCTGATCGCCGACACGGAAGATCGTGAGGGTCATCGTCGGCTCGCCCTGGTACCGCGTCACCAGGTCCGTGTCCACGAACCCGTCGAACACCTCCGCGACATCACCCACGCGGACGACGCCCCCGTCGCCCGTGGCCTTGATGACGATGTCGCGGACCGTGTCCGCCTGTTCTTCGACGCCGACGGAACGCACGGAGATCGTGCTCGTGTCGGTCTTCACGGTGCCGCCTGGGAGTTCAATCATCGCGGCGCGGATTCGGTCCGCGATCGCGGGCATCGACAATCCGTGCTCGATCGCCCGCTCGGGCGAGACCTCAACGCGCAGCTCGTCGCGCCGGTACCCGCCGGGCTGCACATCCGTGATCTCTGGGAGGGTGAGCAGATCGTCACGCGTCTCGATGATGAAGTTCTTCATCGTGCGTTCGTCGGCGCTGCCGTAGAGCGCGACGATGATCGCGGGCATGTTGGGCTCAAGGATGTCCACGACGATGTTGTCGACATCATCGGGCAGGTCCTGGATCGCGTCCATCTCGCGCTTTACATCAAGGAGCGCCTCCTGGATCCGGTACCCCTCGTTGAACTCCACCGTCACGCTCGCAGCCCCCTCCGCGACGACGGAGTTGATCTCCTTCACGCCCGTCAGGTCCGCGAGCCGATCCTCGATCTTGGTCGCCAGCGCGTCCTCGACCTCTTCGGGCGCTGCGCCTGGGTAAGGCGCGCTGATCGTGATGATGCGCGATTCCACGAACGGGAAGAACTCCCGGCGGAGACCCACGCCGAAGATAATTCCCGCGCCGATGATCGTCAGCATCACCAGGTTCGCGACGACGGGCTTGCGGACACCGAACCGTGCCAGACTCATGGGGCGCTCCCTTCGTCATCCTCCGATTCATCCATATCTGCCGGCGCCTGCTCGGCCTCCTGCGTCGGCGCCAGGGGCGGATCGCGATCCAGTCGCACCCGCATCCCCGTCACGACCTGATCGAGCAGCGACACCACCACATGCGCCCCCGGATCGGGCTCGTACCCGAGCTCGAGCGCCACCCATTGGGTCTCACTCGGATCGATCTCAGGGCGCAGGCCCTCGAATGAGTACGCGACGCGGACGGGGACCTTCTCGATCAATCGGATCTCGTCCTCCAATCGACCCGCGACAAACACCGTGTCGGACTGCACCGCCCGGCGGGGCAGGATCACGCGATCGTGCTCGTCGTGCGTCATCACGCGCCCGTGCACGAACTGCCCCGGGAGCAGACGCTCGGAGTTGCTCGGGTCCTGGGTGACCTCCGCGTAGACCGTGATGGTCCTGCTCGACACATCCGCCTCGGGCGCGACGCGCACGATTGTCCCGATCCAGTTTGGCTCACCCACCGGGTCGCGGACCCACAGGCGGACCTCATCGCCCACCCGCACCCACGAAGAGGACGACGCGGGGAGCTTGAGCGGGATCTCCAGACGCGAGAGATCGACAATCCGAGCTACGCTCGTCCCCATCGCCACCCAATCCCCCTCACGCGGCGACACGGACTGGAGCTCACCCGGGAACGGGGCGCGGATCGAGGATCGATCGACATTTTGCTGCGCGACGCGGGCGTTGGCGCGCTGCGACGACAGCTGCGCCTGGAGTTGGAGCTTGCGCGAGGGGATCAGGTCGAGCTGCTGACGCAACGCGGCGAGCTGGCGCTGCGATCGGAGCAGGGCCGAGTACACACTGTCGCGCTCGCCCGCGTTGCCCGCGCCGGCTGCGATCGCCTCGTCGATGCGTCCGAGATCCCGCTTGGCGGTCTCGATCTCCTCGCTCGCGTACTGGACCTGCAACCGGGTCTGCTCTTCTTCGACACCGAGCCCCTCGATCTGCGCCTCGATCGCCTTGACGGCTTGCTGTGCCGAGTCGAGCGCGTTGAGGTAGTCCGTGTCTTCCAGACGCACGATCAGATCGCCCTGCTTGACGCGTGTGCCCGCCTCGATCGCATCAGCGCGTTCGATGACGCGACCCGCGACTTCCGCGACGATGTCCGCGCTGCGCATGGTGCGTGCGGTGCCGAACCCGGACCAGACGCGATCCGTGGGGCGATGCTCCGCGTCGATCGCGTGGACGACGACCGCCGCGACGGCGGGCGGACGCTTTTCGCTCTGGTGCTTGGTGGCCATGAGGACCTTGAAGATCCCAAACGCGCCGGCGAGCAGCACCAGAACCGCCAACGCTCGGGGCAGGAACACCATCCAGAGCTTGGCGGACGCATCACGGTTCGTTTTCGTTTGCACGATCTCGGCCCCTGTATCTTCGTTGTCTCGCGTGACGCATCCTCCCGGTGCTCGTGGTGCACTCCGCGCGTCGGCGACCCGTATGGTAGGCATTCGCTCGCACAATCTGGCCGGATCCACCCCGAGTCGCCGATGATCCACCCGTGATCAAGTATCTCGGATCAAAGCGCCTGCTCGTGGAACACATCGTCTCGGTGTGCCAGACCCTGCGCCCGCATTCGGGGACCGTCCTCGATCTCTTCTCCGGTACCTCCCGCGTCGGGCATGCGCTCAAACAATCGGGTTTCGGGGTCTACGCGAACGATCACAACGCGTACGCCCACACGCTCGCGATGTGCTATATCCAGGCACACGCCCCGAGCGTCCGAGAAGATGCCCAATCCATCATCGACGAACTCAACGCGCTCGATGGGCGTGCGGGGGGGTTTACCGAGAACTACTGCCGGGCATCGAGGTACTTCACCCCCGAGAATGGCGCCCGGATCGAATCGATGCGGAACCACATCGAGTCGCTCGATCTGGACCCCGAGCTCCACGCCGTGGTCCTCACGAGCCTGATCGAGGCGGCCGATCGCGTGGACTCCACCACGGGCGTGCAGATGGCCTACCTCAAATCCTGGGCACCCCGCGCCCACAAACCCATCGAGCTCCGCCTTCCAAACATCCTCCCGCACCCCGAGGATCACCCCTGCCGGGCGTTCAACCTCGACGCACTCGACGCGGCGCACGGGATCAGCGCTGACATCGCCTACCTCGACCCGCCGTACAACCAGCACTCCTACCTGGGCAACTACCATGTCTGGGAGACGCTCGTCCGCTGGGACCACCCGGAAACCTACGGCATCGCCTGCAAGCGCATCGATTGCAAAGAGCGTAAAAGCCCCTTCAACTCCAAGGTCAAGATCGAGGACGCGCTCCGATCGGTCATCGATGCGATCGATGCCAAGACCCTGATCGTCTCGTTCAACGATGAGGGATACCTGTCGCGTGAGCAGATCGAATCGATGCTCGACCCGATCGGGCCCGTCGCGATCATCGACCACGACCACCCGCGTTATGTCGGGTGCAAGATCGGGATCCACAACCAGCGCGGCGAGAAGGTCGGACGCGTTGGTAAGGTCCGCAACACCGAGCACTTGTTCATCGCGGGGCAGGGCGCTGAGATGTTCCTCGAGAATGCCGAGTCGGTCGCGATCGCAGGGTAAGACTTACTCTGTCTCGCCGCCGACCTCGCGCCAGCGCACGATCCGCACGCTCTGCCCGATGGGCTTGAACGCGCTCGCGGGGATGACTTCCTCGAACAGATCACTCGGGCCCTGCCAGGTGAGGAAGAGACCCGCGTCGGACCACCCCTCCATGTACAAGAGCTCGAGCTCGTGCTCGCCGGGCTCGAGATAGATCTCGCCCGAGCGCCACCGGAACGAGTGCCCGCTCGTGTCATCCACGACGGTTGTGCCGTTGATCATGAGTTTGGCGTACTGGTCCGACCCAACCCCGAAGACCCACGCGCCGCCCTCGGGGACGATCAGGGTCCCCGTGATCCGCATCCCGAAGTAGTCCGCGTCCACGCCCTCTTCAAAGCTCGAGCTTGTCCGGTTCCAGCTCACCCTCGGCTCGACCGTGGTCTTCACAGGATTGGTCCAATCGAAGGAATCGATCGTGTATCCGCGCAGATCGTTGAACCACTCAACTGTGATCGCTGCTTCTCCCGGATCAAACACCGGATCGGTCTCGTACGCATCGAACGCGCTCGCGGGGATGATCTCCTCAAACTCGTCCTCGGGCCCCTTCCAGGTCACATGCAAACCCGCGTCGGACCACCCCTCCCAGTAGCGCACCTCGAACTTGTGCTCGCCCGGATCGAGCGCGATCGTGCCCGAGCGCCACCGGTACGAGTGCCCGCTCGTATCGACGATCACCGGCTCATCATCGATCAACAGGATCGCACTCTGATCGCTCCCGATCGAGAAGGTCCACTCACCCCCCTCGTCTTCGGGGATCGTCAGGCGCGAGAGCAGACGCACGCCGTAGTAATCCGTCGGCCCGTCCGTATAGAACGCGTCGCTTGTGCGTTGCCAGGACACATTGTCCACGATGCTCGTGCTCGAGTGTTCCGCGTAATCGATCTGCCCCGCGTTGCTCGCGTGGCGTGCGTTCTGTGTCCAGTACGCGCGCACCCCGCCGCCCGTCGCGGTCGGGGTCTCGGTTTCACGCAGCGAGTACGCCGTGCGTGGGATGATTGTCTCAACCGGGACGGTTGGTCCTTCCCAGCTCACATGCAGACCCGCGTCGGACCACCCCTCCCAGAACCGGACCTCGATGTCGTGCTTGCCCGCGCCGAGTTGAATGGTCCCGTTGCGCCAACGGTACGAGTGCCCACTCGCGTCCACGACGACGGGCTCGCCGTCGATCAGGAGCATCGCGCTCTGATCGCTCCCGAGCCCAAAGGTCCACGATCCGCTCGCGGGGATGTCGACCTGCCCGAGCACCCGCATCCCGTAGTAATCGCTCGGGACGGACTGGTCGAACGGGTCGCGAGATCTCCGATACGCGATGTTCTGGGTCGTCGTCGCGAGATCGTGCCGATCCCAATCGATCTGCCCCGCATTGCCCGCATGGCGCGCGTTCGTCGTCCAGTACGCACGCAACCCGCCCCCGCCCGAGTCGAAGGGGGTCTCGATCTCCGAGTGCGTGAACGCGCTGGGGGGGATGACCTCCTCAACCCCACCCGGCGGGGTCCAGCTCACGAGCAATCCGCCATCGGACCACCCTTCCCAGTACCGGACTTCGAACTCATGCAGCCCCGCTTCGAGCTCGATCGTCCCCGAGCGCCATCGGAACGAGTGCCCGCTCAGATCGCTGACGACGAGTTGCCCGTTGATATACAGCAGCGCGGACTGATCGCTACCCAATCCAAAGGTCCAAACACCATCGGAGGGGATCTGGATGAGCCCCTCGGCGCGGAGCCCGAAGTAATCGGTCTGCGTCCCGCCCTGCGATGTCGAGACCCCGGAATCGTTGGTGATGGTCGTACCCGCGAACGGGTTGCGGGTGATCTCCCACGCGATGTTGGACTCGAAGGTCATGCGATCGTACCGCTGCCAATCGATATGCCCCGCGTGCTCCGCATGGCGCGCGTTGTCGACCCAGTACACCCGCAGCCCATCTCCCCCGATGTTGAGTGTCGGATCTTCTTCGTTCTGTGAGAGCGCACTCGAGGGGATCACCTCCTCGAAATCGTCGCCCGGGCCCTGCCAGGTGAGCACGAGCCCCGCGTCGGACCAACCCTCCCAGTACTGCACCTCGATATCGTGCAGCCCTGCACTGAGGGATTTACTCCCGTACTTCCACCGAAACGAGTGCCCACTGGAATCATTCACGACCGCGACGCCGTCGATGTAGAGGCGCGCGGACTGATCACTCCCGAGCCCAAAGCTCCAGGTCCCAGATCGTGGGATCTCGATCTTCCCGACATAACGCCGCGCGAAGTAATCGCTCGCACTCCCCGTTTCGAAGCTTCCGCGCGTCTTGGGGTAGTAGATGTTCTGCACCGAGTCGATCGAGTCGTAATCGCTCCAGTCCACCTGTCCGACATTGCTCGCGTGCCGGGCGTTGTCGTGCTTGTAGACACGCAATCCACCACCCGAGCTCGGGTTGCTCGCGCCGGTACCGGGGCGGAACGCGCTCGCGGGGATAATCGACGCGTACGAAGCGCTCGGGGATTTCCATGCGACACCCAACCCGGCGTCGCCCCACCCCTCCCAGTACCGGACCTCGATCGTGTATTCGCCGATCCCGAGCGTTTTCTTTCCTGATCGCCACCGGTACGAGTGACCATCATCATCGACCACGACCGGGTCGCCGTCGATGAAGAGGATCGCGGACTGATCGCTCCCGAGCTCGAACTCCCATTCGCCGGGCTCGTCGATCGAGATCACGCCCATGAACCTTGCTGCGAAGTCATCGCTCGGGCCACCGACCCGGAACGCACCGCGCGTCTTTCGGTAACTGATCTTCTGGACCGTCTCGACCAGGTCGGGCTGGGTCCAATCGATCTGGCCAACATTGCTCGCGTGGTCCGCGTTGTCGTACCAGTACACCCACAGCCCATCGCCGCCCGCATCAATGCTCGGCTCCTGCGCCGGGTACGAGAACGCGCTCGCGGGAACGACCTCGCGCCCGCTGCTCCCGGGCCCGTCCCACTCCAGCACAAGCCCGGTATGACCCGGGCCCTGGTGGTACAGCACCTCGATGTCGTGCTTGCCCGCGCTGAGTGTGACAAAGTTCGTGCGCGTACGAAACGATTGCTTGTAGGGATGCTCAATCACCACCTCGCCGTCGATGATCAATGATGAACCGTCGTCACTCCCGAGATAGAAACTCCACACGCCCTCCGCGGGGATATCGATCTCGCCAACGAACCGCGCACCAAAGTCGGTTTCAGGCCCATCGGGATAGAAGGGCTGGTTCGTTGCGCTCGTCCAGTTGAGCTGATCCACCTGGGTCAGGTGATCGTACTGCGCCCAATCGATCTGCCCGAGGTGCTGCACCCCGCTGAGATCGTGCACAAAGTACGCGCGCAGCCCCGGCGAAGAGTCGGAACCCAATGCCTGGCAGGGTGCGATCACGATACAGAGCCAAGCGAAGACAAGGTGCAAGATTCGATTGATGCGAAGGAAGCCCATACCCCAACAGATCGGAATCCCCATCGTGAAGGGATAGAGGACCAGTCCATCGCGCAGGCGAGTCCGACATTTGGGTCTGGTTGTGCGTGCTGGGCAACGCGAACCGATCTTGGCTCGTCCAATAACCCGATCCCCGGATCATGATCACGGGTTGTCTTGGCCACCGATCTCGCGCCAGCGCACCACACGCACCTGCTGCGCCGATGGATCCGAAAGTTGGGATCGTTCGTTCGGGTTGAGGACCCGGTTGTAGATCCGCAGATCGTCGATCGCGCCATAAAAGTACCGCCCGGAACCGCTCGGATCGACCCCGATCGAGGGCGCCACACTCGGAAACTTGGGCGATGAGAACCCGGTGATGGTGTCGACGAGTTCCCCATCGAGGTACAGGTTCGCCTCGCCCGACTCCGAGTCCACCGTCACGATCGCGTGGTGCCACTCGTTATCATCGACGCGTACTTCCGACGCGAGATCGACATAGGTTCCACTGACCGGCGACATCCGAAACGCCAGAACGCCGTTGCCGTGCCCGCCGTAGTTGTTCTGCCAGATCGTCAGCCACCATTGCCGGTTCTGCCACTCGGCATTCCGGCTGGTGATCGTCCGGAACCGATCCGCGTTCTCGCACCGGAACCATGCGGAGATACTAAAAGTCGACACATTGAACTCGGACATCGTGTCGAGAGTCGCTCGCCCGTTTGTTCCCCCGAGTTCCAGCGCCCCGCCGATGATGCCGTCGCCCCAATCGAAATCACCTGTGAACTCGGCGTCCACGCCGGTGGACGACGAATCCTCCGCGATCGCTCCTTGTTCTTCATCGAACGCCCAGTGCGCAATCAAACCGTCATTCAGACCCTGCCCCAACGCGGTCTGAACAAGCACTCCCAACCCGATGCATGCGGTTCGATACAGGCCCATACCCGCATCATCGGATCGCTCTGCCCAGATCTTGAACCCCGCCCCAACCCGCGTCTCCACTAGGCCTTACAACCGGCAGCATCCTCGCCTAGAGCCCCAGGAACACATCCGAACCGAGCCAAACCACCAGCGTGATCACCACGATCGCGATCAGATTCAAACCAAACCCGACCTTGGCCATCTGCTTGATCGTCACCTTCCCCGAGGCGAACACGATCGCGTTCGGAGGCGTCGCCACGGGCAACATGAACGCGCACGACGCGCCGAGCGTCGCGACGAGTACGAGCTTGATCGGGGCAATCCCCAATCCCTCCGCAAGCGCGGTAAACACCGGGAGCATCGTGCTCGTGGTCGCGGTGTTCGAGGTCATCTCCGTCAGGAACACGATCAGGGTGCACACCCCACCGAGCAGCGGGAGATCGCCCGGGTTCCCCATCCCCGCGACCTGATTCCCGATCCAGACATCGAGCTGGGTATTGGACACCCCCGACGCGAGCGCGAGACCGCCGCCGAACAACAACAGGATCCCCCACGGGATCGTCTGCGCCTGCTCCCACGCGATGATGCGCCGAGGGTACTCCTTCCCGCTCGGGATGATGAACATCAGCAGCGCCCCGAAGATCGCGATGGACGCGTCATGGACCTTGGGCAAACCCAGCGCGTCCTCGATCCACCCGTGCGTCACCCACAGCAGCGCCGTGAGCGCGAAGATCAACACCGCGAACAACTCGGGTCGTGACATCGGCCCAAGCTCACGCAGCATCGCGCGGATCTGGCTCGCCCCGCCGGGCACCTTGTTGACGCGCACCGGGAGCGCGACAAACACCATGTACGCCCAACACAACGGGAGCATCACCACCGTGATCGGCACCCCGATGCCCAGCCAGCGCGCGTAACTGATCGTGATCCCGAGTTCCTGCTCAACGAACCCGGCCATGAACCCGTTGGGAGGCGTCCCCATCAGGGTCGCGATCCCACCGATCGAGCACCCGTACGCGAGCGCGAGCAACAAACAGGTATGGAACCGCGCCTTGTGCCCGCCCGCGTCGTCCTCGAACGACCCCGTCGTCAACGACGCGATCGATGCGACGATGGGGAGCATCATCATCGCCGTCGCGGTATTGGAGACAAACGCGCTGAGCACCGCGCCGCACATCAACACGCTCGCAACGACGCGCTTGGGGCTCGTCCCCACGACGCGGATGATGATCAGCGCCAGGCGCTTATGCGCACCCCACTGCTCGAGCCCCTTCCCGAGCATCAACCCGCCCATGAACAGGAAGATCAGCGGGTGCCCGTACGATTGCGTCGTCTCGCCGACAGCAAGAATCCCGAGGAAGGGGAACACCACGACGGGCACGAGCGCCGTCGCCGCGAGGGGCACCGCCTCCGTCACCCACCAGCAGGCCATCAGGGTCGCGATCGCTGCGAGCCTTCGTCCCGATTCGGACAGGTCTCCCGCATGCGCGAGCACCAGGTACACCACGATCGCGCCCACGAGCCCGATGATCAACCCGCCCACCCGGATGTGCTCGTCACGACGCGAGATGTGGTGGGTATCCTCGTTCACGCGTTATGTTCCATGCGACTCGTCCGCCTTGAGCGATTGCGCGATCCCGATCTCCTGCAGTCGCACGCTCGCACGATCGAGCGCGTCCTTGGCGCTGTAGAACGCGTTGGGATCGACGCTCGTCCAATCGTCCTCGCCCTTGGCAACGAACGATCGGAGCGTATCGAGCGCTTTGGAGAGCGTCGAGTGCTCACCGGGTTCGAGCAGATCGCCGAACTTCTCGAACCGCTCGCTGATCCACTTGATGTCGAGCTTGGAGTTCGTGATCAGGTCCACCACGCGATGCCGGTTCATGTCCTCGCGTGCGTGCGTAAAGCTCTCCTGCTCGATCCGATCCACCTCGTCGCGCGACAACCCGTGGTTGGGCACGATCTGGATCTGCGCCCGCTTTCCCGATCGTTCCTCGATCGCCGACACGCTGAGCACGCCGTTCGCATCGATCAAAAACTCGACGACGAGCTTGGGCACCCCTGCGGGCATGGGCGGGATCCCGCGCAGATCGAACACGCCCAACGATCGGCAGTCCTCAACCATCTCCCGCTCCCCCTGCACGACATGGATCTTGACATTGACCTGCCCGTCCACGCTCGTGCTGAACCGCTCGATCGCGCGAGCAGGAACGCTCGAGTTCCGCATGATGAGCTTGGCCATCGCGCCCCCGGCCGTCTCAATGCCCAGCGACAACGGGATGACATCCACGAGCAGCGACGACGAGCCCTCGCCGCGCTGGGCGCCCGCGATGATCGATGCCTGCATCGCCGCGCCCAGCGCCACGACCCGGTCCGGGTCCAGCGCCGTATACGGCTCAACCCCGAAGAACGCCCCCACACGCTCGCGCACCATCGGGATCCGTGTGCTCCCCCCCACCATCACGACCGAATCGATCTCGATCGGCTCGTTCCCGTTCGCCTTCTTCGCGTCGCGGAGCGCGCGCGTGCACGCGTCGAGCGAGCGCTGCACCCATTCCGCGATCATCGACTCGAACTCGTCGCGGGTGATCGTGCGGGCGTATGACTTGCCGTTGCCCAGATCGATCGCGATCTGCGCCGCGTCGTCCTCGGAGAGTTTGTGCTTGATCGCGCGCGCGAACCCGACGAGCGCCCGGCGCGTGGACGCATCGAACGACTCCATAGGCTGGGCTTCATCGAGCCTCAATTGGCCCGCGATCTCGCGCGTGAACATCGCGACGAGCATGTGATCGACATCGTCGCCGCCCAGGTGTGTGTCTCCTGCGGTGGACAGGACCTGGAAGAAGTCCGTCTCGCCCTCCTTCTCACCCGGCACGAGCCTCAGGATCGAGATATCGAATGTCCCGCCGCCCAGGTCGTAGACCGCGATCGTCTGCGATTGTCCCTCACTGCGCGTCCCGATCCCGTACGCGAGCGCCGCCGCGGTGGGTTCATTGACGATCCGCACGACCTCGAGCCCCGCGAGTCGCCCCGCGTCACGCGTCGCCTGCCTTTGCGCATCGTCGAAGTACGCGGGGACCGTGACCACGGCCTTCTCGACCGAGTGCCCCAGCGCCGATTCCGCGCGATCCTTGAGCTCACGCAGGATCACCGCGCTGATCTCCTGAGGCGAGTACACCTTTTCGCCCGCGTCCGTCTCGATCTGGACCCGGGCGGTGTCGTGCTCGCCGTCCACGACGCGGTACCCGAGGTACGCGAGATCCGATTGGGCATCCTTGAGCGAGCGCCCCATCAGGCGCTTCACGGAGTTGATCGTGCGATCGGGCATCTCCACGATCCGATCCGCCGCTTCCTGCCCCACAACAAACGACCCGTCCCGCTCGACCCGCACAACCGAAGGCATCACCTGCGCGCCCTCATCGCCCAGCACGCGCGCCCCGTGCGCATCCGCGAACGCGACGAGCGAGTTGGTCGTCCCGAGGTCGATGCCGACGATCGTTGAGGTATCACTCATATCAAAGGAAGCGTAGACCCACGCCTCGGGGATCTCAGTCCGTCACCCACGCGAGCGACGCGAGTTCTCGCGTCAACAATCGCATCGAGGGGGAGTCCATCCCCGTGCTCCAGGCGCTGAACGATACATCCGAGCGAACCTCCAGCAGATACCCACGATTCGACCCCATCTCCGCATGGAACTGCTCGGGCGCTTGGACTGCACGCCAGTCGTCGCCTTCGAGATCCATCGAAAGCACCCGATCCCAGATTGCATCGAGGGTCGAATCGTCCACCCGTCGCGTGATCGGCGGATAGGTCAGCCCGTCCGACCCCTCCCCGAACGACGCGCGGAGGGTCCCGTCGGGTTCGATGATGTACCGTGCTGAGCGGATCGCGGGTTCAGTCGAATCCGGGTCGCCGAACACCACCACCCCGAGGGTGAAGTCGCTCGGGCGTTGCTCGGGGAGCTCGATCGGGTCGCGCTCACTCGTCGTCGAGCACGACGCGAGAAACGCTCCCAACACCATCAACACGCAGATTCGGATCGTGTGCATCATCTATAGAGTCTATCAGGCGACGCACTTACGGGCACCACCCTGCTATCCTTTGCTCCCATGGATATCTCACTGCGTTGGCTCAATCAGTACCTCACCCCCGGCGATGTGACCGCTGATCAGGTCGATCACATCATGACCCAGGCGGGGATGCCCATCGAAGAGCACAAGCCCGGGCTCGACGGCGACACCATCCTCGATGTCGAAGTCACAAGCAACCGCGGCGATTGCCTCGGGCATGTCGGGATCGCGCGCGAGATCGCCGCCGCCCGGTACGCGGACAAGCCCCGCGTGCTGACCATGCCGCAGATCAACCAATCGCCCCTCGGCGCCCCGATCGGCGACGAGCTCACCCTCGACAACCGAGTCCCGGATCGGTGCCCATTGTTCACCGCCCGCCTGATCCGCAATGTGAAGATCGGCCCATCCCCCGAGTGGTTGAAGAAGGCCATCGAGTCCTTCGGGCAGAAATCCATCAACAATGTCGTCGATGTCACGAACTACATCACGCTCGAGCTCGGGAACCCGTGCCATGTGTTCGATTACGACAAGCTCGCGGGCGGAACCCTGATCGTCCGCGAAGCAACGCCCGGCGAGAAGGTCAAGACCCTCTACGCAGGCGAGCACACCCTCCGCGCCTCCGATCTCGTTGTCGCCGACGCGAACGGTCCCCAATCCCTCGCGGGGATCATCGGCGGGCACGACTCACAAGTCGACACCAACACCACCACCGTCGTCTTCGAGATGGCGACATGGGATACTGTCTCCGTCCGCAACACCGGGCGGCGCCTGCAGATCCGCACGGACGCGGCGTTCCGGTTCGAGCGCGGGATCGATCCGCGATCCATTGACTTCGCTGCCCAGCGCGCCGTCGCGCTCATCTGCGAAGTGTCCGGCGGTCAGCTCGCCGAGGGTGTCCTCTCGCAGGGTGCCCCCCTCCCCGAGGACAAAGCGATCTCGTTGCGTCCGGATCGGTGCGATCTCATGCTCGGGGTCACCACCGAACCCCAAGAGATGGCCGACCTGCTCAACGCGCTGTCATTCACAACCACGATCGAATCCGACGGCACGCTCCGATGCATCATCCCGCCCCATCGCTCGCACGATGTGACCCGCGAGATCGATCTGATCGAGGAAGTCGCTCGCGCCCGCTCGTTGGGTGTGATCCCGGTGCAGGAGACCCTCCCCGTGCGGACACGCGAGCCGCAGACGAGCGAGCGTGCGATGAACACGATCGCCCGCGCACTCACGGGCCTGGGGTTCTTCGAGACGATCACCTTCTCGTTCACGGCCCCCAAGAAGGGCGAGCTCTTCCAGCGCACCGGGACGGATCTGGTCGCAGTCGATGACGATCGACGCAAAGCCGAGCCCACCCTGCGTCCGAGCGTGCTGCTCGGGTTGCTGGGTTGTCGCCACGCCAATCAGAGCGCCCGCACCTCCACGCCCGGCGGGATCCGCCTGTACGAGCACGCCCAGTGCTTCGCGCAGAAATCGGGCACCCGCGAGACCCAGGAGCACCGCTCGCTTGCGCTCCTCATCGATGTCCCCTTCGAAGGCAAAAAGCCCAAGCACGACGACATCCAGCACGCGATCCGCGTCATGCGTGGCTCGATCGACACGATCGTCCAATCCGTGTTCGGGCCGAACGCGACGACACTCGTCGAGCCCGCCAAGCCCGAGCACAAGGGGTACGACGCGGACGCGTACGCACGCATCAGTGTCCGTCACGGCGACACCACCACCCTCATCGGCGGGTTCGGGTTGATCTCCGACGCAGCCCTCAAAGCACACGAGCTCGAGCACCCCCTCGTTGGCGCAGAGCTCACACTCGCGACCCTCATCGACGCGTACCCGCCCAAGTCGCACGCGGAGATGCTCCCCCAGTTCCCCGGGATCGAGCGCGACCTGTCCCTCATCGTGCCCGAATCGACCCGGTGGTCCGCGATCGAATCACTCGCAGCCGAGCTCGCGCTCGACAAGTGTGTGGGGTGGGAGCTCGTCGGGATCTTCCGAGGCAAACAGCTCGGCGACGGCAAAAAGTCCGTCACACTCCGCCTGCGATTCCGCGACGACGAACGCACCCTCCGTCACGAGGAGGTCGATCCGCAGGTCGATCTGTTCGCCGCCAAGGCCAAGGACACGCTGGGCGCTGAGATTCGAACCGCTGGTTAATCACCGTTTCCCGCGAACCCAAGCAGCGTGGGCATCGTTTGAACATCACGCAGATTTCTGTTTCGCAAGAAGCAAGTGATTTCGCGACTGATCGCGACCATTTCAAACGCAGATCGAAACATTTCGTCCCGGCTTGTGGTATACGATCCGGCCGATAAAACAACCATCCACCCAGCATGTTCGGAACATAGACGGGTAACTTCTTCGGAAGGCGGCTGATTGAGAAGCCGCCAATCCGCAGAAAAGGTAGAATACACACCGCTCAACGGAGTGCGTACATCATGGAGGACAACATGACATCGATGACCAGCGCCCCCACGGCTGCAACGGCAACATCCCCGAAGGCGACCCACCCGGGGGCCACCCGTGAGCCCATGATCTGGGTCAACGGGAAGATGCTCCCCAAGTCCCAGGCGTCCGTCTCGGTCTTCGATCACGGTCTCCTCTACGGCGACGGGATCTTCGAAGGCATCCGCATCTACAACGGCAAGATCTTCAAGCTCGGTCAGCACATGGATCGCCTGTACGAGTGTGCTGACAAGATCTTCCTCGACATCGGGGTCACCCGCGAGGAGATGATCAAGATCCAGCGCCAGTGCGTCGAAGCCAACGGGCTCAAGAACGGGTACATCCGTCTCGTCGTCACCCGGGGCGAGGGCTCGCTCGGACTCAACCCGTACCAGTGCCCCAAGGCCGGGGTCATCTGCATCGCCGACACCATCTCCCTGTTCCCCCAGGAGATGTACGAGTCGGGCATGCGGGTCGCGCTCGCGCAGCGCCCCAAGACACCCATCGCGTGCCTTGATCCGCGGATCAAGACCCTCAACTACCTCAACAACATCATGGCCAAGTGCGAAGCCATCCACCTGAGCAACAAGCTCGGGATCACCGATCCCAAGGACAAGCTCCTTGAGGTCATCATGCTCTCGACAGACGGCAAGGTCTCCGAGGGCTCGGGCGACAACATCTTCATCATCAAGGACGGCGTCGTCTACACCCCGCCGAGCGATGTCGGGATCCTCGAGGGCATCACCCGCCGATTCGTCAAGGACGAGCTATGCCCGATGCTCAACATCCCCGTGAAGGAAAAGCTCTTCGGAATCGAAGAGGTCTACGACGCCGACGAGGTCTTCCTCACCGGGTCCGCAGCGGAGATGATCGCGGTGCGCGAGGTCATCACGCACGACAACCTCGAAGTCACCGGCACCCACACCATCTCCGACGGCGAGGGCCCCATCACCAACGCCCTCCGCACCAAGTTCCGCGAGATCGTCACCTCGGAAAATGTCCCCGAGGACTAAACCGGACTGATCCGAGATCGACAATCTGCTGAATCACACGCAGCGCCCGCAACCCGCGGGCGTTGTTATTCATATCTTCCCCCATGCATATCACCCCCATCATTCTGTCGATCGCGCTGGGCACCACCCTCATCGGGTGCGCCGGGTCGCAACACCACGAGACCACATCACACCACGAACACACGGCCCTGCACAACCTGCACGCGCTCACGCCCGATCTCTACTCCGCTGCCGAACCCGTGGGCGAACCCGCCTACGACGAGCTCGCAGCCCTCGGAATCAAAACCGTCATCTCCGTGGACGGGATCGCACCCAACAAGGAACTCGCGGACCAGTACGGGATCCGCGTCGTGCACATCCCCACGACATACGACGGGATCACAGACGCGCAATCCAAGCAGCTCGCGCACGCGATCGCGACGATGCCCCGCCCGATCTTCGTGAACTGCCACCACGGCAAGCACCGTGGGCCCGCCGCGATCTGCGTGGGCGCGATCGGCGCGGGCGAGATCACCAACGAACAGGCGCTCGAGTTCATGACGATCGCCAAAACATCACCCAAGTACAAGGGACTCTGGAAGGCTGCGGAGACCGCACACCCGCTGAGTGAATCAGAACTCCACGACGATTCGATCGTGCTGGTGGAGCGTGCCGTCGTCGCGGACTTTGTCGAGGGGATGGGCGAGCTCTCGCGCTTGGGCGACCTGCTCAACGACACGGCGGACTACGGGTTCCAAGCGCCCGAGGATCACCCCGATCTCGCGCCCGTCTCCCTCGCGGGTCAGATGCACAACATCTTCCGCGATATGGAGGACGACCCCGAAACCATCGAAGGCGGCGACGAGTTTCTCGCGCTCCTCCGCAACTCGCGCGATCTCGCATCATTGCTCGAACAACAGATCGAACGCGAAGAAATCAACGACGCGTACGGCACCATCCAGATGCTCTTCGAATCATGCAGCGAATGCCACAACCAGTTCGGTCGCGACGGGTGACACTCACCCGTTCACATTCATCAGGACCTTGATCCCCTCGCCGGAGATCATGGTCTGGAATGCACGCTCAAAGTCCTTCATCGGGAACTCGTGGGTGACGATATCGTCGAGCTCCAGACGCCCGGAGAGCAGGAGCTTCTCCATCTGGTACCAGGTGTCCCACATCTTCCGCCCGTTGATGCCCAATACGGTGCATCCCTTGAAGATGATGTGCTTGTTGAAATCGAAGTCCACGCTCTTGGCAGGCAGACCCAACAACGCCGCGGTGCCGCCGTTGCGCAGCGCCCGGAACCCCTGATCCATCGCCGCGGGCGCGCCCGACATCTCAAGGAGCACATCGACCCCCTCGTAGGTTTCCTTGCGGACACGCTCGATCCATGAATCATCGCGCGCATCGAACGCGTCCGTTGCGCCGAGCTTCTTGGCGAGCTCAAGGCGCGGCGGGTTGATGTCGGTGCAGTAGATCCGGCTCGCGCCTGCAGCACGAGCCACGGTGACGGCCATCAAACCGATGATCCCAACACCGGAGATCAACACGGTCTTTGTGCTGACCCCCGCTGCCATCACGGTGTGCACCGCGTTGCCCAACGGGTCGAGGATCGCGGCGTACTTGTCGGGGATGTCAGGGTGCACCGGCCAGACATTGTCCTCGGGGACGATGATGTAGTCCGCGAAGCACCCGTCGCGATCGATCCCGAAGATCGTGGTATCGCTCGCGATGTGCGCGTTGCCCGTGCGGGAGTTGTAGTCGACGCCGTCTGTCAGGTGCCCCTCCGCGCTCACACGCTGCCCGGGCTCGTACTTCGTGACCGCGGACCCGACCTTGTCGATAATCCCGACGAACTCGTGCCCCGTGATGATCCCGACGGGGATGCGATTGGCGGACCACTCGTCCCATTCCCAGATGTGCCGATCGGTGCCGCAGATCCCGACCTTGGAGACCTTGATGCGGACCTCACGCGCCCCGGGGACGGGGACCGGGCGATCCTCGCGGTACTCGAGCCCAACCCCGGCGTGGTGCTTGATCAGCGAACGCATGGTCTCGCGGGTCGTGGTGTCGGCGCTGGAGGTCTTGGTTGTAGGCATCGTGGTCATGCATGATCTCGTGGTGGATGGGGTCGGGATCGCCGATCGGCGTCTGATATTGTCCCGCCTGTGCCCGTTGGGATCAATGCGCGGGCGCAAGATCGCCCCAGATCAAGGTCTTTCGTGCATCATGGTTGCCCGAGCGTCGTTGTGCGGGCAACTTGGGGTGTTTCCGCACATCCCGCGCCCCCCATCGTACAATGATCGGCGTGGATCGGGCGATCTGCCCGATAAACCCTGTTCCTACCCCGACCCGCCCGATCAACCGATCCTCAGAGCATGAGCCGAGCCGCGAGCACATCCCGTTCCTTCTTCTATCTCGCGAACAAGTCGAGCGGCGGCAAGTCCATGGGCATCCGCAACGCCCGATCCGAACGCGCCCTCGCGGAACTCCTCAAGAAAGACAAGCAGACCCTCGTCCGCACCTGGAAACTCCCAAGCTGGGCAAGCTCCGAAGTCGAGATGTCCCTCAAGGATCACGCAGCCTTCGACGCCCAGATCGCCCAGCTCGTCTCGCGAGGCGTCACCCTCACCGAAGCGCTCGAGGTCGCGGCGGGTGTCGTGTCCAAGCCCAACCGCGAACGGATCGATCGGCTCCGCAACCTCGTCGCCCAAGGCACGAGCTTCGCCGACGCGTGTAAGCAGGTCGGGAGCTTCGACACCGTGACCATCGCGACCTACCGGGCTGCGGAGAAGACGGGCGATCTCGCGGGCGCGTGCGATTCACTCGCCAAGAGCGCCCGTCGTCAGCTTGAAGTATCCGGCAAGGCTGCGACCCTGATGATCTACCCCGCGATCGTCCTCACGCTCGCGCTGCTCGCCGCACTCGTGATGATCATCGTCGTGGTCCCCATGATCGGGAACTCGCTCATCCGTGCCGGGCTCTCGTTGCCCGGGATCACCCGGGCGCTGCTCGCGATGGGCAACTTCCTCCAGGCAAACTTCATCCCGTTCCTCGCCGCGGTGGTCGTGCTCATCGTGTGCGCGTTCCTGTTCCGCGCCGGGCTCGTCAAGCTCGGGCTCCAACTCACCCGGCGGGCCCCGTTCGTGCGTGATGTCGTCATGGAACAGGAGCTCACCCGGTTCTTCGCGGTCATGTCCTCCATGTCGCGCTCCGGGATCCCTCTGGGCGATGCGCTCCAGGTATCGAGCGCCGCGATCACCCACCCCGATCTCAATCGCGATCTCCAGCGGATGCGCCTGCGACTCATTGAGGGCGGCGTGTTCCGCACCCTGATTCAGAAGGTCGAGACCCTCCCCGAGTCCACCCGCCGATTGCTGGTGGCTGCGGACCAGGGTGGCGATCTCGAAGAAGCGTTCAACGCGCTCGCGGAAGATCACGCTGCGGAAGTGGACAAGAAAACCGCGCGCCTAATGGCTGTGCTCGAGCCGCTGCTCATCGTCCTGCTGTTCGTGATCGTGGGGACCATCATCCTCGCGATCATGATGCCCATGTTCTCCATGGCCGGCGGGGCGCTCTGACCCAATCCAAACGAACCCACGCCCGATCGGGCGGTAGAATGCAATATCGAATCAACTCAAGCGTCATGCACGCAATGACTTACGGGAGACGACGGATGATCACCATGAACAACGACACCACGCTCGATCAACGCATCGACGCCACCATCATGCGGACCTACAAGACCGCCCGTCCCGGGTTCTCCCTGATCGAACTCACCGCGGTGCTCGTGATCATCGGGCTCCTGATGGCCGGCGCCGCGATCGCGGTCCCCGGGTACCTCGCCCGCGCCCGCGCCCGCGTCACCAAGACCTCGATGACGACGATCAAGACCGCGATCAACACCTACATGGCTGACAACGCGGGGACGCCTCCTGAGAACATCAACGCGCTGATCCCCAACTACATCGAGCCGGGCACCGAGCTCGACGCGTGGGAGCAGCCCTTCTTCTACCTCCCCTCCGGGCAGAACAACCCCTTCACCCTAATCAGCTCGGGCCCGGACAGAGAGATGCAGACGGCGGACGACATCAACCTGTGGACGATGGATGTGAACTCCGGAAACTAAACCACTCACCGAGCCGAGGATCATGAACCACCCCCAGCGCCAATACGCGACCCGGACACGCCGGTACACGACCCGGCGCGGGGTGACCTTCCTCGAAGCGATCCTCGCGAGCGTCCTGCTCGCGATGGTCGCGTCCACCCTCGCGGGCGGCGTCTCCTTCATGACCCAATCGCAGCGCCGCATGGACCAACGCCTCGGCGCGGCCGAGCTCGCGAACCGGTTGATCCTCCAGTACATCGACGATCGCGAGTCCCTCCCGGATCGCACCCTCCCCATCGAGTATGACATCGATCTGTACCGTTGGTCCCTCGAGGAAGCGCCCGTCGAGTTCGTCTTCGACAACATCCAAAGCGACGACGGCGGCGGGGTCGGGTCCGGCGCGAGTCTCTCGCGCATCAAGCTCATCACCGTCCGCGTCTGGCTGGGCGACGAGTCGGGTGGATCGCGCTCGTACGCAACGAATGTGCCCAGCTGCCAGATCACGCGCCTGATCGACCCGCTTGCGTTCAACAACCCCGACTCGCTCAAGACCCTCCTCGAGCAGCCGGGCGGGATCGAACGCCTCTTCGAGTCCATGATGCAGGACCTGGGCGGATGACGCGTCGCCCCCCCCACCATCACGCCCGGCGCGGATTCACCATGATCGAGGTCACCCTCGCGCTGGTGCTCTCGGGGCTCGTGCTCGCGGGGTGCCTGAGCGTGTTTGTCGCGCTCCGCAACGCGGAGAGCACCTTCGCGACCCGGTTCGAGCGCACCAACGAGCTCGACATCACACGATCCTCGCTCTCTCGCGCGATGCTCTCGCTGCAGATGAAGGAAGCGGACACGACCACCGTCGTCCGCGCCGGGAGCGAAGCGCAGGCTGAGGAAGACGAGGAGTCCGAGCGCCCGCGCCTGATCCTGCAGACCGATTTCACCGTGGACCCCGACTCATCGGGTTGGCAGCCCCAGCGCCTCGAGGTTGTCTGCGCCACGCCCCCCGTCCCCCCGGGGCTCGCGTCACGGGCTGCGGAGTGGTACACGGCACAATCCAAAGAAGACTCCCTCGACTTCTCCGCGATGGACGGCTCGCAGGGCGTCACCCGAGGCGTGTTCGAGCTCCGCCCCACGGGCGAGCGTGAAATGATCATGTCCCGGCTCGGGCTGAGCAGCGCCAACAGCGCACCCATCCCCCAGAACCCCTACGCGTCGAACCAGCCCAACCCGCTCGCGCCGCCGAGTTGGACCCTGTGGTGGCGTCCGATCCTCACGAACGAAGCCGAGCAGCTCAACGCGGGGTTTGGGCCGCTGCCCGATTCCGTCGGGACCGAGGACGAGATCCGCGAGCGCCTCGCGGGCGCGATCCCGCTTTTGCGTGAGATCGAACGCTGCGTCTGGGAGTTCTACAAGGAGGACGAGTTCATTAACGAGCACGAGGGGCTCGAGATGGACGATCTGCCCGCGTACGCCCAGTTCGAGGTCATCCTCACCAATCAGCAGTACGCGTCATGGATGTTCGAGGTCGATTGGGTGCTCGGCGACGACGCGATCGATGTCGCCAACGCGGGCTCGTCGGGCTCGGGCGATGCCGACGACGACGGGACCGATCCCAACACCAACAACGGGAACAACGGCAACAACAACAACAACAACGGCGGCGGCGGACGCCCCGGCAATAACAACAATAACAACGGGCCGGGCGGGAACCGGTTCGACTTCTCCGGCGACTCATGACCCACGCACCCACGCCATCCCGCCCCACCCGACGCGCCTTCGCGTTCGTCATGGTGATCCTCCTGCTGCTCGTCGTCTCGATGGGGATCGGGCTGGCGATGATGCGGTTCAGCGCCCAGACCAAGTCCGTCACGCGCCAGGTCAGCAAGTACCAGGAGCACCACCTTGGGCGCGGGCTTCAGGAAGCCATCGGCGCATGGCTGCGCCAGCAGAACGGGCGTGAACTCAACGATGCGCTCGAGCCCGAGACGGGGCACGCGATGGACATCGTCCTCGCCGACGGGTCCGAGGTCGGCGTCTACCTGCTCGACGCGCAGGGCGCAGCACTCTCCAACCTCACCAACCAGAACGAGACCGTGCTCGAGGAGGGGGGACTGATCCTCCGTAACCTCGCCGCGAGCACCACGGAAGAGCAGTACCTCCGCGAGACCCGCCCGTTCGGGCCGTTCACGATCAGCATCGCCTCCGCGAGCGATCAGGTGCTCGAAGCCGCAGCCCGGGTCGTCGCGGGTTCGCAGGCGGACCGGTTCATCTCCGAGCTCTACTCCCTCCGCGACAACCCCGGGGCGATCTCCCGCACCGAACTCACCCAAGTCGCGACGGCGGCAGGGCTCGACTCCGAGCAACGGGCGGCGCTCTTCCGCGTCTTCGCGACCGACATCCAGCTCTGGGCCGTCGTCATCGAGGTCCGCGCCGGGGGCGGAGCGCTGAAGGGGCAGCTCATCAAGCGTTACGGCGGGGTCACCAACTTAAGAAGCAGCAACTCGTCAAGATCGGGCAATCCCACCGAGATCGGTGCGTTCATCACCTGGAGAGAGCTCGACCTCGACGGTCAATACGATCTCTCTGAGCTCTACTGAGCATCCCCCGCGACAGTCTCCTAGACTCACGCGAACCAGATCACCGGATTCCCACCCGGAATCCGGGCGGATTCAGCACCGATAGTGGGACGAACCCGCACGCTCTGCCGATAACGAAGAACGGACGCCCAACGCGAACCCGAACGCGAGAACCAAACGCGAGAACGAGACCATGAGCACCCCCCTGACCCGATCCCAAGCCAAGACCTGGACCATCGCTGCCCAAGCGGGGGCGCTGATCTTCGTGCTCGGGAGCGTCGCCGTCGGGATGGGGCTCGTCGGCCCGTCCGGGCACGAGTCGGGCTCGACGATCGAGCTCGTCCGCGCTAATGCGCTCCCCATGAACGGGAACGCCTCGGGCAACGCCAAGGATCAGCGCGAGATCGACCCGTACCGATCGAGCAGCGTCGACACCCTCGGGCTCGCGGAACGGTTCGCGCTCCTCGACAACGCGCCACGGATCGCCCAAGCGCCCGTTGAGCCAACGATCGACGAATCCGATGACGATGACGAAAACAGCCTCACGGTCGATGACGCGAACCTCATCCGGCGCGTCAAGTACATCGGGTTCATCAACTCGAGCACCACCCAGCACGCGTTCATCCGTATCGACGGCGTCCAGCGCATCGTCTCCGTCGGGCAGGTCGCCCGAACGGGCGATGAGCAGTTCGAGGATGTCAAGGTCATGCGCGTCACCCCGGATTACATCCGCGTGAGCGACGGCGTTGGGAGTGCGGATATCTCACTGGCGAGCAAGACCGGGCCCGCCGTCACCATGGTGGACGGCACCGATGTCGCGCCCGTCGCGGTAAACCCCGAGAGCGACTCGCTCCTGACCCCCGAAGAGCTCGCGTATATCGAATCGCTCCCGCCGCGCCAGCGCCAGAACGCGCAGCGGCGACTCGAGCGTGAGAAGCGCGGTTTGCCCCCCGAGAACGAGAACCGTCGCCCGACGCCCGAGCCGCTCGTACGGATCCGAGGCAACTCAAGCGCCGATAATCAGCCCACGAATGTGCAGCGGCGCGACGATTAAGGCAACGATTAAACCCATCACTGTTTCACGGACCCTGTTTCAACCCCTCGCGAGCGGACCCATCCTTTGAGCGATCGCCTGTGCTACATCCGAAGAACTGATCGCGGGATCGTCCTGCGAGGGCTCCGTCTCGTCGGCGGGCACACGGACGACTCATGGGTCGTCGATCCCGGCGCGGATACCGAGCTCATCCTTGAGACGATCAACGAGGCTGCGGAATGGGTCAAGCAGCGCCTCGATATGGGGACAAACAAAGCACTCAACGCGATCGTCCTCGACACGGACGGGGCCGCGTGCACCTGGGTCAAGCCCGCGGACGCGGACGCGGATTTCCTCGACTCCGCGGTCTCCGATGGACCTGTAGAGCACGACCCCGACGATCTCGAACCCATCGAGCACAACGGGCTGGGCGATCGGCTCCCGCGCCTCCCGCGTGAGATGGACTTTCAGGCGCTGAGCGAGAACCAGACCTCCACCGGCGCCCGGCGCGGCGTCCTCGCGATCCCCGATGTCCCGGGGCGATTGCTCAAGGACACGCTCGACTCGATGGGGATCCGACCCGAGAAGTTCACCAGCATCTGGCACGCGCTCTGCGCCGCGTGGGACCCCGGGCTCGACTCATCAACCAGCGCCATGCGCATCGTGAGCTCCGACGCGCCCATCTGCGCCATCGTCGCGATCGATCCCATCGATGCGCGTCTCATCTGGTCCTGGTCACGCGAGGGCAAGCTCATCTGCGCCGGGTCCGCACGCCTGCGACGCGTGCACGGCGAGCACGAGCCCCGCGCCATGATCTGGAACGCTGATGTCGCACGCCTCGCGTCCGATTGGCTCGGGTGGTCCTCCCAACTCGGCGTCTCGCCCTCGCGCGTCGTCGTGCTCGGCGAACCGATCTGCCCGCCCGTGGCGCCCGATGACGAAACACCCGATCAAGAACTGCCCTACGACGCAGCACAGCTCGGCGCGGCGCTCACCCAGCGCTGGCCTGACGCGACCCTCGACCTGCTCGGCGAGCCCGACCCGATCGGCGCGACACTCCAGCGCATCGCCCAGCGCGAAATGTCCGCATCATTGAGCTCGATCGAGGGGCTCGTGGCGCGACCCACGCGGGCGCACCGATCGATGTTCCGATGGGCGGGGCTCGCGCTCACCGCCGCGGCGTGCGTCGTGTTCATCCTCGCGTGGCAGCTCATGTCCCGCGCCAACGAGATCAAGTCCGACACACGCCTGATCAACAACGACAAACGCACCCTGCTCAACGACTACGACCCCAACCTGATCCTCTCGCGCGCTCCCGTGTTCGAGCTCGAGACCCGCCTTGGTGATATCAGGAAGGCCAACGCCCCCGTTGATCTCCCCCTGCCCAAGCCCATGCTCGAAGCGATCGAGACCATCTCGTTCGTGCTCGGCACCCCGAACATCGATGTGACGAAGGTCACCGTCAATACACGGACCGTCACCCTCGCGATCAATGTCACCGACATCGCCCAGGCCGAGCAGATCCTTCGCAACCTTCAGGCGATCGAGGACGACAAGCTCAACTGGCGATCCACGCTCTCGCCATCCACGCGGGGCAACACCATCCAGGTCACAATCCTCGCGGACTGGAAAGACGGGGAGGCGAGCGAATGAGCACCCTCGACGCACGCCAATCTCGACTCAGCCCCGACGACCGGTACGAGCTCGCGTCCCGCGCGCAGAACCAGCAGCGCCTCAACGCGCCCAAGCACCTGATCGTGCTCGGCGGGCTGCTGCTGGTCATCGCACTCATCGCGGCCGGGATCGCGTGGCAGACCCAGTCCGCTGCGATCGACAAGAACCGCAAGGCCGCCCGCGACATGGTCCGCATCGAGACCCTGATCATGGAGATCACGCGTGTCCAGGCGACCCAGACCGCCAACCCCGACGCGGACATCACCAAGCCCCTCCCCGACATCCTCTCGACGCTCGACAACCTGGGCAAGCGCGCGGGGCTCGAGTCGGGGATCGGGCTGCCTCGCAACCAGAACACGCGCCCCGAGGGCGATCTGATCCTGCGGACCTACCCCTACAACACGGTCCGCGACGATTCGCTCGAAGACCTGATCAACTGGGTGCGCCTGTGCGAGCAGGAGATCCCCGGGATGCATGTCCGCGAGATCTCGATCGAACCGAGATCGACCGCTTGGTCTATGGATGTGGTGCTCGCGCGATACGAACGCAAGCCGTAAGGAGAACCGACGCGATGAACGCGATGAATCACCCCCGCAATGCCCGACTCACCCGCGCCACCCTCGCGCTGTGCCTGATCGGCACGGGCGTCACCCTCGGCGCGTGCGCGAGCTCGAGCCCCAAGCGCGATCGCTCGTCGAGTCTCAACGAGATCGACCCCGCGATGCAGATCGCGCGTCAGAACCGCGCCAAGGCACGCGAGCACTCTGCGAAAGCAACCAAACTCCACGCGGACGGCAAGCACGAGGAAGCGCTCCAGGAGTACCGCAATGCGCTCGAGCTCGACGATCAGCTCTACGCCGCGTGGAACAACATGGGTCAACTGCTCATGGAGCAGAAGAACTACGCGGACGCCGTCAGCGCCTTCCAGATCGCTGCGGGCATCGAGCCCACGGACCCGCGTCCGCTCTACAACATCGCCCTCGCGTACCAGCGCGTCGGGTGGGCTGCGGACGCGTACACGAGCTACGAGAAAGCCCTGCAGCGCGATCAGTACTACCTCCCCGCGATGCGCGGGCTCGCCCGCAGCGCCGAGATGCTCGGCAAGGGCGACCAGTCCCTGCTGAGCACCATCAAGCAGGCGCAGCTGCGCGAGACCGATGAGCAGTGGCGCGATTACTTCCGCGCGCAATACAGCCGCGTCGAAAACCTGATCGACAACCGGTGATCGTTCACTGTTGATCCAGCTCTCAGAGGCGTTCGGCGGCGAGACTCGCGAGCATGCTCCGCTCGGATCGCTGCAGGGTGATGTGCCCCACGATGCCCAGCCCGCGCATCTTCTCGACCGTGTAGCTCAGCCCGTTCGATGACGAGTCGAGGTACGGGTGATCGATCTGCCCGATGTCGCCCGTGAGGATAAGCTTGGTCCCCTCGCCGATACGCGAGACGATCGTCTTCACCTCATGCGGCGTGAGGTTCTGCGCCTCGTCCACGATCATGAACTGGTGCGGGATCGATCGCCCACGGATATAGGTCAACGGCTCAAGCACCAAACGCCCATCCGCGACGAGCTTGTCGATCCGTTGTTCCGTGGTTTTGCTCTCCGCGTTCTGGTTGGGTGCGCCGCGGGTGGACATCAGGTAGGTCAGGTTATCGAAGATCGGCTGCATCCACGCGCCGAGCTTCTCGTCCTTGTCGCCCGGGAGGTACCCGATGTCGCGCCCCATGGGCATGATCGGGCGCGCCACGAGCAGCTTCTCGTAACGCTCCTCCTGGAACACCTTCGCCATCCCCGCCGCGATCGCCAGGAGTGTCTTGCCCGTGCCCGCGCTGCCCAAGAGGGTCACGAGCTTAATGTCGTCATCGAGCAGGAGATCCAGCGCCATCGTCTGCTGAACATTGCGTGCCACGATCCCGAAGGTCGGCTTCTTCTGCGACGCAACCGGGATCAGGTGCTCGGTATCCGCGAGACGACGCGCCAGACCCGAGTGCGCCTCGTCCTCGACATCGCTGAGCACGACATACTGGTTGGGTGTGAGCTCGCGTGTGTAGGTTTCCCCGTCCGCGTTCTTCACCTGCAGGTACGCTGCGAGGTCCTCGACCGCGAGCATCCGATCGCGATAAAGCGTATCGATCTCCGCGCTGGATGTCCGCAGCTCGATGTACCCCGTGTAGAGCTTGTCCGCATCAACCTGCTGGTTGAGGAAGTCCTCGGACTTGATCCCCAGCGCATCGGACTTGATCCTTGCCGCGAGGTCCTTGGAGACGAACACCACGCGCTTCTTCTCGTGCTGCAACGCCCACGCCGCCGCGATGATCCGGTTGTCGGGCTTGTCCGCCGACAGGATCGCGGGGCGTTCGTGGTCGTTGATATCGATCGACAGCGTCCCCGTCGCGCCCTGCGATTGCGCCCCAAGCTTGGAGAGCGGGACCCCCTCGATAAGCTTGCCGTGACGCCGGAGCCGATCGAGCGAACGGATCGCGGAGCGCGCAGAGCGCCCGACATCGTCCTCTCGGCGCTTCATCGCGTCGAGCTCCTCGAGGACGGGGTAGGGGATCACCACATGGTTTTCCTGGAACACAAAGAGGGCGCTGGGGTTGTGCAGGAGGACATTGGTATCGAGCACATAGAACTTGGGTTCCTTCATGCTCGGGGTGCTCTGCTGCTCGGGTGCCGGCGCTGGGCTGTCAGGCATGCGTGTGGGTTCCTCAATAGAAAAACAGGATCAATCTCTGTGCGCAGTATATCGCACAGGGCATCGCGGTGTGGTTCGGATCAGATGAACACGGCAGACACAAAGAACAACGCGGCGACAATCGCCAGCCCGAGCTTGATAAAGATCGAGATCGTCCGCCCGATCGCGGCCCCCGAACCAGACTTGAGCGAGTCCTTCCAGGTCATCTGCACGATGGATCGCTCGACCCCCATCGCGCCGATCCCCGCGCCCAGGATCCCGCCGATGATCGTCCCCGCGATGGGGATCGGGATCAGGAAACTCCCCAGGATCGCACCGATCATGGTCCCAACGATCGCGCCGGCAGCGCCGCGTTTGGACCCGCCGAACTTCTTGGCGCCCGCAGCGGACGCGACCATCTCGATCAGCTCGGACACCAGCGCGATCACGCCGAGCGTGACCACGGTGCGCCAGGAGATGATCTCGGGGCGCCACCACATGCACAACGCGGACACGAGGACCATCGTCCAGATGCCCGGCAGCGCCAAAACCACGAGCAGGATCCCCCCCACGCCCGTGAACAGCGCGATCAACGCGATGACCCACATCTCCCAGATCAAGGGTTCGCCTCCGCCCGGGGTGGGTTACGCGTTGGTCGTGTCCTCATCATTCGGTTCATCAGATTCACCCGGCGCATCTTCCCCTTCTTGGGAAGGGAAGGCCTTGGCTTCCATCGCGAGGATCCAGTCCTCGATCAGCAGGCGCTGGTAGGTATCGACCTTGACCTCCTGCCCGCCGAGCTTGGGGTGCGCGTCCTTCATCTTGAGGAACACGATGAACTTATCCCACTTGCGCTTGTCGACCTCTTCCAGATCGTCGGGCGTGATGCTCGCCCCGCCGGGGATGGTCAGGGTCATCGTGGCGTGCTCATAGGTGTACTTCTGTGACGCCACCCGCATCATGTGCACGACCATCAGCAGCGTCACGGAGTAGCACACCCCCATGATCAGCCATTGCGAGAGCAGATCGAAGTGACTCAACGGCTTAGGCTGCTGGGCGGACGCCCACTGGGTCCGCAGCGCCTCAAGCTCGCGCTGGGGCGACTCGATCGTCGTGTGTTCCACATCGAGGTGCCCGATGACATCGAGCGCCTCGAGCCATTGCAGACGCGCGACCTGCATCGACGCACGCTTGGCGCGCGAGGATCCGGGGTTGCCCGCGTCCTGACGGTTCTGCGCTTCACGATCCGGTGCGCTCAATCGTTCGAGCTCTTCCTGAGGATCCGTGATCGAGGATTCGCGGAGGAAGATCCCGAAGTCCTCGTCGTCGGCTTTCTTGGATTCCTCGAGGTACTGCCACTGCGCCCAATCCGCGAACTTCTTCCCACGATTGGGATACACGCTCGTCGCGTCCCACAACCCCCAGCACCCCACCAGGAACACGATCAACGCGATGATCCCGAGCTTGAACCGCCAACGGGGGTTCAGGGGGGCCTTCTGGACATTGGGTTCGGTGCTCGTGGTCTCACTCATCTGAATCATCGCTCCCGCGTGGATTGGGTCGGGCGTGGTGTCTCTGCAACGATAGCGGGTCCGCCGTCGTCAGGATCTATGGGACGATATCGGCTCAGACACCCCCAAGATCGGACACAATCGCGGAAAACGCCCCGGAATCTCCCCGATACCGGGATCGAACGCGATCTCACTTGGATGGGTCATCAACCCGATTAAGCGCCGCAGCCCACCACATCGCGGCCCGTTTCTCGCCCTCGTCGAGCTTCATCAGCCCCGTGTACCCCCCACGATCGACCCGCTTTGCAGGAATCCGGGGGTATCGACGACCCGACAGGATCGCCAGCGTGAGGAAACGCGAGTGCTCCGCGCGGAACCGTGCGCCCGCGTCGAGGACTTTCTTTCGTCTGAATCCGTTCCAGATCATCGCAAGGCATTGTATCGCGGATTGTTGCGTCCGCAACGAAAACCCGTGCCCCGCCCTGCTTGGCGGCGATGGGTGGACGCACTATGATGCTCGTTCACGACCCGCTCCTGTCGATGCCCGGGCCCGATGCACGGGTGGCCCGTGAACCTGGTCAGGGCTTGACCGCAGCAGCCATAAGCGGCCGTCATCCGGTGCCGTCGGTGTCCTGGGCATCGACAGGGGTGGGTTGTGACGACCAGAAACGGAATCCCGCGATTCGGAACGGTGATGTTTCAGTTCCGCTCGATCTCGAGGAAGTCTCTGAGCATGGGGCCCACCGGCTCGGGAGAGAGCACGAGGAACCGCTCGTGGTCGTCGTACCACTCCGCGTTCACCCAGAGTTCCTGCGCGTCCGGATCGTTCTGCATGATCATCAGGCGGGCGTTATCGACGATAAAGTGAGGGTCCTGGCCGCTCTCGCTCCACAGGCGCAGCGTGTCCGCGATCAGGGTTCCATTGCAGCGTCCGCTGATCTCATGGCTTGTTTCTTTCGAGAGTTGCCGGTTCGAGGCCGCCCACACGAAGACATCGTTCTGGTCTCGGTGCATCCTGATCTCATCGGCGAGCGAGGACTCATCGAACACGGAAATCAGAATGAGCGTGACCAGGGCCGCGAGCGTGCCGCTGCCGGCAAGGGCCGGGGTGCGGAAAAACCAGTGCAACGGTCGCCCCGCAGTCTCTGCCGTTGTGACCACGGGTTTGCGAGCGCTGAAATAAAACTCTTGGCCGAGCGATGGCAGCATCCCCGCCAGGAGCTGGTTGGCACGCACCCAGAGCCAGCTATTCTCGAGACGCGAACCCGAGCAACGCAGCACATGCGAGCCCGTTGAGAACTCGATCCCCAGCCCGGCGTGTGCGCACAGCCGACGCCACGCGCCGGGCGAAAACTTGCGGACATGGCCCCAGTGGCGGTTCTGCCCGGCCTGATCGCGCCGCTGGAGCTGACGCGTGCGGATCGCCGCGATCGGCCCCGGCGCGACCGGGGTGCCGCCCAGGAAGGTGCCCCCGGGTTTGAGTATCCGTGCGACCTCGCGCGCCGCGAACTCGGGGTCGTGCAGGTGCTCAAAGACATGCAGCGAGACGACGACATCCGCGCACGCATCGGGCAATGGGAGGCGCTCGCCGAAGTTGCACTCGATGACCTCGTTGTAACCCGATGCCCCGAGCGAGGGGTGCTGCGTGTTGCCGTCGAGCCCGATCCAGTAGAAGCGATCGCCGCCGCGCGTGAAACGCTTCATCCAGCCCCGCTCGCAGCCGAGATCGACCACCACGAAGCCCTCGGGATCTTTCTTCCGGGACGCCTCGGCGGCGATCTTGCAGCCCGCCCACCAGTACCGCTGCAGGCGCAGGCAATATCGCGTGCGTTCGATGTGCCGACTCAGCCCCGCGCTGGGCTCGGTGACATCAACCACATCACGGTATGCAAACAAGGGAAACCCCAGGAAGGGAAACCGACGCGACAACCTGCTCGTGACCTTCCTGTACATACGGCTCATGATCGGCATTCGCGGTTCCTCTTCGATTTGTGGATGTTCGGTCGGCAAGGTGTGATTGAGCAGGAGCCCGGGTGCGTCCGGGTGTGTGCAAGTCCTTGCCCCAGCTTCGGGTATGATACCCGGTTTGACGAGTATCGTGGGCTGTCGGGCTTCTGTCCGTACCGCCCCAGCCCCAACCCCTATGATGCACCCATGGCCTACACCGCCCTCGCACGCAAGCACCGTTCGCGCACATTCGACGAAGTCGTCGGACAGGCACCCATCGCACGCACGCTCAAGGCCGCGATCGACTCGGATCGCGTCCATCACGCGTACCTGTTCATCGGGACTCGAGGCGTCGGGAAGACCTCGATGGCGCGGATCTTCGCCAACGAGCTCAACAATCCCGAGCACAAGGACGACATCGCGGACGCTGTCTTCTCCGGCGGGGACACCGATGTCATCGAGATCGACGCGGCATCCCACAACAAGGTCGAGGAAGCACGCGAGCTCATCGCCAACAGCGCCTATCGCCCGCTTCGGGGTCGGTACAAGATCTACATCATCGACGAAGTCCACATGCTGTCCACAGCCGCGTTCAACGCGCTGCTCAAGACGATGGAAGAACCGCCCGAGCATGTGAAGTTCATCCTGTGCACCACCGAGGCGCACAAGGTCCCCGCGACGATCCAATCGCGCTGTCAGCGTTTCGACTTCAAGAACATCCCCGCGAGCAACATCGCGGGTCATCTGCGGGCGCTGATCGACTCGGAAGGGTTTACCGCGGACGAGGACCTGGTCTTCACCCTCGCACGACTCGGGAATGGGTCGATGCGCGATGCGCTCTCGCTGCTCGATCGGTTGCTCGCCGCGGGTCAGAAGCAGCTCGATGTCAAGCTCCTCGAAGAACTGCTCGGGTTGCCCGAGCGGGAGCTGCTCGGCGATCTCATCGACGCGATCGCCCAGGGCGACCCCGCGACGGTCCTCAAAAACACCGGCGCCCTGCTCTCCACCGGCGTTTCGGGAGATCAGGTCCTCGGATCCTTGCTCGATCGGTTCCGCGACCTCATGGTCCTCGGATCGTGCGGCAAGGACACCGAACTCGTCGAGCTCTCCCCCGAATCACGCGAGCAGGAGCTCGAGCGGGCGCGTCAGTTCGACGCTGCTGGGCTCGTGCACATGATCGCGTTGTGCGAATCGGTGCAGCGCGCGATCAAGTCGTCACCTGCGCCGCGGGCGCTGCTCGACGCGTGCATGGTGCGTCTGGCGATGACGGAGAAGATCGCGGATGTGGCTGCATTCGTCAAAGCGGGCGGGAACGCGTCCGCGCACGGAGCGCCCGCGTTAAAAAAAGCGTAAGGGCGTCGTCGGCCCGGGTGCAATCGCACCCCGCACCGCCGGCGTCGCCCAGCTTCAACGAGACCCCGCCCGCAGCGCCCAACTCGGCGAATGTGCCTGGGTTCAAGGACCCGCCGCCTCCTGGCAAACGACGCGTCGCGCCCGAACCTGCATCGGCACCGTCCACTCCGCCGCCGGCTGTCGAGCAGCCCCACGCGCCGCCAACGCGTCCGCAACTCCGCGGGCCGACTCCCGAAGAAGTCGAGAACGATCCGCTTGTCAAGACCGTGCTCGACATCTTCGAGGGCGAGGTGAAACGCGTGCATCCGAAGAACAACTGATTGATCGAAGGGACGACCCATATGTTCGGCGACAAACTCAAAGCGATGCAGGCCATCGGCGCGTTGATGAAGAACAAGGAACAGCTCGCGGAAGCCGGCGAGCGGATCAAGTCCAAGATCGACGCGATGCGCATCGAGGGCGAAGCGGGGGGCGGCGCCTGCCGAGCGATCGTCAACGGGAAGATGAAACTCCTCGATCTCACCCTCGACCCGGCGCTGCTCGCGGGGATGGCGGTCGATGAGAAGACCCGCGATCTCGCGACGGCCCTCATCAAGGACGCGATCAACGACGCGACGGAGAAAGCGCAGCGGCGCGTGCAGGAAGAGATCTCCAAAGAAGCGGATGAACTCGGGCTGGGCGATCTGGGCGGGCAGCTCGGCGGGTTTCTGAGTTAATTCCGGTTGCCGGTGGCACAGGCGTCCCGCCTGTGCATGCTCGATGTACTTGTTCTTCGCACAGGCGAGACGCCTGTGCCACCGGGGGTTGACATGGCGGTAACGCTCGAACCCATCGAAGATTTTCAGCAGATCCATATCGATCGCACTTCATCATCGACACTCGACCCCGAAAAACAGCGCCTCATCGATGATGCCTGGGCGAAGTTGTGCGCGAAGAATCCGCGATACTTCAACAGTCCCATGCTCTCGTTCGAGTCGGCATCGGTTAAGAACGCGAACATACGAGCGAGCGTGCGCCATTACATGCACCACGCGGTGCGCGATACGATTGATGTTGGAATCTCGTTGCTCGCCGTCACGGCTGTCATCCTCCTAGAAAACCGCGTGTTGATCGGAAAACGATCGAATGACTCTCACCGATACGGCGGACTCTGGGAACTGGGACCTAGCGGGGGAATCGATGTCCCGGATCACGGCAGCGAAATCGATTATGCCGGTCTGCTCGCAGAGGCAGCCCGTGAAGTAGAAGAAGAGGCCGGCTTTGTCCCTTCTGTCATCACATCCGATGTGGTCGCGCTGATCCACGATCATGTCGTCGGCTCAACAGATCTCGCGGTCATCATGGAGATCGAACCACCCACATCCCTCAGCATGAACTGGGAATACGACGACACAAAGTGGTTGACGCTGGGTGAACTTGCATCGTGGTGCGAGAAGAAACCAGACGAGATCATCCCCACCACCGTCGCACTCGCCCGGTTTCTCCGCGAATCCCGCGGATAAGCGTCGGCTACCATTCCACCATGACCCGCGACCCCATCGCCCAACCCATCCATGCCCAATCCATCGGGGAGTTCCTCGACGCGCTCGCGTCCAAAGCCCCCACACCCGGCGGGGGCGCGTCCGCAGCCATTACCGGCGCAACCGCGGCCGCGACGGCGTGCATGGTGCTGAACTACTCGCTCGGGAAGAAGAAGCTCGCGGAGCACGAAACCCACAACACCGACGCGATGAACCAGCTCTCCCGCGCTCGCGCCATGTTCCTGCAACTCGCCGAAGACGACGCAGCTGGGTACGGCGAGCTCAACTCGCTCTGGGCGCTCGACAAGGACGACCCCAAGCGCATCGAGCGCTGGGACGACGCGGTGCAGGGGGCGATCACACCCCCACGCACGATGATGGTCCTCGGGCTTGAGGTCTTGCGCGTGTGCGAAGCGCTCGTCACGACGACCAACA
>CBDDIA010000006.1:0-535714 GCA_965228685.1 Phycisphaerales bacterium
TCAGGGCCGTCCGCATGTCCGTGCCCGTCACCATGCCCATGTACCGCCCCTCCGCGTCCACGACGGGGAAGTCCGGGACATTGTGGTGCGCGTGCAGGGTGATGAGCTTGCTCAACGGGTCCGACGCGTACACCGGCTCGGGCGGGAGCGGCGCGTAGTCCACGCTGCTCACCGGTACATGACGGAGCAGTGACAGGTCCCGACCCGTCCCGATCCGCACGCCCTCGCGTCGGAGCTTGGCGGTGTAGATCGAATCGGACATGAACATCCGCGCGAACATCGTCGCGATGATCGCTGCGAGCATAATCGGCGCGAGCACGCGGGGTTCGCGGGTCAACTCGAAGAGCATCAGGATCGCCGTCATCGGCGCGAAGGTCGTCCCCGCGACGACGGCCGCCATCCCTACCAGCGCGTAGCTCGCGGGCGACCCTCCCTCGGGGATCAAACCAACCAGCTCCAGCACAAGCCCAAAGGTCCCCCCCACCGTCGCGCCAACAAACAGCGACGGCGCGAACACACCGCCCGAGCCGCCCGACCCGAGCGTCGAGCTCGTCGCGGCGATCTTGGCGATCACCAGCATCCCCAGGGTGATAACGGCGGTCCATGTCACATCCGCCGCGGTGTAGTGGGTCGGATCGAGCAGCGAGGTGATCATCGCGTACCCGTTCCCGAAGAACACGGGCACGCTCGAATCCGTCGGCACGAGCGAGCTCTCGCCGATCGCGTTGCACGCGCGCTGACCCACGATGCCCAAGAGCCCGAGCACCAGCGCCCCGAGCATGGGCAGGATCGCGCGATGCACCGGGAGGCGCTCGAAGAAGTGCTCGCTCGCGTGCAGCGCCTCCACGAACAACCAGGCCGCGATCGCGCACACGAACCCGAGCAGCAGGTAACTGGGGAGCTCGCTCACCGTGAACAGATACCCCGTGAGCTCGAACGCGAAGATCGCGTCCTCACTCGGGAGCACAACCTGCGTCATCGCCGTCGCGAAGACCGACGCGATGACGATCGGGGTGAACGCCTTGAGCGAGAAATCACGCAGCAGGATCTCGAGCGCGAAGAACACACCCGCGATGGGCGCATTGAAGATGCTGGAGATGCCCGCAGCCGCGCCGCAACCCACGAGCGTGGGAACATGGCGCGTCGGGACACCGATCCGCCGCCCGATCGTGGACCCGATGACCGATCCGATCTGAACGATTGGGCCTTCCGCACCCGCGGACCCGCCCGAGCCCACCGTGCAGATCGAGGTCACGATCTTCACGACCCCGACCCGCGCACGGAGCTTGCCCCCGCGACGCACGATCGCGTCGAGCACCTGAGGCACGCCGTGCCCCGCGGCTTCTCGCGCGAAGAGGTACACCAGGATCCCGCTGATCAGCGCCCCCACCATCGGAATCAGCGGCATCAGGTAGATCCGGGATCCGTCCTCGCCCTGCAGCTGGTGCTGCAGGTGCTCCGTCCATTCAACGACATGATCAAGCAAGTACGCGAACCCGATCGCGCCCATCGCGGTGAGGATCCCGATCAGCGCCCCGAGCATGTTCAGCCACCCGTCCGGGTGATCGTGCACCCAGGTCCCGAGGGAACGGATCATGCGCTTCGGTGTCAAACTGGATACCTTCGGAGCGTGCACGCCCCATCATAGTTCACGCGTTCGCGGATCGTGGGTCTTCGAGCATGATGAGCTCATCAACCTTGGGCGCTTCGGGCACGGGCTTGCCCTTCGCGTCCGTCAACGGGGTCCCGTCCATGCGGGTGATGATGAGCACCGGGTGCGCCTTCTCGTGGGCCATCAGTTTCTTCTCGAGCTCGTTCTTCTCGTGCTCTTCGAGCGACGCCCACTTCCCGCGTCCGCGGCACTTGGGGAACCGCGAGCAACCGAGCCACGGGCCGCGGGCTCCGTTGCGAAGGTTGAGCGGGCTCTCACAGGTCGGGCAGGGCAGGTCCGTCAAGAGCGGCGGCACGCTCGGCGCGTTCACGAACCCCTTCTTGTCGATGTTCAGGATCATCCCATCCTCGTTCGTCTCGCCTTCTTCCAAGGGCGTCGTGAGGAACGGCCCGAACCGCCCGGTCTTGCGGATCATCGGGCGCCCCGTCTTGGGGCACTTCACATCGACGAACTCCGCCATTTGCGGGCGACCCTCTCGATCGCACGGGCACGCGTAGTTGCAATCCGGGTAGGTCGAGCAGCTGAGGAATCGCCCGTTCTTGCCGAACCGGTACACGAGCGTGGACCCGCAGGTCTCGCACCGGTACTCGTCGGGCGCGGGCTTGACCTCCGCCTTCGCGTGCGTCATCTCCTCGTGCGCCCTTTCGAGCGACTTGGAGAACCGCCCGTAGAACTGCTCGAGCATGTCGATCCAATCGAGGTGCTCGTCCTCGATCTTGTCGAGCTCGGCTTCGAGGTACCGGGTGTACCCCAAGTCCATGAGCTTGGGGAACCCCTCGACAAGCTTGTCCGTGACCACCTCGCCCAGGTCCGTCGCGTAGAACGCGCGCTGGATCTGCTCGACATACTTGCGATCCTGAATCGTCTGGATGATGCTCGCGTAGGTCGACGGGCGTCCGATCCCCTCGGACTCGAGCGTCTTGATCAGCGATGCTTCGGAGTAGCGCCCGGGCGCGGAAGTGAACTTCTGGTCCACCTGGAAGATCGAAGGGGTACAGGTGCTGGTTCTCTTCGAGCTTGGGCAGGTTGAGCTCGTCGCCCGATGTCGGGACCCCGGACACGCGGTAGTGCCCGTCGAACGCGAGGGTGCGCCCCGTCGCGCGGAACACAGCTTTCTTCGCTTCGCCGCCACGGATCATGACGCTCGTCGCGTCCCATTCCGCGGGGACCATCTGACACGCAACGAATCGTTCCCACACGAGCTTGTAGAGCTTGTATTGGTCGGGCTTGAGGGCGCTCTTGACGGACTCGGGGTGACGCGAGACATCCGTGGGGCGGATGGCTTCGTGCGCCTCCTGCGCGCCCTTGTTCGTGGACTTGAAGAAGTTGGGCTTCTCGGGGAGGTACTTGTCGCCGAACTGGTTCTTGATGTGCGCCCGAACCGCGCTGAGCGCCTCGCCCGCGATGTGCGTTGAGTCGGTACGCATGTAGGTGATCAGACCCACCGGGCCCTCGCCGGGGATGTTCACGCCCTCGTACAACCCCTGCGCCGCCCGCATCGTACGCTGCGCCCCGAATCCCAATCGCGACGAGGCGCTCTGCTGCATCGTCGAGGTAATGAACGGCGCTGCGGCACGCGACTTGGTGCGCTTGGTCTCAATCGATTCGATCGTGTACGACGCGTCGGCGCTCGCGATGCCCTCGATCTGGCGCACCCAGCGCGCCGGGCCCTTGCCGCGATTGTCCTCATTCACGCTCGTCGTGACACCCGAGAGTCCGACCTGCGCCGCGATCTTCGCGACGCGCCCGTTGATATCGTGTGCGTCGGGATTGGCGAACGCGCTCGCGATCTTCTCGAGGCGCTCCGATACCGCGTCCTCGCTGAGCGTCTCGGGCTCAGGCACGATCTCGGCGCTGACGATGCGCGGATCGAACTTCTCGCCGTCGAACTCAACGAGCTCGGCGCGGATCGTGTTGTTGTCGCCCAGCCACCCGTTCTGCGACTTGATCGTCGGGCCCTTTCCCTTCTCGTCGCGCTTCGCGAGGAACTTCCGCCACGCGTCGCCCAGCGCGCCTGCTTTCGCCTGATCGAGCGCGAAGTACCCCGTGATGTTCCAGTACTCATCGGGCACGAACGCGCGGATCTGTCGCTCGCGCTCCACGATCAATCGGACCGCGACGGACTGCACGCGCCCGGCGCTGAGTCCACGCGCAACCTTCTTCCAGAGCAACGGCGAGACCTGGTACCCCACGATGCGATCGAGGATGCGGCGCGCCTGCTGCGCATTCACGCGATCCTCGTCGATCGGATGCGGGTTGTGGAACGCCTTGTCGATCTCGGACTTGGTGATCGCGGGGAAAATCACACGCTTGGCGTCCTTGGAATCGATTTTTAGTTCCTGCGCGAGATGCCACGCGATCGCTTCCCCTTCGCGATCAAGGTCGGTCGCGAACCAGATGTCGCCGCCGGTGCTCAGCGCGTCCTTCGCCGCTGCCTTCAGGTCCTTCATGACCTGCTCTTTGCCCTTGAGGATCTCGTAGCTCGGCTGGAACCGCTTCTCGATCTTCACGCCGGGCACGGGGTCCTTGACACCCTTGGGGTTCTTGGACGGGAGATCGCGCACATGCCCCACGGACGCGAGGACCACGAAGTCCGACCCAAGATGCTTGTTGATCGTCTTGGCCTTCGCGGGGGATTCCACGATCACCAGCGACTTGCCCTCAGCATCGCCCTTGCGATAGTTCGACCCGAACGACTTGCGGCTGGACGCCTTCTTCGTCGTCTTCTTGGTCGTTTTCTTCGTGGTTTTTCTTCTTGGTGGTTTTCTTGGCCATATCGCGTGTGATGCCTCGTGATCGGCGGGGACCTGCCTCGGGCTGTATAAATAAGGATGGGCCCAGAGCGAACGCCGCTCGTTCGCATTTGTCAAGCCCAGATCCGCAAACTGGGGCAGGAACCGCCCCTGAGCGACCTACCCTTGGGGATGACCCTTGCCCATGAAGTCAACTTTGACGGTTTGATCGGCCCGACCCACAACTACGCCGGGCTCTCGCCGGGCAATATCGCCTCCGCTTCCAACGCCGGGGGGGTCTCCAAGCCCAAAGCCGCGGCCTTGCAAGGGCTTGCGAAGATGAACACCCTCCGATCCCTCGGGCTCACCCAGGGGGTCCTCCCGCCCCAACAACGCCCTGATCTGGGGGCATTGCGGGCGATCGGGTTCTCCGGCGACGACGAAAAAGTCCTCAAAGACGCCCATGAGAGCGATCCGACCCTCCTCGCTGCGATTTGGAGCGCCAGCTCGATGTGGGCCGCCAACGCCGCGACGGTTTCGCCCAGCATCGATTGCGCCGACGGGCGGGTCCACATGACCCCCGCGAACCTGATCTCCAACTATCACCGATCGCTCGAGCACCCCACAACAACGCGGATGCTGCGGATGATCTTCCGAGATGAGGACAGATTCTGCGTGCACGATCCGCTCCCATCGCAGATGCGCTACGCGGACGAGGGTGCAGCGAACCATGTGCGTTTCGCGCCCACGCACGGCGAGCCGGGTGTCGAAATGTTCGTCTACGGGTTCGATCGCGAGGACACCGCGGGCGGGGCACGCAAGTACCCCTCGCGCCAGACCCGCGCCGCGTGCGAAGCGATCGTGCGCATGCACCAGCTCGACCCGACCCGCGTCGTCTACACCCGTCAGCACCCCGACGCGATCGACGCGGGGGTCTTCCACAACGATGTCATCGCGACGGGCAATGAGCGGGTCTTCCTGTACCACGAGCAGGCGTTCGCGACCTCGCGTTCGCTGGTGACGGACATCGCGTCGCCGATGGGTGAGCCGTTGGTTTTGATTGAAGCGCACGACACGGAGTTCACCCTCGAGGACGCGGTGGGCAGCTACCTGTTCAACTCGCAGATCGTGACCCTCCCCGATGGTTCGATGGCCCTGATCGCGCCGCTGGAAACCCAGGAGAACCCGCGTGTCCACGCGTTCGTTGAGCAGATGATCGCGTCCAAGGACAACCCGATCAACGCGGTGCACTACCTCGATGTCCGCGAGTCCATGCGCAACGGGGGCGGCCCGGCCTGCCTGCGTTTGCGGGTTGTGCTCAACGAGGAAGAACTCCGAGCGGTGCACCCCGGGGTCATCCTCACGGATGCGCTGAGCGCCGAGCTCGAGTCGTGGGTGAACCGGTTCTACCCCGATGAGCTCTCCTCGGGGGACCTGCTCGATCCCAAGCTCGTGCGCTCGCTGACGGACGCGCTGGACGCGCTGACGCAGATCCTGGACCTTCCGGGCTTGTACCCCTTCCAGCGTTGATTTTGCGCGTTTGTACGCTCAAGTCTGGGGTTCTCGTGCGCAATCACTGAATCTGAGCGTCAAAACGGGTTGAGTCATCGGCACACGCTGAACTCTGGCATCGGATCCGCACGATACATGGGCGTGACCCCTTGGGTTATCGCACCCCCAGTTTTGGCGGGTATCCGCACGCGCCCACTTGGCATCCAGCAAGGACGACCCGATGTCAGACGACCATCACATCCCTACCGCAAAGCATGGCCTCAACCCCGAGCCCGGCGAGCGCCTCGCACGCCCGTTCGAGCGATTTGCCAGTCTCTCCAGCTCAGGCGGGATCGTCCCTGCTCGTGATGACCGCGATCGCGATGATCTGGGCCAACACGAACTACGAGAGCTACAACGAGGTCTTCAACGACGCAGAAATCCGCATCACCATCGCGGACAACCCCCACCACGCGCCCGGCGGGCACGGCGATGGGCACGGCGACGCACACACCTCCGGGCACGACGATCACGCAACACACGACGATGAGCACGCAGAAGAACACGGCGACGCGCACGCAGATCATCCGATCGAGGATGCTGCGGAAGGTGTTGAAGAAGCGATCGAAGACCTCTCGTTCACCGATGCCGCTCATAACGAGGGGCATGTAGATGAGAAGGACGACAAGCACGCTTGGCACGAGCTCCCCACAGAGCCGTACTGGTGGCAGGGGCACTCGATCGCGCACTGGATCAACGACCTGCTCATGGCGATCTTCTTCCTCGTCGTGGGTCTTGAAATCAAGCGCGAGATCCTCGTCGGCGAGCTCGCATCGCCCAAGCGTGCCGCCCTCCCGATCTTCGGCGCCCTCGGCGGCATGATCGGACCCGCGCTCATCTTCGTCGCGTTCAACGCGGGCAAGGAAACGATCGGTGGGTGGGGTATTCCCATGGCCACCGATATCGCGTTCGCGGTGGGCATCCTCGCGATGCTCGGGTCACGGATCCCCAACTCGCTCAAGGTCTTCCTGACCTCGCTGGCGATCGTGGACGACCTGGGCGCGCTGATCGTCATCGCGGTGTTCTATACGGACAACCTGGCGATGGAGTACCTCGGGTACGCGGGCGTCGTGATCGGTATTCTCGCGTTCATGAACCTGCTGCGTGTCCGTTGGATCACCCTGTACCTCGTGATGGGGCTCCCGCTCTGGTACTTCGTGTACATGTCGGGCGTCCACGCGACGATCGCGGGCGTCCTGCTCGCGCTCACCATCCCAGCGCACGCACGCGTCAACGCGGTGAACTTCGTGTTCTCGACCCGCAAGGCGCTCGATATCTTCGAGAACGCGCACGACGATGTCGATCACGATGTGACGCAATCATCCGTCCGTCGCGCCTCGGTCAACGCGATCATCAAGAACGCACGCCAGGTACTCCCGCCGTTGCATCGCATCGAGTATGTCCTGCACCCGTGGGCCGCGTTTGCCATCATCCCAATCTTCGCGCTCGCCAACGCGGGCATCCCGATCCACGGCGGGATCGGGGAAAACCTGAGCGACCCGGCAGCGATCGGGATCATCCTTGGGCTCTTCGTCGGCAAGCCCCTCGGGATCATCCTGCTCTGCTGGTTCGCGTGCACCATCAAGGTCGCGTCGCTCCCCCGCGGCGTCTCGTGGCGTCACATCCTCGGGGCGGGCATGCTCGGCGGTATCGGGTTCACCATGGCGATCTTCATCGCGAACCTCGCGTACGCCAACTCGCAAGCACACCTCGAGCACGCCAAGCTCGCGATCCTCGTCGCGTCCGCACTCTCCGCGGTCGGCGGTGCGATCGTCCTGCTGATGTGCAAGAGCGCACCTGAACCCGAGCCCGAGACACTCGGCCCGCTGGTTGACGGCGACGACGAAGACTAAGTCACACAGAGTCCAATCAACAAGCCCCCGGATCATCCGGGGGCTTTTTCATGCCCCTCCCCGCGCCCCACGGGGAGGGACAGGAGTACTGCAGATTCATCGGATCTGCGTTAGAACTCGGGGAAGACGACACCCTCACCGGATCGGTATTTCGCGTCTTCGATGATGTAGACGCCCAGCACCCATCCGTCGACGACATAGGGGTCTGCGTAGAACACGCCGACGACGCTGCCGTACCCAACAGCGGAGTTGCCGAAGTCCACATCGTGGTTGAGCGAGACCTCCACCGCGTCGTACGGCGTCGGCGGCACCCCGATGCAGCACCCGTCCCACGGGTTCTTCATCACGAGCAGCTCGCGCGTCGTGGATGCGACGACGGGGACGAGGGTGTTGCCTTCGATCGTGACGAACTTGCCCTCGAGCAGGCCGAGCCAATCGGGAAGGGTGTCGTTGCCGTTCTTCGGGTCGTAGTTCTTCTCGATGGACCGGAGCACTTCCCACCCGAGCACGAATGGCTCGGCTTCGGTCCCGGATCCCTGCACCCACTGGTTCGCGTCGAGCACCTTGAACGATCCGTCTGCCCGCAGCTCGTAGCTCGGGCCCTTGGGCTCGTCCACGGGCGCAGGTTGATCCTGCGCGGGAAGATCGATCACGATCTCGCCGGTCGGCTCGGGAGTCTGGGTCCCTTGCGCGGGCGTGATCTCCGTCGTGGGCTTTGAGTTCCTTGCGTGGGGCTTGTCGGGGAGCTGATCCTTGAGCGCCTGCATCGTCTCCATGATCGCGCCCGGGTTAAACGCTTGCGTCGTCGATTCACTCGTCGTTTCGTTTTCGTCAGCGACCTCAACCGATTCGGGCTCTGGCGCTGATTCGACGATCTGCTCGGGTTGATCTTCAACAATCGGCTCGGTGGTGACCGGCGTGGATGGCGCGGGCTCGGTGGGCGCTGTCGTCTCACGCTCACGACGAGGTCGGCGGGCCGTGGAGGATTCAGCCCGCTCTTCTTCCATCTGCGCCTGCAGCGCCTGCTCCGCAGCTCGCTCGGCGCGGGTGCGCTGGGCATAGAGCCCGCCCGTGAGGACGCACAACCCGAGGATGAAGAGCCAGAACCAGCGCATGTCGTTGATCTCCGTATCGATATCTTACATGGCCGGGCGGAGCGCCCGCACGACGCTCGTGCGGTACGCGACGATCGCGGGCAGCACACCCGCGACACATGAGAGGGCAACGCTCGCGAGGACGATCATCAGGTACCCATCGATCGGGAGCGCCGGCTCGATGACGATCCCGACACGCTGCGCCAGAACCTGAGTGACGATCTGCCCGCCGAGGATGGAGAGGGCAATCCCGAGCGCGCCGCCGAGCAATCCGATGACGGCACTCTCCGTAAGGACCATCGAGAACACGCGCGGGCGTGATGCGCCGAGCACGCGCAGCACCGCGATCTGCTTGCGGCGTTGCTCCATCGAGTTGTACAACGCGAGCAGGATCGAGACGCCCGAGGAGAGCATCACCGCGATGGCCATCGCGAGCAGGACCTGATCGATGTTGGACACGATCGAAAAGAGGTTCCCCACGGTGTCCGCGGGGCTCGCGACGGTCCAGTTCGGATCACGAAGCAGCGCGGAGAGCACCTGCACCAACGCGCCCTTGCGCTCGCCGAGCGATGCGTAGACACCCGTGATCTTCATATCGTCGTCGATGAGGTCGTTGATCCCCGTAGTGATCCCGTGCCCGAAGATCGCTTCGCGCCGATCGTGGGCGTGGATGATCCAGGACGATTCGAGCGATGTGAAGATCGCACGATCATGGGCGGTGCCCGTCGGTTCGAGGATCCCGACCACTTCGAAGTTGAACTCGTCGTGGGTGTGCCCGCCCTGCGATCGGGGGGCGCCGTGCTCGAGCGCGATCGAATCACCCATCGACAACCCGAGCCGCGCTGATGCGTCAGCGCCGACGACGACCTGGAAGGGTTCCTCGAAGAACGCGCCCGTCGTGAGCTGCCACTTTGAACCCAGCGCGGGCTCGAAGTCGGTAAAGAACGATCCGTCCGTGCCCATGACAGGCGCGTCCATATAAGAATCACCGAGCTGGGTCGGCACGGTCCACGCGAACGGGTACGAGCGCTTGAGCTCGAGGTACTGCCCCCAGGTGATCGGGGTGGTCGGAGGCGACGCGTAGAACATGGAGTTGAGCACGCTCGGGAGCGGCCCGGCCTCCTTGGAGATCAGCATCTGCACATTGCCCGTGCCGCGCTTGAAGCTGTTCTCCCCGGCGTCGCGCATCGAGATGAGCAGCGTCACCAGCCCCACCGCGATCGCGACACTCAGGATCGTCACGACGCTTGAGAATGAGCGGGTCCGCATCGAGCGTGTCACGATGTTCCAATCACTCATCGACATCACGCGCCCTCCAGTGCGCCTTGGAGTTGCTCTAGAGGCGAGCGCAGGTGCTCGTGGTGATCAAAGCGATCGACGAAGCGTTGATCGTGGGTGACGCACAGGAGCGCTGCGCCCGAGGATCGACAGGCGTCCTGCAGGAGATCCAGCGCGACCTGGGCGTTGTCGGGGTCGAGCGAGGCGGTGGGTTCGTCGGCGAGGACCAGCGCCGGGTCGCACGCGAGCGCTCGGGCGATCGCGACGCGCTGCTGCTGACCGATGCTCAGGCGCTCGACGCGCTGCGTCGGGGTCGGGATCCCGAGCGTGTCGAGCAGGTCGCGTGCGCGGGCGCGATGCGACCCGCGCGGGATGTCCGAGAACATGAGCGCAGCCATCACATTTTCTTCGGCGCTGAACCCGTTGAGCAGGTGATGGGTCTGGAAAATCATTCCGACGGATCGCCCCCGGAATCGGTCTCGGGCGTGCCCGTTCAGGGTGTGGATGTTGGTGCCTGCGATCTCGATCGTGCCCTGGGTGGGCTCCATCAGCCCCGCGATGAGGTGAAGGAGGGTGGACTTGCCCGACCCGGAAGACCCCGTGAGCACGGTTTGTGCCCCTCGATCGAGGGTCAGGTCATGGATCTGCAGCGCTGGTGCATCGTTCTGGGCATACTGGTGCGCCAGTTCACGGATCTGAAGCGCAGGATGGTTGAGAGCTCGGTCCACGCCCATAGCGTATAACCATTTCTGGAGGTCGTCCGATCGAATGAATCGAATCCACGACGCTTTTCTTTGTTTGGTATGTGTTTGAGTAGATTCGTTGTTTAATTCATGGGAATTGGCTTGGCAATTGTCTCCAGACCCTGTTACGCTGAAACCAGTATCCAAAAACCCCATTTCTGGAGGACAAACACGATGTTTCGAATTTCAGCTATTGCAGCCCTCGCTGCAAGCTGTGGTGTTGCCACCGCAGTCCCCGATGTCGTCTGTGGTACCCTTGACGATGTGAACCACTACGGCGCCATCGGCAATGTTCGTGCGTACGCAGTCGGTACCACTGCGTGCAACGCGGGTGATGTCAACCTCAACTGGATCGACGGCACCCCGAACCACCCCGTCATCTCCTGTACCCTCTACAAGCTCAAGGACGGTCGTCTTGAGCAGCTCGGCGTGACCTTCGTCAAGCACTCCTTCGCGTCGCTTCAGGGCAACGCGTGTGGGTTCGGGTGTGGCTCCGGCGGCACCTTCTCGGCGCTCGGCCCGGGTTGCTCGGACCCCTACGGCGCAGGTCTCAACGGCGGGCAGACCGGTCTCGGTCCGCGCTCCGAGATCAACGCGTTCAACGGGCAGTTCGTCTACCCCTTCACCACGATCAACCAGAGCGGCAACGCGATCTTCAAGCGCATCCAGGTCCCCGCGGACGAGATGCCCGACGCAGGTGCTCAGTTCTTCGTTGAAGGCCAGTATGTCATCAAGGACGAAATCCAGCCCGACGGCACCCCATACATCGACACCAACCCGGGCAGCCCCTGGGCTGGTCGTCCCGTTAACTGGAACAACGCTTCGTACGAGCGCATGAATGTCCAGGCGAGCGGTGCAGCGGGCACCACCGGCGCGACCTTCCGTGGGCGTGCAGCGATTTACGCGTGGCAGGACCACGGCAACGGCGCCAACAACCCCGACAACTCCGTCGAGGTCGTTGAAGTCCCCGTTCCCAACGAAGGACTCCTTCATGTCGCATGCAAGGTGACCGACCTCGGTGACGGCACCTACCGCTACGACTACGCGGTCCACAACCAGAACTCCGACCACTCCGTCGGTTCGTTCTCGGTCCCCGCAGCTGGCTCGATCTCGGGTCACTACTTCAACGACATCGATTACCACGACGGTCCTGACGGGCTGATCTCGGGGCTCGATTGGGCACCGGTTGAAGGCGCAAACTCGATCACCTGGTCGGCAGAGCCCTTCATCAGCAACCCCAACGGCAACGCGATCCGCTGGGGCACGATGTACAACTTCTCCTTCGTCTCGGACGCAGCTCCGGTTGACGGCGAAGTGACCATCGGCATGTGGAAGACCCCCGGCACCCAGCTCACCGCGAGCGTCCAGGTCCCCGGCGGCGTGTCCTGCCCCGCAGACCTCACCGGTGACGGCGTGCTCGACTTCTTTGATGTCAGCGCCTTCCTCAGCGCGTTCAACGCTGAAGATTCGGTTGCAGACTTCACCGGCGACGGCGTGTTTGACTTCTTCGATGTCAGCGCGTTCCTCAACGCGTTCAACGCAGGCTGCCCGTAATCTCATCACGCCCGTGAGGGCATGATTCTCCACATCTGTTTGTTCTATCCCCGCCCGGCAACGGGCGGGGATTTTTTACACACACACCGCGACACGGTACAATTCCGACATGCCCACGCAACAAGAGTCCGGCGTCATCGTCTTCGATCACCCCTTGATCGCGCACAAGCTCGCGAGCATCCGCGACAAACGCACCGGGCACCGGCTCTTCCGGGCTGCGCTCTCGCAGATCGCGGGGCTCATGGTCTACGAGGTCACCCGCGCGCTGCCCACCCGCGAGGAACAGATCGAAACCCCGATGACCCAGACGACCTGCAAGGTCCTCGCGGGTGCGATCACGATCGTCCCCGTTCTCCGCGCCGGGCTCGGGATGATTGATGGGATCCTCGAGGTCATGCCCGAGGCACGCGTGGGGCACCTGGGACTCGCGCGAGACGAGCAGACGCTCGAACCCACCGCGTACCTCAACAAGCTCCCACGCGATCTCGCATCGGGCCCGGTGATCCTGGTGGACCCGATGCTCGCGACCGGGGGCAGCGCCGTCGCGGCCATCACGATGCTCCGACAGGCGGGCGCCACCGATATCCGCATGATCTGTCTTGTTGCGTCGCCCGAGGGGATCGAACGGATGCGCCGCGCCCACCCCGACATCAAGATCTACGCCGCGGCCCTCGACGAACGCATCGACGAGAACGGGTTCATCGTCCCGGGCCTGGGCGACGCGGGCGATCGGATGTACGGCACCGTCGAGTAGGATTACGCACTCGGCGGGATCCCGATGTCCTCGTTCCACAGTTCGGGGTGCTCTTCGATGAACACGCGCATGAGTTCGATGCACCGCGGATCGTTCGCGAGGACGATCTCGACGCCCTCTTGCGCCATCCAGTCCTCGCGCCCGAGGAAGGTCTCGTGCTCGCCGATGATCACGCGTGGGATCCGGTGCAGGATCGCTGTGCCGGTGCACATGGCGCAAGGCGACAAAGTCGATGCGAGCGTCAATGTGTGCCAATCGCGCCGGCGCCCGGCGTTGCGGATGCACACCGTTTCCGCGTGGGCGGTCGAATCACCCGATTGCACGCGCAGGTTGTGACCCGCCGCGACGATGTTCCCGCTCGGATCAACGAGCGCAGACCCGATGGGGATCCCGCCCTCGTCGCGGGACTTGATCGCTTGTTCGTACGCGGCGTCGAGGGCGCGCTGATCGTGTGCGTTGAGTATGCTCATGCCTTGAGCGTATCAGTCTTCGATGGCGGTGTCGCGATCGGTCTGATTGACTTCCAGAGGGATCTGCACACGGACGATCGGATCCGCGTCGATCGGGATCAGCTCCGCTTCCGCGTGGAGGTGGATCGGCTCGAAGAAGGTGCCCGGGAGCTCGGAGACCCACGGGTCCTGCAGGTGACGCAGAAGCCCGTAGGGGACGCGGATGCGGAAGTCGACGAGGGTGGGGTCGTCGGGCTGGACGATGACCTCGACGCTGCCGTGGTCTTCGGAGCCATCGAGTGCGCCGGGGGTGGCGTTGATGCCTGACATCACCCGCCCGCCGAGCGTGTCGCTGGGATCGGAGAGGAGGTACTGGTTGCGGGCGGTGCCGGGGAGGGCGCAGGCTTCGAGGTCCGCGAGCGCGTACTTGAGGTGCATGAGGGCTGTGCCCTCGTGATACTTCACGGGCTGATTGAAGCGCACGCTGGCGATCTTGATGATCACATCTGTGTAGGGATCGATGCCCTTGAAGAATGCCTTGGTGTTCTCGGCCTTGGTCAATCCGACACGCACGACGGCACCCTTGGGATGCCCGGCACCGGTCTCGATCCGGGTCCCGCCGAGTGTCGCGTAGGCGAGGGCGTTGGACTCGCCCAGGCGCTCGCCTCCGACGGGGGCGGTGTATGGCATCGTCAGGGCGAAGCGCTGGGGCTCGCCTTTGGCTGTCCACTCGATCGTGACACGGGGGTGCTGACGATCGTCCACGAGCAGCAGCGAGGGGCGAGCGGGCTGCTCTGAGGGCTCCTGATGCCCGATTTCAGCAGCGATAACCACCGATCCGAGCGTCATGGAACCCAACAGGGCACAAACGAGGTGACGATTTGGGATTTTCATCGACTGCATCATACCCGCGCTGTAATTTCGTACAAGTGAATACAGATTTAGGCAACCTCATCGGGGGAAATCTCGAATAATCAGATGCTTACTCAAGCACAGGGGCATGCGTGCGCTGTTCTCCCCGACAGGCTCGGCCCGGTTCTCGTGGCTGACGATACATGCAGAAAGGAAACCCGATGGGTCTTCAACACGGTTCGTGGAACGCTGTCCGTTTTGGTGCGCTGCTCACGCTTTGCGCTGGGTCGCTCGCCTCGGCGCACGACGATGATGTGCGCAAGCTGCTCGATCGAGAGTCTGCCGTCCCCGGCCCCATCTACACCTTCGCTGGCGAGCGCGCCGGGCCGTACGCTGCAAGCAACATCACCCTGCTCTCCCAGATCCCCCTCAACAACTTCCCCGGCGTGAACACCGCGTCGGGCAACGACTGCTGGGGGTATGTCTCGTCAAGCGGACGCGAGTACGCGATCATGGGCGTCGAGGGCGGGTACGGGTTCGTAGACATCACCAACCCCACGAGCCCCGTCATCGTTGATACCGTGTCCGGTCCCAGCTCGCTCTGGCACGATGTCAAGGTCGTCGGCGACTACGCGTACGGCGTGTCCGAGGGTGGCTCGGGCATCCAGGTCATGGACCTCTCCGATATCGACAACGGCAATGTCCGCCTCGTCCGCAACTGGACGAGCGGCGGGTACTCCACAACGCACAACATCGTCACCAATGAGGACACCGGTTCGCTCTGGGTCGTCGGCGCCAACATCGGCAACGGCGGGCTCGTCCACATCAACATCTCCAACCCCGAGCTCCCCCAGCTCGACGGCGGGTGGACCGAGATGTATGTCCACGACGCGCAGGTCGTCACCTGGGACTCGGGCGCACTCGCGGGGCGCGAGATCGCGTTCGTCGCGGGCGGGTTCTCCGGCGGGTTCACCGAGACAGGTCTCCGCGTCGTTGATGTCACCAACCCCAACAACACGCAGACCCTCGCGACCCTGTTCTACCCGAGCTCCGGGTACGCGCACCAGGTGTGGATCACCCCGGACCAGAAGTACCTCTACCTCAACGACGAGCTCGACGAGGGATCGAGCGTATCCGTCACGACGACACGCGTGATCAACATCGAGGACCCCAGCAACCCGTTCTTCGTCGGCACCTACACGACGGGGCTCCCCGCGATCGATCACAACCTGTACATCCATGACCAGTTCGTGTACCAGGCGAACTACCGCTCTGGTCTTCGTGTGTTCGACAACCTCGACCCTGCGAACCCCGTCGAGGTCGCCTACATCGACACATACCCCGGGTCGGACAGCGCTTCGTTCAACGGCGCCTGGTCGAGCTACCCGTTCTTCCCATCGGGGACCGTGATCATCTCTGATATCGAACGCGGGTTGTTCGTGGTCCGTGTTGATGCCCAGCCGCTGCAAATCGCGGTGTCCACCGAGGGCGAGATCCCCAGCATCGTCAATCCCGCCGGCGGGAACACGCTGACCGTCAAAACAACCACACGAGACGGCGTGGGCGTGCAGAGCGTGTCACTCATGCTCGATACGGGCAGCGGGTTCTCCCAGATCCCCATGAGCGATAACGGTGACGGCACATACTCCGTCAACCTCCCCGTCGTGCCCTGCGGCGACGACATCGCGTTCTACTTCCAGGCAGACAGCGACAACGGCGCTACCTCTACCTTCCCCATCGCGGGCGCAAGCGAAGCGTTCACCGCGGCGGTCGTGTCCGATACCGCGACCCTCTTTGTCGACAACGCGGAAGCCAACACCGGGTGGTCCGTGTCGGGCGACGCAGCCGACGGGCAATGGAACCGCGGCATTCCCGTCGGTGGCGGCGATCGCGCCGACCCACCCACGGACGCGGACGGATCTGGGCGTGCATGGCTGACGGACAATGTCGATGACAACTCTGATGTCGACGACGGCACCACCACCCTCACCTCCCCCGCGCTCGACGCGAGTGCCGGGAACACCACCCTCTCGTTCGCGATGTGGTACAACAACGCGGGCAACAGCGCTGTCGATGACTCGATGACCATCCAAGCATCCAACAACAACGGCGGATCGTGGACCACCATCCTCACCCTCGGCCCGGGCGATCCGGGCACCGGCGGCGGGTGGATCAACTACGAGTTCGAGCTCGATTCGATCTTCACCAACCCTTCCTCGCAGGTCCGGATCCGATTCAATGTCTCCGACACCGGCGATGGTTCCATCGTCGAGGCGGGCGTCGATGACATCCGACTCGAGCAGCGTTCGTGCGAAGATGTCGCCGCGGGGTGCAACGACGCGGACCTGGCGGAGCCCTTCGGGACGCTCAACTTCTTCGATGTCTCCGCGTACCTCAGCGCCTTCAACAACGCGGACCTGTCCGCGGACATCAACGGCGACGGCGTCCTGAACTTCTTCGATGTATCCGCGTTCCTGACGGAGTACAACGCGGGGTGCCCCTGAGCATCCATCTCAACCCTGATACCCCATTGAGCACCCGCTGCCCTCGTGCATCGGGTGCTCTTTTCTTACGCCCGCATTATTTGATGACCCCATGAAAACACCCCGCGATCGCTCGTGGGGTGTCGGGAATGCGGATGACAGGAATCGAACCTGCACGGGTTGCCCCACTGGAACCTAAATCCAGCGCGTCTGCCAGTTCCGCCACATCCGCGTGGTTTTCGAGGGTCGGCAAAGCCCCGAACACGATACGCACGCGCCCGCATTCAGGCCGCCCGGATGGGTCGAATATGGGCCCCAACCCGCATGATTGGTGCGGTCGAGCACCCATCGCCGATGAGAAACTGGATCGGCGTGGTTTCCAAGAACCCTGTATGCTGTATGTACTTGGGACGATTCCACCACTCGGAACCTGACAGAGGGAACTCAACCATGCGCCTGCGCGACTCGATCGCACTCACCCTGCCTTCCTTCCTCCTCCGGCTTGTGCTCGGGGTGACATTCATCTGGGCGGGCACGGGCAAGCTCATCGGCACTATGCAGGTGTCCGGCGACGACGCGGCCCGATTGGCCAACCTCGGGATCGATCTCAACATCATCGAGTCCGAACCCAACCAAGGCGAACCCGAACGGGACGAGCTGCTCAAGCCGCTCCCGCAGGATCCGGTGATCGATGCACCCGTCGAAACCCCCAGGACCGAGCCGCTCGAGAATCAGGCGGACGACATCATCGAGAAGATCGAGGACGCGATCGAGAACGGGGCGGATGAACCTCCCGCATCGCTCCCGACCCCGCCCGCTGCAGGAACCGGCGGCAGCATTGGGCAGATCGATCAGACCCATACCGCGTGGACACGCGTGCAGAACACAAGCAACGATCGCACCGCGAGCGACTTCCCCGAGCCGGTGGAGTGTCAGCGGGTGTTCTCGATCGCGCTGATGATCTCCAAGGCTGCAGACCCGGGGCTGACCCCCGACTCGCAGCCGATCACCCCGATCATGCCCGCCAAGCTCGCGTCGCGCCCCTGGCCCAAGCTCCTCGCATGGTCCGCTGCGATCACCGAGATCGTCGCGGGCGCGTTCCTGATCCTCGGGCTCATGACCCGCATCAGCGCGTTCTCCACCTTCTTCGTGATGCTCGTCGCGATGTGGATGACCCAGTTCGGGCCCGCAGCGTTCCACACGAACGACGCGATCCTCGGGTTCATCCCGCGTGCGGACGACCTGTTCTCGCCCGCAGCCTACGGGCAACTGTTCTGGCAGCTCGCGCTCGCGTCCATGTCATTGGCCGTCGTCTTCCTCGGGAGCGGCGCGATCGGGATCGATCGGTTGTTCTTCCCGCCCCACTCACGCGATCCGTACCTGCACGGCGACCCCAAGGCGACCAAGCCGGGCAAGGACAAGAAACACGGAATGAACCCCGCGACCGCCCAGCGTACAGAGTTTGATCGTTCGCCCAGCGCATCCTGAACCGTTCCGTGCTCAAACCACTAAGATGGTTGGATGGATCGTGATTGGCTCAGATGGACTGTCCCGCCGGGGATCTCAGTGCTCGTGCACGCGCTGCTCGTCGGCGTCGTCGCGTACATCGGGATGCAGATCAGCGCGAACCAGAAGCCCGAGGAGCGGATCGCGGTAACGGAGCTTGCGCTCCCCGCGCCGCCGAGCGTTCCGGAGCAGCAGCGCCCATCGAACCCCGCCCAATCCGAGCCCAACTCGACACCCGCACGGGCGCTTCCCAGCGCCCCTGAACTCCCCGACAGCGTCGAAACCCAGGCACAATCGCTCGAACGGGCCCGCCCCGCGTCCGCGCCGATGATGGACCCCGTCACGCTCGAGGCGATGCGCGAGTCGAGCGAGACAATCGCCCGCCCCGAGAGCACGAGCCCGCCGAGTGTGGCGTTCGCGGGGGTGCAATCGAAAGCCGCGCGGACCCTCGTCTATGTCGTGGACGGGTCGGGGGCGACGGCCAACTCGTTCGCGTACCTCCAGACCCAGCTCATGCGCTCCATCGATCGATTGAGCCCTACCCAGCGCTTCCAGGTCGTGCTCTTCCGCGAATCGGACGAGTCCGCGTTCACCCTCGCGCCGATCAACGACGGCGATCTCGCCCGCGCCACCTCCGAGCACAAGCAGATCGTCGCGGACTGGCTCGACACCGTCGCGGCCCGCGGGCGCTCCAACCCCGTCGATGGGCTGACCAAGGCGCTGACGCTCAAGCCCGATCTGGTGCTGTTGATCACACGCTCGATCCAGCGCACCGAGATGGGGTGGGACCAGGGTCAGCGTGAGATCCTTCAGACCCTCAATGCGCTCAACCCCCAGGACCCCATCAGTGGGCAACGCGACACGGTGATCAAGTGCGTCCAACTGCTCGACGAGGACCCGACGGGGATCATGAACGCGATCGGATCGCTCCACGGCGACGGCGTAGACGATTACAAGGTCATCCGGTACGAGGACCTGATCTCCAGCGATGACGAGGCGCGGATCGCGCAGCGCTCGATTGGCGCAAGCGACGAGCAGCGCATCGCATCGGCAGCGGAGATGTGGAGTGAGCTCGCGCAATCCGGCGCAATCCAGAGCGCCCTCACGAGCGTGCTCGATCGGGATCAGCTCGTCCGGGTCATCGACGGGTCCAGCGCGGCGCGTTCGCTCGTGGGACCGCTGCGCGATCAGGACGGACGCGCCGAGCTCCTGTGGGCGCAGAGCACGCTCGTGCTGCACCGGTGCGGCGGGTTCCGCGACGACGACACGCCCCTCCGCACGATCATCGAGCAACTCGACCCGGTGATGTACACCGATCCGACGACGGACGCGCAGCGGATCATCACGGTAGCGTTGGCTCGCGACGCGCTGGGCGAGCGGGAACGCGCGATCAGCGCCTTGCGGGAGCTCATCGGGGTGCACGACGAGCTCGGGCTCGACGCGCTGACGCGGGCGCAGGCGCTGCTCGCGCTGGTTTCGATGGGCGACGAGCCCGAGGACCTGAGCACGATCGCGAGCGAGCCCCCATTTATAACGGGCACGGGGAACATCGACGCGCTATGGGGGTTGCTCTTGCGTGAGGGTGTGACGATCGCGCGCCTGAAGCACGATCGCCCGGACGCGTGGACGCCGATGATGCGGGTGCGTGAGAACGCACGCAGCGCGCCATCGATCGTCGCGTACATCGATCAGCGGATCGCGCTGATCTTCGAGCGCTTTGGTTCGGATGCGCAACCGACGCCCTCTGGTGTGCTGATCGCGGGTGCGGACGCATTATCACGCACCATCGCTACGCGCGAACGGGCGCTGGCGATCTTCGAGCGGGTCGTGATCGCACCGGACGCGACAGAAGCGGACATCCGCGATGCGCTCTGGCAGATCGGGGTGCTCGGGCGTGCGATCGGATCGGGCGATTCCATCCAGCGCTCCAATGAGGCGCTGACCCAGCTCGCCCAGGACTACCCGAGCGACCCGCGCTCGCTCGGCGCGATCAGCAGCGCGATCGGATCGAGCGACGACACCAACCCGGATGCGCTGCGGGCGCGCCTGGAGATCGCGACGACCCGGTTCCCCGAATCGCCCGCGATCGATCTCTGGCGCCTGCGGCTCGCGGAATTCCGATCCGATTTCGCCCGCCTCGACACGCTCGACCCGATCAACCCCGAAACCCGCGAGGGCGTGCTCGCGGGCGAGTTGTACGAGCAGACGATCCTCGGGATGCTCGATCGGTACGACGACCCGCAGATCCGGCGCGGGCTCGAACGGCGCATGCAGGTCGCAGCGACCCGGTTCGGGTTGCCCAGCGCGGACTTGTGGACAAAGCGCGGGGTCATCAGCGAATCCCTCCACGATCCACGCAACGCGCTGGCGCAGATCGACACCCTGATCCAGAATGCCGAGCGGGAGAACACCCCAAGCGACGAGCTCCGATTGCTCCGTGCGCAGACGCTCCTGCGCCTCGATCAGACACAGAGCGCATTCGAAGAGTTGCGGGCGCTGAGCGCGCGGATCGACGCAAGCGGGAACTACACAAGCACTTATTGGCAATCGTGGACGCTGATGCTCGAATCGATCGCGCGAGACGGCACCGCATCTGAAAAAACCGAAGCCCTGCGCCATCTGGCGCGCCTGCAACTCATCGATCCGCAACTGGGCGGAAGTCCTTGGCGCGATCGCCTGCAAGGCGTGCGTGAGACGCTACACTCAACTCCGTGAGCACCCAAACGCAACAGCACGCACCTATGAGCGAACCCAAGCCCATCAAGCACCACCCCGATGCGCCGGCCCTGCCGGGCGATGTCGTGGGCGCACTCCCGGGCCGGTTCCTTGTCTTCGATGGACCCGACGGATCGGGCAAGAGCACCCAGCTCAAGATGTTCCTCAAGGCCGCCAAGGAGGCGGGGCTGCGCGTGACGGAAGTCCGCGAGCCCGGGGGCACGGAGATCGGCGAGAAGATCCGCGACGCGCTCCTCGAGCACCTCGATCGCGAGGAGATGAGCCTCCGCTGCGAGATGCTCCTGTACATGGCTTCGCGTGCACAGTTGTGCGAGCAGGTCATCGACCCGGCGCTCAAGCGCGGCGATCTGGTCGTCGCCGACCGGTTCGTGTCCTCGACGTACGCGTATCAGGGTGCAGCGGGCGGAATCCCCTTCGAGGAGATCGATCGTGCTGCAGAAATCGCGATGCAGGGCGTCATGCCCGACGCGACCCTCATCTTCGATGTGGATCAGGAAACGGCTGCATCGCGCCTCAATCCGCTGCTCGATCGGATGGAAGCCAAGGGGGCCGCGTTCCATCAGCGGGTCCGCGACGGGTACCACGCCCTGATCGCCAACGACCCGGATCGCCGGCGATACCTGGGCATCGACGCACGCGGGAGCGAAGCGCAGGTGTTCTCCAACATCGTCAGCGCTTTGCGGGAACGATTCGTGGACTGAGCACCCCTATGCTCACTCGTCCATGAACTGGTTGATCTTCATCCCCATCGCGTTCCTTTCCGGATCGATCCCCTTCGGGTTCATCATCGCCAAGCTCAAGGGCGTCGATATCCGTCAGCACGGGTCGGGCAACATCGGCGCAACGAACCTGGGACGCGTGTTCGGACGCCCCTACTTCTTCCTGTGCTTCTTCCTCGACATGCTCAAAGGACTGATCCCCACCGCGATCGCGGGTCAGGTGATGGGCACGCTCGGAACACTCCAGGTCGAGACGGGCGACGCGTTCTGGTGGATGGGTGTGATGTTCGCGACCGTCCTGGGGCATATGTTCACGCCCTGGCTGGGGTTTAAGGGCGGCAAGGGCGTCGCGACGGGTCTTGGGGCGCTCATCGGGGTTTTCCCCGCGATGACCCTCCCCGCTGCGGGTGCCCTCGTGGTCTACCTCATGGTGCTGATACTCTGGCGCTATGTGAGTCTGGGCTCGTGCGGTGCCGCCGCCTCGCTGCCCATGTGGGTCTGGATCATCTTTGCGCAATACCAGACCCTGATGGAACGCCGCCTCTCGACCCGGACGGATTGGGATCGATTGAGCATCGATCAGGTCGAGCAGCTCAAAGGCGAGATCCCCAACTTCGGGATGCCCTTCTTCCTCGTAGCGCTGGTGCTCGCGATCCTCGTGATCTACAAGCATCGCGCGAACCTTGCGCGGATCATGCGGGGTGAAGAACCCAAGCTCGGCGAGTCTCGCTCAAACGCCCAGACAACACAACCCGACGCGCAAGGCTGACACCCGGCACGCACGAAATCTGTGCACCCGGGCTCCTGCAAGGACCGATATGTCTTGCATGCGTCGGCACAACCGTTCCAATCCCGGTTTTTGGTCTCCTGATAACGGGTCGGGCTTGATCCCGCGGAACCGGCGGTCGATATGGAATGCACGATCCTTGATGCGTCATCTGGCGCGAGGAGGCCTTGCATGTCCTATCTGAAGCTCCACCGGGACGAACCGGAGCAACCAGACCCGCCCGCACCGATCCCCTTCCGATCACCCGATCGCACATGGCGTAGCGCCGGAACGGACGAGATGGACAGCATCGCCCGCGTTGAACAGGCACTCGCACGCGTTGAGAACAACTTCGACGCGCTCAAGGAGCACGCGGACAAGCTCGACGAATCCTTCCGCATGGCGGAGTGGATGAGCAACGACGATGACGACGACGGGCCCAGCGCCGCATAATCATCGCAAATGACCCACACCCCTCATGGCGCCCCGCGGACTCGCGGGGCGTTTTTTCGTGTGGTTTATGACTCGAGGATCCGTACCACCACGAGCGTCTCGTCGTCCGCTTGGGGCGCGAGCCCTGAGAACTGGCGCATCGTCCAGAACACCCGCTCGAGCACCTCGTTCGCGGACGCATCCGGGTTCTCTTCGAGCAGTCCCATCGCGGAATCGAGCAGGCGCTTCTTCCCAAAGCGTTGGTTCTCGAAGTTCGCGGCGTCCGTGATCCCATCGGTAAACGCGAGCAGGATGTCGCCTGGGAAGAGCTGGGTCTCGGTCATGTCATAGCGCTCGCCGGGGATGACGCCGACGACCATGCCCTCGCCGGGGAGTTTGACCTGGGTATACCCGCCCGACTCGTCGCGCCGCAATAGGAAGGGCATGTCGTGACCCGCGACGACGCTCGAGAGCACGCGCGTCTGGGGGCAGATCGTCCCGTACCACATCGTCACGAACTCGGACACGGTGGTGTCTCGGCACACCGCGTCGTTGGTGCGGTTCATCACGCGATCGAGGTCCTCGGAGAGATCGGCGTACGCGCGGACGGTGGCGCGGACCGCGCTCATGAGCATCCCCGCGACGACGCCCTTGCCGACGACATCGCCGACGAGGATCCCGAGCTTGTCGTGGACCTTGAACAGGTCGTAGAAGTCGCCGCCGATCTCCTGGCTCGGCTGATACTTCGCCGCGAGCTGGATCCCATCGAACCTTGGGGTGATCTCTGGGAGCATCCGCTTCTGCACCGCCCCCGCGATGCGCAGGGCGCGCTGGGTGCGGCGCTGGCGCGCCTGCATCGAGAGCAATCGCGCCTGCTCGACCGCGGCGGCGGCGGACTCGCCGATCGATCGGATGAGCTTGCGTTCCGCAGGCGTGAACTTGCGAGGCACACGCGCGTACAACCGGATCACCCCGATGGGTTGATCGTCGAAGACCATGCCCGTGCCGATGAACGCGGCGAGGTTTTCCTCGCGGCAATCGTCCGGGACGAGCACCCGCTCGTCCACGCGCAGGTCCGGGCTGGTGACAACCTCACCCGCGAGACAGCGCCGATCAAACTCGCGATCGATCGAGAGCGGGACGGGGTTCTCAAGCCATTGCTCGCTCAAGCCGATGTCCGCGGATCGTTCGAGCTCGTTCTCGCGATCGACCTGGGGGAGGGCTTCGGAGTCCTCGGGGAGCAGCATGATCGCGCCCGCGTCGAGACCCAGCACATCCAGCGCCATCTCAAGGGTTAATCGGAGCGTGTCGTGCACGCGCCCGCCACGCACGAGCAGCGAGCTCAAACGATAGAGCACCCCCACCTCGCTGATTCGATAGCGCAGGTTCGCAACATCCGTGCACATCTCCCCCGCGGTTCTCGCGATGAGCTCGGCGAGCTGATCGATCAGGGCCGCCTGGGTGAGATCGTGATCGTGCGGGTGGATGACGATGGTGCCCAGGTGCTCGTCGGAGACGATGACGGGTATCTCGCGTGATCCGATTGGCACGGGCGTGACAACCTTGGGCGAGTCCTTGTAGGACTCCGCCTGGAGGACATACCCCTGCTCGTCGCGGAGCTCGATGCGCACGCCTCCAAGCTCGCTCAGCGCGTTGCACAGGGACGCGATGGTCCCGTGCGTCCAGTAATCACGCAGCGAGTGGGTATGTGCGTGCGCGAGTTCGGGGGGCGAGTTCTTCATGGGTCGCGTGCGCGGATCGCCCTTGTGTTACGGGTTGCCCGATGTGTCAGGGTCGAGCCAGAGCTGCTGAAGGAGCCCGGCAAAGCGACGATCGGAATCCGTCCCAAGCTCGGACACAACCTTGAGCCCCGCGTCGACGACGCCCTGATCGTTCTTCTGGTACCCGATGTACGCATAGAGCATGGCTGCGGACACGCGGACACGATCGCCTTCGAGCGGGCGGGTGCGGATCTCCATATCGATGATCCCCGCGCGCTCGCCCAGGCGCTTGATCAGCGCCGCGATTCGCTCCTCATCAGGGAGCAAATCCCCGGAGTAACGACGCGTGATGAGCTCGGGGTGTTCCGAGTAGAGGGTCTGCAGATTCACGGAGGCGCTGAGCAGCATCCCCGCGCCGATCTGCGCGTGCAATCGACCCTGCTGGGCGATGACATCGCGTGGTCGGATCGAGAGCGCGTGCGTGAATCGTTCCTCCGCGTCGAAGTATCGCCCGGACGCGATCAGGCGTTGGCCCGTCACGATGTGCTTGGTGTACAGGTCGTCGTCGCTCTCGCCGGGGACGATGAGCTCATCGACGGTCTCCGCAGCAGTCCCGCGGAGGATCTCCAGCGTCTCGCGATCGATCTTGATCTTGGTCGGATCGTTGAGCTCAAACTCCTTGTTGAGCTCGTTGAGGCGCTTCTGCCCCTCGTTGAGGCGTTGCCCGAGCGGCGTCTCGGACTGATCCGGAATTGAAATGAGCGGGTTTGTGCCCGGATCGGTTTGCTCGCCCTCGTTCTCACCCTGCTCTGAGTCCGTTGCGGCGGGGGCATTGGGATCCTGGGGCGCGTTGGGATCGGTTTGCTGGGGGGTGGTTGCGGGGTCGCCGTAGAGCTGTCGGCGGATCTCCTCCATCTGGCGCACGAGCCAGGCGTCGTTCGTCTCCTCGGGCTTGATCGTGGAGGTGGACCCCTGAACCATGCTCTCTTCACGCATCGACTGGACGCGCTCGCGCATCTGCTCGACAAGCTCGTCGTACGAGGTGGTCACGCGTGTGGAGGGAAGCCCGCCGGGCACGGTCGGGTCGGTGTCCGCATTGGCGGGGCGCGCGACGAGCGGGTTGGCAGGCTTGGTTCGCTCATCAAGGAGCGGCGTCGGGGTCACCCCGAGCAGCGGCGACGCGATAAGCCCAACGGGGCGTCGATCGAGCCCCTCGGCATAGACACTGATCAGCGACGGCTGCATGGTGCTCGTCGTGTTGTAGGTCGCAGACGAGCGGAGCGTCCCCATCATCGAGCCCGAGTCGAACCCGGTGATGGTGGGTTCCGTCGAGAGTGCTCGCCCAGTCGGGTCGAGGTCGCGCTGCTCGCGGTTCACGCCAAGCGTTCCGATCTGCGGGGTGACACCCGGGCGCTGGAAATCCGCGCCCGAAGAGTACTGGTTGTCTCGGGTGTAGGACAGGTTCCCGATCAGGTTACGAGGCGGGGCGGACCCGGTGGTGAGCGCAAACTGGTACTGGAGCGCGTCGGTGCCTCGGATCCCCATCCCCGCGAGCCCGGAGTAGAGCGAATCGCGGCGGAACGCGAAGAGCGCGTCGGACCCGAGGTCCCCAGTGAACTCACCCGCGGCGCGATACCCGATGTCGCCCCGGAAACTCAGCCCGCCGGGCGCGTTGCCCGTTGCGATCGAGTTGCGGAACCGGAGCTCATCGACCAGACTCGGGCGGGTGTAGGTATTGCTTGTGCCGTACACACTCGGGTTGGCGTCGAGCGCCTGCCCGTTGCCCAGCGCATCTTGGGCGTGTGCTCCCGATGCGCCCAGCGCAAGCAGGATCATTGCGCCTGCTCGGGTGAGGGTGTGGAGGGGTCGGGTTGTCAGGGTTGTACTCGGCATGGTGCACCTACTTTCATCCGCAGAGTATTGTACTCGGCACAACGGGTGATCGGTTCGGAGAATTCCATACCTGGGGGCGCGAGAAGTGCCTGAAACCATGAAAAAACCCCGCATGGCGGGGTGAATCCGTGGGATGGGACGGGATCAGATTGAATCGAGACGCTCGGGGGCGTTCATGATCGAGCGGACGATCGCGCAGGTCTCGTCGGTAGCTTCGGAGACGAGGACATACTGGACCCCGTCGGCGACCCAGATGTAGAGGCTCGCCCCCGCATCGGCGCAGGCCTTGGAGTTGACGCGATAGGTGACGCCCTCCTCGAGATCAAGCTGACCCGGATCGGGCGAGATGAAGAGACTCAGGGAGATCCGATTCCCGCTCGCGTCTTGGGCGTCGAATCGCAGGTGCCCCGACTGGGAGGTCATGGGGACATGGCAATCGCCGCCGCCAAAGAACTCGATCCGGTCGGCGTGGGCGCTCATGTCGGGCGTCGCGACGGCGCGCTGGAACTGAGCCGAGAAATGTGAGACCGCTTGTGCGATATCACGCTCGGTGAACTTGCGCCGTGCGGCTTCGTCCATGGTGCAGCGGGTGTGCTCGCGGATCACGAAGTTGCCAACCTGCTCGGAATATCCGACGGTATTGACGCGCGGGATCGGGTTGTTCGCGGAGAAGAGGCTGGTGCTTTGCCAGATCAGGACGCCCGCGACGCTCAGGAGCAGCACAGCAGCGATCCCCATAAGGGGAGAGCGTGCCCAGAACGAGCGGGTGCTCGTGTAAGCGCTGGCACCCTCAATGCGATCGGCGTAGGCCTCCTGCTCAGCGGTTGCCGATTCGGCGGACGCCAGGGCGATCGCGCCGATCTTGTCGCGCAAGGCCTTGGGGCAGCAGGGCTTGACCATCGATCGCTTGCAGCAGTCACGAAGCTTCTCTTCAAAGTCGTGCTGTGACTCGGCTTCGGGGTGCTCAGCGACGAGGGCCTTGAGGCGGGCGCACTGCTCAGGGTTGAGCTCGCCGTCCGCGCAGGCACGCAGCAGGGCTGCGATATTCACGGGCGACTCTTCGAAGAGTGCATCAATGAACGCGTCCTGTGCGTGTTCGTGATGGGACTGATCGTGCGTCATCGTCGTTTGGTGCTCCGAAATACCCTCTAGGTCGTGGTGTTAGGTCGTGGTGTGGTCTTGTGTGTACCGATCGGTCTTGATCGGATGATTCGTGTTAATCCGTGTCGCTCGCCGCCTGGTGGTACCGCAGCCCGAGCTCGTTGACTATGTCCTCATCGCCCATGAGCGCATCGCTCAGGAGCTTGCGTGCCCGGTGGAGTCGGCTCATCACCGTGCCGATGGGCACCTCGATGATCTCTGCGATCTCGCGGTACTTGAGCCCGTCGACGCCCCAGAGCATGAGCACCTCGCGGTACTCGTCTTTCAAACCGTCGATGGCCGACTTGAGTCGTCCGTCGACATGCTCCCAGTTCAGGTCGCCCTGATCCCACACGGGGGGCGCTTCATCGGGGAGCGATTCCGTTGACGACTCGTCGAAGAACGAATCGACGCTGGTGGGTTGGCGTGATTGCTTCTTGATCCGTGTGTAGAACACATTGTGACAGATCGCGAACAGCCAGGAGCGCATCCCCCCGGAACCCGAGGTCGGGTCGTCCGGGTCGCTCTTATCTTCGAAACGCTCGATCGTCCCAGGACGGAACGCTCGGGTATACACCTCCTGGACGAGCTCTTCGGCTTCCTCCGGTCGGCGCGCAAGGTGCATCGCCATGCGATAGACCGCATCGAGATGCTCAAGGGCGAGTTGTTCGAACTTCTGGCGCTCCAACGATCCCGCCCTTCTTCATGGGGGATAACCACAACACGCGTGGGCGTATTCCGAAGAGAAACCAATCGTAGCCCAGAACGATCGGTTAGGTTCGTGCGTTCTCGGACGAATCAGACTTACAGGGCGGATTCGGTTCGTTCTTCGCGATTCCGGGGGTGTTGAAACTACAATCCCCGCGATGAGCACCCAAACGAACCAATCCCTGCCGTTCTATGTCACGACCCCGATTTACTATGTCAACGATCGCCCGCATATCGGGCACTGCTACACAACGCTGATCGCGGATGTGGCCGCCCGTGCCCAGCGCCTTGTCGGGCGTGAGGTCTTCTTCCTCACCGGCACGGACGAGCACGCGGAGAAGGTATCGAAGACTGCGGCAGAGCACGACAAGACGCCGTACGAGTGGGCGACGATCAATGCGGAACGGTTCAAGGACGCGTTCGCGTTCATGAACTTCTCCAACGACGACTTTGTCCGCACCACGGAAGAACGGCACATCTCGCGTGCCAGCGCATACATCAAGAAGCTCATGGATCAGGGTGACATCGAGCTCGGCGATTACGAGGGGTGGTACGACCCGTCGCAGGAGGAGTACCTCACGGAGACCGTCGCCAAAGAGCATGAGTTCAAGTCCCCCGTGACCGGCAGGCCCCTTGAGAAGCGGGTGGAGCAGAACTACTTCTTCCGGCTCGACAAGTACGAGGGGTGGCTGCGTGAGCGGATCGAATCGGGCGCGATCCGGGTGCTGCCCGATGCGCGCAAGAACGAGGTGCTGGGTCGGCTCAAGCAGGGTCTGATGAAGGTGCCCGTATCGCGGAAGATCAAGGAGGGCGACGCGGACTGGGGCATCCGGATGCCCGGCGACGACGCGCACCGGATCTATGTGTGGATCGAGGCGCTGTGCAACTACCTAACGACGGTCGACACAGACGAGCGGCGCGGGTTCTGGGGCGGCGAGGTCGTGCACCTGATGGCCAAGGACATCCTGTGGTTCCACGCGGTGATCTGGCCGGCGATGCTGCACGCGATGGGCGAGAAGGTTCCCGACACGATCTACGCGCACGCGTACTGGATCTCCGAGGGCACGAAGATGTCCAAGTCGCTCGGAAACTTCATCGAGATCGATCAGCTGCGTGCGTACGCGGATCGGTACTCGCTCGACGCGGTGCGCTGGTTCCTGACGACGCAGGGGCCATTGGGCGCGAACGACGCGGATTTCGCGCACGCTCGGTTTGTGGAGGTGTTCAACGCGGATCTGGCAAACTCGATCGGAAACTCGATGAGCCGCGTGGGCAACATGATCAACAAGTACTTCGACGGCGAGATCACCCGGACTTGCAACGGAGAGTTCGGGTTCGAGGGTGGCAAGGCGCTCCAGCTCGCGATCCAGGCGCTCAACGACGCGGGTAAATCGCCCGACGACCAATCGCGGACATTCAACTTCCGAGAGATCACCGCCAAAGCGGTCGACGACGCGATGGCGGCGCTTGGGCGGTTGGATCTGGAGTCCATGCTGATGGCGGGGCGTTCGATCGTGCGATCCGTCGATGACTTCATCTCCTACAGCGCCCCGTTCACACTCGCCAAGCGTGTGGGCGAGCTTGAGCATGCGGAGAAGGCGCTGGCGACGATCCTGTACTCGTGCGCGGAGGCGCTGCGGATCGCGTCGTTGTTGTTGTCGCCGGCGATGCCTCAGAAGATGGCCCAGCTCTGGCGGGACTGGAACTGCGAGCATCTCCGCGACCCGAACGACGCGGAATCCGGGTTTGTAGCGCCGCTCGCGGAGCTTGCGCAATGGACGGGCGAGCACTCGATGAAGGTTGGGCAGCGTGTGAGCAAGGGCGAGGTGATGTTCATGCGCGCCGATGTGAACGAGCCCGCACCCGGAACTGACCCGCTGCCTGAGCCCGCGTGATGCACCGGATCGGTTCGTACCACTCATCCGCGCTCGCGCACCTTGTCGCGGCCCACCTGCGTGAGAACGGGGTGATGGCCGGCGTGATCGACGGGTCTTTGTCCGCGATCTCGCCTGTGCTTGCCAGCGCCCTCAACAAGGGTGCGTACGAGCTCGTGATCTCGAGCAAGCGCAACGAGGAGCTTGCGCGGGAGCTCGTGGCGCAGTTCGAGGTGGACCCGCCCGAGATCGATCCGGGGTGGGAGGACGATGTGGCGCCGGATCTGTCGATGCTCGACAAGGCGTTGATCCCGGATTGCCCGGCGTGCGGGTGGCGGATCGCGCTTGCTCGCCCGCTCGGGCCGTGCCAGCGATGCGGAGCAAGGTACGATGCCCAAGAGATAATCTTCGAGAAGCACGGGCCCGAAGCGCTCGCGCCGTGCTATGAGACAGAGCAACCCGTGGCGCATCTGCGCGATGATGAGATCTGTGAGATCGCGATCGATTGCCCGCTGTGCTCGTACCCGCTCGATGGGCTGGGCGTCCGCGGAAACTGCCCTGAATGTGGGGGGTTCTTTGACCGGCGCACGCTGTTCAATGGGTTGCTCGGGAAGTGAGCTGATCCCGCATTCGACCACCTCAACCGGGTGTTATCGCGCACAGGATTAACCCCAATTCCATAGATTTGAGTCTTGTTTCTGAGACACCCGGTAATGTTAAGGAGAAACGAACGACATTCGGGTGGGGAACATACTTGATTCACTCTATGACTCGGAGGTCGCTGCATGGCAACGAACAACAAACCGACCATCCTGCTCGTTGACCCGTGCTCGATGACCCGTCAGTGCATGACGGTGTTGTTGAACGCGAAGAAGTACATGGTTCTTTCGACGCCTTCGATTCGTGACGCGATGGAGATGATCAAGGTTCATAAGCCGGACCTGATTGTTCACGAGCTGGCCCTCCCGGACGGGTCTGCGAGCAAGCTCATCAGGCAGGCCCGATCGACCCAGGACCCCGCTCCGGCGTTCTTTATGCTGACGGACGAGATCGATCAATCCAAGCATCTCGAGGTGCTTGAGCTGCGTGTGATGCAGGTCATGATCAAGCGCGAGTTCACCATCAAGCAGTTCTACGCGAAGATCGATGCGATGTTGGGCGATGCCCGATTCGGCAAGCCGTTGCAGCTGACCAAGACACCTGCCGAAGCGGCCCCCAAGCGCCCTGTGGCGACAGGTCCCAAGGTTCGTTCGGAACAGGATCGTGAGGAGTTGTACAAGTCCATTCCTCCGTTGTTGAGCGAGGAGGAGGTCACGGAGTGCCTGAACTCGTTCACGGACCTGCGGGCGATGTCACCTATCGCATCGAAAGTGATCGAGCTGACGAGCTGCAACGATTCGACGCTTGAATCGATCGCGGACGCGATCCGGACCGACCCGGCGATCGCGGTGAAGCTCATCCGGATCGCAAACTCGGCGGCCTTTGCTCGCCCGGAATCGGTCTCTACGCCACTCGAAGCGGTACGGAGACTCGGGCTGCAGCAGGTTCGTCAGCATGTGACCAATCTTGAGATCATGGAGAACTTTTCGGATACTGGCACCAACACCCTGGACCCCAAGCTCTTCTGGGAACACTCGCTCGCGGTTGCATCTGCGAGCGCGATGATCGCCAAGGCAACGAACGCGATGTCCCCTGACCTGGCGTACACGGCGGGGTTGCTGCATGACATCGGGCGTTTGCTCCTGAGTCAGGCGCTGGGAGAGGACTACCCCGAATCGATCCAGTTTGCACGCGAAAATCAGCTTGCGTTGGACCCGATCGAGCGTCGGATGTTCGGCGTTGATCATGCGTCGGTGATGGACTCGATCCTGAGGAACTGGGATCTGTCCGATGAGCTCATCGCACCGATCGTGCATCATCACAAGGGATTGAGCACGATCGAGCTCGATTGCCCGGATCGGGTCGAGCCCGTCGCAATCGTCTCGCTCGCGGATCGGCTCGCGCACGCGTTGAGTCTGGGATGCAGCGGGAATCTCGTCATCTATCCCACCGAGGAATACTTCGCAGCGCTGAGCCTTCAGGGCGATTTCCTGAGCAAGCTCGCTGAGAAGCTGCCGGCGGAGGTTCAGGACATGCGAAGCGCGATGCTGGGCGAAATGGCCGACAGCGCGAACAGCGTGCGCCGGGCGTGCGCGGGGCTTGAGGTTCGTCCCAAGTACATCTCGCGTCATCAGGACACCGATGCGATCCGATACTGGGTTGAGTCATTGGATCAACGAGACGGGATCGAGTCTGAAGACAAGCAGCTACCGAACCTGTTCGTGGTCCGACTGCGCACAAAGCGTGATGCCCTTGAAGCGGAGAAAACCATCACCGCGATGGAGATGAAGCATCAGCTCGATGGCACACCCGTGATCGCGATCTCGGACTCGAAGACACTCAACATGACGGAAGTGATCACATCAACGCGCGAGGCGCGATTGCTGACCACGCCGTTTACGGTTGATGAGTTCGAGCGTTGCGTGCTTTCCATCCCAGAGCTCTCTCATCAGGATCGGGCAGCGGCTTAACTCCTCCATAGACGATCTGAACCGGCGTGGGGCGTGTGCGTATCCTCAATGGATGCACGACGCGGATCTCATCATCTTTGATTGCGACGGTGTGCTCGTCGATTCCGAGCCCATCACGAATCGGCTGCTCGCCCAATGCGTTTCTGACGCGGGGTGGGCGATCGATGCGGGCTACTCCGTCAAGCACTTCAAGGGACGCAACCTGCACGAGATCCACGCGGAGGTCGAGGCGCAGATCGGGCGTCCGGTGCCCTCGCTGCTTGAGGAGTATCGAAGGGTTTGTTACCAGGTGTTCGAGTCCGAGGGGGTCCCGGCGATCGAGGGGATCCATGAGCTGCTCGATGTGCTCGATGGGTTGGGCAATGGACCCGAGCGGTGCGTCGCGACGAACGCGCCGATGCGGAAGATGCGGATGACCCTGACGGGATCTGGGCTCATCGAGCGGTTCGCGCATCGGGACGATCCGGCGCGCCAGACGATGTTTAGTGCGTATCAGATCGAGAAGTGGAAACCCGATCCCGATCTCTTTCTGCACGCAGCGAAGACCATGGGGCACGATCCAGGCGGGTGTATCGTGGTTGAGGACTCGGTGAGCGGGGTAAAGGCGGCGAAATCGGCGGGGATGCGGGTCATCGGGCTCGCGGCGCTGACCCCGGCGGATGCGCTCGTGCGGGCCGGGGCGGATCGGGTGATCGAGACGCACTTTGAGCTTGTGGATGAGCTGCGAGCGCGCGTGTAACCCCTGAATCTCTGGGCGTTTGAGGGCGCAGGGGCTTGATTTTCGGGGATCGTGCATATGATTCCCGACTATGCCCATCCCACGGATCGCCATCGTCGGACGCCCGAATGTCGGGAAGAGTTCGTTGCTCAATCTCATCGCCCATGAGCGGATCGCGATCGTGGACCCCACGCCCGGCGTGACGCGCGATCGTCTTTCCACGATCGTCTCCCTTCAGCACCCGGACCTGAGCGGGCCGCCTCGCGAGGCGGAGATCGTCGATACGGGCGGGTACGGGGTCTATGTCGCGGACGGGAAACGCTACAACGAGATCGGCGCGGACCTGGCGACCCTCACGGGCGATATCGAGCACCAGATCGCGGCGGCGGTCTCCAGCGCCGACATCATCCTCTTCGCGGTCGATGCCCAGGCGGGGATCACGGCACAGGACGAACAGATCGCCCAGATGCTCCGCGAGCAGAAGCTCGGCAAGCGCGGGCACGGGGGCGAGGCAACCCCGATCTACATCGTCGCGACCAAGGTGGACGACTCGAGATGGGAGCCGCACGCGTATGAGCTGAGCGCGCTGGGGTTCGGGGTCCCGCTGCTGGTTTCTTCGACGACCAAGAACTTCCGGCGCAAGTTCCTCGATGAGTTGTACGAGCTGACCCCCGTGAACAATGATGAGCCCGAGCCGGATGTGGACATGAAGTTCGCGATCGTGGGCAAGCGCAATGCGGGCAAGTCCACCCTCGTGAACGCGCTCGCGGGTGAGCCCCGCGTGATCGTGTCGGAGATCGCGGGCACAACGCGCGACGCGGTGGATGTGAAGATCGAGATGGGCGAACGCACCATCATGGCGATCGATACCGCGGGTCTTCGTCGCAAGAAGAGCTTCCAGGACCAGATCGAGTACTACGCGCTGGATCGCGCCAAGCGTGCGATCGATCGGTGCGATGTCGTGATCTTCATGATCGACGCGACGACGGAGATCTCGCAGGTCGATGAGCAGCTCGGGAAGATGATCGTCGATTCGTTCAAGCCCGTCGTCATCGTGATCAATAAGTGGGACATCGCGAAGGACGCAGCGGACGATAAGGGACGCCCGGTGACGCCTCAGAAGTACGAGGAGTACTTCCGCAAGGAGCTCGGCGGGCTCCGATTCGCGCCCATCGCGTTCATGAGCGCCAAGGAGGGGCTCAACATCCCCGAGACGATGGAGCTGGCGTACGAGCTTTTCGAGCAGGCGAATACGCGTGTGGGGACGGGCAAGCTCAACCGGACGGTGAAGGGGATCCTCGAGGCGCGTGGGCCGAGCAATCGACTTGGGCACGAGGCGAAGGTTTACTTCGCGTCGCAGGTGAAGACCGCTCCGCCGACGATCGTGCTGGTCGTCAACGACCCGGACCTGTTCTCGAACAACTACGAGCGGTTTATGATGAATCGTCTGCGTGAGGTCCTGCCCTTCGACGAGGTCCCGATCCGGTTGATCCTGCGTGAACGCAAGCGTGTCGAGCGTCGTCAGCGGAGCGGCGCGGGCAAGTCCGCGTTGTACGCGCCGGATCAGGCAACGGGCAAGTTCGATGGCGAGCTGAGCATGGAGGACATCGATCGCGAAGCCCTGATGCTCGACCTGCCGGACGACGCAGCGTTGTACTTCGACGACTGATCGTCACCCCCTAATCCGGTGATTTTTACTTCTCCCCTCTGGATGCTTTGGTCCACTTAAGCACAGATTTGGGGTTCTGCTTGAGTTGAGGACACGAGACACCGATTTTCAGGGCGATGCACTCCATGCTCGCTCGGAATCGGACACAGACGCTGATCATCGTTGGATGGTTGGGTCTTGTTGCGTGCGGGCTCGGGGCATTGGCGAACTATGGCGCGACCCCGGGTGCGGTCGGCGAGGTCCCCAGCTCATGGCCTGAGCATGCAGCGGCGGGATTGACCCTTGTGCAGGATTCACTCACGCTTGTTCTCGCGGTCCATCCGCGTTGCCCATGCACGCGATCGACAGTGAATGAGCTGTCGCGGGCGTTGAGTGCATCAAAGGAGCAGCCGACGATCTACGCGTTGATCTTCGAGCCCGCATCGGATGATGAAATCGATCCTGATGATTCGTTCGCACGAACGCAGATCCGTGCTCGTCTCTCTGAGCTCCCCGGCGTGATCATGGTTCGTGACCCGGGGTCGGCGATCGCGGAGCGGTTCGGCGCGATGACATCGGGTCACACGCTGGTGTACGACGCGGATGGGTCGCTGCAGTTCTCGGGTGGCCTCACCCCAACGCGTGCGCACGAGGGCCCCAATACGGGGGCGGCCTCACTGGTAGAGCTTTTGAACGGCGGGTCTGCGATCGCGGAAGACGCGCCTGTGTACGGGTGCCCGCTCTGTCCGGAATCACCCATGACTTTCTGTCCTCCGAATGAGGTTGCACCATGACGAGCGTTACTCTCCAGGCCTCGGCCGAGACCCGATTCAAATCCGCCTTCCGCAAGGTTGCGGCGACATCCGATCAGATCCTTGGGGTCGGGCTGATCGCTCAATGGATCATCCTGATTGCGCTCGCGTTCACCGTGTCGCCTAAGACCTGGATCGGCGCATCGAGCAGCCCCAACAAGCACCTGATCGCATCGATCGTGCTCGGCGGGCTCGTCGCGATGGTCCCCGCGGCGATGGCCTGGTTCAAGAAGGGCGAGTTCTCGACGCGCCTGTGTATTGGTATCGCGTACGCGCTGATGGGCGGTCTCTATGTCCATGTGGGCGGCGGACGCATCGAGTTTCACTTCCACTATTTCGCGTCGATGGCGATCCTGACGCTCTACCGCGATTGGCGGGTCTTGATTGCAGCGACGCTCGTCGTTGCGGTGGATCACGCGGCACGCGGTATCTTCTGGACGCAATCGATCTACGGGATTGAAAACACGAGCCGGCTCCGGTGGATTGAGCACGCGGTCTGGCTGATCGCGGAAGTCGGGTTCCTGATCTACATGACCCGGACGGCGTTGAGTGATATGCGCGACGCGGCGATGCGAGAGGCGCAGCTCGACGAGACCGCGGAGGCGATCACGCACGCAGCCGCCGAGCTTGGGCAGCAGCTCGCGAACATGGAAACAACGAACGATCTGACGAGCAGCATCCATGTCGATGAGAGCTCGGGTCTCGAGGGGGTCGCGGCGGCGGTCGACGGGTTCCTCCAGTCCATGCGCGAAACGATTCGCGCAATCACCTACACCGCGGAGCGCACCCGTGAGTCTTCGATGCAGATCGCGAGTGCCGCGGTCGAGACCTCGGGGATTACCCAGATGATGAGCGATCGCGCCAACGCGGCGATGTCGCGGGCCGACGAGGCATCGAACACCGCGCGCGACGGCGGGCAGGTCATCGCACAAACCATCGAGAACATCGCGACGATCCGCTCGCAGGTCGAGGAGAGCGCGGATGCGGTCTCGGACTTCGTGACCCAGAGCGAAACAATCGCGGAGTTCGTCCAAACGATCGGAGATATCGCGGACCAGACGAACCTGCTCGCGCTCAACGCCGCGATCGAGGCGGCGCGTGCGGGCGAGCAGGGGCGCGGGTTTGCGGTGGTCGCGGATGAGGTCCGCAAGCTCGCGGATCGGTCCTCGGAAGCGGCGACAGAGATCAAGGACGCGATCGATCGGTTGCGTGAGAACTCGCTCGGCGCTGCCCAACGGATGCGAACCACGGTCGATCGCGCGGCAAAGAACGGCGAGCTCGCGAGCACGGCTGCGGGGAGTCTCGACGAGATCGTCGCGGGTGTTCAGGAGGTCGCACGCGACATCTCCGACATTGCCCAGTCGCTGCAGGAGGTCAACCTCGCAGCGTCCCAGTCTTCCGATGCGTGCGATCAGTTGAGCGCGACGGCGGACGAGCTCACCACGGCGACGGGGCGGTTCAGGATCTGAGAATCGACCAATCCCATGAATACAAACGCCCCGGGAGTTCCGGGGCGTTTTTGTCATGCGAGATGTGCGGGCGGGTTTATGCCTGCTCATCCTTGACGGGCTTGGACCTTGGCGTGGGTTCCTCGTGCTCAACGACCTTTCCAAGGGCGCTGGGCAGATCGATCCCGGCCTGCTTGGCAAGCTCGTGGACTTGGGGGAGCGACCCGATCATTCCTGAGAGAAAGTCCGCGGTGGCGTTCTTGCCGCCGGAGGCGCCGGACCCGGAATCCCAGACGGTGATCTTGTCGATCTTGAGGTTCTGGATGGCCTTGACCTGCTGGGCGACGAGCTCGGGGAGCTGTTCGATCATGAGGAGGGTGGGTGCGACCTCGGGGTTCTTGGCGCATGCCTCGACGAGCTTGCGGTACCCTTCTGCCTTTGCTTCAAGGACCTGCTGGATACCCTTCGCCTCGGCTTCGTACCTCGCGAGGATCGCGTCGGCTTCGCCTCGGGCTTCGCGTCGTTCGCGCTCGGCCTTGGCTTCGGCTTCGATCTCGACGCGCTTCTTCTCGATTTCCTGCGGCGCGAGCTGTTCCTTGGCGAGCTTGGCGAGTTCCTCTTCGCGCTGGGCGAGGAAGATCTTCTGTCGCGCTTCGGCCGCGGCGACATCGGCGCGGCGGCTCGCTTCGGCGCGGATCTCGGCGAGCGACGCGTTCGATTCGGCGACCTTCGCGGAGGACTGGTTCTCGCCATCGACCGCGAGGGCTTCGGCGCTGGCGACCTGGATGCGCTGTTCCTGCTCGGCGCGCTTCTTGGCAGCGATGGTTTCCGCTTCGCGTTCCGCGATCGCGATCTCCTGGTTCCGCTTGGACTCCACTTCGCCCGTGATGGCCTGGGCTTCGAGCTGGGCGACGGCGATGCGCTGCTCCTGCTCGGCGTTCTTCTGACCCTGCTCGGCGAGCGAGCGTTCCTCCGCGACGCGGACATTCCGCTGACGGAAGGCGGCGGCTTCACCCACGGCACCCTCGCGCTCCTGCTCGGCAACCTCGACCTTGGCGCGGTTGATCGCTTCCGCGGCGGCGCGCTTCCCGATCGCCTCGATGTACCCCGAGGAGTCGGTGATGTCGCGGATGTTCACATTGATGAGCAGCAGACCGATCTTGTTGATTTCCTCGGCAACATTCTCGTTGACCAGCGACATGAACTTCTCGCGGTCCTTGTTGATCTCCTCGATCGACAGGGTCGCGATGACGAGTCGGAGCTGACCCAGGATGATGTCCTGCGCCTGTTCCTGGATCTGAACCTGCGAAAGCCCGAGCAGGCGCTCCGCGGCGTTGCTCATGAGGACGGGGTCCTTGGAGATACCCACGGTGAAGGTCGAGGGGACATTGACGCGGATGTTGTTGAGCGAGAGTGCGCCCTCAAGCGGGATCTCGATGACGAGGGGCTCGAGCGACATGTACGCGTAGTCCTGGATGACCGGCCAGACGAACTTGCCGCCGCCGTGGAAACACTGGGCGGAGGACTTGGACCCCGTACCCCAGATCACGAGGATCCGGTTGGACGGGCATCGGCGGTACCTGCTCGCGAGGAACAGGACGACGAAGAAGATGACAAAGAGTGCCACTGCGACGGTGACGATGATGAACATCCCGGAGTTGCCCGTGTTCGCTTGGGCGAGCGTCAGATTTCCCTGCATCGATCCTCCTGAATCAAATGGGTGAGCGAGCGTGAGACCCGCGGTGTGCTCAGGCGGGCTCAACGATCAGCATATTGCCTGCGAGATCCACATCGCGCACCTTGACGCGCGTGTGGGTGGTGATGGGTGGCGTGTCCTCATCGCCCTCCTGGATGGCGAAGTAGGTGTGCGTCGAGTTGTTGATGACGAGGACGACCTCGCCGCGCCCGGTGCCGGGTGCGGGGACGGTGACATAGACCTCGCCGACCATGCCTCGTGCTTGGGCGATGGAGACATTGGTGTTGTTCTGGAGCTTGAGGAACGAGCGGAGGAGCCAGACCATGAGCCAGGCAACGCCCACGCCCGCGCCGACGCCGATGACGGCGGCCCCGGAGAAGCCCACATTGAGGAACCGGTAGGCTGCGAACCCGATCCACCCGTACCCGAGGAAGAACGCGGAGACGGACTGGATGCTCAGCCACCCGAACTCGGCGCCGGGGTGGTCTGCATGGTCGAGGTCCATATCGAGATCGACATCGAGGGCGCCGTCGCCACCGAGCTCGCCGAGGACGAGCTGGATGAGCAGGAACCCGGACCCGAGCAACGCGGGGGCGGTGAACCAGGGCGCAGAATCAGCAAAGAGAAAGTCCATCATGGCAAAAACCTCCCGCGAGGCGTCAATGCCCGCAGGATAGTCTACCACGATGGGTCCGACAGTGATGTCTTCGTGAAACCCCTGCGGGGCATTGTTTAGCGCCCCAGCACTTACTGTATTGGGATATCCACCTACAGAATTTCTAGATCGCAGCAATCAAGACTTGATTTTCACACAACAGCAACTTACTCTGATGATCAGGAGATATAGTATGCGAATATTTTTTCGTATTCTTACCCTGTCTTATCTCTGCAACACCGCTATAGGACAAACCAGCATCAGCGACCTGAACTTGGACGATTTTGGTTGCGTGCCATCCAACTGCGACGGCTGCACTTGCGTCGGCTGCCAGGAAGAACGAACTGACTCATATGTGGAACTCGCTGGATCACTGCACCCTGCGATTGAGTCCGAAGAAACTATTGAAGTCGTTGGCAATACTGTATGGAACTGCTACGAAGGCGGAGGAACGACTGATCTCAGCGTAACCGCACGGGTTGATGCGAGCGAGACTCTAACGTTTTCTCAAACAGGAAACTTCCAGTTCAACTTGGGCATCTCGCGCCTAGTCGTAGTAGGTACGCAGCTCGGACTATCAGAGAGCACTGGCACAAATGTAACACTCCGACTAAGCTTAGCGGGGACTGGAACCAGACCAAATATCCCTGAATGTGCTGGAATCAGGGCAACAGGATACTACACCGCTACCTACAAAGAAGCTAAGGTTATCGTTTTTCGCACCGTAACATACCACCACTCCTGTACATGCACGCTTCCCTCAGGCGCAGTGGTAGAACATGTAAGCAGGATATATAGTTGCGACCCATTCTATGCCAAGGCAAACTCCAAACTGCTCCCAACAGGTGGAAATGGTGCTGAGACTGCTTTGAATATCATAATCTCAAATCCAGGAAACCCCCCTTCAAGCGCCATTGCGTGTAACTACTGCGAGAATCAAGGTGGAGGAGGAAACGACGATGACGATGATCTAGATCCTAATGGAGACGAAGACGGCGATGGCATTCTAAACGGCGATGACGATAGGCCCTACGGATATGAAGGCGACGACCCCTGGGGTGACGATGACAATGACGGAATACCCAACGCACTGGACCCCAACCCGTACGGATACGACGGCGACAATCCATGGGGCGACGACGATAACGATGGCATTCCAAACTGCCAAGACCGATCTCCAAACGGCCCTATCTTTCCATTCCATCCCGTTCATGACATAGATGTATTCATGCCTATCCTTTGGCTCAGCTAACGAAAGGTCAAATTATGAACTGCCCCACTTTTCTTATTAATGCCGTTTCAATCGCAATGCTGTCTACGGTGCCAATCGCCCAAGAGATCAGCGGAGATCCACAATCGGGCGACCTAAATACAAGAAACAAAGTAGTCCCAATTTCTACAACTCTACACTGGAGTAACGCAAGAGACCTCAATGTACAACTTGAAAATAATGATGACCGTACTGCGTTTGCCAACTTGATTATCGACAACTGCAACTCGAATCCAAACCTGAACAATGAGCAAAGAATCGACGGCTATCGTATTGCCGCCAACGTGCTTTTCATGGATGGAGACCAAATAAGCTCCGAACAGTCGTTTGTAAAAATCACCCAACTCTCGACAAACAGCCATGATCTCATGAATGCCAATCGCATGCTCGGCATGATTCAGAAATCAAAGCATGAATACAGCTCTGCGCTGAACTACTACAAAGAAGCATGGGCACACGCACAAATCACAGACCCGGACGGCGAAGACATGATGTCCGACTCTGTGCTTGCCAATATCTGCTGGCTCCACTACTTCCTTGGCATGTACGAAGAGGGCATCGACTACGCTCTCATCGGCGCCATGTACTTTGAGGGTTCTGAAAGCAAGCTCGTCGATACTGCCCACTACAAGTACTGGCAGTACAAGTTCAACAAGGAACTGAACGACACCGAATTGGCGCTCAATCTTCTGACTGAACTTTTAGACCAGCATCCGAAGTACGGGCTGCTCGACGACGGCAGCCACCGGGCCAGCCTGCGCATGGAGAAATACAAGCTCCAAGGCTACTCATGGGACACTCCCTCCGCGGATTTCGTAGCTGAAGCGATCAACATCATCAATGACGACGACTACATGTTTTCTACCTATCGCATTCATATCGCAATAAGGCTAGCGAATATGTATGAGCTGGATTATCCGAACAAAGCCATCGAGATCAGGAGCGCTGTCTACTCTAAACTTCTGCAGGACATCGACAACTCCCAGATCTCCGATTATGACCGAGCCCTCGTGTTATCCAGAGCGAGCCATCTTCCCTACAAGAACGCGATCACATTTTACAGACGGCTTCACGACGCTGATAATGCTCTGCTCCAGCTTGACCTCTTACTTGACCAAAGCGATGTGCCAGAAGATATTGCCGGACTGGCAGCAAACTTCAGGGCGAGCCTTCTGATTGAGTCGACTCCATAAGCTACTTACAGCATTGCAATCGCTATCAGGCTGCGAACCCGTACCCGTCGTCGAACCCGAAGAAGTCGTCTTCCTCGTCATACTCGGGTTCGATGTGATCGATCGCGCCCCATTGGTCCTTGGGGAGGTGGCGGTGATGGACATGGATGACGCGGCCGAGTTGCTCGCCGAAGAGCTTGGCGATGATGCTCAGGGTGCGTTCGTCCTCAGCGTCGAATGGGCGTGTGCGGTTGCGGAAGAGTGAGAGCACACCCAGGCACTCGTCCTCGTGGGTGCACGAGATGATCATCGCGCCGTGGTCGTCGAGCCAGTGAGCGTCTGCGCCCAGCGCTTCTTCCATGTCGCGATCAGTGCCGAGGGTGATCACGCCTTGGGTCTGCTCGAACCGGGGCGCGATGGAGTCGGCGAGCTGGTCGAGCATGACCTCTGCCGCGTCCTTGGGGATGTCGTAGTTCACATACGCGCCGAGCGAGTAATCGCCCGAGCTGGTCGGGAGGAACACCGCGGCATTCGTGGACCCGATCTTGGAGAGCGTGAACTCGAGCATGGTTCGCAGGAGCGACTCGATATCGAGCTCCTGACGCACGATCGCGTTGAACTCGGTTGCGAGCTTCACATCCCCGAACTGTTCGGAGAGATCGCGGTAGGCCTCGACGAGGTCATTGCACAGGTCCCCCACTTGCCCTGAAACCTCTCGACGGGCGTTGTCGAGCTTGTGGCAGAGCTTCTCGAGGCGCATGACGCGTGCGTCACGCATGCGGATGCGCTGGGCGCGCTTGACACAATCGAGGAGGCGACGCGCGGTCTCCGGCGTTGCGGGACTGGATCGAGATGATGTCGCTGGCGCCCGCACGCATGGAGCGGACGGCGTCCTCGGTGTTCTCGATCTGCCCGAGGATGACGCCGACGATCGCGGGGTGGATGGTGCTGATGCGTTCGAGCAGGTCGATCCCGTCGGCGCTGCTCAGGGCGCGCTCGATGATCACGATGTCGCAGTCGTTGGACGAGACGCGCTGTATCGCTTCGGCGCAGTCGTCGGCGTACTCGATGATGTCGAGGTGCCCGTGGAGGATCGACGCGATGCGCCGACGCACGGAGGCGCGGGGCGAGACGACGAGCGCACGGACGCCGGGCGCTTCTTCGGGGTTGTGCGGCGCGACCCCGGAGAGTGCGGTGGGCTTGGGTGTGCCCTCGTGTGTGTTTCGTTTGAACTCGCTCATCGTGCTCTCTCGTTCTCTCACGCGGTTTCGGTTCTTCAGGCGGCCTGAGCCGCGTGTGTGGTGGTCGGGAGGTGGATGCTCACGAGCCCGCCCTTGCCCCCGGAACGGTTTCCGAGTTCGATCTCGCCGCGGTGCATCTCCACGAGTCCTCGCGCACGCGAGAGCCCAAGACCGGATCGTCGACCGGCGGGGGAGCTCGGAGAAGAAGGGATCGAACGCGTGTCTGATCGATTCTTCCGAGAACCCGCGACCCTGATCGCTGATCCGGATAGTGAGTCGGCCGAAATCGAGGTCGGGTTCAATGGAAACAGTGACAAGCTCGCCAGGTTGTGATTGAATTGCGTTGATGATCGGTTCCGCGATCGCCTGGGCGAGAAGCGGGATGTCCATCTTGACGGGATCAATAAACCCTGTGTCGGTTTTAAAGTGCACACGGGCACGGATGCCCTGGGTATGACAGCGCTGGCGCGCGAGCTCGATCGCCTCGCGGACGAGGAGCACCGGATCGCCCGGCTGCATGTTGGGCTTTGGCGGGTCCGCGATCATCCGCAGCGAGGTGATCAGGTCGGAGAGCTGCTGGGCGGAGTCGGCGATAGTGAGCGCGATGTCGCGTTCCTTTTTGGTCCCCACGCGCTCAAAGAGCTGCTGGGAGCGCCCGAGGATGATGCTCAGCGGGTTGTTCATCTCGTGGGCAGCGCCCGCGGCGAGTCGCCCGAGCTGAACGAGTGATTCCTTGCTCGTCATTTCCTTACGCAGCGCGCTCATCGCGTGGTTCGCGGACGCGAGTTCCTCGCTGACACGCTTGGATTGCTCGATCGAGATGGATTGCACGAGCGAGCGGGTCCAGAGCGAGCGGACGCGCTGGAACTCGGGCGAGCTCAGGATCCGATCGGTGACGCTCCCGGTGCGAGGCATCACGATGAGGAACGAAGGGGACGCGTCCTTGGCATCGACGGGCGAACCGATGAGCAGGGGCATGCCCACCTCGCGTACGGACGCGAAGAGCTCACGCAGCCATTCGAGGTTGCCCAGGTCGAGCGACGCGACGATCCCGGACTCGGCGAGTTGAGCGGGGCGGATGGGCTCGTCGCCTGAGACGGGCGCTTCGACGCGAACGGGGCGCTGGATGATCTGCCCCTGATCGATCGTCATGGATCGCCAAGGGGCGTCGTTTGTGTGCTGAAAGATGACCGCGGCACGCTGGGACCCCATGAGCAGCGCGGCGCTGCGCACCATCGAGACGAACACCTGCTCGGGCGTTGCGTCGTCGGCGAGTGTGTTGACGAACTCGTCGAGCGCCCCGAGAACGCGATTGGCGGCGTTGCTCTGCGTTGCGCGGGTCCGCAGTTCTGCGTTGAGCGACGCCAGCCGACGGTTTGCGCCTGTGAGTGATTCGACGAGCAGGTCCTGGTTGGTGTGCTCGCTGAGCCCGAGGATCTCGCCGCGGTGTGCGACGGCCTCGATGACGCCGGTCGCGTTGTTCTTGAAGAAGTCCGGATCGACCCCGAGCCGGGTTGCGAGCTGGTAGGGGTCGAGGGGGTCGCCGAAGTCGCCGCACCATCCGAGGTGCAGATCGCGCGCCCATGACTCCGCGAGGGTGATCACGCCGACGAGCGATTTGCTTGGGCCGGCGGGGACGGACTCGGGGGGCTGATCGCTCAACCAGATCGCGTCGCGGATGGTATCGGGCAGACCCCAGTGCTCCGCGAGGCGTTTGCCCGCGGTGTGGTGATCGATGTTGAGCATGGTGCGCTCGATGAGGCACAGGGCGCATCGTTTCTTGGAAGCCATCTCCAGGACCCGCTCGTAGGCCTTAGGAAGGACGAGATCGAGCGCGACCTTGCCCAGGTCGTGCAGGAGACCCGCGAGGTACGCTTCGTCCGCAGACACGCCCAGCGCCGGGTGCGCCTTGGCGATCGACTCCGCGCCGCACGCGACGGTGAGTGAGTGCACCCAGAACCCGCTGAAATCGAAGGCGCCCTTGTGCTCGGTGGATTGGAGCTGCTGGAACACATGCACGCTCAGCGCCGCGACCTGCACGGTCTCGAGCCCGAGCATGATCACCGCCCGGCGGACGCTCGTGATGCGATCGCCGAGCCCCTTGTCAGCGCTGCGGCACATCCGCAGGATCGTGATGCTCATCGCGGGGTCGGACTCGATAAGGTGGATGATCTCCTCGAGATCCACATCCTCGGCGCTGGAGATACTCAGCAGGCGCGTCGCCACGCTGGGCAGCGTCGGGAGACGATCGATGCCCGTGAGGATCGCTTCCAGTTTCTGGGCGTCCTGATCGGAATGGTTCGGATCAAGCTCGCTCATTGATTGCTCTGGATGTCCAGCAGGGTCTCGATCCGATGAACAAGCTCACGCAGGTCGAAGGGTTTCTTGAGGAAATCGTCGGCCCCCGCGTCACGCAGGCGCTGCACCTCGCTCTGCTCGACGACGCCCGAGACGCACAGGACGCGGGTGTCCTCGCCCGTGTCGCTCTCACGGACGCGCTGGCAGACGATGTTGCCGTTGATATCGGGGAGCATGTAATCGAGGACGATGAGCTGGGGCTTGAACCTTTCGGTCTCGATCCCCGCGTCGTACCCTGTTCCGGCGCTGCGGACCTCGAAGCGCCCGTCGGACTCGAGCAGGTCCGTGATGAGACTCACGATCTCCGGCTCGTCATCGACGATGAGGACACGCTTGCGATCGGATCCGATCGTCTCCAGAGGGATCTCGTTCTCACGCATGAAACGGATAAGCTCGTCGCGCGGGATGCGCCGGAAACGCGACCCGGGGACGCGGAACCCGTTGAGACGCCCGGAGTCGAAGCAGCGGATGATCGTCTGCTGACTGACCTTGCAGACCTTGGCGGCTTCACCCGTGGTGAAGACCTTCTTCTGCGACCAATCCTCGTTGTTCTGTGTTGCCACCATGCGGATCCTTCCGTGGGGTTGCGTGTGCGGGTGCAACTTCGCCCAGACGGATATCGTCGCAGAGTTTGCCTCACTTCACGCCCATCGGCGGTTCTGGTGGAGTTATCAGCCGTGGAATTACGCCGAGGCGTGTTATCAGGACCATCGGGTCCGCCATTGGGTGACGGCGTCGGGTTCGCGGGCGTACTTGGGGGCGCACAGGAGCGGATCGATTGGGCCGATCCCTCGCGAGGCGCCGAGCAGGTCCCGCACATCGAGGCGCAACGGACGCACCTCAACTCCCAGTATGGATGCGCGCTCGTGGAACGAGCTGGGAAGGTGATGATCCGCGATGATCGAGCGAGGGGCGTGCGCTGCGAGCGCATCCGCGTCGATGATCCCGAGTTCTTCGATCGTGTCGCCTGACGCGAGCAGGCTCGCGTGGCATCGGTTCTTCTTGGACGCGAGGGCGATCAACGCCGGGCGATGGGATTCTTCGATCGACACCGACGCGACGCGGGCGCTGGGCACCGCGACCAGTTCTGCGCCGAGCGTGTCCGCGAGGACCTTGGCGCTGGTCGTTGCGATGCGCAGCGCGGTGTATCCCCCGGGCCCGATGGAGACGATGATGCGCCCGATCGACTCTGGCGCAACATCGCACGAATGCGCGAGCGTCGCGAGCGCGTCCATCACGGCGTCGGATCCGCGCGAGGTATCGGGGAGCGCGGACGAACCAAGCAGCGTTTCACGCTCGTCCCACAATGCGACAGCGTGCGCCGGGATCGCGCCCGGCGCGGTGGCGCCAGGGTTGGACATCTCGATCCCGAGTGTGATGGTGCGATGCGGGTGGGTCATGCTCAATCGTTGTCCTTGGGTGGTCGGCGGAGTCGCTTGGTCTCAGACCGGCGCGATTTGTTGTCGAGTCTTCGTCGGACCGAGCCCTTCGTTGGCTTGGTGGCGCGGCGCTGCTTGGGCTCGATCACGGCCCGCGCGACGAGCTCACGCAACCGATCCATGCACGCGCGACGGTTGCGTGATTGCGATCGCGTTTCGTCGCGTTCGATGAGGAGCTCGTCGCTCGAGTTGATCGCGCTTCCCGCGAGGCGGCGCAGGCGCGACATCGCACGCTCGTCGATGGGGATCGCGGAAAGCGGTATGCGCAGCTGGGCCTTTGTGGATCTTTTGTTTACATTCTGCCCGCCCGGTCCGGACGAGCGAGCAAATGTGATCGTGATGTCCTCGTTGCGCACGCGCACCCCGGGCGCAAGCAGCGTCCCAGTGCGCCTTGGGACGGGGCTCTGGTGCTCGGGATGGGGGTTTGTGTCGTCCATTGAGTGTGGGCATAGCACGGGTGGAGTGGAATTGCAAGTGCTTTGTGCGCTCCGTCTTGCGCGTCAAAAGTCCGGGTGCCCCCCATTGACCCGGTGGGGTGTGTCTGCGATACTCAGGGTTGTCGGATCGATCCGTTGCTCGCCCTTGATCCCTTTGAAGAGGGGGAAGAGTGTTGGCCCGATCCGTCGAACGGGGCTGCTGCCTAATCGTAGGGGAGCAAACGACAACTTGACCGACCGCACGCGATGTCGTGAGGGAAGGATGATTCATATGAGCAACACGATCACCAAGAAAATCCTGATCGACCGGATCGCGGAGAGCACGGGCATGAAGCGCGTGGCCGTCAAGCAGGTCGTCCAGGAGTTTCTTGATCAGGTGGTCGTCGAGCTCGGCGACGGGAATCGGCTTGAGTTCCGCGACTTCGGCGTCTTCGAGGTCAAGCAGCGTGCCCCGCGCATGGCGCAGAACCCCAAGACCCTTGAGCGTGTCCCCGTCCCCGCGAAGCGGACGGTGAAGTTCAAGGTCGGGCGTAAGATGCGTGACGCGATGGAAGCCGAGGACGCACGCGCTGAAGCGAAGATGAGCGTGGAGCCCAAGGGTGTTCCCTCCGCGAGCATGCGTGCCGAGAGTGGGCGCGAGGTCATCGGCAAGATCGGTGCTGAGCATCACGATCGCGCCCACGAGACCGCTGGGGCGCACTGACACAATCGCCTCCGCCTCATCATCGTCAAACTCAATCTATCACATGCAACGACAACGCCCTCTCATGAGATCATGAGAGGGCGTTTCATGTTTGTCTTGCTGAAACGATCTCAGCGACCGCGGCGTTTGGCCTTGCCGCCCATCATCTTGCCGGGGCGTTTGGTGGGAACGATCCCGCCGGGGAACTTCGCTGCCAGCTCCTTGTCGGACATCTTCTCGACCTGAGGGGCTTCGCTCTGCTGGAACCGGTTCTTCTTGGGCTCGGATGGAGCACCCTTGACCTCGTAGGTCGGACGCCCGCCGGTGGGCTCGTCCTTCCAGTCCTCGGGGCGCTCGCCGGGCTCGAAGTCGTCGTACTTCTGCGCGGGGATCTCCGCGTTCACGAGCAGCTCGATCTCCGTGAGCAGCGATCCCTGCGCCGGGGTGACGAGGGACCACGCGTGCCCGTCGCGTCCCGCACGGGCGGTTCTGCCGATCCGGTGGACATACAGGTCCGGGTCGTCGGGGAGATCGTAGTTGATGACATGGGTAATGCCCTCGACATCGATCCCGCGTGACGCGAGATCGGACGCGACGAGGACATTGAGATCGCCCGAGCGGAACTTGGTCATGACGGAGTTCCGCTTGGACTGGGAGAGGTCGCCGTGGATCGCGTGGGCGGGGATGCCCTTGCGCTCCAGATAGCGCACGACGGAATCCACCGTCCGCTTCATGCGGCAGAAGACGATCGTCAGCGCCGGCTCCTCGTGGGTCAGCAGGTGCGCGAGCATCCGGCGTTTGTCCCAGGGCTCGACCGTCACATACTGCTGCTTGACCAGATCGACGGTCAGTGCGCCCGCGGAGACCTCGAGCTTCTCGGGGTCCTGCATGAAGGTGCGGGCGAGCTTCTCGATCTCGTCGGTGAAGGTCGCGGAGACGAAGATCGTCTGGCGATCCTTGGGGCACTTCTTGAGGATCTTCTTGATGTCATCGCGGAACCCGATGTCGAGCATTCGATCGACCTCGTCGAGGACCGCGAACTCAACATCGTACAGATGGAGGTACCCGCGCTCGATCATGTCGAGGATGCGCCCGGGGGTGCCGACGATGATCTCGGGCCCTTCCTCAAGCTGCTTGGCCTGCACATTAATCGATTGACCGCCGTAAATCGCGCAGACCTTGAGACCCGTGTGTGGCGCGAGCTCTTCGATGTCCTGCTTGATCTGGATCGCGAGCTCGCGGGTGGGCGCGAGGATGATGGAGATCATCGAATCACCGGGCTCGATCATGTTGAGCAGCGGGAGCGCGAAGGACGCGGTCTTGCCCGTGCCGGTCTTTGCCTGCCCGAGGATGTCCACCCCGGTCATCGCGAGGGGGACGAGCGCGGCCTGGATCTTGGTGGGGTGCTTGAACCCGAGATCGTCCATCGCTTTGAGGATGGAGTCTTTGAGCCCCAGGTCCGCAAAGGCCTTGTCGATCTCGAAGGTCTCGGGGTTCCACCCGCCCTCGGGTTCGCGAATGGTGCGCTTGCGTTCGGGCTCTTTGTCCGCGCCCGCGTCGCGACGCCCCTTGCGTCGTCCGCCGCCGCTGCCCCCGCTGGAGCGTTTGCGTGATCGTTTTTTGCTGCTGCCGCCGGTTGACGCATTGGGTGCGTCGGAATCGCGAAATTTGTCGCTCATTGGTGTTCCTGATGTCGAAATGCCCCGTGCAGGGCGCTTGCCGAACCGGGAGGCCATCCTGCCACCCTCGGCTCCGTCGCCGCCCCCGACGATGGGGGCTGTGAGTTGAATCATAGGCGTTGTGGTGACAGGGGTTTGGGGGATGGGTTGAACGCGAAGATCGCGAAGGGCACGAACAGGAGAGGGGACTGAACGCAGAGGGCGCAAAGGTCACGCAGAGGCGCAGAGAAGAGGGGGAATGGGGAAGAAGAAAGGAGGGGGAGATGTTGGTGCCCTGCTTTGATCCGACGGAGTCGGACAAAGCAGGAACGGGAGACTTTGAAGAACCTGCTTTGCCCTGGCGGGTCAAAGCAGGGCACTAGGGATTAATCGTTTGCGTTGAGGTGATCGATGATCCGCGCCCAAGAGAACTCGCAATCCGGTGCCGCCCAGTCCGCCTTGGATTCATACTCCGGTACAAACATATTGAGATTGTCCGATGACGGGACAATATCGAAGTTGGGTTGGATCAGATCCGCGATCAGGTCTGCATCCTCAGGCCAACGGACACCCTCGTACCCGATTTCTGATTCAATGATCAGCATGTCATCGAGCGATGACGGGAACGCGCCTGTCCGTGCGGTGTACATCTCCAGCACACCGAAGAAGTTGCGATAGGCATGGCCGCGGTTTGATGCATCGAGCGTGTAATCCGCGGTGCGCTTGAGCACGAAAACAAACCACACCGATACGGCTAGGAGTAGTAGTGCGACACAGACTGTAATCCGCTTTTTCACTCAATCACGACCCTGCTGCATCTCATACAGCATCATGTGCTTCATCAGCGCCGCGGCTGCGGATGTCGAGGCGCACAACCACCCCGCGTACCCGTCTCGCCATGAACCCTTCAGGACCAGCTGCTTGAGGAACGCACCGGGCGGGGAGGTCATGAGCTTGAGGGGGGTGGTGCGTTTGCCAATCTCATGCATGGACTTGGCGCTGACGAGTGACAGGCGGCGAGCGTTGTCGATGTGCTGGGCGAAGGACTCGAAGGATTCGTGAATCAGCACGCCTTCGATGAGTGGCGCACGATGCGGCGGGTCGATCTCGAGATAATCGTGCGGGTCAATCCCCGCGAATCGGGCCTTGCCCTCGCGGACGAGCGAGGTCTTCACCAGACGCAATCGGTGCTCGGGCTGCCAGCAGTGCTTGAGGAGCTTGTCCTTGTACTCGACCATACGGGTGACGGTGGCGCCGTCGAGGCCTTGAGTCATCGCGTCTTTGATGGATCGCGCGAGCTCGGGGGAGACGGGCTCGTCGGAGTCGAGCCAGAGGGTGTAGTCGGATGTGCACGCGTCGAGCGCGAGCTGCTTGGTCTTCACGAACCCGCGCCAGTGGGTCTCGATGAGGACCACCTCGCAACTCCCCCACGATCGGCACGCGTTCACCAGATTCATCGTGGAATCTGTCGAGCCCGAATCGACAACCACAAGCTGATCCGCGAGATCGCGCACCGAATCAAGCACGCGACCCATCGTGCGCTCATTGTTCTTGCACGGGATCATCACGCTCAGGGTGGGCGTATGGGATGACGAGGACGCGTCGGGCATGGATATAGAATAGCTCCTGGGACGAACGAGATGAGCAATACCAACATCAGATCGGTGCGTGTGATCCGGTATTCGCCCGACGGCGGGTACGCGGCGATCGAGTGGCTGCGTGCGTTTGAGTCCGTCGAGATCCCCCACGCGATCACCGACAGCGACACCTGGCGCATCGGGGTGCAGATCACCAAGAAACGCGTGATCGATGTCATCCTCCACATCGAACTCCTCGATTCGTTTGGCGGACGCGTAAAAGGGCGACTCGGACGGACGCGGACGGACGGGTTGTTTCGGAGCGCGAAGAAGTGCCGACGGACGATCGCTGGCGCGGGTCGCCCGCTCGCGCTCTTGGGCGCGAGGCATCTGGGCACCCCGGTGCGGATTCTGGTGTGCGCTGCTGCGGATTGACTTGCGCCCCGTGCGATCTTGCGGTATGATGCGGGCTGCGCCATGATGCATGTCCTTGTTTCAATCTGTCTTCTGGTTGCTGGTGCGCATGCACCAGCATCTGAACCAACGCCCCCGCCCGCGTTTGTGCATGAGTCAACTGATTCGTACACCAACTACACGATGCACGGGTTCAGCGTGCGTGTTTCCTCAGCGGCGATGCATCACCCGGACACAACGACACCGGCACTCGCGCTGCTCGATGAGAAGCTCGCGGAAGTGATCCAGTTGACCCCCAAGCACACGCACGAGCATCTTCGTAAGGTCACGATCTGGATCGAGCACAACGCGCCGGAGCATGCGTGCGCCTGTTATCACCCGGGCAAGGACTGGCTGATCGAGAACGGGTTCAACCCTGACAAGGAGAAGGGGATCGAGATCTCGAACCCGAAGAACTTTGTCGAGTGGTCGAAGAACGCGCAGCCGATGATGGTGCTGCATGAGCTCGCGCACGCATATCACGACCTGGTGCTCGGGTTTGATCACGAGCTCATTCGCGCGTGCTTTGACAACGCGGTCAAGAGCGGAAAGTACGACGAGGTCCCGCACATCTCCGGCGATTCACGCAGGCACTACGCCCTCTCCAACGAGCGCGAGTACTTCGCGGAGCTCACCGAGTCGTACTTTGGGAAGAACGACTTCGCGCCGTTCACACGATCGGAACTCAGGGCGTTCGATCCGAAGGGATACGAAATGATCGAGGCGCTGTGGTTGCGCCCGATCGAGGACGAGTGAATAATCCACGCATGCCGAGCAAAGCGAAGAAACCCGATCTGACCCACACGCACCCCGACACGGGGGTGGTCGCGTCTGTGCGGATCGGGGATTGCCGGGAGAAGCTCCTCGAGTTCGACGAGGTGAAGAACTCTGATGTTGATCTGGTGTTCGCGGACCCGCCGTTCAACTGGGCGCGGGATTACGATCGGCACGAGACGGGCGACGCGTGGGACGACGCGGCGATGTCGCGGAACGAGTACCTGTCGTTCACGGAGGAATGGCTGAACATCTGCGCGGGGGCGCTCAAGCCCACCGGGTCAATGTGGGTGAACATCCCCGACGACAGCGCCGCGGAGATCGTGGTGCATCTCAAGAAGATCGGGATGCACATGGTGAACTGGTGCGTGTGGCATTACCGGTTCGGGCAGAACACCACCGGACGGTTCATCAACTCCAAGGTCCACGCGCTCTACTTCTGCAAGGATCCCAACAAGCGTACCTGGAACCCCGATCCGATCCTCGAGGTGTCCGATCGGCGCGCGATCTATGGCGACCCGCGCACGGAATCCAAAAAAGACGGCATGCCCGCGGGGATGCGGGTTCCGATGGATGTCTGGTACGGGAAGTACTGGGGACGCATCCAGGGCAACAACAAGGAACGCCGACACAAGCACGACAACCAGCTTCCCGAGGTGTACCTGCATCGCGTCATCGCGTGCTCGTCCAACCCGGGCGATACGGTGCTCGACCCGTTCCTCGGATCGGGAACCACCGGCGTGATCGCGCACGCGATGGGTCGTCACTTCATCGGGACGGAGTTCAGCAAAGCCAACGCGGAGATGGCCTTCCAGCGCGTTATCGACGGGCCCGTTCGGGATCTGGAATCGCTCGGAGGCGGGTCGACAGCGATCTTCGACAGCCGCAAGACCACACGCCGACAGCGCGCTGAGCGCGAACCTGTTTGATTTGGACAAACTGTCTTGATCGACGCATCGGTTTTTGGGTCTCAATCGAACCCCGTATCGGACTCGGGGCACCCCGAAGCCGTTGTTTTGGGCGTTCTGGGCGTATTGACCTTGATCCGAGCCCCGTTTCGTGGCATCCTACGATGAGCAACTTTCCACGAAATGCTGCTGTGCACCCCTTTGAACCCGGCGGGCTTGTTTGGGACGCCTGATTGGAACCACCGACATGATGCAGAACCGCTGTTTTGTTCTCCACGCGCTGAGCGCCCTGGGCATGGTCTCGGGCAGCGCGATCGCAACCGATCCGAACTACACCCTCGTCAACACCATCGCGAATGTGAACGCGATCACCGTCCCGATCGACGCGTACACCGGCCAGCACGATGTGATGAGCGGCGGGGTCAGCGTTGGTGACTTCAACATGGACGGGTGGCCTGACATCTATCTCCCCGGTCTTGGCACCGTTCCCGACATGCTCTTCATCAACCAGCAGGACGGGACCTTCGAGGATCAGGCGTCCATCTGGGGGATCGATCGCCTGCACATGGGGCAGGGCAGCGCCGTCGGCGATGTGAACAACGACGGGCTCCCGGACTTGTTTGTTCATTCCTTCGGGCCCGCGACCCAGCAGGCCCAGCCCGGGCACGCGCTCCTGTACATCAACCAGGGCCCCGATGACATGGGGAACTGGTCGTTCACCGAAGAAGCGACCCAGCGCGGCGTCAACTCCGTGATGTCGATCGTTGCGGGCAAGGGCGCTGCGTTTGGCGATGTGGACCTCGACGGCGACCTGGACCTGTACGCGGCGACCTGGCAGTTCACGCCCGGCGCGGACGGGAACCGGTTGTTCGAGAACGACGGGAACGGGTACTTCATAGACATCAGCGACGAGGCGCTCCCCGTGCCCCCGTTCGTCCTGCGTGGGTTCACACCCAAGATCGTGGACATCAACGGCGATCGGTACCCCGACTTGCTCCTGACCTGTGACTTTGAGACCTCGCGCCTCTACATCAACAACGGACCCGACGAGGCTGGGCGGATCTCGTACCGCGACGAGACCGAGACGGCGGGGATCACGGAAGACCACAACGGGATGGGCGCGACGCTCAACGATTTCAACGGCGACGGGAAGCTCGATTGGTTCATGACCAACATCTTCGTGTCCAGCGCGAACTACTTCAACACCCTCTACATGGGCGTGAGCGTGAACGAGTCGGGCGTGCCGATCTTCCTTGATCAGGCGCGGGTCCGCGGCGTGAGCGACAACGGATGGGGATGGGGCGTCGTGTCGGGCGATTACAACAACGACGGCGACATCGACATCATCGCGACCAACGGGTGGCCGCAGTGGCCGAGCGAGCCGACCCGGTACTGGAACAACGACGGGCTCGGGAACTTCAACGATCAGGCAACGATCGCGGGTCTCTCGTTCAACATCGATGGGCGCGGGCTCGTGCACCTCGATTACGATCGCGACGGCGATCTCGATCTCGCGTTCGTGGATAACGACGGCCCGTTCCGCTTGTACCGCAACGACCTCGGATTCCCGGGGCGCCCGTTCACGCACTACCTGCGATTCGACATCAATACCGACCTGCACCCGTGCCTGGCGCCCATGGGGTACGGGACGCGCGTGATCGCGACCTACGGCGGTAAGGACCACCTGCGGGTCGTGGACGGCGCGAGCAGCTACCTGGGGCAGTCCGAGCTCACGGTGCACTTCGGGCTTGAGATCATCGAGCAGGTCGATCAGGTGAAGTTCGAGTGGGCGGACGGGTCGTACACGATCATCGAGAACCCCACGATCGATCAGCAATCCGTCGTCTACGCATACCACCCCGTGGACATGGATCAGGACGGGCGGTTCTCCTTCTACGACATCTCGAGGATGCTCCAGGCGTACATCGCCCAGGACGCCGACGCGGACTTCAACGACGACGGCATGATCAATGTCATGGATGTCATGGAGTTCATCGAGCGCTACAACACGCCCTGCCCATGAGCGAAGAATCAAGTTTGACGATCCGCGTCAAGGCGGTCCCCGGCGCATCGCGCGATTCGATCGCGGGGATGCTGGGCGATCGCGTCAAGGTCCGCGTCAGCGCCCCGCCCGAGGGCGGCAAAGCGAATAAGGCGATCATGAAACTCTTCGCCCAATCGCTGGGGTGCAAGCCCGCGCAGGTCTCGATCGTGTCGGGTCACACAAACCCCGAGAAGACGATCGCGATCGAAGGGCTCAGCGTATCTGATGCCCAGGCATCACTCGGGTTTGATCTCGTACCCGCGATCGTCCGTCACGCCCGATAGTCCCCAACCCGCCCAGAGCGATCCCGGATGCGATCGGATCGCGTGAACGGGTTGTGTTCAATCGCTTGGGATTGCATCTTGTGTGCATCTTTGCCGCCCATTCGGGCACAAAGGGGGACACATCATGCGGATCGAACTCCAGGATTCGGAGCCCGGGCATCGTGCGCTGGACGGATCAACATCATCAAAGCGGGTGCCCAACACCGAGCTCTTGAGTGTGCGGCAGGAGGACGGGGTCCTGCGTGCGTCGCTCAACGATCGATCGCTGCGTTCGTTGGACACGGGCAAGCTCCGCGCAGAGATCGCGGGGTTGTGCCGATCGCACAACTCGCGCCTGATCATCCTTTCGATGCGGAACACGGAAACGCTCGCGTCGAGCGTGCTCGGAGCGATGGCGCAGCTCAGCGCGGACCTCGAGCGCGTGGGCGGGGTGCTGGTCCTGTATAAGGTCCCCAAGGAAGTCGCGAAGGTCCTGAAAAAGACGCGCCTGGATCGGTTGATTCACACGGCCCGCGATCGCGCCGGCGCGAAGAAGAAGGCCATATCCCTCGCCCAGAAGTCCGGAATCCATCGGCGAACGAACGCGGCGTGATCTGACTCCTGATCCCAGAACGCGGGATCCACCCGGGTGCAATCCGCGTATATTGGACCGACGCCCATTCGGGCGCCTGGTGATATCGGATAGTCCAACCACGATGCGAACGAACTCCCGGGTTTGGGTGCGGTTGTGTGCGGATGTGCCCGATATCGCGCGTGATTGAATCCGTGCTCTGTTCGACCAAGGAATCCGACATGCACCGCACCCACTCGATGTTCGTCCTCGCCCTGATCACCTTCGCGGGCAGCACCCTCGCCGGCCCTCAGGACGGGACCCTGCACCTCAAGTCGGGCGATGTCCGCGTCGCGAACACGACGAACATGCTCCGCGCGAATCAGGCGCAGGCCCAGCGCCTCCCCGATCGGATGGTGCTCGTGCTCGACGGACCCATGACCCCAGAGCGGCGCGAGCGCATCGAGTCTACCGGCGTCAAGCTCGGCGATTACCTCCCCACCAACGCGTTCATCATCGAAACACGCGACGCACGCATCGGTGCGCTGCGGGCACTCGGATTTGTCGAGTCGCTCGTCGCGTTCGAGGACGCGTGGAAGATCGACCCGACGATCGGAAGCCGCCAACTCGTCACCCAGGAACGCCAAGACTACGCTGCCCAGGGCAAGGTCGCGTCGCATGTGTACCTCTTCGCGGGCGCTTCGATCGTTGATGGGCGCAAGTCGATCGAACGCATGGGCGGCGTGGAGATCATGAACCACGAGCTTGTCGGCGATCGGTTCATGATCGGCGTGCTCGGCGCACCCGACAAAGTCCGCGCCCTAGCGCAGATCAGCGATGTCCAATGGATCGAATCCGCGCCCGAGATCACCTACCGCAACAACACCACACGCTGGATCGTGCAGTCCAATGTCAACGGGTTCTTCCCGATCTACGACAATGGGATCCGCGGCGAGAACCAGCTCGTCGCGATCATGGACGGGCGCGTCAATGTCGACCACTGCGCTTTCTCTGATCCGGAGGGCGACCCGTTCGGGCCCGATCATCGCAAGATCGAGGCATACAACACCACGACCACGAGCCCCGATTTTCACGGGACCCATGTCGCGGGAACCGTGCTGGGTGACAACGGGGGCGACAACCAGAACCGGGGCGTCGCGTACGAGGCGCGGATGGTCTTCGATACGACGCCGAGCTTCTCGTTTGCGTCGCTCAACTCGCACCTGACGACGCACTACAACCAGGGCGCATCGATCCACACGAACTCCTGGGGCGACGACGGCGAAACGAGCTACACCGGGATGTGCCGGGCGATCGACACCTTTTCACACGCGAACGACGACAACCTCGTGATCTTCGCAGCCACCAACCTCAACACGCTCAGGACCCCCGAGAACGCGAAGAATGTCCTCGCGGTCGGCGCATCGCAGGACGCGAACAGCCAGGGCAGCTTCTGCTCGGGCGGGATCGGCCCGACCTTCGATGGGCGGCGCAAACCTGAGATCTTCGCGCCCGGGTGCAACACCCAATCGGCGCAATGGAACACATCGTGCGGCACATTCGGTCTCACGGGCACTTCGATGGCGGCACCCGCGATCGCGGGGTGCGCGGCACTCACGCGCCAGTACTTCGAGGACGGGTACTACCCGAGCGGGGTCCCCACCTTCGACGACGGGTTCACCCCCTCGGGCACCCTGCTCAAGGCGGTCCTGCTCAACTCTGCGGTCGATATGACGGGCATCAATGGGTACCCCAGCGATCGCGAGGGATGGGGGCGGATCCTCCTCGACAACGCGCTGTACTTCCCGGGCGATGACGAGTACCTGATCATCCGCGATGTCCGCAACTCCGGATCGGGCGCGCTTGAGACGGGTGACATGAGCGAGTTCGTCGTCAACAACGACAACTTCGCGACGCCCTTCAAGGTGACCCTCGTCTGGCACGACGCGCCGGGCACGCCCAACTCCTCGTTCCCCCCCGTCAACAACCTCGACCTTGAGGTCGTCATGCCCTCGGGGCAGGTCGTCCTCGGGAACAATGTCGTCAACGGGCAGAGCACCTTCGACACCACAACCGACGAGATCAACAATGTCGAGATGGTGATCCTCCCCGCGACCCCCGCGGGTGAGTACACCATCCGCGTCAAGGGCACGGCGGTCAATCAGGGCCCGCAGGGGTACGCGCTGGCGATCACCGGCGCGGTGAGCGAGGACGCGGGGACCTGCGGTGCGGACATCAACGGCGACGGGGATCTGAACTTCTTCGATGTGTCCGCGTTCCTGATGGCGTACAACGCCCAGGACCCGATCGCGGACTTCAATGAGGATGGGATGTTCAACTTCTTTGATGTGAGCGCGTTCCTGACGGCGTTCAACGCGGGGTGTCCGTAAATCGCTTCCGTGCCATATACAGGCTTGTCTAATCAACAAAAACATGTATCCTGTTCCTTTGATCAGGAGCACATGCATGTCCCATCTGAGTTATCTAGACCTCTCCTTGTTGTTATCGATCTTGTACTGTGGAGCAGTATCTGCTCAGCCTTGCGAAACCCATGAACTCTTCATTGGGCACAATGATCGCATCACTGACCTTGGGGTCGCACACCTCGATGTGGCGGACATAAACAATGATGGTTACCCCGACGCACTGGTAGGCGACTCAAACTCAAGCAGTATCGCCTTATACTTTGGTGACACCCAACCGCGGCTTGTGAGTGATATCTCGTTGCACATGGGCTCTGCGGCGAACACTCTTTGCGCTGCCGATGTGAACAAAGACGGCCACATTGATCTGGTCGCCGGCACGAGCTCACGACATGTGAATGTCCGCCTTGGAGATGGGAGTGGCGAGTTCGGCCCTGTGATCAGTTCGAGCGCATCGGCAGAACCGCGGACATTGTTCATTACCGATTTGAACGGAGATACCACCCCCGACGCAGTCATTATGGGCGAACACCCGTATCCGGTTTCGTACCTATTGGGCAACGGAGACGGCACATTCCAGAGCGCCGTTGAGATTAATCGAACCGATTATTGGAGTGCGCTCTTTCATGGCGACCTCAACAACGATGGGTCACCCGATGTGATTTTCACCGATCGTGCGATATCGAGTGTAGTTGTCGTGCTATCGCGATCGAGCCGATCTGTGTCTGATCCGATACGCATCCAGCTCGATCACGAAGTAAACCATGTAGTCACCCAGGACATGGACGACGATGGATACTCAGACCTTGTCATCTTCGGGGATGACCAGTTTACCGTCGTGAAGAATCATGACGGGCACGCGTACTCACTCATGGGATCTGGCAACCTCAACTCGGAAGCCGCCGTCATATCCAGCGCTGATCTGAACGACGATGGGCACAACGACCTTGTCGTGCTCGACCAAATTAACGGGCATCAGGTCGACATCTATCTCTTCCAACCCGAACAGTACTACGAGTACTCGGATCGCTACACCGTCGGTACAGGTATCGAGAGTATTACGATCGTCGACTACGACCTCGACGGCATCCTCGACATTCTCACCGCGGGCCGCACCTTGACGCTCACCAAGGGAACCGGTGGAGGCAGAATGGAATCGCACAGGGTGATCGCCACGGGGACAAATCCACGGATGAGCAAGCTCATCGACGCGAACAGCGACTCGATCATGGATCTCGTTACGGTCAACGAGGGCGACTTCTCGGTCTCCATTTACATCGGTGGGGATAACGCGGAGTTCTCTGAGCCCACTACGCTGCTCACCAGGAGCGCACCTTTCGATGTCGCTGTAGGCGACATCAACTCTGACGGGCTCGACGACTTTGTTGTCGGGCACAATGTATCTTTATCGATCACAACCTTTATCAACCAAGGCAATGGCAATTTTGCCGAGGGGGTCGTCATCCCAACGGGCGACACAACGCAATCCGTTCGATTGGCAGACCTTGATCACGATGGCAACCCGGAACTCATAAGTGCGCACGAAGAAGCCGACTACATCAGCGTGTGGGACGGGCTGGGTAACGGGAGATTCGGACTGCGCACAAACTACGAGTTCGCCGCGGACCCAAGCAGCATCGAGGTTGCGGATGTCAACAACGATGGGAACAACGATGTGCTTGTTGTTGGGATGCACTCGAATGAACTGAATGTGTTCTACGGAACTGGGCACGACTTTCTACCCATCCAGGAAACTTTCAGAATCACAAACAGCATCATCTCGAGTCTTACCATTGCGGACTTCGACACAGATGGCTGGCTCGATGTCGCGATCGCCAGCTCGGATGATTCACTTTTTCGGCGTGAAAAAATCACGATCCTCATGAATGATGGGGCCGGCGGGTTCGGAGGACCTGAACTGATTTCATCTGAACTCGAATGCTTTGACATCGAGTCCGCCGATTTTAACGGCGATGAGATCCTCGACCTCTGCGTACTGTCCTCTGACGCGCGAAGCTTCTTGATCCATACAGGGAATGGCGACGGTACTTTCCAGGACCCAATCACTTTTCTTGTTGGATTTTCTCCAAGATCGATCATCACGTACGATTTCAATCTTGATGGTCGAGTCGATGTGCTGACGACTAACAGAGGTTCACGAAACATGAATCTCCATCTCAATAGATGCACCACATTTGGTTCATGCGCCGTCGATATGAACTCCGACGGGTCGCTCAACTTCTTCGATGTCTCCGCGTTTCTAGTCCTGTACATCGATTCGAACCCTGCCGCAGACTTCAACGACGATGCTCAACTCAACTTCTTTGATGTCTCCGCGTTCCTGACGGCGTTCAACGCGGGTTGCCCGTAAGACCCCACCATAGAGTGGGTCGGGAATCGCTGAGTATCGGGTACCGTATGGGTGAACCCAAGGAGGTTGCCCATGCTCACCCGCCCGATCGCGTTCTCGCTGCTCGTCTCTGTTGGTTGTGCTTCCCACGCGTCCGCCGATTGGCCGACGAGTGTTGGGAATCCGTTGTATGTTGGGCCTTTGAACAACGCGTTCGACGAGCGAGCGGCACTCGAGGGTGATCTCGACGGCTCGGTCTGGCTCGCGTGGCAGAACAACTACTGCGTCGGGGATGTCCTGCTGCAGCGCGTGACGCTCGATGGGGACCTGCTCGCACCCGACGCGATCGCGATCCAGGAGGACCCGACATGCGGGTTCCATCTCCCGCCGTTGCTCATCCCGATGGGTGGGAGCGCGATCGCTTCGCGCGCCAGCTCGTCCTTGCAGGAAACACCAATCCAGCGCTTCGATGCGACGGGTGCACCGTTGTGGTCGCCCGCGTACTCAACAACCGGTACGGAATGGCTCGGCGCTGGCGCTCGCATGGAGAACGGCGACACCCTCATCCTCGCGCAGAGCGGTTGGGACCTGTACCTTGAGCGCCTGACACCCGAGGGCGATCGCGTTTGGAGTCATCCAACCCTGATCCCGTCCGATGCGGGCTCGAACTTCCGGATGCTCGATATCGCGCCGCAACCCGGCGGCGGGGCGGTGATCGTCTGGGACTCGCACCTCACATACACCAAGCTCATCCGCGCGATGCGCATCAACGCGGACGGCTCGGCCGCCTGGGCGTCGCCCGTGCGGATGACGGATGTAAACCCGAACACCACGAGCTCTCGGCACACACGCCCGAGCGTGATCCCCGACGGGACGGGCGGGGCGCTGGTGTTCTTTGCCAAGGGATTCGAAACAGGCACGACGCCCGCCCCGCTGCTCATGCAACGGATCGATGCGGACGGAACGCTCGGGTTCTCGCTCGACGCGACGCGGGTCTCGCTGGGCACCGATCGCCAGTTCGACCCCATCGCGTTCCTCGATGAGCTCACGGGTGATGCGATCGTGGTGTGGCGCGACGGATTACTCAACGGGCAACTGATCCGCGCGCAACGCATTGGGATCGATGGGCTGCGCCGATGGGGCGACGAGGGGATCGTGGTCGGCCCGATCGAGAACGCAACCGGCAGCTTTGACGCGGTGTTCCATGATGGGCTCCTCAGGGTCGTCGTCGGCGGGCACGATGGGATCGAGGTCTCGCGATTCGATCGCGACGGGATCGCGTACGGGTCACCGATCCGGGTCGCCGACGAGATGCCATCAAGCTTTGCGAAGATCACGCACTCCGGGTCCGGCTCCGTGGTTGCCTGGCAGATCGATGTCCCCGAGTTGCTCGAAGACGAGCTCGTCGCGATGCGGATCAACTCGATGGGCATCCTCGGGCCCGAGCCCTGCAGCAGCGCGGACCTGCGCCCCGATGCGTCCCTGGACTTCTTTGATGTGTCCGCGTTCCTCTCCCGATTCGCATCGCAGGAACCCGCAGCCGACCAGAATCAGGACGGGCAGTTCGACTTCTTCGATGTGAGCGCGTTCCTCAACGCATTCAACGCCGGATGCCCATGACGCAAGAGTCGGCCTAGTGTTGGGGTCGTGAACCAAACCACCGCCACCACCCCGCACCCCGTCTCCCCGAAGCGCAAGGTCCTCATCGCGATGGGCGACATCAAGCTCGCCCACTCGGTGTTCGCGATGCCCTTCGCGATCCTCGGGGCGTTCCTCGTCGCACCCCGCGATGATGGTCAGATCGCGTGGGGAACACTCGCGAAGATGCTCGTGCTTGTGGTGGTGTGCATGGTGTTCGCACGCAACTGGGCGATGCTTTTCAATCGGGTCGCGGACGCGAAGATCGACGCGGACAACCCCCGCACCGCTCGGCGCGCGTTCGCTTCGGGGGCGCTGAGCATCCGCGACGGGCATCGGATGCTCGCGCTCAACGCGATCGGATTCATGATCGTGTGCTCGTTGTTCGGGTTCCTCTTTGGGAACTGGTGGCCGAGCACCTTGGGCGCACCCGTCCTGATCTGGATCGCGTTTTATTCATTGACCAAACGCTTCACCTGGCTCTGCCATGTCTTCCTCGGCGGGGCGCTCGCGGCCTCCCCCATCGCCGCAGCGATCGCCACGAACCCGGACTGGCTCGTGGACACGCCGAGCGTGTTCTGGATCGCGGGGATGGTCCTGTGCTGGGTCGCGGGGTTCGATGTGATCTACGCGCTCCAGGATCTGGAGTACGATCGAGCCGTGGGGCTCAACTCCATGCCCGCGCGCTTTGGTTGGAAGGGCGCGCTGTGGGTCTCGCGCCTGCTGCACCTTGTTGCGATCGGTTGCCTTGTCATGGCGCTGCAGACAAACGCCTTGCTCTCGACGCTCTTCGCGATCGCGATCGCGATCACGGCGGCGCTGTTGATCTGGGAGCACACGCTGCTCATCAAACGCGGCAAGGCCGGGATCCCGATGGCCTTCTTCACCCTCAACGGGGTGGTCTCGATCGTCCTCGGGCTCGCGGGGTGCGTCGAGATCGCGTTCGCGTAGTTTCTCGATTTTCAGATTTTACTGAAATCTACTCGACAAGCCCCATCCCGCATGCGATACTTTGGGCATGAGCCCCAAGAGGACATCGACGACGGATGCAGCCCAGGCACGGGCCCAGCTCCTCGAAGCCCAGGACCGATTCATCGCGTCGTGGGGACGCATGGGGTCCGTGTGGGGAATCTCGCGCACGATGGCGGAGGTCCACGCGCTCCTGTACATCACGGGTGCGCCCATGTGCACCGATGAGATCATGGAACGCCTGGGGGTCTCACGCGGCAATGTCTCCATGTCCGTACGCTCCCTTCTTGAGTGGGGCGTGATCGAGAAGGTCCGTCACCCGGGCGATCGCAAGGAATACTTCCAGGCGGAGCAGGATGTCTGGTCCATGCTCCGCGCCATCGCGCGCGAGCGGATCAAGCGCGAGGTCGATCCGCTGCTCGATGCGCTCGACGAGATCGGCGAGCTCACCCCCGTCGTCGAGGGGCAATCCCAAGAGGACATCCGCGAGCTCCACAAGCGCCTCGATGAGATCCGCGATGGGTTCGGATTGATTACGACCCTGGCGCACAAGTTCGCGGGCCCGCGCGGCGCTGGGCTGCAAACCGCTGCCAAGCTGCTCGCCAAAGCCCCAGTCGGTCGCAAGGCGTCGCACGCACGAAATCGAACGAAGAAGGGCACCAACCCATGAGTGCCCACCCCACAACCCGACGCGCCCTCACCCCTGTGCGGGTCTCCGCGAGCCTGCGTTCCATCATCCTTGAGTGGGGCGTCTCACGCTCCTCGCTCGGTTCACTTGCGCCCGAGGGCTCCTCGCACCTGATCACGCTCAGGTATCACGCGACTCCGGACACACCCGAGCGCTGGTCACTCATCGACCCCGCCCGCAAGCTCGAGCGTGTGCTGGACATGAAGCATCGCACAACCATCCCTGAGATCCGCGTGTCCGGCGGGTGCGTGCTCGTGCGATCTTCGAGCGTGTACGCGTTCATCTCAATTGAAAAGAAAGAGCCCACGCTGCTGTACGCTCGAACGGGCATCTTCGGGTCACTGGGGATTGCCGGCGGGCGGTACCAGCCACTGGGCGTTCGGGTGATCTCGCGTGATGACTGAGCCCCGCTGAGCCGTCAGTTCTTGCATACGCACGAGGACGCGTGCTCATCGAAGTAGCAGTTGAGGATCGAGTCCATCTCCGCGTACCCCAGCGCGATCTGCTTGACGCGTTCCCACATCCCGGGGTCCATCAACGGGCGGAGTTCCTGGCGCACCTTGATGATGCTCTTCCAGTTTCGCTTGAGCTGCGCGTCCCACTCTTTGTGGTACCGGATGAGGTCGTCGTTCTGCACAAGCGTGCGCCCGACCCCCTCGTCCACCGCGGTGAACGGGCGCATGACATTGAGGTACCCGTAATCGTCCGTGAGTTCCTCGCCCGCGCGGATGTCGCGGATCGCAATCTCAAAGTTGTACGCCGTCGTCATGCAGTTCGAGCGGAACGAGTGGTTCACATACTTCGCGTGATCCCAGCAGAAGACCCAGCTGCCCTCGCCGTTGCGGAAGCAGTACTTGTCCATCGTGTCCGCGAACAGCGGGTGCATGGACCCTACCTGCTCGGGCGAGAAGACCCGATCGAGATCGTCCTGGATCCAGGTGATGGTGCCGGCGGGAAGATCACGGGTGGCGACGACGCCGTGCCCGATGGCCTCGTTGATGAAACGAAGCTCCGTGTGTGGGTGCATCATGAGACACAAGCCCTGCTCTTCGACGCCTTCGGCCCAAGTGCGTTGCCCGTCTCGTGGAGCCACAGTGGCTTTGGTCCAAGCCGGGGCGGGGCATCAGTCATCGAAGCGGAAATCGTAACAGAACTGCGCCAGTGTCAAGAATAGATTTGAGAATTACTGCGCGCCCCTTTCCGTGCCCCCCGGGTCAGCGTGCGTCCGGATTCGCCCACTCGATCACCGCGGCGTACCCCTTGCTCTCGGGGTCGCCCTTGAAGTAGTCCGCGATGACGCCCGTCACCCGGAACCCTAGGTGCAACTGGAACGAGAGGGTCGGGTCGTTGAGGCGCCCCGCGACGACCTCCTCGACATACGCCTCGGGTGAATACTTGTCCGCGTACCGGTGGTACCCACGCAGGCGCGAGCCCGCGACGACACGCGAGAGCCCGAGCTGGCTCGCGAGCCCGAAACGCCCTTTTTCATAGAGTCTTTTGCCGATCCCCTGACCCTGAAACCCAGGGCGGACCATCACATCGGCCGCGAAGAGAGTCCCGCCGTTGATCGGATCGTGGTTCGTGTACATACCGCCCGCCGTTAGCGCGTCCCACGAGCTCGTGTCCTCCTGCGCGTCCCAGTCCACCACCAGCCCCGAGCACACCCCAACGACCAGACCCGAGCCCTGCTCGATTGCGACGAGCTGACCCTGGGGGAACACAGCAAGGTGCGACTTGAGGTACTCATCGTCCCAGGGCGAGATGTCCGGGTAGATCAGCCCCGCGATCTCCTCGATCCCCGCGAAGTGCTCAGGGGCCGCGTTTCGGATCACGATCTGACGGCGTGGGCGCCGCGAGCGCGGCGCGGGTTCGCCCTTGCCCGCTTCGGGCAACGACACATGCTCGATGCGAGGCACCACGACGGACTTGCTGTCGCGGAGCGGGCGGACCGTGCCGTGCACGCGATTGCGTTTGAGCACATCGAGGGCGACCTCGCCGATCACCATGGTCTCCTGGTTGGGGATGCCCTCCGCGAGGACCCCGTCACGCGCGAAGGGGAAGTCGCTCGGGGTGAGGATCGACGCCTGCCCGTAGTTGAGCGATACCGCCGGCACCATCGGGAGGGACCCGACCGTCGCCGCGTTGACCACGAACATCTGGTTCTCGATCGCCCGGGCCTGGGCGCAATAGCGCACGCGGATGAACCCCTGCCGATCGTCGGTATAGCTCGGCACCACGAGGATCATCGCGCCCGCGTGGGCCGCAGCCCGGCACAGCTCGGGGAACTCGACATCGTAACAGATCGCGATCGCGACCTTCCCGAACGGGGTGTCGAAGATCCGGAGGGTGTCGCGCGGGCTGACCTGCCAGTGCTCCTTCTCGAACCGGGTCATCATGAGCTTGCCCTGCGACGAGTAGGTCCCGTCGGGCGCGAAGAAGAAGCTGTCGTTGTAGACCCTGTCCGCGTCGTTGGGGTCCGCGTTGGCGATCGAGCCCGCGACGATGTGCACGCCGCTCGATCGCGACAAAGACTGGAAGAGCTCGATGTACTCGGGGACGCGTCGCGCCAGATCACGGACCTGATCGCGCATCGGGCGATTGATGTCGCCGAGCGTGAGGAGCTGGACCGTGAAGTACTCGGGGAAGACGAGCAGGTCGCAATCGTAATCCGCCGCGGTGTGCACGAGCCCCGTGACCTGATCGCGGAAGGCACCGAAGTCCTCGATCGGGCGGACGAAGTACTGAAGGGCAGCGATGCGAGCGCGGTTCACGGGGTTGACTCACTTTCGTCAGTAACTGACAGAGAACACTATCCACCCTGCGTTCTACCTCAAGATACTCGCACACGGCGCGTGCGTGATTGTGGTTCATCACGAAAAAACACCCGCGTGCAATCGCGGGTGCTGGTGTGCTTGGTTCAAGTTGGAGGGTTTAGCTCCGGCGGAGCATCGCCCAACCGATCCCGCCGAAGATCAGGACGAGCCCGAACCCGCCGCCGGCGATGATGTAGAGCATGTTCTGGTCGACGCTCTCGAGCATCGACTTGGACCCGCCGGTCATCCCCAGGACCATGACAGCGAGCGCGACCATGAGCATGAGGACCATGCCCAGCGCCATCCCGCCGAAGAGCCCAGACCCCGCGCCGTCGTAGGGTTCTGCGCCCGCGAGGGGGGCCGCGATGGGAGAGGCTACGGGGGTGAACTCGGAATCGCCGCCCGAGGTGCCCTCGAAGAGTGCGCCCGAGACTGATCCGCCCAGCGCCGTATCGCCCAGGCCCGTGCCGCCGGAGAACGACGCGCCGGCCTGCGAGTCCGCAGCCAGATCGTCGAGCAGGTTCCCGCCCAGCGAGGTGTCATCGGGCTCGAACGCGAGCTGCGCCAGACCCGAGCCCGAAGCGCCCGCGTCCATGTTGAATCCAGACCCGCCGAGTGCACCGCCGGACACGAGGGTGTCCGCGTTCGCGTCGACCGCGTCGCCGTCGTCGGGCTCGAAGATCGAGATCCCGGTGCCCTCGCCCGAGCTCTCAAGCGAAAGAGAGGTGCCCGAGGAGCTCAGGGAGATGGGCTCGATGCCCGGGCCGGTGTCGGCGAGGGTGATCTCCTCGTCGAGCCCATCGTCATCGCCCGCGAGCAAATCGACCTGCTCGACCTTGAACATGAGCTTGTCGCGATCGCGGAACTCCTGGAGCTGCCCGGATTCCGCGAGCGATTGGACATCGCTGGCGCTCATCCCGAGCTTGGCAGCGGCTTCCTCGAGCGTGTAGAACATCTTGGCCATGTCGTTGCGTCTCCAGCACCATCATGCCGCTTGGGCATATCGAGGGGGCGTCATCGCCCGTGTTGATTCAGTTCGGCTTACCCTGCCCCGCCCACCGGGACTCGTCGCATCGCGGGAACGCGGCGCGAGTGGTAAGGATAGCACACTTGCACCCACCTGTGTTGAGGGGGCTGAGTGATCCCCTACGCATCCACACCCACGCCGGTTTCACGGATTAAGTGTCTGGTAGGCACTCCGTATCCTGCATGAGATCGTTCAGGTTGTACAGAACCTCATCATTGGTGTTGAATACATCCCCCGTCTTCGGGTCATAGCGTGTCCATCCCAAGTCCAATGGGCCGCACGAGCCTTCATGGTCTTGGACGATTTCAAAGTAAGGGCGATTTGTTTCTCTTGAGATCCGTCTTAACCGGATCTCATTCCTCGATTTCAACCGGACTGAGCCGTCAGGGAGGAAGAAAAAGGCTTCCTCCTGAGCCCGTGCCATATCGAAGTGAAGCACATAATCAACATCAACTTCAAAATCGAGCTCATCAGTCTGATTAAAGACCTGAACACTCCAGTTCATATCGCTGGGAAACATCGCTGCGTCAGCCCCATCTTCATATCCCCCAAAGCTCCAGCGCGTGAATCCAGGTCGATCGAGAACATACTTGTGCTCCACCCACTCAACACGCATCCGATCATCGAAGGCGATCCACAGGTTCCGATCAGCAACCTTGAGTACCCACCCGCCCGAGTCTGCCTTGGTCAGTTCACCGTCAGCTGCCCAGATAGCGATCATCGGCCACACGCATGTGTGAACCGGGTTCCCTCCCCACGGCTTTGGGTAGTTGCCGAACTCGTGAACCACATACCCATCAAGCCCCCATAACCCAATGGATGAGTCTTCCCCGTCAAAGAACACCATGTCACACGCGATCTGATCCCAATCTTTTTCCGCATCATCTGGATCTATGTGATAACTCTCAACAAGAACCTCATGAATATGCGTCCTCCGTGAGCACACCCCCGATCTCAACGACGCGTATGCATCGATTCGATTCTCATTGACCGCGTGGGCTTCAAAGTACACGCCATGGACTGGCTCGTACAGCTCGATGATGCTCGCCCGTGCTCCGTCCGACTCAGGGTCACCCCCCATTGCCATCGCGGTAGTGATATACAACACCATCCCTAAACAACTTGCTGCCAGCTTATTCATAACAATTCCCTAACTAAATCTCAGACCTTGGGCATCCGCTCGGCTACTCAAGCTCTTTATACATGAGCAGATACCATAGAGTTTCATGTTCTCGGACTCATTCGATTCCGCTTGTAACGGCTGTCGGGGTTAAACCACACACCGATACGCCCGATACTGATCCCTGTCCGACATCCGCTACCCCATGGCCTTGTCTGGGCTACACTTGAGACCCAGAGGCATGGATTGCCACTGCGAGCCAGATGGGACGAGACAACGAGTCGTCTCAGTTTGGTGCGCTTCGGACGGAGCCGTTGATCATCACCCGACGCAAGATCGGGAGTGATCATCCAAACCATAACGAAGACACGAACGAGGCTCGACCCGTGAAGAATCAACCCAAGAACAGAACATACATCCGGGCCGGCCGCGTCGTTGCGGGCGAGATGCTCCTCTGGATGTGCGCGTTGACCATCGTCGTCACGAGCGCCATCTTCACAAAGGAGCAGGGATCGCTCCCAGCGCTGGCGCAGATCAATCGCGCTCCCGCGACCCAGATCGAGATCGTTCCGGTCTCGACCCCTGCAGCAGAGGACTTCGAGATCCCGAGCAACCCGATCGACGAAGAAGCGATCGCGCGTGCGATCGAGCTCACCGCAGCACCGCAGGACATCGAGCCCACCGATCTCTCGATCCGGTGGTTCGACGGGCGCAAGGTCCGCCCCACCCGCACGATCTACATGACCGTGACGGGGTACTCGCCCGACGCCCGCTCATGCGGCATCTACGCGGACAACAAGACCGCGATCATGTACTCCGTGTGGACAAACGGGATGAACCTCGTCGCGGCCGACCCCAAGGTCCTGCCCTACAAGTCCCTCATCTCCGTCCCCGGATACGCGGACTCAGAAATCGTCCCCATTATGGACTGCGGCGGCGCGATCAAGGGCAACCGGCTCGACCTGCTCTACCCCACCCACGAGCTGGCGCTCCAGTGGGGCATCCGTCAGCTCCCCGTGACGGTGTGGGAATATGTCGACGAAGAGTGAACCACCCACTGACCCCTGAATAAGAGCAAAGGCCCGCGTGCATCGCGGGCCTTTTTCATCAGTCATGCTCGTCGTCGTGCTCAGTAACGACAAAGCTCCGCGACAGGTCTTCGCGGGTCCGCTCGTGGAGCGACTCGTCGTCGAGCTTGTCCACGACCTTCTCGATCCGGGAGATCGACCCCTTCTTGGGATAGGTCAGGTGCACCACCGGGTCGCCCGGCGCGACGCTGGGCATGGTGGTCATGCCGAGCACGATCCCGTCGCGCGGGGCGCGGATCGTTTCGACCTCTTCGCCGCCCAGGTCCCAGCTCGTTGCGATCGCGTCGTCCTCATGGACGATGTCGCCCGGCGCGACATGGAACTCGAGGAACCCGCCCGTGGTGGCGCGGACCCAGGTCGAGGAATCCGTCTCCAGCCGGTACGCGGGCGTGATCGGGTCGCCCTTGATCATCTTGAGATGACGCAGGCAGCTCTTGATCCCGCGCACGGCGTACTCGACCACTGCGGACTCAACCTTCCAGACCTCGCCCGCTTCGAGGATCAGAGTCTTGCACCCCGCCTTGGTTGCGGCACGCCGGAGGGACCCCTTCGGGCCCTTCCCATCGATGATCAGTTCCGTCCCGAACGCGCGCGCAAACGCGTGGAGCTCGGGGTCGCTCAGATCGGCGCGGACATTGGGGAAGTTCGTGCGGCGAACCGCGGCGGTGTGCAGGTCGATCCCGTAATCGCAGTGCTTGCACAGCTGGGAGAAGAACGCGTTCGCGAGGCGCGAGGCCAACGACCCCGTCGCGGACCCGGGGAACGAGCGGTTCAGGTCGCGTCGATCGGGGAGGTAGCGCGAGTGGCGCTCGAACCCAAGGAGGTTGACCACGGGGACCATGACGAGGGTCCCACGCAACAGCTCGAACGGCGGATCGGTGATGATGGACCGGATCGTGCCCGTGCCGTTGATCTCGTCGCCGTGCACCGCGGCGGTGACGGAGACGATGGGGCCGGGCTTGAGCCCCTTCCAGACGAACACGGGGATGGTGATCTCACGCCCAGCGACGCTCTCGGAGATGACGATCTTGTGCCACTCGCGTTTGCCCGGCGGGGTCTTGTCCGCGAACCATGGAATACGCTCACGGGGCGCCTTGGGTTCGGGCTTGGATTCGGGCTGGGGTTCCGTCTCGCTCATGGATCAGTCCTCGTCCAAGCCGATGGTGCTCTCCAGTTTCTTCGGCTTGATCCGGCGTTTGCGCTTCACTTTGTTCGCCGCCAGATCACGCATGTTGTCCAGACGCCCGTAGCACAACAGCTTGTCCCCAGCCTCGAGCTCACGGGTGGTCCGCGGGTTCGAGATGATCGATGTGCCCCGGTGCAGGTTCAGGACCGTGAGGTCTCGATCCTTGAGCCCCGACTCGAGGATGGTTTTGCCGATGAGCTCGGACCCCTCGGGGATGAAGATGTCCGCGACGCCGTACCCCTTGGAGACGGTGAGTCGCTGTCGCAGATCGATCTCGGGGAAGTCCACCTGCTGGGCGATGTAGTCCACGATCGAGCCCGCGATATCGAGCTTGGTTGCGCCCTCGATCCCCTCAAGCCCAGGCGAGGAGTTCACCTCCATGATCAGCGGCCCATCGTTGGACTCGAGGATATCGACCCCCGCGACGCGCAGCCCCATGATCTGGGCGGCACGCACCGCGACCTGCGCAGTCTTCTCGTCGAGGGTGATCGCTTCGGTCGTGCCGCCTCGGTGAACATTGGATCGGAACTCGTCGCCCGTCGCCCGCCGGCGCATCGCGGCGACGACCTGATCACCCACAACAAAGGCACGCACATCCGTGCCCTTGCTCTCCTTGACAAACTTCTGGATGAGCACATTCTGCTTCGCCGTCTGCAGCGTCTCGATGATCGCCTCGGCGACCTTGGTCGAGTCCGCAAGGATCACACCCACGCCTTGGGTACCCTCAAGGATCTTGATAATGACGGGTGCGCCACCGATCCGCTCGATCGCGGGGAGCACATCCTTGCGATCACGCACGAAGGTCGTGTGCGGGATCCCGATGTCGTGCCGGCTGAGGATCTGCAGCGAGCGGAGCTTGTCGCGCGAGTTGGAGATCCCCGCCGCGGTGTTGGGCGTGTACACATCCATCTGCTCGAACTGGCGCACCACCGCGGTCCCAAAGTAGGTGATCGACGCACCGATGCGGGGGATGACCGCGTCGTACTCGCTGAGCTGCTTAGAACGGAAGTGCAGGTCGGGCTCGCCCTCCTGGAGTTCGATCGAGAACCGGAGCGTGTTGAGCACCTTCACATCGTGCCCGCGCTGCGTCGCGGCTTCACGAAGCCGGCTCGTGCTGTAGTTGTTGGGAGAGGTCGAGAGGATGCCGAGCTTCATGGGGATGTGTTCTCCTGTGTGTCTTCTTCAATGATCGGCTTGACGAGCTTGGCCTTGCGTTTCGCGTCCGTGAGCACATACATGCGGGTCGCGTCCACGAGCAGACCATCGAGGGCTGTCCGCCCGAGCAGCATCCGGCAGAGCATGCCCGATCGGCTGACGAGCGAGATCTCGATGCGCCGCTCGACCTTCCCGATCTTGACCAGGGTCTCGCAGACATAGCGCTGCTGGGTCTCGCCGTGGCTGGGCTTGACGGTGCTCTCGCGGATGATCTTCGCGTGGATCCACTTCGTGACCTGTTCCGGGTTGTGGTGGTACACCACGCGGAATCGGATCTCCTCGTCGCTGAGGCGTTCGATATCCGCAACATCGATGGCGCTGGTCCGAGCGCCGGTGTCTGTCTTGGCGCGGACCCGCTTGAGCCCCCACTCCGGGAGATCGATCTTCTCGCGCCAACCGATGACGATCGGGTCTGCCTGCTGATCGTGCGGGTCGGTCATGCGTGCCCCAGGGTGCGTTCTATCGCGCCCACGAGCGCGTGCAGGATGAGCATGTGCAGCTCCTGGATCCGATCGCTCGTCTCGCCGGGCACGACCCATTCCGTGTCACCCTTGCCCGCGAGCGTACCCCCACCCTTGCCCAGCAGGGTCGCGACATGCAACCCGTTTGCTTTGGCAACATCAACCGCCCGGGTAATGTTGGCGCTGTTGCCGCTCGTGGAGAGCGCGACGAGGACATCGCCCGCGTTCCCCAGCCCATCGACCCATCGCGAGAAGATGTGCTCGAACCCGTAATCGTTGCCCACGCAGGTGATGTGCCCCGCGTCCGAGCACGCGATCGCGGGGATCGGGGCGCGATCGTTGCGGTAGCGCCCCGTGAGCTCCTCGCAGAAATGGACCGAATCGGCGCAGGACCCGCCGTTGCCGATCGCGAGAATCTTCCCCCCGTTGCGGATGGACTCGGCGCAGACCCGGGCGAGGGATTCGACCTTGCGGGCATTGTCGGGGTCGGACGCGAACGCCTGGGCGACGCGCGCGTAGGTGTCGAACTCGCCCTGGATGATCGAGGTGTGCGGCGTCGTGGTGCTCATGGGTGAATCATAGCAGGCGTAGAATCCGCCCATGCAAGCGATCATCTTTGCCGTCGTCGCGGGGTTGTGCTGGGGGATCGGGGAGGTCTGCGCCAAAGCGGTCCTGCACACGCACAAGGTCGGGCCCTTCTTCGCGGTCGCGCTCCGAACCACACTCGCGCTCCCCATCATCTGGGGCGCGTACCTGATCGCACGCAAGCTCGCGCCCGAAGGCGCAGGGAAGGGGCTCACCCTCCAAGGCGAGGACGCGCTGACACTCAAGCAATGGGCGCTGCTGCTCGGCGGGTCGGGCATCGTCGCGGGCGCAATCGCGATGATCGCGTTCTACATCTCCATCTCGCTCGGCGAGGTCTCCAAGATGAAACCCATCGCGTTCACGATCGCGCCCGCGACCGCGGTGCTCCTTGGGGCGTTGTTCCTCGGCGAGGCGCTGACGATGCGCAAGGTCCTCGGGGTCGTCATCGTGCTTGTCGGGGTCATGGTCATCGCGTCCGGGTCAAGCACCGCACACGCGAGCTAACCGATTGAGCGGATGACGGACACCCCCGCGTAGAGACCCGCGATCTCTTCGCGGGGCACCGTCCGCGGCGGGTACGCGTTATTGATCGGCTGAATCCGGATCATCTCCTCCCCCTCCTCATTCGTCTCGAAGTACACCCGCTTGAAGGTGCTCTCCGCGTCGCGATCAAAGCGCACAAAGCAATCCGCACCCGACACGATCGATTTCGCAGGCGAGAACACCACGATGTCCCCCTCCTGATAGTTCGGGTTCATCGAGTCCCCCACCACCCGTGCTGCGAACGCATCCGGATCGTTGAGGTCCGGGGTGCGGATGTACTCGTCGGCGACGCGCGCCGGGTAGTCCAAGTCCGTGAAGTCCGCGGGATACCCGGCCGTGACTTTGTTGATCAGGGGTACCTGATGATTCAGGCGTACCCGCAGCGCGCCATTCTGCGATAGATCGACCCCGCATGGGTCTACCCGATCGATTGCACGCTGCAGAATCCCGCTTGCAAAGAGATCGTCGAGCGATTGCCCTTCCTGTGCGCTGCGCGTGAGCAATCGCGCGAGATCGCGAGCACTCTGGTCTTTCTCTTGAAGTGAACGGTAATCTGCGCGGATCGGGCCGGGTGTTTGTTCCCATTGTGCCAGACTCAGGAGCATGCCCTTAGGAGCGTCGAGTTCCGACTCCAGCCGAACAATGATCGCGTCCGCAGGCGTCGCCTTCTTTCCACACTCGATCGCGGAGAGGTAGGAAGGCGCACACCCCACCCGCGATGCCAGTTCCGAGAGCGAAAAGCCCTTCCGGTGCCGGAGCGTACGCAGCTGCTCACCGAACTCATCGTTCGCAATCCCGATCTGATGGTCGATCTCACGATTTGTGCGCTGATTTGTTGACATACCGTACTATACCCAAACATGCCCTCGCCCCAAAGTGTATACTCCCTAAAATTCACCAAATAGTTCACGAGGATGGGAGCACGCCGTGGGCAGGACACAAGATGCGGGAACCTGGATAGAGGGATTGGATGATGCGATTGATCTCCGGCGCCGCTCGATCCGAGAGAAGAGCTCACGGATCATCCGCAGAGCCCATTGGCTCGACGAGAACGATCGCGAGATCGTCATCGCTTACTTTGAACGCGGGATGCATGCATCGAAGATCGGCGCGCTCCTGAAGACCGATCCCAGACTTATCCGGCGTCGGCTCAGGCACATCATCCTTCGCCTCGAGGATCCCCGCTGCGCCTATGTCGTCGCGCACCGCAACGCCTGGTCCGCCCGGCGTCGCGCGATCGCGGAGGACCTGTTCATCCGCGGGCGATCAATGCGCGAGATCTCCAAGGAACGCGGGCTCTCGCTGTATTCCGTCCGAAAGCACCGAGACGCGATCGAAGCGATGACCATCGCCCAGACACTCACGGATCGACCATCGCGGACCTGGCAGTATGCGGAGCGGGGGTGATCGCGATGTCGAGCACGCAACGCGTCGCGCCCGCGTCGATCCACTATGTTGATTCCGCGCCCCCAATCAGCCCTGAGCTGACGCACGCGTGCGCCGGGTTCGGGGTGATCCCCATCGCCCGTCCCAGCATGATTGCGCACACAACCACCCCACCCGCTTCGATCCTTCAAGCAATACGCGAAGCACAGATCGTCCTCATCACAGGCGCATCGGGCACAGGGAAGTCCTCGCTCCTTCGTGGGATCACCGGATCGCTCTCAACTCGGCGCGTGCTCGTCGTTCCCGAATCGCTTACGCATCATCAACTCTCGCGTGCGTGCTTTGATCTGCTTGAGGGCGACGCGACCTTGCGCGCACAAACGCTCGCGCTCGCGGGTCTCGCGGAACCCAAGCTCTGGGCACGCCCAGCCGGGGCGCTGTCCGTTGGAGAACAAGCTCGACTCAGGCTCGCGATGATCATGCACATCGCAAACCACCGCGACATTGTCATCGCCGACGAACTCGCGTCCACGATCGATCGCGCATGCGCATACGCGCTGAGTAAAACCATCACGCGATGGGTGCGAACACACAGGGTCGCGTTCGTCGGCGCCAGTGCGCACGAGGATCTCGAATCGATGCTCGCGCCGGATGTGGTGATCGGCGCTGCGACACAATCGATACGCGATCCAAAGCCCGCCCAGGAACAACCGATCCTCATCCATTCCGGGACGATGGAGGATTATGCGTCCGTGGCGCATCTGCATTACCGATCGGGTCCGCCCGCGACGATCGTGCGTGTGATGCGGGCGATGCGTCGCGTGCCTCGGTTCATCGATCCATCGCGCGAGATCCTCGCGGGTGTCCTGGTGGTGTCCATGCCGACACTCAACGGCGGGTGGCGGGATCGCGCCTGGCCGGGCGTCTTCCCGAAGCACGACAAACGCCGCAACGCGCACCTCTTGAACGAGCACATCCGCACGATCTCACGCGTGATCGTTGATCCTCGGAGTCGTGGATTGGGTGTCGCGACCGCACTGGTCCGTGCGTACCTCGACAACCCGTTGACACAAGGCACCGAAGCGAGCGCCGCCATGGGCGATGTGTGCCCGTTCTTTGAGCGTGCAGGTATGACACCGTATGTTCTTGAACGCGACATCACGGATACACGATTGCTCGATGCGTTGACGCATCTCGATCTCACCCCGGCACAACTCGCACACACGACGATCCAGCCCGGATCGTTGCTGATGCGCGAACTGATCTCATGGGGGAAGATGCGCAAGCTCCTCCCCTCGGGGTCGATCACCCTGGACCAAGTTACGCAGCTCACCCCCTCGGCTGCCTGTCGTTTGTGCTCGCGCCCCCGCGCCTACGCGTACACGAAAGGCGAACGGGGAAATGACCCAGACCACAACGAATCCATTACCGAAACCAATCCCTGAAACTTGCACGGGAAAGCTCCCGTCCGCGCTGACCTTTTTCGTCACGCGTGCGCAGCGGAACGCGATCCTTCGAACGCTCAAACAACTGAGCAATGATCGATCGCGGGCGCTGTTGATCGCGCTGGGCGAACTCCAACCCGGCGAGGGGGTGGGATCGTGAGCAATGATCAGCACCAACTCCCGTGGGCGGTCATGCCCGAGACGGACGACGATCTGCACGCGTGGCTGATCGAGCATCTCTCGATCATGGTGGTGCGTGAACCCATCGTCGATGGGCACAGCGCGCCATTCGCGTATGTGTGTCACGCGTTCTTTGAGGATCGATCGCCTCGCGATTGCGTCGTCTGGGCGAACAGGGGTGGGGGCAAGACCTTCTACGCAGCCGTCGCGACGCTGCTCGACATGGTGTTCAAGCCCGGGATCGAGATCCGGATCCTCGGCGGGTCGCTCGAGCAGAGCAAACGCATGCACACGCACCTGCGCCAGTTGTTCGCGATCGAACCCTTCGACGAGCTCATCGATGGACGCATCACGGAACGGCGGATCCGATTGACGAACGGGTCGAGCGTGGAACTACTCGCCCAATCCCAGACATCCGTGCGAGGCACGCGCGTGCAGAAGCTCCGATGCGACGAGCTGGAGCTCTTCGATCGGGAGGTGTGGGAAGCCGCCCAGCTCACGACACGCGAGATGCGATCGGGCGCGAATCGGGTCCGCGGGAGCATCGAGTGTTTTTCGACGATGCATGTGCCGTACGGGTTGATGCACGAGCTCATCGAGCAGAGCAACGACGACACCACGCCCCGGCTGGTCTTCAAGTGGGGTGTCGTGGATGTCCTCGACGAATGCGACGATACACACGCGTGCGTGGGTGACGACGGGGCATGCCCGCTGGCGCCCGAATGCTGCGGGATCGCGAAAACGCGGACGCGCGCCCCCTCCACCCCGGGCGAGGTACCGGGGCATATCAGCATTGACGACGCGATCGCGCTCAAGCAGCGGGTGGGCGAGGGCACCTGGAACGCGGAGATGCTGTGCATCCGTCCCCAGCGGAGCGATTGCGTCCTCCCCGAGTTCGATGATCGCGTGCATGTCGTGGACTCGATCCCCGAGGGCGCGCGTTCGGGGATGCGGGTCGCGGGGATGGACTTTGGGATCCGATCGCCGACGGTGGTGCTCTTCGCGCATGTGGACGCATCCGGGGCACTCTGGGTTAGTGATGAGCATGTCCAGAGCGACGCCGCCCTCGACGAGCACATCGGGGTCATCAAGGCGCATCGCGCGTCACCCGATTGGATCGGCGTGGACCCGGCGGGTCGTCAGCGTGGGTTCCAGACGGGGATCTCGGATATCCAGGCGATGCGCCGCGCGGGGTTGGTCGTCAAAGATCGCAAGCTCGGGCTGCATCAGGGGCTCAAGCTCATCCGATCGCGTCTCAAACCCGCAGCCGGCGGGGCTCGCCTGTACATCCATGCGTCCTGCACGAACCTGATCGATTCGATGCGCAAGTACCATTACCCAAAGGATCAGCCATTCACGGATTCGCCGGAGAAGGACGGGCACGACCATTGCGTGGACGCGCTGCGTTACCTGATCCAGAACCTGGACATGGGGTACACGAGCAATGAGGATCGGTATATCCCGCCGAGCTGATCACGATCCTCTTACGAGGGCATCGGCGCGAGCATCGGGATCAGGATATTCACGAGGATCATGAACGAGATCGCGAGCACAGCCATCACGCCGAGGATCTGGAAGATGAAGATCACCACTTCTCGGGGGTACCGGTTGAGGTGCGTGGTCCGCACGCCCTTGTACCCGATCGCGAGGAAGATGGTCATGGGGACGATCAGGAGGTACCAGACATCGTGGAGGGGGAGCGCATCGACGAAGGGGGTGTACGCGAGGGTCGTCATGCGTCGCCCCCTTCCTTCTTTGGACGCGGGTTCCGCTCGGGCGTGGGCATGAGCGCGTCGAGGAACACGATCAGGTTGAGCATCCCCGCGAGGACGATCGAGAGCATCGCGATCTCGTTGATGCGACCCAGACCCGGGACATTGGGTGGACCCATCCCATCGGCGATCTGCTCGTCCGTGAGGGGCAACCAGACGGGGATCCCGTTCTGCACGACCCGGTGCTCGCCGGGCATCCCGGAACGGACCAGGTTGGGGTTCGCGGGGTCGGTGGCTTTGAACTGGGATTGGTGGATCTGATCCACGACGAGGGTGGGTGCGCCGACGAGGATCTGCCCGTAGAACCAGATCCGATCGTTCTTGGAATCGATCGCGTCGATCCCGCCGATCAACAAGCCGAACAGGAACAACCCCATCACCCCGACGCAGACGAAGACTGCCCGCTTGGTGCGACCGAGAACCAGGTGCCCGGCGCCCGGGAAGATCAGGGCGGCGAGCCCGGCGAGGGGGTTGAAATCGGTGGGTTGCGGCGAAGGCATACGCGTCAGTGTACGGCCAACATCCACCCCTCGTTTGTCCGCGGGCACAAAAACCCAAGATCGTCCGGGGACAGACATTTGACACACGGGTGAAGGGTGATACCGTAGGCGCATCGGCGGCGTGCATAATCTCGCTGGCCTCGGATGACTTTGGGATGAATCACATCGTGTCGCGTCGCACGGATGACTTTCGGAGACTGAACCATGAACACCCTCACACGCTTTGATGCGGACCTCATCACAGAATGGAACGGGGATCTCTCCGCATCGGGGACCGCGCTGCTTGAGCCCGATCACCTTGAGACCAATGCGCCGTCCTGGTCCGAGAACATCGCGGTGTGCGATGTCGATGATGACCTTGATGACGATGAGGCGTATTTCCTCGATGATGAGGAAGATGAGGATGATGACTACAGCGACGATTACGACGACGACGGATTCGAAGAGGAAGACTATGACACGGATTCGGATGACGATTTTGACGATGATGATCTCTGAGCCCTGAGCGCCCACAACGGCGCGAGGCTCAGGAGGATCGTCATGGGTAACTCATCGCCGGATCATCGCACGCCTGAGAACGACCGCCGTAAGGGCGGCACGGGCAAGCCCCCACCCGGGACCGTGATCGATCGTCGGCTCGGTCTCGATCGACGCAACCTGAGCGACCCACGCACGGGCGAACCCGCAAAGCTCGACCCCACCGATGAGGGATTCACGGGTCTTGAGCGCCGGCGCGGACGCGGGCGACGACTCTCGGAGTTCACCAAATCCGCAGAAGAAGGCGAGATGAACACGGAGCAGTTCCTGTTCCTGATGGCCATCGACGCGTTCAAGAAATCCAACGATCGCATGTTCCCCACCTGGACGGATGTCCTCGAGGTGATCCGCCTGCTCGGGTACCGCAAGACGATGCCCTCCGAGCTCAACCTCCCCGCAGCGGAGGACTGGCTCGAGCGATCGGACTCGCCGGCGAATGTCCGCCCCGATCGTTGGGCGGAGCGGTTCACCGAGACGGGCTCCGCTGCTGGTGGCAAACACGCGCCCAAGAAGCTCACCCCCAAGTCGGAAGATGAGCTCACAGACGAGGCGCTCGACGCGTTCGAAGCGGCGTTCGGTGACGCGGAGTTCGGCGAGGATTTCGATTCCGACGCGGACTCGGGGTTCACCGAGGCGGCGTGAGTTCGATTGAAAGTACGATGAGAAACCCGCACCAATCTGCGGGTTTTTCGTGCGCTATCGATCACGCCCGGCGAGCCCGTCGGTGGTGGTAAATCCAGACCCGATCCAGCTTGAGTAACTCCGATCAACATACGGGCCATCAAGTTCAGTCTCGTGCAGAATCGTGGCTGATCCGTCTCCGAAGGAATACACGGCTCGGACGGTTGAGCCGCCTTCGTCGTGTTCGAGTGCGTCTTGCGGGTTGAGGCTGACCGATGCCCAGTGGTAGAGGATCATCTTGTCGGCTGGGTATCGGATCTCGCTCGTGCGTGTTGCGCGGAGCTGATGATCGTGGATCGGTTGCGTGTCAGAAAAGTACCCTGGTGCCGCGAAGAGCGTCGCGGTCGCGAGTACCCCTGTTGAGTAGTCCCCGGTCTCATTGGCGCGTTCGCGGAGGTCCGGCCAGTACACGATCTGGGGATAGACGAGATCGAGGATCCCGGGGTGATCGTCCATGAGCGCCATGGGCCAGCGGGACATTTGCGTGCCGGGGGCTAAGCCGTCGTTCGGGCCGACGGGTTCACGATCCGCATGGGCATCGAACTGGCCCGCGACGATGTAAGGGTGGGTTTCGCGGTGGTCATCGGTGTACATCGCGAGCATGGTGACCATCTGGCGGGTGTCGCTCATGGATCGAGCGAACTTCGCGCTCCGGCGTGCGTGCGACAGCGCGGGGATCGCGAGCGCGATGAGTACCCCCACGATCGCGATAACGGCGAGGAGCTCGATGAGCGAGAAGGCGCGTCGAGTCGAATCGGAATTCATGAGATCAGCCCCTGCACCTTGGAGAGGTCGGCATTCACGATACCCAACCCGTAGATCATCCAGCTCTTGGTTGTCGTGTTCCAAACGAGACTCAGGGTGATGGGGAATCGCGATCCGTCTTCGGTTTCGACGATGACCCCTGCGGTTGCGTTGAGGTTCACCTGAACGCGCGTGAACAGCCTTGGATCCTCAAGCGCACACTTGAAGTAGGTCCCGAACCCGCCGCCTTTGCCGCCGAGCCAGTATTCTTTGCCCCGTGGGTGGTTGATGATCGGCTGATCGTCCCAGATATGGGTGTGGACCCAATAGGTGACGAAGAGTGACTCTACGGGATCGGCGCTGATGGACACGATGCGGCTGGAGGGGGTGAGCTGCTCATCGCATTTGAGGTGAATATCGCGATACGCGCGATCGAGGTTGTACCCCGGCGCGAGCGGTGTGCCCATGATGAACTCGTAGGATTCTTCCCAGAAGAGCCATGGCGTGTCGCGGGGTTTGACGACATCGCCGCGGTGGTGTCGCCACGCGATGTACCGATCGACATCGCGCTCGGGGTCGCCGGTGGATGTGAACCGGTAGTGCATGAACTGCGCCATCACGGTGCGGAGTTTCTGCTTGGCATCGACGAGTTCCGCGTCATTGATCGGCGCGGGGATCTGGGTAGTGCCCGGCTGGGGGTCTTGGATGGGGACCTGATCGAAGTAGGACTCTGCAGCCTTGAGCTCGGCGAATGTCGCGAGCGGGGTCATCTCGAGCGTGGCGTACTGAGATTGTGCGACTGCGGTGATCTGGGCTTCATCGGGGGTGGGTTCGTAGAACCGTTCGATTCTGGTTGGGCGGGAACGCAACCAGTAGAACACACTCGTCGCCACGACGAGGAGCAACGCGATGATGATGAACCACTTGCGTTTCATATGCACACCTGGTGAGGTGTATGCGCGTTGTGATGGTGAAGTTGCATGAAAGTGATAGGGTGATTGATGAGATGAAGAGTGACCCCCTCCGTCACGCTGCGCGTGACACCTCCCCCGCAAGCGCGGGGGAGGCGAGGTGGGGGCATGAAAAAACCCGACGGTTGCCGGGTCGTGATGCGTTGAGGATTGGCGAGAAGGGAAGACCCCCCCGATCCCCCTTTGGCGGACCACCTCCCCCGTAAGGACGGGGAAGGCACAAGAGGGAGATCACTTGTTGTAGTAGTCGATGTTGAGCTGGACGAATCGGGACCACTCGTCGGGGAGGTCTTCGTCTTGGAAGATCGCCTGGACGGGGCACTCGTCGACGCACAACCCGCAATCGATGCAGGTGTCGGGGTCGATGAAGAGCTGATCGCTTGACTCGAAATCGGGCTCGTCCTTGGTGGGGTGGATGCAATCCACGGGGCACGCATCGACACAGGAGGTGTCCTTGGTCTTGATGCACGGCTCGGCGATGATGTGTGGCATGTTCGTCTTCCTTATCGTTCGTCGCTGCCCGGTTTGGGGCGGCTGATTGGTTCGTCAATACCCAGTATCACGCACATCGGCGACAAAGCAAGCCCAACTTGCGTGGAGAATGATTCTCAGCACCCCTGCGTCCAATAAGCGGGTCGATCCCCCGAGTCATGCGGATTTCGACAGCGCCTGCTCGACGCCTCCGATCCCGATCCGCATCGCGATGGACGCGGCCATGCGCTTGGAGAGGTCGATGAAGATCGCGGCACGCTCGGGCCCGAACTCGCGCTCCACGACCTGGGTGAACCGGTGCACCCAGGTCACGAAGTGCTGGGTGGTGAGCCCGTCGATGCGGTGCTTCTCGATCGGACGCCCGGAATAGGTCCCGGCGCGGAGCACCGCGGAGGACCAGAACCGAGTCATGGTGTCGTAGTGTGTGTCCCAGTCTACGACGCGCTCGGCAAAGATCGGCCCGAGCAGCTCGTCATCACGCGCGTGCTCGTAGAACCGCTCGACCATCACGCGGATCTCGTCGATCGTCACTGATGGGTGCCCGGAAGAATCCGGGGTGGTCAATGGGAGGTGGGTGGGGTTGTCGGGCATGTTCGCCTCCGACGCAATTGGTAGGCGCGATGGGCGGGAAAGTCCTTAAGCGTATGTACGCGGCGTGTATACTCGGGCGATGCGCCTGCTCAAACGACCACCAACGGCGATCTTGGTTCTTCTGCTCGTTTGCTCAGCGGGAATGGTACTCTTCGCGCTGCGTGGGGCAGAGGGCAATCCTCGTGATGGGTGGTCGATGATCAAGGTCTGGGTGGGTGTTTCACCGATGCCGGGGAGTGGATCGCGTGCGTATTTGATCGCGGGACCGTCGCCTGCGAATACGGTGCGCCTGAAAAATGGCACAAACAGTGTCGGCTCGGTTTGTGTGCGGCGCGATCGGCGCGGGTTGTTCTTCCCGTGGCTTCAAACAGACGATATTAAACTGATCCAGCACAACCCGCAGCAATCATGGCTAAGCGGGACTGATGACCCGATTTTCCACGAAACGCTGGCGAGCGTTCGCCCGGCGTATGTTGAATACGCCCAGCAGCGCGGCGAGTGGTATCAGCGGGTCGTTGACGCGATCGATGCGGAACTGGGCGGAGCATACCCCCAGAGAACCGTTTCGTGGGGTCTTCTTGTTCTCGATGGATTGGGGCTCATTGCACCCTTCGTATTGATATACAGCATGACATGGGTGATCATCGGGCTCACCCATCGACCGCGGGGGCGTGGCACCGAACTGGCGGTGTACGAACGAGCCCCCTGAACTGACGCACGCATATCATGACCCATGAGCGAATCAACGGCTGTCGAATCCACGACCCACGCGATCCCCGATGAGCGCCGAGCGGCGCATGTCGATTGGTTGATGCAGGTCACGCAGATCCCCACCGCGGCGGGCAAGGAACACCGGGTCATAGCGTGGATCGACGAATGGATCGCGGCGCGTGAGGGTGTGAGCAAGCATATCGATGCGCACGGGAACTTTGAGCTGCGATTGAGCGACGCGCCCGTCACGGATCACCCGATCTACTTCACCGCCCATCTCGATCACCCGGCCTTTGTGGTCGAAGAAATCCGCGACGGTGAACTGATCTTGTCGTTCCGAGGCGGGGTCATGAGCGATTACTTCCCCGACGCACCGATCCGCGTGCACCACACGAGCGATGCGTACCTCGACGCGACGATCGTCGAGGAGCACGACCCGGACGGGAAGGAGTGGAGCGAGACGGACACGCGACCGTTCAAGATGTATCGGGCATCGTGCGCGAACGCCTCGGACGCGTCGATCGGCGACATTGGGACTTGGGAACTGCCACACGCGCAGATTGTTGATGATGAGTTCGGTGGGATCATCCACACGAACGCGTGCGACGATCTCGCAGCCGTCGCGGCGGCGCTGTGTGCAATCGACGAGATCCGCATCGCCCAATCAAACGGCGCACCCAAGATGGATGTGCGTGTGCTGTTCACGCTCGCGGAGGAGATCGGGTTCGTGGGGTGCATCGGTGCGTGCAAGGACGGGTTCATGCCCAAGGGATCGCGGATCATCGCGCTGGAGAACTCGCGCGCGTTCCCCGATTCCCCGATCCACGGCGGCCCGATCGTGCGTGTGGGTGATCGCGTGAGCGTGTTCTCGCCCGAGCTCACGGGGGCCGTCGCGAAGGTCGCGGAGCGGATCGCGGGCGGGCCCTCGCTGCCCACGGCATCGCAGAAGATCAGCGAGATGCCCAAGTGGAAGTGGCAACGCAAGCTCATGGCCGGCGGCGCGTGCGAGGCGAGCGTGTTCTGCGCGTACGGGTACTGCGCGACATGCGTGTGCCTGCCCCTGGGCAACTACCACAACATGGCGAACCTCACGGAGGCGCAGGCGGGCACCCACGAGGGCGTTCCCCGCGTTGGGCGTGAGCATGTGGGGATTGATGATTTCCATGGGATGGTGGATCTGCTCATCGGGTGTGGGACGGACCTGCCTCAGAATCCGGGGTTCGTCGAGCGGGTGGAGAAGCTGTGGGACGAGCGCAAGTTCGTGATCGGATCGTGAGGGAACGAACATGACCTTGCTACTCATCTTCTTGGGCGTCTCACTCGGCGTGTCGTTCCTGTGCTCGTTGCTCGAGGCGGTGCTCTTGAGCATTTCGCGCACGCACATCTCGGTGCTCGCGGAGCAGGGGAACCCGACGGGCAAGCGATTGCTGCGGATGAAGGACGACCTGGATCAGCCGCTCGCGGCGATCCTTACGCTCAACACCTTTGCCCACACGCTCGGCGCTGCGGGTGTGGGTGCGCAGGCCGCGGCGATCTGGGGGGACAAGTGGGTCACGCTGGTGAGTGTGGTGCTGACGATCCTGGTCTTAATCTTCTCGGAGATCATCCCCAAGACGATCGGCGCGGTGCACGCGAAGCGCCTCGCGCCGTTCTCCGCGATCACGATCGAGTGGCTGATCCGTTTGTTCAAGCCCGTGGTGGCGGTGTGCAACTGGATCTCGCGGATGTTCACGCGTGCGAGCCACGGGCCTCGGGTGAGCCGCGAGGAGGTGAGCAACCTGGCGCGGATGGCGGCGGAGGAGGGCGTGATCGATCAGCACGAGCTGGCGATCGTGACGAATCTCGTGTCATTGCGCGAGATGAGCGTGCGTGCGGTGATGACCCCGCGTCGTGTGGTCTTCACCTACCCCGCATCGCAAACCGTTTCCGAGACCCTGAAGAACGGGCCTTCGAAGTTTGCGCGTGTGCCTCTGGTTGGGAGATCGCTCGATGAGCCCAAGGGCGTGATCCATCGTCGAGAGTTGTACCTCGCGGATGTCGAGGGACGCGGGGATCAGGCGTTGTCTGAGCTTGCACGCCCGCTGCATGTCGTGCCCGAAACCGCGTCGGTGCAGGATGCGCTGTACCAGTTCCTCCATCGCCACGAGCACCTGTTCCTCGTCGTCGATGAGTACGGCGGGAGCGCGGGGATCATCACCCTCGAGGACACGATCGAGACCATTCTCGGGATGGAGATCGTGGACGAGACGGACGACGCAGCGGACATGCAGGACGAGGCGCGAAAGCGCTACGCGAGCATCCTCCGACCCGATCAGACATTGTAAGACAACGCGAATGCGAGTATTCTCGCACGATGGATGCATCGACACAGTACCGAGTGGGCATCGGCGATCGCGTCGATCTGTCGCAATGAAAAACGGATGACACCAAGGGGTGTCGTACAGATGAAGAACCTACAGGGGACAAGCGGGATGTTTGTGATCGGATCGTGACTCATTCGAGATGATGAATTAGCCAGCGCCTGACCCCCGATCTAAACCAACAATCACTTGTTTGATGCTTCGATTGTCGTGTATACTTTGATGAGGCGGTAGCACTATGAATCATCGTTGTTCGGCCATCACTCTGTATGCGCTCATGCTCGTTCCCTCTCTTGGCTCGGGCTCGATCAGGTCCCAACAAGCCACTAAGCAGCACCAGGTTCAAGCGATCTCTGTGGTTGGGATTGGCGAGAACGGCGATACCGAGTTCCGCGGGACATTCGTCTTCTTCGGTTCTGGACGCAATCTCACCTGCGCGTACAATTTTGTGAACGATGATGGACGCGGGAACCTATCGGCGAGAGCTAACCCTGGGTATTGCCTGCAAGGTGTGTCCAAGCACAATGAGCTCAAAGACCAGATCCTTCGATTCAGCGTCGACCCGTACACATGGATAGCGGACGGCTTGTACGACATCGAGTGGGATAATCGTACAAACAGCGGAGCCTGGACCTTCAGCACGGGCTATGGCGTCCCTCATCGCGGTACATGCGTGATCTGGGAACTTGAGCTCGACGAATCCACCCCAGTTGATAACGCCGAAGCCCTGATTGCCCATTGGACATCACAACTCGCAGATGATCAGAGCGATTACAAACAAGTAGTGATTCCTGATGGCGAAGAGTCTGTGAACCCCAATCCATAGGCACGCGCCATTCTACGAAGCTCTCATGGCTCCGTAGATGGACTCGTACTCCATGATCCGGTGCGGAGTACAGACGAACTGGCGTGCGGGCCCACACCAATCATCCATAATCCGTCATAGACAGCCATGATTGTTCAGGGGCGACGAAACCCCAATGGGTGTTTCCCCAATCAGGTGGGCGCGGGATGGTATGATCTCGCATCGGCGATCGCCGCAGGGGTGCGGTCTGTCGGGGTCTTCCGCTGGGAGGTGATGCGTTGAATATGGTTCTAATTCTCGGGGTGCTCGGCGGGCTCGTCCTGCTGATGATTGTCCTTGTCGCGTTTGTCGCGGGGATCTACAACAAGCTCGTGACGCTCAAGAACCGGTACCTCAACGCGTTCGCGCAGATCGAGGTCCAGCTCAAGCGCCGTCACGACCTGATCCCGGCGCTCGTTGAGACGGTCAAGGGGTACATGTCGCACGAGCGTGAAACCCTCGAAGCGGTGATCACGGCACGCAACCAGGCTGCGGGACTCTTGCAGGCCGCCAAGGGGCATGTGGGTGAAGCGGGCGCGATGTCCCAGCTCGCGGGCGCGGAGAAAGCACTCTCGGGCGCGATGGGCGGGTTGTTCGCGGTGATGGAAGCGTACCCGGATCTCAAGGCAAACCAGCAGATGTCCACGCTGCAGGAGGAGCTCACGAGCACGGAGAACAAGGTCGCGTTCTCGCGTCAGGCCTACAACGACTCGGTGACGACATACAACACCACGCGCCAGTCCTTCCCCACGGTGGTCATCGCGGGGATGGTCGGGCACGGCACCGACGCGGCGCTGCTTGAGTTCGAAGACTCCGCGGCGATCCAGCAAGCGCCTAATGTCTCGATCAACAACGCGTAACCCATGAAGACGAACTCCTCCGCGATGGACTTCTTCTCGCATCAGGACGAGGCACGCAAGAACTCGCGCCGGTTCGTGGTGCTCTATTCGATCGCCGTCGTCACGATCTGCGTCTCCGTCGGCGTGCTCTTCGGAGTCGGAGCGTTCATGCTCTGGAGTGATTCACACACCCAGCAGGATCGCACGATCACCTCCCTGATCATCGGCGCGGGGGTGGGCGGGATCTCCGCGCTCGTCATCCTGTGCGGGTCCGCGTACCGGATCAGCGAGCTGCGGGGCGGGGGCACGAGCGTGGCGCGGGGGCTCGGCGGGATCCTCATCAACCCCGACACGCGTGACCCGGACGAGCGACGCGTGCTCAATGTGGTCGAGGAGATGGCCATCGCGTCGGGAGTGCCCGTCCCGCCGGTGTTCATGATGCCCAACGAGAAACGCATCAACGCGTTCGCAGCGGGATACCGCCCGGGCGACGCGGTGATCGGGGTCACCCGCGGGTGCGTCGAGGGTCTGACCCGCGACGAGTTGCAGGGCGTGATGGCGCACGAGTTCTCGCACATTCTCAACGGCGACATGCGCCTCAACATCCGCATGATCGGGTTCCTCAACGGGATCCTGATCATCACGATCGCGGGGCGGATCCTCCTTGAGATCGCGCCGCGGACATCGTCACGCAACAAGGAAGGGGCCGGGGCGATCATCGCGATGTTCGTCATCGCGATCTGCCTGATGATCATCGGGTCGGTCGGGGCACTGGCTGCGAAGATCATCCAGTCCGCGGTGAGTCGACAACGCGAGTACCTCGCGGATGCGTCCGCGGTGCAGTTCACCCGCAACCCCGACGGGATCGGGAACGCGCTGCGCCGGATCGGCGGGAGCGCGGGCGGGAAGATCAGGCACCCCCGCGTGGACGAGGCGAGCCACATGTTCTTCTCGCAGGCCAAGAGCTTGTCGGCGACCCTCGCGACGCACCCGCCACTGAAGGAACGGATCAAACGGGTTCTCCCGAGCTGGGACGGCACCTTCTTGGATCCGCTGATTCCTTCTGACAAACGCGACGAGCAACGAAAGCCCGATCCGGTTCAGCAGATGGGCGATCGCATCGAGGACGCGCTGAGCCAAGAGGGCGCGAATGTTGAGGCGCTGCTCCCCTTGCTCGCGCTCTCGGGGATGATGACGCCCAAGCACATCGAGCACGCCCAGGGGCTCATCCAATCGATCCCCGCAAACCTGCGCGAAGCGGCCCACGACCCGTACACCGGGCGGGCGGTGATCTATGCACTCCTGCTTGATCGCAAGGACGCGAACCTCCGTGAATCGCAGCTCAAGCAGCTCGAAACCAACGGCGACCCGGCAATCGCCAGGCTCGTGCGATCACTCTCCACCGAGGCGATCGCGCTCAAGCGCGAGCTGCGCCTGCCGCTCTTAGACATGACGCTCGGAGCGCTGGCGCACCTGAGCGAGGAGCAGCACATCACCTTCCGCAAGAATGTCGAGGTGCTCGTGAAGATGGACAAGTCCATCGACCTATTCGAGTGGGTCACGATGAACACACTCAAGCGACACCTCGACGAGCGGTTCGGGCTTGCCAAGCCCGTGCCGGTGCAGTACTACAACCTTAACCGGCTCGGACGCGAGGTGAGCATCCTCCTGTCGATGCTCGCGTACACCGGCGCGAAGGACGAGTACGGCGCGGGCGAAGCGGTCCTTATGGGCGAGAGCGCGGTGCAGGGGATCGGGGTGGAACTGCTCCCGCATGATCAGGCAACCATGCGCGATCTCGACAAGGCGCTCGAAACACTCAACCAGTGCACCGGGCGTGTGAAAAAACAGCTCCTCCAAGCATCCGCCCTCGTGGTTGGCGCGGACCATCAGGTCACGACGAACGAGGCGGAGCTCCTGCGTGCGATCGCGGATTCGCTGAGTGTGCCGACACCCCCGCTGCTGCCGGGGCAGAAGCTGATGTGAACACGAAAAAGCCCCGCGATGTGCGGGGCTTTGTGCTTGATGGTATTGTGTCGGCTTAGCTGTCTTCAACCTTGGAGATCATCCACTCCTCAAGATCGACGGGTGCCTGACGACCGAAGATCGAGACGAGGACGCGGACCATGCCCTTATCGGGGAAGAGCTCGTCGACGGTGCCCTCGTAGTTCTCGAAGGCGCCCTCGCGGATCATCACGGTCTCGCCCTTCTCGAACGAGAGCTTGACGGTCGGCTCGTCCTCGGGCTTGCGTGAGTCGAGGAGCATCTTCTCGACCTCGTGCATGGCCATGGGTGTTGGACGCCCGGCGGTGCCGATGAAGTCGCCCACGCCGGTGGTTTCCTTGATGAGGAAGAAGATGTCCTGGGGGATGCGTCCGTCGTCCTCGAGGCGCATCTCAACGAAGACATACCCCGCGTAGAGCTTTTCTTCCTTGATCTTGGCCTTGCCGCCCTTGATCGTTTTGATCTTCTCGGTCGGGACGAGGATGCGTCCGACGAGGTGGGTCATGCCCTCGATCTGGATCTTGCGGAGCAGCGTGTTCTGGACGCTGTTCTCTTTGTTGGACGCGACGCGGAGGACGAACCACTGCATGCCCTCTTGGGCGAGGGGTTCGTCGTGCCCGATCATGCCCTCGATCGTCGAGTCGTTCTGCTCAACCTGAGCGTTCGATTCGGTCTGAGGGTCTTCGTGTTGTGCGGTGTGTTCTTCCACGGTGCGTTCCTTATGGGGCTCGCGTGCAGCCTATTGGTCAGGCTCGGGCGTTATTTCTGAAGCACATCGATAAAGCTGAAGAAGTTGGAGAACGCGAGGTCCACCACGAACAGGAACCCCGCGATCAGGAAGGTCGCGGCGATGACGACGATCGTCGAGCCCTTGACCTCCTTGTACGAGGTCCAGTTGACCTTCTTCATCTCGCCGTCGGTCGCGATGAGGAACTCGACGGAGCTCTTCTTGGACCCGACGAAGATGAATGTCGCGATCGCACCCAGGAGCATGATCCCGCCCGCGACCCCGACCTGGAGGTAGAGCACGGGGAAGATCGGGGTGGGTGTGCCGCCCTTGACGATCGCGGTCACGCTTGGGTTGGTGTCCGACCCGATGTAGAGCCGTTCCGCGTCGGAGGCACGCTGCTTGACGGTGTCGTTCTCGAACGATCCGATCTTGAGGATACCCGAGGCGCTCTTGCCCGCATCGAACTGCTCGACGACGGCGGCGCCCATATCGACAAGAACCTCGGGGTTTGCCCCCTCGGTTTCCACATCGTAGTAACGGAGGGTGACGCTCTCGCCGGGTTGGATGTCACCCTGGACATTGGAGATCGAGAGCGACCACTGGCGTGCGGGAAGACGGACGATCCCGGCCTGCCCCCAACCCCACGCGGCGGCGGAGATGAAAGCAATACCGAGGGCTGCGGCGGTGAGCACGCGGACCCAGTATCCTTGTCCCTGTTTGTAAATTCCCAAAGACATGCGTTGCGGCACCTCGCGGCTGCGCGTCCCTGGTTTGTCACCTGACGAGCGGGGACGCTCGGAGCCCTGGGATGTCATCATTCAGGGCATCAATGAACACGGCAGGAAGGACTCGAACCCTCGACCGGTGGATTTGGAATCCACTGCTCTACCAACTGAGCTACTGCCGTTCGAATCTCAAGGTGCGGACGGGATTGCTCCGTTTACCCGCACACCCCTGCAAGGCAATCTTCATCAGGGCCGACGAGGGTTTCGCCCCGCCGCAACCCGCTCCGTGTGGTGCGGGCTTGTAGATCTGATCGATTACTTACGCTTGATCTTGTGCAGCGTGTGCTTGCGGAGGCGTGGGCAGAACTTGTTGTACCCTTCCTTGACGCGATCCGAGATGCCGCCCTTGACATTGATCGAGGTGCGGTAGTTCAGATCGCCGGTCTCGGTGCACTGCAACCAGACATACTCGCGTGCTTGTGCTTTCTTCTTGGCCATGGTCGACCTCCCGTCTTATCTCTTAGCTTTATGCCCACCCGGTGTCATCCCACATCGGGGCGGCGCTGCATTGGTTTCCGAAAATCGGCCTGACGGCTTTCACCGTCAGGCCGCGAGGTTTGAACAGGCGGGTTTCACGCGTCAGACACGATGGTCTGGGCGATCACCCGGGCGAGATCACTCGAGGATCTCGGTGACGGTGCCCGAACCGATGGTGCGGCCACCTTCGCGAACTGCGAAGCGGAGACCCGCTTCCATCGCGACGGGCTTGTCGCCCAGGTCGATTTCCATGGTGACGTTGTCGCCGGGCATGCACATTTCTGCCTTCGCGCCGCCGTCGCCGAACAGGTTGAGAACCTGGCCGGTCACGTCAGTGGTGCGGAAGTAGAACTGGGGCTTGTAGCCTGCGAAGAACGGGGTGTGACGACCGCCTTCTTCCTTGTTGAGGACGTAGACCTGGCCCTTGAACTTGGTGTGGGGCTTGATCGAGCCCGGCTTGCAGATGACCTGCCCGCGGGAGATCTGGGTCTTTTCGATACCACGGAGGAGGACGCCACAGTTGTCGCCTGCGCGGCCTTCGTCGAGGGTCTTCTGGAACATTTCAACACCGGTGATGGTGGTGTTGAGGTTTGCCTTGGCGAGACCGACGATCTCGGCTGCGTCGCCGACCTTCACAACGCCACGCTCAACGCGACCGGTCGCGACGGTACCACGGCCCTTGATCGAGAAGACGTCTTCCACGGAGATGAGGAAGGGCTTGTCGTCCTCACGGGGAGGCTCGGGGATGTAGGTGTCGATGGTGTTGAACAGCTCGTCGATCGGCGCACATGCTGCGTCGTCGCCGGGGTTCTCGAGTGCGAGCTTGGACTGACCACGGATGATCGGGGTGTCGTCGCCGGGGAACTCGTACTTGTCGAGGAGCTCACGGATTTCCATCTCGACGAGGTCGAGGAGCTCTTCGTCGTCGACGAGGTCGACCTTGTTCATGAAGACGACGATGTAGGGCACACCCACCTGACGGGCGAGCAGAACGTGCTCGCGGGTCTGGGGCATGGGGCCCGAGTCAGCAGCGACGACGAGGATCGCGCCGTCCATCTGTGCCGCACCGGTGATCATGTTCTTGACGAAGTCGGCGTGGCCCGGGCAGTCCACGTGCGCGTAGTGACGGGTTTCTGTTTCGTACTCGACGTGTGCCGAGTGAATCGTCACGGTCTTGTTCGAGTCACGGACGGTACCGCCCTTGGTGATTTCCGCGTAGGACTTGGCGCCCTGAACGAGCCCCTTGGCGTCTGCGCGAGCGACGAGCGCGGCGGTGAGGGTCGACTTGCCGTGGTCGATGTGACCGATGGTGCCGACGTTGACGTGCGGTTTGGTCCGCTCAAAGGTTCCCTTTGCCATTGTTCATACCTCTTGGTGCTTTGGTGCTGGGCCGTTGAGCCCAACCGCATCCCTGTTGCCCGTCGCGATCAGTGCGCTGGGCGTGTGCCTGCTCAACGAGCGGGCACCTTGTTGACCAATGCCGAACTGTCCACAGCCGGCGTCCGTTTTCTACAAACTAACGATCCATGTTGTGCAGGGAGGCGGAACCTGATCCTGAACAGGCACGGGTCGGTAGAAAGCCGCTGGAGAGATTTGAACTCTCGACCTCACCCTTACCAAGGGTGCGCTCTACCACTGAGCTACAGCGGCGGCATTCTCCGACCGGGTTCCGTGTCTGGACGATCGAGCACTCTCGTGCCTGACTTGATCCAAACCGCGTCGCCCGGCGTAAAAACCGCCCGGCTTGGTGACCGAGCGGGAAGGAATGATACCCCCGCGCCACACCCGGTCAACCAATTGCCCTGACTGGGTTTGCCTTCGCACCACTTTCTCCCCAATCCAGTCCATTCTCCTTGCGATTCCGTCGATCCATCACCTATCACGCAGGCATTTCCCCTTGGGCAGAAACCCGTTTGCTGGTATGCTCAACCTTCGCAGGGGACATCCACGAGGAGATCATGTCTATGCCACGCTTTGATCGGACAATGTTCGCTATCGGTCTCACATCCCTCGGCACCATTGCTGGCAGCGCCAACGCGACCTGGTCCATCCTCATCGCCGACACCCGCACGGGCGAGATCGTCATCGGGTCCGCGACCTGCGTCGAGCTCATCGATCTGCAGCAGTCCACCCCCGTCATCATCTCCGGCGTTGGGGCGGTCACCGCCCAGTCCGCCGTAGACACCTCGGGTATGAACCGGCAGCTCATCCGCGATCGACTCCTGCAGGGCGTGCCCCTCGATGCGATCCTTGAAGAACTCTCGACCCGTGATGCGGGGCACAACAACCGCCAGTACGGCATGATCGATGTCCTCGGCGACACCCTCACCTACTCCGGAATCCAGAACGCAGCATGGGCGGGCGGGCAGACCGGACGCATCGACCGAGGCGTGCCCGGGACACAAGACGACATCGTGTACGCGGTGCAGGGCAACATCTTGTCAGGCGGCAATGTCGTGCAGGCCGCGGTGGATGCGATCCTTGCGAGCGACGGCGATCTGCCTGCGATGCTGATGGAAGCGATGCAGGCTGCGAAACTCGCGGGCGGCGATGGGCGATGCTCATGCAGCGGCGCTGACCCCACCGGGTGCGGGTCCCCACCGCCCGGGCCGTTCAAGAGCGCGGATGTCGGGTACATGCTCGGCACCCGCGCCAACGATATCGACGCGATCCGCGCGATCTACCCGATCGAGGGGGTCGTGGGCGCGTTGGAAACCATCGATACTGACGGCGATGGGTACGAAGAAGTGATCGTTGGCAATCGCGATACCAACGAGCTCTCGATCTTCCGCAACACTTCGAGTGCGGGTGTGCCGTTGTCTTCGTTGGATTTGATAGGGACGATCGAGGCGCCCGCGAGCGGGATCGTGGCGATGGGTGCTGGTGACTTTGATAACGATGGGCACCAGGAACTCGCGATCGCGTTCGCGGATCCGGCGCAGGTGATGATCTACGAAACGGACACCAACAACGGGCTCGCGCCCGACCCGGCGGTGCTTGATCTGCTCGGAGTCCCGACAGATCTTGCCGTCGCGCCGCTGTTCATCCCCGGCGAAGACCTCGCGGTCTCGATCGAGTCCGAACCCGGCATGCAGTTCTTCGGTTTCGAGGACGGCGCGTACCAGTACTGGGGCAAGCTGAACCTGGGGTTCACGCCCGGCGGGATCGAGATCGATGAGCTGATCGACGGGCACCGGGATGACCTGGCCGTGACGGATCCGGTCGGAAACACGGTGCATGTGTATGAGCACGGCGGCGAGCTCGGGTTCAAGTTCCCAGTCATCATCCCCACGATCGCCAACCCGATCGAGCTGCGCCTTGCCGACATGGACAACGACGGCGACAACGAGATCCTCGTGCTGTGTGGCACAGGCCGCGCGATCCAGATCTTCAACTTCGAGAACGATGCGTGGACCCAGTGGGCATCGATCGCGATCGGCGGCGTCGGGATCGGAATGGATGTCGGGGACATGAACGGCGACGGGTTCCCCGATGTGATCTCGACGGTTCAGGCGACGAACCGCAACCTTCGGCTGTGGATCAGTGACGGGCAGGGCGGGTTCACGATGCAAACACGCACGCGCGTCGGCCAGTCCGCGCGTTCCGTCGTGTTGACGGACATGAACAACAACGGCGATCTCGATATCGTCGTTGGGCACGCCGGGGACGAGGCACTCGTCGTCCTCGACAATCCACGCGGCGGCGACCTCCCCCAGCCCGGGTGGTTCGCAGCGGGTGAGTACTTTATGACGCTCAATGTCCCCAACCAACGCCGTGGCGACGAGGACCCGGTGGATCAGCTCCAGGATCTCTACGACACATGGCGGATGACCCGCGAGGGGCGTGTGGACGCGGTGCGTTCGAGCGTCATTGGTCGAAGGGTGTATACGCACAGTCAGATATCAACGCTAACGATTGAGCTGCGTGATCTGCAGGGGAACCTGCTCAACATCACGGACCCCGCGATGGTTGAGCTCGAAACGCCGGGTGAGCTCGTGACTTTGGGCGAGGTCATCAACCTGGACCCGGGCGTGTTCATCGTGGATGTCACCACAGGCGATCAATCCGGGCACGGGACGATCATCGTTTCCGCGGGCGCGGAGAACGATCGGGTGCGGCTCATGCCCGACCACGCGTTCAATGTGACCATCTCGCCTGCGGACTTTGACGGCGACGGCGTGTGCACTTTTTATGATGTTGCCCGATACATCGCTGCCTATCAGATCCAGCATCCCGACGCGGATATCAACTTCGATACGATGGTGAACTTCCACGACATCTCCTCGTTCCTGCAGTTTTACAACGCCTGCGCGGGTGGGTGAAACGCTCGGCCCGGGTTCTCCCAAGTACCGTCCTAGAATCAACGCGGGACGGTTACACGAACTGAGGGATTACACATGAAAACCGCAATCAAGATCATCGTCGTATTGGTGGTGCTGGTGATCGCGCTGGTCATCGGGCTCGTCGCGTTCGGGCTCTCGCAGGTGGACAAGATCGCCAAGATCGCGATCGAGGAGGGCGGGACCTACGCGATGCAGGTCGACACCACCGTCCAGACGGTCGATGTCAACCTGTCGGGCGGGTCTGCAACCATGAGCGGGCTTAAAGTCGCGAACCCCGCGGGGTTTGATACGGACCACTTCCTGGCCTTGGGCGACTCGAGCGCTCAGGTAAATCTGGAAACCATCCGATCGGGCACGATCGTGATGCCCGAGATCCGACTGAAAGGGATCGATGTCATCCTCGACAAGGGCGGCAACCCCTCGAACTACAACACGATCCTCAACTCGCTCAAGCGCTTCGAGAGCAAAGATCAGCCCGCACCCGACCCCGCCAAGCCCGGCACCAAACTCGTGATCGATCGGTTGGTGCTTGAGGACATCAACATCCGCGTCGCGAACATGCCCGGCGTGTCGCTCGCGCTCGGCCAGGTCGCGGTCAATATCCCCGAGATCGAGCTTCGCGACATCGGGAAAGAGAAGTCCATGACAACCGCTGAGGTCATCAACCTCGTCGTCAAGACTGTCCTTGCCGCAGCGGTTGAAGCGGGCGGCGGGATCATCCCCAGCGATGTGCTGGGCGAACTGGGCGACGGGCTCGCGGGGCTCCAGTCCCTGTCAGATCTGGGCATCGACGCGATCAGCGATCTCGACCTCGACGGCGCCCTGGGCGATGTGACGGAGGAGATCAACAAGGCTGCGGAAGATCTCAAGAACGATGCCCAGGAAAAGCTCGACAAGGCTGTCGATGATGTCCAGAAGGAAGTTGAGGACAAGATCAACGACGGGCTCAAGGGCATCTTCGGCGAGAAGAAGAAGGACGGCCCCTGATCCACATCCGAAACCGGACACCCAAAGCCCCCGCAACGCGGGGGTTTTTCGTGCACCCCGCCCGGATTTCGGGTTGTGATTGCCTGTGATTGTGCAACAATACCCGCGTTCGTGGCGTATGGGACGGTGTCGGGCGTGTCGCCCGAGCGGGCGGGGGGTCTCCTCGCCCTTGGATACGCACAAGGAATCGGGTATTGCTTCGTGATCTGACGATCACGAAGCGGGTTATCGGGCCATGGCGTGGTTCGTTTGCATGGCGTCGAACGCTGAGGGCAGGAGCTGTTGACCTGTCGCGTTTGAAACGATGACCCGAGGGGCACGATCCGTCCGGATCGGCCGATTCTGGTGCTGTTCGCTGCGGATTCGGCCGCAACACGAGGAATGATCCGGGCGCTGACCCGGTTGGAGTTGAGGATGTTCGATATGTCGATCCGACGCCGGGTGGGTAGGACGAGTGCACTGCTGCTGGTGCTTGCCAGCGGGAGCGCCCTCGCGCAGGTTGGAGTTGAGAACCCCCGCCCCTTCGGGGACGGCGGGGTCTCGGTCCAGGTCGGATCGCGCGTGAACCTCAACGCGGATCAACAGGACGCGCTCCTCGGCGCGTTCGCGTGGTCCTCGCGTGACGCATCAATCCTTCGTTCGACAATCTCGCCTCGCGTTGCGTTCGAGGGGATCCCGAACCTCAAGGAGCGGACGGACTACCTCAATGTCAAGGTCAAATCGCGCGCCGACATGATCGGGCAGGTCTCGCGTGAGGGGCTCGAGCTTCAGGTCGCGCCCGCGACGATCGATCGCACCAACGCGCAGGCCCAGTTCGACAACCTGATCATGCAGGTCGAGCAGCGGATGCAGAACGCACGCGATCGGCTCGCCCCTTCGTTGCGTGAAGGGTACGCGGACATCGATTCGTACTCTGTCAAGATCCCCGCGGGGATCAGCGCGGAGCTCGTCGCAGAGGCGCTGATGCGGACCGGTGATTACGAGTATGTCTCGATGGACTGGCTCTGTCATCCCACGGATACGATCCCCAACGACTCATCATTCGGGCAGCAGTGGTACCACGACGAGGACCGGATCAACACACCCGCCGCGTGGGACATCACGACGGGCACATCATCTACGATCATCGCGGTCTGTGACTCGGGCGTCGATCTCGATCACCCGGATCTCGCAGCGGCGCTGGTCCCCGGGTACAACTCGACGGACAACCTCGCCCAGGTCGACGGCGGCAATGTCAACGACGACCTCAACGGTCACGGGTCGCTCGTCGCGGGGTCCGCAGCGGCGATCGGGAACAACGGGATCGGCGTCGCGGGCGTCGGGTGGAACTTCGGGATCATGCCCATCCGGGTCTCGAACCGTGCCGACGGCACGGCGCTGCTCTCGGAGATCCTCGAGGGCGCTCGGTGGGCATCGGACAACGGCGCGTACGCAGCGAACTGCTCCTTCGGCGGCGCGGAGGACTCCGAAACCCGAACCAGCGGCGGGCACATCCGACTCGAGGGGCACCAGCTCGTGTTCGCAGCCGGCAACGACGGGCTCGCGAACCAGACGAACGATTGGGAGAAGGTCACGATCGTCGGCGGGAGCAACTCGAGCGACAACTGGGTCAACTGGTCCCACACGGGCATCGGCATCGATTGCATCGCGCCCGCGGTGAGCATCCGCTCCACCAACCGATTCGGTGGGTACGGGTTCACCACCGGGACGAGCTTTGCTGCCCCGATCACGGCCGGAGCTCTGGGGCTCGTGCACGATGCGAACCCGGCGCTGAGCGCTGACGAGGTCGAGTTCATCTTGCTCAACGCAAGCGATGACAAGGAAGAGCCTGGCGAGGACAACAAAACTGGTTGGGGACGGATCAATGTCGGGCGCGCGGTGGACGACGCGATCAACGGGCCTTCGATCACCGTGCTCCCGTTCGCGGATGCATTCCCTGGCGCCACGCTCTCAACACAATGGCGGAACCCGATCGGTGATGTTGGGCATTCCGACGCGGGCGTCAATGAGCCCAGCGCTCCCTACGCGCTGAATCTCGACGATTCGGACTCCATCGAGTCGATCGCGATGCGCGCCCTCGAGCTCGGACTGAGCACGGGCGAGATCCGGTTCTGGACCCAGCACCGCGGCGTGGAAACGGGCGAATCCCTGCTTGTTGAGTACAACGACCTGATCCTCGGGTGGAACACGCTCGACGAGATCGTGTCCGACGGCACGAACCAGGAGGAGTTTGTGCTCCGTCGGTATGTGCTCCCGCCGCTTGGAGCGCACAACGACCTCAAGCTCCGGTTCAGCGCGTCGGGCTCAGATACCACGGACGATTGGTACATCGACGATGTCGCGGTCCAGGAGTTTACGAGCAACCCGATCCCCTGGCAGGACGGGTTCGAGGACGGGATCACCCAGGTCCTCGATTGGGCGAGCGCGGACGCGATCGCGACAGTAGAAGCGAGCAACACTCCTGAAGGAACGATGAGCGCCAAGCTCGTCAACACCCAGACGATGGCCAGCGCCGATGTTGATGCGTCGAACCCGCCCGGTGCGGTGTGGATGCGCTACCGCGTTCAGCACCAGGGCGTTGAGTCGGGCGAGTCGCTGCGTGTGGAGTACAAGAACTTCCTGGGTGATTGGCAGCTCCTCGAGACGATCGTTTCCGACGGGATCGATCAATCCAGCTTTGAGCTTCGTCAGATCGCCCTCCCGGTCTTCGGGTTCGGCGGCAACACGGGTCTGCGCTTCATCGCGCAGGGCAACGAAAATGACGACGCGTGGTACATCGATGATGTCGCGATCACGACGGAGTTCGTTGAGGATGTCGTGTGCGCTGCGGACCTCAACGGCGACGGGACACTCAACTTCTTCGATGTGTCCGCGTTCCTGACGGCGTACAGCGCGTCGGACCCGATCGCGGACTTCAACGACGACGGGTCACTGAACTTCTTTGATGTGTCCGCATTCCTGACGGACTACAACGCCGGGTGCCCATGATCGAGTTCCGATCGGCATCCAGGGTCTCACTTTGAACGAACTCGCGATTTGAGGAGCCAATCGCATGCAACGAAAGACACGAACCATCGCACTCTCACTGATCCTGCTCGCCGGCAGCGGCGCGGGGATCGCGCACGCCCAGCACCAATCGGGACCGACCCCGGCGCAGGCGGCGGCACAGTCCCTGAACCTCCAGCCGGGCGACGCGGAGATCATCGCGCACGCGATCAAGAACCCGATCGTGTTCACCGAGATCAAAGGCTCGCGTGAGTTCCGAGGCGAGCTCATCGTCTCCCCCAAGCCCACCAAGCGCGCATCGGGCGATGCACGCGTCGCGAACCTCACCCTGCGGGAGAGCCAGTTCGTCGCGGATCGCGTGATCAAGGTACCCGAGGGCATGAGCGAGGGCGAGCTCGCGTCGATCCTGATGGCGACGGGCGACTACGAGTTCGCCGAGCCCAACTGGACGCTCTTCCCCGCGATCGCGCCCAACGACTCGCAGTACGGGAGCAGCTGGCAGCACACACGCATCCAGTCCGAGAGCGCCTGGAACATCGAGACCGGTGGCAGCAACATCATCGTCGCGATCTGCGACTCGGGCGTTGATCTCGATCACCCGGACCTGCAGGACGCGCTGGTCTCCGGGTACAACGCGGCATCGAACCAGACCCAGGCGGCCGGCGGCGATGTCGATGACATCAACGGGCACGGGACCTTCGTCGCGGGGTGTGCGGCGGCGCAGGGCAACAACAACCGCGGCGTCGTGGGTGTCGGGTGGGATTTCACCATCATGCCCATCCGCGTGAGCAACAACACGGACGGCACCGCAAGCGCGTTCGCGATCCAGGAGGGCGCGCGATGGGCTGCGGATAACGGCGCCCACATCGTCAACGCGAGCTTCTCGGGCGGCACCGCCGGCGCGAACCAGGGCGTCGGGCGCTACCTCAAAGAACAAGGCGCACTGCTCTTCTGGTCCTCGGGCAACGACGGCGCGTTCGTCGAACCCAACCGACCCGATTATGTCCTCGTCGGATCGACCACCAGCTCCGACAACCGATCCGGGTTCAGCAACTTCGGGCCCGCGGTCGATGTCACCGCCCCGGGTTCGAGTGTCCGCTCGACGCGCCGGTTCGGGTCCTACGGCAACGGGTCGGGCACAAGCTACGCCAGCCCGATCGCGGCGGGCGTCGGCGCGATGATCTTCTCCGTCGATCCAACCCTCAGCGCCCACGATGTTCAGGACATCCTCTACAAGTCCGTCGATGACCTGGGCGCACCGGGTCGCGACGACTCGTTCGGACGCGGACGCGTCAACACCTTCAACGCGGTCCAGCTCGCCCAGACCTATGTCCGCCCCACGGAGCTCCCCGTGAGCTCGGGGTTCGAGGATGCCTCGTGGGCGGGGCTCTTTGTCTCGAGCACCGGGACACCCACGCTCGAGTCGATGCCCGAAGCGCCAGAGGGTTCGAGCGTCATCCGTCTCAATGACAACGACGCGATCACCACGGGCATCCTCGCGGGGCGCACGCTCTACGACACCTCGGTGATCAGCTTTGACATGCGTGCGGACAACCTCGAGCCGGGCGATGCGCTGCTCGTACAGTACCTCGAGAACCCCGACTTCGCGCCCGCGAACTCGTGGGCAACGATCGTGCAGATCGACGATCGCGGGATCGTCAACGACGACTTCCTCCGGTACGAGATCGAGCTCCCGCTCGATCTGCAATGGCACGGCGTGCAGGTCCGATTCGTCGCGCAGGGCTCGGGTGATGACGCTTGGCTGCTCGATGACTTTGCTATCGAGCTCGCCCAGCTCGGCGCAGCACCACTCGACGACAGCTTTGACACGGGCGTGCTGAGCCCCGTCAACTGGTTCACCACCACCAACACCGAGGTGGTGTTCACCAACGACACCTACGCTGCGGCACTCACCAACAACGCGTTCTTCCGCTCGCAACAGATCCCGCTCATGCAGTTCGGGTTTACCCCGGCGTACCTGCGCTTCGACGCGTGGAAGGACACCGAGATCGCGAGCGACGACTCGATCACCGTTGAGGTCTTCCTGATCAACAACACATGGACGACCGTCGCGACGATCACTGGCTCGGACCTGAGCACCACCCCCGAGCTCATGCAGTTCGATCTCCCCGTCGGTGCATGGGCGCTCGACAACGCGCAGGTCCGGTTCACCGTCGACGCTCAGGGCACCTTCTACCTTGACGATGTCTACCTCGGCACCGAGCAGCTCAGCACCGGGTGCTCCGTCGCGGACTTCGCAGCCCCATTCGGCGAGCTCAACTTCTTTGATGTGAGCGCGTTCCTGAGTGCCTACAACGCCCAGGAAAGCTCAGCCGACATGAATGGTGACGGGGTTTTCAACTTCTTCGATGTCTCCGAGTTCCTGACCCAGTTCAGCGCGGGCTGCCCGTAAAATATCACTCCATCAACAGTAAAGGCCGACCCAGTTGGGTCGGCCTTATTTCGTTCTCGGCACACCCGATCTGATCAGGGGCAGCCCGCGTTGTAGGCAATCAGAAAGGCGCTCACATCAAAGAAGTTGAAGACACCATCGTTCGTGAAGTCCGCGACTGAGTCCATCGCGTTGTACGCGTTGAGGAATGCCGAGACATCGAAGAAGTTGAGCTCGCCGTCGCCCGTGAGATCCGCGAGACACGACGCGCCCCCCTCATCGATCACAAGCGTAACCGCGTCCCAAGTCCCGTCGGCCTGAACCACGCCCAGATCGTTCGCGGCTCCATTGAGCGGGTTGATCGTGTAGAGATGACTCGAGATCTCTACGAAGACATCGGGCGAGACCTCGTCGAATCCCTGGATCAGCGCGTAGAGGGTGCCGTCGGACGCGAAGTCGAGCCCGGTCTCGAACTGGGCGTTGAAACCGATCCCGGACACGAACTGCGTTGATGCGATGGTGTTCGAACCGAGATCGACGCGGACCAAACGGATGCCGCCGCCTGCGGTGAGCGCGAGCCCATAGAGATCGCCGGGGGTGAGTGATATATGTCCATCGGGGACGACGGCGAGCGACGAGATCGGGTCGGTGATGATGTTGTTCATCGCGATCATCGCGCCGGTATCAGCATCAACTGTCAAGATCCGCACGAACGCCCCCACGGTCGTCGTGATGTACGCGACGGACCCGTCGTTGGCGTAGGCCATGCCCGCGACGCCCGAGTCCATGAACCCGATGGAGTCGATAAGGGTATTGCCGCCGTTGATCGTGTCGATGATCCGGATCGCATTGGTCGAGTTCTCGAACGCGACGAGCTCGCCGAAACCGGGGCGAAGATCCGCGCCGCCCAAAGCGCAGGTTGATCCCCGATGCGGGAAGGATGTCGACATTGGACGGGTTGCTCAGGTCGACGCGCCCGAGCTGGGTGAGCTCGATCCCGGGTGCGCCGAAGAACCCCGAACCCTCGATGATGTAGGCGCTCAGGGGTTCGCCCGCAGATGCAGCGAGCGATGCGAGCGAGATCGTGCTTGCACAAACGAAGCGGTTCATGATTCGCCCCTTTCGTCACGGAGGATCTCGGCTCGATCTCGCGGATCGGGCGCGGGCATGGGCAGCGATTCGGTATCAGGGATGAACGACTCAGCGCGTCCCATCACCGGCATGCGCGTGATGTATCGGAAGTCGCCGGTTGTCGCTTCGACATCGACGACGATGCCCGTGCGGGTCACCTCGAACACGCCGGTCGTCGTGGTGACGAGCAGGTTCCCGTTGTCGAGCTCCGCAATCCCGCGGTAGAGCTCGAGCGTGCCCGGGTCATACTGCCCCACGAGGTTCGCGCCCGAGTCGAACTCAAGGATGACCCCGGTGCTGAACGCGCAGACGAGCAGGTTCCCGTTGGACGCGATGGCCATCTGCTGGGGGAAGTCGAGCTGAGGCACATCAAGGGCGCTCGTGAATCGCTCGTTGAACTTGCCTTCCATCGTGTACCGGACGATCTTGTCCTGTCCTTCGTCCGCGACGAGGACCTCGCCGTTGTACTCGATGACATCGAACGGGCCTCGGATCCCGCCGTACCGGTTGAACGCGAAGTCCGTTTGTTCCGACCCATCATCCGCGTTGAAGCTCTTGACATTCTTCTGCGAAATCACCAGATCGTTGAGTCGCCCCGAGTTGGTGATGAGGACATCACCCGCGTTAGGTCCGGATGTCAGCACATGCCCGCCTCGGATGTTGTCCATGACATCCGCATCACGCACGCCTCCGTTGGAAAAGACGCGGATGAACGACCCATCGGGCGCGAACTCCGACACCACATCCGCGAACTGATCGGAAACGAGCAGATTCCCGTTGCTCCCGAGCAGCACCTCGAGCGGGCGGTTGAAAACATCGATCCCGCCCACGCTCCCGGGGTCGGTGATGAACGCGTCATCGATCAGCTGCCCATCGACCGCGCTGAACGCCCAGACGCGATCGGTGCTGGAGTCTGGGATCAACAGGACATCCTGCGCCAGGGTGTGCGAAGCGCACCCCACGATCAGCAGGAACGGAACATATCGGACATTCATAGCACTCTCTCCGTAAGTCTGAGAATCGCATGGTATCAGGGTGAGGGATGCATACAAGGAAAAACCCGCCCATCGCTGGGCGGGTTCAACACGATTCCCTCTCTGGATCGCGATTATGGGCACCCGGCCTGGTACAAGCTGAGGAAGACACTGACATCGAAGAAGTTGAGCACGCCGTCGTTGTTGAGGTCCGCGCCGCATGCGGGAGCGCCCGCGCCCCGGATGGCCAGCGTCGCCTGCTCGCTGGTGCGAGTGCCCTGCGGGTTGCTGACGACGCAGTCGTACATCGCGATATCCTGCGCCGCGATGCCGCTGAGGACGAGCGTGGATGCGTTCGCACCCGAGATGACCGCGTCGTCGCTCAGGTCGACGCCGTCGCGCCGCCACTGATAGGTGAGCGGCGGGGCGCCGCCGGCGAGGGCGATCGAGAAATCGACCGTATCACCAGCGTCGGCGACACGCGACACGGGCTGCTGCCCGATGACGGGGGGCGCGAAGCAGGTGTTGAACCAGATGCCGAACTCGGAGGGGCTGGCCCGGTCGTGGTTCAGAAGCACATCGGGCGTGCCATCGTTGTTGAAGTCCGCGATCGAGCTCACCGTATAGTTGAACCCGGTGTTGTTATCGATCACATTGAAGGTCGAGGTTTCGGTGAACGCGCCCGTGCCGTCGTTTCGCTCCAGCACGCCGCCGAAGATCGATCCGAGTCCACGGACCATGCGGAGGATGTCGTTGTCCCCGTCGCCGTCCGCGTCGAGGATCCCGATCGCCCAGGTCGGGTTGTTCGAGGTGTCGACGATTTCGGTGGCCGGGGTCTGGAAGTTTCCGGCGCCGTTGTTGAGCGTGTAGAACACGACGGGGTTTGAGAAGCTGAAGAGGCTGTAGGCGATGTCGAGATGCCCGTCATTGTTGAGATCACCGAGTTGGAGGTTGACATAGCCCCCGCTCGCACCCGGCGTGAAGGCGAAGGACTGCGGGCTGAATGTGCCGTCGCCGAGGTTGCGGAGGATCGTCGTCAAGCTGTTGACTCGGCAGGTGGTGACGATCTCGGGGAGCCCGTCGCCGTCGAGGTCGCCGGTCTGGAGGGTGTCGGTCGGCCCGACCGGGCCGTAGGACCGGGCGTCGGTGAAGGTGCCGTTGCCGGCGTTGCGGTAGGTCACGATCACCGGCTGCGCGGAGCGAGCGGCTTGGAACGCGACGATGTCCTCAAAGCCGTCGCCGTCGATGTCGGCGGTGAAGAGCCGGTCGGGGATGAACTCGGGGATGAAGGTGCTAGGCGCAGGGCCGAAGGTCCCGTCGCCGTTGCCGTTGAAGATGACGATGTCGCCGCCGTCGCTGCCGCCCCGGACGCCCGCGAGGTCGAGGATGCCGTCGTTGTTGAAGTCGGCAAGCGTGTTGTGGAAGTTCCCGCCGTCCGCGCCCTGCAGCGGCACGGGGCTGTAGGTGAGACCGCCCAAGCCGTCGTTGAGGTAGACGCGGGCCGAACCGTTATCGAGCCCTGTGTGGATGACATCCCGATCGCCGTCGTTGTCGATGTCCCCGCTGGCGATCGGTGCGAGCAGGACTTCAGAGTTGATGGGTGCGAACGATTCGGAGGTGTAGATCAAATCAATGTCGCACAGCTGCGCTGCCGCGGGTAGGGTGCAGGTGGTGAGGGTGGAAACACAAACGATGATGAGCTTTGAATACATGAGATACTCCAGTACGAATGAAAGAGCGGTGGTACAGATTTACGGACACCCCGCCTGGTACAGGGTGAGGAAAACATTCACATCGAAGAAGTTGAGCACGCCGTCGTTGTTGAGATCGGCCGTGCATCCAGACCCACCGGCACCAAGCACGGCCAACAGCGCGCTGGAGCTGGTCCGCATCCCGTAGGCATTGCTAACGACGCAGTCATAGAACCCGACATCGCTCTGACCTGCGAGCTCGATCGCCAGCTCGGGTGAGTTCGCGCCGGATATCCCGTCGCCGTCGCTGAGTTCAACACCGTCTTTGCGCCACTGGTAGAACGTCGCAGGTGCTCCATCGGCCAAACCGATTGAGAACGACGCCTGCTCGCCTGCCTCCACAAGCACCGGCGCGGGTTGCTGACCGATCACCGGCGGGTGTGTGCACGCGTTGTACGCGATCCGGAGACCATCAAAGGAAGGGAACATCAGGTCCAGCGATCCGTTGCCGTCGAAATCGCCCGCGTCGGTGAGGCGAAGATCATTCGAACTGCCAGGGATCAGCGGAAGCGGGTCGGCACGATCGCTGAAATCGCCTGCCCCGTCGTTCCGCAGCAGGGCGAAGCGATTGAACTCGGGTCCAAACGAAACATTCTGGCGCGCAGCCAGGTCGATATCTCCATCGCCGTCGAAGTCGTCACCGATGATCTCCTCAAAGACGCCCTCGTAGATCGTCGGCTCGGAGAAGTCGCCCGCGCCGTTGTTGAATCGTACCCAGAGCCCGCTGGGCAAGGTCGCGCTCGATGGAACGGCCGCGCCGTAGACCATGTCGTTGTCGCCATCGCCATCCAGATCCGCCATCGCCAGACCAAGCGTGTTCGAAGTCGCCGCCGGGTCCGCGTCGTAGAACCGCGGCGGCAGGAACTGCCCCGCCCCGTTGCTCAGCACGACGGTAACCTCCTGCGGGCTCAGGAACCCGGTGAACACCAGATCGACATCACCGTCGCCGTTGAGTTCCGCAGCACCCATCGCAAAGACTGAGAATGAGTAGGGGTAGTTCGTCGCCGGGCCGAACACTCCCGATCCATCGTTGAGATAGAACTGGATCTGGTTGCTCAGCCCTGTGCCGACAAAGTCCAGATCGCCGTCGGCGTCGAGATCGGTGAGCAGGAGTCTGCCCGTCTGGCTCGTCGTTCCGATGTTCGGGGATGATTCGAAGACTCCGCCACCCGCGCCGCGGTACCAGCGGGCGACACGGGTGCCCGCGATCTCGACGATCACAACCGCGTCCAGAACCCCGTCGCCGTCTATGTCGCCCAGATCGATGAAGGTGCACCCTTCGACTTGCGTTGCACCAGATGGCTGCTCCGTGAAAGCGCCCGCGCCGTTGTTGATGTACACAAGCAGCTCGTCCCCATCGAACCTGCCCGCGATGATGTCCAGGTCGCCGTCGTCGTCGAAATCGGCCGACGAGGAGAGGGTCAGGTTGGGCCCGGGAACGAGCAAGGGCGACGACGGGAAGATGTCCTGGGTATCGCAGGTCTGGGACCACGACGGTGAAGACGCGGCCATGATGACGAGGCTGGTGAGGATGGGCTGATTCATGCGTTGCTCCTTGCGTTGAGTGGGTGAGTCTCAATCAATGCTCATGATCGCCAAATCCTTCCTGATATGGGAGTGACTCCGAGTCAACCCCGGGTTGACTTGTGGTCAACCCCGCCGATTCTGTCCCTTGTGCGCGGATATCGTGCCGATACAATGGTCACTATGGCGCCACAGGACACACGAGAGAAGCTCATCGCAGCGGGATTGGACCTGTTCTATCAGCACGGGTTCCACGCGCTGGGGCTCGATCGGATCCTCGATGCCGTCGGGACGACCAAGACCACTTTCTATAAATACTTTGAGAGCAAGGAAGCGCTCGCCCTCGCGTGCATCGAACGGCGCGACGAGGGGTGGCGCAAACGCCTCCCGCAGCTCCTCCGCGAACGCGGCGGCGAAGACCCAATCGATCAGCTCCGCGCCGTCTGGAGCGTGTGGCGGGACTGGTTCGACAACATCCACTTCAACGGGTGCCTCTTCATCCACGCCTGCTCGGAGTTCCCCGATCCCAACGACCCGTGCCACCAGGCCGCGTGGGCGAATGTCGATGCGCTGCGCGACATCGTGCGCGATCTCGCGGAACAAGCGGGGCTCTCCGATCCTGACTCGTTCGCACAGGAATACGGGCTGCTCATGCAGGGCGCGATCATCATGGAAGTGATCGATCGGCGCAACACCGCTGCGGATACCGCTGGGCGTGTGGGTGAGATGCTGATCGAGCGCTATCGGGTGCTGCAGGCTTAGGGGCAGCCCTGCTGATACGCCACCAGGTACGCGCTGACATCGAAGAAGTTGAGCTGCCCGTCATCGTTGAAATCTGCGATCGGGTCCGTCGCCTGGTAGGCAGTGAGGAACGCACTGACATCGAAGAAGTTGAGCTGCCCGTCGTCGTTGATGTCGGCAGGGCATGGCAGCCCATCGCCCAGCACGATGTACGGCGTGCTGTTGAGTGCCTCCAGGAGCTGGATGCTGATCTCGCCCCTTTCCGGGTCGAGTGTGCTGGCCCCACTGAGCGCGTTGCCTTGTCCGAAGTTGTCTCCGCCTCGGACTGGGTAGTACAGGTTGTTCCAGTCATCATGCCCATCGAGCAGCGTCAGCTCTCCGGACGCATCGAAGATATCCCGGTTGACATCGAGCGAAACGCCCTCGTCGAGCTTGTCGAAATCCACATTCCAATCGATCCCGTTCGGGGAGTTCGCGGGGACAAGGAACAGGATCGTCGGAATGTTTTTCGCGATCGGCGACTCATTGATAAAGAAGAAATAGCGATCCAGATTCAACGGATCGACCGTGCCAATCCCCGCGGGCTCGGACAACGCGGTCTCGTCGAGCGTGGGAAGCGCTCGCCTTGAATAGTCATACCGGATGGCGTCGTTCCACACAGTGGGGAACAGCGGAAGGAACCCCGCATGCATGTAGTTCATAACACTGAAGTAGTTGGGTTTGAAGTTCACCTCGTCGCAGCCGCCATGGTCGAGACCGAGGTTGTGACCGAGCTCGTGCATGATTGTCAGCCCGGTGTCAACAGTCACAAACGGAGAGGAAGGCACGGTGATCAGGAAATCGTCACCGAAGAACTCGGCGACACCCATGCGTTCGCTGCTGGTGCCGTCCGGTTCGACCTGCACATACAAACCTCCGACGACACCGTAGCGGTAGACGAGCGACTTGGCTTTCAGGATCTCTTCTGCGATCGGAGACGCACGCTCGGCGGCGGTCCCAAAGAACGCCTCGCGCTGCTCCAGAATCTGTGAATCAACGTCGCAGAATCCCTGCTGCATGTCGTTCGTGTAGATCCGCACCGGGAGGTCTAGGTCATCGACCCCCATGTGGAGATTGATGCCGGTCTGGCCGAGTGGATTCTCAACTGGGGCAAAGAAGAACGCGTCCACGATCGGGTCGATCGATTCCGGCCCCACGATCCCGCCCTCCTGCACATCAAGCTCGACGAACAGGTCCTTGAACTGCGAATCAGCGCCCTCGAACGCGAGATCGAGCTCGGGGTTGCCATCGATCTCGAAGTCGATGCCGTCCTCCTCCCATGTGTTGAAAAGCCCATCGCCGTCGTCGTCGAGGTAGTCCAGACGGAATGTGAACCGCCCCGAGAGATCGACCGGCTGGCCCGGGAGCCCGCCGCCGACTCCGGCGTTGATCGTGGCTTGCACGAACAAGGTGTACTCGCCGTCGGGCGCGATGGTCGCGACATCGATGAACCGGATCTCGTTGTCGGTCCCTCCGAGCAGCGAAGAAAGGGAGTACTGAAACATCAGAAAGTCCTGTGGGAGACTCCCGGCTCCGCCCAAGAGCTGCACGCGGATATCGACGAGCGGGCCGAAGATGCCCGCAGGCAGCGGCTGATCAAGCACGAACGCCCCCGAGATCGCGATGTCGGTTTGCTCCTGAGTGCTGAATATCGCCGTGAGCCCCGCGCCGGAGTTTGCGCTGATCGAGAACGCGCTCCCGAGCGATGCCTGGGTGTTCAGCTCAGAGATGAAGACGAAGCCCTCGTCGCTCTGTGTGATGTCGTAATCCGTTCGTGCGAACCCTGAGCCGCCGTTGGCGGACGAGTTGGCCGTGATGCTCCCAAGGAGCGATCCGGGGCCCATGAGCATCCGCTCATCCTCGTCGAGCATGGACTCGAAGGTCTGGCTGTTGACGGACGAAGCCTCGACGCGGGCGGTAGCCTCGAGATCAGTAAAGGTCAGCTGCGCGTGCGAGATGGACGCGAACGAACAAACACAGCCGAGCAAGCTCGGCACAAACAATGGATTGATTGACATGGAGTCCCTCTCACTCAGAACAGTCGAAACAAAAAATCGCTGTGTGTGGCGAAGCTGTATCCTCTCTGATCATCAGAGCATGATCAACAACCAGTACTCAACTTCTTCCATTTTTAGCGAGAATTTCAATGAAAAACGCCCAGCCACGAGCGGCTGGGCGTATGGATGACTGATGATCAAACTTAGTCCTGACGGAGGTACGACGCTTCGAGCGCTCGCTCGATCCGATCGTTCACATCACGCAGGTGGGCCTTGGAATAGGTATCGATCCCGCCCGCCTTCGCGTAGAGCGTGGACTTGGCGAGCAGCTGCTGGAGCTCGTAGCGCGCCAGCGCCTGGATCGTGCGCCCCGAAGCGCCCGGCCAACGCATGCCCGTCGCCAGATCGATCATGCGGCTCAGGTGCTCGCTCTGCAGGTTGCGATCGAGCTGGGAAACCAGAGGCGAGCGGTTCGTGTAGGTCCCGTTGATGTCGGGCAGATCCCAGACCTGCTCGCGGATCGACTCGAAGATCTCAGGGACCGTCAGCGCGTCCTCGCCTTCGGGAATACGCAGCTCGTTGTCCATCACCCAGTTCAGACGCGTCGGGTTGAGCAACCCCGTGAGCGCGGAGGACTGGATCCCCAGCACGCTTTGCGCGATCGGCCAGGCGTGCGTCGTGGTGTACCCCTCGTCGTACCAGTTGTCGCTCTGGAGGTACTTGAGCGTCTCGGTATCGAGCCCGAACGAGTTGGAATCGAACGCGTAATCCATGATGAACTGCAGCGCACGGCGCTGCTGCTCGACATCAACGGGCGTGACGGGTGCAGGCGCGTCCGGGTCGCCCTTCATCGAGCGCTTGATGTGCGCACCACCCACCCAGTGCATGGCCATGTTTACCGCGCCCGATTGCATGCCCATGAGCTGCTGATGCACCTGACGGGCCTTCTGCCAGGACTCGCCGTCCTCGACGACCCGATCGAGCAGCTCGGCGCGGGCCTTGTTGATGAACCGGATGCGCTGATCCGCGAAATCGATCGAGTTGCGCCCCAGATCCCAGGTCTTGGCCTGCGGATCGGGCGAGAACGCGCCGTCCTCAGCGATGAACGCGTGCTCGGGCATCGCGGCCTTCTTCGCGACTTCCTTCGGGTCGCCGAAGGTGTAGTTCCACTCGATCGCCCACATGTCGTACGGGCCGATGTCCATCGGGACATAATCACCCTGCACGAGCCCGTTCTCCGGGTCCTCGACGATGATGTTGCTCAGCGCGTAGTCCATCACGGTGGACTGGATCGGTTCGTCGAACCCATCCGAGTTCATCTCCGCGATCGAGTGCAAGGCCGACCCCTTCCAGTTGTGCATCATCCCCATCGTGTGCCCAACCTCGTGCATCACGACATCACGCAGGAGCGGGCCGACGAAGTCCTCGGGCAACCCATCGAGCAGGGTGACATCGTCGCCCTTGTCCTCAAGCAATGACCCGAGGTTGATGTCCATCGCGAGTCGCGCCGACGCGACGCTCGCGGACAATCCCGGGAGCATCATGCACATCGCGCGCGACCCGTCGCCCGCGTGGTCGTGATCGTGGTGCACCGTGCGGTGCGGTTCCCACACCATCGGGGACATCGTCTCGGGCGCGTCGATGAGCATCTCATCGAGGTGCGTGGGTTGCTCAACCATCGCCTTGGTCAGCATCGCGACGCGCTCACGATCGCCCGGCGCTGCCAGGATCACCCGCGGGTCCCACTCTGGGTACTCGGCCAACCACCCCGCGAGCTCAGGGGAGATCACGCTCATCGCGTTGCTCGCGAGCTCGGTCTGCATGTACTGGTTCGCGTACGACCCGATGAACCCCTCGTCCATGACGATGTCCGCTTCGTAGATCTCGCCCGTGTCGGGGTGCGCATGCACGGGTCCGATCGCGAACCCCATCCCCGCATTGGTCCAGCGCACGAACGAGTAGCGCATGTCTTCGGGGTCGATGTCCATGTGCGCGCCGGTGCTCGCGTCCTGCTGACGCACCTCGATCGCGTTGAGGATCCCGACCTGCTCGAACGCCTTGTTCCACGCGAGGATCCCGTCACGCACCCAGCGACGGTAGCGCAGGGGCGTCGTGTGCTCGATGTAGTACACGATGGGTTCACGAGGCGGGCTCATCTTGAGACGAGCGTCCGCCTTCTCGATATGCCACCGGTTCGCGTAGCGCACCGTTTGCGATCCGCCGTCGTTGATCGCGCGATCCTCGAACGACTCGTAGTAGATCCCCACACGCCGATCCGCTTCACGGGGCTTGAACCCCTTGGACTTCTCGGGCATGCCCAATGAGAACCGTACCTGCGCGAACTGCCCGTTGGCGCGAGGGAGCTCGAACCCCAGCTCAATGTTGTTGGGGAAGGCCTTCGCCTTGGTGATCTTCGCGAGCGAGGTGTTGGCGCGATTGAGGAACCCGCCGATGAACTCGCCCGAGTTGCCAAGCAGCGCGCGATCCAGATCGATCACCGGGCCGCCGCCGGGCCCCATCGCGATGATGGGCACCGTGAGGACCACGCGATCCGTGTTCACCCGCTCGACACCGGCTTTGGATTCCTGATCGCCGCTCGAGCGCACCGCGATGTTCGGCTCGATCAGCATGAGCTGATCGTTGCGACGCGACCAGTACACCGTTTTGGTCGGCACACCCACCGCGTCGTGCCAGATGGAGTACACGCCCGCCTGCGGGTGACCCGCCGCGACCGTGGCGACGAGGTAGAACCGCTGACCCTCGAAGTTGCGAGGCAGCTCCGCGAGCACCTGCGCATCCTTCTCGCTCGTATACAGCGTGTAGAACTCCGCCTGCCCCGGCGCCACGGGCACCTTCTCGTACCCCTTGATCGCGTCCTCGAACTTGCCCGGCGCCGCACCCGCGCTGGACACCAAAGCCGCGATCGAGATCGCCCCGAACAAGTTACCCATCTTCACGCGCATACGCATATCCGATTCCTCACTGACCCGTTGGTATGTGTCAAACACCGCCCAGAGCAGGGCGGTGCATGTGTGTACCGGGTTCATATCGTCCAGGATGCGGGAGAAATCGAACGAAAACGACTCAGCGTGGGCAAGTTTCAGTTGCTCATCGGGGTCGGCAGGGGATTGACCAGGCTCGTCCGCATCGCGAGGACCGCCCGCGATCCGGGTGCGCCCAGATCGCCCAGATCCATGACGATCGCCCCGCCGGGCGCGCTCGTGTAGGCCGTGGTGAAGACCAGCTCGCTCGGGGTGTCCGATGAGCCCAGATCCGTGCGCCGGAACTCCAGCGCGACGCGGAGAACATACTTGTCCTTGATCTCGATCACGCTCGGCGAGATCGCCGCGTCAAAGGTCCGATCCCCGAGCTTGACCGACAGGTGCCCGGACTCGGCGTGCTGCACCAGCATCGCGGGGGTGCGGACCTGCACGCCCCCGGCTGATCGCGCCGCGTCCGCTTCTTTCATCAACGCCCGGAACTCGGCATCGCTCATCGACTCGCCGGGCATGGGCAGCGACGCGATGGGCGAGCTCGATTGATCCGACTCGATGAGCACCGCCTGCACGAGGATCGATCGCGGGTCGTTGTTGATCCCCTTGATCGCGTCGTAACTCCGCGAGAGCCCGCCGCCCATGAGCGACCCGATGATGAACGAGAACCCGCCCGCGATGATCACGAACGCGAGAGTGAACTTGGCGAGAGGGATAGCCTTGGACATGCGTGTCTCCTGTGCGTTGGGCGCCCTCCCAGCGCGACAGGTTTATGCATGCGGCGCGCCGAGGAAGAACGCGTGTTGTCCTCCTGTACGCACGCATGTGGACATGGGTTTGGTGAGATCCAAACTCAAGTTATCTCCACATGAACACCGTCCGGCATGCGCTGGATGGTCATATGTGTCTGGAGCTGAGTTGATCACACCTTACGGACAACCCGCGTTGTACAGACTCAGGAAGACGGACACATCGAAGAAGTTGAGCTCGCCGTCCCCATTCAGATCCGCAGCACACACGGGGTCCTGCGAACCCCGAACCGCGAAGATGACCTCCTCGCTCACCTGTTGCTGTCCGAGCGATGTTGTCACGACGCATCGGTAGGTGTCCGTGTCCTGCACCGTCGCGTTGTTGATTACGAGCTTGTTCATCGTGGCGCCGGAGACACGATCGTTCTCTTGCACTGGAACGCCGTTGCGCCGCCATTGGAAGGTGGAGTTCTCGTCCGATGGGCCCACCTCGAAGATGTGACTCCCACCGGGATTGACGACTGCGCCGGCGGGTTGGACAAGGATCGGCGCGATGTCGTAATCAATGCTGAGCGTTCTGAACGCGGACAAGATCTCTACATCCACCACCTCGTTCGTCGTCATGTTGAAAATCGTCAGCAACGGATCCATATCTGTAGACAATGTCTGCGTCGATGTTGCGACGATTTGGTCGCTGATCACTGCGAGCCCCAAGTATCCTCGCTTGGGCGCGAGCGATCGGACATCTGTTCCGAGGATAAGCTCAGGCGTGGTGAGTGGATTGTCGTAGGGAACGCGATAAATCGCGCACGCATCGCCGGTGAAACCGCTTGCGGCAATGTACTCTGACCAATACACCGCGCCAGTCAGCGGTTCGATCGCTAGCGCGAGTGGAGATGCGCTCGAAGTAATCTGTGCGGGAATCTCTATTGGTGCGGGGGATGACACCCCATCGAGTTGACCGATGAAGAGATCGCTCAAGGAGTCCATCACATAAAAGCCGCGCGTCGCATCGATCACGAGCTCGTCAGGCTCCGCGACACCGTCTGCCTCGATCACCGCGGCACCGGTGCCGTCTGAACCGACGCTCAGGATGGTGTCGTTTTCCCACCAATAGATCCGCCCCGATTCCGGGTCGACATTGAGACCGATCGCGTTCTCATCGATCCCCTCGCGGAGGGTGATCACTGAACCGGGATTGAACGAAGGGTCAACAGATACGATCCGTGCTTTCCCAGTTTCCAACACAATCAGCAGCACACGATCGCGTTCACGATCAAAGACGATGCCGTTGAACCCTTGGAAGTCAGGAAACGAGAGGGTCAATGTATTGAAAGTCCCGTCTGCATCGACAGAGTACACATCATCCCACCCCGGGATGACACTCCCAAACAAACGCGTCACGGTATACGGCTGCTGCGCCTGAACACACGCGGACACAACCATCAGACACAGTACACTCAATACACGCTTCATCTCGCCCCTCCTCACACGGATCGAACAATCAATATACCTTTATTCCCGATCAGGGTGAAGCGCGAATCGAGAGAGATGCCGCTTATTGTGTTGCCGATAATCGGCAGGATTATGGGCATCCCGCAGCGTACTCCGTCAGGAATGCGGATACATCGAAGAAGTTGAAGAGCCCATCTCCCGTGAAATCTGCGACGGGGTCCATCGCGTTATACGCGATGAGGAAGGTGCTGACATCGAAGAAGTTGAGCTCGCCGTCGTCGTTGAGGTCCGCGACACAAGCTGAGAAGACCGAAAAACAGAACGCAGAACCACTTTGTTGTGCGACAACCGAGTCAAAGATTGCTCCGACGATCGCGTGCCCCTGATACAACGAAACTGAATGGCCGAACTCTGCGCCATCAGACAAACTCTCCGGCACGAGCTCGGTGATTTGAGATCCACTCGCAATGTCGAATACATACGCTCGCCCAGTATCCGCAAAGAAATTGCGATTCTTGGGCGCACCTACGATGGCAACCCCATCGCTAACTGAAACCGACCGACCAAAACCGTCGCTTTGTTCCCCGTTTTCTGCCAAGAGCTTCCTCAACTGTGTCCCGCTCGCTGCGTCGAAGAGATACGCAGATCCGGAGCTGGGTCCACTATCGTCATCCAACGCCGACCCCACCAATATCACACCTTGATCAATGTCGACAGAGTCCCCGAGATAATCATTCAATGATGCATCGTTTGCTTTAATTTTATGCAACTGCTGCCCGGTCGTTGTATCAAATACATATATCGCACCCGAGTTGTTCGCGACATCATCGTCGCCCGGCGCACTCACAACGAGTAATCCATCACCAAGCGCAACAGATAGACCAAACGTATCTGCCGCATTTCCGTCACTCGCGACCAGCTTGAATAACTCTTGCCCACTTGCCGTGTCGAAGAGGTAGACCGCGCCAGAACTGGTGCCGAGATCACTATCAAGACGCGCACCTACCGCGACTATTCCACCATGAACGGCGATGCTCGAACCAAATCGATCGCCCTCTTCTCCATCACTCGGGAGCAGCTTGTGTACTTGCTCACCTGTATCCAAGCTAAACAAGTATGCTGCACCTGAGTTGAACCCATTATCTCTATCGCCCAGAGCTCCGACCGCGACTATTCCATCAGCTATTGCGATTGATCGACCAAAGCTGTCACCCGATCGTGCGTTATCCGGTGTCAGCTTAAACTCCTGCGCCCCGGTCGTAAGATCGAAGAGATATACTGCGCCAGACAACCCCCCGTTATCATCATCACCGTATGCACCAATAGCGATCATATTTTCTGAAATCGCAACTGCATCCCCGAACCAATCAAAGGCCATTCCATCATCAGCAGTAAGACGGAAATCCTCTGCAGTTACCTGCCCCATAACCGTTGATGAGATCAAAATCCCAATCCCAACTCCTACAAATACGATCCGATTCTTAATCACATTTTTCATGCTAACCCTGTCTCAAATCGAGCACGCCAAAAATGATCGTGCAAAACACCGTACGCCAATGTACCTAGCGACGAAAATAAAGCAATAGAAGTTCACAGCAGATGCAACGGCGAATCAGCTCCACCTGATTACGAGTTAATCACACGCCCCTCCGACGCGAGCACCGCCTCGTGCACCGCTTCGTGCATCGTCGGGTGCGCGTGGACCGTTGCAATCAGCTCCTCAGTCGTCGCCTCAAGTCGACGCGCCACGGTGAGTTCGGCGATCAACTCGGTTGCCTGATCCCCGACGATGTGGGCACCGAGGATCTCGCCGCGGGGGAGACCGCGGATAATCTTCACAAACCCGTCGGTGTGGCGCGTTGCGATGGCCTTGCCCAGCGCCTGGTTGCTGAACACGCCGACTTCGTAGTCCTCGCCCTTCTTGAGCCCCTGCTTCTTCAGCGCCTGCTCGGTGTACCCAACCGACCCGACCTGCGGGTGGCAGTAGGTGCACCCGGGGATGACGGTGTAGTCCATGGGGATGGGCTCGTGCTTCTCCTTGCCGTCCTTGAACGCGAACTGCTCGACACACAGGATCGCTTCTTCGCCTGCGACATGCGCGAGCGCGGGCGGGCCGATGACATCGCCGATCGCGTAGACGCCGGGGAGGTTGGTCGCGTAGCTCAGCGCCTTGGGCTCGCTCGGGGTGTCATCGCTCAACGGGACATAGTCCGTCTTGATGAACCCGCGCACCGTTTCGAGCCCGAGCGATTCGTCGAACAAGCCGTCGAAGCGACCCGCGACACCGATCGCGAGCAGCACCTTGTCGCCCTCGATGATTTCCTTCTTGGACGCGTCGGGCTTGCCGTCCTTGCCCATCGGGGCGACGGTGACCTTGACGCCCTTGCCCTTGGTGTCGATGTCCATCACGCCGGTGGAGGTGCGGACATCGAACCCGTGCTTCTTGTAGACCTTGGTCATCTCCTTGCCGACCTGCTCGTCCTCGATGGGGACGAGCCGGTCCATCATCTCGATGATGGTAACCTCGGTGCCGAAGTTCTTGTAGACATACCCGAACTCCATCCCGATCGCGCCGGCGCCGACGATGATGAGCTTGTTGGGGCGTTCCTTGTTGTACATCGCCTCGCGGGCGCCCCAGACCTTGTCGCCGTCGAACTTCGCGAACGGGAGATCGCGTGCAACGGATCCCGTCGCGATGATGACGCGATCGCAGGTGATCTTCTCGACCGTGTCCTTCACCTTGACGGGCGAGGGGGTGAACTCTTCGTTGAGGTCGCAATCGCGGATCTCGATCTCGACCTTGGGGCCTGCTTTGACGATTTTGGCGTGCTTGTTGAAGAACTCGATCTTGTTCTTCTTCATGAGGAACTCAACGCCCTTGTTGAGCTTGTCCGCGACGCCGCGTGAACGCCCGATGACCTTGTCCCAATCGAACTTGATCTCGCCGGTTTCGATCCCCCACTCTTCCTTCTCCGCGAGCTTTTCCATGAGCTCGGCGTTGGAGATGAGTGCTTTGGAGGGGATGCACCCCCAGTTGAGGCACACGCCGCCGAGCTTGGCGCGCTCGATGATGGCCACCTTGTACCCGAGCTGGGCCGCCCGGATCGCGCCGACATACCCGCCGGGGCCGCCACCGATCACCACAACATCAAAGTGCTTGCTCGCCACGATTCAACCTCGTTTCTGTATCGCCTGGGCGTGTTCCTCTGGGACCGCCCGGATTGTTTTTGACAAACGACACGATTATAGCGCTGCGATAACCACCCGAGTCTTTCTCCCGCCCTCCGTCATCGCGATCGTGCGTCACTCCGGAACGCATCCCAAGATTCCTCACACAAGACCCGATCGCCCAAAACCCCCTGCCGAACTGGCAGATTGCCCGATCAGGGGGTGCGATTCTGTCGCATCATCATGCCGCAACCCCGTGTCCCATCGCGTCTTGGCTCGATCTGAACGGACTTTTGTCCTTGCACGATACTGGCACGCCCCATGCAGCCGATACTACCGATAGGAAGCGCCGATGGGCCGATCCCCAATCACCTTCATATGGGGAGAACGCATCATCTTGCGCTTCAGAGACGAACAGAATCGCATCGGGGAGCGTTCCTCCTCGTGGATGAAAACGGATGACACCCCTCGGGGTGTCCAGAGCAACCCGGGGACACGACCCGGGAAGCGGGAGACTGAACATGTTTGAACGATTCACAGATCGCGCCCGCAAAGTGATGGCCCTGGCCAACCAGGAAGCCCAGCGCTTCAACCACGAATACATCGGGACCGAGCACATCCTGCTCGGGCTCGTCAAGGAGGGCTCGGGCGTTGGTGCCAATGTCCTCAAGAACCTCGATGTCGATCTCCGCAAGGTCCGCCTCGAAGTCGAAAAGCTCGTCCGCGCTGGCCCCGAAATGGTCACCATGGGCAAGCTCCCGCAGACCCCGCGTGCCAAGAAGGTCATCGAGTACGCGATCGAGGAAGCACGCAACCTCAACCACAACTATGTCGGGACCGAGCACATCCTGCTCGGGCTCCTCCGTGAGCACGACGGCGTCGCGGCCCAGGTCCTCATGAACCTCGGGCTCAAGCTCGACGATGTCCGCGAGGAGGTCCTCAACCTCCTGGGCGCAGGCACCGAGACCGAGTCCGAGATGTCATCCGGCACCAGCGCCTCGGGCGAATCCGGGCCCAAGGGCAAGGGCGGCAAGTCCAAGACCCCCGCGCTCGACTCGTTTGGGCGTGACCTGACCCAGCTCGCCACCGAGAAGCAGCTCGACCCCGTCATCGGGCGATCCCACGAGATCGAACGCCTGACGCAGGTCCTGTGCCGACGCACCAAGAACAACCCCGTCCTGCTCGGTGAAGCGGGCGTGGGCAAGACCGCGATCATCGAGGGGCTCGCGCAGCGCATCGTCTCGCAGGAAGTCCCCGACATCCTGCACGAGAAGCGCCTCGTCGTCCTCGATCTCGCGATGATGGTCGCGGGCACCAAGTACCGCGGGCAGTTCGAAGAACGCATCAAGGCCGTCATGAACGAGGTCCGGCGCGCCGGCAATGTCATCCTCTTCATCGACGAGCTCCACACCCTCGTGGGTGCCGGCGGCGCCGAGGGCGCGATTGACGCGTCCAATGTGCTCAAGCCCGCGCTCGCTCGAGGCGAGATCCAGTGCATCGGTGCAACCACCTTCGACGAGTACCGCAAGTACATCGAGAAGGACGCCGCGCTCGCTCGCCGATTCCAGGCGATCCCCGTCGACCCGCCCAGCGCGGACCAGGCGATCGAGATCCTCAAGGGCATCCGCGACAAGTACGAGCAACACCACCGCGTGAAGATCACAGACGACGCGCTCAAGGCCGCCGTCGAGCTCTCCGGGCGCTACATCACCGGACGCGTCCAGCCAGACAAGTCCATCGATGTCCTCGACGAGGCGGGCGCCCGCGTCCGCATCAAGTCGATGCGCAAGCCGCCGGATCTCGCCGACATCGAAGCCGAGATCGAACGCCTCTCCGTCGCCAAGGACGAAGCCGTCAAGGGCGCCGACTATGAGAAGGCTGCGGAGCTCCGCGATCAGGCAGAGCAGATGCGCAAGAAGAAGGAAGACATCCAAGCCGAATGGCGCGCCAAGCAGCAGGAATCTGCCGGCGTCGTCGACGAGGAGATCATCCGCGAGGTCGTCTCCAAGATGACCGGCGTCCCCCTGCAGAAGCTCGAGAAGGAGGAGGCCCAGCGCCTGCTCAAGCTCGAGGACGAGCTCCACAAGGCCGTCATCTCGCAGGACGACGCGATCAAGGCGATCGCCAAGGCCATCCGCCGCGCTCGCGCCGGGCTCAAGGATCCCAAGCGACCCATGGGCAGCTTCATCTTCGTCGGCCCGTCCGGCGTCGGTAAGACCCTGCTCTCCAAGTCGCTCGCGGAGTTCATGTTCGGCGATTCCGACGCGCTCATCCACCTCGACATGTCCGAGTACATGGAGAAGCACACCGTCTCGCGACTGGTCGGCGCGCCTCCCGGGTATGTTGGGTACGAAGAAGGCGGGCAGCTCACCGAGCAGATCCGCCGTCGCCCCTACGCCGTCGTCCTCCTCGACGAAGTCGAGAAGGCGCACCCCGATGTCTTCAACATGCTCCTGCAGATCATGGAAGAAGGGCGACTCACCGACTCGTTCGGGCGTCATGTGGACTTCCGCAACACGATCATCATCATGACTTCGAACATCGGCGCCGATCTCATCAAGGGCGGCGGCGGGTTCGGGTTCGGCAAGCACGCACCCGACAACCAGTTCGAGTCCATCAAGTCTGTCCTGATGAAGGAGATCGAGCGGTTCTTCCGCCCCGAGTTCATCAATCGTCTCGATGATGTCATCGTGTTCCGCCCGCTGACGAAGGAAGACCTCGTCCAGATCGTCGAGTTCGAAGTCGGCAAGGTCGCAGAGCGTCTGACCCTCCAGGGGTTCAAGCTCGAACTCGATCAGGCCGCCAAGGACTTCCTGATCGACAAGGGGTACAACCCGGACTTCGGTGCCCGCCCGCTCCGTCGAGCGATCGGCACCTACATCGAGGACCCCGTGTCCGAGATGCTCCTCTCGGGCGACCTGCACGAGAAGAATGTGCTCAAGGCCACCCGCAAGGGCGAGGACGACCACCTGAGCTTCGACAGCTCATTTGTCGCCCCGCCAGAGTCGGACAAGCCCGAGTCGAAGGACGAGTCGGAACTCGAGTCCGCCGAGTCGCAATCGACCTGAGCCCCTGACATTTCATCGCACCCACGAAGCCGCACGCTCAACCAAGAGTGTGCGGCTTTTCGTTTAACTCCCTGCTCGGCGCAAAGTTGAAGGGTGGCCCGATGGAGACGAAGTCTCCTTCGGGGTCGGGTGTGGATGGTCCTCGTTCCCGAAGGAGCCGGGGACGGCTCCATCGGGCCACCCCGTCGCGACTACTCCACCGTACCGTCATCAAGATGCGCATCGAAATCCATACTCCCGTGCAGCACGCGTTGCACGATGAGTTGGGCATCGTCGAACCGGTAGAACACAACATGCCGACCAACCAGCACGGACCGGTTCCGTCTCGGATCTCAGAGCGATCCCTCCCTCGCGTGGGTGAATCGGTGCACGATTCGATGACTTCGATAAGGCTGTCGAGATACCGATCGGCCTGTGCTTCGCCGAACTGATCGAGGGTCCAACGCCAGATCGCGGCAAGGTCGTTCTGTGCCGCGTTGCTGATCAGCAGACGACGCTTCACGATGCTGACCGCCCCGAGCCTTGTCGACCAAGACGCTTGATCGCCTCCACATCCAAAGGCCCCGCGATCCCGCTCAGTTCGCCCTCTTCAAGGGCTCGCCGGAGTGCTTCCACTTTCCGCTCGTGCTCTTCAAGCAATCGCAACCCAGAACGGATGACATCCGCTGCATTCGCGTAGCGCCCCGATTCAACCTGCCCGCTGACAAAGTCATCGAAATGATCGCCGAGGATGAAAGAGGTATTTTTCGCCATACGCATTACAATACCATAAAATGGTATATCAATCAATCCCAAAGTACAGATCATCGGACGAAACCCCAGACAGTTCCGTCCGTAAGCCAATCTGACCACAACCCGAACCCAAACCCCGACTCGGCTAGACTACCCACCATGCCCATATTCCTGCGATGGTTATTACGACTCGGACCCGCGAACCCCATCGCTGTGCGATTGGTGCAGAACGCGTCGCGCCGTTCCAAGCACCTCTATGTCCGCAGCGCGTACCTCGCGGTGCTCATCCTTGTGCTGCTCTGGGCGATGCTCGCCAACTCGCCGGGGTCCAATGTCTCGTACCGTGAACTCGCGTCCGCGGGCGCGACGAGCTTTGCGCTCATCGCGTACCTCCAGGTCGGGCTTATCTGCGTCATCGCCCCCGTGTTCATGGCCGGGGCGATCGCCCAGGAAGCCAACCCCAAGACCTGGGACATCATCCTCACCACCCCGATGTCCAAGCTCGAGATCGTGCTGGGCAATCTGTTCGGGCGGCTCTTCTTCGTCCTCGCGCTGCTCTTCGCATCCCTCCCCCTCTTCGCGCTCACCCAGTTCTTCGGCGGCGTGCCCGGCAAGTCCATCATCAACGCCTACATCGTCTCCGCGGGTGCCGCGACCCTCGTGGGCGCGATCGCGATCGCGCTCTCCGTGTCTCGTCTCGCAGGTCAACGGGCTGTGTTCACCTTCTATGTCTCCGTCGTGACCTACATCGCGACGACCATCGCGATCGACGCGTGGCTGCGCACCCGGGGCATGGGCATGGGCACCAACGGCGACGGCGTCACCCTCCTCACCGCGCTCAATCCCTTCCTCGCGATCCGCGCCCAGCTCTCCCCCACCACCTACCCCAGCGCCGATCCGGGCGCATATTCCGGGCTCGCGGGGTTCATGCTCTCGTCGCCGGCTGCGGCGTGGAGCACCTTCTCGATCCTGATCTCCGTCTTCCTCGCGGGGTTCTCGACCCTGACCGTCCGCTCGGGTGGGCTCAAACGCGTGACCCAGAGCGCCTCGTCGATCCCGTGGTACCGCAAGATGTTCGGGCTCGGAGGCGCTGACGAAGAACACCGCCCGCCCCGCACCGTGTGGTCCAACCCGATCGCGTGGCGCGAAGCCGCCGCCCGCAACGCGACCCTCGGGCGTATGCTCGCGCGCTGGTCCTTCGTCTCGCTCGGCGCGTTGACCGCGATCGTCGTCGTCGTCCTGTACCACACCGGCACGCTCAACACCAACGACTTCCGGTTCATCATCAAGTCACTCGTGTTCACCGAGGTGTTCCTGATCTCGCTTGTCGCGCTCAACATGGCGGCCACCGCCGTCGCGGGCGAGCGCGAGGACGGGACGCTCGATCTGATCCTCACCACCCCCATCACGCCCAAGCTCTACCTCTCGGGCAAGATGCGTGGGCTCGTCGCGTACCTGCTCCCACTGATCGCGGTACCCGTGTTCACTCTCCTCGTCGCGGGTATGTACGCAATGTTCGGCGGGTTCGGGAAACAGGAACTCGCCCAGTACACCCACAAAGTCCCCGGCGGCGGCGCGTTCGAGGTCCCCATCATCATTCCCGAAGCCGGGATCGTCCTCGCGGTGATGCTCGTCCCCTTCATCGCGTTCTGCGTGATGATCGGGTTGCACTGGTCCCTCAAGAGCAAGGGCACCCTGTCAGCAGTCGTCGGCACCGTGGCCGTGGTGTTCATCACCGCCGGGATCCTCGGCATGTGCGGTTGGGCGAGCGCCTCCGACATGCCCGTTATCGGGCCCGCCCTCGCCGCTCTCTCCCCCGCGTCCCTGATCGACGCGATGGTCTCCCCCGTCGAACGCCTCGACGAAACCGTGAACCAGCCCGGCGCGGAAGGGCTCGCCGTCGCCCGTGTTGCGATGGGAATCGGGGCCGTCGTCAGCGCCGGGATCTACATCGCGATCGTCTACGGCGTCTTGACGGCGATGGTGCGGAACTTTGACTTTACGGTGCGGAAGCTGGCGGGGACGAGATAGTTGATTTCCACATCTCCCCGATCGATTGCCCTCATCGGCTGTGCTCTCGGCGCGATGTCAATCACGCTCGGCTTCGGCTATGCGAGTCTTCTCGCGGGTGATATCCATCTCATTCAGGTTGCGATCATTTGTCTTGCTATGCTGATCGCGTCGTGGTACGGCATCAACTTTTTGCGTGGTTTTATTCGCAAGCAAAGACATGACTTGCGAAGATCACAAAACCAGTGCGTGTTCTGTGGTTACGAGCTACCAAACCCTCTGCCTCGTCACTGCCCAGAATGTGGCAAGAGGTCGAGGTGGATTGCTGGACGATACTTTCACGAGTGGTATGAACACCCACGCTACATCGTTTCGATCCTGATCGGGTACTCGATCGGGCTCGGGCTCGTTGTGATCATCTCGCATTCGAGCTGATCATGAGCGTCATCGACACACTCAGACCAATCGACCCACCCATCATCTCGGGCACGGGATTTCTCTCATCGCGGGGGGATATACGGGTCATCATCGCTGCCATAAGAGCCCTGATCAATCCAACCGCTTATCCCGCGACAACTCCGCGTACGCGTTGTGCGAGTGGATCGACTCGAAGTTCTCTGAGCTGATGTCGTACTGCACGATCCGATCGTCCTCGTTGAGCAGCACCGCCAGATCGCGGATGATGTCCTCGACGAACTTCGGGGTTCTCGTAGGCCTTCTCCGTCACGAACTTCTCGTCGGGGCGCTTGAGCACCGCGTACACCGGGTGCGAAGCCGCCGCTTCCAGGTGCTCGACGAGGTCCTCGATCCACATCGTGTCCTTCACACGAACCGCGGCCTCGATTCGGCAGCGCTGGTTGTGCGCGCCGTACTCGCTGATCTCCTTGGAGCACGGGCACAGGCTCGTCGCGGGCGCTGCGACACGGATCACGAAGTCATCCGTGCAGTTCGCGGTGCACTCGAAGGTCACCTCGTAGTTCATCAATCCCTTTTGTCCCGTGACGGGCGCGGGCTTGGCGATGAAGTAGGTGAAGCTCGCTTCGAAGTGCGCTTCCTGTGCGTTGAGACGCTTCTTGATCTGTCGGGTGATCTCTGGGATGTCCGCAGGCGAGAACGCCTGGTTATCGTGCTCGTTGAGGACCTCAAGGAACCGGGACATGTGGGTGCCCTTCTTCTCCTTGGGGAGCGCGACATACATGTTGATCGACGCGACGGTGGTCTGCTCGTTGCCATCCTTGGTCGCGAGCTTCATCGGGTAGACGACATCCTTGACGCCGACCTTGTCGATGTGGACATTGCGATCGTCCTGCGACGCCTGCACATCGGGCATGGCCTGCGGGTTGATGGATTCTTTTTCGCTCATGATGATGCTCGCAAGTGCCTGTGGAGATTGGGGTTGCCTCCGCCTGTCGGTCGATGGTCAAATGTCGACAAAAACGGAAGAAATCATAGGTACCCACCCGTGTGGAACACCCGCCGCCCCGTCTGTATTTCGATCCCCACTCCCGAGATGACGCAGGATTCCCTCACGAACTCGCAATTTCCGCCTGTACCATCGCCCAGTGCCCTTTGAATGCCCGTTGCGCTCAGTGACCTTTCTTCATCCGACCAAGGCAACCGATCAACATGATCGACGAATAGTTACCAGAGAGCACCCAGCGCCCATAGGCGCCCCCACCCATGTGCTCGAGAAAAAGGGAGACCCACACATGCGATCCTCGTTCACACCCGCACTCGTTGCGGGAGCGCTATCCATCTGCGCCCCCGCTGCATACCCCCAGGCCTTCAGCATCGATTTCGGATTCCAGGCAGGCGTCCCCGGGATTGATTTTCGGGGCGCTTCAACCCGCGACGCGCCGCAAAGCGGGATCTGGCTCATCCCCACTACCGACGGCAATACGATCGATTTCAACGGCCTGTTCGACACCACATTCACCCCGACGGATGTGCATCTGCGATCCGATCGCGCACTCGATTCGACCTTCAACCCCGGGATATTCGGGGACCAAGACATCGTCGGGCTCGTCGCCGACGGGATCTATATCGGTCAGCCCTCACGACATCCAGGTGAGGGCAGAGGCCTATCGAACTCCGGGCCCGTCACGCTCACGCTCGACAACATCCAGAACGGGTTCTATGAGATCATCACCTACACCGCCCCGTTCCTCGATCTCCAGGCAATCGTCGAAGTCGACATCAACGGCGACACCCAAACCGCAGGGGGCAACTTCCCACCCGTGTTCTTCGAAGAAGGCGTCACGCACACCCGCCACCGATTGGAGATCACGGACAACCTGCTCACCATGCGCTACGAGACCGTCACCGGGCTCGGCGTGATCAACGGGTTTCAGATCATCCCGATCCCCGCGCCCGCGACGCTCACGCCGTTTGCGTTGCTATTCTGCGCTCGCCGACGACGGGCGTGATCTGGTACCATATCGCGAGTCATGACACTCGCCGACGACATCGCCCAATGGGACTGCAAGGACGCGACCTCCATCAAACGCGTCTACGCGAACCATTACGAGCAGCAGGGATTCCACGAGTCCCTGCTCTTGTTGTTTCCGAGCATCGATCACCAGGACGGCGCGACCTGGCTGTTCAAGCACGCGATCGACGAGGGCGATCTCGTCCCGGAATCGATCGACCCCAAGCACATCAAAGGCATGTGCGCTTCACTCGATGCGCTCGAGACCTGGGCTTCCCAGCTCCATGTCCTGCAGATCCTCTCCGTTGTGCCCATCCCCAAGTCATGCACCGATCCCATTGAGTCCTTCGCCCGATCGTGCATGTCGAGCAAGAAGAGCTTCGTCCGCGCGTGGTCCTACAGCGCCCTCTTCGCCGCGACACGCACCGACCCGAAGAAGCACAAGAAGACCATCACGCTCCTTGAATCCACACTCAAGGATGACAGCTCCCCCGCGTCCGTGAAAGCCCGCATCCGCAATGTGCTCAAATCCTGAATCGCACCGACGAAACCGCCCGGTTTGCCTACCCTTTCGGGAAGACGGATCTTTCCTTCAATGAGCGCACGACACGATGTCCACCATGCCCCTCGACGACCTCCCCGATTTCCTCGCTGACGACGATCTCCCGAGCAAGCTCGGGGACGATGCGCCGCAAGAAAACCCCATCCTCGCGGGTCTCACGGACGCGCAGAAATCCGCGGTTCTCCACACCGAAGGCCCGCTGCTCATCCTCGCCGCAGCCGGGTCGGGCAAGACCCGCGTCATTACGCGACGCATCGCGCACCTCGTCGAGAAGGGCGTGCCGCCGTGGTCGATCCTTGCGCTCACCTTCACCAACAAAGCCGCGGGCGAGATGCGCGAACGCGTCATCGTCCAGATCGCGGGCGAGCAGGCGCTCGAAGAGGGCGCACCGCCAGACCCACGCATGCGCGGGCTGACCATCACGACCTTCCACTCGCTCTGCGCGCGCCTGCTCCGCCGATACGCCGAGCGGGCCCAGCTCCCGGGGCTCAAGCCCGATTACACGATCTACGACAGCTCGGACCAGATGAGCGCGATGAAGCGCGTCCTCAAGGAGATGAACCTCCAGAGCACCAACTGGCCGCCCCGCACCGTCCTGAGCACGATCTCCAACGCGAAGAACGAGCTCATGGACGCCAAGGCGTTCGAAGCCAACGCGTTCGACTATTACGCCAAGCAGATCGCCAAGATCTATCTCCGATACGAGCAGGTCCTCCGCCAGGCGGGTGCGATCGATTTCGACGACCTGCTCCTCTACACCGTCAAGCTCCTCGAGACCCACGAGGACATCCGCGCCGAGCTCACCTCGCGTTGGCGCTACCTGATGATCGACGAGTATCAGGACACCAACTCCGTCCAGTTCAAGATCACCTCATTGCTCGCTGCGCCGCCCCCACCACTACCCGGCATGGAGCACGAGAAGCCCGAGCAGCCCAATATCTGCGTCGTCGGCGACCCCGATCAGGCGATCTACGGGTGGCGCGGCGCCGACATCTCCAACATCCTCGACTTTGAGGAACACTTCCCGGGCTCCACCGCGATCCTCCTCGGCGAAAACTTCCGATCCACCGCGCCCATCCTCCAGGCTGCCGACACCCTCATCAAGAAAAACGAGCACCGGCGCGACAAGCCCCTCTACACCTCCAAAGAGGGCGGCGAGCCCATCACCGTCATCCGGTGCAACACCGAACGCCACGAGGGCGAGCTCGTGGCGGACTTCTTCCGCAAGCTCCACGATGAGGACGGGATCGCCTGGCGCGATATGGCGGTCTTCTACCGCGTCAACTCCTTCTCCCGTGTCATGGAAGACGCGATGCGCCAGCACGGGATCCCCTACAAGATCGCACGAGGCACCGCGTTCTTCGAGCGCGAGGAGATCAAGAACGCCCTCGCGTACCTCCGCGTCGTCGCCAACCCCAACGACACCGTCTCCCTCCTCCGCGTCGTCAACACCCCGACACGAGGCATCGGCAAGTCCACCCTCGACATCATCCAGGGCGCAACCGTCCGCGCCAACATCTCGCTCTGGCAAGGACTCACCCGCGCCAAGGAGCTCGGGCTCAACCCCCGCGCCATCGCGTCGATCGACAAGTTCGTCACCATGATCAACGACTGGACCGGGGGCGGCACCTTCCTCGGCGCGTCCGTCTCCACAACCCTCCACGAGCTCGTCGAACGCGTCATCACCGAGTCCACCCTCGAAGCGCACTACACCAAACAAGCCAAAGCGAGCGGCGCCGAGTCCGACGAGGAACGACTCGACAACCTCTCCGAGCTCATCACCTCTGCGCGTGACTTTGAACGCGAGTACGACCCCGCCGATGACCCGGCTGCGTTCACCGACATCGAGTCCGCACAAGACGGGCAGGTCGGCGAGGTCCCCGAGCTGCTCGCGATGCTCCGCGCCTACCTCGAGTCCATCGCCCTCGTCGCGGACGCGGACGCCGTCGATACCTCGTCGGGTTCCGTCACCCTCATGACCCTCCACGCGTCTAAGGGTCTGGAGTTCCCCGCCGTCGCGATGATCGGGCTCGAGGAGGGATCGCTCCCTCACTCGCGCGCCAACGAATCGCAGAGCGAGCTCGAAGAAGAGCGCCGACTCGCCTTCGTCGGCATCACCCGCGCGATGAAGCACCTGCAGATCACCAACGCCAACCGGCGCACGATCCGAGGCATGTCCGAACGCATGATCCCCTCGCGCTTCCTCGAAGAGATCGGGCGCGAGCACATCATCTTCTCCGACCACTCCGACGCGTACTACGACGATGAGGGCATGGGTGAGTACGACGACGCGTTCTCCTCCAAGCCGTCCCCCTCACGCTCGTTCCGCGCCGGATCGTTCAAGGACTACAAGCAAGACCCCAAGCACCGAGCCGACCTCGAACGCATCGAACGCGCCCGCGAGCAACGCCTCGCCAATGTTCAGCCGCGCCAATCCATGCCCAAGTCCGCCCCGCCGCGCCCGAGCATCAACCCAGGCGGCGGCGCGACATCCAAATCATCCGGCGCCGACACAAACGCGTACCCCCAGGGGTGCGTCGTGCGTCACCCCCAGTTCGGTGAAGGCGTCGTGATGAAAACAACACCCGGAGCAAACGCCCGGGTGGTTGTGGAGTTCCGATCGGTTGGACGCAAGACGCTCGTCCTCGAGTATGCGCGACTTACGCGTGTCCGCTGAACTGCTCGATCAGCGCGTCGAGCGCTCGCCGGTAGTGCCACGCCCGATCGCCCGCGTCGTGCACACGCTGCCCATCACGAAGCGCGCCGTGTACCATCGCGCGGGTGTGCTCATCGAGCTGATCTTCGCTGAGGACATAGATCGACGCGAGGGCCATCTCGTACACCGAGGCGCACGCCTGGTGCTGCCCGTGATTGAACAGCGGCACGCCGCGATCGATCGCCAGCACGCACACCTCCACGATCTTCGATGCGTCGGACGCCGACATCATCATGCGTTGAGGCTCGGTACTGCCCTCACGCGATTCGAGCTTCGCCCCGAGTCGCTGCAGACGCCCCGCGTACACCGAACCCATATCCGCGAACGGTGCCTCGTCCGCCCGCACCTGCTCAACAAGCCCCAACTGCTCATTGAGCTTCGCGAGCCGATCGTCGTACACATCGCCCTCGGCATACCCACGGATCGCGCGGATCTCGAGCTCGAACGCGCCCGGGTTGTAATCCGCGAGGGTCACGCCCAACGAGTCGATCATGTGCGCCTCGATCGCATCCACATTCTCCATCAGACGCCCGAAGTAGTGGAACTTGAAATCCGAAAAGGGCAACCGGATCGTCGTCCACTCGTCCCCGATCGTGTCGAACTTGTGCTGATACGAACCCGCCATCACGCGCATGTTCGCGACGCGTGCATCGAAGATGTAGTTCCGCCCGTCGCCTCGCACCTCGATCTCGATCCCGTCCGCGCCCTCGAGCGATCCTCGCTCGATCGGGGTGCGGATCTGCGAGAACCCGCCGTTGTTTTCCAGCGACAGATCGCCGTGGAACACGATCCCGTTGTCCGTGCGATCGATCTCGCCCGTGGACAACCCACCCATCACCCCATCGACGACCACCTGCCAACGCGATTCGGACGAATTGAACGACAGCGAGAACGGCTGAGCCGTCGCGACATACACAAGCGCAAAGAGCGATAGCGCCCCCGCGATGAGTCCGTATCGGATGGGTGGGTTGGTGTGTGCCATCGTGAATCTCCGTGTTCGCCCCTGCTCGGGTCGACGACCCGGGTGATGCGTGAGGGTTCGCCCCCGTTGCCCCGCCCGATGCACGCAATCTCGATCACGCCAATCCCAAGTACACTGACGCCATGCCCTTGCCTCGCCTGCCCAAGCCCCGAATCGCGATCCCCGACCCCGTGCTCAGCTGGGGCGCATCGCTACTGACCGCCGTCTGGGGCGGGTTCTGGGTCTGGTTCGCCCTGATGCACATCCTCACCGACAATGCCAGCGCGTCTGACATCGCCCCCGTGATGCTCTTCGCAACCCCGGTGCTTGTCCTCACACTCCTGGCGCTGATCTTCCCCCGCATCGGGGGACTACTCATGATCCCCGCTGCGATCTTCGGCGCGTGGTTCTTCGACGACGCGGGCGCACGCATGCTCCTCGCGACCCCCGCGCTCCTGCTGGGTGCCACGCTCGTCTGGATGGGTCCCTGGAAACGATCTTCGCTCGCGCGCAGGCCCCGCCTGCCCCGCCGACGATCACGCGCCGCCTGATCAGAACTGCTTGCGCATCCGCGCCGTGGGAAGCCCCAACTGATCGCGGTACTTCGCGACCGTCCTCCGCGCGATCTCGATCCCGCGATCCTGCAGCTGCTTCACGATCGCCTCGTCACTCATCGGCTTCGCCTTGTCCTCGCTGCTGATGATCTCCTCGATTGTCGCCTTCACGGAGTTGGCGCTCACATCCTCGCCCGACTCGGTGCTCAACCCGCCGGAGAAGAAACTCCGCAGGGGCACGATCCCGCGCGGGGTCATCAGGTACTTCTCACTCACCGCGCGCGACACCGTCGCGACATGGATCCCCAGCCGATCCGCGATCGTTTTCATAGGCAACGGCCTGAGCGCCTCGGGCCCATAATCAAAGAACTCACGCTGCTCGTCGAGCACCGCGTTGATCACGCGCAGCAGGGTGTGCTGACGCTGCGCCACCGCTTCCATCAGCCATTGCGCGTTGGACAGGTTCTTCTTGAGGAATGTGCGATCCTGCGCCGGGACACCCTTGTCCGCGCTCATCTTTGCGTACTCCTGATTGATCCGCACATCGGGCAATCGCCCGTCCGTGAGGTACGCGAAGTACCGATCCTCGTCCTCGTCGTACTCGACGATCCCATCGGGCACGATCGTCTCGGGCGCGTCGTCCACCAATCGGCGCGCCGGCGACAAGCTCAAGCGGCGCAACAGATCCAACCCGACATTGATCTCATCGAGCGACAACCCCGATCGCGCCGCGACCTTGGGCAGCCGATTCTTCATCAGCTCCTCAAAGTACTCCGCCACGAGCGTGCGTGCCACGCCCAGCGCGTCCGGATCGACGCTCATCCGATCGTCGTCATCCTCGCCCGCCCGATCACCCAGCGCATCGATCTGCAAAAGCAGACACTCACGCGCGTCGCGTGCAGCGACCCCCGCGGGCTCGAGCAAATACTGCACCGCCTGCAGCGCAAGCTCCCAATCCGCCCCCGTTGCGTCGAGCGCTTTGATTGACTGATCCGCACGATCCGCGATTTCTTTGAACTCGCTCCGCAGGTACCCATCGTCATCGAGGTTCGCGATGATCACCGCGCCCATCGCCTTGATCCGATCGGACACATCCGTGAGGGACCACTGGTCCATGAGCTGCTCGCTCAATGACGCGCTCCGCGCGGGCGCGGACGCCATCGCTTCGAACTTCGCGTCGCGATCTCCGCTGCTCGTGCGGGTCCTCGGGAGATCGTCGAAATCCCGCGTCATCTTCGCGTCGTTGGAGTAGGTGTTCTCCGCCGCGTCCGGGTTATTCTCGGTGTACTCATCGAGTCGAGCAAAGTCGTCCGCGCTCTCGGGCTCGATGTTGAGCTCGCGATCCTTCTGCGATCCCTCGCGATCGCGCGTGTCGAGCTCGCCCTCGATCTCGATGATCTCCAATGTCGGGTTCGATTCGAGTTCCTGCTCGATCCGCTCGCGCAACTCCGCGAGGGGCATCTGCAGGATCTCCATGGACTGGATCATCCGCGGGGCAAGCTTCATCTGCTGCCCGAGCTTCATCTGTTGTGAAGTCTGGAAACGCATGACGATCACCAAAGCCCTTTACGAGCCCCCTCCCAACGATTGACGACCCAAGATCGCGTCCGCGAGGACCGCCTTGTTCGCGAATTCAAGCGACCCGCCGCTGGGCAACCCGCGCGCCAGTCGGCTGACCTGCACCCGCAGCTCGCCGAGCTTCTGCGCCAGGTACAAACCCGTGCCGTCGCCCTCCACCGTCGGATTGAGCCCGAGGACCACCTCCGTGATCTCGCCGTTCGCGTTGCGGATCCGTTCCATGAGCGCCCCGATCGTCAGATCGCCCGGCTCGACCCCGTCGAGCGCCGACAAGCGACCCATCAGCACATGGTACAGACCCCGGTACATCCCCGTTTGCTCCAGCGCGATCAGGTCCTTGGGCTGTTCCACCACCAACACCCGAGAACGATCTCGCGACGCGTCCGAACAGATCGGGCAGACATCCGCATCGCTCAGGTTGTAACACACCCGGCAATGCCGCACGCTCTTCTTCACCGCCTCGATCGCGTGCGCGAGCTGCATCGCGGATTCCGCATCACTCTTGAGCACATGGAACGCGAGACGCTCCGCCGATCGCACCCCGATCCCAGGGAGCTCCGCGAATCGCTCGATCAGCGCGCGCACCGGCGCGGGGTAGGCTGACGACCCCTTCCCCGATCCGTTCCCGCGTTGGTTCGACCCAGTACCCATACTCATCAGTATCCGTTCTATTCCCCGAAGATGCTCAATCGAAATCGTTCGCTTGTGCACAAACCCGATCCATCGAGTGTGAACGCGTGTTTACGAAACTGTTGCTTCGATCGCCGTTTCTTTACCTATTTTACCATTTCGTGTTTCTTGATCGTTGATCACTGCCAGACAGCACTCGCCATCCCCTGCTCGTGCGGTTTCGTGCTGTTTTTCCCGTGCCCTGCGTCGTGTACGGGTTGCATCGTGTGCCCGATCTTTGTACCCTCGCAAGGCACAGCGATGGCAGCTTTGGGGCTCTTTTGTGGAGAGAGGTAGGTCCCAAAGCTGCTGTCATTTTTGTGACCCGCCAGTTCATTGGGACACGATCTCGATCGGGATGATCGATTCCGCGAGACGCTCGCCGAGCAGGTCACGCATCACGACCTTCAGGTGGTACCGACCCACACCCAAAGTCGGAGGCAGCCACACCCGGTTCGTCAGGTAGTAGTCCCGCAACCGATTCCGCGACTCGTCACGCACCGTGTCCGCGGATCGGTTCCAGGTGTTCAGATCGTCCGCGACATGGTACAACTCCAACCGCTGCGAGAGCTCGATGTTGAACCGGGGCAACCCGTCGGGCCCGATCGACTCACGCTGCGTGAAGTTCTCGAGCTCCGTGTACACGATGATCTCGTGTTCGATCCCCCCGAGGAAACGGTAACTCGGGAAGGTCTCAAAGCGCCCGTACCCCTCGACCCGCGTGCACAGCGCTGCGCGGGTGATCACAATCCCCGACCACTCCGCGAGCTGGATCCGCATCGACTCGAGCTCCGACGCGAGCTCGTGAGGGCTCACGATATTGCCCTCGTCCACCATCGACGACAACAACCCACGCACCGCGTTGAGCGTTGCGAGCTCCGGCTCGGACAACACCCCGGTATCCACAAGCGTCCGCGTGTCCTCGGGCAGCAGCGTCTCCAGCGACGCGAGCGCCACCGCCGATGCGCCGGGGTCATCACCCAAAGACACCATCTCGGAAAGGATCGACGCGAGCTCGCCCGCGAGCGCATCGCGCCGCTGCGCCGAGGTCATCGACGCGCGCTCATCCAGCGCGATCGGTTCTACGCTCGGCGCATCCTTGACTTTGGTATCGACGGGCTTCTCGTCGCGCTCCGGCTCTTCCGCACCCGATCCGCCCGCGAGATCCTTCAGTGAGACCCGGACCCCGCCATCACCCTTGCTCCCGAGCTCGGGATTGGGCTGCTCGGGCTGCGCCACCCGGACCGTCGGCTTGGTATTCGTCTGCGTCACCTGCGTGCTCTGCTCGGGTGACACCTGCGTCGCGGGCGGCGTCGATTCCTCCATCGCCACGCTCGGCTCGTCCACAAACTCGCCCGGGCCATCGATCTCGACATTCGTGAAGTAGAACTCGAGCTGACGCGCGGATTCCGCGATCTGCTCCTGGATCGACGCCTCGTCCTCGCTCAGCGCCATGAGCTCCTCTTCCGAGGGCAGCGCCAGACCCGGCGAGCGATCCAGATGCGCCAGACCCGCGTTCACCGGCGTGTCCGGGTCCGAAGCACGCACGCTTCCACCCGCGCCGGACCCGCCACACGCGCCCAGCGCCATCAACGCGCCAGCGCACACCACAAGCTCGATCACACGGGTTCGGTTGTTGAGCGTCCTGCTCATCGGGGTGTGCCTCCTGCAACAGGGCGCACCAACGCGCCCAGACCCATGGAGATCATCGTCGATCCGCGCCGAATCGGTCCAGAATTCCACGGATAACCCGCTCAACGCACCGCGGACGCGAACCGCAACGCCAAGACCTCCAGCGTCCGACCCGGGTCCGCGGAACGCTTGATATCCATATCCGCCCGAACGCTCGCGTCCAACAACTCCCGCGCCACGCTCGGCGGGACCTTCCGCGCCAGACGCATGATCGCGTCCCGGCTCGGGCCCCAGAGCTTGAGCTCCTTCGCGATCGTATTGAGATTCTCCCCGTTCGCTGCGCCCTCGCTTACCCCGACGAGCTTGCGCGCCAGGTCCATGCACGCGAACGAGACCGGCACGAAGTTCGACTTGCCCGAGTTCTCCAGCACGATCCGAAGCTGCTCGAGCGTATATGTCGGGTTCCCGCTCAACAACGGCTCCTGGATCACCCACGGGTTCTCCACCTCGCGCGTCAGGGGCACCATCTCCATGATGAGCGCGGCGCTGATCGCATTCCCCTCGCCCGCCGCGATCGCCAGCTTGGAAAGCTCCGCGTCGATCCGCCCAAGGTCCACGCCCAATCGCTCGACGAGCATCGCCGACTCACGCTGCCCGATCGAGGACGCGTACGCCCGCTGCGCCCGCGCCTGCGTCCACTTGATCGCCATCCCCTCGTCGACCTGCTCGCACTTGGTGACGACGCCGACCTTTTCGATCGCCTTGTCCAGGTTCCCAGGACGCCAGGTGTTGGCGCGGAGGAGCAATGTCGCCTGATCGCACGGGTTCTCCGCGTAGCGCGTCAGGACCGGGCGGGTGGACTCATTCACGAGCAGTTCTGCGTCATCCACGATCACGAGCTTGTACGAGCTCATCAGCCCAAACGATCGGCACTCATCGAGCACCTGGGCGATCTCCACCTCGTTGCCCACGAACTTGAAGGTCTCGATCTCGCCGTGCTTTGACTCGAGCGCTGCGCGGAGCATGCTCGTGTACTGGGTCCGCAGGAACAACTCCTTGCCCGCGAGGACGACGAACAGATCGTCTGCACCGGGAGGTCTTGAGCTTGCTGTACCACGCTTGGCCATGCCTACACGATAGCCGATCCCCCTCCGGGTGGCCCGATGGAGACGAAGTCTCCTTCGGGCGCACTATTCAATCGCACCACCATCCCCGAAGGAACCCTCCGGGTTCCATCGGGCCACCCTGACCTGTCTTCCCCCCTCCCCTCTTCCCCATTGCCTATTACCCATTGCCTATTACCCATTGCCTATTGCCTGTTCCCCATTGCCCCTCCCTCCCCCCATACCATTCACCGACATGCTCAAGCTCACCGTCATCGAGGGCCCCGACGAGGGCAAAAGCTTCCAGCTCCCCACCGATCAGCCCCAGCTCATCGGGCGCTCCACCGAAGCCATCCCCATCACGGACAACACCGTGTCGCGCCGACACGCTGAGCTCACGCCCGATGGCGACACCTGGTTCCTCCGCGATCTCCAATCGCACAACGGCACCATCGTCAACGGCGTTGCAATCAAGGACCGGATCCGACTCGAACCGGGCGACGAGATCCGCGTCGGCGCCACCGTCTTCCTGTTCGGCAACCCCGTCAACCTCCGCAAGAAACCCGCCGTGCTCATCACCGATGAGCTTGACATGGAAACAGAGGTCGAGGAACGCATCGTCACCCAGGCGGACTCCTACATCGGGACCGACGCGTCCGAGGACCCCGACACCCCCGCCGCCGCGGTCGATCACCTCCGTGTCATCTACACCCTCACCGCGCTCACGGCGCGGATCATGAACAACCGCGAGCTCCTCGAAGCCGTCATGGACCTGGTCTTCAACGAGTTCAAACCAGAACGCGGCGTCATCATGATCCAGGGCGTCTCCGACGACGAACCGCTCGTGCCCGGCGTTGTGCGATACGCCAACCCCGCCAAGCGCGACGAGGACCCAACCATCCATGTCTCCCGCACCATCCTCAGCATGGCCACGCTCGGCGAGGGCGTCCTCACCACCAACGCGATGACCGACCCGCGCTTCGTCTCCGGCGACTCCGTCCAGCAGTACCAGATCCGATCCGCGATCTGCTCGCCCATCCTCTTCGGCGACCATGTCTTCGGCGCCATCTACATCGACTCCTCCACCCAGAACCACGCCTTCAAAAAAGAACAGCTCGAACTCCTCAACGCGATCGGGCAGCACACCGGGCTCGCGCTCGCCAACGCGGAAGAACACCTCAAACGCGTCAACTCCGAACGCATGGCCGCGATCGGCGAGACCGTCGCGTCCCTCTCCCACTCCATCAAGAACATCCTCCAGGGACTCCGAGGCGGCGCCGATGTCGTCGAGATCGGACTCCACAAGAACGATCTCGCGATCACCAAGAACGGGTGGGGCATCCTCCGACGCAACCTCGATCGGATCGCCTCGCTCACCATGAACATGCTCGCGTTCGGACGCAAGCTCCAGCTCGAGCTCGAGCTCACCCCGATGAACAAAATCGTGGATGAGTGCGCCCAGCTGCTTGAGAAGCCGTGCCAAGAGAAGAACATCGCGCTCATCGTGGACGCGGACCCCGAGATGCCCCCGATCATGATCGACCCGAGTCTTATTCATCAGGCGCTGATGAACCTGCTGACCAACGCGATCGAAGCCGTGCCCAACGACACCGGCGCGATCACCGTCCGTGTCTCCTTCAACGAGTCCCGCCCCGACCCCAACAAACCCGGCGCGATGCTCCGCCCCGCCGTCACGATCAATGTCATCGACAACGGCCCGGGCGTGCAGCAAGACAAGCTCGCGTGGATCTTCGAGCCCTTCAACACCACCAAGGGGCTCAAGGGCACGGGGCTCGGGCTCGCGGTGACCAAGCGCATCGTCTACGAGCACAAGGGACGCATCCGCCTCGAATCCACGCCCGGCAAGGGCGCGAGCTTCAAGATGATCCTCCCCGCCGACCTCGACGCGATGCTCGACCCGAGCGCGACAAGCAACCGCGCCGGGCACATGATGAGTGATTCGCTCGGGATATTGTGATCAAGCCCGCGCGGGCTTGCTTGTCTTGATACGCACTACGCCCGCGATCACCACGACGAGCACCAGCCCAACGACCAACGCAATCACCAGCGTCATCGCGAGCCGGAACGCGCGATCCATGATCCGGTTCGCCGTGTTCTCTGCGTTCACCAGGCGCTGCTCGATCATCACCAGCCGCTCTTCAAGGGCTGCGGGATCCGTCGTGCCCTTAATCGATTCGCTCAGACGCACCAGCTCCTCCGCTGCGCGTGTCGTCTCACGCAGGACCTCCGCGACATCCGCAAGATCCGTCGGCTCCGCGTCGGGATCGCTCGGCTCATCCAGGTGCAGCACTTTCGCGAGCTGCTCGAACTGCTCCGTCGTCGATCGCACCGAATCGCTCAGCGCCGTCGCGGAATCCACCGCGTCGCGCAGGTCCGTGATCATCGGACGCAGTTCTTCTTCCTGCGCTGCCAGTTGATCGAGGATCGCCTTGCGTTCCGCGCTGAGTCCCTCAAGCGCCTGCTCGATCGACTTCTGGCGCTGCTCATCGATCGTCTTGTCGAGCTGATCGAGGATCGCCTGGCGCTCGGCGCTGATGAGCTCGGGGAAGCGTGTGTTGATCTCGTTGATCTCGCGCGTGATCTCCTCGATCGAGAGGGTCATCGATTGCACGCTCGTGAGGACCTGACGCGATTCGGGCTCGCTGACCGTGTCCATCACGAGCAGCTCCGCCTGCCAGCTGATGAGCATGGGCATCCGCTGCATGTAGAAGAACGCGCGCTCCGCAAGCAGGCGCGCCTGCTCGATCTCACGCGTTGTCGGGTCGAGCCCCGCGAGCGGATCAATAAACAGGAACCCGAGCACATTCCCCGCGCGCCCCTTCTGTGCCTGTGCCGTCGCAACCTGACGGGCTGCGGAGAACTCCGAGAAACGCACATACCCCGCGTAGATCCGGTCCGGGTTGTTCTCCAGCCACTGCGTCACCAGCCGATCGATCTCCGCGATCTGTTCGGGCGTGAGCGCCTTGCTCGCCAAACCCTTGATCTCCTGCTCGCTCGTCTGGAAGGTCTGCACAAGCCGATCGCCCTCCGACCCGATCGACTTGCCCACGATGTTCTTCTCGAGCAGCGCCCGCTGGAGCGAGATCATCACATACATGTCCACGAGCGCGATGCGTGGGTTCTGCGCCGACGCGATGATCGTCGCGCCGTGCGCCACGGTGTACTTGAGCCGGTGCGCAATCGTCCGACCCTCGATGCTCTGCGAGCGCGTCTCGATCACATCGATCGCCTCCGCCAGGCGCAGCGTCATCTCGTCCGCGAAGTCCATCACCTGCGCCTGCACCTGTCGCGCGTCGGCGAGCGATGCCGCCGGATTGGGCTGGGCCGCCGCGTCCGTCGCGATGGTGTTCTGCACCGCCGCCGCCCGCTGCTCCTCGGGCGTGCCCTCGGGGATCGAGTTCATCGGGACCGTCGGCTCGCCCGCCGTCTTCGGAGACGAGCATGAGCCCATCGCCAGACCCGCGAGGACCACCAACGCCGCATTCGTTCTGTGTGATCGTGTACCCATCACCCTAATTGTCCACGCTGATTGATACGCGTCCACCAAAGGAAATCTTTGTCTTCCTGCAACCCATGATTCCACCACAAAAAACCGGTTCGATCTCCGCCCCTGAAACCAGATTCATACGTTGTTCATGGTGAGTTGAGGAACCCGATCAGGCCGGCCAGATTTTGCGTCCGCCTCCGGGTGCGACGATCGCATCGATCGCGTCACGCGTCTGCGCGTCGAGCCGCCCGAGCTGGGCAACTCCACAGTTCTGCTCCGCCTGACGCCGGTTCCGCGCACCGGGGATGACCGTGGTTACCGCGGGGTGCGTGATCACGAACCGCAGCGCCATCTGCGCCATCGTCTCACCCGCCTGCCTCAACGGGCGAAGCTGCTCCACCGTCTCCAGATCCTTGAGGAACTGCGCGTGCTGATCCGGGTCATCGATCCATGCCTTGCGGAAATCGTCGCCCTCAAATCGCGCGTTCTTGTCGAACTTGCCCGCGAGCAAACCCATCGCGAGAGGCCCGCGCACGATCACGCCGATTCGCTCTTCCAGGCAATACGGGAACACATCGTGCTCCGGGTGCCGATGCAGGATCGAGTAATCGATCTGGATCGCGTCGAGATCGCCGTGCGCGTTGAAAGTCTTGATGTGATCGAGGTTCGCGGTACTCACCCCGAACGCACGGACCTTGCCCTGCTCCTTGAGCTTGCGGAAACCCTCGATGAACACCGGGGTGTTGGGCTCGTCATAAAACACATGGCACTGGATCAGGTCCACATAGTCCGTCCCCAATCGATGCAGGTTCTCATCGACACCCGCGATAAGCTTCTCCACCGTGTCGTACTGCGATCGGTTGTTCTCGCCGTCGTAGTTCTTCCACCCGATCTTGGTCCCCACGATGAACCGATCGCGACGCCCCCTCATCGCCTGACCAAGGATCTTCTCCGAGTGCCCATCGCCGTACACATCAGCGGTATCAAAGAAGGTCACCCCAGCGTCGAGCGCCGTCTCAATCGCTTCCAAGCTCGCCGCGTCATCGACCGGGCCCCAGTGTCCACCCTGCGCCCAAAGCCCGATCCCGATTTCAGTGACATCAATGCCGCTCTTGCCAAGCGAACGGGTTGCGATGGCGCATGTGTCTGACATGGTTCGTCTCCTTCACAATGTTTCCGTATCCATCCTCACTCTAGTCCCACTCACACAGCGATAGTAACAGTTACATAAATATCACTAACCCAAACAAATACTTCACGCATTACGCGAGCAACAATCATCCATGCCCGATCCACGCGCCATCCTGCATGTCGACATGGACGCGTTCTTCGCGTCCGTTGAGCAGCGCGATAACCCCGATCTCCGTGGCAAGCCCGTCCTCGTCGGCGGACGCGGACCACGCGGCGTCGTCGCCGCCGCCTCCTACGAAGCCCGCACCTACGGGTGCCACTCCGCCCAACCCACAGCCGTCGCACTCCGACTCTGCCCCAGCGCCATTGTCGTCTCGGGTCGCCACTCGGACTACAAAGCCGTCTCGCGCCAGGTCTTCGCGATCCTCGAACGATTCTCACCCGCGATCCAGCCCATCTCCATCGACGAGGCCTTCCTCGACATCACCGGGTCGCTCAAGCTCTTCGGATCACCTGTGCACATCGCGCAAGAGATCCGCCGCCTCGTCAAGGAAGAAACCCACCTCACCTGCTCCGTCGGCGTCGCGCCCAACAAGTTCCTCGCCAAGCTCGCGTCCGACATGGACAAACCCGACGGGCTCACCGTCATCGACCCCGAGCGCATCCAGGAGACCCTCGACCCGCTCCCCGTCACCAAGCTCTGGGGCGTCGGGCCCAGCGCCGAGCGATCGCTCGCGCGACTCGGGATCCGCACCGTCCGCGATCTGCGCTCGATGCCGATCGACACGCTCCGCGCCCGCATGGGCGACCACGGCGTGCACCTCCACACCCTCGCACGCGGCATCGACGATCGACCCGTCCGCATCGATCGCGAAGCCAAGTCCATCTCCCACGAGCACACCTTCCCCGTCGATCTCGACAACCCCGAAGAAGTCCGCGCCCTCATCGCACGCCAAGCGCAGGATGTCGCGATGCGCCTCCGCAAGCACCACCGGTTCGCCCGCACCGTCACCATCAAGGTCCGGTTCGGCAACTTCGAAACCATCACGCGCTCACACACGCTCGATCAACAGACCGACGAGACCCGCACCATCCACGACGCTGCCCGATCGCTCTTCGACACCTGGGCACGCGCGTTCCAACCCGTCCGCCTCATCGGGGTCGCGGTCTCGCAGCTCACCGATGCGCCCGCAACGCCCGGGTTGTTCGACACGAACGATCATGAGAAGGAACGGGCCGTCGATCGCATCGCCGACACCATCGCCGACAAGTTCGGCAAGGACGCGATCACGCGCGCCTCGTCACTCAGCGCCAAACCCCGCCACGGAGCGCACGGCCCCGGATCCGACACCCCGCTCGATCAACCGCCCGAATGACCCGCATCCAGCGCGTCCCATCGCGCACGCGTGAGCGCATACAGAGCACAGGTGATGTCATAGTACCGATCCGTGATCCCAAGGTCCTCGAACCCGACCTTCGTCAACACATGCCGCGACGCGACATTCTCGGGATAGGTCACCGCGATCAATCGATCGATCCCCAGGTTTTCCAACGCGTGCTTCGCCGACGCACGCGCGATCTCCGTCGCGTACCCCTTGCCCCAATGCATCTTCCCCAGCCGATACCCAAGCTCGATCTCCGGCCCTTGATTCGCGACAGGCACAATCCCCCCCTGCCCGATCACCTCACCCGTCCCGCGCAACTCAACCACCCAGAAGCAGTACCCGCTCACCCGCTGACGCTCGATCGCCGCCTCGATCCGCTCCTGCACCGTCTCCCGAGACCACCCCTCACCCGTGTGCCCGATGTACTTCATCGTCTCCGCATCACCCCAATACGGCGCGAGCACATCCACATCCTCAATACGAGGCACGCGCAGAGTCAGACGCTCGGTTTGGGTGATGATGTCAGTCATGCGTGATTATTGTGCCGCACTCGGGGCAGGAATCGCCCGTGAGCCCATCCAGGGAATACCCACATACCCCACAACGACCCGGACCAATCAACTTACGCGACTTCCAGATCAGTAAAATCGATACCGACAAAGTCACAATCAACGGATAGAACAACGAGCTTGACAGCGTCCATTGCTCATCAGACCCGTTGCTCGAAGTGTAACTGGAAAATCGCGGCAATCGGAAGTGAGACTTATCAATCTGCTTGAACCGATGCGCTCCCACGATAAGTGACATCCTCGGGAACAAGTGCCGAGGGCGATCGACTTCTACACCTTTCGACCGCATATCCCTAATCCCTTTGAGCGCCGCATCGTGCGCTGCCTGGTCATAGTCACTTTGCAAGACCACGAACCGCCCATGCCCGGACCAGACGACATACTGCATATACACGCCTTCGATCGGCTCCCATGTCTCCTGCTTCAACCGCGCACACCACTCATACGGCAGGTACGAGAACACCATCACCAGCATCATCCCCGCGCTCACCACATGAGCACCCCACCAGAGTACGCGCCTGAACCTACGCACATCCCACCCCACACTCCGGGCACACATCACCCTTGATCCCGCGCAGCGAGTACCCGCAGGCCTTGCACCACCCCTCCCGCGTTGCCCGACGCCCACGGAGCGTCGCGGCGCCCAGCGCCGCGCCGATCAACACGATCGGGTAGATCATCGGGATCGAGTACACCTTGAATGTCCCCCGGCTGCTCCCGCCGCCCGCGCCGCCGGGCAGCGCCCACCACGCCCGATCGTACGAGAACGGCGCCCGCACCGTGTACATCTCCACGACCCACCCGCGCCCCATGCGATCGAGGACCTCCTCGAGTTCGGACACCGTCGGCGCGATCACGCCGTACTCCGATCGCCCGAGCGTCACCCGCCCAAGACTCACCCGCATCGTGAAGTACGCGTCTCCCCGCGCCTGCCCAAACGGGTAATACTCGGCCCGCACCTGCGGGTGTACCACAAACGAGAACACGAACACCACCATCAACGACACAAACACGACCAGCGTCAATCGCCAGACCAACCCGTGCCGCCTGCGTGTCCCTTGTTCATCCAACATGCACCCCCGCGCTCATTATCAGCGGATACCCACCACAGGATACCGGCTCAGGGCGTTTGGAGTTCAGTTGTGTTCCCACACTCAGGACAGGTGGAGCTTGTGAGGTCTTCAAGTGAGTACCCGCACAACTCGCAGCAAACCGAGCGATGCTTCCTTGGGCGTGCGTGCCACGCCACGAAAGCAACAACCAACATGGGCAACCAGATCGGCACGAACAACTGCGAACTACGCGGCGTCTGCGCAATCAAAAACCACCAACGCCAACCCACCGCTTGAGATTCAAAAAACATGCCCGATTCCAGGATGAGATCCGGATCCGTGATTCCAAGCCCTACCAGCCCCTCTCCCCCCGCGAGCAGGTAGCCACGCGAGCCCAAGACTTGCATCCACCCCGCTGCAAACCACCCCGAGAGAATGTACAACACGATCAATACCGCGAAGATCACAATCGCGGTTCGGAACACCCAAACTTGAGCCCTTTGGGGTTTCATATCGATTCACACTCCGCCCCGCCACACCGCGGTCTCTGGAAGTTGCCTTAGCCCGAGCTCATATCCCATACAGACAATCTACACGGGATACCGGATCCACTCCAGCCTCAATCCCTGAGGCGGCAGGGTCGGGCCCGCCTGTTTCCGATCACCGCTCGCCAAGATCTCAGGGATCGACTCCGGATCGATCTTCCCGCGTCCCACCTCCATCATTGTTCCCGCGATGATGCGGACCATGTTGTAGAGAAACCCGTTCCCGCGCACATGGATCACGAACTTGCCCGGCTCGGGCGTGAGGACGCCGCACGCGTAAATTGTCCGCACCGTCGTCTTTCGCCCGTGCGAGATCTGCGCAAAGCTCGCGAAGTCGTGCTCGCCGACGATCAGCTCGCACGCACGCTGCATACGCTCCGCATCAAGGTCGTACCAGGTGTGGAACACATAACGCCGATCCCACAGCGGGCGCGTATCCCCTGACACGAGCGTGTACCGGTACTCCTTCTCGATCGCATCCCCAATGGGGTTGAACTCGTCGTGCACGATCGACGCATCACGGATCAGCACATCACGAGGCAGGCGCCCATTGAGCGCCCGCACCAGCTGATCGCACCCACGATCCGCAGGCCAACCCACACCCTTGTCCGGGTCAGGGTTCGACAGAAAACTCGCGACCTGCCCGTTCGCGTGCACGCCCGAGTCCGTGCGTGACGCGCCCATCAACACGATCGGCTCGCGGATCACCTCGCGGACCGTCTGCTCGACCACATGCTGAACCGTGCGCATCTGGATCCGCACGGGCTCCTCGCCCGGCCTGGGCTTGGGCGCGCTGGGATCGGGTGGCTCCTGCTTCTGCCACCCATGGAAATCGGTCCCGTCGTACGCAACGGTGAGCTTGTACCTGGGCATCCGCGCCTACTCCGACTTCTCATTGCTCGGCTTGGAGTCGAAGTTCTCGATCACCGTCGGAGGCGGGCCCTTGGGTGCACCGCCGCCGTGCCCGAACTTCTTGTACTCCTCGTCGGCCCATTGGTCGCCGACTTTCCACCAGATGAGGGTGATGATCGCCGTCAGGATCGCGATCACCACGGTAAGCACAATGATGCCGATGCCGTTCATGCGTGATCCTAGTCCCGACGCAAAGATCGCACCATGCACTCACCCCTCTTCGGGGATTGTCATGGCGCCCGACTCCTCGTTGTACATCCAGTCTTGTTTGAGATCCCAATCGGGGTCGTAGTCATCCTCGATGGGGTCAGGGTCGGAGACGGGCATGGGGAAGAGAACCCAATCGCCGTGGTTTGTGTCGGGGATGGTCGTGAGGTGCCAGGCGATGTCCTCGGTTCGCCACCACTCGGGCCAGGTCTGCGATCGTTGCCGATTGCCATCGGAATCAGGGTCGGAGTACGCCCACCGGATCATCCCGCCGTCGTCCGTTTGGTTGTCGCCGACGGAATAGATCAGGGGGAGCCCGTCGCGGATCGTGTACTTGAGCGGTTCTCCCGTGAACGCATCGATTGGGTTGAAGGTCATGAGGTCTTCATCGATCGCGTCGATGGTCTCGGGGAATGCGCCGTGCCGATCACGGTGCATGTACGACGCGAGCGCGAGACGCAGCGCGATGGTTTCCTGCCTGAAGTTCCGCACCCGCGCCGGGACGCGATCGAGCGCGGGGATGAGCACCTCCAGCATCGCGTTGGTGATCTTGTTGAGCGCACCCCGCTCGCGCTCAAGCACCGACTCCATCTCTTCTATGTCCTCGTCCCACGGGATCGCGCCCAATGCGTCGCCCTGGGCCAAACTCTTTCGATACACATAGAGCATCCGCTGGGCCGTGGGTCCAAGTTCCTCGATCGGGAGCGAACTTGCCGGCCCAGAGAACTCGTATGTTGCGATCTGCCTCGGGGAAAACTCGCCCTCCGTATCGCACATCCTGCGAACAGAATCGTGGAACCCCATCTGCTCGATCCCCCACTCGAACTCAAACGAACCCTGCTCTGCGAGGATCGTGTCGAGCCGCTGAAGATGTGTCGCTTCGAACGCATCCGGATGCGCAACCAGCCCCCAGCTCAGCGTGTTACTGATCATGGACTCGATCGCGATGTAGACGAGCTCGGAAATCAGGATCGGGAACTCACGCGCATACCCCGCGAGCGTGTGCGCCGACTCGATAAAGCGTACGAACTCGTCAGGGTTGCCCTCTTCGAGCTCATACGCAGCGCGGGCGCACAGATTCGTGCTTGAGGATCGCATGCGACCGAGCCAACCAAGATGGGCATCAATCATGCTCGGATCACTCACGATCCGACTTGCGTCGTCAGCGTTCTCGTACCCGTACTCCATCATCAGGGAGTGCTCGAACCGTTCTGTCCCACCCCGGAGTTCCGCTCCGAGGTACTCGCGCGTGGTCGCGCCTTGCACTCGATCCGTGATCTCCATGAACGCGTCCGTTTCGATCAACCCGCGCCAGATTGCCCATCGCTCAGCATGATGTGGAAGCGTCCCTGTGTACTGAAGGTACGCTTCTTCCTGATACAACCCCTTGTGGTGGTCGTAGTACACCTGCACAAGGATCGGCCACGCCTTCTGCTCGTCCGGGATCGACATCATCCACTCGTTATAACTCGCCGACGGATTCCATTCGATCGTCCCATCACCCCGGTCCCACCAGGGCGACCAGTTCCCGCCCGTCGCGTTGTCCCAATCGATCTTCAGTTCCGCGAGCTCCTGCTCATCCAAAGGGTGCGTATACAGGAACTCGTAATACGCCCACACCCCCACGCTCGCGATCAACAACACCAGGAGCAACGCAATCACACCAACTATCGTTAGAATCTTCTTCATACCCGATTCTACGGCAACACCTCAAACCCGTTTCATCCAAAAGCACCCGAAGCCGCGGGGGTAAGGCGGCTTCGGGGCATGAAGAATGCACGGGTGCACTCCGGATGAGGGTGTTGTCGGCTCGCAGGCGAATCGTGCTCCGCACAGGTATGGTGGGTGCAAAGACACCCATGAGATCGAACCACGCCTGCTGCCCGATGCATCCTGAGTGACAATTTGTTGTTCGAGGTGGGTTCGCTATACTGTGTCCGCAGGGCCTGTGGCGGAACTGGCATACGCAGCGGACTTAAAATCCGCCGGGGAAACCCTTGCGGGTTCGAGTCCCGCCAGGCCCATTGACATGAACAACCCCAGCCAACTCGGCTGGGGTTTTCTACAACGGTGATTGGGTTTCAGATTACCAGCATCCGATCGCGTACGCCTCAAGGAACGCAGAGACATCATAAAAGTTGAACTCGCCGTCCGCGTTGAGGTCCGCACGCTGATCCAGTTCCAGATACGCGACGAGGAATGCGCTCACATCAAAGAAGTTGGTCGCACCGTCGTCATTGAAGTCTGCGACGCACGCGATGCACGATCGATCCGCATGAATCAGCCCGACGCCATCCTTGAAGAATGTCGCCCCGATGTTCGAGCCCACAAAGTGCAACCCGATCAACCGATCGTACATCGGGTACTGAACACGCGTGACAGGGTGAACAGGATCACGCATGTCGTAGACACCGATGCCCGACAAAATGTACCCCTCGACACGATAGAACGCGAGCAGCTCGTCCTCGTGCGTTGCTGTAAACACCATCGGATACACTGTGCCGGTCTCGTACTCCGTCACGAGCACCGGGCTCGCAGGATCATCGAGCGCGAACACGCGGATCATGTCGGACGCTGTGATCAGATGCCCGTTCATCACCACGAGTGAGCTCGCAGCATCATCCTGAAGGAACCCCGCAAACACCGGCGAGTACGGGTTGCGATAATCAACGATCTCAACGCTATTTCGTTGGAGTGACAAATAGATGAACTCCCCGAACCGCGCGACGCTCTCGATCGTTTCGTCCGCGTAGTAAGTCGCGACCCTGCGTGGACGCGACGGATCGGACACATCGAGAATGATGAGCTCGGTATCGTCCTCATAACCACGAACGACGAACAGATCATCTCCGTGCTTCAACAAAATCCTTGACGCGTCGAGCAGCCCATAACTCCCGATCTGCACGAGCTGCTCGGGTTCTTGGATATCAAAGACCTTGAGCCCCGCGTTCGTCTGCGCATAGAGCAACCCGTCGGCCGCGAGCACGCTCCAGACCCCCCCGGGCAGGTCGTAGTGCCCGAGCTGCGCGATCCCGTTCTTTCCGCGCATGTCGTATACGAACAAACCCTCAAGCTCCGCCGCGACATACTGAACCCCCTCGAACGCGGTCGACTCACGGGTCTCGAAGATCTCATCAACCCGATCGATCACCGGCGACGAGAGCTCGTCGCGCTTGAACGCAAAGATCGTCGAGTAGTTCGAAACAAGGGCGAAATCAGACCCAACCGCCAATCGAGTAACGATCGAATCCGCCTGCCCAAGCCCGACAAGCTCCGGGGCCTCGGGATTCGAGATGCTTGTCACCCTCAGCCCGTACCAACGATCAACCGTGTACACGAGATCGCCGACGATCGTGATGTCTTCAACCGAGTGCGACCCCCTCTCCGAGTAGACCAGATCCGGATTCATCGGATCGGCGATATCGAAGACCTTCAACCCATCACTCGAGCAGAGCAGGTAGTGCTCGTATCGCCGCAGATCGCCCACCCCGTTGTATACCACGATGCCATCGTTCAAGAGCACCGGCTGCTCCGGATCCGAAAAATCCATCGTGTGCAGGTACCCACCCGCGTACACGAACCCAATCTCCTCATCCGCGAGCACAACACCCGGGTCCCAATCCATTGGCGTCGTGCCAAGCAGCTTACCCGCACCCTCGCCGACGAACCCGTACGAGAGCAACTCCTCGTTGCCCTCGACATACATGACATGCTCGCGGGTGTACAGCGGGTCACCGTAGTATCCAAACGACGCGATCGCGATAGGGTTGAGCACATCCGAAACATCCAGCACCCGTGTCCGATCGTGAAACTCATCGAACACCATCAGCGTCGTCTCATCAACCTTATAGATGCCCGCGCTCGCGGTATCCGCGATGGTCCCCACCTCGACGGGGTTCGACGGATCGGTGTAATCAAGAATCACGACATCCCGACTCGAGGGCTTCATCACCACCATGTCGTCGTACACCAGCATCGTCCCGACGCTCGTCTCGATCGTCCAGGTCGAGACCGGAGTTGGCACCTCGCAGTACACGCTCTCGGGCGTCGCGATCGCATCGGTGCTCGTCAACACAAGCACCGCGACCAGAGCACGCACGATCAGTTTCTCAACGCAACAGCTCACGGCATGCACTCCCGGCTATACAGCTCGATGTACGCAGCGACATCATAAAAATCGTGGTTCCCATCGAAGTTGAGGTCCGCGCTCGCTCGCTCCTCCTCGAAGCTCGTGATGAAATCAAAGACATCGAAGAAGTCCCGCTGCCCGTTCCCGTCCCGATCTCCCGGGCAGCTCAGGACCACACGGACACCCTCGTTGCTGTTGATCTGAACAAAGCTCCACCCGTTCTCAAGCGCGATGTTGGAACCGATCTCGCGGAACAATCCCGTTGGTCGCCCACGGACAACAATCTGCCACCCGTCCCCAAAGCTCGGCGTGTACCCGTCCGCGAACACGAGTTCGAGCGAACCATCGATTCGAGTTTGGGTATTGACGAAAGACGACAGAAGATCGGACTCGCCGTTGTCAAAGACATCGATCTCAAGAGTCGCGCTAGGTGCAAACTCCGTCGTGGCAGTTCGGATCAGCCTGCTTTCTCCACCCGGCGCGAGCGTGCCCTCGATCAGAACCTCGCCATAAAACCGTCCATCACCCTCTACCCGTTGCCCCGGGCCGAAGCGCACAACATCATCCGCGATGATGCGGGCAGGCACCAAGTCCGTCATGCTCTGCAGACGCACAACCCCATCGCCGAGCACGGCCGCGAACTCAGGGAACGAACATGAGGATCCGCCCGTCAATGCATCGGAACCGATGACGATCGTGCCGTTGTTCACGAGTTCTTCGTTGATCTGCACGATCGAATCGCCGTTGGGAGAAACAATCTCGATCTGATTCTCGACACGCTCGAATGTCACGGTCCCGTCTCCGAGCGTGACCCCTGCCTGTGTTCCCTTCGGGATCACCGTGTCCATCAGGCGCAGCCCATCGTCAAACTCCAACGATCCACCCTCCACGACGAGGTTCGCGATCGGTCCAAGCGTGCCGTCGAGCACTAATGGCGCGAACGGGTCGTCCGCGATCACATCACCCTCACAGATCAATGACCCGTCTAGATTCCCGACGAGTCGCCCCGACCCGCGGATCGTGAACCCGGCGCTGACCACGCCAGTCCCGGTTCGTGCGAAGATACTCGGCTGGGTGTAGGCCGCGGGGTTTGCCCGCATAAAGATCGTCCCGTCCCCCTCGAGTCGCCCATCGTCGAAAATCAGATACGAATCATCGAGCACCCTATGGAACCCATCGAGGTGCGAGTTACCGATGAAGGCTACCGATGCCCCCAGGCATAGATCGAGATCCGATTCGATCAGACTGTTCTCGATCTCCGTGCGCGCCCCGGGTGCGAGTCGGATCTCTCCCCCCTCTGTTGCATACACATGGCTGTTCACAAGAGATCCTGACCCGATCCGCACCAATCCTCCGCGTGCGATGTACTCGCCGTCGATGTGCGTGCCGTTGAGGTGCAGATCACCACGATCCGCGATGTACACACCCTCGCGGTAGGTCCCCCGCAAAGTGAGCGGGTGCAGGTCGCTCGTCGCGGTGATGGTGGATCGGTTCACGATGTCGCCGTCGATGTATCCGCACCCGTGGAGTGTGAACGATTCGGGGATCGTGATGTCGCCGCCCAGACCCGCGTTATCACCGTCGAGAACAATCTCCCCGCCGCCGCTGAGAAACGAACCCGGGAGAAACTCAAGCGCAAGCCCCGAGCCCGTGCTCGAACCTCGTCGCACGATCAGGTCCGCGTCCACGATCGCCGATCCGGAGATCCGCAACCCACCGTTCGATTGGGCGAGGACCGGGGTGCTCGATCGGATCACAGGGTTGACGAGTTCCCCAGCGTACAGACTGATCGTCCCGCCGTTCTCTGTCAGCAACTGCGCGTTAATCAGCTTGGAGGTGATCACCTCTATGCTCCCGTTGTCCGCGAACATCGCCCCGCCTCGGATCTCGCCGTCGAGCACGATCCTGCCACCGGGTGAGGTGCGGACCGTCCCAAAGATTACGACCGCGCCGCCCCGATCGCCGTCGATCTCTCCCGTGCCATAGATCGTCTGCCCGCTCCCAAAGGTCATCGTGTACGCGCCTTCGGTTCCGACCCACGCTTCTCGAACGGGGATCGAAGGCTCACGAAGGTGCACGAACCCGGTGCCATCGATCGTGACATCGCCCTCCGCAACCAGACGCGCAAGCCATGCATCGTCGCTCTGGTGAAGAACGATCTCCCCGTTGTTGGTGTAATCCTCCGCGAGGATGCAGGCCGCATTAAACCCGTTGATGTACAACGACTCCGTAGGCTGTGACGGAAACGGGTGCTTCATCCGCCCGCGGATATCCAGGACCGTGTCCCCGTCGAGCTCGATCACATCGGGCTCAAAGAGCGTGTCCTCATGCAGGATAAGACTCCCAAAGCGCAGCTCAAACTCGCCCCCGATCAACGAACTCCCCTGCATCAACTCCAGCGCACCGTTCGAGACCCGGACCTCCGCGAACCGGGACTGGGTGATGCTCCCGTCGAGCACATACCCCGGCGTCTGCTGCTCGAACGACCAGATCGTGCCGTGATTCTCGAAATCACCCCGCAGCACGCCCGACCCGCGGATCGCGCTCGTGTTGATCATCGTCCCACCGAGCGCCTCGAGCACCGCCTCGGACGGATCGTTGATCCCCCCGAGATAGATCTCCCCCGCGCTCCCCGTTGTGTCCGCCTGCCACCAGACCCGTAATCGCGCGACGCCCTTGCCGCTCTGGTCGTTGACGATGATCTTCCCACGATTCACCAGCTCACTATTAATCGTGAGATCGATCCCCGGCGCGAGCGCCACCCTGATCGGCGTCGCCTCGATCCGCAACCCGCCCACAAACACATCCGCATCGATCGTCGCCGTGAGCACATCGTACAGATCAAACACCGCGGTATCCGCGTGCGTGCTTGGGACGATCCCCGTGTCCCACCTCGAAGGATCGAACCAGAACCCTGATACTGCCTGATCCCAGGTGTGCACCGTCGGCGTGCCCCGCCCCTCATACCCATCACCCAATTGCGACGCGCCCGCGCCAGAAACCACCACCCCAACGCTTCCCATCACCCCGCAGGTGATCCCAATGTGATGACTTCTTCGCATGCAGCCCATCCTCAATCAACTTCATACATTCGCATCGATCCACTTGCGCGTTCGTTCGAGTGTACTCGCAACCTTGAATCAGGGACCCCGGAAACCAGGACTTCGCGATCATTTCAAACGCAGCGCCCATGATCACACACGGGCACAAACGAAAAACCCGAGCGATGACGCTCGGGTCGTGTGTATGCAACATCAAACGCGTGTAATCAGAGCTCGATCAGTTCCATGTCGGACTCGATCAGCTCTTCGGGCGCCGCGTCCGCGACGGACTCCGCAACGATACGAAGCCCATCGAAGTCCTCACCCATGCGGGCGCGGATGGTCTTCGCGTCGTAGAGCTCCGCGCGGGGGAGCAGGATCGAATCGCTCGCGCCGGGGACCTGCCCGGGCTGCTCGTCAACGATCTGCGCCCCGAACCCGGGTGCGTGCTCCCGGAGCGTCCCGCCGTTGGCGAGCTCGATGAGATCGAGCGCGATCTGCCCCTCGCTCTTGGAGTCGTGCTGGTTGGGGATTGCCTGATCGAAGTGCTGCATGATGGAGTTGCAGTTCTCGAACGACCCTGACTTCTCCGCGAAGGTGGCGCTCGGGAGGACCACATCCGCCTTATCGCACAGCACCGAGTGCGTGGTATCGATCAGGATCGTCTTCCGCCCATTGAGCGCATCGACGAGATCGTCCGTGACCCAGGCGCTGGGGAAGTTCGCCGTCAGGACCACCGCGTCGAAGTCCTTCGCGTTGCGGACGAAGGTATCGAACTCCTTGTACCCGCCTCCGACGGATTCAAGGACGCGCTTGACGCCGTTCTTGTTGGGGACCTTCTCCGCCCGCTGCACAAAGGGCTTGCCCGCCTGCGGGTTGGGGTACTCGATGTCGTTGCCATCGATCGGCACGGGCCCGAGGAACAACGAAATGTTCTCGTTCATCGAACGCACCGCACGCACGAGCAGGTACGCCTCTTCCGTCGTGAGGGTCGGGGAGATGACCAGCGCCGTCTTGGATGCGCCGCGGATGGTGTCGATGACCTGCTTGTACGCGCGGGTCCAGGTCGCGTCGACCTGCACGCCGTGCTGCTTGCGGGTGGGCGCGACGAGTCGGCTGTCCGAATGCACGAACTTCCACCCGTACCGCACCTCGTCCGTGATCCACCAGGTGTTGATGTCCATGTTCGTGCGAGGCTTGATCCGGTACACACGCCCCTGGTTATGCTCGACCCAGATGTTGTCGCCACTGCTCGTGAACGGGTCGATCCCCGCGGTGCGCTTGAGGAACCACACGCGCTGGGCGAACAGGAAGTCCTTATCGAGCAATGACCCCACGGGGCACAGATCGATGACATTGCTCGCGAGCGGGTTATTGATCGGCTCACCCGGGAAGATATCGATCGTGGACTTGTCGCCTCGCGAATCGATCATGAGCTCGCTCGTGCCCGTGACCTCTTCCGTGAACCGCACGCACCGGGTGCACATGATGCACCGATCGGAGTACATGTAGATGTGATCGCCCAAGTCCTTCTTGGGGGAGACGACCTTGGTGTCCGTGAATCGCGAGTGCCCGCGCCCGTACTGGAACGAGAAGTCCTGCAGGGTGCACTCGCCCGCCTGATCGCACACGGGGCAATCGAGCGGGTGGTTGATCAGCAGGAACTCCATCACGGCCTTCTGGTTCGCGATGGTCTTCTCGCTCTGCATCTCCACGACCATGCCGTCGACACACTCCGTCACGCAGGTCGGGAGGAGCTTGCCGCCCATCATGGGCTCGAGCTTGTTTTCGTTGCGGGGGTTGGGCGCCTGGAAGGTCGCGAGACAGATCCGGCACTGTGCCGGGCGCGACAACCCAGGGTGGTAGCAGTATCGCGGGATATCGATCCCATTGCGATCCGCGACCTGGATCACCAGATCACCCGGGGTGAACTCACACTCGATCCCATTAATCGTGACAGTCGGCATGGCGTCGCACAGTCCCAAAATCGCCCAAACGGGCATAGACACGACCGCGCCGATCAGAGAACCCCGATCCGACGCGATCCGCTCGTTTTCCAATCATAGCGCCCCGCCCAGATTGCGTGGGTGCCCGCCCGCACCAAACAATCACCCCTCGCCCGCGTCCGATCCGCCCGAATCCGGGTCGGATTCGATCGATCGTCCTTCCCGATCCGTCGCGTCGATCCGGGTGCCCAGCTCCCAGAACCGCACCCGATCGTGCAGGGGCTCAAGGTCCGGGTCCGCCATCCACCAGCGCCCGCCGCGATCGCGCCCGTACCCGAGCTCGATCGCGAATGCCCAATGCCCCATCGCCCGATCGAGCTCCCCCGCCATCGCGCGATAGCACGCGAGGTTGTAGTGGTCGATCGCGCCGAACCCGCCCCATCGATCGTCGCCGTCCTTCGATGCCTGGGCGTACTGGTCCGCGACCTGCCCGAAGAGCTGCTGGCCCGTGTCGCGATCACCAATTTCGTGGATCGCCCACGCGTAGTAGTACAGGTTCGGGCTCGTCCCGATCGATCCGCCGCGCTTCTCGATCAGATCGAGGATCTGCTCCCAGATCCGCGCTGCGTCCGATTCCCGCCCGTCGCCGCGGTACGCGATCGCCAAGTGATACAACGCCCGCACCTCGCTCGGGTAGTACCCCACGAGCTCGTGCGCCTGCTCGATCGCCGAGTCGTGCTGATCCGCGATCATCGCGCCCCGCACCCGATCGATCATCCCGTTGAGGTTCCGCCCCTGCCCGATCGCGGCTGCCCGTGGGAACTGGTCCTCGTCCATGGGTTCGAGGGTCACCACATAGATAAACGACCCCAGCGCCAGCGCTGCGGATGTCCACACGACATGTCGTACACGGATCCCCATACAGGTCCTTCCGTCCCCCATCGCGTTCGGTTGCACCCCTCCCGGCACGCTTACCCAGCATACCCTACCACACGATGAGCACCAAGCACCCCGCCCCCAAGAAGATCAGCGCCCCCAAGGGCACCCGCGACCTCTACCCCGAGGACTTGCTCCGTCAGCAGTACATCACCAACGCCTGGCGGGACGCCGCGATCCGATGCGGGTTCGACGAGATCGCAGGCCCAACCTTCGAAACCACCGAGCTCTACGCCGTCAAATCGGGCGAAGGGATCCTGGGTGAGCTCTTTCAAGCATTCTCCGGCAAGGGCGGGCAAGAAACCCTCGACAAACTCGTCGAGAAGGGACAAGCAGACTTCGCCCTCCGCCCCGAGTTCACCCCCACCCTCGCGCGCATGTACGCTGCCCGCGCCAAGGAGCTGCCCCAGCCGTGCAAGTGGTTCACCGCGGGTCCTTACTTCCGCGCGGAACGCCCCCAGCGCGGGCGATTGCGCGAGTTCCTGCAATGGAATGTGGACGCGATCGGGTTACCGGGTGATGAGAACACAGTAGAGAACAAAGCTCGCATGGATGCAGAAGTGATCCAATCAATGGTGAACTGCGCCAGAGATCTAGGTTTGACCAGTGATGATTTCACAATCTGTCTCAACGATAGAGAATCTGTTGAAGCCATTTTGCTTGAGTCAGGTATTGATGCATCACAGTTGGGTGCATCTTTCGGCCTGCTTGATAAGCGTGAAAAGTTACCGAAAGAAAAGCTCATTCAGATTGCAACTGAAGAGGGCCTAGACCATCCCGACTTTCTCAAATACTTAACCCGAGAAAGCGCAAAGCCAGGCGAGTCCAAAATTTTGGAGTTGGATGAAGTTAATCCAACGGCAAATTTCAAAGTCACATTTGAAGGCAAAGGCAAAGGAATCAATTCACCTCTGCGCTTGCTTAATATTCTTGGAGATTTTGGGCTACTCCACTGGTGTGAAGTGAAGACAAGTATCGTCCGCGGGCTCGCCTACTACACCGGCACCGTCTTCGAAGCCATCGCCGAGGGCGAGCGCGCCGTCGCCGGCGGCGGGCGCTACGACAACCTCATCGAGCTCTTCGGCGGCCCACCCACCCCCGCGTGCGGGTTCGGCATGGGCGATGTCGTCCTCGGGAACCTCCTCGACGACAAGGGACTCATGCCCACAGGGTCCGAGCTCATGGACGCCGTCTCGCGACCCCAAGCGTCCATCCGCCCCGTCGCCTTCGTCGTGCCCAACGGCGACGATGAAAACGAACCCCTCGTCCACGCCCTCGTCGCGAATCTCCGGCGCGGGATCGAGTGCGAGCAGTGGCGTTCACGCGACGATCGCAAACCCTGGGACGCAGGCCGGTACCGCATCGCGCCGATGCACGCACGCGTGTCGTACAAGTCCACCCGCAACCTCAAGAAGCTCCGCGCTGATGCTGTCAATCAGCACGCACGCTACTTCGTCGAGATCCACGCCGACAACAAGGTCGAGCTCACGGACCTCGACAAGCGCGAACCCATCACCAGCGATACACACGGATCATTCAGCATCGATCCGAGTGCCGAGAACTATGTCGGCACCGCGATCGCCAATCGCATCTAACTCCCGGCGCCCCCTCTTCGTGCCTTCCCCGCCCCGCGGGGAAGGTGGCACGCGTCTTCGCGTGACGGATGGGGTCTTGGGAGATATGTATGCGTTACAAGACCCCCTCCGAGCTTCGCTTCGCCCACCTCCCCCGCGGGGCGGGGAAGGCACAGGGATCAGGTCAGGTTGTGGATCAGATCGATCCGTTTGCGTGCGCGATCCGCGATCGTTTGCACGACACCGTTGAGATTCTGGAACACCTCCCGTGACGGAATCCGCAGCACCTCTATCCCGCATGATCGCATCCACGCGTCACGATGCGCGTCATGGACAAGCTGATCACCATCGTGCGTGCCGCCATCGATCTCGATCACCAGCCGCGCCCGACGGCAATAGAAATCCGCGATGTAAACCCCGAGCGGTTGCTGAATCCGAAATGAGATCCCACTGATCCCTTCGCCCTTGAGCACATCCCAGAGCATCCGCTCAGGATCGGACAACTCGCTTCGCAAACTCTTTGCACGCGCCTTCGCCTGTGCTGTCGCTTGCGTCCGCGCTTTGTACTCACGATGCGACATCATCTCTCACATCGTACCCGAGACCCCTCTTCGTGCCTTCCCCGCCCCGCGGGGGAGGTGCCGAGTCCCCGAGGCGGAGGGGGTCTTAGTATGTGTTGATCCTTCAAGACCCCATCCGTCTTCGGCTGCGCCGAATCCACCTTCCCCGCGGGGCGGGGAAGGCACAATGCCTGTGTCTATTGATGAATGGTGATTACCAGATCCAGCGCAAGCGCCCAAAGTCGATCGCGAAGAACCGCGACAACTTCGACCCGCCCGAGTCGCTCAGCGGTGCGGGGAAGTACACCACGAACGCCTTGCCCACAACCAGGTCCCGGTTTACCACGCCCGGCGTGTCGTCGATCTCCTGACGCACCCACCCGTTGATCTCGGTGTCGCCCCAGATCCGTGAGTCCGCGGAGTTCGAGGAGTTGTCGCCGCACATGAAGTACTGGTCCGCGTCCATCGTCGGGAAGTTTTCCGGATGGGCGCCGCGTGTGCGTGATTGCTGACTGATGTGGTAGGAGATGTCGCGCTGGACGCGCACATGCGAGAGCTCGAACGCGCCGCCCTCGAAGTCCCAGCGCACGCTGGGCTTGCCGTAGATCTGCGTCTGGTGGAACACGCCCAGGTTGCCCGCGCCAGCGTCCTCCGCTTCGAGCGTCGCCCACGGCTTGCCCGTCGCCGCGGTTGCCCGCTGGGCCGGTGTCCATTCGTACGCGCCCTTGTCTGCGCCGCCCGCGATGAGCTCGCCGTTGACAAAGACCCAGAGCGCCTGATCGATGTGCCAGAACTCGATATGCGCCCACTCACCAGCGCCAACCGCGCCGAACGAGCCCGCGTCCACCTCCGCCCAGACCGAGTCGGCGCTCGACGCGTCGCGCATCTGCACGCTCGCGCTCCCCGATCCCAGATCGATCCGTGCCCGGAACGCCCGCCCGCGCGACTCGATCGTCGGCGACGCGATCACCCCCGCACCCTCGGATCGGATATTGCACGACAACGACAGATCACTCGTGGGGAAGGGACGCAACCCGGGGCGAGTCGTGGACTGATCGCTCCCGAGGAACAGGTCATAAAACTCCGCGGTCTGGTTGTACGCGTTCATGTCCGTGATCGGACGGATGGTGTTCCAGAGCAATGTCGTCGCCCCGGCACCCTCGAACGCGAAGGCGCGCTGATCCGCGACGCCCGACCAACCCGAGCCCACGCCGGTGAAAGGCGAACGGAACTCTATGTTCTCGACAGGCGCATAGCTCGAATCAAACACCTCCTGCAGCATCGCCCGCTGGATCCGTTCGGGCTTGCGCTGGATCTGCCAATCGTCCGTCGTCCACGCGTCCCAACCGCTCGGCGCGGTCTGCCCCTCGACATACGGGCGCGCGAACACATCGCCGTCCACGATCGCCAGCTGCTCGCTGGGCAACCCAACCAGACGCTTGATGTAGTTGGTGTGCTCGCCGGGGTTCTTAAAAACCACGACATCCCAGCGCTCGGGCTGCTGGAGCAATGGGAGGTACTTGAGCACGAACACGCGATCGCCCGCTGCGAGCCGTCGGTTCGAATCAACAAACTCGAACCCCGACATCGGGTCCTGCGCCTTGATCCCCGTCTGGTTCCGCACCGGCTGACGGAACTCGTTGTAGGTCCAAGGCCCCGTCTCCCAGTTGTACCCCGAGTGCTCGCCCTGGAACCGGATGTGCTTTCCGAGGAGCGTGGGCGCCATCGACCCCGTCGGGATCTGGAACCCCTCGATCACAAAACCACGGAACAGAAACGCGAGCATGAACGCGATGATCAGGCTCGTCAGGGTCTCCTTGATCCCGATCGCGCCCTCGTTGTGTTTCTTTGCGCCCGCTGCGTCCGCCATGCGTCTGCCCCTGATGGAGTTGAGTCTTTACGCGTCGCCCGAGGGGGATGCGCCCTGCGAACCGCCCGCGTCGTTGCCGCCCTCGCCGCCCGAGGGTTTGCGCCGACGCCGACGACGCTTCTTCTTCTTCGGCCGATCCTCGCCCGATGCTGAACCCGAGCCGTCGCCGGATGGACCCGAACCACCCACACGATCGCCCGGCGCACCGGACTCGGTGTCGCCCTGCGCCTGCGTACCCGTGTCGGTGCCGCCCTCGGTGCCCGAGCCCTTGCGCTTCCGACGGCGCCGCTTCTTCTTCTTGGTCCCCGCGCCCTCGCCCGAGTCGCCCGTGCCCGCGTCGCGCGTCTCCGTCGAGCCATCGCCCTGAGGGGCCCTGCGGGTCCGCGACCCGCGCGACCCGTCGCGTGAACCCGATCGGTCCCCGCCCCGCTCGCGCGTTTCGCGTACCGGCGCGGTCTTTGACCCCGGCTCACCAAGGTCCTCGATGGGGTACGCCGCCTCGGTCCCGTCGTCGAGCTTGATCAGCGCGAGCTGGGTCAGGATCTGCGTCGAGATCACCACCCCGTCGCCGTCGGGCGTGCCCACCCGCGACTTGCGATGCGGGAGGTTCTTGCGCAGCTCCTCGTAGGTTTCGTCCTCGTAGCGCAAACAGCACATCAGCCGCCCGCACCGACCCGAGATCTTCAAAGGGTCGAGCGTCGCCTTCTGGATCTTGGCGCTCTTCATCGAGATGGGCTTGAGCACCTTGAGGAAGTTCTTGCAGCAGCAGTACTGCCCGCAGCGCTCATAGTCCGCCGTGATCCGCGCCTCGTCGCGCGCCCCGATCTGACGCAGTTCCACCTTGCACCCAAACTCGTCCTGCATCTGCGTGACGAGATCGCGGAAATCGATCCGATCCTCCGCGCCAAAGTAGATCACGACCCGCTCGCCGCCGAGCATCGGCTCGGCCTCGATCACCTGCATGGGCAGGTTCGCGTGCTCGATCATCCGCTTGGCACGCATCCGCAGCTCGTTCTTCTGCTGCTCCAGGCGCTGGTGTTCGTTGAGATCCTCCACCGTCGCAACACGAAGCACCTTCCCGCGATCATGGAACGGGTACTGGCGTCCGCCGGAGTTCTCGATGTACTCGAGCATCTCCTTGCGCGTGACGCTCTTGGAGCACCCCGAGTTGGGGCAGGTGCTCGTGAGCATCTCCCCGATCTCCGTCCCGCGATGGGTCCGCACCACGAGCTTGGACCCGCATCCGGGCTTCTCCTTGCCCGAGTAGGGGAACTCGCCGACCATGCGCATGTACCCGAAGCGCACCACGATGCTCGTGGGCGCATTGAGGCGCTCGTACGCGTCGCGGTCCTCCTTCTCCTTGAGATAGGCCGCGAGGTCTTCTTCAAACTGGGGCAGGGGCTGGATAGGCACGGATCGACTTCATCAAGAATCACGGGCACACAACGCAGCACCCATTCGTTTGGTGGAACAGGACTTTAGGGGCGACCGATCGCCCGGGCACGCGCCCGCGCAAACAGACCCGCGAGATCTTCCCGCTCGAGCAGCTGCATCCCCTGGCTGCGATCCGTCCGGTACACCAGAAGCGATTCGTGCCCCGAGTCCACCACAAAGAGCAGCTCATCGTTCCCCCCGTCCGTCGTCATCAGGGTGTACGACCCGCTCGCGCTGGTCATCTCCGCGTGCGCCGGGGTGTCGAGCATCCCCGCCCCCTGGACCACGATCATCGCTGCGAGCACACCCGCGCTCACCCAGAGCCACCCCGCGCGATCACGATTCGTTGTCTGTGTATTCGATGCGTTCGTCATGGCGTGCTCCTTTACCGCTCGGGGTCGCTGTTCACATCACGAACGAGATCGCGATACCCGACGCCCTCGAGCGCCTTGGTGGAATCGTTCCAACGCAGCGAGACAAGCTCGCGGTTCGCCGAATCGAGCACATAGATCGTGCTCGCGGTTTCGCCAAGCACCTCGCCACCGACAAGGGTGTACTCGCCGCGGACCCGATTCTCCGGATTCCCCATCTGCGCCCCAACCCGAGGCGACACCGTCACCACGCCCAACACCGCGAGCAGCGCCAGGTTCAACGCCACCAGCCCCGATCGGCGCGGACGCGATCCAGCGCGCAGACTTGTTTCTTCATTCATGATCCGTGTCATGGGTATACCTCCGGGCGCGGTGCGATCCGCCCGCGTCTCCCATCAGCATATACCATCGCGGGGGGCTGCCGGTTCTCAACCACCCCGGGACTCGCCGGAAACAGTTCAACGATCAGGGATTCTCGCCCAGGATCAGTCCTGGTGCCCGCGCTTGGTCTTGAGCGACGCCACGAACACAACCAACCCCGTGAGCAAGAGCGCCACGCCCATCACGATGAACTTGGGGCTGCTCGGCGGGTCCTGCGTCGTCGGCGGGCGCAGCGCGTCGTCCTGCGCCAGCACATCCCCCACGCCGATCGTCAGCACCATCAGGGCAACGATCATCGGGGCACACTTGGACACAACCAACGCATACGCACGCTCAAGCAGGGGGCTCTTCATGCCTCCACGCTACACCACGAAACGGGCAGCATCAAGCCCAACCCGCGCTCCATGCCCAATTTGCACCCCGATCAGCGCCCGATTCACCCGCCGATGAGCTCAAACGCCGGCTCGCGCGCCCCGCCACGACCCCACGCGACATCCCCGTCCCACCCGGGCACCGCGAACGGGCGGCTTAATCGCTCAAAGTCCGCTGACGACAGGTTCATCGTCCCCCACTTGGGGCTCCGCACCTTCATCACGCCCACATACGAGTCCAGATCGATGCACCGCATTGTGTACCAACGCCCCCGGCTCACCACCGTCTCCACGAACAACCCGTCCGGAGGCACATCGTCGCACCAATACATAAACACGAACATCGACTCAAACTCGGGACCGAACAGCCCCCGCCAGCGCTGCAGCGCGTCGATGTCGTCCTTGGTCACCCACGATTCCATCCTCGGCTTCGCCGGCGTCCCGTCCACCAAGCGCACCTTGGGCAAGCGACGACCCTTGACCTCCACGAGCAGGTTCCCGCCCTCGCCATAGATCACAAAGTCGAAGTTCTTGAGCTTCTCGGGGGCCGCATCACCCACACGCGTCGTCATCCGCGTCCGCTCAGGCAAAAGCGACTTCTTCGCCTCATCCACCGAGATATACGGCACCCGCTGATCCCGCAGGAACCGCTCGAACGCGTGCTCGTAATGATGCCGACGCTGGGCCATACCCGATCATATCACAAACCAACATCCGATGCACGAACGATCCGCTCAGTCCTTGCGCACCCGATCGAGCACCACCCGGATCGCCGGGGGCTCAACCGCTTCGGGCAGGTTCGTGCCCGCCCGGATCCGCTCCTCGAGTTCGATCGTGCGGATCATCCCGCGATGGTTCGCTGCCACCACCACGATGTCCGTCGCGCCGTCCATCACCGCCGACGACGCAGGCACCACCCCGTCGCCGAGTTCCGAACCGAGCGCATCGATCTGCGCCAGGATCCGTTGCGATTGCCCATCGCCCACCACATCACGAAGCAGATCCCGCGCGCTCGCGTTGCTCAGGGTCCCCGCCAAAGTGCTCGGCGTGTCCGTCCGCCCCACCACACACACCACCCGGATCCCGACGGGCAACGATCGCTCGTCGAGCTGCGTGAGAAAATCAGAGCCCGGCAAGAGATCAACCCCCGCCTGACCGTCGCCATCGCTGAAAAACCCGAGCAGGCGCTTTGGGTCCAGATCGTCCGACTCCGCCCAGCGCTGCACCTGCTCGCGCGCCTCCGCGATGCTCCGCATATGTGCCCAGGGCGAGCCCTTATGAGGCGTCCCCAGCGTGATCATCGTCCCCACACGCACCCCACGCGCCGCGTACCCGTCCCGCGAGAGCACCTCCCGCGACACCAACCCCCCCATCGAGTGGCACACCAGATCGATCTCCTCCACGCTGCGTTCCCGCAGATCCTTGAGCGCCCGCTCAAAGGCATCCGCGCTCTTCACGATCGCCTGATCGTTCGCGTAATCGAACCGCAGCACCGTGTGCCCCTCGCCCGCCAGCGTCGGCGCAAGCTCGTCCCAGATCCCGCCGGGCTCGTCGAGCCCGTGCACCAAGACCACCGCATGCGCTCCAATATTCGTATCCGCATCGAGCAGCGCCCACGCGTCGGTTTCTGCCTCGTACACCCGCACCCCGCGCCAGGTCGTCCGCTCGTCGGATCGCACCTCGATCGCGGACTCCGCGAGCCCCGTCGAGATCGTGGTCACCAATCGCGCGATCGCCTGCGCCCGCGCACGCTCAACCGGCGCGGTGCCCCGCGCGAGCCAGAGTCCCAGCGCGCTCAGCACCACCACCACGAGCGCGCACGCGATGAATCGCCGTGCGCGCCTGAACTTGGAACCGGGGTTCGTCATGGTCTCGTTGTTGGGGATTGCGTCCGCAATCGTTCAAGCAGCGCCTTCTCCGCGTCCGCGTAGCGCCCGTAGGCCTGATCGACGACCGATGCAATCTCGCGGATCTGCTCGACCGCGCTGGGGTTGGGATTGCTCGTCGCGTTGAGCACCGCCGCGTCCAAGGCTTCCGACGCGATCCGCAGGTCCGACACCGCACGCGCGTAGGAGCGCGCCGCCTCGTAGATCGGCTCACGCAGCAGGTCTTCCTCGCTGGGCTTCTTGAGCAGGCGCCAGGGCTGCGCACGGATCTCTTCAACAAACAGCTTCCCCTGCACCCCGATATCGCTCGCGGAATCGAGCGTCGCGGCAATCTTGGGCTTGTTGCTCAGCAGGATCGAGTTCGCGTTATCCGCAATGTCCGTGTACGACCCGAGCGCCACCGACCCTTTCTCGAGCAGCGCGTCCACATCATCCATCGTCGTCGTCTTGAACCGCTCGGTCGTGACATCGACATTCTCAAGGATGCTCGTCACGCGCTCACGGTTCTCATCGACGATCCCGCGGACATCCGACACGGTGGCTTGCACCTCATCGATCGTCGGCGAGATCTTCTTCGCCGCGTCGTCGGCGCTGCTCAGGATCGAATCGACCTTGGGCGACCACCCGTCCTCCGCGTTGAACCGATCCGTAAACGCGCGGATGTTCGCGAGCGTCGATCGCCCGTCGTCCACACCCTGCTCGAACTCGGGCTCGAGCTCCAGCGCCATCCGCTTCATCGACTCGGATACATCGTTCACATTCTCCGAGATCGCGCGCACCTCGTGGATCGTCTCCTTGATCGCCAGCGCTTCCTCTGTCGTGAACCCGAGCTGGGTCAGGATCGAGGGCGCGAACCGCCCACGGAGCGCCTCGCCCGGATCGAGCGTCCCGTTCGCGTCCGCCGGGCCGCCCTCGTACCCGCCGGTGCCCGCCGACGCGATGTTGAGCTTGGAGATACCGCCCAGGATCGGGATCGTCAGGTCCGCGAACGCGTCCTCATACAGCACCAGGTCCGTGCGGAGCGCCACGACCACATCGTGCGATCGCACCACATCGATCCCCGTCATTTCGTCCTTCGCGACATTCTCCATGATCGAGCGGACCTTGCCCACGCTCAACCCGCCGAAGGTCACCTCCGCCCCGGGTTGCAACCCCGCGACACCCACGCTCGTGGGGAAACGCACGACATACTCCGTGCGCTTGACGAACTTGTCCTGCACATCCGACAACATAAACGCGACAAACACCGCGAGGATGATGCTCAGGATCAGGAACAACCCCGCGACCACATTGTTTCGGCTGACCAGTTGCGTGCTCATCGATCGTCCTTCACCCGACGCTCCGCCGGTGCTCGTTCCCACTCTATCACGAATCACCCACGCGTCGGCTCAACGCTCGGCGTCCGCGTCACACGATCCATCGTCATCCCGAAGAGATCCGCGCTGTACGATTCCGCGTCGCGACGCGCCGCCAAAGGCCCGTCCGCGTCGCCCCGCAGGAACTGACGCACGAGCTTCTTGCTCTCATCGAGCGCCCGCGCATCCGTCTCCGTCGTATCTCGCAAACGCTCGAACCACGCCCGTTCTTCCAGGCAAAGCATCACGCCCCGATCGAGCATCGCCATCCGATCCGCGATCGTGAACGCGCTGTCCATCTCGTGCGTCACCACGACGCTCGTCACCCCGAGCTGGCGCGTCAGCGCGATGATCAGCTGATCGATCTGCGCGCTCGTCACCGGGTCCAGACCCGCGCTGGGCTCGTCATAAAACAAAATCTTGGGATCCAGCGCCAGCGCCCGCGCCAGACCCGCGCGCTTCTTCATCCCCCCCGAGATCTGCGCGGGGAACTTGTGCGCGTCCTCGCGCAGCCCAACGAGCTCGAGCTTGATCTTCACCTGGATATCGATGATCTCGTCGTCGAGGTCCGTGTGCTCACGCAACGGGAGCGCCACATTCTCGCCGATCGTCATGGAGTTGAACAACGCGCCCGACTGGAACAGGATCCCGAACTTCTTACGGACCTCGTTGAGCGCCTCCTCCTTGAGCCCGCAGATGTTCTGCCCGAAGAGCTCCACGCTCCCCTCGTCCGCCCGGTGCGTACCGATCATCGTGCGCAGCATCGTCGATTTGCCCGACCCCGACCCGCCCATGATCACCATGGTCTCGCCCGGGTAGACATCGAGGTTGACGCCCGAGAGGACCGTCTGGTCCCCGAAGCGCTTCACCACATTCCGCAAGCGGATGATCGGCTCGGTGCCGGAACCCTTCGCGCTCGCGTTGTGTCTCGGAGTCTCGATCATGCGTTCGTCATCACCCGCTGGGCGATCGCCACCCATCGACGCACACGCGCCGGGGCGGGTCCCGCACCGATTACGGGCCCTCTTCAGGGTCCTCGATGACCTCTTCTTCGGCGTTATCCGTGTCAGGAGTTGCCGATTCCGCGTCAGAATCCGTATCTGTCGACGACGAACCACCCGAACTCGTCACAGGAGGAATCCGGTATTCCGCTCCATCAGGACCCACAAGGATCAGTTCCTCAGGCAACGGCATCCCGTTGGCGCCCACCGGGCCCTGCCCATTCGGATCCATGATGTAGATCACCAGGACCCAACCCGTGTCGAACTGCGCGGGCATGGGCACATACCCCTGTCGGTTCTGGTACGGCTGGATCAACGGCCCAACGGCCATGTACCCGTTGATCAGATCACCGAACCCGTCGGGCATGCTGACATACTGACCCAGATCCGCGGTGTACGCCGCTGCGAACGCCACGAACTCTTCGTCGCTCGTCTGATCGCCCGGCGACCCGAAGTTGTTCCGAGCAGCATCAAAGTCGCCGTTCTGGACATCCGTCAGGATCGCCTCGGTCGTTGCCCCAAACTGGGTAATCGCGACCTTCATCATCCCGCCGAGCCCGAAGACAACCCCGACCCACAACGCGAGCGTCAGAAGCCCGACCACGAGCCCGCCGATCGCCAGACCCATGCCACCGATTCGACCCTTGCTCTTCGAGATCCCGATCATGGAAATGATCGCCATGGGGACACCAAGGATCGAGGTCACCCCGCCACAACACCCCAGCGCACCGAACACCAGACTCAGGATCGCGAGGATGCTGGTCCGCTCGGGCTCTTGGTACAACTGGACTTCGGGGTTTCCGTACGCGTTGGGTTGCTGGCTCATGCGCCCAGCGTAGCGGTTTTCCACGCTCTAAACCACTGTACCCGCACGAATCACGAAAAAATCACCCAGGCATCGCGCGCGAAAGTTGCGCCACAACTCGCGCGATCACCTCGATCGCCTGATCGATCTCCGCCTCCGTCGTCTCCCGACTCAGACTCAACCGGATCGACCCGTACGCGATACGCTCGGGCACCCCCATCGCCAGAAGCACCGGCGAAGGCTCGAGCGAACCCGATGCGCACGCCGCCCCTGCGCTCACAAACACCCCACGCTCGCTCAACGCGAGCAGGAGCGCCTCCGACGACAACCCCGGGAACCCGATGTTCGTCGCGCTCCAGATCCGATGATCGCGATCGCCGTTCACCTGCGCGCCGGCGCAGCGCTCGATGATCCCGGACTCCAACCGATCCCGCATCGCGCCCATCCGCTCGCGGGCGGACGGATCGCCTAGCCACTCCATCGCGGACTCCGCCGCCGCCCCCATCCCCACGATCGATGGAAGCGCGTGCGTCCCGCCGCGCCGCCCGAGCTCCTGCGATCCGGGCATCGTGGGCAGCAATCGCACCCCACGCCGAACATACAGCACCCCCGCGCCCTTGGGCCCGTGGAACTTGTGCGCGCTGCAGTTGAGCAGATCGATCGCGGGCGCATCCTCCCCGCCCAGATCCGTAGGCATCTTCCCTACCCACTGCGTCGCGTCGCAATGGAACACCACCCCGCGCGATCGGCACACCGCCCCGATCTCGTGCACCGGCTGGATCACGCCCATCTCGTTGTTCACCCATTGCACACTCACCAACGCGACGCGATCGCCGTGCGTCTTGAGCAGCTCCTTCAACTCCCCCACAGAAACCCGCCCGCCGGGCTCGATAGGGATCATCTCGACACGGGCGCGCCCCAGATCCGACAGCTGCTTGCATAGGTTCCGCACGGCGCTATGCTCGAGTTCATTGGTGATGATGATGTTCTTCTCGGGGTTCACCCGCGCCAGCGCGCCCAGGACGCCTCGGATCGCCAGATCGATCGCTTCGGTCCCCGACCCGGTAAAGGTCAGGTCACGCGATCGCGACCCCAGGAGCTTGGCGACCTGCCCGCGTGCGTGCTCGAGCGCGTGCGCAGCCTGTTGACCCATCCGGTGCACGCTCGACGGGTTCGCCCAGTGCTCACGCAACGCACGCGTCATCGCGTCAACGCACGCGGCGCAGGGCTTGGTTGTCGCGTGATGATCCAGATACACCTGATCCATCGCGACTCAGGTCCCCGTGCCCGGATCGAACGACTCGTTCTTGTCCGAGCTGGGCGCGGGCTTGTCACTCTTCTGTCCCTCGCGTCCGACGAGGATCCGCGCAAGCACATCCTTCACATGCACGCCCGACGAGTCGAACCCGTGCCCCGGGACCCCCATCGCGGTCAGCACGCCGTATCCCATGCCCACATTCACGAGGACCCACGCGATGACCCCGGCGCTGAAGCGCGTCGTCACCTTGTGCGCTTCCTGAGCTCGCTCGATCTCGCGTGTGATGAACGCGTGCAGGCGCGTCATGTGATCGGACACGGCCTTGTGGATCAACGGGTCCTCGACCTCGGAGATCGATTGCAACAACACCCGATACCCCTCGCGCCCCTCCTCGGAGACCATGGGGTTCTCGCCGATGATCTTCATCAATCGCGCCCCGGGGTCATCCACGCCCTTAAGGTCCGTTTCCCACTGGTTCAGGGTCTGCTTGCCCGTCCGCTCGATCAGCGCCACGAACAGGTCCCGCTTGGACTTGAAGTGCCGATAGATGATCGGCTCGGTAATTCCGGCTTCCTTCGCGATCTGCGCCGTCGTCGCACCCGCGTACCCACGCGAGGAAAACAACTGCGCAGCCACATCCAGTAGCTGCTCTCGGCGTTGGGCGGCTGGGAGTCGACTCATCGGCGCGATGCCCCTTTCTCGTCCTCGTTCTTCTTCTGTACGCTCGTATCCCCATCCGGGATCGGCACAGGATCATACCCGCCCTTGACAAACGGATGACAACGCAGAATCCGCCCGATCGTCATCCGCGTCCCACGGATCGGCCCATACAACCGGTACGCGTCCAACCCGTACCGCGAGCAGGTCGGCTCGTATCGGCACTGCCCGCCGATGATCGGCGAAAGCGTCACCCGATACACCAAGATCACCCCCACAAACGGGAGATTCCCCACCCGCATCCACAAGGGCAATCGGCGCTCATCCATCCGAATCACCCCCACGGCCCGATCGCTTGGCGTGCACCCGATGGGCCGCCTCGATCGATTCGAGCATCCATCCGCGATACATCTCCAGCGATGCCCCCTCGTGCGCCCTTGCGGTTACGACGATGTCGTACGCCCCATCCTCGTTCATCGGCAACGACGCGCGATTCAATCGGAACACATCCCGGATCATCCGCTTGAAGCGCCCGCGCGTCACCGCGTTCCCGAGTCGTCGCCCGATCGACAACCCCAATCGATGCTCGCCCAACCCATTGGGTCGCAGATGCACCGTGATCGCGCCGCGTGACTTGCGGAGTTTGGCATCAAAGACCGGCGCGTACATCCCCCCAGGCAGGCGGTGCCGTCGCCGAAAGACCCGCCGATCGGGCTCGGCGGTGGGTTGGGTGAGGGGATCGGGCATGACCCAGAAGGATAGGGACGACGCACGCCCGATCAGCGCAGAAAAAAACCGGGCTGAGGGGGACATCTCAGCCCGGCTTTGAGCTCGCCGGTCATCCACCCCGGCGAGCCGATCGGGTCGGGGCGAATCTCTCTCCCCGCACACACCCGACCCTATGCACACTCCCGGGCTCCCCCGCCGGATACCCGCACACACACGCGAGGCACCGAGAGTGTCGCTGCTGGGCGTCTTCGCATCACACACCATGCGGAAAACCCAGACAGTCAATCGTGTCTATGCCAATTCATCGGGGTCGATGAGCAAACGCTCTATCGAGAGACCTACCCACCCGGCGACGGGCAACACAACACAATCTGAAGCGATCGGCCCCGGGGACTCAGGACCGATGCGCACGGCGAATCATCCTCATCGTCAGCGGATCGCACACACACATCCGATGCTCTGGATGACACCTGCTCTGCTTACTTTTCAAAGACGCCGAATGCTCAAGGAAAGAGCGGAAACTGCTCGACGCGTTGCTCGGGTCTGAACTGACCCAGACCTCCCCTATACGCACCCCCCAAAGCGCGGTTCCGACGCAGGTTGCACCCGTCATGGACAATTCCTGATTTACATGCAATTCCTGCACATCCCTGATTTCGCATCTGATCTCACATGTCGCGATCCCGAACCATGCTTACAAAACAGCCCTATCGCATCCGTTCGGGTAAACAGTTGCTCGCGATCTGTCGTGCATTCTGAAACAATTTTCACACATCATGTCACTTCTGCTCACCGCCTCTCGCTTTGAACTTGGGGCCGGTGTCACGCGTGTCGCGTCGTCGCCGTGCAAGCAATGCCCCGTATCAAACAGAGAGGATTCCCATGAACACCAATACCGCAACCGCGGCACTCGCACTGAGTTCATCGCTCGCCCTCGCAGGCAGCTACACCACATACACCGACCGCACAATGTTCAACGCCAACGCAGGCATGCTGAGCATCGAGACCTTCGAGTCCGAATCACTCGGCGATGTCGCGCTCCCCACCATCCTCGACTCCGGGCTTGGGATCGCCATGCCGGTTGGGAGTGTCTCATCTTTCATTGACGCTGGAGACCCGTTCAACAATGGATTCGAGAACACCACCCTCAACGGGCGGAACTACCTCGCGTTCGGACGCAACATCCCCGTCGCCGGCGCACCGGATATGCCGCAGACCGGTTCGTACTCTGTCGAGTACACCTTCGGTGGCTCGGTCAACGCGTTCGGGTTCGACCTCTCGGGCGCTGAGTTCCTCACCGCTGCGAACGGTTTCAATGTGACAACCTTCACGAACGGGCAGATCGCACAGGACTTTTTCTTTCCCTCCGATCAGTTCTTCACCGAACGGTTCTACGGGATGATTGCTGATCAAGCGTTCGACGCGATCCGCATCAACCTGCCCGTGCTCGGAACCAACGGCACCGCGGACTATGTCGCGTTCGATGATGTGACCTGGGGCGTGCCCTCGCCCTCCGCGCTCTCGATGCTCGCGCTGGGTGGGTTGATCTCGACGCGCCGCAAGCGTTAACCCATGCACTCCGCGATCAAAGCAATGCGAGCCGCCGGTCTGGGGAGCCGGCGGCTCGCTTGTTTTAAGTCTTCTGCTCGCTCGGCGCCTTGGTCCCGATGAGGATCGCGAACCCAACGATGCCCGCGACCACCGACGCGCCAAGCACCCCGAGCTTCGCTGCATCAAGCGAGCTCGTATCGCCCTTGAACGCCAGGTTCGCGATGAACAGCGCCATCGTGAACCCGATCCCCGACAACCACGCCGCCCCGAACACATGGCGCCAGCTCGCGCCCTCGGGCAGCATCCCGACCCCCATCTTGTTCGCGACCCACGCGAACCCGAACACGCCCACCGGCTTACCAACGAGCAGCCCGAGCACCACGCCCCACATCGCCCGGCTCGACCAGACCGATTCGGTCGCTTCCGATTCGCCGCCTCCTGACAGGGGCACGCCCGCGTTCGCCAGCGCGAACACAGGCAGAATCAGGAACGCCACCCAAGGGATCAACGAGTGCTCCAATCGGCGCACCGGCGTCTCGACCTTGTGACCCGCGTCCTCGATCGCGAGGACCGCGGACTGCTGCTTGCTCGTGGTCCAGGCACGCTCGGTACCCTTGGAGTCCGCATCAAACCGATCGAGCATCGAGCGCACGAACCCGCTGTATCGCGCCTGATCGACGCGTGTCTTCGCAGGAATCGTCATCGCGATCAAGACACCCGCGATCGTCGCGTGCACGCCGCTCTTGAGCACCAAGTACCACACAACCAGGCCGATAAGCATGTACACGAGCACGCGCCGAACCCCGATCGCGTTGAGGATCGCCATCACCACCAACAACCCGCCGGCGTACCCGAGGTAGTTCACACCGATCTGCTCGGTATAGAAAATCGCGATGATCAGCAGCGCGCCCAGGTCGTCCACGATCGCCAGCGATGTCAGGAACACACGCACCGATAAAGGAACGCGCGACCCGCACAACGCGAGCACGCCCAGCGCGAACGCGATGTCTGTCGCCATGGGCACGCCCCACCCGTTGATCGAGCTCTGCCCCATGTTCACCAGCGCATAGATCAAACCCGGGATCGCCATCCCGCCGATCGCCGCCGCGATGGGCAGCGCCGCCTTGCGCGGGCTCCGCAGCTCACCCACGAGCACCTCGCGCTTGATCTCCAGACCCACGAGCAGGAAGAACACCGCCATCAGCAGGTCGTTGATCCACAGAATGAACGGCTTGCTCAGCGCCCAATCGCCGAACCCCACCGTCACATAGCTCATGTAGAACAGCTCGTTGTATGAACCCGACCAGCGCGAGTTCGCCCAGATCATCGCGCCCAGCGCACACAGAATCAGCAGCACCCCGCCCGCGGCTTCGAACCGCATGAACCGATGGAACGGCGACAACAACCGATCCGCAGCGGTCGGGTGGAGATCACGATCAGACTTGGGTACTTCGAGTGGTCCAGCCATAGTGCCCAATCGTCACTACACAAGTCAGATCGGGCAAGCTCGCCGCAATCAGAATCGAACAGACATCCGAGTCCACAAATGCGTGTACCTATTTATACACGCGCTCGAAACAGGCGCAAAGAGAAGCGAGCCGCCGACCAAACAGATCGGCGGCTCGCGCACACAAGGGAGAGAGACCCGTTTACGAGCTCGCGTGCTCCGACTCGCCCTTGGTAAAACTGAAGCTCGTGCCGGCTGCGTCGACCACAACCCGATCACCCGCGTCGAACTCACCCGACAAGATCCGACTCGCGAGCGGGTTCTCGATCCGCTTCTGGATCGTGCGTGCCAACGGGCGGGCCCCGTACGCCGGGTCGTACCCCTCGCTGATCAGCTGCGCCTTCGCCGCGTCCGTCAGCTCAAGCTCGATGTCGCGATCGAGCAGGCGCGAACGCAGTCCCGAGAGCATGATCTCCGCGATCCCGTCGAGGACCTCCTTGCGGAGCTGATGGAACACCACGACCTCGTCGATTCGGTTGAGCAACTCCGGACGGAAGAACTGATCCCGCATCCCGACATTGAGGTTTGCGTTGAACTTGCCCGATTCCAGATCGGGCTTGAGTCCCTGCGCATCGAGATCCGCGCCGGGCCCGCGCCGGATGAGATCGCGCACCGCTGCCTCGATCTCCCAATCCTCGCTGCCGCGCTCGGCCATCTCGAGGATCTTTTGGGAACCGATGTTGCTCGTCATGACCACGATGGTGTTCTTGAAGTCCACCGTGCGTCCCTGCCCGTCTGTCAGACGCCCGTCATCGAGCAGCTGCAACAGCACATTGAACACATCCGGGTGCGCCTTCTCGACCTCGTCGAGCAGGATCACCGCGTACGGACGACGGCGCACCGCTTCCGTCAGCGCACCGCCTTCTTCATACCCGACATACCCGGGAGGCGCACCGATGAGTCGGCTCACCGCGTGCTTCTCCATGTACTCGGACATGTCAATCCGCACCAGCGCATCCTCGGTATCAAACAAGAACTCCGCCAGCGCCTTGCAGGTCTCTGTCTTCCCGACACCCGTCGGGCCCAGGAACAGGAAACTCCCGATGGGCTTGCTCGGATCACCCAACCCCGCGCGCGAACGGCGCACCGCGTTGGAGACCTCGACGAGCGCGTCGTCCTGCCCCACCACGCGCGATCGGAGGTGCTCCTCCATCCGCACGAGCTTGTCACGCTCGGATTCGATGAGCTTGCTTACGGGGATCCCCGTCCATCGCCCAACGATGCGTGCGACGGCTTCCGGGTCGACCTCTTCCTTGATGAGCACCTCGCCCTTCGCCTGGCGCTGATCGATGTTCGCTTCCGCCTGATCGAGCTGTTTGTTGAGCTCCACCAGATCGCCGTACTGGATCCGTGCTGCACGCTCAAGGTCACCGATCCGCTGTGCCTGCTCGAGCTCGGTCCGCTTCGCATCGATGTCGTTCTTGATGGTGCGCACGACATCGAGGTCCTGCTTCTCTTCTTCCCAGCGCGCCGTGAGCGCGCTGTTCTGCTCACGCAATCCCGCGAGCTCGGACTCGACGCGCTGGATCTCTTTCTTGCTGCTGTCGCTGTCCGCGTCGAGCTTGAGCGCCTCGCGCTCGATCTCCAGCTGCATGATCCGTCGCCGAAGCTCGTCGAGCTCCGTGGGCATCGAGTCGATCTCCATGCGCAGCGAGCTTGCCGCCTCGTCGATCAGGTCGATCGCCTTGTCCGGCAGGAACCGGTCCGTGATGTACCGATCGCTCAACGACGCAGCAGCCAAGATCGCGCTGTCCTGGATCCGCACGCCGTGATGCGCCTCGTAGCGCTCCTTGAGCCCGCGCAGGATCGCGACAGTTTCCTCAACACTCGGCGCATCCACGAGCACCTTCTGGAACCGGCGCTCAAACGCAGCGTCCTTCTCGATGTGCTTGCGGTACTCGTCGAGCGTCGTCGCGCCGATACAACGCAGCTCGCCGCGTGCCAGCGCGGGTTTGAGCAGGTTTCCCGCACTCACCGCGCCCTCCGCAGCGCCCGCGCCGATGATCGTGTGGAGTTCGTCGATGAACAGGATCACCTGCCCGTCGGACCCCTCCACCTCGCGCAGGACCGCCTTGAGCCGATCCTCGAACTCGCCGCGGTACTTCGCGCCCGCGAGCAGCTGCCCGACATCGAGCGCGATGATCCGCTTATCCTTCATCCCATCGGGGCAATCGCCGTTGATAATCCGCAGCGCGATCCCTTCCGCGATCGCCGTCTTCCCGACGCCGGGCTCCCCGATGAGAACCGGGTTGTTCTTGGTGCGGCGCGAGAGGACCTGCATGCAGCGCCGGATCTCCTCGTCGCGCCCGATCACCGGATCGAGCTTGCCCGAACGGGCCCGATCCGTCAGATCGATCCCGTACTTCTTGAGCGACTCGAACGACGCTTCCGCGTTGGGGTCCGAGATGTTCTTCACTCCCGACGCCTCGCGGATCGCGCGGATCGCTTCCTTCGCGCTCTTGGTCGTCACATGGTGCACATTGAGCACCTCGACCGTCGCCCCCGCAACCTCGGTGAGCCCGAGCAGCAGGTGCTCGCACGAGATGAACTGGTCCTTCATCTGTTGGGCAGCATGATCCGCCTTCGCGAGGATCTCCATCATCTCGCGTCCGGTGCTCCCCGCACCCGACGAGGTCTTGGGCAATCGCCCGATCTCGGATTTCACGATCTTGACGAGCTGATCCACCGGGGCGCCGATCTTCTTGAGGATCGCCACCACCGGCCCGTTTCGATCATCGATCAACGCCTCGAGCACATGCAGCGACCCGACCTCGGGGTTGCCGTTCCCCATAGCGGATTGCTGCGCCGACGCGAGCGCCTGCTGTGCGAGCGTTGTGAGTTTATCCATTCGCATGTCAGTTCCTCCTAACTGCTGCGTTGAGCACACATTGTGCGCCAACGCCGGGGAACTGAGTGCAACTGGCGCGCCAGACGCATTTCGTGGATTCTGGATCAATACGGGTGGAACTGGTACCGCAATTGGCACCCATCCCCACCCCCACTGCCGCTCTGGCATGCAGGTTGGTTGAGGGTGAATCCTGTGATTAGCGCACGAAAAAACGCGGCGTATCGCAGTCGGTGCCAGTGTCCGAAACCCTGATGAAACAGGGGGGTGCCCAGGTCTAGATCCCGACCTTCCACTCATTGGAGGCCTGGTCTTCGCCCAGAATCGCTCGGCTCCCAATCAGAGACTCAAAGGGATCGAACTTGTCTGACCGACCGCGATACGCCGCGTCTTGTCTCACCATACTGCGCGCACGCGCCAGTTGATCCCCTCAATTCGTCACGCGCACCACAATTCCTCCAATTGTGGACAATCACACCGCCATGGTCCGCGATAACCCCATGAGCAGCATCGGGTTCCAATTCACCTCCAACCATCGCAACCCCCATCATCATCGTGCGTATCGGACCCCGCATGAATCGGCCGAGCATCACTCCTCAGCGTGACAACACGCCAGAAACCCGCTATGCTCGTGACCACGAACACCCCGCCGAGCGATGGGCATCACGCCCTTCCCTCCAGCGTTACACCACACGATTCACACCGAACTGTTGAAAAGGCTGTACCCATGAAGACCTCTCGCATCGCTCGCCGAGTCACCGTTGCTGCTCTGTTTACTGTCCCCGCAGTCCTCATCGGGTGCACCAGCTCCAGCGGCCCGTACCACGCGGGCAACATCGACGCGATCCGTTGGAACCCCTCCCCCGCGATGCACACCACCGCCCAGCGCGCAGACGATCGCTACAACGATCACGCACGCATGCGCGACACCGGGTTCCGCGCGATCTCCGAAGACATCGATCACATCTTCTTCCTCGATCGCCCGACCCGCCTGTTCCACGGCGTTAAGCCCTGATCGGCACCCACCGATTCACATCAGACATACAAAAACCCGCGACTCATTGAGCCGCGGGTTTTTCTTTGAATCTGATTCGATCTTCATCAGCGAGCGGTGTAACGCCCACGAGAGACCTTCTTGAAGCGCTTGTTCTCGCGAATCAGCGCCTGATTCACGATCGTGCGGAAGTTCGCTGCGGTGGTCATGTACCCCGCCTGCTGAACCGCCTGGGTGACCTCGGTGACGCTCATTTCCTTCCCATTGAGGACGGCTGCCAGCGAATCAACGAGGTTCATGTCGTTGCGGGGACGACGGCGGATCCCGCCGGTCGCGCTCAGTGCGCCCTCAGCGCCGAGCGCCTGCTCGACTTCCGCGAGGTCCGCGAGCAGCTTCTCGCGACGACGCTCGAGCTTGCGGACATTGCGCTCACGGCGATGAAGTTCTGCCTGCAACTCCGCGGTGGACATTGCGACCGCACCCGTGTTTGTGCTGGTGCTTGAGCGACGACTTACTTTTTTCTTTTTGGCCATGTGGGGTACCGATTTCCAGTGTTCTGAGAGTGATTTGTGAAACGCCCGCCTCATGCATGAGGCATTTTTTGATCAATCTGGGTAGTGAAACAACAAAGCTGTGCCATGAATCGGAACGCACAGTGAGCACATGGTATATGCGTTCGGCCACAAAGGCAAAACATGAACAGTGCAATCGTATTTATTTGTTTTGTATTCGATCCCGCGCATGGATATGCAGGTTCCCGCGCGAGTTATACGGACACCTAGTGGAAATCCACTAGACGCTATACCCGCTCACCCTCGACCCCAAGCTTCGCAAGCAGCCCATCGAACTGGTCGAGGTCATAAAACTCGATCTGTACACGCCCCTTCGTGCCCTGCTTATTCGTCTTCAGCGTCACCTTTGTTCCCAGGTGCTCACTGAGCGAACGCTCCAGATCACGAAGCACCGATCCGACACGATCCGGGTGCATGACCGAGCTCGCCTCCCGCTCCCCTTCTCGGGTAGTATCTGAAGACGCTGTATCAACCGATCCCGCTGACGCGATCGCGTGCTCAAGCGCCCGAACCGTCCACCCCTGCTCGATCGCATCATGCGCGAGCTTCGATCGCTGAGTTTCATCATGACAGGACAGAAGGACCTTGGCGTGCCCCAAACTCAATACGCCCGAAGCGACATACTCTTGCAGATCATGCCCAAGATCTAACAATCGTAACAAGTTGGCCAGGCCTGGCCGACTCATGCCCATCCGATCTGATAACTCTTGCTGGGTACTCCCGAACCGATCCATCAGCTGACGCAAACCCATCGCCCGCTCGATTGGGTTGAGGTCCTCCCGCTGCATGTTCTCGATCAGCGCCAACTCCGCGGAACGCTCTTCGTCCGCCTCGTCCACAATCGCGCGGATCGTCGTCATGCCCGCGAGCTTCGCTGCACGCCATCGGCGTTCGCCCGCGATGAGCTCGTACGCACCCGCCCCCTCGCCCGCACGCACGACGATCGGCTGCATCAGCCCATGCGCTCGGATCGAAGCAGCCAACGACTCCAACGCTTGCGAATCAAACACCCGCCGAGGCTGATTCGGGTTCACAACGACCCGATCCAGCGCCAGCTCAATGACCCGATCTTTGGCACCGGGCCGATTGTCTGTTTGAACTTTGTTTGGATCATATGGCGGGCTGATCGTTTCGCCACCCGACTGATCTAAGTCGAGTGACGGATCGACCTTGATGGGCGCTGCATCCACAAGGGCACTCAATCCGCGTCCCAATCGTGCCCGCTTGGTCTTTCTGGTGCTGGCTTTATCTGCCGATCCCATACCTGCCTCCTTGCATCGAAACACCCGATCGCTGCATCGCACATCAAAGCGCATTCGGGGTACAAAGAGAATATCATCAATCCATGCCAAAGTCCCCCACCACCGAAATCATCGCTCGAGGCGTCCTGATCCAGCACGGGCATGTCCTTCTGTGCCAGAACCGCAAGCACGGATACACCTACCTGCCCGGCGGGCATGTCGAGTTCGCCGAACCCGCTGCGGAGGCCCTCAAACGCGAGATGCTCGAGGAATCCAACGAGCCCGTCCGGGTGGGCAAGCTCCTCCTCACCCACGAGGAGACATTCCAAGGCCCCAAGCGGGTCCATCACGAGATCAACCTGGTGTTCCACATGGAACACGACAAGTCATCCACATCCACCCCCGCAACCATCACCAGCGTCGAAGATCAGATCGCGTTCGTCTGGGTCGATCTCGCGGAGCTGATTGATGTGGATCTCCGCCCGCAATCCATGAAAGCGTGGCTGATGAGTGGCGGGGGGGTCGAGCCCGATTCAGGACCCCTGCTCAGCGCGTTCCCCGCGGATCTCCAGTACAAGCCCGTGAATGCATGATCTGTGACGAACTACGCGATCGTGCTTGATATAGCGTTTCCAAGATCCGATATCCGATCCGATGCCTTCGGATCCACAATCCAGCCAGGACCAAACCCTTCCCCATGCGTCGACGCATTTGGGGGGGAGTGTTCGTGCATCCGAGCTCGCGGAACTGGGCGCGATGGCGCCGCTGTATGCCCATGAAATCCACAACCTGATCACCCAACTCTCCGGGCGTGCCCAGCTCGCGCTGATGCGCCCCCACGATCAGGACATCACCCGCTCGGTCCTCCGCACGGTGGTGGAGGAGTGCGAACGCGCATCTCGCCTCTCGGAACTCTTCCTCTCAAACGCCCATTCCGAACCCAACCCGCGTGGCGCAGACCTCATCGAGATCATCGATCGCCTCGAGCGATCGTTCCAGTTCGATCCCAATGCCTCATCCCTACTCCGGTTTCCCCGCATCGACGCGGACCTGTTCCCCGATTCCCCCGGGATCGTGATCGAGCAAGTCCTTGACAACCTGATCCGCAACGCCCTGCGTGCGATCAACGAGCACCCCGCACCTGACGACCCGGGGCACGCGATCGCGATCCAAATCCGATCCATCCCCGACCTGTGTTCCACATGGAACACCCCTGCTGCCCAATCCTCTGCGTCGCCTGAGATCGAGATCGTGGTGGAGGACACGGGGATCGGGATGAGCCCATCGCAGATCGAATCCATGCTCGCGCCGGGCAACGCGGCCCGCGCACCTCGGATGCACAACGAGCGCTACCCACGCCACGGATTGGGCATGCGCGTGTGCCTGATGCTCCTGGAATCAGTAGGGGGGGCGATCCGGTGCGAATCCGAGCCCAACCAAGGCACGCGCATGATCGTCACACTCCCCGCGATCGATCACGGGGAATCCGAGTCGAAGAAGGCTGCGTGAATGATCGCTCGGGTTAGCGCTCGACCGGGACGATATCCGTCGGCATGAACTCCACCCAGACCTCATCGCCCGGCTCAGGGTGCACCGCGCTGCTCGCGCTGTACGGGTTCATCTCCGCGATCTTGATTGGCGGGCACCCCTTCACCTCAACGAGATGCTGGGCCGTCTCTCCGAGATAGGTCGTCTCGAGCAATCGACCCGGAAGTGTGTTCTCTGCGTTGGGCGTGCGAAGACGGATGGCTTCTGGACGGACTGAAAGCAGTGTTTGTTCGGTATTTTGTAGGCCACCACCCGCTTCGGAACTTGCCCGGAAACGCCCGGCTTCAATCTCGAACTCAACACGATCGGTACCGATCTCGCTGGCTTTGGCTTCGATCAGGTTTGTTTCGCCGAGGAACTCCGCGACAAACCGGTTCTTCGGCGATCGGTACAATGCGCGAGGCGATCCGATCTGCTCGATGTGCCCGCTCTTGAGCAGCGCCACCCGATCCGCCATCGAGAGCGCCTCCTTCTGATCGTGCGTCACATAGACCGTCGTGATCCCCGAGTCCTTGCAGATCTTGCGGATCTGCAGGCGCAGATCGTTTCGGAGCTTCGCGTCGAGGTTCGACAACGGCTCATCGAGAAGGAGTACATCGGGTTTGATGACGAGCGCCCGCGCCAGCGCGACGCGCTGCTGTTGACCGCCGGAGAGCTGGTTGGGCTTGCGGGCGGCGTACGCTTCCATCTGCACCGCAGCGAGCGCATCGAGGACGCGCTGGTCCTTCTCGGGGTTCGCGACCTTGCGGACATTGAGCCCGAACGCGACATTCTGCGCCACGGTCATATGAGGCCAGAGCGCATAGGACTGGAACACCATCCCGGTGTTGCGCTTGTTGGGTGGATCGTGCGTGACATCCTTGCCATCGAAGGCGATGGTGCCGCTCGTTGGGTCGATGAACCCCGCGATCATGCGGAGAAGCGTGGTTTTCCCGCACCCCGACGGGCCGAGCAGGAAGAACAGCTCGCCGGGCTCGATCGTCAATGTGAGACGATCGCACGCGGTCGCAGCGGACTTGCCCGATCCAAACACCTTGACGAGATTCTCGATCGTGATTCGTGTACCCATCGTCGGCAATCATAGCAACCAACCCGTGCGCGTCGTGATAGACTCGACGCATGGGCGCCTCCGATCCACGATCTTCACACACTCCACGGCGCGTCGATCCGCTCGATCGATTGCGCTCGATGCGTGTGCGCCCCGATCGCGCCCGCGATCTGCACGACGATGTGTCGATGCACATGAAATCGATCCGCAAGGTCTCCCGCGCCGAGTCCGCAATCGCCCAAGCGTGGGAAGCAGCGGCGCCCGACGCGATCGCGTCGCGCTGCACCCTGATCGGGATGAAGGCGGGACGCGTCGAAATCGGTGTTCCCGACGCGCCAACGCGTTATCAGACGGACCGATGGCTGCGTGGTGGGGGGCTCAACGAGCTCTCGGCGCTCGCAAAGATCCCGATCCGAGGCGTGCGCTTGCAGATCATGTCGGCGCCGAAATAACACCCCAAACCCCCATCGGTTGCACCTGGGTGCAGATTTTGGTGGAGATATGTATGAAATCCCTTTGACAGCGGAACCGATTTCGGGGATGCTGGTCCATCGCCGGCGTCGTGGTCGGTTGATGACAACTGATTCGCTGCATCACCCTCCATTGCAGATCGGCTTGCCGCACACACAAGCCGCTCAGGCATGATGGGGTCTCAGAGGGGTATGGGCATCGTTCTCTGCACATTGACGATGCCCGAGGATGCAGCGAAGTGTGTCTTGTCGCGAGGCTACTCCTCCTGGGCCGCTTGAGCGATGAGACACAAAGGGCGGTGTCTTCTCGTGGGGGATACCGCCTTTTTTTATGCGCTGAACGAACCGTGACCGCTTTTAAGCTGCGAAGTTGTTGGGCGGGATGGTGTTCTGGATCAACCCGAGCACCTGCTTCGCGTTCTCGCGGGAGATCTCGATCGCCTTGATCGTCGCGGATTCGAGGATCTGCGATCGCACGAGCTTCGCGGTTTCTTTCGCAAAGTCCGCGTCCTGGATTGATGACAACGATGCGTTGAGGTTGATGAGCTTTTCTTCAAGGACGGATCGCTTCGACTCGCTTTCTTTGAGCGCTGCGCCCAGTGCCCCTCGCGCGCCGGTGACCCGCTTCGTCGCGGCCCGCGCGACTTCCTGCGCCTTTTCCGGGTCTTTCGCCATGAGCTCCGCAATGTTCACGAAGTCCTCGCCGAAGGTTGAGCTGGCGTACCCCGTAAGGATCTGTTGCCCTCGAAAGACGGTGGAGTTCGCGATGTGATCGATCCCCGCAACGATTGATTGGGCTTCGATCTGATACGCTTCGAGTTCTTCGGGGGTGGTGCCCGCGCTGTTGGATGCTTGGACGATGATCGATTCGAGCTCGATGAGCAGATCGCTGATGACGCTCAGCCCGCCCTCTTTCGCGCCGTAGGACACCTCGTTGAGTTCCATGGCTTTGAGCTGCTTGTTGATCGAGTAGATCTCGGCTTCGTGCTCGGCGATCGGATGAATCGCGGATGGATCGTCCTTGGCACGATTCACCCGCTTGCCCGTCGCGAGGCGTTCGGTGGCTTCGTCGCGCTCCTGCTGCACCTGATACAGGTTTCGGAGCCCGAAGGTGAACATGCTGGAGATGCCCGCGAAGTGCATGCCGTCCTATCGGGCGTTGAACGGGACGGCTGAATCCGTGGGTACGGATCGGGTGCATACCATTCTTTATGCGACGCGTCAGGCACAACTCAGGCAACGACACCCCCGGTGAATGGGGGGGCAATGGCCCGGGCGATCGCGATGATCGTGATTGGGACCTGAGCGAGGGCCTGGACCCGGAGGGCCCGAGTGCTTCGGATCTGGACAAGTTCGGGTCCGAGCTCGATTCGTGCCCGAACTGCAAATCAACGATCTACGACCAATCCGAGATGTGCCCCGAGTGCGGGTGGTATCTGGGTGAAGTTGAGAAAAGCGTGTCGTTGTGGGTGTTTGTCGGGGTGGTGGGATTGATTGTGATCCTGTTGTTCTGGATGATCTGAGCATCCGTAACCCGATTTGAGTCGTATAGTTGCGGGTCGATGACACGCGAGCGCGGCCGGTGTGGGGATACGCCGGGCGCTATCTGACCCCGATTCGGGGGTTCCAACGGAGTTCTGACCATGCCGACGATGCCCGCCCTGACCCATTCCGATCGCGCCCGATCGCGTGCGTTTACCCTTGTTGAGCTGCTTGTGGTCGTTGCGATCATCGCGGTGCTCATCGGGTTGTTGCTCCCCGCGCTGGCATCCGTCAGCCGAGCGGGCAAGAAGAGCGCGACGCAGAACATGATGAACTCGTTCACCAACGCGGTCGCGTCGTTTAGCAACGACAACGGGTCGCGGATGCCGGGGTACTTCTCGGCGTACGAGATGGGTCTTGAGTCCAACGAGGACGCAGGGATGTCCGCGATGGAGAACATCCTGCTCGAGCTGTCGGGCACGGATGTGGTGCTCGGGAGCTTTGAGGACTTCTCGGGTGATGTGAATCGCGGCCCGACCGATAGAGAAGGCGGGATCATCTCGATCGCGCCGTTCACGAACTCTGAACCCAACGCCGCCGTGGTCAATACCAACCTGATCGGGTCGGGCGGGTCCTACTTCTCCCCTGACTCCAACTTCCTCAAGGTCCTCGATGTCACGATCGGTCAGCAGATCACTACCCGCGCCAACGGGCAGCACCTGATGCCCGATCTCGTCGACGCGTTCGGCAACCCCATCCTCGCATGGGTCCAGGACACCAGCGCACGCGGGTCGATCGATCCGAATCAAGGTGGCGAGGGCTCATTCGATGCGGGCTCGGACCCCAACGGGTACGCCCAGTTCGCTCAGGTCAGCTCCGATGGTGACGGCGGACCCGCGTGGTTCTACCTCATGAGCAACAACTGTTTCTTCGGCGATGGCGCGATCAACATCGGGACCGGCGGCGTGAACCAGAACTCGCTGAGCGCGCTGAGCACCTCCCGACTTGCATCGGGCGGCGGGACGACACCAATCTCCAAGGAAGATCGCATCCGCACCCTGAGCACCCTGCTCGCCAGCCCGTCGTACTACGCGCTCCCCTCGGGGGTCACCCTCAATGACGCCGTTCTGCATCAGATCTACCCCTCGCGCCCGCGTGGGCGGATGCTGATCCAATCGGGCGGCGTCGACGGCGTGTACCTCGGCACACGCGATCAGGGGTGGAACGCCAACGCGGACACCGAGGGCACCGAGTACCACATCGGGTTCGGGTCCAACTTCAAGAATGAAAACGGTCGCCACGAAGGTGATGATGGTCAGTTCATCACTTACGACATCATCGATGAGTTCGACGACATCATCCAGTCCGTGAACTGAATCACCCGAGTGATGATCAACAACCCCGCGCCCGCTGCGGGGTTTTTCGTGCGCCCGTTGCGTCGTGTTGTGGTACAACCAAACCGATGGGCGATGGGGATCGGTATCAACGCGCACGACAGGCACGCCGACGCGCGATCGGTGCGTTCGCGCTCTTCGGGATCGGAACGCTCGTCGGCGCACACCTGACCCGCACGGATATGGGTGTATCAGGCACAATCATCCTCGCGCTCGCGGGGATCTGTGTCGCTTTGGGCGCGGTTGCCCCAAAGATGTGTCGCGGATCGCTGCTGGGTGCGTGTGTGCTGTTGCTGGGTGTCGGATGGACGATGCTTCGTGTTGACCCCGATCACCCGGATCGACTCGACGCGATCCTGACGCGTTTGAGCCCCGAGATGATCGGATCGCACCAGGCGTTCCCGATCGAAGTGCGGGGCATGGTGACCCAATCGAGCCATGTCGTGCATCGATTGCCGGGGCTCGCGGACCCGCCCATGTGGCCCGACGCGAGCACGCGCGCCGAGATGCGTGTGCATGCGGTGCTCGTCCACCTGGGCGATGGACGCACGGACTGGGTCGATTGCGAGGGCATGGTGCGATTGGTGCTTCCCGATGGGTTCGCGCTGGACGCGGGCGATCGGGTCGAGGTGCTCGGGCGGTATTCGCCTCCGAGTACTCAGCGGAACCCGGGCGATCCGGATTGGGCGCTGCTCGCTGCGCAGCGCGGGTTTGTTGGTTCACTCATCGTCGAGGATCCGTCGCACACAACCCCGATCGAGCCCGGCGGGTTGATCACGCGCGCCCGATCGTCGCTCATTCAACTCCGCGCGACGGTGCGCGATCGGGCATTGCGGAGCGTGGGGATCGATGAGTCCCGCCCGAGCGATGCGCGTGTCGCGATGCGCAGCGGGCTGTTGCTCGGCGAGCGCGACCCGTCGTTCGATGATGTCTTCACACAGTTTCAGCGCGTGGGCGTCGCGCATGTGCTGGCGATCTCGGGATTCCATCTCGCGCTGGTGGTGTTCATGTGCACGCTGGGGATCCGATTGCTCGGCGAGCACCCGCGGATCGAAACCCTGATCGTGATGGTGATCCTGTTCGGGGTGGTGGCACTGATCCCGATGCGTCCGCCGATCGTTCGAGCCGCGATCATCGTGGGTGCGATGGTGCTCGCGCGCCGGGCGGGGCGTCGGTACGATCGCATGACGATCCTCGCGTGGGTAGGGGTGGGGCTGTTGATCTGGCGCCCGCTCGATGCGTCGTCGATGGGGTATCAGCTGAGCATGGGGGTGACGGCGCTCTTGGTCATCCTGAGCGACGCGCGCACGCGTGTGCTGCTCGATCGTCAGCTCGGTGTCTTGAATCCGGTGCCGAACAAATCGAAAGCGTTCGCGCTGTGGCGTTGGAGCGCAGAGCTTGTGCGGGTGAATGTCGCGTGCTGGGTGGTGGCGCTGCCGACGATCGTGTACCACGCGGGGGTGGTGGGTTTGCTTGCGCCGATCGCGTCGATCGTGCTTGTGCCGATGATCGCGCTGATGATGGCGATCGGGTACATCCAGATCATCATCGGGATCGTGTCGCCCAGCGCAGCGTCGCGGACGATGTGGTTGATGGATGGGCCGAGTGACTGGGTGCTCGATCTGGTGTCGTGGGTTGAGGGGTTGCCGTTCGCGTGGGCAAGCGTGCCGAGAGTTGGGGCGCTGTGGGCGATCGTGGCGACGCTCGTGCTGGGTTTGGTTGTCACACGCCCGGCGCGTCTCACGCGATGGGCAACGATTGCGGCGCTTGCTCTCGTGACGGCGTGGGGGATCGCTCACCCGACGCTCAGTCGCTCGGGCGTGCCCGTGCGGGTGGTGATGTTTGATGTGGGGGACGGGTCGTGCGTGCTCGTTCAATCGGGTTCGCGTGGGGTGCTGTGGGATTGCGGTTCGCTCGATCGGCGCGTGGGCGATTCGATCGCGCGATCGTTGCGGACGCTGGGTGTCACGCGTCTCGATCGCGTGGTGATCACGCACGACAACCTCGATCATTACAACGGGATCCCCGATCTTGCGGATCACCTCCCGATCGGGGGCGTGTTGATCACACAACGATTGAATGAGGATCCGAGCGCTGCGTTCGTGCGGGTGCGCGGCACGCTGGAGGATCGTGGGTTGCGAGTGCAGACGATCGCGGAGGGCGATGCGCTATCGATCGGCGGGTTCCCGATCCGGGTGCTCTGGCCGAGCGCTGAGATCGCGCCGACGCTCGACGACAATGACACCTCCCTCGTGGCGCTGCTCGAGATGCCCTTGGGCGGGTCGGTGTTGTTGACCGGCGACATCGAGGGGCCCGCGATGGATCGGATTCGTGTTGCGTACCCCGGTCTGCCGAACCGGCTTGATCGCGGGGTGATCGAGCTGCCGCATCATGGGAGCGCCCGCGTCAAGGCGCACGCGTTCATTGATTGGCTCGACCCGGGCGTGATCCTGCAATCCACGGGCCCATCGCGTCTGCACGACGAACGCTGGGATGCGCAGCGACCCGGGCGCGCGTGGTACACGACCGCAGCGGGTGGTGCGATCGTCGTTGAGATCAAACGCGACGGGCGCGTGTCGCACCGGTACTGGTTCGATAATTGATCAGGGCACGGGGTGCTCAGGGGGTTCGCCTGAGAGCACGCGGATCACATCGCGGACGACCCAGCTCATCGCGTCCTTCGCCTGTCGCGTGCCCGCTGCGATGTGAGGCGTCAGGGTCACATTAGGCAGCGACCACAACGGCGAGTCTGCTGGGATGGGCTCGGGGTCGTGGACATCGAGGATGAGTCTGGACTCGGGGTTGTCGCGGGCGAATCGAACCGCAGCATCGGTGTCGAGGACGAACCCGCGCGACGCGTTGATGAGGATCGCGTCGGGTCGGAGATTGGCGAAGAACGGGTCCGCGAAGAAACGGGCGTTGCTCGCGCGCCCATCGACATGGATGGAGATGACGCGCGATTCACGCGCGAGGGTCTCGAGATCAACACACTCGATGCCTTGGGACTCGTGCGGGTTGAGCTCGCGCAGGTCGTTGCAGCGCACACGCATCGAAAGGGCGTGCGCGACGCGTGCGACGCGCGATCCGATGCGCCCGTGCCCGATGATCCCGATCGATTCATGCACGCACGAGCCCGGCGTGATCGCACGATCCCGCATCACGACCCAATCGTCCGGGTCGATGGGTTGCTCAAGGGTGGTGATCGGGCGGAGGGTGCGGAGCATCATCGAGGTGACATACTCGACGACGGCTTCGGTGTTGGCAGCGGGCGTGTGGACGATCGCGATGTTGCGCGATCGGCACGCGTCGAGGTCGATGTTGTCGAGCCCAACCCCGGCGCGGGCGACGACGCGGAGATTGGGCGCCCGATCGAGCAGCGATCCGTCAACGCGGGTGTAGGTCCGAACGATCAGGGCGTGTGCTTCGCGGAGATCGGCTGCACTCGGGTTCGTGGTGTTGAGCAGGCGGACATCCGATCGTGCCCGGAGCCATTCGAGTGGCTCGGATGCGAGGGGTTCGGTGATTGCGACGATCGGGCGGGTCATCGCGGGAATGGTACCCATGCGCCCGAGCGATCAAGGCCGTGTCCCCCCGTTTGGGGATAAGGCGTGGACGCATGGGGATAATTCAAGGAAGTCGGGCGTGTGTTCCGATGCTGGGATCTGCGATGGGGGCCGAATCGGAGCCGAATCGACGACCCGCACTGAACTCGAACTCGCAGCATGGAGGCTTCGCGATGAACAAATCTGACCTGATCGAAGCAGTGGCATCGGAGCTTGAGAGCTCGAAAGCCGAGGCAAGCAAGATGATCGAAGCGGTGATCAACGCGATCTCCGACGGGTTGAAAACCGAGGAGAAAGTCGCGATCAGCGGGTTCGGGACTTTCACGAAGAAGCACCGCTCGGCCCGAGTGGGGATGAACCCCGCGACGAAAGAGCCGATCCAGATCGGTGAGAGCACGACCTGCTCGTTCAAACCGTCGCAGCACCTCAAGGATTCGCTGCACGAACCCAAGCCGATGGCTGCGCTGAATCGCTGATTGAACCGGCTTTTTTCTGTGAGAACCTGACCTACTATGCACACACCCTATTCAGGGTGTGTGTTTTTCTAGACTGAACGCGCAAAAATCGCTTCATTTCAACTTTCGTCCTTGACATACCTTGTTGATGTGCGATTCTTCGGTACAGACATCAACTGGAGGACGATGACTATGAGCAACTTACAGAAGTTCTTTCTTGCTATATGCGCTGGTTTTCTTGCTTGTTTGTCCAGCGCTGCTGTAGCACAGGAAGTCCCGTACTACTCCCGGACCTATCTCCTAGCGGGATGGGAGCTCAATGAGATGAAGGACTCCAACGACGCGTTCATGGGATTCTGGGCGATTCCACGGATGCAGCTGAGTGTCGGGAACATCCGGCGGATGTGGATCGAGCCCGTTGATGGCGGTGGGTGGGACGCGTTCGCGTTTGAGCCCGTGCAGGCGAACGCGAAGCTCAACGACCTGGTTGCGAGTGGGATGAGCATGGACAGTGCTGCGGTTTTTCAATCGCGTGAGGATCGGGCCCAGACCCAGCTCTTGGATCAGGACATCGATGGCGGCACCCAAGGATTTATCACCAAGGGGTTTATCACCGGCGACCCACTGGCAGAAACCGCGGGGTCGATGAATGATCCCTCGCCGATGATCGATCTGCTCGCGGATGTGAACTACCCGGTCGCCCCCGGGCTGACGAACATGATGGTGAGCGGGACCGCGGGTGCGAATGTGTCGATGAACACCGCAACGGGCGAGTTGCTGAGTCAGCTGGCCGGGTTGGTGGGGATCGGCGACGCGCAGCCTTGCGTCTGCACGACCCACACGAACTCATTCTTTGGGGACTGGGTGTTCACGGGCATCTCCCCCGGGCGGAACCCCGGTGTGTGGATCTGCACCTATTCGCGATCGTACTACCAGGGCGTCTGGTACACGGGTCAGCACGCGAACTGCACGAGCTGTGATGAAGGTTCGAGCTCGGAACCGGCGGAGACGAACTATGTCGCGTCGCAGGTCGAGGAGATCATCGTAACGGAAGAAGATTGCGACGGGATCCATTGATCGATTCGCCTTGATCTTGGTGCGTGCGCATCAGTTCTGGGTTTGGTATACTCAGTTTGATGTCAGCTATCAGAGTCATTGCGATCCTTCTTGCAGGGTTCCTGCTTTCTTGGATGTCGACCTACTCGATCCGAACCGAGTCTGTCTACCGGTCTGTCCACGACATGGGATACCGGTTCAGCTCGATCGTCCCACGCGGCAAGGACACCGGGTCGGCGCGCTTTGATGCGCAGTATGTCCGGGTCGAGCCCGCGATGTACTATAAAGAGCCCCCAGTGCTGAGCGAGGCGCTCCCGGTCAACACGAAGCCTCTCGCCCGATTCAAGGCCGGTCGCGAGGAGCACCTGATCATCCCCGCTGTGGGCATGATGGTGGTGGTGCTCGCGCTGATCGGCGTGTACCTAATCCGCCCGGATCTGCGGGCGTCCCTGGCGCGTGATCGAGAGATGAAACTCACGAAGCTGACCGCGGTGTTCACCCTGATCGCGGCGGTGAGCATCGGAGCGACAATGCTCTTCCGTCTGTTCCTCACGGGTGTGGATGACGGGTTGATCGCGCGCGCCTCAACAATCGGCGACAGCGGGCATGTCTTCCATTACACCCAGCAGACCCTTTCCATGAGCTACGCGTCGTTGATGATGCTCTACACAGGGGTGGGTCTGGCGACATTCCTGGTGCTCGTATGGATCGGGCTTCGGGTGCTGCCTGTTGATCAAGAGCGATTGCTGACACGGGAAGAAACACCCCAGAAAACATTGATATCTGGGCTCATCAAGCCCCTGCGTTTCGCGGGGTACGCGCTCCTGATCGGGATCAATCTGATGCTGGTGCTCGCGCCGTGGACGAACACGATGTGGGGTCTGATCCTGCGTTGACGCGATCGTTTGCGTTTAGGTGAACGCACGCTGCGCAAGATCAATGGCAGCCCCCAACGCGGCGGCCTTATTCACGGTTTCCTTGAACTCAAGCTCGGGCACTGAGTCCGCGACGATCCCGCCGGCGGCCTGGATGTGGTATTCCCATGCACCGTCCGCGTTGGACTCGTCGTACCGATCGATCGGGACGACCATGGTACGGAGCGCGAGGGCGATGTCCATTTGCTTGTCGAGCGAGACCCACCCGAGACCGCCGCCGTACGGGCCGCGCCGGACATGCTCGAGCTCGTCGATGATCTGCATGGCGCGGACCTTCGGCGCTCCAGAGATCGTGCCCACGGGGAGGGCGGCGCGGAGCGCGTCCCAGCAATCGAGCCCGTCGCGGATGACGCCGGTGACGGTGGAGGAGATATGCATCACATGCGAGTAGCGCTCAATGGACATGAGCTTGGAGAGCTCGATCGAGCCGGGTTTGGCGACGATCCCCACATCGTTGCGTCCGAGATCCACGAGCATCGCGTGCTCGGAGATCTCTTTGGGGTCGTTGAGCAGGTCGCGCTCCATTGCGAGATCTTCTTCGGGCGTGCGTCCACGCCGACGCGTCCCCGCGAGGGGTCGGTTGGTGACGATCGCGTTGCCCGACGCGTCGTTGCGGACGCGGCAGAGGATCTCGGGGCTCGACGCGACGAGGATGCACCCGCCGGTCTGCATGTACACCATGTACGGCGAGGGGTTCACCGCACGCAGCGCCCTATATACATCGAACGGGTCCGCGCTCGCGCGGCGCTCGAACCGGTGCCCGAGGACGACCTGAAAGATATCGCCCGCCTGGATGTACTCCTTGGCGCGCTCGATCATCGACGCGTGCTCGTCGCGCGAGATGTTGCACGGCATCGGCTCGTTCCTGCCCGGCGATTTGGTGTGCACGCGCCCGAGCGAGAGTGGCTTGGAGTGCTCCTGCACCTGGGTCGCGAGCTCGTCGAGCGCGCCCAGCGCGTCGTCGTAGCGCTGCGATGGGTCCTGATCGGGCGCAATCCGTACGAGCTTGATCAGGTGCACGAGCTTGTCGACATGATCGAACACGACGAGCTCGTCGTAGAACCCGAAGCTGACTTCGGGGAGGCTGCGATCGTCGGTGGGGGCGTGATCGAAGCTGAGCTTCTTGGGCTCGGCGTATCGGACGGAGTCGTAGGCGCTGTACCCAAACCATCCGCCGAGCACGCACTCGGGGAGAAGCCCTTGATCGATCGCGCCCTGAGGCGCGTGGTAGGACCACCCCGCGCTGAGCTCGCGCAGGTCCGCGAGCGGGTCGTTCGATGGGGATGTGGTGTCCGTGCCCAGCTCATGATCGACCACGCGGGTCGTATGGTTCTGGGCACTGAACTCGATGACGGGGTGGGCGCCGAGGATGGAGTATCGCCCCTGCTGATTCCCGTTCTCGACGGACTCGAGCAGGAACGATGGTGCGGTGCGCTGGTCTTGGGAGACCAATCGTCGATACGCGAGCACGGGGGTGAGCTGGTCCGCGAGCACGCGGATCGCGACGGGGATCACGACGACGCCTCGGGTTGCGTTGCGGGCGCTCTGGGCGAGTTGGACGAACTGGTCACGATCGGTGCTCGGCATGGGTGCAAGTCTATGCGGAGAACCCCGAGGGCATGGAGGCCGTAGGATGAGGTATGCGACGAGTACTCCAGTGCGTGTGTGTTTCGGTGTTGTCCCTTGCGGGCGGGGTGTGCGGCGCGCAGGGCGAACGCCCCGCGGTGATCCCGACGCCTCAGGGCGTGGGGGAGGATCAGGAGGAGACACACTCCGGATCACTCGCTGCGTTGTTCGAGAAGATCAACGAGGCGGACCCGATCCTGCAAGCGGGGCTCAAGGCGGGGTTGCTCCGGCAGGCGCAGCAGACCCTCCCCTTCGTAGTGATCGTCGACAACCCGGGGAGTTACCTGTACGCGATCTCGCAATGGGAATCGATGATCCGGTACCCGATCCTGTGGGACGACGGGAGCGTGGAGTCCCGTGAGAACATCGCGCGGTTTGTGCGAGCGTACAAGCCCGATCGGGTTTTGGAGTTGAAAGAACGCAACGGGTGGACGATGCCCAACGAGTTCGATGCGCGCGTCGAGCAGATCGATCGGGCGCTGGCGATGGCGCTCAATGAGCAGGCGACGGACTGGCGGGTGGTTCTGGGCGCGATCCGTGAGCAGGGGATCGTCTCGCCGGGCGTGGTCTTGACGGACCCTGGCGAGCAGGCGTGGGCGGGGGCGCTGGCGCTGGCAGCGGGTCGGTTCCAGCCGATCGGGTACATGGAGCGCCCGGCTCGGATCCATGCGCTGCTTGATCCCGAGCAGGCGACGCAGATCGAGGTTCAGTTCGAGCTCCTCGCGCGGAGCACGGGCGCGACATGGAATACATTGGGCGATGAGATCGATGCGATCACGCTGGCGATGAACACGGGGACGCAGATCAAGACCGGCGCGGGCGCGCGCGATCGGTTAGCACTGACGGATCGACTCGGACGGCGCGATCACGCGGGCAAGGGGCAGCGCTGGGCGTTCTGTGGGCAGCTGATCGGGAATGAGGCGCAGAGCGTGTATCGCGCGATGTGTGCGATGTTCCTTGAGGTCGATCAGGCATTCATCTGGGACGGGTATCCCGCGGTCGATGATTGGGTCCATTACGACGGGACGCGCGCGGGGATCACCCTCGAAGAGTCGGGGTTTGATGTCGAGATCCACGACCTGCCCGGCAATGGGATTGAGGAGTGGTACCTGCGTCAGGTGCGCCCGATCGGGAGCGCGGAGGGAGCGCCCGGGTCGTCATTGATGATCCTGATGAACTCGAAGGGGTCGAGCAAGCGGTTCGATCTCGAAGGCGGTCGTCAGGAGGAGGGGTACGCGGGGGACATGCCCATGCTCGAAGTGCCGGGCGTGATGCACATCGTGCATTCGTTCTCGGCGCAGTACCCGCACAGTCGAAACACGATCGCGGCGCGTCTGCTCGAGCGGGGGGTGTACGCGTATGTGGGCTCGGTGGATGAGCCGTTCCTTGGCGGGTTTGTCCCCACGCCTGAGATCGCGCGCCGGTTCGGCGCGGGCGTGCCCTTTGGTGCTGCGGTTCGGTACACCGATCGCGATGCGTGGAAGATTACCTTGCTCGGCGATCCGCTCGTGACCAAGGGCAGCGCCGGGCGACGGATCGAGGCGACGCTGGATATCGATTCGCTCGTGGACCTGGATGAGCGGGTGAAGGAACGGATCAAGGATCGCGAGTTTGCGGGCGCGCTGCGCGATCTGGTGATGCTCGGGCGCGACGCGGACGCAGCCCGACTCGCGACGGCGCTGCTCGAGCAGCAGCCTGAGGACTTCATGCCCGACGCGGCGATGATCGCGATGCCCGCGCTGCAGCGTGCGGGCGAGTTCGTCGCGATGATCGATTGCTTCGAACACCTGGATACCAAGGGGCGCGAGGACGGGATCATGCGGGACTTGTTATGGCTGGTGTCGCCGTATGTTCTGGCGCGAGCGGAGAACGACGCGTCGCTGCGTGCTCGGGTGGAGGCGCTGCTGCGTTCGAGTCTGCGGACGGGTCAGGAGATCAACGACGCGGAGCGCCTCGCGATGCAGCTGCGTAAGACTTCGCTGGGTGCGGCGTTGGGGGTGCTTGAGGGTCTGCGCTCGGAGCTGAGTGAGAACCAGAGGCAACAGCTCGATCAGGCGATCAATCGGGTGAAGCGGTGAGTCGGTATCATTGAGATCAATCACCCGCGCACTCCATCGCAATGAAAAACGCCCCGGAACTCCGGGGCGTTGTCGTTGAAACTCAAGATTCAATCACGAGCGTTCGACAAGGTCGGCGAGCAAACGAGCGCCGAACCCGGTCGGGCCTGCGATCATGTGCGGCTGATCCTTATCGCTCGAGTGCGTGCCCGCGATATCGATGTGTGCCCACTTGACGCCCTCCTCGACGAAGTAGGACAGGAACGCGGCACCCTGAATCGGGTGCGCCTCGCGGACGGGCGCGGAGTTGAGGATGTCGGCGATGGGGGATCGCATCATCGCGTTGTACGCGGGGTCGTGGGGGAGACGCCAGCAGCGCTCGCCGGTGGATTCGCCCGCGTGCTCGACGCGCGAGCGGAGCTCGTCATCGTCGCACCAGAGGCCCGCGAAGACGGACCCGAGGGCTGTGACGACGCCGCCGGTGAGGGTGGCCATGTCGACGATGTACTCGGGGTTCTCCTTGTCGCACGCCCAGCAGAGCCCGTCGGCAAGGACCAGGCGCCCTTCCGCGTCGGTGTTGGTGATCTCGACGGTGACTCCGTTGCGGAACTCGAGAACATCGTCGGGGCGGTAGGCCTCGTCGGAGATGGAGTTTTCCGCGGAGACCAGGAGCGCGACGACGGGTCGGTTGGGCTTGATGACATTGGCGATGATGTGCATCGCGCCGAAGACGCCGCACCCGCCGTCCTTGTCGCGCTTCATGCCTCGCATCCCGCCGCCGACTTTGATGGAGAGCCCGCCCGAGTCGTAGCTCATGGTCTTGCCGATGAGGACGATGGGCTTCTTGGACTTGCCGCGATCGGGGGTGTACTCGATGCGGATCATGCATGGCTGATTCTCGGAGGCCTTGCCGACATTAATATGCCCGACGAGCTTCTCGTCTTCGAGCTTCTTGCCCGAGAAGACGGAGACGGAGAGGTTCTTGCTCTTGCGGGCCATCTTCTTAGCTTCGTTGGCGATCCACATCGGGGTCGCGATGTTCGGCGGGGTCTGCGAGAGCGTCCGCGCGATGTTGGAACCCTCCGCGAACCCGAGCCCGCGCTCGAACCCATCGTTGAACCCCTTGCAGCACCCGTGGACACTGAGCTTGATCTTGGGGGTCAGGGTGGTCTTGGTCCCACGCAGATCGTCGTAGCGCCAGGAGAGCAGCCCGAGCCCCTCGCCCATCATCGCGCCGGCACTGAACGCGTCGATCGCGTCCGCTTTCTTGAGCTTGCTCAGCGCGGCGACGACCTGGAACTCGGCGCTGGTGGCCTTGGCCTTGGCGATCGCACGACCCGCAGCGCCCGCAGCGGTGCGGAGCGCGCCGGGCTTGAACCCGTCACGATTCCCGAGCCCGACGAGGATCGCACGCTCGTACCCGTTGGATCCGTGCACCTCGACGATGGTGCCCAGATCGCCCGAGGCCTCGGCGCGCTTGGCGGCGGACGCGATCGACCCGTCGTGATCGAGCGCCTTGGTCTCGGTGGAGAGCCCCTCGCCAGAGAAGTAGGCGACGACGAGCACGCTCGGTTTGCCCCGGGTCGCGGTTTTGATGGATTCGAACATGGATGACTCCGTTCCTTGATTGAGACGGATCGCGCCCGCTCGCGGCGCGATGAGCGCGCGTGGGCACGATCTATTGTTCAGATTCTAGTGCGTATATGACGAGACAAGCCCGGCGGTTGCACCGGGAGAGGTTATCGGCGTGCGGGCTTGCTTTCAATCAGGTGCTTCGCTTCGCCGACGACATAGAAGGATCCGGTGATCAGGATCAGGTCCTGCCCGTGATCGCAGACACTGGCCGCGGCGTTGATCGCGTCCCTCACACTCGGCGCGGACTCGCACATCACGGCGTTCGCGCCCAGGCACGCGGCGCGGAGCTCCTCGGGGTCCATCGCGCGCGGGTTGGCTGCGGCGCGGGTGAAGATCACCTTGTCAGCGCCCGTCGCGAGCGCGTCGATCATGCCGGGGATGTCCTTGTCGCTCGCGCACCCGAATACGACGATCAGCGAGTCGTAATCGAGATGGGCCGCGACCGCGTGGATGGCGCTGCGGACGGAATCGGGCGTGTGGGCGCCGTCGATGAAGATCCGGGGGCGCTCCATGAGCTGCTCGAGTCGCCCGCGCCGTTCGATCTGTGCGAGCCCCGCGATCACACCCCGCTCGGGGAGATCGAACCCGAGCTCGCGCAGGTGGATGATGATCGCGAGCGCGAGCCCGCAGTTGGGCGCTTGGTGCATCCCCATCAGGGGCACCATGACATGCTCGAACCCGATCTCTTCCTCGCCGACACAGATCAACCCGGACGGGCCAGATTGGATCCCGGACTGGAAGCGCTGGGTGTAGATGATGTCCTGCCCGAGCACACGAAGGGGCGCTCCGAGCTCGTCCGCTTTTGCGCGGTAGATATTCAGCACCGACTCATCCTGCGGGACGGAGATCGCGACGCACCCGGGTTTGATGATCCCGGCCTTCTCCGTCGCGATCTTCTCGATGGTGTCGCCGAGAATCTGGGTGTGCTCGAGCTGGATCTGCGTAAGCCCCACGATGCATGGATTGACGATGTTGGTGCAGTCCAATCGCCCCCCGAGCCCGGTCTCGAGGATGACGATATCGACGGCTTGCTGGGCGAAGACGAGCAGCGCCAGCGCGGTCAGGATCTCGAAGTAGGTGGCCTTGCCGTGCTCGGATTCGATCTCGCTCGCGGCACCTCGGCACTCGGCGAGCGCGTCATCGAAAGCCTGTTCCGTGATCGGGACGCCCGAGATGCGGACGCGCTCACGGACATCGACCAGGTGCGGGGAGGTAAAGACGCCCGTGGTGTACCCACACCCCTGGAGCATCCCCTCAAGCATGTTGCAGGTCGAGCCCTTCCCCTTGGACCCGGCGATGTGCACGATCTCCAGCGCGTCCTGGGGATCGCCCAGCGCGCTCATGAGCGCCCGCATGCGATCGAGTTTCCAGACTTCGGAGCTCACCTTGTCGGGGCGGACGCGCTCGATATTGATCGTGGAGTTGAGGAACTCCATCGCGGCTTCGTGGTTGACGAAGGTGCCTCCCGATCGGGATCGGGCGCGCTTGCGAGGAGGGGTATTGTTGTTGGATTCGTCCGACCCGTGCATCCAACGATCGTAGCGGGATCCACGGAAAACACAAGGGGTTTCCCGACCACATTCATGCTGGAAACCGGTTCTTATCGGATCAATCGCGTGCAGCACTCATCATGAGCGTCTTCATGTCCGCGACCGCCTGCCGGAGACCCACGAACACGGATCGGCACACGATCGAGTGCCCGATGTGCAGCTCGTCGATCCCTTCGAGCGCAGCGATGGGTTGCACATTGTGGTAGTTGAGCGCGTGACCCGCGTTGAAGCGCATCCCCGCGTCGCGGATGGCGCGACCCGCGTCTTCCACGAGTTTGAGTTGGGCGACGAGTTCTTTGCGGCGCATGTCCCCGCCGTGCATCATGAACGCGTGGGCGTAGGGCCCGGTGTGCACCTCGCAGACATCAAAACCGACCTCGGCGCACGCTTCGACCTGCTCGGGGTCTGGGTCGATGAAGGCGCTGACGATCATGTTGCCCGCTTTGAGTCGTGCGACGACATCGCGCATGCGATCCATCTGCCCCGCGACATTGAGCCCGCCCTCGGTGGTGACCTCTTCGCGCCCCTCCGGGACGAGCATCGAGGTGTGCGGGCCGGTCTTGCACGCGATCTTGACCATCTCATCCGTCGCGGCCATCTCCAGGTTGAGCTTGACGCGCACAAGCCGACGCAGGAGCTCGACATCGCGATCGCAGATGTGGCGACGATCCTCACGGAGATGCACGGTGATCCCGTCAGCGCCGCCGAGCTCTGCTTCGTGTGCAGCACGGACCGGGTCGGGCTCGGACCCGGAGTTCATGGGATCGGGCACCCCGGGGTACCGGGCCTGACGGAGGGTCGCGACATGGTCGATGTTGACGCCGAGCTGGATCATGGAGGATTGTAGGTTGAACGATCAGTCCGACCAGACATAGACGACCCAGGTATCGCTCAGCCGATCGGTCTCCATACCCGCGTCCGAATCGTGAGGTGCGATCTGGTTCGGAGCATGGATCAATCCCGTTTCTGTGAAGATCCACGGGTGTTGGAGGGTGAACCGGACGGTGCCGTCTGTGTTGGCTCGTGCGTCCCAGACATAGAACAATCCGACACGCTTGTGGATTGGTACGGAGGCTGTCGATCCCGTATCGCGGATCTCTTGCGCGTGGTTCTCCAGCGCTGCGTGACTCAGCGCGACGCGTGCGCGAAGATCCAGATCTGTCAGGGCAAGCACCATCCCCACGAACCCGATGACGGGGATCATGATCCACGCGATCGCCCTCCGATAGGGCATCTCCAGAATATCGGGGTGTGCCCGGAAGCGGGCGATGATCTCGAGGAGGGTCATGATGAACCAGACCAACGCGATGATCCCGCCTGAGAGCACAAGGATCGCGAACCAGACCATATCGATCAGAATATGTGAGAACCCGACCACGGCGAACCCGCCCCACACCAACGCGAAAGCGAGCAGCAACGACCAGGGCCAGGCACCGCGGGAACGCGTTGGTCGGTTCGATGAATATTTGTCGTTGTCGCCCATGCAGGGTGTACTCATGCATGGATCGAATGGTTCAGAAGTAGATGTGGGAGAGTTAGAGATCGTACATCCCTTTGAGGACGAGAAGCACACCTATACCAATAACCACACCGGCGAGTGAGCCGATGATGGCGCCGAGCGTTCCCATCACGAACCACCCAATAAGTGCACCGAGCACCGCACCGATCAACGAGACCATTGCAATCCCAATCACTATCCCAAACAAGGATCCTACGAAGGTGCCAACAAATGAACCGATGAGTTCCCCCCAGAAGCCCTTCTCACTCGAATCATGATCGTTTTGGATGTTGGTCATGGTGTCTCATCCGTGTGTTCGAGGGATCGGAGATCATCGAGTTCGATCAGGCGCAGCGCCCGCTCGTGTGTCGCCGCGAGGATGACCTTGGGGGCACAACCCGCGAGGAATGCCTCGACCCATCGGATCGCGCATAGGCACCAGCGATCGCCGGGCTTGAGCCCTGGGAATCCCCAGTCCTCGCGCGGCGTGATGAGATCGTTCCCCTGGGCGGCACTGAACGCAAGGAACTCCTCTGTCATCACGCAGCACACGGTGTGGTTCCCCGCGTCCTCGATCCCCGTTGAGCAGCACCCGTTGCGATAGAACCCCGTTAGCGGGTCGAGCGAACACGCGATGAGTGGGGTGCCGAGCACATTGCGTTCGCGAACCTCGGGCTGGGTGTTGTTTGCGATCATGCCTTGGAGCACCCGCAGGATGATGCGTCCGGCTTGGATGAGCAGCACGAACCCGACGCGGGCGCGGCGCCTGTCGTACCCCAGCCCTTCTTGTCCATATACGCACGCATCTTCATCCCCAAGGACCAGGCCATCAGGATGATGAAGAGAATTGCGAAAACTTCCTTGACGCCGAACGCGCCGGCGTGGTTGTGCAGCTCCGCGGCGTCCGCGACCTGCACGAACTGGGCGAGCATCGCGTCGAACAGGATCCCCGCGCCCAGCGCGACGGCGGCGATCACGCCCAGGTAGATCACCAGGGCTTTCATCCCGAGGTCCTTGATGATCCACGACATCGTCGCGATATTGGTCGCGGGTCCGGAGAGGAGCATCACGAGGGCCGCGCCCGGCGAGAGACCCGCCGCGACGAGCGACCACGCGAGCGGGGTCGAGCTCGTTGCGCAGATGTACAGCGGGATCCCCACGAAGAGCATCACGAACTTCGCGCCGATCCCGTCGCCCGCGTACTCCGTGAAGAACGACTCGGGCACGAACGCGCCGATCGCAGCGGCGAGCAGGATCCCGATCGACAACCAGATCGCGAGATCGATCGGCATGGTCTTGAACCCGTGCGTCAACGCGGACTTGAACTTGGTGCCGATCCCATCATGTGCTGGTGCGGGGTTTGTCGAGCAGCAGGATGACGCGGCGGGTGCGGGCTTGGTTGCGCAGCACGAGCTTGTCGGATCGGATGCGCCCGACGAACAGCACGACTTAGCCGGAGCGGATGCTTTGGATGAGCAGCACGAACTCGCGGGCGTGGCGCGGGACTCGGCGGACTCCACTGCTTTGCCCGCGTCGTTTGCGTTCGTGATCGACAACGAGAACGCGCCGGGGTCGGACTCGAGTTCCTGATCCGGCTCGGGCGCGTCGCGTCGATCTGTCAGATCAATGAGTAAGCCGGCGATTAAACCAGTGATGACCGCGACGACGGGGCGGGTGAACGCGTAGACCGGGCCGAAGAGCGCCCAGGTGATGGGGATGGATTCCTCCCCCGTCTGAGGCGTCGAGATCGCGAACGCTGCGGAGGCGCCCTTGCTCGCGCCTTCCTTGCGTAACCCCGCCGCGACAGGGATCACGGAGCAGGAACACAGCGGGAGGGGGATCCCCAGCATCGACGCCTTGGCGATCGGCCAGAACCCGCGCCCGGAAAGGTGCTTGAGCATCCATTCGCGAGGCACCAGCGCGTGCACGATCCCCGCGATCGCAAACCCCGCGATCAGCCAAAGCGAGGACTCGACGAGGATCATCCAGAGTTCGTTGAGGAATGCGGACATAGTGGAAGGTTATGCGAGAGTCAGCGGAATTGAGTTGAAACAACACCCTGATTGAGGAAGATGGATCTGGCAACACACCATATCTCACCATGAACAACACCACACGGGGGTGATCTATGCCGACGCGTCGCGAAGTACTCAAGGGAGGGCTCGGCGTGTTCGCGCTGGGTGTCGGCGGTTCGGCGCTGGGAGCGCATGGCGCGATCCGCTCGATCGTGGGGCCTCTTGCACAAAGATCGGGCACCGCGAGCCCGCTCGGGGCGGCGATGCTCGAGCAGCTCAAGGCCTCCCGCCCGCTCGGGGCCCGCTCGTTCGATCCCAAAGCACGGATGATCGACGGGTTCGCGTTCAAGTCGTGGTTCGAGGGGGATGACTTTGAGGAGGAGATCCCGTTCCACTCGATGCCTCACGACTTCCCCAACGGCGAGCCGCCCGAGCCGACGGAGGAGATCGATGTCGTCGTGATCGGGGGCGGGTTGTCCGGGCTCGCGTCGGCGTACGAGCTGCGCGAGTACAACCCGGTGGTGTTTGAGCTTCATGATGTCTTTGGGGGCAACGCCCAGGGCGGGCGGATCCATGGCGCGCCTTTCTCGCTGGGGAGCGCGTACTTCATCACACCCGACCCGGGGGGCGAGCTCGATGGGTTCTATGCCGAGCTCGGATTGCACGAGGTGATCCGCGCGGACGAGCTCGCGTCGCCCGTCGAGATCGAGGGCGAGATCAACCCCGATATCTGGGCGGGGATGGGCGTGCCCAAGGAGGACATCCCCGCGTACGAAGCGTACCGCAAGCTCGTGATCCGCATGACGGACGAGTACCCCGATGTGCCTTTCGATCAGGATTGGATGCTCGAGCTCGACAAATTGAGTCTTCGCGAGCACATCGAGCAAGAGATGGGGATGCCCGTCCCCGCGGCCCTGGCCGCGGCGATCCAGGCATACTGTTACTCGTCGTTTACCGCGGGGTGGGAGGAGATCTCCGCGATGCTCGGGTGGAACTTCCTCGCAGCCGAGGAGTTCGGGCGCTGGGTGTTGCCCGGCGGGAACGCGTGGATCGCGGACAAGCTCTGGGAAAAGCTCTACCCGCTCGATCGCACGGACCCGGATCACGCGCCGCACCTGCGCCCCAATCGGCATGTCGTGGATACGCGACAGGTGCAGGACGGGCGTTGGCAGGTGACCTGGAAGGAACCCGACGGGGCGTACATGTCGCTGCTCGCGCGTGAGGTGGTGATGGCGTGCCCCAAGAACATCGCGCGCCTGATGATCCCGGGGTTGGAGCAGGAGGACGAGGCGCGTTACAGCGCGATGCGCCTGACCCGCCGGGCGTACCTGGTCGCGAATGTCATCGTCAACCGCCCCATCCCGCTGGACTTCTACGACATCTTCCTGCTCGAGCACCCCGAGGACTTCCCCATGAGCGAGGGCGAAGCGGGGGGGATGTGGCGCTACACGGATGTGCTCAACGGGTCGTTCACCCAAGAACCCGGCGGGGCACCGCTGCCGATCGAGCCGAGTGTCTTGACACTCTACTGGCCTCTCGCGTACGAGGATGCCCGGTTCACCCTGTTCCTGGGCGATCCGATCGAGACCTACGCGAAGGCGTTGTCGGCCAAGCTCCGCGACACCCTGCACCTGGTGGGGATGGACGAGTCGGATGTGATGGAGATCCGATTGGCGCGATGGGGGCACGCGATGCCCGTCGCCCGGGTCGGGTTCGTCGCGGACGGGTCGGCGGGGCTCGTCCGCTCGGCGTATCGCGAGTCGATGCACTTCGTGAATCAGGACAACTGGGCGCTCCCGGCCGTCGAGAACGCGTTCCTGGACGCGTTCGAGGTCGCGAAAACGGTGCGGGGGCGGTTGGGATAGCGCGGGTGAGTGCGTCGGGTTGGGTGTCCGTCTCGAATTGCGGCACTACAATGGGGTTGCGATTCTGAACCCGCGAAGCGAGCCATAAGGACGCTGATATGCCATACACCCTGACGCCCGATACTGGGATTGATCCCAACGCCGACAACATCAACTACATCAAGGACCATGTCGATACGGGCGATCGATGGGTCCTCAACTTCGGTCCCCAGCACCCCGCAACGCACACCACCCTGCGTCTGGTGCTCGAGCTCGATGGCGAGCGGATCGCACGATGCACCCCTCACATCGGGTACCTGCACTCGGGGTTCGAGAAGCTCGGCGAGCACCTCGATTACAACCAGTATGTGACGATCGTGTCGCGCATGAACTACCTGAGCCCGATCAGCAACGACATCTGCTGGCACGGCGCGGTCGAGAAGCTCTTCGGGATCGAGATCACCCCGCGTTGCAAGGTCCTCCGCACGATCATGGCGGAGATGGGGCGTATCCAGGACCACCTGCTTTGCGTTGGCGCTGCGGCCCTCGACCTGGGCGCGTTCACGGGGTTCCTCTACGCGTTCAACCCGCGCGAGAAGATCTACGACATCGTCGATTACATCTCGGGTCAGCGCTTCCATCCGGACTGGACCCGCGTCGGGGGGATCATGAAAGAGATTCCCGACGAAGAGAAGTTCAAGCGGATGGTCAAGAACTTCCTCCACGCGGACCTGGAGCAGGCAATCGCGGACCTGGAGAACCTGGTCAATCGCAACCGGATCTTCATGGACCGGACCCAGGGCATCGGCGTGCTCACCCACGACGAGGCGATCGCGTTCAGCGCGACGGGCCCGATCGCGCGTGCCTCGGGCGTGCGCCGCGATCTGCGCAAGGACGAGCCCTACCTGTGCTACGCGGACAACTGGGACGGGCAGGGCGCCGAGGCGGTGAAGTTCTCCGTACCGATCTGCCACACGGGCGATGTGTACTCGCGCTTCCTCGTGCGTCTGGAAGAGATCAAGCAGTCCATCAAGATCATCGATCAGCTCATCGACAACATCCCCCAGGGGCCCGTCGATGTGTATGTCGATGAGAAGATGACCAAGCCCGCGAAGGAAGAGGTCTACGGCTCGATCGAGGGGCTCATCCAGCACTTCGAGCTCATCATGACCAATCGCGGATGGAACGCGCCCGTCGCCGAGGCGTACATGGCGCATGAAACCGCGAACGGCGAGCTCGGGTACTATGTCGTCGCCGACGGCGGCAAGGTTCCCTGGCGCGTGAAGACCCGCCCGCCGAGCTTCATCAACTTCTCGCTGACCGCGAAGATGATCGAGGGGCACATGCTCGCGGACATCGTCGCGGTGGTGGGGTCGCTCAACATCGTGGCGGCGGAACTCGACCGGTGAGGTTTGCGGCGCTCTGTTCATTCATCCTCTGCACCCTCGTGATCGGTCTCGGCGGGTGCGCCATCAACCCGAGCTATACCGTCCGCATCGATAACGAGACGGATCGGACCCTGCGCGTGTCGCTCGAGCGGCGCCCGACGATCAACGATGTGATCGCGATGGACTCGGGTCGGGTCAAGCCCAAATCCTCACGGGTGCTCGGGCCGAGCATGGCGCAGCCTCTGGAGCGGGTGTATGTCGTGGTGGGGGATCGCACGGACCTGCACGCGATGCCCGAATCGATCGAGCTGCGGCGCGGCGAGTGGATCGTAACGATTGGGGCGGGGTCGATCACGAGCTGGGGAACCTACGAGCTCAAGGTCCGCAAGGCGGATGAGCCGCTCGTTGTGGACGAGCCCGACGCGGACAGCGCGGAGTAATCTCGGGTACCATCGTCCCATGATTAACACACGAAATCGGTTCGTTCGTACGCTCGGGCTGGTGTCTCTCGCGCTCGCGACGACATCGCACGCGAAGGTCTACCACGCGTATTACCTGGGCGGGCAATCCAACATGGATGGGTTCGGGTTCACGAGGGACCTCGACGAGGATCAGCGCCAGGCGGTGGACGGGTGCATGATCTTCCACGGCAACAACCAGAACGCGGGCGACATACCCAAGGGGCACGGGATCTGGGCGGCGCTCACCCCAGGGCACGGCGTGGGGTTCGGTTCCGATGGGCAAACCAACCGGCTGGGTGATCGATTCGGCCCTGAACTGACCTTTGGTGCCCAGATGCGCGAGCTCTACCCGGATCGCAACATCGCGATCATCAAGTTCTCGCGTGGCGGTTCCACCATCGCGGGGGGCACCGGGAGTCCGTGCTGGGACCCGCACGATCGACGCGAGATCAACGGCAACACCGGGATGAACCAGTACGATTTCGCGCTCAAGACGATCGACAACGCGCTGAGCGTTCGCGATATCGATGGCGACGGCGAGGACGACATCCTCATCCCGGCGGGGATCGTCTGGATGCAGGGCGAGTCCGATGGGACCAATGAATCGGCAGCCAAGGCGTACGAGCAGAACCTCGCGGAGCTCATGGAGCTCTTTCGGGCGGCGCTGCGGGTGGACGGGGTCCCTGTCGCGATCGGGCGGATCAGCGATTCGCACCAGCGTGACAACGGGCAGCCCGTCTGGCGATTCGGGGATCAGATCCGCGAGTCCCAGGCGCGGTACTGCGAGCGGGACCCCAACGCGATCCTGGTGACGAGCACGGACGGGTATGGGTACTCTGACCCGTACCACTATGACTTCGCGGGGTATCTGGATCTGGGGCGGGCGTTTGCCAAAGCGATCCACGCGTTGGAATCGGGGGATGCGGACGATTGAGCGGGTCGGCGCTATGATCCGCGTGGACCTGCATTTCTGATTTCAAAGGGATTCCCAGATGGCCTGGATTACCAAAGACTCCGCGAACACCAAGATCGAGCTGCGCGATGAGCCGTACCTGACGGCCGACATGGAGAAGCAGATCCGCGAGGTCTACATGCCGCGGTACGAGAAGCCCAAGGGGGCGCTCTTCCCCGCACTTCACATGATCCAGCACGCGTACGGGTGGGTCCCGCCTCAGGCGATGAAGGAGATCGCGAAGGTCCTCAACATCGCACCCTCCGAGGTGCTCGATACCGTGAGCTTCTATGAGGAGTACTGGGAGCACCCGAAGGGCGAGCACCTAATCTCGGTGTGCCGATCAATCGCGTGCGAGTTCTGCGAAGCCACCAAGTGCACCGAGGCGATCAAGGCCAAGCTCGGGATCGATGTCGGGCAGACGACGGACGACGGCAAGTTCACGCTCGTCGAGCTCGAGTGCCTCGGATCGTGCGGCACAGCCCCTGTCGCGCTCATGGACGAGGATCTGCACGAGAACCTCACACCCGATCGCATCTGCGACATGATCGATCAGGTCCGCGCGGGCACCTACACCCACGGCGGGTCGGGCGCGGTGAAGGAAGATCTCTGATCCCCCATACCCTGGTGGCACAGGCGTCTCGCCTGTGCTCTTTTCAACTCACGCATCCTTGACAATGCACAGGCGAGACGCCTGTGCCACCGTCACTTGGTGTTCTCGAGTGCCGTTGCTTCTGATTCATCCGGAGGCAGTTGAGCGAGCACCCTGATCGCGGTCAGGAGTTCTTCGGGTCGTTGCGTCCCGATGGTTCGTTTCTTGTCGTTGGCGAGGGTGACGACGACGAAGTGATCGCCGTGCGTGTTCATCGCGTGCCCGTGCTTCTTGGTGATCTTGTATCCCCACCCGCCCAGATCGCCCATCGGCGAGAGCTTGCGTTGCTCGGCGTGCTTGATCGTCGTGAGATCGATCTTCCACTTGGGGAACGGCGGGAACCAGACGCGGAGGGTGTGCCCCACGATGTGGGTGCGCTGACGGATACTGAGGATGAGCGTGGGCATCACGAGCACGCAGATCACCCACGCGATGAGGAGCTGGTGCTGCTGCTGCCCGGTGTACTTGAGCGCGAACGCGCCGAGGATCATGGTGAGGATCACCGATTCGCACAGGATGATCGTGAGGATGAACCGGTTCTGGGCGAAGTACTGGGTCTCGTTGAACGCAATGTCGGACTCGGGCGCGGGCATGATGCAAGTGTATTGGGAATCGATTACTTGAGTTTGGCGCATGACGCGTGACGGAAACAACGCGTCGTGTGATCGTTGACCATCCCGATGGCCTGCATCATCGCGTACATGGTGGTTGGGCCGACGAATCGGAATCCGCGTTTCTTGAGTTCTTTGCTGAGCTTCTTGGAGATGTCCGTCTGCGCGGGGAGGTCTTTGAGCGAGGTGTATGTATTGACGATGGGTTTGTTGTCCACGAACGACCAGACGAGCTCGGAGAGTGTCGTGCCCGATTCGTAGAGATCGAGCGTCGCACGGGCGTTGTTGATCGTGGACTCGATCTTGAGCCGATTGCGGACGATCGATGGGTCCTGCATCAGGCGCTCAAAGTCCTTGTCGTTGAACCGTGCAACTTTGTGGGGGTCGAATTTCTTGAAGAGGCGCCGATACCCGGCGCGTTTCTTGAGGATCGTCTCCCAGCTCAGCCCCGCCTGAGCACCTTCAAGCGTGAGCATCTCGAACACATGGTGCTCGTCGCGGTTGGGCACGCCCCACTCTGTGTCGTGGTACTCGCGTTCGATCTCGGATCGCGCCCATTCGCATCGGCACTTTGTGTCATCGATCATGGCGTCACTCGCGTATGATGGGGTGTGAGCAAGAACGATAAGGATATCTCGATCTCGCGAGCCGTGGGGCAGTTCTTTGGGCACCTGTGGGGCGCGACGACCAAGCCCGTGCCCAAGGACGAGCCCGAGCGCCACGAGGTGAAGCGCGAGACCCAGCAGGCCGAGGGCGATATCGACGGCAAAAAGGTCATCCTGCGCCGGACGACGATCGAAGAAGTCGAGTTCAAAGAGGGTGAGTAAGGATCAGGCAGCGAGCCCGGAGTGCCCGAACCCGGGTTCCGATTCGCGTTCGAGCTCGATGACCGCCCACCGGACCACATCACGCAGGGTGACGATCCCGATGCAACGCTTGCCCGAGTCCACCACGGGCAGGCACGAGATCTTGTGATCGAGCATGACCCGGGCCGCCGCACGCAATGAGGTGTTCTTGCGGACCGCGACGAGCTGGCGCGTCATGATCTGGTGCGCCCGGCGCTTGAGGCAGTTCACATCGGTGGGGCGTTCCTGCATCTTCCCAATAAACGGCGAGAGGTTCTTGAGCAGGTCCCGATCCGAGATCACCCCGGCGCACTCGCCGTCGTCGCCGAGCACGATGAGGTGGTGGTAGTGCGATCGCTCGAAGACATCGCGGATGAGCTCCACGGAGTCGTCCATGGAGACGCACTCGACGGGCGAGGTCATGATGTTCTCGACAATGATCGTGGGCACGGGTCGCTCCTGTCTCTGTGCTCATCCATCGGCGACCCGCGATCCGACCTAGACTCGTTTATGGGAACAGAAGATCGTGATGGTGGGTCTGTGCCGTTTGGGCCGGATGCCCTCTGGGCACCCTGGCGTATGAAGTACCTAGAGGACCTCCACGAGGGCGATCGTGACGGCGACCCCCTCGGTTCGGAGCCCGATAAGAAACGACCCAAGCGCGAGTCGTCCGGGAGCTTCCTCCTCGATTACTGGCGCACGCCCGAGGACGACGCATCGAACCATGTCATCGTCCGCAACGCGCACGGGATGATCCTGCTCAACAAGTATCCTTATACCAACGGGCACCTGCTCGTGGCGCTGGGCGAGGCGCGCCCATCGTTATCCGATTACGACCCGGCACAGCGCGGCGAGCTGTGGATGCTCGTCGAGCGTGCGGTGGCGTTGTGTGAGAAGGCGCTTGAGCCGCAGGGTCTGAACATCGGGATCAACCAGGGCATCGCGGGCGGCGCGGGGGTGCCGAGTCATCTGCATGTGCATGTGATGCCACGCTGGGTGGGGGACACGAACTTCATCTCGACGGTGGGAGGGGTGCGGGTGATCCCGTCGGCGCTGGAGTTGATGTATGAGCGATATGTGCGAGGGGTCGAGAACATGAGCGCAATAGAATGAGTACCCCATGGCCTAAAGGAATGCTCCGGCTGCTCAAGCAGTATGCTGACTCTATCGATGAGTTGCGGAATACTGGTGTCATTCGAAGCAAGAATAATCCGCTCGCGGACTATTCTGAATGGATCTGCGCGGAAGCACTTGGGTTAACGCTCTGCCGTAAATCAACGAAGGGACATGATGCGGTTGATGTACACGGTGCAAAGTACGAGATCAAATCACGCCGCCTGACCTCGGATAACGGTTCCCGACAACTCTCAGCTCTGAGAAGTCTCGATGGTAATCACTTTGATTATCTTGTAGGCGTGTTGTTCAATCGCGAGTTTACCGTTGAACGCGGCGCTCTCATTCCATGGAACATCGTCTATGAACTGGCAACATTCAAGCCACACACGAATTCATGGATATTGCAGTTACGGGATCAAGTATGGCAGGCTGATGGCGTGATCGATGTTACGCCGCAGTTGAGGGTCATCGAGAGCCGGTTATGACTCACCCATCTTCTGCGCCAGCAGAAACCCCAGCTCCAGCGATTGCTGGTAGTTCAATCGCGGATCGCAGAGCGAGACATAGTTCTTGACGAGGTCGTCCTCGGTGATGCCGGACCCGCCGCCGATGCATTCGGTGACATCTTCACCGGTGAGTTCGAAGTGCACGCCGCCGAGGACGGTTCCGGCCTGCTTGTGGCAATCCACAGCCTGTTCGAGTTCCGACAAGATGTCGTCGAATGAACGCGTCTTGATCCCGGAGGATGTCGTGATCCCGTTGCCGTGCATCGGGTCGGACATCCAGAGGACATAGCGCCCTTCGCTCTTCACCTTGTCGAGTAATCGCGGGAGCCCGTCGGCGATCTTCTTGGCGCCCATGCGGGTGATGAGCACGAGCTTGCCAGGTGTGTTGCTTGGGTTGAGCGCGTCGATGAGCTGGATGAGCTCGTCGGGGTCCATGGTCGGTCCGACTTTGACACCCACGGGGTTCTTGATCCCGCGGAAGAACTCGATATGAGGCCCGTCGAGCTGGCGGTTGCGTTCGCCGATCCAAGGCAGGTGCGTGGACAGGTCGTAGTACCCGTCGCGGCGCGGGACGGTGCGGGTCTGCGCTTCCTCGTAATAGAGGTTGAGCCCCTCGTGCGAGGTATAGAAGTCCACGCGGGTCGCTTCTTCGACGCGCTGCTCGCCGAGGTTCTGCATGAACGCGATCCCGTCGGCGAGGGTGCGCGACATGTTGAGGTACTGCGCCCGCCGCTGATCGGACACGCTCGCGTTGTGGAAGAACGAGAGGTCCCAGTACTCGGGGTGGTGCAGATCCGCGAACCCGCCGTCGAGGAGGGATCGGATGAAGTTGAGGGTCATCGCCGCGTGCATGTACCCCTCAACCAAGAGCATCGGGTCGGGCGTGCGCGCCGATTCGGTGAAGTCGATCCGGTTGACGAGGTCCCCGAAGTAGCTCGGGAGCGTGCACGCGCTCCCTTCGATGTCCTTGGTTTCGGTGGGTGAAGAACGGGGTTTGGCGTACTGACCCGCGAAGCGTCCAACGCGCGTCACGGGCATGCGCAGCCCGTGGATCAGGACGAGCGACATCTGGAGGAGGATCTTGAGCTTGTTGGTAATCAGGTCCGATCGGCACAGATCGATCATCTCGGCGCAATCGCCGCCCTGGAGGATGAAGCGCTCGCCGCGTTGTGCCTGGGCGATCTGCTCGCGGAGTTTCTCGATCTCCCAAGAGGTCACGAGCGGCGGCAGGTCCCGCAATCGCGCGCGGGCTGCATCCAACGCGCCCGCGTCGGGGTACTGATACTGCGTCTCATTCGCGCCGGGCGTCGAAGACCATGACCCGGGCGTCCAGGGTGCAGTATGCGTGTCGGGTTGTGCGTTGAGCGGGTGATCGGACATGATGAGGACGGAATCGGCGGAAAATCGGTTGACAGAGCGCCTGCATGACAGACAATGCGCTCCCCCATGATAGAGTGATTCGATGAGCAAACCCCACGACGAGACACAAACGAATAATGAAGGCATCGGCCGATCGGTCGCCCTGCCTGTGCTGGAATGCGGAAGTTCGGGCGCGCCCAAGATGGGACGCACCCGCACAGGACGCAAGCGGGCGCTCGTCCTGACCCTCGTGAATGTCCTGATGATCGCGCACCTGATCCAATGGGCGATCATGGGGATGACCATTTCGCCCGTCGAGCCCTCCGAAGCGATGGAGACCCTCGAGGTCGGGGTGGTGAACGCGGGGGCGATCTTCTTCCTCGTCGCGATCCTCTCAACCCTGTTATTCGGACGGTTCTTCTGTGGGTGGCTGTGCCATGTCGTGGCGCTGCAGGACCTGTGCGCGTGGATGATGAATAAGGTTGGGGTCCGCCCCAAGCCCTTCCGCTCGCGTTTGCTCGTGTACTTCCCGATCGGGTTGGGGTTCTACATGTTCCTCTGGCCCAGCTTTAAGAGGATTGCGCTCGCGCCCGCGCTCGAAGCCGCCTCGATCGATTGGCCGCACTGGCTGCGCCCGGTGGAGTCGATCCACGCGCTCTCCAACGGGTTGATCGTTGAGGACTTCTGGGCGACCTTCCCCGCGTGGTACATCGCGGTCCCGTTCCTTCTGATCTGTGGGTTCGCGTGTGTGTACTTCCTGGGCGCGAAGGGGTTCTGTACCTACGGGTGCCCGTACGCCGCGTTCTTTAAGCCCATCGACACGATCGCGCCCGTACGGATCCGTGTGAACGACGATTGCCGCCAGTGCGGGTACTGCACGAGTGTGTGCACCTCGAATGTGCGGGTATCCGAGGAGGTCCGCGACTTTGGGATGGTCGTGGACCCCGGGTGCATGAAGACGCTCGATTGCATCAGCGCATGCCCCAACGACGCGCTCTCGCTCGGGTTCGGGAAGATCGCGCTGGGCGCCAAGCCCAAGGACGACTCAAAGGAAGCGCGCAAGGCAGCCCTCAAGAAACGGCGCGGGCGCTACGACCTGGCGCTGTGGGAGGAGCTCGTCGCGGCGGGGCTCATGCTCTGGTTCTTCTACGCGTCACGCGGGATGCTCGACGCGATCCCGATGCTCCTCGCGGGCGGGGTCGCCGCGATCTGCACGATGGTGGTCCTGCTCACGCTCAAGCTGTTCCATCAGCCCAATGTGCGCCTGTACAAGTTCCAGTTCAAGAAGCAGGGACGGATCCGCATGAGCGGGGTCGCGATCATGCTCTTGGCGATCGCGATGGTCGCGGGGAGCGCGTGGTCCGGGAACGCGAAGTTCCTCCGCTGGCGCGGGGACATGCAGTTCAACCAGTCCCTCGTGCCCGGCGACACCCTCAACCGACCCGAGTACGACCCGTCGCCCGGGCAGTACGATCGCGCGATCGCCGCGATCGAGTCCTACCAGCGCGCCGACGCGCCGGACATGGGCGGGATCGGGTGGAAGCTCAACGCGGAGCACCGATTGCGTCTCGCGTACTTCCTGAGCATGGTCGATCGGCACGCGGAGGCCTTCGAGCAGCTCAGGCTCGTCGTCATCGAGGGCGAACCCACCGATGCGCTCGTGCTCCAGGCGGGGCAGGTGCTCATCCGCTCGATGGACGACGCCCGGGGCGACGCGAACGATGGAGACCACGACGAAGCCAAACGCGTCGCGATCCTTGACCTGTATACGAAGGCGGTGCAGGCGCACCCGCGCCTCCACGCGATCCGAGGCGAGCTCGCCAAGAGCCTCGCGTCGAGCGGGAACCCCCAAGGCGCGGAGCTGTACTGGGACATCGAGTGGCAGACCAACCGGTACCGCGAGCTCGCGGGACAGTACGAATCCCAGGGCAACGCATCGGACGCCAAGGAAGCGCACGCGATCGCGGATCGGCTCGAGGAGTTCATCGAGGATTCGTTGACCGATCCCATGTTCATCCTTGCCCACGCGTCCATGCACGCGTTCCTCGGCGAGATGGCGGAGGCACAGCGCCTGTTCGAGCTCGCGAGCGACAACACGCACGAGAGCGAGAACCCCGCGGGCGTGCACATCGATATTGGACGGACCGCGCTGCAGTTCGGGCTGGTTGATCTCGCGCGGGCCCAGGCGGACGCTGCGGTCGCGCTCGAGGACGCATCGGTCATGACCTGGGTCGCCGCGGCGGAGATCGCGAGCTTCAGCGGGCAGTTCGAGATCGGGACCCAGCGCATCGAGCACGCGCAAACCATGAAACGATTCGATGAGCAGTCCATGCTCATGGCCCGGGCCGCGAACGCGACCCTGCGCCCGGATTCGATGGAGCAGGGACGCGAGTTGCTCCGCCAGGCCGTCGCGAACACGGACGACCCGTTCGAGGCGTTCACGATCGCGCGCGGTATGGCGGCGGGCGGCGCCTCGCTCGGTGCCCCGGACATGCTCGACGAGGGGCTCGAACTGATCGAGGGGATCATCGAGGCGCACCCCGAGCACGCGATCATCCGCGCGGACCTGGGCGACATCTACTCGCAGCTGGGGCGGTGGGAATCGGCGCGCACGCACTTGGTGAAAGCAGCAGAGCTCAGCGCGAGCAATCCGGTTCTCGCGCAGCGCGCCGCGGACATGCTTGAGGCAATGGGGCGCACCGATGAGGCGCGCACATGGACAGCCGAGGCGCAGCGCCGGCGCGCCGGGATGAACCCCTAAGCACCGAATTGTGCGCGGTTCTTGCGCACAAAAGCAAAATCTCGAACTTCATGGGCAAGTTGTGGATGTTTCTTGGTCCCCAAAGTTCAGTGTGCGCAGAAAGCGCGACGATGTGAGACCCCACGCAGCGTCGATGCGTTGCGCCGTGTGTTGCCATCTCGAGTGAGTGGCGGCACAGAACATATCGGTCCGCGCGGGAACCCCGCAAAGACCCAGCACCACATCCGCCCGAGCAATGGGCACACGGAGTTACACGCCATGGCGACTCGTACCAAGAAACACCCCGCGAAGAAAACCGCGAGCAAGAAGACCACCACCCGCAAGCCCGCGGCACGCAAGGCAGCAGCCAAGAAGCCCGCCGCCAAGAAGGCAACCACAACCCGCAAGCCGGCTGCGAAGAAGACCACCGCGAAGAAGACCGCGACCCGCAAGCCCGCAGCAAAGAAGACCACCACCCGCAAGGCCGCGACCACCCGCAAGCCCGCAGCAAAGAAGACCACCACCCGCAAGGCCGCGACCACCCGCAAGCCTGCAGCAAAGAAGAACGTCGCCAAGAAGACCACGACGCGTAAGCCCGCAGCGAAGAAGGCTTCGACCCGCACCACCGCGAAGAAGACCACCACCCGCAAGGCCGCGACCACCCGCAAGCCTGCAGCAAAGAAGAGCGTCGCCAAGAAGACCACGACGCGCAAGCCCGCAGCGAAGAAGGCTTCGACCCGCACCACCGCGAAGAAGACCACCGCTCGCAAGGCCGCGACCACCCGCAAGCCCGCAACCAAGAAGAACACCGCGAAGAAGAGCGTCGCTCGCAAGACCGTTGCTCGTAAGGCTGCAACCCGCAAGCCCGCGGCACGCAAGACCTCCGCAACCAAGAGCATCGCGGGTCGCATCACCCGCAAGCCCGCAGCACGCAAGAGCGTTTCGCGCCGTCGCGCTGCCTGATCGGGTCACCACACCGATTACGCCTCTCTTTCTTGTTTGAAACCACTCGCAGCGCCGGCCCATCGGGTCGGCGTTGTTGTTTGCGCCCACGCATCAATCGCGTCATCCCTACCCGATAACGCACGACTTTGATGCGCCCATCGGGTTATCGCGCGTCGTCTCCGTGATAACCCGCACAGACCCTCGCGATCTGATTCGCGAATCTCTCCAAACGCTTGTCGTTGAAGGACTTGGGTGTATCTTCCCCATGTGCGTCGGGCAACCGATGCCCATACAAACGAGTCAAAGACAGGAGAGAGAAAAATGAAGACTTCGATTGCCATGTTTGCTGTGTGTGTCGCAACCGGGCTTGCTGCTGCGGACACCGTGGATGCAACCTTCAGCGGTGTTGCCGGGGGCAGCAACGCAACGACCCTCCGCGTTGGGGAAGGGACCTACTACGCGGGTCACATGAATCACACGATCCTTTCGGGCGATCGTCAGGGCGAGAGCTTCTCGACCTTCTGCATCGACTTCTCCGAGACGGCGCACCGTGATCGCAACACGGAGTACCAGATCGTCGAGATCGCCGACGCACCGATGCCCGGCACGCCTTACGGCGAAGTGATCGCAGGCCGCATTAACGCGGTCGTCGCGAACGCTGCGGCCCTCGGGTGGATCGATAACAACCTTCAGGCAGATACACAGCAGCACGGGTACCTCGCGAAGATGGGTGCGATCCAGGCGGCGATCTGGGAAGCATTCGGCAGCGATGTCCGCCTGAGCAGCAGCCGCACCAGCAACTCGCTCGAGCACTACTACAACATCCTCACGGACGACAACACCTTCGACAGCTCGCTGCGTCTCAACGGGCTCAAGGCCATGGTGTCCGAGGGTCAGCAGGACATGCTCTATGTCGTGCCCCTCCCCCCGGCAGCGCTCGCAGGGCTCGGGTTGCTCGGCGGAATCGCGGGCGTCCGCACCATCCGCCGCCGCAAGTAAGCCGACCGATCGCTCTCCAAGACTCAACGCACCCGCTGGATACCCCCAGCGGGGGCGTTTTCGTTCTACAGATACACACTGGCGAATTACCCCCCAATAAAAGGGGGATATATCCTCAAATTTGCCGCACAGGGATCGATAACTCCCTAATTCCCCATTTATCATTGACTTAGCGGCACAATCGGATAATTTTAACTCTGTTCCGGATGCGTATTGCTCCGGCTGGATCGCGTAGGTGCATTGGACCTATGCGGAGGGAATCCAGAGTGTGTGCATGGGCTGAGCATGAATGCTCAGTTCGAGAGGGTGTGAGCCATGATCGGCAAGAACCAGATCATCAACCTAGCCGCTGTTGCGGGTGTCGCTGTGTTCTCGGGTGTGTCATCGGCACAGCTGAACAATCCAGGCGCTTTCGCGATGTCGCTGAACGACGCGTTGTCTGGGATCGAATCAAGGATCCAGAGTCCAGTCTTTGAGATCAACAACAGCGATTTCAATGGGCAATCCGGGTCGTTCCTTGTGCTTCTGAACCAGTCTGGAACCAACTCGGGCCTCGGCCTCGACGGCATGGGTCCTCAGGACGGATACGACAACGCGAATCGTGGTCAGTTCCAGAGCGGGATCGATGCCAGCCGCTTTATCGAGCCCAAGGAAGACATCAACATCGTGCCGCTTCCGACTGGTGCGATCGCTGGATTTGGTGTCCTCGCAGCAATCGCAGGGATCCGATTCGCTCGCAAGTCGCGCTGAACCTGATTGAGCATTTGAACGCATTGCTAAACCCTGCCTTGAGCAGGGTTTATTTATTGCCGGACCCAGAGAGGTCCTATAACACTCCGATCGATCAAAATTGACGAAAACTCCCATCGAGTTGGGGTTTTTAGGGCTTTACCCCTGTTCTGGGGGGCTATGCTGGCAACCCTCCGTAGTGCTGTGGTTGCTGCGGATGTGTACAACGACGCTTGAAGAGAGGAATAAGCGCCATGCTTCGACAGACATGTGTTCTCGCGCTGATCGCAGCGAGCGGTGCTGCGTCCGCAGCAACGATCGATCTGGATTACCTGGGCATTGTGGGCGGCAACAACGCGACCCGTGCCCGCATCGATGGAAACAACTACCTCGCGGGTCACATGACCCACATGATCACCTCGGGTGATCGTGCGGGGCAGAGCTTCAACACCTTCTGCATTGAGGTCGGCGAGTACGCGACCAACGGGAGCGCGACCTACGAGATCATCGATCTCGCCGACGCGCCCAACCCCGGGAGCTACTACGGTCAGGCCCGCGCAGACGCGGTGAACGCGATCGTCGCAAACGCCGTCGCGATGGGGTGGATCGACAACAACCTCCAGGCGATCGGCTCGAACGAGTCGGCCAACCTTGAGCGCATGGGCGCGATCCAGGCAGCGATCTGGGAAGCACTCGGGCATGACTTCAATGTGAGCCACTGGCGGACCGATGACGGGCTCGCAGCTCGTTACGCGGAACTGCTCAACGAGAACACCTTCGACAGCTCGCTGCGTCTTCAGGGCCTGCGTGCGGTCGTCGCTCAGGGTCAGCAGGACATGCTGTATGTCGTCCCGCTTCCCACTGCGGCACTCGCGGGTCTGGGTCTGCTCGGCGGTCTCGTCGGCGTCCGCACGATCCGTCGTCGCTGATCATTGATCAATCTTCACACAAGAACGCCCCGGAACTCCGGGGCGTTTTTCTTATGTCCCTGACCCGTCCGGGCGGGGCGGTTGCTCCGTGATCTGCTCGTACGACTCGCCCTCAATAAAGACCTTGTCGATCTCGAGGAATCGAGTCTCGAAACATCGCGTGCAGTTGCCCAGGCACCCGACGCACTCGTGCCCATTCGCGATGAGCGCGTTGCGCTCCGCGAGGGTGCGCGGGTTGTTGACGCAGAATCGGATTCGCGGGACGGGCGTGCTCACACCACAGGGTAGCTCATTCACGCGGCGTGTTCATCAGCAGGCGTTCCAATCGCTCAAGTCGGGCGCGGAGGTCCGCGTTCTCGCGATGGAGCGATTCGAGCTCGTGGGCGTGTCGTTGCGAGAGCTCTTGCATCGCGTCAACGACCATGGCTTCGAACCCTCGCGGGGTGAGCAGGAGTGTACCGTCGGGCGACTCGTCGATCCACGAAGGCAGGACCTTCTGAACTTCCTGTGCGACGAACCCGGTCTGCGTGCCCGGCAAGTACATCCGCTGGCTCGCGTCCGCGTACTCGTAGGTGACGGGACGCAGGGAGAGCAGGGTGCTCAGTGACCCGTGCAACGGCGCGATGTTCTTCTTCTGCCTCGCGTCTGAGAGTACTGCCCACGGGCCGCCGCCGGGCTTGAAGGCGTTCTGGGTTGCGAGCAGGTTGTCGTTGAGGATGAAATTGACGCCATCGAACTGGTTGCCATTGATGGTCGTGAGTACTGAGCTGATGTTCAGCACCCCGGCGGATGACAACGAGAGCACCGCGGAGCTGGAGAGTTCGAGCGATGCGCTGGCGTTGAGATCGATGTTTGAGGTGTTGAGTGCGTACCCGTTGGAGTTGAGCGTGATGTTGGATGCAGCGTTGATCAGCGAGAACCCGTTGCCCGCGATCAGGTCGATGTTGCCCTGTCCCGCGTTGAGCTCGATGTTCTTCTGAATGCTTGTGAGCGCCAGGTTGCCGCCTGTGGAGAGCAGGTCGAGGTCGCCGTCGGCGGCGCTGACTCCAAAGCCTTCGCTCGCTTGGATGCCTGAGTAACTGAAAAGTGCGCCGACGCCGCCGTTGGGCCGGATGGTGAGTCCCAGGTCATCGTCGAGCACATTGATCGCCAAGCTACCTTCTTCGTCGGTGCTCTCGAAGAGCCCGTCGGAGATCTCGGAGAGTGAGGGAATGCGAGCGTTGAGCGCGTAGGCGGCCATGGGTGTCGCGGCGAGCTTGACACGCGGCGAGAGCGGGAAGTCTTCCTCGATCCCGCCGGGGGGGTCGAGGATGACGATCTGCATGTAGCGCTCGTCGCCGTTGAACACGGGGTACCCGTTGAAGGTCTGCCCAAAGTCCAGCGATACCGAGAACCGCCCGCGATCGTCGAACTGCACCGTGCGGGTCAGCAAGGGCGAGACGACATCCTGGATCGTGTTGCCCGTCGGGGAGGAGAAGAGCTGGAAGGTGAGCTCAAGCGTGACATTCGCGGGTCGGTCCTCGAAGCTAAGCTGCCCCTGGAATGTAAAGGCGTTGGTGGCTGGGGTGCCGTTCTGGGCACGGGCCAGCGTGGGCAGCAGCGCGATGATCGCGATAACGATACGGATCGTGTTCATGGGTGCTCTCTCCTCTTGGGCACGATGGTACCACAAGGGAATCGGCGCACAAGATGTCTCACACAATTCGCGCGCGGGTCGGGATCCGTTATTCAGACCTGATCAGCAGCGCCCGCTCGATGCGTTCGAGGCGTGCACGGAGCTCGTCGTTCTCGCGCTGCAGCGCGTCGATCTGGGCGTCCTTCTCGTCGCGGAGTTCCTGGATCGCGTCGACGACCATGGCTTCATATCCAACCGGGTTGAGGTAGAGGTACCCGTCGTTATCCTGCTCGACCCACTCGGGGATGACGCGCTGGACTTCTTGTGCGATGAACCCGGGGACGGTGCCTTCGATGTAGGAGAAGTGGTCCTTGTCCTTGTAGTTGAAGGTCACTGGCCGGAGCGCATCGAGGGTGTCGAGCGACCCGCCCATGGTGTGGATGTTCTCTTTGAGGCGTGCGTCGGAGAATACGGACCAGAGCCCGCCTCCGGTTTTCCCTGCGTCGCCGTAGACATTCAGACTGAATGTGAATGCTTTTACACCGCCAATGGTTGCGACGCTCGAGACGGTGATGTCGTTATTCACGAACAGGTCGTCAGCGATCGTGACATCGTTGCCGGTGAAGGTTGTGCCTTCGATCGTCACATTGCCCCCCGCGTCGATGTCAACGGTTGCGGCGTCGATATCAACCAGCACCCCCCCATTGATGTCGACTATTTGGGAGCTCGTGATGTCGATCTCGTTGACAGCATCAAGATTGAGGTTAATGCCCGCGTCGAGATCGATCGTGGACGCGGCGTCAACATTGACATTGCGATCCGCGATGACGAAGAAATCCATCGGTCTGAAGGTGAAGTCAAAGGGGTTATTGAAGGTAAAGTTGCTGTCGGCAATGAACTGACGGGTCGAGAGTGCCAGCGATGGCCCTGTGGTGAGTTCTTGAATGAGGATTCCTCGATCGCTCTCCTCGCCCACGGAGATATGCAGGCTGTTCTCGGGTGTGGGTGTGCCGATACCCACATCGAACGCGGCGTAGAGATCACCACCCGCGACAGTGGTGTTGGAGTTGCCGATCGCGACGCCGCCGTTGGAGTTGATGCGGAACCGGGTGGTGCCTCCGACCTGCACGCGCATTGCGTCCTGCCCCGTCGCGGATTGCAGGTGCAAGCGATCGGAAGGCGAGTTGACCCCGATGCCCACCGAGCCATCGTCCGCGGAGTTGCCCAAGATCATGTTGCCGCCCTCGGCGTTGAAGACCAACGGCGAGGATGACGCGTTGTTCCGCGACATGATCTCGTTGTCATCGAAGACGATGTTGGCGCCCGTGGTTGATCCGATGATGAACGCACCGCCCCCGGCGAGCGATGCGTCGGAGAAACTGGAGAGCTGGAGCCTTGCCTGGGCGGGGGTGTTGGCGCCGATGTTGAGTGTCGCGATCGGATCGAGGAAGATGTTGCCCGCCGCGTCGCGCGACATCGCATTCCCTGACACGCGCGCGAGCGAGAGATGATTGAGCTGGAGTTCGACGGGGCCCACAGCGTTGGGTGCCAGCATCGCGTTGGTGATTGCGTCGCTGGAAACGGAGAAGAGCGAACCCGAGAGTTGCAGCCCAGCGCCGGCGGTGTAGGTCGTGTCGTTGTCGATGTTGTCCGCGAACCCCGCCGGGATGTTGTTGAGCCCGAGCCAGCTCGTGGTGCCGGGAGGCCCGACGGGTCCCTCAGGTCCCTGCGGGCCGGTGGGGCCCTGATCTCCCTGAGGCCCTTGGGGACCGGTATTGCCCTGGGGTCCTTGCGGGCCGGTGTTTCCCTGAGGTCCCTGTGCGCCCGCGGGCCCTTCGGGTCCGATGGGGCCTTGCGGGCCTTCGTTCCCTTCGAGGGCGAACTGAGCGACGGGGGTGCTGGTCACGAGGGTGTTGGGGGAGAGGATGGTGTATGGGCCGGCGTCCATCACGGAACGGACACCGATCTCGAGGAATCGCGCCGACCCGTTGAAGGCGCTGGCACCAAAGTCGAGATTGAGCATGAACCCGCCTTCAACGACATCGGCCATCAGGAGCTGGGTCGTCCCGATCTGGGCGCTGGCGCCGTCGAGCAGGCGTACCTGGAACTCGTACATCCCGTCCGCGGGCGCGCCGCCGTCGGCCAGGCGACCCTGATAGGTGAACTGGGTGGACGATTGGGCAATCGCGGGCGAGACGAGCGCGCTCACAGCGCCCGCAGCAAAGACGGCGGCAACGGTATTGAGATTCATCGAGTTCCCCTCATGAAGTCAGACATGACGCACTCCAGCGTGCGCCCGTGACCATTATGGGGATTCTGTCACTCGAAACAAGCACGATGATCGGACTTCACCCCGCGCTCACATCCGCGGATCGCCCGATGAACGCGATCAGGTCCGCGAGGATCCGTTTGAGCTCGTGCCCCTCGCCCGTCAGGGCGTACTCCACCCGAGGCGGGACTTCGGGGTAGACCTCACGCGTGACGAGCTCGAACGATTCGAGCTTGCGCAATCGATCGTTAAGCACCTTGCTCGTGAGACCCGGGAGGGTGTCGAGGATCTGCGACGGGCGCATGGGCTCGTCGAGCAGGTTGAGGATCGCGAGCGCCCACTTGCACTTGAGGATGTCCGTCACACGATGGAAGGCTTCGCTCTGCTCGTACCCGGTCGCGGCGCTGGGGTCGTTCTCGCTCATACCCCATCATTGCCTCCCATCGCCCGCCCGTCGTGCGTGTGGGCACGAAAACCACGGGTACCGGTTTGTGCGTATCGCACCTTTCGTTCACGCGGAATGAGCACGCGGGCGCAATGGATGTTGCTGACACGACCCGCGCGCAAGGCGCGGGAGGCACATCTCACCAAAGGAGCAACCATGCACGCACGCCGTTTCATTCCATTCACCCTGATCCTCGCGGGGTCGCTCGCGCTCCCCGCGTGCGCGAGCAGCGCCCATCGCGAATCGCCGGACATCCCGGGGTACACGCACGGGTCTCGATTCGTCGCGAAAGCGCCCATCACACTCGCGGAGCTCGAGGAGCTCAAGGCCTCGTTGTTGATGACAGACGAGGACATCGAGTACCTGCGTATGTCGCACGATGTGCTCGAGCCGCATGTCGAGGAGCTCGTCGGCGTGTGGTACGGGTTCGTGGGGTCGTCGCCGCACCTGCTCAAGTACTTCTCCAACGACGCGGGCGAGCCCGATAGCGAATACCTCGCGCGGGTCCGCGCACGATTCGAGCGCTGGGTGCTCGATACCGCACGCGCGGAGTATGACCAGGACTGGCTCAACTACCAGTTTGAGATTGGGCGGCGCCACCATCGCGTGGGCAAGAACGACACGGACAACGCGGACGCGATCGATCACATCCACTTCCGTCACCTCCCCGCGCTGACGATCCCCGTGACGACGACCCTGCTCCCGTTCCTGGAGCGCTCCGGGCACAGCGTGGAGAAGGTTGACAAGATGCACGCCGCGTGGGTCAAGAGCGTGCTCATGCAATCGATCCTGTGGAGTTACCCCTATGTCAACGAGGGCGATTTCTGATCGCGCCCACCCAACCCATCGAAAGGAATACACCATGAAGAACGCAGTCTTTTACCACGCCGGGTGCCCCGTGTGTGTCGCCGCGGAGACATCCATCACCACGATCATCGACACCGATCGGTACGACATCGAGATCGTGCACCTGGGCGAGTCGCGCCATCGCATCGAGGAAGCGGAGTCGAAGGGTGTCGTGTCCGTCCCCGCGCTGGTGGTGGATGGGCAGACGCTGCACATCAACTTCGGCGCGTCGATGGATGATGTGAAGGGGTAATCCCAAGAAGAAGGTACCGTTCCTCTTCACGCCCCCGCGCCGGGGAATACTCGGCGTGGGGGCTTGCTCAATCGATCGATCGACGGAAACACCGCATCACCCCCGCGTCCTCGAACCCCAGCGCGTGGTGCGCGTTGATCGATCCGGTGTTGTCCGGTCGCGCGTCGGAAGCCGCTTCGGTGCACCCGTGCTCGCGTCCCCACGCGAAGGCCTCGTCCATGAGCGCCCGCCCAACGCCCTTGCCCTGATGCGCCGGATCGACATACCACCCCTCGATGTAAAGGACGGGCGAGGTCATGCACTCCTCCGCGGACGAGCGGATCGTCATCTCGATAAACCCGATCGGGGTGTCGCCTTCGAACGCGAGGAGGCATTGGAAGGGTTGCGATTTGAGCGTGCCGTCCTTTGAGATCTGGCGGACTTCTTCTTCGAGGAGCGTGGGGTCTTCATCGTCGAAGAGCTTGGCACGCATCGCGAGCCAGACGGGGAGGGTGTTGTGTTGGTATGGGTGGATGCGGAGGGGCATCGGGGAGTGTAGATGCGATCCAATCGATCATTGCGGGAAGAAGTGCAACCCATTATTCTGGTATCGCCCCGGAGGGGCGTCGGGCTGTAGCCACGGGTGGAGCGTCGGCGTCTTCGGCGACGCGCAACCCGTGGGAGTTGTTCCCAATCACTCGCCCGTCCCGGAGGGACGGAGGAACTCATGCCCGGCTCCTACACACAGATCCTGCTGCACATCGTGTTCTCAACAAAACACCGTGAGCCGATGATCAACGATGACATCCGCGATCGCCTGTACGCGTACCTCGGCGGGATCGTCCGAGCAGAACAAGGAACGCTCTACGCAATCGGAGGCATAGAGGACCATGTACACCTGCTTATCCGCTGTCGCGCAGACGCTGCGATCTCCGATCTCATGCGCACGCTCAAGTCACGATCGACCAAGTGGGTCAAAAACGAACTCGATTGCGAGGCATTCGCATGGCAGGAGGGATACGCAGCGTTCTCCGTGAGCAAGTCGCAGGAGGATGTGGTTCGCGCGTACATCGCGAAGCAGGCGGAGCATCACCGAGAGGTTGGGTTCCGGAAGGAGTTGGTCAGGCTCCTCGATGCGCACGGCGTAGAGTACGATGCGCGCTGGATCGATGAGTGATATGCGCCCCTCTGCCCCGAAGGGGCAGTGTGTGATCAACAGATCACCGGTCCACGGGCACGCGTTGCGTGCCCGTGGCTACAGGCCTTGACCCCTTCGGGGTCAGTATCACATCCGCGCCTCAGGATTATCCCGGTGTGTCTTGAACCACTCAATCGTCCGCTTGAGCCCTTCCTCGAACCCGACCTTCGCTTCCCAATCCATCAGCTCCTTCGCACGCGACACATCCAGGCAACGGCGCGGCTGCCCGTCGGGTTTGGTGCTGTCCCAGCGGATCTTCTGCTCGATGGTATCCTCACTGGCGAACCCGGTGAGCTTGGCGATCAGGTGCACGAGGTCGCGAATGGTGATCTCCATGTTGGTGCCCAGGTTGATGGGGGTCGGGTCGTCCATCTTCTCGGCAGCGGTCAGGATCCCGTCGGCGCAGTCCTCGATGAACAGGAACTCGCGTGATGCGCTCCCGGTGCCCCAGACCTCGAGGAAGTCGTCGCCGCGGTCCATCGCTTCGATGCACTTGCGGATGAGCGCGGGGATGACATGGGAGGAGTGGAGATTGAAGTTGTCCCACGGGCCGTAGAGGTTGACGGGGAGGACATAGGTGGACTTCATGTCGTACTGGAGCTTGTACGCGTCGAGCATCTGCCACGCGGCCTTCTTCGCGACGCCGTAGGGTGCGTTGGTGACTTCGGGGTACCCGTTCCACAGATCGTCTTCTTTGAAGGCACGGGCGTGAGGTTGGGGTAGGCGCAGATGGTGCCGGTCTGGACGAACTTGCCGCCGCGCTCGATGAGCCCGTCGACGCGGGCCTGCTCGATGAGGTGCAGGGCCATGGCCATGTTGGCGTAGAAATAGCGCCCGGGGTTCTTCATGTTCGCCCCGATGCCGCCGACTTCGGCTGCGAGGTGCACGATCAGGGTCGCTTTGTCCTTGCCGAACGCGTCGTTGTAGAGGGACACCACGGCGTCCTTCTCCGTCAGGTCGTAGTTCGCGGATCGTGGGATGACGATCTGGTCGTCGCGGACACCTCGCGCGTGGAGCCCTTCGACGATGTGACGACCCAGGAACCCGGACCCGCCGGTGATGATGATGCGTTGATCGGACCAGTTGAGTGACATGCGACAAACCTCTCTCATGAAAGTACAGCGGTGGACACGATCATAGTTCGGTAGAATCGCGTATATCCCCTTGAGCTGCCAACGGACCCAACCATGCCCCGACGATCCAAACAACTCGTCAAACAGGATTTCAAGCCCGGAATCATCGGGTGGGTCCGCCGTCGGGTGCTCCCCATCCTCGCGAAGGGCACGGCACTGCTCGGGATCTTGCTTTTGGGCGCGTGGATCACGGGTCGGGTCCTCACGGATGAGCACCACTGGTCGCAGTATCTGTACTGGCTGCCTCCGATCGTGATGGTCGGCGGCGCGTGGGCGATGCTCGTCCTCTCCGCGATCTTCGCCGCGATGGCGCGCCGATTGGGGGGGTTGCTCCTGCGTCCGGTGCTGCTGCTGCTCGCGATCGGGTGCACGATCCATCTCGTGTTCGGCGTGTGGCACCTGCACCGGTTCATCACTTCGGACCACACCAAAGCGCCCAACGCGATCCGGGCCGTCCATTGGAACCTTGGTGGCAAATCAATCGACGCCCAAGCGTGGGGCGATCGCATCAACGAGCTCGATGCCGACATTGTCCTCATCGCAAACCCCGAGTGGGGCGAGGGGCGCCAAGCACTGCTCGATCAGTTCACGCACTTCGCGCCCGACGAATGGGTGCGCTGGGTCAACTACTCCTACCGGGTCAACGCCGACCCGGCGCACTTCCGCATCGAGGGGCACGCGGTCATCGCGTCCCGGTACCCGATGACCCGAACGGGCATGGTCCGGTTCGGTGATTACGAGCGCCAAGAGGTCATGAATCGTTCAAGCTCGAGCAACGGGTGGGTGATGTTCGCGGAGTTCGACCTCGACCCGGATCGAACAGACGACGCGCCCTTCGTCGTGTGGTTTGTGGACCTGCCGAGCAACCCGGCTGCGTGGAAGACGGAGGTCATGCAAGTCGCCCAACGCGAGATCAACGCGTGGAACGGCGCAGGGTGGGCGATGGGGCGTCATGTCTGGGAGCAGCGCACCTTTGAGAACGAATCGTTCCCCAGGCCCGACCTGATCATCGGGGACTTCAACACGCCCCGCGGTTCTGCATCGATCGAGCAGATTGCGCCCGGGTACACAGACGCGTTCGACGCTGCGGGATACGGGCGTGGGCGCTCGTATGTGATCCGGGACGGGTCGTGGTCCGAGAACCTGATGTCCCGTGTGCTCGACATGCACATCGATCTCGCGCTCGCTCACCCCGATGTCCGCGTGGAACGGTACGAGCTGATTACGGACCCGATCGCGGACCACGCGATGCAGGTCGTGGACCTGATCCCCGGTCCATAGATCTTCTCATCATCAGGGACTGAAAACCCATCCATCCAATCACAGGAATATGGTTTAATTCCCCCAGATCGAGGGTATCATTCTCGGGAACAAGTCGATGATCGATCGTCGATATGTGTTTGTTTGTTCGAGAGAGGAACCATGAAATGAAGATGAGCACTGTTACGCTGGCACTCTGTGCCGCGACCCTGTCGTGTGGGATCGCACACGCCCAATCCAGCACCAACACCCCTGATCGGGGCGACCAGGCCCAAGGCGTCAAGGCATTTGATCTCGACACCCGTGGGTTCAGCGCTGTTAACGATGGGAGCTTCAACTACCAGGGTCGCCTGGAGTTCAATGGCGAGCCTGCCAACGGCATCTACTACTTCGAGGTCCATCTCCTCGATTCCAACGGCGACGAGATCGATCCACGATTCGATGAGATCGGACCGATCCAAGTCACCGACGGGCTCTTCGAGATGGATGTCCAGATGGGCGGCGACCCATTCGAGGCCCAGTTCTACTGGCAGCAGTACGGGCACCTCGCCAAGAAGATGCGGATCGGGGTCGGGACCGTCGAGGGTGTATACACCACCCTCTCGCCCGACATTGACCTGGGCAGCACGCCCCAGTCGCTCTGGGCGATGTGGGCGAGTGGGCTGCAGTTCCCCTACTTCGATACCTACTTCGACCGATTCGGCGACCCGAGCTCCATGATGATCCTGCACAACCAGTACGGCGGGAGCGTCCTCGAAGCGCGGGTGCTCACGGACGAGAACCCCGCGATCATCTCCGTGGAGAGTTTCGCACCCGAGGGAACCAACTTTGGCGCCAGCACCGGAGGCGTGCATGTCGATGTCGAGAGCCGTCAGGTCGGTGTCTTCAGCATCGCCAACAACTACCCGATCGTCGGGTTCCTCACCAGCCTGACACCCTCGATCGTCGGGCGCGCAGCGGTCCTCGGGCAGGTCGACCCGGGCGTGCCCAACGCCGTCGCGTTTCTGGGAATCAACAACGCGTCTGGTACATCCGTCGAGCTCGCGGGTCCGGACTTCGGCGCCTTCATCGAGGGCGATCTCTACCTCAACGATAACCTCGAAATCAACGGCGAGGCGCTGAAGTTCTTCAGCGGCGGCGGCTTTGCCCCCATGGCACCGCTCGCCTACGGGTTCATCAACTTCAACGGCACCGTCACATCTGGGTCGGGGAACTTCACCTGCACCTGGAACGCGTCGTCCATGCGTTACGAGATCACCATCTCCGGCGTGAGCTACTTCTTTAGTGACTACACGACCATCGTCACGCCCTCGAGCTCGTTTGCACGCATCGCTACGACGAGCTCCGTCTCCGGCAAGTTGCTGGTCTATGTGTTCGATCCGCTCAACGCGGGCAGCCAGCCCCAGACATCATTCCAGTTCGTGGTCTATGACCCAACCCCAAACACCACGGTCCGCAACCGCAACACCACAACCATGGACGACTCGGACTTCTATCAGCTCCACGGGCTGACCCCCGAGGTGATCGAGCTCCATCCCCTGCGCCAGGATCGCGAGCGCACGAGCACGGGTGGGATCCAGATTGACAACTGATCGATCGTTCACAACTTCAACTTCAACTTCAACGAAAAGCCCCGCGGTTCTCGCGGGGCTTTCTTTGTTCTTGTGTGTGTTGTCGGATTACTGATCGTGCCCAGAGAACTCGGGGAGCTCGTGCCCCGCGTCCTTGAGGGTCTTCTCACGCGATGCGAGCTCGATGTCGTGATCGACCATCATCGCCGCGAGCTCTTCCACACTCGTCTCGGGTTCCCACCCGAGCTTTTCCTTCGCTTTCGCGGGGTCGCCCAAGAGCAGGTCGACTTCCGCGGGGCGCAGGTAGCGCGGATCGAACTCGACATGGTCCTCGAAGTTCAGGCCCGCGTGGTTGAAAGCCATCTCCGCAAACTCACGCACCGAGATCGTGCGCCCTGTCGCGACGACATAATCGTCCGCCTCGTCCTGCTGGAGCATCATCCACATCATCTTGACATAGTCGCCCGCAAAGCCCCAGTCGCGCTTCGAGTCGAGGTTCCCCAGGAACACCTTGTCCTGGAGTCCCATCTTGATGCGTCCGACAGCGCGGGTGATCTTGCGGGTCACGAAGGTCTCGCCTCGGCGCGGGGACTCGTGGTTGAAGAGGATCCCGCACGACGCGTGCATGTTGTAGGACTCGCGGTAGTTCACCGTGATCCAGTGCCCCGCCAGCTTCGCGACGGCGTAGGGCGAGCGCGGGTAGAACGGGGTGGTTTCGGTCTGCGGGGTCTCGACGACCTTGCCGTACATCTCGGAGGAGGAGGCCTGGTAGTAGCGCACCTGCTGACCGGATTTCTCCTGGAAATCGCGGATCGCTTCGAGGAGCTTGTACGCGCCCATCGCGACGGTCTCGGCCGTGTAGATGGGCATGTCGAACGATACGCGGACATGGGACTGCGCGCCGAGGTTGTAGACCTCGTTGGGCTTGACCTGATCGATGATCTTCGTCAGGTTGTTCGCGTCGCACAGATCCCCGTAGTGGAGCTTGAGCTTGGGGTTGGGGTTGTGGGGGTCCTGGTAGATGTGATCGATCCGGTCCGTGTTGAACGAGGACGCCCGGCGGATGATCCCGTGGACCTCGTACCCCTTCGAGAGCAGGAACTCCGCAAGGTATGAGCCGTCCTGTCCTGTGATGCCGGTGATGAGTGCGCGTTTGTCGCTCATGTGCGTTTCTCTCCCGCTCGGGGTGTACTCGGATCGTGATCAGATAACCCACGGCGGACGAACACGACCCGGGCATCGATTGATTGTTGTTGCATCGGCCGACGAAGGCAGGGGATTGATCGACAATTCCCCCTTCACAACAAAGAACCCCCATCAATCGAGACCTGACGGGGGAGTATCTACGGCCAATACCCGGATGGGTTCAGGGGTTTATGGGATTTGAATCGAGTTGCGCCTGGGTCTCAAAGGGGTTCTCGATCGGGATGTAGGGCTCGGGGCTGACCAACGCCTTGATCATCAGGATCCCAAGCAACACCGAGAGCGCCGAAACCCCAACCAGCACCCGCACGCGATCGACGCGGACCACATGCGATCTGGAGAAGATCAGCACCATCATCATGAGCAGCATCGGCTCGTGATACCGCTGCCAGCTCGCGTGATTCGCGCTCTGCGCAAGCGTGAACGCGATGAACGCCCCGATCCAGATCCAGGCATCCCGGCGTGTGCACATGCTCACCCACACCGGGATCGCGAGCGAGCCGAGGATCGCGCCGAGGATGTACACCGGCGATCGATCGAGGATCGTGGGAACACGATCGATGAAGTTCCACCACCCGCTGTACCGCCCTGCGTCGATCGAATACGACGACACAGGGAACAGGGCACAGACGCACCCGATCAAGACCGTGACGATCACCCACCGCCAGTGATGCGCCCAGCACGCTTTCCAACGCGGGAGCAGAACCGGGAGGAAAAACAAACTCATCACACCCACCTGCATCAGGATGAACCCCGGCGTCGCGAGGTTCGGGTCCTGATGATCGTCCTGGAACATCGGAGGCACCAACCCCCCCCAGAGCAGCACGAACGACCCGAGCAACGCGAACGCGGGGATCGTGCACGCGATGGCGATCATCGTCCGCCCCGAACGCGAGATCCAATCATCGAACAATGAACGCAGATCCGTCGGGATGCGATCCCCCGATCCGATCCAGGCGCTCATCCAAACGACGCCCGCGACCCAGACATGGATCTGGCGCATCATGATCAAAGGCAGCAGCAGCAATCCCGCAGCGAACCAGGTCAACCAGTGCGATCGATCGCGCAGCGAGAGCAGCAACACCGAAAGCACCAGGAACCAACCCGCGTTATCGGGGAGCAGCCACACCCCGGGGAAGAGCGTGTACATGGACGCGACGAAGGGCAGGCACATCAGGGCGCCCCATCGACCCATCGAACGCGTCACGACCCAGCAGAGCAACCCAAAGAACGCGAGGGTCCACCCCATCGCGAAGAGCTGCGTGCCCATGTGCCCGAACCCGCTGCGGACAACGGGGGCAAGGACCAGGTGATACCCCGGCGAGGTCGCGGATCGGTAGTCGCTCAGATCCGGGTTCGGCCATTCGATCGCGAACTTCTGGATCGCGATCCAGTGGTAGTTGTAATCATCCGCCGCGGCCCGCCCGCTCGCGTTCCCCGACAAGATCAGGGGGAGCGTGGCGCACAATGTCAGCGCCAGAGCGATCAATACCCCCTGCACCCGATGCGTCATCGGCAGGGGAGGGTGCTCGGTTTGGGACTCGTCGATCGCCATTGGTTGCACACCCTATCGGCCACTCGGGGGAAGGAAACGCGGGAATCAATGATTTCTCGCCCGTTCTCGGGTCGATTGATGTGAACTCTTGTGCATCATGGCTCGTTGTGTCGATGCAGGAGACACCATGATTGCACCCGATCCGATCCCAAGCACGACAGAATCACCAACTTCAGGTGCAGGGGTGGTGCGTGGACTGATCAAGCTGATGCGACTTCATCAGTGGTCCAAAGGAGTATTCGTTCTTATCGGGCCAATGTTCGCGCTCGCGGACGGGAAGCTGCAGGACATGCCCCGCGCAGAGCTTGCGCTCGCGATCGGGTTGACCTTCTTCGGGTTCGGGCTCGCCGCCTCGGGATGCTACATCTTCAACGACATCGCGGATGTCGAACGCGACAAGGCCCACCCGCGCAAGCGTCGGCGCCCGCTCGCGTCGGGGCAGGTCCCGATCAAGATCGCGAAAATCTTCGGGATCTGCATCCTCATCGCGTCCTCCGCGAGCGTGCTGGGTGTGCCCCCAGAGCTCAGGATCTGGGTTTTGGGGCTGTTGGTGCTGTATATCATCAATGTCATGCTCTATTCGGGCGGGCTCAAGCACATCGTCATCGTGGATGTGTTGTGCCTGTCGTCGGGGTTCGTGATCCGCGTGCTCGGCGGGTGCGCCGCGGTGGGGGTGACCCCCTCGACCTGGCTGCTCAACGCGACCCTGTTCCTGAGCATGTTCCTCGCGTTCGGCAAGCGCCTGGGCGAGCGTCGGCACATGGGCTCGGAGGAAGCCGCGATGGCTGCGCGGGATGTGCAGCAGCACTACACCGATCAGATGCTCCGCATGTTCGTGGTTGTGACTGGCGTCGCAACTCTTTTGACATACACGAGTTATGTCCAGAGTCGCCACGACGACTTTGTCTACAACTTCGTTTCTAGACAGGGTAGTACAAATGAGGCGTTCGGGTTCAACCTGATGTGGGTAACGGTCGCGCCCGCGACCTTGGCGCTGCTTCGGACGATCACTTTGCTCATGCGTGGGCGCTTTGACGACCCGACGGAGATCGCGCTTCATGACAACATGGTGCGTCTGGCGGGGGTGATCTTCGCGGTCTCGACGCTCGTGGTGATGTGGATCCACCTGAAACCGGTGTGATTTCGGCGTTTTCTTGAATCTTTTTGGCGACGGTATGGTAATTCTTGCTCATCGAGTGTGCGCATGTCTTGCGCACCGACCGGTCTCGTTTTCGACCCCAGAAACGGGGTACGACGATAGGGACCCCGATCACATGGTGGACTGGCCTCATGACGCGTGTGCGGCCTGTCGTTTCAAAGGCTGCCCGAGTCGTTCGGGCCAATCGTCCCCCCAGGGACGACTCAACAACGGAGTATGTGCAGATGAACAGGGACAAAAACAAGCGTGTGCCCACGCGGACGATCGTGGGTCTCGCGAGTGCCGTGGTGGGCATCTCGGCAATGAGCGCGGGCAACGCGCTGGCGCAATCGGGGTACATCGAACCCACGGACGCGACCCCGACCCCCGAGGAGAGCATCGATCTGGCGCAGCTGGCCGCGATGGCAGGGCGTGGCGGTGGAGCGCCCGGCGGGCGCGACAACGACGGGCTCCGCTCGTGGAAGGATGTCTCGCAGGGATACGAGAAGGTCATCTCCACCGCGGACGGTCAGTCGTTCTACGACCTGTACATCAATCGCAAAGAGAACAAGATCCTCGCGGAGCTCCCGCGCGGGTACGACAAGCAGAACCACTTCTTCGCGATGACCGTCGCGGGGGGTGAGGTGTTCGCGGGCCTGCAATCGGGTGATCTGTACACCAAGTGGAAGCGGATCGGGAATCGGCTCGCGCTGATCCAGCCTCAGATCGCGGTCCGCTCAAGCGGCGATCAGGAATCGAAGGACTCGCTGGAGACGGTCTTCACCGATCGCGTGCTGCTCGATGTCGCGATCGTCGCGACTGGCCCGAACGGTCAGCCTGTGATCGACCTCAATGACCTGCTGGTGAATCGTGCGACGAGCTTCTTCGGCGGCTCTGCGCGTGGGCTCAACCCCACGCTGACCACGGTCGCGTCCGCCAAGGCGTTCCCCCAGAACATCGAGGTCCGGTACGAGGGCCCCGTCGCGGGCGGCACGATCAAGGAGTTCCACTACTCGATCTCCCTGATCACCGGGTCGCGCGGGTTCAAGCCCCGCGAGGCGGACCAGCGCCTCGGGTACTTCGTCACGACCTACACCGACCTGGGCAAGTACGACGGCGACGAGAAGGCGCAGCGGTACATCAACCGTTGGCACATCGAGAAGGCTGACCCGCGCCTGACGCTCAGCCCGCCCAAGGAACCCATCATTTACTATGTCGAGCACACCGTGCCGATCCGGTACCGGCGCTGGGTGCGTGAGGGCATCGAGCAATGGAACGACGCGTTCCGCGCTATCGGGATCGACGGCGCCATCCAGGTCCAGTACCAGGACAAGGCCACCGGCGCCAACATGGAGAAGGACCCGGAGGATGTGCGCTACAACTTCATCCGCTGGATCAGCAACGATGTCTCCACCGCGATCGGCCCGTCCCGCGTCAACCCGATGACGGGTCAGATCCTCGACGCGGATGTCGTCCTCACGGACGGTTGGGTGCGCGTGTTCACCTATCGCTGGGAGGACCTGCTGGGCACACTCGCAACCGAGGGGTACTCCCCCGCGACATTGCAGTGGCTGGAAGAGAACCCCGAGTGGGATCCGCGTTTGCGCCTCGCAACACCCGAGCAGCGTGAGCAGATCATCTTTGAGCGTCGTCAGCGCGCCGAGCAGGGGCACACTGGGCACCTGCACGAGCTGCACGCGATGGACGGGTTCGTGCCCGGCGCGAGCATGCTCGGCAACGACGAGTTCGACGGGCTCGGCGGGCGCGCCTCGCAGGTCTCGGGCATGTGCATGGCTGCCACGGGCAAGGCGCTCGATCTCGCGATGATGCGCATGTACCTGAGCATGATCGAGCTCTTCGCGGAAGACTTCGAGAAGCTCGGACAGGTTGCGGCAACGAGCAGCACCAGCGCCGCGGCGACAACCACAGCTGAGCCGGAGATCGACGAGGAAACCCTCGAGATGATCCGCAAGCAGCTCGAGGAGAACCCGGGTCTCAAGGCGATGATCCCGCCCGAGTACCTCGCGCTCCTTGAGAAGAAGGACGAGCCCAAGGAAGAAGAGTCCGAGGCAGAGGAAGCTGCGGAAGAAACCGAAGTCGCGGAAGAATCCAAGCCCAAGAAGCCCGAGGGCGACATGATCGACGGCGTGCCCGAGTGGTTCGTCGGGCCCATGCTCGCGGAGCTCGTCGCGCACGAGGTCGGGCACACGCTCGGTCTGCGCCACAACTTCAAGGGATCCAGCGCCTACGCGTTCGACAAGATCAACTCCGAAGAGATGAAGGATCAGATGCCCTGGTCCGCGTCCGTCATGGACTACAACGGGATCAACATCCTGATGCCCGGGTTCGGGACCGAGCAGGGTAACTACTCGTCCTTCGAGATCGGCCCGTACGACTACTGGGTCATCGAGTACGGGTACGGCCCGGAGAAGAACCTGCCCAAGGTGCTCGAGCGCGTCAACGAGCCCGAGCTACAGTACGGCACGGACGAGGACACCTTTGGTCCTGACCCGCGCTCGCGCCGGTACGATCTCGCGGAGAACCCGCTCGATTACGCCAACAACCAGATGGCGATCGTCAAGACCATCCGCGAGGGACTCCTCACCAAGTTCGTCGACGACGGTGATTCCTGGTCGCGTGCCCGTCGCGGGTACCTGATCTCGCTCAACACCCAGATGCAGTCCCTGTCGATGATGGCGAACTGGGTCGGCTCGGCGTACATCTACCGCGACAAGAAGGGTGACCCGGGCGATCGCGCCCCGGTCGAGGTCGTCCCCGCGGAGCGTCAGCGGGCAGCGATGCAGTTCGTGATCGACAACGCGTTCTACGACGACGCCTTCGGGATCACGCCCGAGCTGCTCGCGCACACCACGGTCGATAAGTGGTGGGACGATGTCAACTCCGTCATGGCGGACGCGGCACTCCCGATCCACGATCGCGTCATGGGAATGCAGGCATCGGCGCTGACGATGCTGCTCAACCCGCAGACGGTCCAGCGCGTGTACGACTACGAGCTGTTCGTCCCCGCGGACCAGGACGCGCTGACCCTCTCGGAGCTGATGCAGAGCATCACCGAGTCGATCTGGAGCGAGCTCGGCGAGGACATCAACGGGTCCTACTCGGATCGCAGCCCGATGATCTCGTCATTGCGTCGCAACCTGCAGCGCGAGCACCTCTCGCGTCTGATCGATATGGCGTTCTCCGAGCGTGGGTTCAACTCCTCCTCCAAACCAGTGCGGATGCTCTCGACGATGCACCTGCGGAAGATCAAGGAGGGCGTGGACACGGCGCTCAAGAGCAGCGATTCGCTCGACAGCTACACCCGGGCGCACCTGGAAGAGATCTCCGTGCGTGTTGGCAAGTCGCTCGACGCGGGGTTCGTCTACAACGATTGATCCCTGATCGGTTTCATCTGTGATCACCACGACGGGCGGCCCAGACGGGTCGCCCGTTTTTCATGCGCATCGGTGCTCGAATCTGTCGATACATCCGTGTGGAGCAACCCGATCCCCAACCAAGCAACGCCCGATCCCGCGTGATCAACCTGATCCTGTATGCGATCGCGATCCCGAGCATCGTGGTGTGTGGGTGCGCGTGGTTGCTCTCGTCGCGCGTGTACCTGCTCGACATGCTCGTGTCCCAGCAGATGCTGCTCGCGTGGTGGGCGCTGGGCGTGCTCGTGGTCTTGGTCATCATGCGGCGATGGAAGATCGTGATGCTTGCCTTGGTGATGTGCGTGCTCGCGTTCTACCCCGTGGTGCATGGGCGCACGCTCTGGTTGCCCAAGGTTGATTTCGCGACCAAGCCCGAGGGCGTGATCCGGGTGGTGAGCTGCAACATCAACCCGGAGAACGAGCAATGGGAGACGGCGCTTGTTGATCTCATGGGGCTGGATGCGGATGTGATCGTGCTGCTCGAGATCCACCCGGAACTGAGCCGGGCAATCCGGAAGCGGGGGATGTTGGACGAATCGTTGTACCCGTATTGGGCGCACCGGTACTGGGTTGAAGACGAGACTTCTCCTTGTGTGATCATCTCGCGATACCCGTTGTCTGATTTCGATCACCCCACCCTGCCCAGCGCCGATCAGCACATCCTCCATGCTCGCGTCGAGCACCCAAGCGGCCACTACATTGTTGGGCTTGCGCACCCGTCGTCTCCCCGCGACACGACCCGTTGGAACGCGGGTAATCGGGTCACACGCCTGCAGGCAGAAGCAGCGATGAACTCCTCGCAGAGTGAATCGCTTCCGGTGCTGATCTGTGCGGATTTGAACGCGGGACCCGCCCAGTCGCGCGCGAGGGTCTTACGCAACGCGGGATTGCGTCAGTCAAAGCCCGTGACACGATACGGGGGGAGCTTTCCGGCCCAGACAAACATCCCGCGCGCACTCAGAGTACAGCTCGATGATGTGTGGGTCATTGGCGATGCGTACGCGATCGCGTGGGATGCAATCGATGTGCTCGGCACTGATCATCAAGCGATCGTCGTTGATATCAAGCAGGGTTCGATGCCCGACGGAATCGATTGATCACGGACATGAGCCGGGCACGCTCGCCCTTGGTCAGGACGATGCTCAACGAAAGAACCGCGTACAGCACCCCGAACACCACGAGCGATGCGAGGATGCGCGTCGCGTCGATCTCCGATGCACGCTCGCGTGTGATCTCGACCCCGAACCCAAGGTCGCCCATGCCCGCGCCGGTCCAGACGATTGCGAGCCCGCCCGCCATCGCGAGCATGCTCACAAGGAGCGGACGCGCCAGCGAGAGCAGGAGCTTGATCGGGCTGATGTGCAGGCACTTGGCGGTGATGAACGGGAACGCGAGCAGGTGGAGAAGGACGAAGACCGAGGTCATCATGGCGGGCGGCGCGATCGGGAGGTACGCCTCGGGGAGGAGCTTCATCAGCACGAGCGAGCCGATGGGCGCGATGATCCCGCCCGCGATCACCCACTTGGCGTATGAGCGGATGTACCCCGCGCCGTACAGGACGATCATCCAAGTGTCAGAGATCGCACGGGCCGCGATCGCCCACGCGACGACGCGGGTGATGATGACAGCGGTCGGCATGACCTGCTCGTACTGCTTGAGCGAGCCGCCCACCCAGAAGTGGAAGATCGGCCAGCTGTAGAAGAACACGACGAGCCCGATCGGGAGCGCGATCAGGGTCGTCAATCGGGTCTGCACATTCAGGAGTCTCTGGAGTTGTTTGCGGGATTGCTCAGTATCCTCCCCAGCGGCGATACGGGCGCTCACCGCATCGGACCCGAACTGAACCCCCGTGGTGGCCATCCTGATGTAGGCGACAAAGCGGAACCCGATCCCCCACGCTGCGTTCGCGAGCGGGCCGACAAAGATGTTGAGCAGCAGCGGGGGGATCTGTTCGTGAAGGTTCATCGCGACCTGCACCGCGGAGTTCCACGAGAATGTCCCCAGGACATCCCGCATGGCTTCTCGCCGGACCCCTTTCACGCTGATCATGAGGCGGTGGTCCTGGGTGTAGATGTACGCCGCGGCGATGATGAACCCGAGCACCCCGAGCGCCGACCAGAGCACGCCGAACATCATCAGACCGCGCGCCGGATCATCGATCCCGACGGCGTACCCCAGGATCAGGACCGCGATGATGTTGGTCGCGCGGACGCCGATGAACCAGATGTTGTACCCGATGAATCGCTCCATCACGAGGTACATGTTGAGCATCGGGGCGAGCATGACCATCGCGACGGTGTAGGCGCATTGCCCGATGACGAACCAGACCGCCCCGCGCATGAACTCGTCCGGGATCTGCAGCAGCGGGAGCAGAACGATCACCACGGCGAAGGTGATGATGGTCAGGATCGCACAGATGAACGCGATCAGGCAGATCGCTCGATAGTTCTTTGCGAACTGCTCATCGCTCGCGTGATAGGCGGACCCGAGCTCCCGGATGAGGGATTGCTGGATGATCTGACGGAAGATGCTTGCGAGCCCGATGTTGGCGCCGAGGAGCGCGATGAGACCGAAGGCCTCGTCGCCGAGCCACGCGATTGTCAATGGCACCGCGACGAGCCCGAGGGCCAGCGTGATCAGAAGCCGGGCATAGTTGGATACGATCCGATAGATCGATTTCTTTGCTTCGGTACCCATCAGGAATACTCGCCGTAGGCGTAGCTCTCCGCGTCGTTCGGGTCGTGCTCTTCATCGAGGAATGAGTCGCTGTACCAATACTCTGCTTCATCCTGAGAGATTCGTTTCACCCATCCAATCTGTCTCAGCACCCAATAGATGATGAGAAGCAGCACAAAGGTCGAGATGATGTTGAGCAGACCCAGGAAGAAGAAGCTCCCGAACTCGCCTCGGGGCATCCCGACGACCTGACCGATCGCGGCCCCCATGGGAAGCACAACAAACGGGTTGGTTGAGTACCACATCGCGGCACGATCGAACACCCTGAAAATAACCCCAACGATGATCGGGTACATCCAGAGTGCCAGCCACGGATTGTCGTTGGCGATGTGCCCGATGATGCCCGGGCCGACATTCCATTCCTTCGCTTTCTTCGCGACCTTGATCTCGTACTTGGGCATCGTGATCCCAAGCCCGTCGGGCTTCTGGTGCCAGATTGCACGCGGGATCGGGAACGCGATCATCAGCCTGAGCGAATGGAGGGTGTCATAGTCATTCGACTCGGGTCTCGATTCGATGAGCCACATGCTGTTGAGCCCGGCGCTCTGTCCATAAAGCACCGCGGTGACACCCTCGCCCGCGGACGCGGATCGGAGCGATTGGATGTTCTGGATCGCGCTCTGATCGCGGAAGTCCGCCGAGCGTGCGGATGTCACGAGCCCGAGCAAGATAAGCCCACCAACCGAGACCACGCTGAAACGCAGCAGGGATCGCTTGATGCCCAGCGATCTCCAATGCGAGAAGTACAGCGCCCACATAATGGCGAGCAAGACGCCGAGCAGGTCGCGACGACCGAAGTTCTGTGCGAATGTCAGCCCGGACGCGATAACGATGATCGTGGAAGCTGTCAAAAGAAAGAATGGGTTCCAGAGGCGCGGCGCGGCCGCCCAGGTCGCGAGCCCCGCCGCAATCGCGTAGAGACCGAACGCGAGCTTAAAGAACCCGGGTCCGAGGACGGGTATGTACGAGAGCACATATTGCGAAAGGATCCCAACACCGATTGATGTCGCGGCGATCACGATCAGCCCGGTTGGTGAGCATGAGACGGGGCCTGTGTTTCGCTTCGCGAACCTGCGATCCAAGAAGCCCGTGATGAACTTATACGACGCGATGAACAAGAACACGAACACCGTCACCCATGATGCATAGATGACGGAGGTTCTGGGGAGATTGGATGGCTGGAAGTGGGTGATCTCCCCGGTCAGGATGCTCGCAGCAGGGCCGGTGAGCTGAAAAATGATCAGCCCCGCGAAGAAGAAGTTCCGCAACGAAACAAGGTCCTCGCGCCCGGCGAAGATCTCACGCGCAAGGTACGCGACCAGAGCGATCGTGAGACCAATCAGGTAATATGCGGCCAGGTGCTCCATGTGATCTCCAGTACTGCTGAACCAAACCGGGCCAGGATCGACACACAACCGGGGCGATGACTCGGATCGAGTCGTCGGCGCTGTCTTGCACCGCTCAACGCATCGATCGACACGCGGCTATCGCCAGGACCCACAAACATCCTACACACCCTCCGGGTTGCGCTCGCGTACGCATCCTGCGTACAAAGATTGATACATCGATCTGATCCGCCCGAGCGACATCTCCTCGAGGACCCACGAACGCCCGCGCTGCCCCATCGCGTTGGTTTCCTGAGGACTTCCCAGCATCGGTGCGATCGCGTCACAGAATGCTTCCGGCGTATTCTCCACGATCACGCCCCCGCCTGAGCGTTCGATCTCAGGCCAGGTATCGGTGCCTCGCGTCGTGACAACGGGCGTGCCCGATGCGAGCGCCTCAAAGAAGACAAACCCGAAGTTCTCCTGGCTCGTCGGGAGCGCGAAGAGATCGCACGATTCGATGAGTGATACCTTTGCCTGCCCCGTCGCAAAACCGAGGAAGTAGACATGGTCCTCGATACCCTCGCTCTTCGCGAGCGAGCGCATCTCTTCTACATACGAATCGTCGCCGGTGCCCGCGATCACAAGCTGGTGCTCCACGCCCCGACTCAAAAGCAACGATGATGCTTTGATCAGTCGATCCACACCCTTCTTGTAATGGATCCGACTCAGGAACAAAACCTTGGGGAGCGCTCGGCTGAGCTTTCCAAAACTCTCATAGGCAAGCTCGCCCCCAGGAAGCTCGGCGTACTCGGTGAGATCAAAGGGCAACGGCACAACCTGGCCCTTGCTCGGCGTGAACCACGCAGACGCCTGATCGAGCTCCGCCTGCGCGGTGCAGTGCACCGTGTGCGCGTCCCTGAGCAGGCAACGCCCCCAGGTCCGCATGTAGATCAGCTTCTTCAACCGGCGCTGCGACATGCTCCAATCGTCGAGCATGCCGTGCACGCTCAGAACATAAGGCGTGCCCATGCTCGTACAGAGCTTGGCAATCTGCGGATTGGCCATCGGCCACATCGAGTGCAAGTGGACCACATCGTACTGCCCGATCAGGTCGCGGAGCTGGTTGAGCTGGGCGCGGGAGAGGGTGCCGGCGCGTCCGGGTTGCCCGCTGAGCTCGTGCACCTTGATATTGCTTGCGCTGCCATTGCGCCACTCGTTCGGGGTGCCCGATGCGTCGAGTGTCGCGAGCCCGATCTCGTTGGAGTCTGCGCCCATCCGAACCAGGTCGAGCACCGCCTTGACGACGCCTCCTTCTTCCAGACGCATCCTCGTTTTGAAGTGCAGGATCTTCATGCGTGCACCCCGGGACTCAGACACGCAGCGGATTCCTCAAAGCCGTACTCGCGCTGGTACGCGTTGAACTGGTCGCACATCTTTTCTGGGAGACGGAGGGGGTCTCCCTTGTTGACACGCTCGGGCGAGAGCGTGTTCTTCGTCTGATTGATCCACTCATCCGTGCACGGGAATCCGAAGTGCTCCGCGATGAGTCGGCACGCCCCCTCCGGGTCCGCGGTGAGCTGGGTGTAGGTGATCTCCAGGAGTCGATCGCCGAGCAGCGCTCTGTGGCGCTGCACCTCGCCGATGCTCACCAGCCATTCGTACGCGCCCTTCTGGTCATTCCCCACGAGCTGATCGAGCTCATCGGGGAAGTATCCACGCTCGGTGCCCTCCTTGTAGAGCGCCTTCCACTTGGCGCCGTGCTCGCCCCACCATTGGTTGTACGCGGCCCGGAACCCGAGCTTGTAGGTGGGTCGCGAGGCGAGACGATCGATCGATCGCACGACATTGATCCCGTTGCGCACGATGTGAAGCACGCGCACATCGGGCTCGGCCGCGTTGATCCACCCGAGCTTGCCCGCGTTGTGCGGGGTCTTCTCGATCACACACAGGTGATCCGAAGCCCGCCCGCTGCGAGCAATCAGTCGGTCGTAGTTCCGGTGCGCCTCTGGAGTGAGCTCGTCCGCGCCGAGGAAGAACCGGGTCTGATCGGGCGAAGAGTGCAACCCCGTCACATCCATCCGCGGGTCGATGCCCTGCCAGAGGTGGTAGGGCTCGCTCAGGTAGTGCACGCGCGGGTTCATCGAGATCACGCGCCCGAGGACCGTTGTCCCGGATCGCCCGCACCCGACGATGAACCGGACGGGGAGCCGATCTTTCTCGGGGTGCGGGAACGCGAGCTGGACGCGTGTCTGCATCCTGAGCTTGACGAGCTTGGCGGTTCGCAGGTATGGCAGCAGCAGGTTCTTCAAGGCGTGCGATCCCCGCTCGAGTGTTGATCGCCGCGATCCGCCGCGACGAGGTCGGGGCGCTTGAGCTCACGGACCTTCAGCACGATCATGTACTCGTACATGGCCTGCAATCGGCAGTACGCCCACCCCGCGCGCCCATCGAGGAACCCACGCCCGAGCAGGTACATGTACACGAACTTAAGCGTCGGGCGGAAAGGGAGACGGAACGAGATGTTCTTGAGCTCCAATCGGCGCGTGTTGCGATCCGACGAGAACAGGTTCCCGAGCTTGACGGGGTTGTCCGCGAGCGCCTTCATCGTCTCGTTGGCTTCGTATGTCGAGTACCGGTTGTGGCGCTCGATCCACTCGCGGATGCCCTTGGAGAAGTTGTAGTGGATGAAGTGCTCTTTGAGGTACCCGATCTTCCCGTCGACGATGGGGACGGGGTTCGCGTCGCGCGCGAACCGGATCAGGGGCGGCTGAAAGAACCGCATGATGTTGCCCGGGGGCATCGCGTGCTTGAGCCACTTGCCCTTGTAGATGTTCTTGCGCCCGCAGTAGTACGCGACCTGGTCGTTGTTCTCGACCGAGCGCTTGCCCGACTCCCACTCCGACGCGATCTGCTCGATCTCGGCGCGGAGCTCGGGCGTCATCCGCTCGTCCGCGTCGAGATAGAACACCCACCGGTGCTTGAACTCGATGTGCTCCATCGCCCAGTTCTGATGGTTCCCGCGCCCGTCGTAGGCGCGCTCGAACCATCGCGCACCCGCGGCTTCGGAGATCTCACGCGTGCGATCCGTCGACAACGAATCGAGCACCACGATGTCATCCGCCCAAGAGACGGACTCAAGCAGCCCGGGCAGGTTCTGCTCTTCGTTGAGGGTTTGGATAAAGATCGAGATCGTCACGCGTGCTCCTCGGGGGTTTGGTCATCTTTCATCACACGATCCCGGATGGGCTTGGCGGGTGAGCCAACGCACACCTTCCAATCGGGCAGGTCCGCGAACACGCTCGAGCGCGCGCCGACGACGGTTTCTTCGCCGATCGTGACGCCGGGCGCGACGAAGACATCCGCTGCGATCCAGGTCCCCGCGCCGATCGTGATCGGCATCGGGATCAGCGGGCGATGGCGGAGCTCGAAGTCGTGCGTCGCGCCGCACAGGTACGAGTACTGGGAGATCACGACCCGCTCGCCGAGCGTGATCCGCTCGACGCAATAACAATCCACATCGTTCGCGATCGTTGCGCGAGCACCCATCGTCAGGTTCCACGGGGCCCAGATCGTCGCCTTGGGATAGACGCGGGCAGTGGGGTGCAGGTCCGCGCCGAAGAGGCGCAGGAGCAGGTTCCGCCACGCATGCAGCGGGCGGGGAGAGAACCGGAAAATCGTCGCCTGGACGATGCCCCACACGACGCGCATGATCCGGTTCTTGAGCGAGTGGGGGCTGGGCGCTGGGTTCGGGCTCATGACCTCACCCCCGATACGGATCGAGTCGGGCGTGCGTCGTGAGTGCCAGGGCACGCAAAGCCACACCCCAAAGGGCGTGTTCGCGGACGATCACACAAATGATCGGTAGATGTCTGGGTATTCTCCTGGCGCATGTCGTAACTCTACTCGTGTGAAACGGGATCAGTTCTTCTCATCGGTGATTTGTTGAATCCATTGCACATCAATCGCTCAGGAACACGAATCGATCGCCGACTATGCTCGTAGCTTTCGAGATGAGGACTCCCCGTGCCCAAGCCCCGCGTTGTGCTGGTCAATCAATACTGTTACCCCGATGTCGCTTCGACCGGGCACCTGATCCACATCCTGGCGCACGAGCTGCACCAGAGCCACGGGTTCGAGGTCGAGGTCCTCACGACCCAGCCGAGTTACGGCGATAAATCCACCTGGGTCCGCCTGCCCCCTGTCCAGATCGAGGACGGCGTGAAGTTCCGGCGCGTCTGGGTCCCGCGCCTCGACAAGAACAACATCGTCGGGCGGGTCATCAAGGAACTCATGTTCCTGATCCAGGTCACCCTGCGCGCCTTCCTGATGAAGCAGCGCAATACCGTCTTTGTGTACACGACCGCGCCGCCCTACGGCGGCCTGATCGGCGCGATCTCCAACCTGATCCGCCGCCAAACCTATTGCACCCTCCTGTACGACTCCTACCCGCACATCGGGGTCTGGGTGGGCACCTTCAAGAAGAACGGGTTCATCGAGCGGGTCTGGCATCGGTTCAACCGGTTCATGTACGCGCGGGCAAAGAAGAAGATCGTCCTCTGCCGCGACGCCTCGAAACTCCTTCAGGAAGACTACCGCGTCCCCGAGGCGGACATCGTCCAGATCCCCAACTGGGCAGACGGCGACAAGATCTACCCGATCAGCAAGCACAACTCCAACTTCGCCAAAGAGAACGCGCTCACCGAACCCTTCACCGTCCTCTACTCGGGGAACATGGGGTTGTACTACGAGTTTGACACCATCCTCAAGGTCGCCGAGCTCTTGCAGGACGCGCCCTTCAAGCTCGTCCTCGTCGGGGGCGGCGGGAAGAAGGCATGGTGCGAGCAGCAGATCGCCGAGCGCAAGCTTACCAACACCATCGTGCTGCCCTACCAGCCGTTCGAGACCCTCAACGATTCGCTCAACGCGTGCGACGCGTCGCTCGTCACGATTGCGAAGGGGATCGAGGGAATCAGTTTCCCCAGCAAGCTCTACACCTCGCTCGCGACGGGCAAGGCGATCATCGCGATCTCCGAGCCCCACTCGGAGCTGCGTGAGATCGTGGACAAGAGCGGGTGCGGCGTTTGGGCCGAGCTCGGTGATGCGGAGGGATTGCGTGACCTGATCGTCACCATGATGAACGACCCCGATCGCACCGCGAAGATGGGCGTGGAGGCGCGAGCACTCTTCGAGCGCGACTACACCCGCGAAGCGTGCTCCGCGAAGTACGCCCAGGTTATCCGCGATGCGGGGCGTGAGTCGGGCGTGTACGCCAACGAACCCACCTGAAACCTCACCTCTCCGCTCGATCGAGCGCGATCAGCGCCCGCAATACGGATTGCTCGCGCAGGCCGTCAATATGGATCACCGATCGGGCGATCTCGCGATACAGATCATCGCGCTGATCGAATAGCGCCTGCACCTCGATCAACACATCGTCTCCAATCAGCGCGGGACGGTTGGAGTTGTCCGAGTTCGCGAGCCGATCGCGCAGGGAATTAGGCGTGCCGCACAGGTACACGATGTTTGCGCCGGAAGTGCGCAGCAACTCCGCAGCACCCGGCGCGGTGGGGGTCCCGCCGCCGAGCGCGATGATCTGACTCTTGCCTTTAAGCACCGAACGCAAGGCCTCGGTTTCCGCGCTGCGGAACGCGTCGATCCCGTCGCGCTCGATCGCCTCGCCCGGACCCGACGCGTTCATCCGCGCCGCGACGACATCGTCGAGATCAATGAAATCACGCCCGAGATCCTGCGCCAGCAGTCTCCCGAGCGTGCTCTTGCCCGACGCACGCAGCCCGATCAGGATCAGGTTTGGCGCGTGCATCGGATCGGTCTCCCAATCATGGTGGATTCTCGTCTGGGTGCCCTGCTTTGACCCGAAGGGCAAAGCAGGTTGTTGGATGTCACTAGTTCCTGCTTTGTCCATCTTCGACGGATCAAAGCAGGGCACCCAACGATCTTGTCATCTCGATGAACTCACTCGTTCACGCGCGACATGTACGACCCGTCCTCGGTCGAAACCTTGATCTTCTCGCCGTTGCCGATGAAGGGCGGGACGCGGGTCTTGAGCCCGGTGTCGCAGGTCGCTTCCTTGAGCTGGTTGGTTGCGGTTGCACCCTTGATCCCGGGAGGGGTATCGGTGACGGTCACGACCACCGCGGAGGGGAGCTCGATGGAAACGGGCTTGCTCTCGTGGAAGAGTACGGTGCAGGTCGTGTTGGGCGCCATATAGAGCAGCGCGTCATCGAGCAGGTCCTTGTTGAGCTCGACCTGGTCGTAGTCCTGCATGTCCATGAAGGTGCCGCCGCCCTCGCCGTTGTCGTAAAGGAACTCCATCTCGCGTCGATCGAGCGTCGCGCCCTCAACGACATCGGCGCCGTTGTAGCGCTTTTCCGACATGCCTGTGCCGTCGACCGCACGCATCTTCACCTGGATGTACGCGGGGCCCTTGCCCGGCTTGGTGTGCGCGATCTTGGTGACGACATAGAGCTTTCCGGAGTTATTGATCGCCATGCCCGGCCGAATTTCGTTCGCTTTCATTCGCGTTCCATCCCATTTCCCCGCCGATCCGGGGGGTTTGACTCGTGATCCATCGGGCAACGCCCGGGCCCCGATCATAGCGCCCCGCTGGGCTTCTCGGCGAGTCAGGTGTACCCTTTCAGATCGTTGGGGACGATTCAAACCCAACAGGAGAGCCCATGACACGCGATCTTTCATCGACATCTCGCCGCGACTTCATCCGCTCGGGTGCCCTGGGCGCCCTCGCGCTGGGCGCGATCGCAGGCTCACCCGCCGGCGTCCTCGCCCGCGTGCTCCAGCCGGCCGCCTCCCCCGAGCAGGTCCCCGAGCTCATGGGCATCCTCGGGTGGACCCCGCTGCAGAAGGACATCTACGCGATCGCGGATGTCACATCAGGAGGCAACACCCTGCTCGTCGCGTCGCAGGGCAAGGCGCTGCTCGTGGATACCAAGTTCCCCTACATCGCCGGCGCGCTCCTCCAGGACGCTGCGAACCAGATCGGCGCAGACATCACCGCGAGCGACTCGATCGAGCTTACCCTCATCAACACCCACCACCACGGGGACCACACGGGCGGCAACGCGATCATCGTGCCCATCGCCAGCGCGTCGTACGCGCACGCAAACGCGCTCCCCCGGATCCGTGATCAGCACCAACGGTTCGTCCAAGGGGCGCAGGCCGGGCCTTCCGAGCTCGCACGCAACAACGCGGACGAGAAGCTCATGCCCTTCGCCAAGTCCGCTGCGGAAGCAAGCAAATCCTGGACCGAAAAGACCGCCGTCCCCAAGATCGCGATCTCCGGGTCGGGCAACACCCTGAGCATCGGAGGCATCACCGTCTCCACCAAGCACTTCGGGACCGGGCACACGGACAACGATCTCGTCATCCACCTCCCGGACCACAACATCGTGCACACGGGCGACCTGGTCTTCAACGGGCTCCACCCGTTCTTCGACCCCAGCGCCAATGCAACGGCGCGTGGGTGGATCGAATCACTCAAGCAGACCCGCAAACTGTGCAACGCGGAAACCACCGTGATCCCGGGGCACGGCCCGATCGCAGGACCCGAGATCATCGACTCACAGATCAACTACTTCGAATCCCTCATCGCAGCGATCCAAACAGAGATCGACAAGGGCACGCCCAAGGAAGAGATCAGCGCGATGAGCTGGGACTTCATGAACGGGCTCGGGTTCGAGCAGATCCGCACACGCATGATCGAAGGCGTCTACGACGAGCTCAGCGCCTGATCCGCGTCAGTCCTTGAACACCGCGATCTCATCGAGACCCTTGCGATCAAGGTCGGGGACGGTGCACCCGTCCGCGGGGTACCCCATCGGGATCACCATGTAGGGGCGCTCATGCTCGGGTCGCCCGAGGACTTCGCGGAGGAAGTTCATCGGGCTCGGCGTGTGGGTCAGGGTCGCCAGACCCGCGTGATGGGCTGCGGTTAAGAGCATCCCCGTCGCGATCCCCACGGACTCGTTGAGGTAGTACACCTGCCCGCCGTCGTCCGTCGTGCGTAGCGCCATGACGATGATCAGCCAGGGCACCGTGTCCATGTACGACTTGTCCGGGGATGTCCCGAAGATCTCGAGGTCCTCGAGCCAACGATCGCTCGCGCGATTCTCGTAGAACTCCCGCTCGACCTCTTCCGCAGCCATCCGGATCGCGTGCTTGAGCTCGGCGTTGCTCACCGCGATGAAACGCCAGGGCTGCTTGTGCGCGCCAGACGGCGCGGTCCCCGCAGCGAGCAGCACCTGCTCGATCACCTCGCGCGGGACGGGGCGATCGGAAAAGTGCCGGACGGTACGGCGCTGGTTCACGATCTCGTAGAACGCCCGCGCTGCGTCGATGCTGTCGATCGGGGGGGTGTACGGGTGGAACGGGATCTGCTGGATCGTCATGGGTGTTGCCTTGCGTTGCCCCTCAAGAGCGTGAATATGTATCGTAGCAGAACCCACACCATGATCCGGGCGTGGCCCAAACCCTGGAAATCTCGACCAGATCGACCGAAACATCCGATAACACCCGGATGCGCCCCCGACTCACCCGCACACAGACCCGCCTGATCGCGACCCTGATCGCGTCCGCTGGGTGGTGCGCCAGTGCGATGGCACAGAGTGGGCTCGATTCGCGCCCAGCCAGTGCGGGGCGTGTCGTGAAGGCCTTCGACTTTGAGGAGCGGGAGATGAACCCGCTCCCCGTCCCGCTCGGATGGATCCGCGCACAGAACGACCCCGTCGTGCCTCGCGATCGCCCCGGGTTCCCGATCTGGAATGGCGCGGTCCTCGATTACGCGACCCCCGCGTATTCGGGGATTGGGTCGGTGAAGCTCCCGACCAACGGCGGGTCCACCTCGCTCATGCTCCGGCACGGCGAGCTGAGCATCTTCCCCAACGCGGACTACCTCGTCAGCGCCCGCGTCCGCACCCAGGGGCTCCACCACGCCCGTGCCCGGATCGTCGCGGTCCTGCTCGATCAGTTCGGCACCCCGCTCGAATCCTCACGCACCTACTCGAAACTCGTCCACACCAAGGGCGGAGTGGACCCAGGTCTCCATCGAGATCGAGGGGCTCGAGCCAACTGCCGCGTTCATGCAGCTCGAGCTGCAGGTCCTTCAGCCCGAACAGCAGGGACACGAGGACGCGCTCGCGTTCCAGGTCTGGGATCAGGACTTTGAGGGTGCTGCGTGGTTCGACAACCTCATCGTCGCCCAGCTCCCTCGATTAGAGATCACCACGGCCATCCCGGGCAACATCGTCGAATCCGATGCACCTCCCGCGCTGCACCTGACGGTGCGCGACCTGACGGGCGATCACATCCACGCGCAGATGCGCATCTTTGATGTCCACGACAACCTCATCGACCAGCGCGTCGTGTCCGAGGGCACCCGATCCGTGATCCGCGAGACCACGCCCGATCTGCCCGGGTATGGGTGGTATCGCGCGCTGCTAGAGGTCTATGTCGATCGGCGACTCGTCGGCGTGCGCACCCTCGATTTCATCTGGGCCCCTCCACGCACCAACGCGCGCGGGTCTGGGATGTTCGCGGTCGACACCTCGCTGACGGATCACAAGCTCCTCAGCGCCACGCCCGCGCTCATCGTGGGCGCAGGGGTCGATCGCGCGAGCGTCCGCGTCTGGGATATTCGCACCAACCAGAACGATCTCACCGACGAAGCGCCGCTTTTCCAAACGCTCGAGCATCTCCTGCGTTCCGGGGTCGATCTGCACTTTGTCCTCGCACGCCTCCCCAAGGCGCTCGCGACGATGATCGCTTCCGACCCCGACGAAGTCCTCCGGGCCTTCGAAGATCCCAATGGCGAATGGACCCAGTGGGGCACCCTGATGCTCGATCGGTTCGGGCAGCGCGTCACGACCTGGGGGTTCGGTCATCGCCCGAGCGAGGAAACCGCCTCGATCATGGTCGATGAGCTGGGCAACGCGCGTGACGCGATCGAGGGGTTCGTGCCCGGCCCGACGACCTCGACACCCTGGCCGATCGATCGACCCATCCCGCCCTCGCTCGCCACACCCGGCGTGCAGGTCCAGCTCGTCGACAACCTCAGCGTCACACCGAGCGCGATCGAAGAGCTCGTCCGCGATTGGAACGCGAACCGCACAATCTCCGACGGCACAGACACCCCCGCGCCCAAGCTCGCGCTCAAGCTCCACCCGCTCGAGCACCCGAGCGAGCGAAGCGGGGCACAAACCTGGTCCGCGCTCGGCTCGCTCGCACGCAAAGCCATTTCATTCTGGTGGGCTGCCAAGATCAACGGCGGCGACGCGCACGACTACACCCTGAGCCTGAGCGACGCCTGGTGGGTCGCCCCCGGGAAACGAGGCGAGGTCATGCCCGCTTCCGAGCTCATCGTCTGGCGCACACTCGCCAACCATCTGGGGCAGCGCAACGCGATCGAATCGCTCGAGCTGATCCCCGGCGTGCGCATGCTCCTCCTCGACGAGCGCCCCCTCGATCAGGACGAGCATACCGACGCTTCCGAGCTGCCCACCGGCGGTCTCGTGCTCTGGCTTGACACGCCAACGCTTGAGCCCGTCGAGCTCACCCTCCCGCTCGGGATGACCCCCGTGCGGGTGTTCGATGTGCTGGGCAACGCGACGGAGATCGAGCCGATCGAGATGGGGAACATCGAGGTTCCGACCCACACGATCCCGATCTCGCGCTCGCCGATCATCGTCGAGGGGGTCAACCCCGAGCTCGTGCGGTTCCTGTGCTCGTTGCGGGTCTCGCCCGACGAGCTCATCTCGCAATCCGGGCTGCATGCGCACGAGCTGATCGTGCGTAACCCGTGGGAGATCCCCGTGTCCGGGCGCGTCTTCATCGTCGAGCCCGGCGGATATACAGGCAACCCCGAGGACATCGATCGCTCGTGGGAGATCATCCCCCGCGTCCAAACCTTCTCGCTCGCGCCCGATGAAGAACGCGCGTTCCCGATCCAGATCGGGTACTCATTAGGCGAGCTCGCGGGTGAGAAGCGGCTGGTGTTTGATGTCGAGATCGACGCGGACCAGTCCTTCCCGACCCTGCGCGTGGAGCGCACGATCGAGCTCGGGCTCCCCGATATCGAGATGACGCTGACGGCTCGACGCAACGAATCGGGCGTCACGGTGATCAACGCGAATGTCTCGCACACGCAAGAGCAGGAACAGTACTTTGAGCTGATCGCGATCGCGCCGAATGAGCCTCGGATCCGAAGGACGATCAACGCGCTGGCGCCCGATCAGGTCGCGACGCGCCAGTTCGCGTTCACCCAGGCCGTGCCGGGCGACCAGATCGTCGTGGTGCTCATCCCCCGTGACACAACGACCCGACTCAACAAAGGGATCGTGGTCCCCTGATCACCATCGCTTGTCCGCGGTTTGATGTTCAATCCGCTGGGCGGTCCTGTGTTGCAAAGAGCATCGCGGTCTGTGACCCATAGATCGGGTAATCGGTGCCAACGCGGTACCCACGCAGGAGCTCGGGGTCGAACCCGAGGGTGGCGCAGACCTCGGAGATCATGGTGCGGTACTTGGGGACATGCGAGCTGCCGAACCGGTTGAGCCCCGACCCGAGGTTCTCGATTGATTCGAGCAGGTCGAGCTGATCGATATCGCGTGAAGGGTCGTTGATGTCCGCTTGCCCCTGGATGCAGGTGTCGTAGATGCGCAGCTCCGGGAGCGCGCTCGCGTACAGGTCCCGATGAATCAGCACATCGAACTGCATGCGCCGCGACGGGATATTGATATCGCTCGACGCCCAGGCCTTGCGCTTGCGTTCATTGGGGATGTACCGATTGATCTCGCCTCGGTTCACCTCACAGGTGACGAGGTCGATCGCGCTCTGCGCCCCGAACCCGCCCGGCTCGAGCAGGTAATGCATCACCTCCCCGGCGTGCTGCACCTGCAACGAGGGGGTCGGGTCGGAGCAGTACTTCGGGAGGGTCGCGCTGTCCACGCTGTCCACCGGGTCGCCGGTGAGGGTGAAGGTTTGACGCCCCGCGCCCTCTTCGACCGCACGATGCGAGGTGAACTTCACCCGGATCCCCGGGCGGAGGCGCTGGAGCCCATAGACGGATTTGATCCAGACGATGTCGATGTGCTCGCCGTCGGCGCTGGGCCAGAAGATCGCGCATTCCGCGTAAACCTCCGCCTGCACGCCCTTGAGCTGACTCATCGCGCGGAACGCAGCCTGCTTGCGCCGGATCTCGAACTCGCGCCTCGCTTCGGGGACCCAGGCACTGAGGATCGCGTCGAGCGCGCTGCGATCCCCAACCTCGGTGCGGATCAGGGTCTCGAACCGATCGATCGCGTCCCCCGCGTTCTTGATGTCCTCGGGGTTCACCCCGAGCTTGGAGGAGGCCTTGATGACGCGGCGCATCGGTTCCGGGCCAGGCACACGATGGACGACGCTCATCGGGTCGGGCGCGCGGACAGCTTTGAGCATCCGCGACGCGAGAACCTTGTCGATCCCGAGCTCTTTGGAGAGGCGCTGCGGGCCCGCGTCGCCGCCTGGGATCTGATCGATCACCCGGATGAAGGAGTTCAGGAGCGCCTCACCGGCTTCGTTGATCCGACGCTCGAGCCCCGAGATCGAGGGATCCTTCGTCTCCAAGATCGATTCGGGTGCCGCATCCGGTGATCGGCGTGGGTTGGGCGTGTTGTTCATCAAACTCCGTGTTCCTATCTGTCCGTGCCCAAATGGGTGATGATGCCCATTCCCACGCTTGGAAGGGTGTTTTTGCGATCATAACCGAGATCGGGTGTGGGTGCACACAATTTCTTTGTAGTTTCAAGGAAACTTCCTTGCAACCAAGCGGGGGGTTCGATTATACATAGACTCAGGCGGGACTCGTTGTCACGCTGAGCGAGGTGAGGGGCCTTGCATCAACAAGAGGGGTCGAGCAGGATCGCTTGGCCTGGGAACGCCGGATCGGATATACCCGGCAACACAGTAGAAGAGAGCATCAACATGAAGAATCTCATCACCACAAGCACACTGCTCGCGCTCAGCGCCACCTTGACCCTCGCGGGAGGGACGACCACCGTTGTTGACTTTGAAGACGGCATGACCCACGGGTGGGAAGGCCCGCAGGGCTTTGGCGGCGCAACAAACATCGATCCGACTTATGGTGTCGGCGGTGGCGCAGGGTACCGGACTCAGTTCAACAACTTCGGGATCGATTTCTACAACAACACCAACGCCGACTTCCTTGGTGACTACACCCAGTATGAATCCATCACCGTCTCTGTTGATCTTCGAATCGATCAGATTGGATTCACAGGCCTGGGCATCACCCGCCCGTTCGCGCTTGAACTCCGCAGCTTTGACCTTGCTCAGAACGGATACCCTTGGACCAGCGCGTACCTGCTCTTCGATTGGTACGGTGCCGAATCGTTCGATGGGTACATCACACTCTCGACGACATTCGATCCCAACTCGTCGGACCTGCCGATGGGCTGGGGCGGTTTCGGTGCCGAGGATCCCAACACCTTCGAGCCCATGCTCCCAGATGGCGTCACCTTCGCGGATGTGATGGCAGATGTGGACGAGATCTCGATCAACACGATCCTCCCCGGGTACTTCTTCACCTTCGACGATTACGATGTCACGCTCGATAACATCTCGATCACCCGCACCGTCCCCGCACCCTCGGCGCTCGCGCTGATCGGGCTCGGCGGCATCGTCGGCACGCGCCGGCGTCGCTGATTGATATTCTCTCTCCATCACACGGATACACGGAAACGCGTATTCGTGTTTTCATCGCGGGTCAGTGCGGCCCCAGTTCCCAAGGGTTACAAGAGGGGAACGGAGATGATCAATATGTTCAACACCAAGATCGCAGCCTTCGCGCTGGTCTCGGGGATGTGCGCCGTCGCGGGCGCAGGGATCACGGACACCGTGGTCACATTCGACAACGGGATGGAAGGATTCAATGTCACGGGGGGGTTCAACGACATCCTCCCGAGCGGCGGCAACGACGGCGCGTACCTCAACGCGATCACCGAGAGCTTCGGCGTCGAGTGGCACACCCAATCCAACGACGCGTTCCTCGGCGATTACACCCAATACGACCAGGTCACCCTCTCGATCGATGTCCAGGTCGATCGGATCCAGTTCTTCGGGCAGGACACGACCCGCTCGCTCGTGGTTGAGCTCCGCAACTCGCGGTACAGCTCGGGCATCTTTCAGTACGGGAGCGTGTTCTTTGTCCTCGATCGCGAGATCAACTCGGTCAACAACGCGGACTGGATGACTTTCAGCGTCACCTTTGATCCCAACAGCGCTGAGCTCCCCGACGGGTGGGGCGGCTACGGCGGGAGCGACGACGCGGACGGGCCTGTGCTCCCGGATGGCGCAACCTTCGCCGATGTGCTGAGCAATGTCGATCAGTTCGTGTTCTCCACGATGGTCCCCGTTGAGCGTTACCCATTCACGAACTTCGACATCGCGGTCGACAACATCTCGATCTCGACCGTCCCCGCACCCTCGGCGCTCGCGCTGATGGGGATCACCGGACTGGTCGGCACCCGCAGGAGACGATAAGCATTTCTCCACTCACAACAACAAGGGGGGCGAGCCGGGACGGGTCCCGGTTCGTCAGATTACTTCATCACAGCAGGAAGCCATATGAACATCACGCAGCTCAACGCCGCTCTCGCCACGATCGCATCCATCGCGTGCATATCGAACGGACAGACCTACACCACGACATTCAACGAGGGGCTCGACGGGTGGGAGGGCAGCAACGGCACCTTCCGCACGACCGATCTCGGAACCGGCAATGCGCACCTGCGCAGCGTTGACGAGACCTTCGGCGTCTGGTATCGCAACTCCGGAAACGCAGAGTTCCTTGGTGATTACACCCAGAGCTCATCGGTCACGCTCTCCATGGATATCAAGGTCGATCTAATCAACTCGCAGAACATCCCCGACGGGCTCGTGCCCTACACGCGCCCGCTCGTTGTTGAGCTTCGCAACTACCGGTACGCCGGCGGGTTCCACCAATACGGGAGTGTCTATTTCGTCCTCTCGCGCGAGATCAACGAGAACACCCAGAACGAGTGGACCACATTCAGCGTCACCTTTGATCCCACCAGCACCGCGCTCCCGGACGGGTGGCGTGGGTTCGGAGGCGACAACGACCAGGACGGGCCCGTGCTCCCTGAGGGCGCGACCTTCGCAGACATCGTGTCCAATGTCGATGAGATCTACTTCTCCACATACGACCCGGAGGAGTTCTACCTCTTCGCGTTCTTCGATGTGTCCGTCGATAACTTCAGCATCACCCGTGAAGCGGGGTGCGCCATCGATCTCAACAACGATGGCACGCTCGACTTCTTCGATGTCTCCGTGTTCCTCAACGCCTATTCGGCCCAGGACCCGATCGCAGACATCAACCAGGATCGCGTGTTCGACTTCTTTGATGTTTCCGCGTTCCTCAGCGCGTACAACGCCGGCTGCCCCTGATCCGGGCGACAGGCACACAATCCCCTCAAGAATCTTCGTATGAAGATTCAACAAGCGGGCCCATCAGGGCCCGCTTGTTTTATTGATGTGCTCAGAATCAGAACCCGCCGAACATCAACGGCGCGAGGATGACACACAAGACACCACAAAGGATGGTCAATGGTCCACCGAACCGGGTGTAGTCGATCCACTTGTACCCGCCCGGTCCCATCACCATCAGGTTGGTCTGATACCCGATGGGCGTCGAGAACTCGCAGCTGGCCGCGACAGTAATCGCGACAACGAAGGGCATCGGGTTGACGCCCGCTTCTCGCGCGAGCGCGACGGCGATGGGGAACATCAGGACCGCCGCCGCGTTGTTGGTCATGCACGCGGTAAAGATCGAGGTCAACACATACACGCACGCGAGCAGCGCCCACGGGCCCATGCTCTGGAAGGTCTCGAGGATGAAGTGGGAGATGTCAGCCGCGAGCCCGGTGTTGATCATCGCCTGCCCGATCCCGAAGCTCGCGCCGATAACGGTCAGGATCGAGAAGTCCACCCCCCGGCGCGCCTGAGGCCCGGTGCAGCAGCGCGTGATGATCATCAGCCCGGCGGCGAGCATCGACGCGGTCATCGGGTCCATCACCCCGAAGGTGATGAGTGTCACAAGCAGCGCCAGGATCGCGAGCGCGACCCACGCGCGTTCATGGCGCAACGACGCGGGCGTGAAGCGCTCGTTGACGAGATAGAAATCGTTGGAGCTCCCAAACCGCGACGCGAACCCGGGCTCGGCTTCGAGCAGGAGGGTGTCGCCAGGACGGAGACGGATCTCGCCGAGCTTGCCGGGGATCTGCTGCCCCTGACGACGCACCGCGACGACCACCGCGCCGTACCGGGTTCGGATCCCGGACTGTCGGATCGTCAACCCCACGAGGGTCGAGTTGTTGGACACCACCGCCTCCACGATGCGGAGGTTCGGGCGGTAGTTGTTGTTCGTCGTGTTCGCGTCGAGCTCTTCGTGCTCGTGCGCATCGACGGTCGAAGGGACGAGCCCCTTGATCTGCTGGAGCTCAACCACCGAATCGAGCTGACCCACGAACACGAGCACATCGTCGGCTTCGATGATCTCGCGGGGTGACACCGCGATGACCGAGTCGTCGCTGCGTTCGATGCGCGCCAGGAACAACCCCGGAAGACTCCGCAGGTTCGCGGCTTCCACGGTCTTGCCGATGATCGGCGATCCCGACGAGACTTTCAGTGCCGCGTGGTACCCATGCCCCTGTGCCTCGGCCTGATCGATCGGATCGACCCGATCGGGGAGCAGGCGACGCCCGAAGAGCAGGATGTACGCGAGCCCGATGATCGCAATAGGAAGCCCAACCTTCGCGATGGTGAACATGTTCAGCGCGAGCGCGGGGTTGTCGAGCGTCGCCGGGCCGCCATCGGTTGTGAGCTGTTCCGCATCGAGCAGCCCCGCGACGATGACATTGGTGGATGTCCCGATGAGGGTGCAGACCCCGCCGAGGATCGACGCGAAGGACAAGGGCATGAAGAGCTTGCTCGGCGCGATCCGGCACCGACGCGCCACGCCGGTGAGGGTCGGGAGGAACATCGCAACGATCGGGGTGTTGTTGATGAACGCGCTCATTGCCGCGACGGGGAGAGACAATCGCACCTGGGCGCTGCGTTCGGTTTTGGGTCGTCCGAGCAGGAGACTCGTGAGGCGCGCCATCGCGCCCGTTTCTTTCATCGCCGCTGCGACGATGTAGAGCATCGCGACCGTAATCACCCCTGGGTGCGCGAACCCCGCGATGGCTTCCTGAGGCCCGAGCACCCCCGCGAGCAGGAGCACGAGCAGCACGCCCATCATGACGATGTCCGCAGAGAACCGCCCCAGCGCCAGGGTGCCGATCATCAGCACGAGCATGACACCGGTCAGGATGGTCTGTGCGTTCTCGCTCAATCTCGTACCTGCCCCGTGCCCCGATCGCTGGGCTCACATGCCCAGCGGACTGATCCGAAGCGTACGCCCGATCAATCGTCGTTGTTCTGCCCGATCCCGAGCTCCTGGATAGCCCGGATCATCAACCCGTGCACCCGAGGCGGGGCACACACGATCCCCTTGTTCTTCTCGAGACCCCGCCCGTGCGAAAAATCGAGGGTGTTGCCGAAGATATCGGTCACAAACGCCCCCGACTCGCACGCGATGCAGCAACCCGCAGCATGATCCCAGATCCGCTCGACATACCCCTTGCGGGTCGGAAGACGCAGGTACGCGTCCGCCTGCCCACGCGCAACAACCGCGTACTTGCATTGCGAATCCAAACGAACGGGCTCGCCCGCCTCGCCCAGACCCTGCTGCTCGATCCATTCGAGGATCCGATCGGTGTCCGAGACATTGGTATGGGCCTTCTCGACGGAAGCGCAGACCGCGATCTCTTCACCCGCGTCGTGATCTAGGCGGGTGATGCGGATGGACTCCGCGTTCCCATCGTCGGCACGGGTCTCCCAGACGCCCTCGCCCTGGATCGCGTAGTACAGGCATCCGTGCTCATCACGCTCATCGAGGGGGAGGGACATGTTCACGGGGAGGTTGGGGCACCCCATGACGCCGATGGTGGGGGTGCCGTCCTCAATGAACCCGAGCGCGATCGCGTACTGCTGATTGCGGAGGAACCCCTTTGTGCCATCGATCGGGTCGAGGGTCCAGAACTTGCGATGGGTCGTGTCGCCCGAGCCCAGATCGATCGCGTCGAGCAGATCGTCGGCGTTTGCGTCCGCCCAGACCTCCTTGGCAGCCGCGACGGTCGCGTCGAGCAAGAGCGCGTTGTCCTCGTCACGGAGGAAGGTGGATGCTTCTTCCGCGACCATGACGAACTCGCCGATCTGCTGCTTGAGCATCATCGCGACGACGGCCTGGCTCGCGTAATCCGCGACCGTGACAGGGCTTTTGTCGTCTTTGGTCACCGAACGGACCTGATCGAGGTTGTCCTGCACCACCCGGCACACGATAGAGGCAGCGGCAACGGCTTGGCGCCCGGCCTGGGCGTACTCGGCGTGATCGATCATGGGTTCGCTTTCTGTGTGTGGGTCGGCCCAAATGCGTTCTGTCGATGGGATTTGATTGAGTCAGCCCGTTCCGTCTGGCCGATGTTGGGTGCACATCAATGCTGTTTAACTCAACGCTCTATCTGGTGTTTCTCCCGCTGATCGCGGTCCTGTACTACCTGCTCCCGCTCTGGTGGAGGCGGGTGATGCTTCTCGGCGCCAGCTATGCCTTCTACATGGTCTGGTCGGTGCCCTTCTCGTCCCTGCTCGTCTTTTCGACGGTTATTGATTATACCGCTGCTCGCGTGATCGACGGGTCATCATCCACCCTGCGTCGTCGACTCGGGCTCATCGCATCACTGATCGCCAACCTCGGCGTTCTGGCGCTCTTTAAGTACGCGGATTTCTTCACCAACTCCGCGTACTCACTCACCGGGATCCGCCCCTGGCCTGAGCTTGACCTGATCCTCCCGCTGGGAATCAGTTTCTACACATTCCAGACCATGAGTTACACGATCGATGTGTACCGCGGGCACCTCAGCGCCCGCAAGAGTCTGATCGATGTCGCGCTCTATGTCAGTTTCTTCCCCCAGCTCGTCGCTGGTCCGATCATCCGTGCCGACACCCTCATCCCGCAGCTCCGCGAAGAGAACGAGGAAAACTGGCAGCTCATCCGCGCCGGGATCGCGCTGATTGTCTGGGGGATGTGCAAAAAGGTCTTCATCGCCGATTCGATGGCGCCCATCGTCAACGAGGCATACGGGAACGCGTCCGCAACATCGGGGCTCGGGCTACTGAGCGCGACCTACGCCTTCGCGATCCAGATCTATTGCGATTTCTCGGGGTACACGGACATCGCGATCGGCTCGGCGCTGGTGCTGGGGATCCGATTACCCGCGAACTTCCGCGAGCCGTACCTTTCATGCTCGATCCGCGAGTTCTGGCGCCGTTGGCACATATCCCTATCCACCTGGCTGCGCGATTACCTCTATATCCCCTTGGGCGGATCAAAGCGTGGCCCCACGCACACGCAGATCAACCTGATGATCACCATGCTGCTTGGTGGGCTTTGGCATGGCGCCGGGTGGAACTGGGTCGTCTGGGGCGGGCTCCAGGGCTTGTTCATGATTATCGAGCGCGTCATCGGGCTCAGCGAGACCCCGCCTCGGGCGCTGATCGCGAAACTCATTCGATGGTTCATCACCTTCCATCTCGTCTGCCTGTCATGGATCTTCTTCCGGGCTTCGGATATCGAACACGCGTGGGAAGTACTCACCCGTATCGGGACGAATGCACAGGGGGTCGCCTTCGATGTATGGAAACCGATCACGCTGATCCTCATTATCGTCCTGATGGAGCTCGGGCGTGTCCGCAAGCGCTTCGTGTACCTGCTCCAGCATCACGCGTTCGCTGCGTTCTGTGTCGCGATCGTCGCGTTCATCGTGTTTGCATTGATGTTCCGCGGCACGAGCTCGCCGGAGTTCATCTACTTCCAGTTCTGAGGAACCCATGAGCGCCGATCAACACCACGCCAATACGACGCATGTGAACGCAGTCCTCGAACCCATCGCCCCGAGCTCGCGCTATGACTTTGTCGAGATCGAGCAGGAGCGCATCGGGATCACCAACCCGATCGGGCTGGTGCTTGGCGTCATCTCCCGGTGGGTGCGGATGACCATCGCGTTCATCCGTCGATACATCCTGCACATTGCCCTGATGCTCATCCTCTTGGTCATCGCGGAGTTCTCGCTGCGGATACTCGAACCACGATTGCTCAATCGCGTCTACGACGCAGCGCTCACCGGCGGCTATCCGATCGAGATGAACGCGCAGGGATTCCGAGGCAACCCCGTCGCGATCCCCAAGCCAGATGGCGTCCGTCGGATCCTTGCGCTCGGAGATTCAGTCACGCACGGCACAGGAATCGCAACAGACGAGACCTGGGCGGCACACCTCGAGTCCCAACTCGACACGCCGAATGCGCCCGTCGAGGTCATCAATACCGGGTTGCCGGCGCTTGATCTGGCGCAGATCGAACTGGAACTCAGCACGCGTTGGCGCGAGATGGACCCCGATCAGCTCGTGCTCATGATCAGCGGGAACATGATCTCCTTCGCGATCGCACGATCAGAAAGAGTGGTAATCGAGCCACCCAACCCCAAAGCCCGCGCGGAAACCCGGGTGAGCGTCGATGCGGGGCTCAAAACCAAGCTCAAAGGAGTTTACAACAACCTCGCGATCCCCAACGCGTTGTTGATCGGCTCAGAGCATCTCAAGCACGCGATCGGGCTCGGGTCCCATCGGTACGACCCGGACTTCCCGGTGGGGGTCATGCTCGCGCACGGGTATGTTCAGGACGGGGAGGAACCGAGTCGACTGGAAGACGCGTACACGCTCGTGCGAGATCAGATCTCCGAGCTCAAGGCAACAGCAGACGAGATGGGGATCACCCTGATCGTTGCGTACGCGCCGCCGAGGTTTTCGCTTGATGATTCGGTGCGGAACAATCTGAAGTTCGTGGATCGGGATCGTCTGAGCACGGACCCCATCGCTCGGATCCAATCGATCTGCGATGAGCTCGGCATCGCGTTCGTCGACCCGAGCGACAATCTGCGAACGGCGCCCTCACCGGCGTATGTGCTCTCGGATTACACGCACTTCGCATCCAACGGGCATAATGCGATCGCGAGGGCGATCGCTGACGAGATCAATCGCCCTTGATCACGCCGTGCGCCCGGAGCGCCTCGATGAGTTGTTGCGCGGATTCCTCGATGGATTGCTTGTCCGTGCGGAGATGTACCTCGGGGCGCTGGGGCGCTTCGTACGGGTCGTCGATGCCCGTGAACCCCTTGATCTCGCCGGCACGGGCCTTTTTATAGAGACCCTTGGGATCGCGCGACTCGCACACCTCCAGCGGGGTGTCGATGAACACCTCCATGAACGCGACACCCGATTCCTCGTGGATGGTGCGGACCTGATCACGATCGCGCTGGTAGGGGGAGATGAAGCTGGAGATCGTGATGACCCCCGCGTCCGCGAAGAGCTTGGCGACTTCGCCCACGCGTCGGATGTTCTCTTCGCGATCTGCTGCGGAGAACCCGAGGTTCGCGTTGAGCCCGTGCCGGACATTGTCGCCGTCGAGCCGGTACGCGAGCTTGCCCATCTGGATCAGGGCGTGCTCGAGGGCGACCCCGATCGTGGACTTGCCCGACCCGGAGAGCCCCGTCAGCCAGAGGGTGCACCCTTGGTGCCCAAGGACCCTGGCGCGGTCATCTCGGGAGATCTCACCCTCGTGCCAAGCGATGTTCGTTGCTTTCCCGATCGTGTTCGTCGGCTTCTCGGACTTGCTCAAGGGGTCCTCCCACCCTGCGGGGATTCAATCACACGGACTATCGGGCTTTGCAGACCCAGGAACGCGCAGAGATCGTAGAACCCCGGCACGCCTGTCTATACTTCGGCTGATCATTCCATCGAATCCCGGTTTCCCCCTTGGGAGGCGTGAAAGATCGGCCGATTGATGGATAACGAGTCAGAATCCCCGATCCAAGCGGCTCGGGAACCCAATGTGTACGCGACGAGGGAGACACCCGGCATGACCCAGGCCGTTGAACCCATCTCAAACTACCGCCTGACGCACCTCAAGGCGCTCGAAGCGGAAGCCATCCACATCATGCGTGAGGTGGCGGCCCAGTTCGAGCGCCCGGCGCTGATGTTCTCGGGCGGCAAGGACTCCATCGTCATGGTGAAGCTCGCGGAGAAGGCGTTCCGCCCCGCGAAGTTCCCGTTCCCCCTGCTGCACATCGACACGGGGCATAACTTCCCCGAAGCGCTCGACTTCCGCGACAAGCTCGTCGAGGGGCTCGGCGAGCGTCTCATCGTCCATAAAGTCCAGGACATGATCGATAAGGGGCTCGCGTCCGAGGACCCCGGTCCGTTCCCGTCGCGCAATCGCGCCCAGATCCCGACATTGCTCAACGCGATCGAGGAGTACCGGTTCGACGCGCTCTTCGGCGGCGCTCGACGCGACGAAGAGAAAGCCCGCGCCAAGGAGCGCATCTTCTCCTTCCGCGACGACTTCGGGCAATGGGACCCTAAGAACCAGCGCCCCGAGCTCTGGAACCTGTACAACGGGCGCCATCGCATGGGCGAGAACATCCGCGTGTTCCCGATCTCCAACTGGACCGAGATGGATGTCTGGCAGTACATCATGCTCGAAGGAATCGAGATCCCCGATCTCTACTTCTCGCACAAGCGCGATGTCGTCAAGCGCATGGGGCAATGGGTCCCCGTTGGCGACGCGCCCTTCGGGCCTCGTGAGGGCGAGGAAGTAATCAACCGGACCGTCCGGTTCCGCACCGTCGGCGATATGTCGTGCACGGCGGCGACGGACTCGCCCGCGTCCACGCTCGAGGACATCGTCGCGGAAGTCGCGGCGGCGCGAGCCTCCGAGCGCGGCGCCCGCATGGATGACAAGACCAACGAAGCCGCGATGGAAGACCGCAAGAAGGAAGGGTACTTCTAAGCCATGAGCACCGATACCGAAACCCAACCCGCGCGCATGCCCGATCCCAACGCGAATCAGGGCATGGAGTTCTCCACGGACGCGTACCTCGATATGGACCTGCTGCGGTTCCTGACCTGCGGCTCCGTCGACGACGGCAAGTCCACCCTCATCGGGCGATTGCTCTATGACTCCAAGTCCATCTTCGAGGATCAGCTCGAAGCCGCGACCAGCGCGTCGATGTCACGAGGCGACGAGCGCATGAACCTCGCGCTGCTCACCGACGGGCTCCGCGCCGAACGCGAGCAGGGCATCACGATCGATGTCGCGTACCGGTACTTCGCGACGCCCAAGCGCAAGTTCATCATCGCCGACTGCCCGGGTCATGTGCAGTACACCCGCAACATGGTGACGGGCGCTTCGACGGCGAACCTCGCGCTGATCCTGATCGACGCACGCCACGGCGTGATCGAGCAGACCCGTCGCCACTCGTTCATCACCTCGCTGCTCCGCATCCCACACCTCGTGGTGTGCGTGAACAAGATGGACCTGGTGGATTGGTCGAAGGAAACCTACGAGAAGATCCGCGACGACTTCGAGGAGTTCGCGGCGCGCTTCGAGATCAACGACATCACCTTCATCCCCATGTCCGCGCTCACGGGCGACAATGTCGTAAACCGCTCGAGCAACATGGACTGGTACCAGGGCCCGTCGCTCCTGCACCACCTCGAGAATGTCCACATCGCAGGCGATCGCGACATGATCGACCCGCGCTTCCCCGTTCAGTGGGTCGTGCGCCCTCAGAGCGATGAGTTCCACGATTATCGCGGGTACGGCGGGCAGATCGCTTCGGGCGTGTTCCAGGTGGGCGACGAGGTCGTCGCGCTCCCCTCGGGCATGGAATCGAAGATCAAGTCGATCGACATCGGGGGCAGCGAGATCTCGCGCGCCTTCCCGCCTCAGTCCGTGTCGATCCAGCTCGAGGACGACATCGACATCTCGCGCGGCGACATGCTCTGCCGCCCCAACAACAAGCCCACCTCGGGACAGGACATCGACGCGATGGTCGTCTGGATGACGGATCAACCGATGGTTGTCGGGAAGAAGTACACGATCCGGCACACCTCCAACGAGGCGCGCTGCATCGTCAAGGAACTGCACTACCGGATGGACATCCACACGCTCCACCGCGACGAATCCGCGTCGGATCTCAAGCTCAACGAGATCGGGCGCATCTCCATCCGCACGACCAAGCCCTTGTTCTTCGACCCGTACCGCCAGTGCCGGGCAACGGGGAGCTTCATCATCGTGGACGAGCAGACGAACAACACCGTCGGCGCCGCGATGATCGTCGGCGAGACGAAGTAACACCATCCGGTGCGAATGCATACGCTTGCGTATGCCCATCGCCCTCGATTTCCGCATCATCTCCATCGGCACCCTCAGCGCCCACCCGCTGTGGGACGAGCGTTCGCCCGTCCGCACGGGGCACGCGACGACGACCCTGATCCGCTCGGGCGACAAGGTCATTATCGTGGACCCGGGCTTGCCCGCGCCGGCGCTCAAGGCGCGCTTGCACGAGCGTTCAGGGCTCAAGCCCGAGCAAGTCACGCATGTGTTCCTGACGAGTTTCCACCCCGAAGCGCGGCGGGGGATCGAGCTCTTTTCACACGCGGATTGGCTGATCTCCGAGCTCGAACGCGAATCGGTGGGGGTCCCCATCGCCCAATCGCTCGGGCGACTCGCGGAATCGCAGGAGATGGCCAAGCAGACGGGCGAGGCGTTCCACGAGGATCAGCAGGCCACCCTGGAGGTCCTCCAGCGGGACATCGCGATCCTCGCCCGCACCCAGGCGTCCCCCGATTCACTCTCCGACGACATCGACCTGTTCCCCCTCGCGGGGTTCAGTCACGGGTCGTGCGGGCTCTTGCTCAAGGGCATGAGCGATACGACCCTCATCGCCGGCGACACCATCGCGACCAAGGAGCACCTCGAGCAGGGCAAGGTGCTCAGCGGGTGCATCGATCGCGAGAAGGCGCTCGAGAGCTTCGGCGAAGCGATCGAGATCGCGGATGTAATCGTCCCCGGGCGCGATAATCTGATCGTGAACCCGACCTGGTCACGCTGATCACATCACACGAAAACCGCGTGAAATGGGCGAATTCTCACGCGAGAACGGACGATACAGTATGGGTATGCCCCCCGCGAAGACCAAACCCATCACGACGAGCGACCAGTCCCTCCCGACGAACCCGAAGGACCAGCAGCAGTTCGCAGCGTTGCTCGAGCGACTCCACGAAGCAGTGAATAGCGGGAACATCGGCATCACCATGCAGGCGATGCCCAAGCTCGCCGAGCTCTACGAGAAGTTCCCCAAGAATGTCAATGTGCTCGTCCTGCTCGGGCGTGGGTACATGGCCATCCGCAACATCCCCAAGTCCGTCGAGTTCTATCGCAAAGCCGCGGCCATCATGCCCATGGAACCCGAGGTCAACTTACAGTACGGTATCGCGTTGGAGAACCACAGCCAGCTCGAGCAGGCGCTCGATCGGTTCGAGCGCGTCCTCCAGGTTCAACCCGATCACTTCTACGCGATGCGCCATGTCAGCTCAGCGCTCGAAGCGCTGGGTCGCAAGGAAGAAGCGTACGACGCGTATGTGAAAATCGTTGAGAAGTTCGAGGATGCCGAGCTCGATGACCATCAGCTCAACGCGCTGGCGATCTCCGCAGCTGCCTTCGCGCCCCAGTTCACCGATGCCAAGTCGAGTCTCGAGACACTTGAGACCCGTATCGAAATGACACGCGATCGCGACCTGCTCCGCGCGGGCAGCATCCAGCTCGCCCGCCTGCACAAGCACCTCAAGAACAACGATGAGGCGTTCACCTGGTACGAGCGGGGCAAGGCGGTCGATAAAGATCAGTGGGACTGCGACGCATACAGCAAGGGCATTGACGAACTCATCGAGTGCTGGCGCGATCACACCTTCCCGTTCTCCAAGGCCAAGAACATCGACGGGTCGCGCCTGATCTTCATCGTGGGGATGCCCCGATCGGGGACCTCGCTGACCGAGCAGATGCTCGCCCAGCTCAAGAGCATCGAGCCGGGCGGCGAGCTCAACATCATCAGTGATCAGCTCCCACGCACCGAGAAGATCATCCTGCGTCACGCAGCACGCCTCCCGATCAACCCGCGCCTGTACACGCAATCGAGCTTGGACGCGATGTCTAAGGACGCGATGAAGGCGTTCAACAAAATCAACCGGCGCCTGAAGATCACGGACAAGCAGCCTTACAACTACGCGCTCGTGCCACTCATCGCCCACATGCTCCCCGGCGCCAAGTTCATCCACTGCACGCGCGATCCGCTCGACTGTTGTCTCTCGAACTACTCTACCGCGTTCACGCAGCTGCACATGCAGACCCACGACCAGTACTGGCTCGGGCGCTACTACGCGGACTACGAGCGGGTCATGCGCGCCTGGCACGAGCTGCCCGAAGTGGAGATGATCGATCTCGCGTACGAGGACCTGGTGCAGGACGCCGAGACACAGACGAAGCGGATGACTGAGTTCCTGGGGCTCGAGTGGGACGAGAGCATCCTGCGATTCCACGAGTCCGAACGAACCGTGATCACCGCGTCGCGCGATCAGGTCCGCAAGAAGCTCTACACGAGCTCCGTCGCGAAGTATGTGCCCTTCGAGCACCGGATGGGGGAGATCAAGCGTGGGCTCGAGGAGGGCCGCGCCCGCCCACACGGGGGGTGAGCCCGCCCGCGACACCCGGCGTATTCTTCTTGGAACCAATACGCGCTTCCTGCGGATCTGCCCGAACCCAGAACCCGAAATCGACGATAGAGTCTGAGTATGCCCCCATCGAACCCCAAACGAAAGTCCAGCGGAGCGCAAGCGCCCAAGCTGTCGCCTCAGCAGCAGCAGAAGCGTGTGGTGCTCTTCAAGAAGCTCAATCAGGCGATCGATGACGGGTTCGCGTCGCAGGCGCTCACCAAGCTCAATCAGCTCAAAAAGAACTTCCCCCGCGATCTCGATGTCTACATGACCATGGGTCGCGCGAACTCGGCGCTGGGTCGTCACCCCGAAGCGATCGAGTCCTACCGGATCGCTGCGGAGCTCTCGCCCGACAACCCGGACATCCGGTACTACTACGGGGCGGCGCTCCAACGCGGCGGCGAGGTCAACGAGGCACTCCTTGAGTTTGAGCGCGTGCTGTACAAGCAACCCGACCACTTCTACGCCCTGCGCCAGAAGACCTCCGCGCTCGCGGATATGGCCCGCGAGGAGGACGCGTACAAGGCCTACCTCCAGCTCGAGGATGTCTCGCGGGGCATGAACCTCGACAAGAACAAGCTGCTCGCGATCGCGATCTCGGGCGCGCGCTTTGCCCCAAAGCACATCACCCCCGGCGAAGCGATCGCGAACATGGAAGCGCACATCGAAGAAGCCACCGATATCGCGTTCAAGCGGGCCGCGTACTTCCAGCTTGGGCGTCTCTACCACTCCATCAAGGAGCACGACAACTCGTTCGATTCGTACATCAAGGGCAAAGAGGTCGACCCGTACGAGTGGAACCCCGATCTGCATTCCGAGCGGATCGATCAGCTCATCGACTGCTGGCGGACGGACGAACCGATCCCCTACGCGAACGCGAAGGGCGTCGACGGCTCGCGCCTGATCTTCATCGTTGGGATGATGCGTTCGGGTACATCGCTGACCGAGCAGATGCTCGCGCAGGTCAAGGGCGTCGTGCCCGGCGGCGAGATGAACGCCGTCTCGCGCGAGATCCCCAAGGAAGAAGTCAACAAGCTCAAGTTCACCCAGCGCTACCCGCTCGATCGGTCCCTCTACACCCTCCCGCGTCTCAACAGGATGGCGCGCAACGCGATGCAGGGGTTCAACGAGGTCCACCCCGAGTACGCCGTCACGGACAAGCAGCCGTTCAACTACGCGTTCGTCCCCCTCATCGCGCACATGTTCCCCGGGTGCAAGATCATCCATTGCGTCCGCGACGAGCTCGATTGCTGCCTCTCAAACTTCACCCAGGCGTTCGCGCGCCCGCACCCGCAGACCCAGAAGCTCCACTGGCTGGGGCGCTACTTCGCGGACTACGAGCGCACGATGAAGGCCTGGCACGAGATCCCCGAGGTTGACATGATCGATCTGGTCTACGAAGAGCTCGTGGAGGACCCCGAGGGTCAGTCCAAGCGCGTCCTCGAGTTCCTCGGGCGTGAGTGGACCGAGGACATCCTCGAGTTCCACAAGTCCAAGCGTATCGTGAACACCGCGTCGCGTGATCAGGTCCGCAAGGAGATCTACAAGAGCTCTGTGAAGAAGTACACGCCGTATGAGCACCGACTCGACGATCTCAAGGCCGGCATCGCCGAGGGCCGCGCCCGCCCGCACGGCGGGTAACCACCCGATCCCTAATCGCGACATGCGCTCATCACGCGAGGGACCTACCCTCTGTGCATGCAGATCCTTCTGACCAATGACGACGGCATCCTCGCGCCCGGGATCGAGGCGTTGCACGCCCAGCTCACCGGGTCCGACGCGCACCCCGATCCACTCGGAGAGGTCTTCACCGTCGCGCCCCTGAGCGCTCAATCCGCGACCTCGCACGGGATCACCTACCACACCGCCCTGATGACCAAGCATGTCCACATCAACGGGCAGGACGGGATCGCCGTCGATGGACGCCCCGCGGACTGCACCAAGCTCGCCCTCACCAACCTCTGGGCGGAGCGCTACGGCAACGGGACCCGACCGGACCTCGTGATCTCGGGGATGAACGCGGGCGCGAACTGCGGAATCAATGTCATCTATTCGGGCACCGTCGCCGCCGCGATCGAGGCCGCGTTCCTCGGCGTCCCCGCGATCGCCGTCTCCCTCCACCTCGACCAAGAAGAACCCGATTACGAGCTCGGCGCCGCCCACGCCCGGCGCGCCATCGACGCGCTCCTGCGAGGCGGTCTCCCCAATCAACACGAGGTGATCTCCATCAACATCCCCGCGAGCGAGTACCTGCGAGACGACACACCCATCGAGGTCTGCCCGATGAATACCCACGCGCTCGTTGATCAGTACGAGCAGCGATCCTCACCCAAGGGCGATCGCTACTACTGGTCCACTGCGCACGGGCTCGAGTTCCGAGGCACCGACGACGGGTCCGATGTGTACGAGCTCTTCGAGCGCAAGATCACCGTCACCCCGCTCAAGTTCGATCTCACGAACCACGAGCGGATGGGGTTCTGGCGCGATCGCCTGTCCGAGTAACAATCCAACAAAAACAGCCGGCCGCCCATGGGGCAACCGGCTGTCCTTCTCTCCATTCGGCAGCGCCGTGCTGGTCTGTGTGATCAGGTCGCCTGATCGGGGTCGTTGAGTGCCACGATCAGCGCTTCGAGTGTCGATTCGATGATCTCGGGGGTGATCTTGAGTGCCTCAAGGACTTCCTTGTGGATCTCGGTGCTCGGGTTGTCGAGACGGAACCCGCCGGGCAACTGCGACGCGATCTTGTCAGCCGCGTGCACGAGGTAGACGATCTTCTGGACTTCCTTGGGTGCCGCGGTCGGGTTGTGGTGGTACCCCGCTGCCGCCATGAAGGGGTTGGGGAACTTCCACTTCTCGCACAGGCCCTTGCCGTAGTCCTGGTGGTTGGCGCCGAAGACTTCTTCTTCTGTTTCGAGCAGCGAGGTCGCGGGGCGTCCGTTCATGTCCGCGTTGCACCGATCGAGCGCGTCGATGAGCTGGGTGCGATCGTACTGCATCTCGATCATGATCCCGATATCGTGGATCAGGCCCGCGAGGTACGCCTCGTCGCCCATGCCCATGCCGAGTCGATCGGAGAGGATCTTGCACGCGATCGCGACCGCGTTGGAGTGATCCCAGAGCTCCTTGGCACTAAAGAACGGGGTGAGCTCGCCGCCGCGGAAAAGCTTGGCGAGCGATGCTGCGATCGCGATGTTCTTGACCGCGTTGAGCCCGAGCATGACGATCGCACGATTGATCGACGCGATCTGCCCGGGTAATCCGTAGAAGGACGAGTTGACGACCTTGAGGATGCGCGAGCAGAGCGCGGGGTCGTTGCTGATGACTTCGTGCAGGTGCTGCGCCGTGCTCGACGGGTCCTCGACCAGATCGATGATCCGCAGCGTGACCTCGGGGAGGGTCGCGATGTGCGAGATTTCCTTCAGGGCGTCGACGACGGCCTTTTCACGCTGTTCCTGGGTCACTGGCATGGTTTGCTCCGAGTTGAAGTCCATTTCAATCCACACAGACATCGGCGCACCATCAGCACAACTTGCGTGCGCGTCGGAGATTCCAATCAGGTTCAACTGAAAATCAGGTCCGGATTCAAGTCACCCACAATAACTGGGGAGGACCCGTCTCAGAACGCACATCGTTTGCGTGTCAACGCCCGAGAAGTCGTGTGCCCGAGCACCTTCGCGATCAGGTCCGCGATCTGCACGCCGCTCGTCCCGTCGCCGTAGGGGTGTGCCGCGCGTTCGATCCCCGGCTGCATCACCTTCTCCATTGCGTCACGGATCGACTCGACCGATTCCTTCGCGTGCATCGTCCACCCCTCGCAGCGCTCGCGCCCCGATTGACGATCCCCGATGTCCACGCTCGGGCACCCCAGCGCCGTCGCCTCGATCAAACCCGCCGACGAGTTCCCGACAAGAACCCCGCCCGAAGCGCCCACGCGCTTGAGCAACCCAACGAACTGATCCCGAGGCAGCCCCGCACGCACCTGCACATCGATCGGCGCGCTCTCGATCGCGTCCATGATCCCGCGCCGACCCGGGTCCAGGTTTGGGTGCAGCACGAGCACACGCTTGTCATTGACCGACTCGAGTACCGTGCGCATCGCGCCTGCTTCTTCCTCGTCTTCACGCCCGATCGGGTGCATCAGCACCACAACCTCAGGCGACCCAAGCTCGACAAACGCCCCATCGCCCAGCGGATTGATCGCATCGAGCCCATCGATCGCGGGCGAACCCACGACATACACATGCGCCGGGTCCTCGCCCATCTTCACGATGCGCTTGGCGCTCGTGTTGGACGCGGGGAAGTGGACATGCGCGAGCTTGGTGATCGCGTGGCGCATCGCCTCGTCCGCGACCCCCTCCGCCCGATCGCCGCCGTGGATGTGCGCGAGGGGGATCCCGCCCACGCTCGCTGCGGACGCCGCCGCGAACGCCTCGATCCGATCGCCGAGCACGACGACCATATCGGGGGTGTTCATGTCATAGGAGCGCCCGAATCGCGCGATGCCCTTGCCGAGTGATTCCACATCGTGCAATCGCCCGACCTTGCCAGCCGTCTGCATCGGGATCGAGTCGGCGATCGCGAACTCCGCCTTCACCTCGCGGAAGGTCACCGCGGGTTGCACCATGTGCGACCCAGCCGCGACGACATAAAGCTCCAGCGCCGGGTGCGCATGGATCGCGTGCATCACAGGGCGCAGAAGCCCGAACTCGGCGCGGGTGCCGGTAACAACCATGACCTTGTGCTGTCCGCTCTCGTTCACGCGAGATCCTCCTCGACGATGGGTACATCTGATTCGATCGCGCGCTTCGCGACCGAGCCAACGACCTCATCGAGACGATACGCCAGGATCCCTGTCCCGGGGCGTTTGATCGTCACCATCTCGCGCGAGATGGTCTCGCCGGGGGCGATTTCGCGCGTGGTGACAACGGACTGGCGGGAGACCTCGCGGACATCGCGCTCGCAGTCGAGGACTCGCTTTTCGATCTCCGTTTCATCGACCATGAATATCGCTTGTACAAGTTCCCAAGTTGAACCATGCGGAGGTCGATAGTCTTCGTCCTCTCGTTCTGCAGCACGCAAGCAATCCGCAAGAACACGATATGATCTCGCCTGATCTGAATAGCTCTTGAACTCAGCGGGCACGATCAGTGAAGCCTGATGGTCTGGACCATGTGCAAGCCGATCGTATGTGATGTGCTTCTCAAGAACCCTTGCTCCCCACGCGCAAGCGATCTCGCCTGAATCTATATCCGATGTATGATCGCTGTACCCGGTCGGCAATCCGGTCGCCTCAGCGATCACGCGAATCCCACCAAACGCCGGATCCGGCGCAGGATAACTACTCACACACTGCAGCACCGCCAACCGATCGCGCACATGATCGAGCCACCCGACCGCACGCACCACCTCATCGAGCGTGCTCGCTCCCGTGCTCACGATCATCGGCTTACCCGTCTCCGCCAGCGCCTCAAGCAACGGCTGGTTCACGATGTCCGGGCTCGCTGTTTTGTAGGAGTCCCACGCAAGCGTCTCCGCGATCTCCACGAGCTCAGTCGAAAACACCGTCACGATCGCGTGGATCCCTCGCTCGTGCGCCCGATCGACGACCATTGCCATCTCGTCGATCGTGAGTTCCAATCGACGCAGCATCTCGATCGGGTCCGTCTCCCCCGCGTTCTTCTGGTAGGCCGCCAGCTTGGCCGCGCGGCTCATGAGCCGATCCGTCTCAAAGAACTGTAACTTCACCGCATCCGCGCCCGCGCCGGCCGCTGCGTCCGTGAGTGACAACGCCCGCTCGACCTCACCATCGTGGTTCACCCCGATCTCCGCGATGATGTAGGGCGGGTGCTCGAGTCCGATCTGTCTGTTGCCAATTCGCATGAAGAGTTTTACCACAGAGCACACGGAGATACTTATCAAAGCGAAGTCTTGTGCCTTCCCCGCCCCGCGGGGGAGGTGCCGAGTCTTCGAGGCGGAGGGGGTCTTGTAGAACCCTCGCATCCCCAAGACCCCATCCGTCACACCGAGATCGGCGTGCCACCTTCCCCGCGGGGCGGGGAAGGCACTATGCAGATGATCCCGCTTCATCGAATCTTCTGTATTCGTTACTCGGCTGTGATCCTTTCTCTCAGAATCGCGTCCGCCACCAACAGATCGATCCGCGAATCGATATCGATCACATCCCCCTCGCCTGTGATCACACCCCTCCGATCATTGCCAAGGAAACCATGAGGCCCTTCCGGTGCACCAACCCGGCACATCAACGCATCGGGCGTCAGCGCGATCACCCCGCCGTCGGGCACCATCGCGGGGGGCAGGTCCTGTCGCCGGAAGCAGTTGTGATACAACACCTCCCCTTCCCAAGGCGACACCTGCCCATCACCGCCCACACGCACCGTCCACCACGGATGGTGCTTGCCCACGCGCGCATAGCTCTGCACGCTGTCGCACCCGGTCTCAACGAGCATCTTTACCGCGTCATCGATCAACGACTCCGGACGAACCGGGACATTCGCGTACAGGATCACGATCGGAACACCCGGCGATCCGATCGATTCGTACGCGTGACGGGCTGCGTCGTCGATCGTCGCGGTGTCGTGCGCGAGCGCTTCAGGACGCTCAACAACTTCGCATCCCATCTCTCGCGCAATCGTCAGCACACCCGGATCATCGCTGCTCACCACGATGCGACTGATCGACTCCGATCGTATCGCCGCCTGGATCGTCCACGCGATGCAAGGCTGCCCGGCAACAAGCGCAGTGTTCTTCCCGGGGAGCCCCTTGCTCCCCTCGCGCGCAAGGACAATCGCGATGGCATCGCCCTGAATGCTCACGCTGCGTATTCCCCCGCGCCGAGCTTGAGCTCCAGCGCCGACGCACGAACCGCGCTGCGCATCCGCTGATACGCCCGCTCGATCCCCTCATCGAACGCGTTGATCTCTGACCCCTGCGCGATGATCGCCTTGCCGTCCGTGTCCACGACGACCCCGTCGCACCGGACACGGATGGTCTCGCGTTCCATCTGCTCGGATCGCCACTTGGGGATGTCCATGCCGCGGAGGCGCTGGTTGCGGGCGCAACTGGGAAGCGGGTCGATGATCGCGCCGCCCGTAAGCATCAGCCACTTGTCGTAGAACGACTCGATCAGATCGAGCGTCTGCTCGCACCGGATCATCCGGGCAGCGAGCCAGATCCCGGAGTCCGCGTTCGCATCGTGGATACCTTGCAATCGATCGCACACGCGCCCGTACGCGTCGATGCTCGCCAGTTCCTCGTAGCTCTTGGCGCTGTCGCCGACGATCTCAACGCTCAGGATATCAACACCCGATTCAAGCAGCTCATCCGCCGAGACCCCATCACGCAGCAGATCCGTCCGCATCTCCACGCACGCGATCCCGTCTTCCTTCGCGAGCGCAACCAGATCGAGCGCGCCCGGGTGCATGAGCGGGTCGCCCACGCCGTCGAAGACGACGCACGCGTCCTCGCGTGCCTGCCCGAGCTCACGCATGAGCGCATGCGCCTGACCCAGCTCAATCGGGCACCGCTCGACCGCTTCGGGCGATCCGCGTCGCCACGCGCCCCAGCGTCCGCCGAGCAATCGACCCGTGCAGGTCTCAAGCACCAATGTGCGAGGCATATGCACACGCGTCGTTTCCCGCAGCGCCTGCGCACACGCCAACGCGTCCGCGTTCATCGGTTCAGATATCGATGCGAATGCCTGCCCGATCGCGTCAATCCGCTGGATCGAGTCCGCGATCGCGCGCACGCCCGCATCGCGGAGTTGCGGGTGCGCCTGCACGCACACGCCCCGTACGATCGGGTCCGCCTGGGGCGCGGTGGGGAGGTAGCTGATCAGCGCCCCGAGCGTCGCGAAGTGGTTGCGTCGCGTGCTCTGCGTCTGCGAATCACGCAGCGATTCCATCGTCTCACGATCGATGACCATCGTGCCCACGCCGGGCACCGCCTGGGAGAACGCGATCCGCTTGTCGCTCGTGAGGTGGCTGAACCGCTCGATCGTCTCATCCACGAGCGCCGGGTCGATCATCGCCCAGTCCGCCCCGAGCACCGCGACGCCATCGATCTGGTGCGTGCCCATGATGTCCGCGAACAGCGCCGGAATCGTGCACTCGTCGTACACGCACATCATCCCCAGCGACCCGCGCCAGCTCGTCATCGACTGCATCCGGGCGGCGCCCACCCGCGCCGCGTGCTCGCGCACGATCGAGGCATCGCACGCAACGATGTTGGGCGTGTGGTTTGTCGACATCGATCCGATCAATGCCCGCACCCCGTCGGGGTCGGGCGTAACGATGGTGATCCCATCGATGCGTTGTGCACGATCCACCCGCGCGATCGTCGTCTGCAGCAGATTGAGCCCGCCCACACCCTCGGGCAGCGCCCGCGCGCCCAGATCACGCCGCGTGCCGAGCCCGCTGATCGCCGTGTCCGCGAGGATCATCGCGTGCACGCGATCGGTGCGTCCGCCCTGTTCTTCATCACGCATCAGCGCCGCCTCTTCGGGGCGATCGCTCAGTGCCTTGGTGCGCTCGCCTCGGAGCACCTCCCGCGCCTGCTCGATCTGCTCCGCAACGCTCCGGGCCGCGTCGCGGGTCCATTGCACATTCTCGATGTCCCGCTCGATCTGCAGGCGTTGCTTTTCCTGCGCATCCGCGCTGCCCGCACGCAGCTTGATCACGCGATCTCGCCGCATGCGATTGAGCACCGCGACCTGATTCACCGATTCGATCAGAAAGAACGCGTCCGACTTCTTCATCAGCTCGTCGCGTCCCTTATGCACCCGATCAACCAACTGGCCGATCCGGCGCTGATCACCCTGATGCTCGAGCATCTGGCGCAAGAGTCCCATCGCTTCGTCGCTGATCACCTCGATCCGTCGCGCGTCCGCGCTCAGCGCATCGAGTCGTTGATCCACCCTCGGATCGATCGGCGCGTCGGACTTGCGCCCGAGCCCCTTGGGCAGGTTGATTGCACCCGCGTCGAACCGCTCGATCGCCTCGTTGAGTGTCATAATCTCCGCGTGCTTCTTGCGAACCCCGCCCTCGCTCGCGTCGATCACCCGCAAACCATTCGCGCTGTCCTTGCGGAACATCTCCTCGAACATCGCGAGGTATGAGCACATCTGCTCGTCGGAATAGATCGCCTTGCCGAAGATGTCCTCGCGCCGGTGCAGGTGCGCCCGCATGCGCGCGACGCGTTCCCACTCAAACATCTCGATCGTCCGGTGCGCACTGAGCTCGCACCCCCACACATTGTGGATCGCTGCCCCGTTCGCGTAGTACTGCCCGTCGGAGAACCCAAGATCCTGCCCGATCAGGATCACCGGATCGCACCCGAGGTATCGCGCCAGGTTGTAGCACAGGTGCGCCACCGTCGCGCCCTGAGGCACCTTCCCCCGATCACGCGCGAGCCCATCGCCCAGCGCCCGATCAAGCACCTCATCGCTCGGGCAGATCACCTCACCCGGGAATGAATCGAGGATCACCGGGTTCGCCTTCGCTTCCGCGATCAGGCGCACGCCCCGCACATCCTCCGCCGTCAGACCCTCGTAGAACCGACCCGACACCTCGTGATAGTCCAAGGCCGCGACAAAGTGCGGGCGGATCCCCTTCGCGAGCATCGGCTTGAGCACCGTCTGCACCGCGATGATCACGAACCGTTCGCGCACGCTCGGATCGCAAAGCAGATCGATGTTCTTCTCCAGACTCGGGCCCGCCGACACCACTATCGCGGGCTTCCCTGCGCACGAGTCCATGAGCGCTGCGATCCCCGCGCTGCGCACATAGTGCTCCGTGTTCATCATCGCGTTCCGCATCGTTGTGCGTGCGTTGGCAAGCGTCGTCACCACATTCGTCCGCGCTGCCCGCAGCGCGTCCGTAAAGGTCTGCCCGAACCGCTCGCTCGTCGTTACCAACCGCCCCGTGCTCGGCGGGTGCGCGATCAATCGCACACCCATCCCCACCAGCGCCTCCGCGCCCATGAACGCCTGATTGCATCGCACCGAGTCGTCCGGATCGCACACGAGCACGAACCGGCTACTCGCGAACATCCGCGTGCAATCGATCCGCGACAGTACCCCACGCAAGAGACCCAGATCGGGCTCGTAGCACACCACCAGACCCCACTCGCCCAATCGCTCCACGAGCTCATCGCAGTGGTACCCGAGCCCGAACCCGAGCACCCCCGCGACCGCGACCTCTTCCGCATCGATCGACGACGCGAGCTTCTTGGATTCACTCACTGGACGGCGCTTGGAAGCCAAGGCCACGCCGCCGAGAGTCGCGCTCAATCCCTCCTCGCTCTCGATGAAGCGCAGGTCCCCGCGTGGCGGCGCGTGGCGGATCCGCTCCGCCTCGCCCGGCGAGCGCCTGCTCAGCGCTTTCAGGTTCCGCTCAAGCAGCGCGTCATCGCTCGGCACACCCCCGTCGTCGCCCCCGCCGAGGTCGTTCTGGGTCATCGCGAGCAGCTCTTCAAGGTTCATACCTGGGCTCCCATCCACGCGCTGTGCATGCGTCGCCCCGCTCATGCGTTGAGCGCACCGACCGCGCGTTCCTGCCCAAGTTATCGGCCCAATTCCCCACTCCCCTTCATCTTCACCCCATCCGATCACCCAATCCGTGCGAACAATCCAACGATCATGCAGAACAACCTCATCGAACCCAGCGCCCTCCCCGAGCTCCCCGCGCCCTCACCCATCGAGTACTGGGTGCTCGAGCAACCGCTCGTCCCCTCGATCGTCCTCCTCGTCGCGGGGGCCCTCACGCTCGTTCTCATGCGCCATCGCCCAAGCTTCAAGCGCATCGCGCTCCCCATCTCGTCCGTGCTGACGATCATGGCAGTTTCAATCTTCGTCGTCGGCTCGCTCACCCTCACCCAACGCGAGCGCCTCCGCACCCAATCCCAAACCCTCGTCCAATCCGTCGCCAACGCGGACGCGAATACGCTCCGCGATCTGCTCGACCCCGACGCCCAACTCTCAAGCATCTTCGCGTCCGCAGCCGGTGCCGACTCCATCGTTCGACTGGCGACCACCCGAAACCCCGGCGTCGTCCAGAGCGCCGCCGTCAGCACCGTCCATGTCGGGATCTACGACGGCAACCTCGTCGCCACCACCCAGATCCGTGTGCGGACCCAAGGCTCCATGGTTCCTTCACTCTCCTGGTGGCGCGTCGATTGGCAGCGACAACGCGACGACGCGCCCTGGCGCGTCACCCACATCGAACCCGTCTGGATCCAAGGGATCCCCAACCCAGGAGCACGCAACTAACCCGCGAAAACCCCCGTCGATCCTCGGTTTTTCGCGATCACTTCTCAGGGATCGCGACGAGTTGGCTCGATTGCAGCTGCTTCATCCGCCCCGTCTCCGTGCGGACCGTCTCGTTGATCCCCGCGCCGTTGAGCAGGTTGTTGGGGAACTTCTCGCGTGTCCGCTTAAGCGAAGGCGATTGGTACGGCGGCAGCGTCGTGTTATCGAAGTCCTTCTCCCCGAACACCCCGACCGTGACCATGCTCCGCGCCGGCGCGTGGTAATAGAACGCGGTCTCCCCTTGCGAACGCAGATCGCGGACCGCCTCTTCCGCCGCCTTGCGATAGGCTGCGAGCTCCTCGGGCGCGGGGTTCTGGTAATCGACGCGCCCGTACACCCCGATCTGGAGGGTGTAGACCGCCTGCTTCCCGTAACGCTGCTTGACCGTGCGGAGATCGTGCCTGGGGTTGCTCCCGCGGAGCTCGTCGCTCGAAGGCGGCATGATGATCGCGTTCTCGAAAGGCGTCGTGCTCATCAGCTGCGTCTTGCGGACCCGCTCAAGATCCTTCATCGCCTCTTCACGCCCGAGATAGTTCCCGTACGCAATCACCAGCCCGTCCGATCGCTGCTCAATGAACGCCTGTCGCAGACCCGCGTCCGTCTGGATGACCCGCAAGAGTTCCTGCGCCCGATCCATTCCCGCGTTCCCGAGCTTGGTGAGCATGATCGACCACCCGCCGACCTGCTCGGATGCGTTCCCGCCCTGAGCCTGCGCGCTCTCTCCCCCCATCAGGGCGGAGACATCGATCGAATCGGAATCCAGTTCGGAAGCTGCGGGATCATCCGCGAATAATTGACCAGACTGATCGGTATAGTACTCCGGGACGGGCTCTTCCCTCGTTTGCTTACCGCCGCACCCCACGAGCATTGTGCCCAGAATCAGGGCGGATCCGAGACACAATCGAGCACCCATGCGATGATCGGGATACCCGAACAAAGAAAAAACGCCCTTGTGATCGTCGCTTTTGCAGTTTTTCAAATTCATCGCTGCTCAATCCTCTGGGTCCGTCGTTATGTTATTCTTCGTAAAGCGTGTCCTCGCAGTTGCTTGAGCATCTGGACACAAATCAAATCGATTTTACAGTGATCCTCATGGTCGCACCGATATTCAAAGCAAGGGATGGATGGAACAGTGGTTTCATCAACAACATATAGTGGTGTCCAGGTGGTGGGCACGAAGAGGACACAAGAAAAGAGGCATCGTACATGAGTGACATCTCATCCATCAACAACGCATCGAGTCTGCGAGTCCGCCGGGTCAGTGTTGACCCCGCGTACGCGAGCCAGGCCGGCGCTGAGGAAGTCCGGGGCCGTGGTGGGGCTCGGAGTTCCGATCGCGTCGAGCTCTCGCGCGTCGCGCAGTACCTGAGTCAGCTCCAGAGCGCCCCCGCGGTGCGCACGGACCTGATCAATCGCGTCCGCGAAGAAATCGCAGCGGGCACCTACCTGAGCGACGACAAGCTCGAGCAGGCCGCCGATCAACTCCTCGATGATATCAACCTCGAGATCTGATCGCGCCACGCATCACGAAGACCAACGAAACACCCCGCGACTCGCGGGGTGTTTTTTCGTGCGTGCAGATGTCCTTGAGATCACTTCCAGTGTTCTTCGAACGCCATGATCCCGGCGCCAACGATGCCCGCGTTGTCGCCGAGCGTGCTCGCTTCGACCTTGATCTTGCGAAGCGATTCCGGGAACGCCTCGCGCCGGACCGCGTCGCGGACGATATCGACATATGGCTTGCCGATCGCTTCAACCAGCCCGCCGCCGAGGATCACCATGTCGAGACTCAAGAGCGTCACGACATTCGCGATCGCCATACCCAGCAGGTCCGCCGAGTCATCGATCACCGTCCGCACCAGATCGTCGCCCTGCTCGTACGCGACCGCGAGGACCTTGGACTTGATCCGATTCATCTTCCCGTTCGTCAAGCTCGGCAACATCGAGTGATGATTCGCACGGATGAGCTTCACAAGCTCGTGCACGATCGCGGTGCGCGAGCAGTTGTGCTCGACGCTGCGTGATCCCAGGTGCGCCCCAGGATGGATGATCATGTGCCCGATCTCGCCCGCGGAGTGGTGCGCCCCGCGATGGAGCTGGGAGTTGATGACCAGCCCGCCGCCCACGCCCGTGCCGACCCAGACCCCGAGCAGGTTGGGGCGATTCTTCCCGATCCCGGCGCGCCACTCGCCGTAGACCGCGACATTGACATCGTTATCCGCGTAGACGGGGACCGAGAGCCGATCCGAGAGCGCGATCACGACGGGTGCCTTGGTCCAGCGCAGGTTCACCGCCTCGACGACGATCCCTTTTTCCGGATCGATCGGCCCGGGCACCCCGATCCCCGCGGTGTGGATCATGGACATCTTGACGCCCGCGACCTCGCAGGCCTCACGGGCCGCGGCTGCGACCCGGTCCATGACCTTCTCGAACCCCTTGTCCGCCTCGGTGCGGATCTTGGAACGCCCGAGCACCTCGCCGTTCTCGTTGACGACGCCCGCCTGGATATTGGTGCCACCCAGGTCGATCCCGATCGACAGGCGCTGCCCGTTCATGATCGTGGACCCGCCCAACGCGTCGAGTTCCTCCGACCCGGAGTCCAGATCGGAATCGGAATCAAAGTCGTCCTGATCAAGCGGCTCATTCGGGTTGCGTGCTTCGTCGCTCATGGGCGCTCCCGGGGTTGATGTATCAGTCTTCGACTCAGAGTGTATCGCGGATCAGCACAAACGCGTATGCACCACCCGCCAATCCGGCGCGAGTTCGTGCACCAAGCCCCCTTCGATGCGTCCGAGAACAAAGAGGGTGGACCCGCTCCCCGACAGATACACGCCCCGCCCGATCGCCTGAGCCAATCGATCGCGCATCACGCCCAACTCCGAGGCCACCACGCACGCAGGCGCGTACAGATCGTTCACGATCATGCTCTCGTCGATCGTCGTTGCCTCCGCGAGGCGATGAGCTGCGCTCGTATCCGGGTCACGCTGCTCCACGATCGCATCGAACGCGCGATACACCGCGCCCGTCGGGCACCCAAAGCCGGGAAAGATCAGGGTCAGCTCATGCCCGCGATGATCCGTGTCCAATCGATTGATGCGTTCGCCGAACCCCGACACGATCGCTGGGCGTGGGGGGGTGAACCCCGGATCGATGAAGTACGCGATGTCCGACCCGAGCGACATCGCGATCTCGACAAGTGTTGTGCGATCGAGCCCGAGCCCGAAGAGCTCGTTGAGCCCCATGAGCACGCTCGCCGCGTCGGACGAGCCGCCGCCGAGCCCGCCGCCCGCGGGGATGGACTTCCGCACCCGGATCGCGCACCCCAGGTCCTGTTGAGCACGATCCGCGAGCGCCCGATGCGCGCGGACCACCAGGTCCTGCTCGATCGCCCACTCCACCGGGCGGGTCGTGCCGTCCGGATTCACCCAGCCCAGATCGAAGGAAACCTCGTTCGTTCGCTCGATCTCGATGGAATCCGCGAGCTCGATCGCGTGCATGTACGAGCAGATCGGGTGATACCCGTGCGTCGGGGTGCCCGGTCGATCGATCGGCCCGCCCACGCACAGCACGAGGTTGATCTTCGCGTGCGCCCGCATCGAGATGATGTTTTTTTCCGATCGCATCGTGTTCACTCTACGCACCGGGATCGCCGACGCATCGTACATAGAATCCCACGAGCCCCGTCTCGTGTTCTCACCCCTTCGAGGAGCACCCATGATCGTGCAGGAACTCGTCGACGCGATGGAATCCATCGCCCCCCGCAAGCTCAAGGAAGATTGGGACAAGGTCGGGCTCCAGCTCGGCGCCCCCCAGCGCGAGATCGCGGGCCCAATTCTTCTCACGATCGACCTGACCGAACGGGTGCTGCAGGAAGCCATCGACGCCAAGGCGGGCGCGATCGTCGCGTACCACCCGCCGATCTTCTCGCCTCTGGAATCGTTGACCGATCGCACGCACACCGAGCGGATCGTCCGCGGATGCGCCGAAGCGGGGATCGCGATCTACACGCCTCACACCGCGCTCGATGCTGCGGAAGGCGGGATCACCGATTGGTTGTGCGAGGGCGTCAGCGCGCCCGTCGGCGAGGTCCGCGAGGGGTTCATCCAGGGTGATTGCCGGGCGCTGATCCCCGCGATCGGAGGCGAGCCCGATCGCGAGGTCAAGGTCATCACCTTTGTCCCATCCGAGCACGCGGATCAGCTCCGCGCCGCCCTGGGCACCGCGGGCGCGGGGGGGATCGGGAAGTACAAGCTCTGCTCGTTCAACACCAAGGGCGAGGGCACCTTCCTCCCCGACGAGGGCGCCAACCCAACGATCGGCGAGATCGGATCCCTCACCCGCGTCAAGGAAACACGCATCGAGATGGTCTGCTCCAAGCGCGCCCTCCCGATCGTCATCGAGACCCTCAAGCAGTTCCACCCCTACGAGACACCCGCATACGACATCGTCGAGCTCTACCCCGAGCCCGTGCGCCGCGTCGGGCCCGGGCGTCGGCTGGTGCTCGATCGACCCGCGTCCATCGAGACCATCGCCGATCGACTCAAGCACCACCTCGATCGCTCACGCATCCGGTACGCGCTCGCGCCAGAGCACGAGTCCAAGACCCACGCGTTCAGGACCATCGCGATCGTGCCCGGCTCGGGCGGGATGCTCTGGAAGGACGCGCAGGATCAGGGGTGCGAGCTCTTCATCACCGGCGAGATGACCCACCACAACATCCTCGCAGCCCGCCAGTCCGGGATCAGCATCCTCCTCGCAGGGCATACCAACACCGAACGCGGGTACCTGCCACGATTACGCACGCGCCTGCAGGAACTCCTCCCCAACGCGTCGCTCATCCTCAGCGCGAGCGATCAGGACTACATCACCGTCGGGTGAGCCCGCCCGCAGCAGACCGATTCAGTTGCCCGTATTGATCGTGCCCTCGAGATCGAGGATCGCTTCGGGGACCTTGATGTCCGCGTCGAAGAGCACCTCGGACAAACGCCCCGGGGGGATGTACTGAACACTGCCGAGCAGCGCGTAATCGATCTCGCCACGCAGGTACGCGCTGGGGATCACCGCAGGGAGCACGAACTCAGAATCGGAGAAAGTATGCAGCGTCGTCTCCGGCGATCGGATCCCCTCGAAAACCTGCTCGCCGTTGATCTGCACGCGATACGACACCGTACGCAGCGGGATGGGCTCGTTGTTGGGGTTCGTCGCGCGGACGCGGAACGCGAGAACCGAGCTCTCCTCGCCCCGCTCGATCTCCTCAACCCCCAACGCCTCAAAGCTCGGCGACATCGCCTTGTTGCACCCAACAAGCGTCATCGTCACAAAGGAGAGGGACAGCGCCATCAGCGTTCGGGGGTTCGTGTTCATCACCACGAGCGTAGCACACACGCCCCGATGGTGCATGATCCTGGTTGAAGAATGCGTGCTGCGGGCGATCGATCAATCGATCACGACCCGCCCCGTGCGGAACTCACGCGGGGCTGCCTCGATCACCACCCAGGTCGGGTCCGTGCTCGCCAGCTCCTGCACCACCTCAAGATTCAGGGTGTGGGTCTCGTGGATGAAGTACACCCAATGGGACATCAACCACCCCAGGACCAAAAACCCGACCCACGCGCCGATCTCTGCGCTGCGTTTGGTGCGAATAAAAAGCAGGATCCCGAGACACAACGCGACCGTTGCAAACTTCCACAGCGCGAGCACCGTGGGCGATTGGTACGACATCATCGCCCGCGCCAGCGGGTTCATCTCGTTCATCCCTGAGCTCGTGACATACAAGAGCGTCAGGTACAGGTCCACGCCGCTCATCAGCGCGATCGCCAACCCTAACGCGAGCACCCGCCGAGAACGCGTCCGCAACATCGGGATCATCCAGAACCGAACCATGCGGCTTGCATGGGGCACGAGCGGAACCGAGATCGCGCTGGAAGAATCGGGTGTGTGCATCAAACGCACAATCGACCCACGATATCAGGTGTTTCACCCCCGCGCCCTCTAAACCGTGCTCACCGAGGTGCTTGTATCGATTGGGCGAAACGCTCGACTCGCCCGATCGCGTATTCGGACGCAACACGAACCCCGATCCGCGGGTATCGTACAGATGAAAGGCCTGCTTCTCGGACGCATGAACCCGCACCGATCACCATCCCGGATCGCGATCCTCCCCCTCATCACGGGGCTCGCCCTCGGCTCGCCCCTGTGCACTTCCGATGCGCACGCGCAGGCGCGCCAGCTCTTCCCCGCAAACGCCCAGAACCCGATCTACATCGCCGACTCGCCCATCGCCTCCGATGCGCTCGCGCGTGCGTCGGAACTCATCGCTCAGCGCAACCTCGACGAGGCGGTCCGCCTGTGCAACGAGATCATCCAAACGCACGGCGATCGCCTCATCCTTCTGGACGAACCCAACCCGGATCGGATCCATATCCCCGTCCGCAGACGGGTCTACGCGTTCATCCGATCGCACCCGGAACTGCTCGAAGCCTATCGACGACAGGTCACCCCCGTCGCGCGTGTCTGGCTCGACGACGACACCACCTGGCAGCGCGCAGCCGACAACGCCTGGCTCACCGAGCCCGGGCTCATCGCGTCGCTCCGCCGGGCACAGCAGCTCATCGAATCGGGGCGCTTCGACGCGGGGCTCGGCACCCTCGATCAGCTCCTCGATCACCCCGATGCCCAAGCCCACGCGGACCAAGCTCAATCGCTCCGCGCATTCGCGTCACGCTTCATCGACGCGCCGCCCCCGATCGCGCCCTCGCCCCATCGCGCTCGATCGCTCGTGTGGGATACACGCGTGCAAGGTTCCATCAACCTCGAGGGGATCGTGCCGGGAGTCTTGGCGCAGGCACCCCTCACCCCGAGCACCCAGCTCGAGCTCGGCGATTTCGCGACGCCCTCACGCCTGAGCGGCGCGAGCTGGAAACCGACACCCTGGATCGCGCCATTCGTAGAGGACCAGTACCTGTTCACCAACGACGGGTACACGATCTCATGCTTCGATCGGTTCACGATGCGTCCGATCTGGCGGATGCAGACCTACAACCCCAACGACGAGATCCCCTCGACGAGCGACGCGCGGGCGCGCCTGGGTCGATTGCTCGAGGACATGACCTCCGTGACGAGCGATGGGCGCGACGCGTTATTCGTCACGCCGGGCGTGCCTCGCAGCTCGCAGACGGACCCGATCAAAGAAGTCGTCCGCCTCGATCAACACACCGGGACGCAGCGCTGGCGCGTTGACATCACCACCCTCGATCCATCGCTGGCCGACGCGTCGATCCGAGGCCCCGTCGTGCTCGATCAGGGCACGATCGTCGTCAGCGCCCGCACCAACAACCGAAGACAACGCCTCATCTCACTCAGCGTGATCGGGCTCGACGCCGCGACGGGTCGATTGCTATGGATCCAACCCCTCGCGTCCGCCGGGTCACTCCCGTTCCAACAATCCGGGCAGCTCGCCCACACCCCCGTGGTGCGCAACGGGATCGCGTACTACACGGACCTGATCGGGTTCGGTGCCGCGATCCGGATCGCGACGGGCGAGGTGCTCTGGGCGCGCCCGTTGCCCGCACCGGACCTGTACGACCGATCCGATCGCCCCGCGTTCGCGGGCAACGCGCCCGTCATCAACGATCACGGGCTCTTCGTGATCACAAGCGACGGGTCGCAAGTCCTGCAGCTCGACCCGTCCTCCGGGCACACCCTCGCGTCGCGCCCCTCCGATCTGCTCGGCGATTCCTATTACATGCTCGCGATTGATCAGGACCGGTTCCTCTGCGTCAGCGACAGCCGCGTGAGTATCTACGACGCTCCTCGCTTCGCCACGACGAGCTCCAGGCGCTCCCCCGAGCTCACCAGCGAAACAAGCACGGAAGCAGGCATCCGCGGGCGCGTCGTCGTGATGGGCAACGCGATCCTCGTCCCCGTGGACGATGGGGTGCGCGTGCTCAACCCCGATCGCCCGAGCGAATCGTCGTTCATCCCCCTCGACGCGACGGGCAATATCGCCGCCCTCGACGGGCAGATCGTTGTCGTCGATCAGATCAGCGCGATGGGGTTCCTCGCGTGGGAGACCGCGTCGGTGCTGCTCGAAGAGCGGATCACGACCGATCCCAGCGCCGCGATCACGATCGCCGAGCTCGCGCACCGCACGGGGCGGATCGATGATCTCGTCCCCAGCGTGCAGCGCGCGATGCGCGTGATCAACGCCCAGGCGATCAACGAACGCAACCCTTTGCGCGATGCGCTCTTCGATGTGGTGCTCCGCGTCGTGCGCCAGAGTGAACCCAACGACAAAGGGCTCTCCAACATCACCCTCGCCCAGCTCGGGCAGGAGCGTGTCGAAACCCTCATGATCGCAATGGGCGAGCTCGCGCGCACGCACGATCAGGGCGTCGCGTACCGCATGGAGCTCGGATCGATTCAGGAACGGTATCAGGACTACGCGAGCGCGATCCTCGCGTACCAGGGCGTGCTCGATCAGCCGACCCTCCGCAGCGCGATGTGGGAGGGTTCCGACATCGCCGTCCGCGCCGGGCTCGAAGCAACCCGGCGCATCGGACGCATCATCGAGCGTGAGGGGTTTGGGCCGTACCAGAGCGCGGACGATCTCGCCCGCGCCGAGATCGAGTACCTGGGCAACGACGCCACGCCCGAGCAGTTCGAGTCCCTCGCCCAGCGCTTCCCCTGGTCCCGCTCGACGCCGACGATCCTGCTCCGCGCGAGCGAGCGCTACGCATCAACCAACCGAATCCCCTCCGCGATCGAATCCGCCCGATCGGGGATCGAGCGCATCAAGCAGCTCGACACGATGGGTCACCCGATCGATCGGGTTCTCCTCAGCGCCCTCGCGGATCAGATGATCTCGGGGTTGATCGAGACGAACCGGGCGCGTGATGCGCACGCGAGCGCTCGCGCACTGCTCGATGAGCACCCCGGGCTGACGCTCACCCGCCGCGGACGCGCCGTCACGCTCGATCAGCTCGCGAGTGCTGCGGGCAACGCGGACACCCTCCCCGCGCTGGGATCAACATTCATCGACGACCCGTCGCCCGTACTCGTCACCGGGTCGCCGCTGCGCCCCGCGCACCGGATCGACCCCGGGGGCGTGCTGATGTACGCCCCCCAGCTCGCGCGTTTGCAATACCTCCGCGCCGGGCGCAATGTCTTCGAACTCTTCTGGGAGCGCACCGCCCCGGGCACGCAAGCACCCACAATCGTCTGGCAGGGTCCGACCCGCGTCCTTATCTTCTGGCCTGAGAGCATCGCGATGGGCGACGCGGGCACCCTCGAGTGCGTCGATACCACCACGGGCGAGCTCGTCTGGGAACAACGCGACATCCGTCTCGCGCTCGAGCAGGGCAGCGCCCGCGTTCCCGACGACACCGCACGCATCGACGCGCTCATCGCCGTCCCCACCCAGGGCGCCCAACCCATCCATCAAATCATCGTCGCGTGCGACGGGCAGAGCGTCGTCGTCACCGATCGGATCGGGCGCGCGATGGGGATCGATCTCTACGCGGGCGATCTCCTCTGGCAACGCGACCTGCCCATCAACCGAGTCCACGACATCGACCTGCGCCACGGCGCCCTCGGGATCTGTGGCGTCATGATCGTCGATCGCGCCCAGGACCAGCGCAACGGCTCAACCACCCCCCTCGCCGCCCGCATCGATCCGCGCACGGGAGAAACCGGGCACCTCGTCGAACGATTCGGGCACATGCCCCGCTGGGTCCGCGTGGGCGATCGCTCGCGCCTCTTTGTCGCGTCCACCCTGCGCCTCAGCGCGTTCAACACCGACACGGGGGTCGTGGATTGGGTCGTGAACGCGGAGGATATCGCGGACTCGCTCGGCGCGTGGGTTACGGACGCCAACCTGCTCGTGCTCTCCGATCGCGGCGCGCTCTGGGCGCTCGACCCCGCCGACGGATCCCGCGACCCACGCCCCATCGACACGCACGATCGCATCACCCCGCGGGGGTGGATGCGACTCGTCCCCGAGATCGGACGCACAACACTCCTGACCAACGCGGGGATCGTCTCCTTCGATCATCAGCAACAAATCGTCGGCGTGGACGCGCGGACCAACGAGACCCTCGTCGACATCGCGTGGGGACGAAACCACGCGATCACATTGAGCGAGCCCCGAATCGAAGACGGATCGATCATCTCCGATCTGAGCATCCTCGATCATCAGCACGCGATCACCCTCGACACCACGACCCTCACGCTGCCCGCAACCATCGGGCGGCGCGCACAGACCGTCGTCCCCGTCACCGGCGGGGTGCTCGTTGGGTTTGGTGAGGTGTCCGTGTTCGTGCGAACCGAGAACTAAACCGAGAACACGAATCAGGCGAGCTGGGCGTCGCTGAGTGTGCGCGGATCGAGTCCCTGCTCGATCGCACCGATCTTCTTGACGCGTCGCTCGTGCCGCCCGCCCTCAAAATCGGCGCTCATCCAGGCCTCGATGATCTTCTCGATCAAGCGCTCACCGAGCAGGTCCGCGCTCAGGCAGAGCACATTCGCGTCGTTGTGCGATCGCGAGAGCTGGGCGGTGAGCTCGTCGTGCACGAGGGCCGCACGCAGGTTCTTGATCTTGTTGGCCGCGATCGACATCCCGATCCCGGTGCCACAGATGAGGACCCCGCGCTGGGCGTTGCCCTTGTTGATCTCTTCGCCGACGAGGTACGCCTGCTCGGGGTAATCACACGAGCCCTCGCACGCGTTGACGATGTACCCGTCGTGCCCGAGCCGCTGCAGGGTGCGGAGGACATGCTCGCCCGCGCCGGTGCCCCGATGGTCCGTGCCGATCACGACGCGCAGGGTGTTTGAGGATGAATCCGCGTTACTCATCGATGAACTCCTTGAGTCGTGCGTCGATCAGGGTTTCCAGCTGATCCGCGACCTGACGATAGACCTCGATCGGCTGCCCGATCGGGTCCGCGATCGGATTGTGCGGATCGATCGGAAAGACTTTATGCGCCGAATCCGGCGCAATCTGCATCACCGCCTGGGTGTGTGAGGGGGTCATCGTGAAAATCACATCCGCCTCGTCCACCATCTCCGGGGTCAACATCCGCGCGTGGTGCTTCGAGAGATTGATCCCTCGCTCACGCAACACCTCAAGAGTCTGCGGACTCGCCGGCGCCCCCTGCCCCGCAGCCACCCCCGCGGACCCGACCTCGATCGTCAGCCCGTTGGGGGTGCGCTTGCGTTCCCATTCATGCGCCAACCCTTCCGCCAATGGGGATCGGCATGTGTTGCCCGTGCACACGAACAGGACCCTGGTCATGAGCTTATTCATGATGAACACCTCATCGACCGCCGCGATCTGCCCGATCCGGAACCGCCCATCAGGCCAAAGGTTGATCGTCGACGATGTCTGCCCATACTTCGCGGGTCCCTCATAGATAATCACTTCGGGCGCGTCCGCGTCCTCGAACACCGTTGAGTACGCGAGATCCGCGCCGCCCTGGCCGCTCCAGATCGAGACACCCACCCCGCGCGCCATCGTGGGGTGCCCCGACATCCGGATCACATTGCGTGCGATCGGATGATCCGGGACCCGGAACGCGATCATATCGCGCAGATCCACAACGCCCTTGGACACCCCGAGCTCCTTGCGGATCTTCTCGAGTACATGCTCAGGCTGACGCAGGACCATGCGGACCGGGCTCGGGGTGAGCTTGTGGATCAGACGACGAATAACCGCGGACTCGATCTCCAACAAAGGAAAAATCCAATCCAGATCCGAGAGGTGCATCGTGAACAACGGGGTATGCACGAAGTGCGCTGGTTTGGTCAGACTCGTCAGAAGCTCCGCGCCTTGATCGTTTACGTGCACGAACACGCCGTAGACGGATTCCGTCGGCATGATCACGCACTTGCCCTCACGCAGGTGCGCCGCCGCGAGATGCAGGATCCGATCCTGCTCCTCAAACGGGAGGGTCGAAAAATGACGATCGATCCGACTCATTCACATAGAGTATCGTCATGTTGCGTGCCACTCCATGATCTTCGCAAACATCGCACGCACAACACGATGCGACCCGCAGACAGGTGGGCACGAAGGGGAATTGTGCACGAGTTCTCCACGCGATGGTTGACATCGTATGGGCATCCTGATTAGGGTATGGGTCGCGAAAGAGAACGCCGATCCCGAACGCACACGGGTCGGCCGATCAACCAACACACGCAATCGCAGCCCCCACGCTGCTCTGCATACCGAAAGCCGTTCCTCCATGCCGGACCATCCGACCAAGGTCTTGGAAGATGTCCTTGCGCACATCCGCAACGAGCACCCGAGCGTCGCACGACGCTGGTTCGATGAGCTCGAACCCCTCGGGTTCAGCGCCGGTGCGTTCGGCGTCCGTGCCCAATCCGAGTACCACCGCGATTACCTCCGCCGAAACGGGCTCGACGCGTTCAACGACGCCATCCGATCCGTCACGGGGCAGCTCGTCGCCGTCCGTATGCTCGGACCCGACGATCAATGGGACAACGCGTCCAAGAACGAGCGCTCCACCAAGGAGAAGGCTGCATCCAATGGGCAATCCACCCCAGCGCCGAGCGCCAGCGCACCCGCACCAACGCCCGCACCCGCCCAGCCGGTTGTCCGCTCCGAGCGCGCCTGGCTCGATCGCGAACAATCCCTCCCCATCAACCCGGAGTACAGCTTCGACCAGTTCGTGATCGGGCCCAACAACCAGATGGCCCACGCCGCCGCCGTCGCCGTCGCGGATAACCCGGGACACGCCTACAACCCCCTCTTCATCCACGGCGGGGTCGGATTGGGCAAGACCCACCTCCTCCAGGCGATCTGCCTCAAAATCAAAGAGCGCCAACCCGACATCACCATGCACTATGTCTCGTGCGACGGGTTCATGACCCAGTTCATGGGTGCCGTCCAATCCGGACGCATGGTCGAGTTCCGGCACACCTTCCGCGATGTGGACCTGCTCGTCATCGACGACATCCACTTCCTCGCGAAGCGCGATCGCACGCAAGAGGAGTTCTTCCACACCTTTAACGCGCTCTACCAGTGCAACAAGCAGATCATCCTCAGCTCCGACGCCGCGCCCGAGGACATCCCCGAGCTCGAGGATCGGCTCGTCTCGCGCTTCCTGTGGGGGCTCGTCGTCAAGGTCGAAAAACCCGGGTTCGAGACGCGCGTCGAGATCCTGAAGCGCAAAGCAGACGAGCGCGGGCTCGAACTCCCCGACAATGTCGCGACGGAGATCGCCCACCACATCGACACCAACATCCGCGAGCTCGAGGGCGCGATCACCCGCCTGCAGATCTTCTCCAGCACCAAACGCTGCCCGATCGACCTGGACCTCACCCGCGAGGCGCTGGGCGAGGAGTTTGCCAGCGCCGTTGTCAGCGCGGGCGCCGGGATCTCGATCGATTCCATCATCTCCGAGGTCAGCGGGTTCTACCACATCAAACGCACGGACCTGCTGGGCAAGCGTCGCCACAAGTCCATCGCGCACCCGCGCCAGATCGGGATGTACCTCGCGCGTCAGCAGACCAAGCACTCGCTGGAGGAAGTCGGTGCCCACTTCGGCGGGCGCGACCACACCACCGTGATGCACGCGGTGCGGACGATCTCACGCAAGTGCAAGGAAGACCAGGAGCTGCTCTCGCAGATCCGCGCGATCGAGTCCCGCCTGCGTGCCCGCTGATCACCGTGTTCCTACCCCGGCAACACCCGCCCATGGGGGTTTCTGCGCGCCGGTTGATCCGTTCAAGGCTGTCATTTGTGGTGTGGATAGATCGTGGACAAGCGCGCCAATGCGCGCGATAGCGCTCGTTGGTTCGTATCCCGGATTCCCCATGCGACCACCCCAAATCGCGCAACACAGCGCACCGAGGCGCAATCGACACACAACCGACAACTCACCACACACTTTCGGTGTGTTGCAAACTGCTCTGTGACAACGCTTTAAGACCACCTTTTGTTTTTTGCTCACACTTTGGGCGCTCCAATTACCACCACCATCATCAATTCAATTCATTGAGGGGTAAGAGAAGAGACATCCAAGGCAGACCCATTCGTGGATGCGCACGATCCCTCAGACGATCAGCACAAGGTGTGGATAGTGTGTGCAGCCCATTTGGGGTGTGTGATGTCCCCAATACCCAGTGTTATGCCTGACATGTTGGGCACCAGCAGGTGGTTCGTTGGGCGATCTGGGTCGATTCGATCGGGGTCCCGCATCGGAAACAGTGTTCGCCTGCTCGCCCGTACACCTGATGGAGGGATTGTGCGTTCCCAGGCTGATCGCTCGCGTCGCGATAGTCCCGCAGGGTGGACCCACGAGCACGCACAGCCGCCCTGAGCACTTCCCGAGTGCACCGGGCGAGTGTGGAGAGCTGATCGCTGCTCAACGCGTCACAACCGATCCTCGGGTCGATCCCGGCCCGATGCAGCGCCTCGTCCGCGTAGATGTTCCCCACCCCCGCGAGCACTGTTTGGTCGAGGAGGGTCGCTTTGATCGTTCGGGTGCTCGACCCGAGCTGATCGCGGAGCTGGGGATTCGTGATCGTGAGCGCATCCGGGCCCAGCGATGACCAGCACGCGTTCAGCGCATCGCGATCGTTGAGCAGGGTCACCCCCCCGAACCGGCGCGGATCTCGGAAACACACCCGCTGGGCGTTGCCGAGTGTCCATACGACATGCACATGCTTCGCGTCGGGGATCCGAGGCGAGTCAATCAACGAGACCTGACCCGACATCCCAAGCTGGATCACAATGAACCGCACGCGTTGTGCATGATCTTCGATGACCATCGCGAGCTGCTTGCCCAAACGCTCGAGCCCGATCACACGCGACCCGATCCCCAGGGCACACGGCTCGATCCTTCCCCGTCGTGGGTTGGGGTGTTCACCGCACCGATCACGAACGACATCACGCCGGCGCACATCGCACGCGACGATCGCGTGATCGAGGATGGGCTCGAGTCCTCGCCGAACGGTTTCGACTTCGGGGAGTTCGGGCATGATGGATCACCCGTCGGCTTTGCGCTTGGCGCGCAGATCGCGGAAGAAGGTGCTGAGCTGCTCGCTGCACCGATCGCCAAGCACGCCCGTATGAATCTCGCATCGATGGTTGAGGCGCTTGTCATCGCACAACTCAAACAACGAACGAACCGCGCCGGCTTTGGGATCGCTCGCGCCGAAGATCAATCGTCCGACGCGGGCGTTGACGATCAGCCCGGCGCACATCGGGCACGGCTCAAGCGTCACGACGAGGGTGTGCTCGTTGAGGCGCCAATCCCCGATCGCGGCGCACGCGTCCTGGATCGCGGAGAACTCCGCGTGCCCGGCGGGGTTGTTGTGCATCTCACGCGTGTTGTGCGCCTGGGCGACGATTTCACCTGTCCGTGTGTGGTACACGATCGCGCCCACGGGGACCTCGCCCGCGTCGGCGGACTGCTGGGCGAGCTCGATCGCGCGCTCCATCATCTCGAAGTCGGTGGGTGTGGGTTGCGGGGGCTCGGGCGTGCGCATCACCCCTCCCCAGCGTCTTCGTTCGTCACGGCGCTGGCGTCCTGCGACGCACGCATCGGGTCCTTGCCGACGACCCGCTCGATCGGGAGGACCTGCAGGATCAGCAACCCAAGCTCATACAGCAGATACAACGGCCCGGCGAGCAGCACCATCGACAGCGGGTCCGCGGGGGTCAGGACCGCGCCCAGGATTGTGCTCACCGCGAGCGCGTGCTTGCGGAACTTCCGCATGGTCTTGGGATTGATGATCCCCACCCACCCGAGCATCACGACAACCACGGGCGTCTGGAACGCGACCCCGAACGCGAGACCCATGCTGAGCACGGTTTTGATGTACTCGCTGATCCGGTACATCGGGGCGATCCCGACATTCGCGTTCATCGCGATCAATCGGATGATCGGCGACCCGTCCTCCTCGAACCCGTAACACACACGGAGCTGATTACTCGCCTGGTTGATCCACATCATGCCCGGCTGCATCCCCTCAGGGTCGGCCTGCAGCACCGGGATGCTCGGCACAACGATCCCCTCGGGGACCGGCGCGACGGGGACAAAGGGTTCGCCCGACACCCGCGCGCCGAATGCGATGAAGAACGCAAGGATCACGGGGAGGATGACATAGTACAAAAACAGCACCGAGCTAATCGTCAACAACCCCGAGAACGGGAGCAGCAGGTGCACGATCCGGCGCTCGTGCTTGTACAGCCCGGGCGACACGAACTTCCACAGCTGATACAGGATCCACGGCGCACCCACGAGCACCGTCACGATCAGGGCGATCTTGATCACGGACGAGAAGGTTTCGACCGGGCTGGTCGAGATGAGCTGGGCGCCCTCGCCCGCCTTGATCAGCTGCTCCTGCGCCGGCTCGATGATCAGGCGCAAGAGCGTCCGCCCGAACCCGAACGCGATCGCAAAGATCGGGACGATCCCGATGATCGAGAAGAAGACCCGCTTGCGCAGGTCCTCGAGGTGATCCCCGAACGACATCACAAACGACTCGTCGAGCTCGTACCCGCCGGGGTCTCTTCTCCCGGGGAGGTTCACCGGATCGCGTTTTTTGATCGGGTTCTGCGGCATCGGAGGGTTCTGGGCGGGTCTCAGGGGGGTCTGAAGGCGTGTTATTCTCGGACGAGCCCGGGAGATGCACGCGTGGACGAATGAATCCGAACAATTCGCACGAATCTCGGTACAACCGTGACAGGGACTCGGGCAGAGAGCATCTTAGGGATCCAAGCGGGGGCGTGCGTGCCCGAGCGGAGGATGCGCAGGAAGTTGAACGAGCAACGCGTCAACGAGGGAGTGGTCAGCGCCGCGATCAAAGGCGACCGCGATGCCCTTGCGCTCCTCTGGGACGATTCCCGGCGATGGATCGGCGCGATCATCCTCGCTCACAAATCCCGCGAGGCGGACCTGGAGGACCTGCTCCAGCAGGTCGCGATGCAGATCTGCCGCAAGATCTCGACCCTCGAGGACCCCAAGGCCTTCCGCGGATGGATCCGCACGATCGCGATCAACATCGCGCGAGCGGAGGGACGCAAACGGACCCGGCGCAAGCGCTCGATGCTGCGTCTGGTGGGGCTTGAGTCCGATCGGGACCATACCAAGGACATGGCGGACGAGCAGTTCGTCGAGTCCGAGGAATCGCGCCGGGTGTACCACGCTGCCCGGAGCCTGCCCGCGGGGTACCGCGAGCCCGTGCTGCTCCGATGCTTGCAATCGATGAGCTACGAGCAGATCGGCGACGCGATGGGCCTGCCCGTCACGACGATCGAGACCCGCATCGCGCGTGGGCGACGCATGCTCCGGGAGATCCTTGAGCAGCAGCAGAAACAAGAAGCAACCCGCCGAGCAAACATGCAGGGCTCAGCGATCGGAGGTGCACCATGAGTGCAGAACACAATCACGAACACCTGAACGACGAGGTCTTCGACGAGCTCCTCCCCGATCACGCACGCGATCTGTTGATCTCTCGCGTGATCGATGGGCGAGCCAGTGCGCAGGACTGGGACCGGTTCCGGGCGCTGGCTGCGAACGAGCCGAGCATCTGGTGCGAGCTCGCGACAACCCAGGAGCAGCACGAGATGGTCCGCGATGAGCTCGCGGGGATGCTCCGCATTGCGGATCGCGTCGAACTGCCCGGCGGGATCATCGACGAAGAAGGCACCCACCGGCGCATGTCGATCGCGTCCAAGTGGGGTGGGTGGGCGATCGCTGCGGCGCTGCTTGTCGCGTGGTCCCTGGGCATGCCCGGCGTGCCCACGGGCAATCAGCCGACGGGGTACATCGCGGGGATCCCCGGGATCGGGCTCAAGGATGCAGCCCCCGAGCAGGCGTTCGAGCAATACCTTGAGTCCGGGCAGAAGAGCGGCCGGGTCATCGCGGAGATGCCCGAGCAGCTCGTCGTCGAGACCAAGCCCCTCCCCGATGGGACCATCGAAGTCATCTATGTCCGTCAGGTCATCGAGCGCAAGGTCATCGATCATGCGTACCGGATCATGCACGATGAGACGGGGAACGCGTTCCCCGTGCCCGTGCGTGTGGAACGCAACGGGGTCAGCGCATTCTGATGCAATTCGCGCCGAACCCTGACGGGTGATCCGACCCGGCGCATCTACGAGATACACGAAACCAAACCACCACAACCGACAGGAGTTTCACCAATGCAGATCTTCAATACACTCAGCAAGAAGGCACTCATCGCCACGATGATCGCAGCGACCGGGTTGCCCGCGTCGTTGGCCAGCGCCCAGTTCAAGGTCGAGTACGACACCAAATCCAAGGCGAGCAGCGCCGAATCCAAACCCGCCAAGGAAACCAAGGACGAGCATGTCGTCGTCATCCAATCCCACGACGATCATGCGAAGTACGAGGTCAAGCTCGTCAACGGCATCGTCAAGTTCGCGGAGATGAACGGCGAAGAGCTCGATCACGATCGCATCAAGGTGAAGGAAAACATCGTCATCTTCCTCAGCGAGGACGGCAAGGTGCTCACCGAGCTGAAGCTGCCGAACATGGCGCAGATCAAGAAGGGCACCGATGTGAGCTTTGGGTGGACACCCGAAGCACCCAAGCCGATCCAGGGGCAGCTGACAACGGCGGGGTTCGCAGCACCCAAGGTGATGCTCGGGATTAACCTGAGCGAGCCGAGCGACGCGGTCCGCAAGCAGCTCAAGCTCGGCGATACCCAGGCGATCTTCGTGGAGAGGGTCATCGACGGGCTCCCCGCGAAGAAGGCTGGGCTTGAGGATTACGATGTCATCGTCTCGATCGATGGGAGCGACTTCGCCAACGGCGAACTCCTGAGCAAAGTCCTTCGCAAGAAGGAACCAGGGGATGCACTCAAGCTGGTAGTCCTCAGGGGCGGAGAGCAGCTCAAACTCAAAGCCGAGCTCGCGCCCTACAACGCCCAGCGCCTGGGTACCACCACGATCAACATCGAAGCAGACGAAGAGGACTTCGCGTTCCCCCAGACCTGGACCCAGAAGGGCGAGAACAACTTTGCGTTCGATCTCGATCTCGACTTTGGTCCTGAGCTCCACGAAAAGATCCACAAGGCGCTGCGTGAGTCCGGGCTCTCTGAGGAACAGCTCGCGATCGTGCAGGGGCAGCTGCACGAGCACCTCGACGGGCTGCAGGGCAAGCTCGCGCAGGGGAACCGGTTCTTCTTCGCGCCGGGATCGGACGAAGAGCATGAGCACATCATCGAGCTCGAGAACCAGCACGAAATGAACAAGCGTGCAGAAGAAATCGAACGCCGAGCGATGGAGAGCATGCGTAAGCAGGAGTTCGCGGTCATCGCGCAGGACAAGGCCCGTGCTGCGATGCGCGACGCCCAGCGCCAGGTCATGGAGCTCCGCGACGGACGCCTGATCGTGAAGCAGGCTGAGGAGATGGAGAGCCACCTCACGATGCTCGAGGATCGCCTCAGCGCCCTTGAGGATCGTCTCGAGGGGCAGATGGATCGCATGGAAGAACAGATGGAGCGGATGGCGGACCTGTTCGAACGCCTGATCGATCGTCTCGAGGATCGAGATTGATTCATCGTGATCGGATCGCGTGAATCCGCATGAATCAGAGAGAAAATTGTTCGATCTCTCGAAACTTCACGGATTCCATGCGGTAGATCTGAAAGCAAGCGGGGGATGATCCCAATCAGACCCCATCGGAATCGCGATCCGTTGCGGATCACGAAGCCGACCAAAAAACCACGACGCCGATCCTGGTTCCTCAGGATCGAATCCGGCAGCTGCGTGTAGAGACCCCGCGCAGCTGCCATTTTTAATTCTCTGCCCAATCCAAGGCAATGAACCCGATTGCTCGTGTGTTCGGTATGATGAACCTGTACCGGCAAGGAGGGCCTATCCATGCACCCGAACGCGAACACCCCGAACGAACCCGGCGAAAAACTGATGGCCGAGGTCCGCGAGCACTACGACGCGCTCCGCGCCGAGATCTCCAAGGTCATCGTCGGTCAGGATGAGGTCGTCGATCAGATCCTCCTCGCGATCTTCTCGCGCGGGCACGCCATGCTCGTGGGGGTGCCCGGTCTCGCCAAGACCCTCCTGATCTCCACGATTGCGCGGACCATGTCGCTCGATTTCTCGCGCATCCAGTTCACCCCCGACCTGATGCCCAGCGACATCACCGGCACCGAAGTCATCGAAGAGGACAAGGCAACCGGGCATCGTTCGCTGCGGTTCGTGCGTGGGCCGGTCTTCGCGAATGTGGTGCTCGCCGACGAGATCAACCGCACCCCGCCCAAGACGCAGGCAGCCCTGCTCGAAGCGATGCAGGAACGCCAGGTCACGATCGGCGGGACGCGCCACGCGCTCCCCGCGCCGTTCTTCGTGCTCGCGACCCAGAACCCGCTCGAGCAGGAGGGCACCTACCCGTTGCCCGAAGCCCAGCTCGACCGGTTCATGGTGCAGGTGCTCGTGCGCTACCCGAGCGAGGAAGAAGAGCTCGAGGTCATCCGTCGCAGTGCGCACAAGGACGATGTCGAGATCCGCCCGGTGATCGACGCGGACCAGATCGCCAGGGTCCAGAAGATCATCCGATCCACGCCCGTGCCCGAGCATGTGATGCGCTACGCGCTGCGTCTCGTGCGTTCGACACGCACCGATGGGAGCGCGGGGGTGCCCGAGATCATCCGGGACTATGTCTCGTGGGGTGCCGGGCCTCGCGCCAGTGAAGCGCTGATCCAGGGCGCCCGCGCCCACGCGATGCTCGTGGGCAACGGGATCGTCAGCATCGATTCGGTCAAGGCGGTCGCCCACCCGGTCCTGCGCCATCGGGTCCTCACCAACTTCAACGCCCAGGCAGATCAGGTCGGGATCGATCAGATCATCGAGACCCTCTTGCGTGAAACCCCTGAAGATGGGCGCGATGTGCACGAGCAGGCGATGACCAACCCCGCGCTCCGTTCTTAAAACCCACGATTTTCGATCTTTGCTGGGTTTCAGCGAGATTCAGTGGATATTGGGGTCGATAATTCCTTTGAAGCATGTACACATTGTCTACGATGATGGGGTCTTTTTAGTGGCACAAGGTTCGGATTGGAAGGTGTTCTGTTGCTCTCACAGACAACCGAGTATGCATTGCGAGCGATGAGCTGTTTGGCCTACATGCCCGATGGGTTGGTGTCCACTGCCCAGCTCGCCGAGGTCACGCATGTTCCCATGAACTACCTCGCCAAGGTCCTCCAATCGCTCGCCAAGGCGGACCTGATCTCTGGTCGGCGCGGCGTCGGAGGCGGGTACCAGCTCGCCAAGCCCGCCAACGAGATCACCATGCTCGATGTGATCAACGCGATCGACCCGATCGAGCGGATCCGCGAGTGCCCGCTCAAGCTTGAGAACCATTCCGGGCGTCTGTGCCCGTTGCATTCTCGGCTCGACGCAGCCGCGTGCTCGATGATCGAGCGGTTCGACGGGATCACACTCTATGACATGCTCGCGGAGGATCCGACGACCCGCCCGCTGTGCAATACGGAGATGACCGCCAAGGTCGATCTCACGCTCGGCGGATCCAAGCCGAGTTTCCAGTGACCCGCGAGGTCCGTGCGTGTACGATCGTGCGTGACTGAACACACCCACGAACAGACCGACGACATCATCCTCGACGCCCAAGAAGCTGCGGAGGAGATCCATCGCCTTGAGCAGCAACGCCGCGCCAATCGCGAGGGTGTCCGCGCGCTGGGGCTCAACCCCTACGGGTTCCGCACCGACGGGCTCATGACCCTGGCGCAGGCGCACGATGCCTACGACGAGGGCGCGGACAACGCGAACAAGGACTCGTTGCAGGCCCAGAAACAAGCGAAGCGGGACAACCCACAAATCGCGGAATCGGATCTGCCCAAGGTTGTCGACGCTCGCCCGGTTGTTCGGGTCGCGGGTCGCGTGGTGCTCTCACGAGACAACGGCAAGCTCGTGTGGCTCAACCTGCGTGATCACACGAACGACAGTTTCCAGATCGCGATCTCCATGCGGGATTGCGAAGAGACGGGGTTCGCGCTCGCCAAGCTTCTCGACAACGGGGACATCGTGATCGCGGAAGGGCCGTTGACAAAGACCAAGACGGGCGAGGTGACCTGCTGGGCGAGCTCGCTCGTCCCTGCGAGCAAGTGCCTCGTCCCGCCGCCTGAGAAGCGTCTGGGACTTCAGGATCCTGACATGCGCTACCGTCAGCGCTATGTCGACATGTGGTCTAACCCCGACACCACGCGCACATTGATGCTGCGTTCCAAGCTCATGAGCGCGATGCGCCGGTACCTGGAGCGCCACGACTTTGTCGAGGTTGAGACGCCCGTGCTGCAGACCCAGGCAGGCGGGGCTGCGGCCCGTCCGTTCTTTACGCACATGAACGCGCTGCACCTGGACCTGTCGCTTCGGATCGCGCCCGAGTTGTACCTCAAGCGTCTGCTCGTGGGTGGCATGCCCCGCGTGTTTGAGGTCTCGCGCAACTTCCGCAACGAGGGTCTCGACAAGTCGCACAACCCCGAGTTCACGAGTCTCGAGGTGTACCAGGCGTTCGGGAACTACGAGACGATGATGGAGCTCACGGAGGGTCTTGTGCGTGAGCTCGCCCAGCTCGCAGCCTCCGAGCAGGGGATCAGCGCGAGCGGGATGCCCTTCGGCGATCACCTGATCGATTACGAGCGAGCGTTCGATAAGGTGACCTATGCCGAGCTGTTCGAGCGGGTGCTCGGGTTCTCGATCGGCGACATGGACAAGGTCCGTGCCGCGTGCGCCGCGCGCGGGTTCAAGACCAAGGGCGAGGACGGGACCCCGATCGCGGACATCTTCCTGGTGAACGAGCTGTTCGAGGAGGTCGCCGAGCCGACGATCGATCCGGCGCGTCCGACCTTCGTGATGGACTACCCCGCGTCGCTCTCGCCGTTGACGCGTCCCAAGCCGGGCACCGAGCAGGACCCGGTCCCGCTCGCGGATCGTTGGGACCTGTTCATCGGCGGGATGGAGATCGGTCCCGCGTACACCGAGCTCAACGACCCGGACATCCAGGCGCAGAAGTTCCGCGAGCAGCTCGCGGGCGTGGACGCGGAGGAATCGACCTTCCGCAACTTCGATGAGGACTTTGTGAACGCGCTCAAGGTGGGGATGCCCCCCGCGGGCGGGCTCGGGCTCGGGATGGATCGGATCGTGATGCTGCTTGGCAATCAGCGCACGATCCGCGATGTGCTCCCCTTCCCGATGATGAAACCACTCGGCGGCACCGGGAACGCATCATCGGATGAGACATCCGAGCAGATCGACGAATGATAAAACGCCCCTCGGTTGAGGGGCGTTTTCGTGTGATGTTGCAGAAGAACGATTACCCGTCGTTGGGCTTGTTGTTCTTGTTGACTTCCTTCTCGACCTCCGCGTTGATGTCGGGGGTCTCGCGGACCTTGGTGTCCGTGGTGCTGTTGAACTTGGTCTCGCCCGTGCCGTCCTTGACATTGACGCCGATATCGCCGGTGTAGACCTTCTTGCGATCATGCAGGACATCGATCGCGGTGATGGTGGGCGAGATCTTCTCGTCCACGCGCGAACTGCGCATCGCACTGAAGATCGCGTTGCCCTCGTCGTAGCTCAGCCCACGGAAGACCGCGTCGAACGCATCGATCTGGGCGAACTGCTCGTTGGGCACGGTGCTCGGCTTGGTCTGGGCGTCGATCAATGCCTGGACGGCACTGGTCTTCTCGATCCCCGCGAGCTCAACAACCTCAGCGACATCGTCCATAAGCTCGACGAGCATGCCCTGATACGCGATCTTGGCTTCGTGCAGCGAGTCCTCGAGCACGAAACGCATCACTTCCTCGAGCCCGTTCTGGCCATCGAGCACCTGGATCTCGTCGGTGATCGCCTTCTTGTACTCGTTGACGATGTACTTGTTCATCCCACCCTGCACACGCGAGAGCAGGTTGCGATTGAGCAGGTCCTGCGAGAGGGTGACCTCGGGGACGAGGGGCTTCATCATCTCCGCGACACGACCCATCTCGTTGATGTCGCTCATGTTCATGGTCTGGATGAGACCGCCCGAGAGCTCCCAGTAGAGATCGAGGTTATCGATCACCGAGTTCTCCATGGTGTAGCGCCGGTAGTAGATCAGGGGCATGATCTGCTCAACGGACGCGGGGCCCACATTGGGGTTGGAGCGCAGCGCCGCGATATCGGGCAGCTGACGGATCCGGAAGATGCGCCCGTCGGGGCCCGGCTGGGCGAGCTTGGGGTAGGGCACATTGGTGGGCAGGTCTTCCGTGGTGCGATCGCGCTTGCGGGCGGAGAAGCTTTCCTGCGGCTGGGGATCGGCGGGCTTCACCTCCGGCTTGGGCTCGGGCTTGGACGGCGGGGTGTAGTTCGGCTGATCGTTCGCGGGCGATGTCGGAGGCGGCGCAACCTGCGCGTTGGACGACGCAGCAACCACGCTCAGGGCAAGCCCGCACGCAAGAAGAACAGCTTTGGGTTGACGGCTCATTGGTTGAATCCTCCCGATTCCGAAGTTCTCATCTGTCACAACCCGGGTCTGTAATCATCTCGACCCGGGTCGGTGTATCCAAAGTTCCCTGTGTTGTGCACAGGTGCCGGGCTGAACCAGCGCCGACGGGGATATCATCGGTTCCGTGCCCCGATGACCCGAGCCCAACGCGTTGGGCAGGTAATTATGTCGCGGTTCGGCGCAAGTTGTTCTCAATTCAGGATTTTTTCGATCCTGATCCACGCTTTTTCGGACCAAACATCGGCCTCACACCTATGCCCAACCACACACTCGCCCACGAACCCGTCGATCGTGCTGCACTCGCATCCCGCATCGCGGACGCGTCACTCCTGCGGGGGACCTTCACCCTCCGATCGGGTCGCACGAGCACCTACTACCTCGACAAATACCGGTTCTCGACTAAGCCTGAGATCCTGCGTCAGCTCGGGCCCATGTTTGCCCGGATCATCGAGCAAGTCAGCGCCGAGCACGGGCAGGTCGTGCGGCTCGCGGGCGCGGAGCTCGGAGGCATCCCGCTGGTGACCGTCGCGTCGCTGGAGACCGGGCTGCCGAGCATCTTCGTGCGGAACGCAAAGAAGGAATACGGCACCGCCAAGCAGGTCGAAGGCACGGTCGAGGAGGGCGATGTCGTCGTCTTCGTCGAGGATGTCGCCACCACCGGCGGGCAGGCGCTCGAAGCCGTCGAGGTCCTCAAGTCGCTCGGCGCCAAAGTCCCCGCGATCATCTCCGTGATCGATCGTCAGGAGGGGGCGCGAGAGAACATCGAGGGCGCCGGTGTTGTGTTCCATGCGCTGTTCACCAAGCGTGACCTGGGTGTCGAGGACGATTGATCGGGTCGGATCAGGTCTTGATCGCGCTCGTTTGGGCGACCGCGACCACCGACAGGATCATCACCGGGATGAAGACCCCGATCGCCGCGGGCAGACCCGGGATGGTGGCGCTGGCGCCGAGCACGCCTCCGATCAGCGCGACGATCGCGATGGGGGCGCACTTGATGGATTGCATCACCATATTGCGGGGCTCGCGCGTGATGAAGTAGGGCATCGAGATCACCAGCGCGAGCATCGCCGACAGCATGATCGCGAACCGACCCCACTTGATCCGTGAATACCGGTTGCGCTTCGTGGGGTCCGTGAGGGTCGGGCGATCGAGCATCTGCGAGACCTGCATGAAACTCAGCGATTGCGCGTACGACTCGTACCGGTTCATCCGCAGGGTGTTGGGGTCGAGCGAGGTCTCGATGCGATCGATGGGCACCTCGGGCTTGGGGGTCGCGGCTCCGCGCTCACGGGCCATGCCTTGGGTCAGGTCCCACCCGCCATCGTTGTAGATCGCGGATTGGGCGGTGATCGCGCGGGTTGCTTTCCCGTTCTCATCGCGTTCGAGGATGTACACGCCGTCGAGCGTGTTGGTGTCCGCGTGGAAGTTCGCTGCGCGGAACAGTCGCCCGGACCCATCGAGCGTGAGGGGGACCACCGCACTCCCGAGCGAGCGCGACCCGATGTCGTCGTGATCACGAACGAGCAGCGGCGCGATCCGGGGGATGAGGATCTCGGTGTTCACCACCTGCAGCACCATGAAGAACCCCGCGACGACGATGATGGGTTTCATCACCCGATGGAGTCCCACGCCCGCTGCCATCATCGCGATGAACTCGCGGTTCCTGCTGAGCTGCGAGAAGGTGAACCCCATCGCGCCCACCAGGATCATCCCGATCAGGAACGAGTAGAGCTGGAGGAGCTTGGGCCACCAGAAATCGAACACGAGCAGCAGGGTCACGATCCAGCGCCGCACCGCGCCGGGCGCTTCTTCGCCGCGTTGCTGCGCCAGGGCGCCGGCGCGCTGGAGGAACTCGTCGATGTTGAGGGACGCGTCGATGACGACGACAAAGCTGAACAGGATCACCGTGAGGGCGATGATGTTGAACAGGTATTGCTTCGCGATGTACCGATCGAGCAGCGTCATGGACGCCCTATCGTAGCGGCTCAGATGGGGGTCCGGTATTTCGGCAACAGGTCGGGCACATACTTCGACGCAAAGAAGCACATCATCCGGGAGCAACCCCATCCGATCAGGGCACCCACGAAGACATCCGTCGCGAAATGGGCCCCCGTGAGCATCCGGGTCAATCCGCACCCCATCGCGAGCATGAAGAGGGTGTTCTTGGTTCTGGGGAGGAAGCACGCGAGCATCAGGCAACCGCCGAACGCGACGGCTGCGTGACTCGAGGGGATCCCCAGGTTCGATCCATCATGGAAACCCGAGAAGAGCCCGCGGAAGTGGTACAAACCGGGTTGAATCTCGCCGCACTGGACCGGGCGTTCGCGTGCGATGATATGTTTGAGCAGCTCCGCGATTGCGCCTGCGAAGAGCGCGGACAGGAAGATCGCAAGCCCACGATGCCGGTCCCGATCGTGCGCGATATAGACGATGCACACAAGGATCCATGTCCCCATGAACCCCATGATCCGCAGGAGTCGATACCAGTCGTGGTTCTCGATGTGCTGTAGGGGTTCGTGGTAGAGCGCGTGCAAGAGCGGGAAGTCGAGCAGCGTGAGCACCACGAAGGCGCCGAAGATGATGAGTGTGAGTTTCGCCCGGCGCGCTCGTCTCCGGCGTTTCTCAAATGGGCTCAAGTATCGCACGAATCCGTCCCCTTCTTCTCCCACGATGATACGCGCATCAGGGATGCGTGGGCGTGCGGGGGACCCAGTCTTCGAACCCGTTGTACCCAAACCCGACATAGGCGGTGCCTTGGGATTTGGGTTCATTGATCAGCGGGTCGATGGGTTCGATCGAATCGAACCCCGTGTTCCAATGGTGTGCGGGTCCGCCGAGCATCAGCGCGGGGCGCCCAATCAACGACGCGCGGGTATCAGGGTGCGTGATGTTGGTCTCGTCCCAGATGTCGTACTGCGTCCTGCGCCCGCCGATGTGGGCGCTGTTGCAATAGACGACAGGGTGCCCCGGGAGATAGAACGCGAGTACAGATGCGCGCCCGTAGTGGTTCGTGATCACGAACGGCTCCTGCCCGGTTCGTTCGCGGATTTGATCGAGGATGCGCTGTGCGTCTTGAGCGTGCTCGCGCATGCCCACCATGCGATACATCGGGATGAGTTGGCCGAGTGTGGGGATCTTCGCAATGGTCTTGGCGCCGGGGAAGAGGATGAGGACGCCGACCAGCACAAACAACGCAGCGCCCCACAGGAACCGGATCATGTGATCGACACGCACGACCCCGTCGCGGATGCACCAGGCGCTCGGTGGGATCAGGGTGACGAAGGCCGCCATCGCCCAGTTGCCCTCGGTCTGGGTCTTAAGCGCGACGAGAAGATAGAACACGAGCAACGGGATCGACATCGCGATCGCGACCTTGATCGCATTGAAGGCGGTTTCTGACGCGCGTTTCTTCGCGTTGAGGTACGCGAAGCACCCCAGCGCGAGGATGGGGCCCCCCACAAGGACCTGCAGCCCGATGTACTCAAACACCCACACGATTGTCCAGGGCTCGTGCGCTGAGGCGGTGTTCTGCGTATCGCCGCCTCTCATACCCAGATGCCCGAGCAGGTGGCGGACTGTTGCCCAATCGTGCTGGGCGTTCCAGATCGCCACGGGGATCAACCCGAGCGTGGAAACAAGCAACCCAAGCATGAACCATCGTCGTTGCGGGCGCGATCGGTGCGAGCGAGAAACCAAGAGCGCGAGCATCACACTCGGGATCAACAAGAGGATCGTGTATTTGAACAGGAACCCGATCGCGATGAATGCGCCAAACCCAATCCACGCACGATGCCTGTCTTTGAGCATCGCGACGATCGCAAAGTGCGACGCCCACGCCCAGCACGCGATGTACGGCGCATCGATCGTCATCAGCATAGACGCGACCGCGAACCCCGGGATCCCGTTGTACAGCACCGCGCTGATCAACGCGAGGCGCTGATCCTCGAACATTACCCAGGTCGTTCGCGCCACCGCGATGGTGCCCAGCGCCGTCGCGATCGCCGCGGGGAGGCGCACGGCGAACTCGGTGTCGCCGAGCACCTGCGTCGATGCCCAGATCACCCACGCGACGCCCGGTCCCTTGGAGTAGTACGACCACGCGAGATGATGCGACCATTCCCAATAGTGCGCCTCGTCCTCGATCAGGGTATAGGGCGACACGAGCTGCCACACCACACGCACCACGAGCAGCAGCGCGATCAGCGCCCACATCATCGATACACGACTTGCGATGGGGTCCCACCAGAGCGTGCGATCGAGATCGGGCGGGTCTTTGGGCATGGGTCAGTGCTTCGCGAGCTTGCGATACGACACGAGCGTGTAGATCAACAGCCCGAGCACCCCGACATAGATGAACGGGAGGGCACCGGCCCCCTTTTCGTGCACCGCGGACTGCCCGCCCGCGATGACGACGATCGTCCCCAGCGCGGGGAAGAAGCTCCACATGTACACCGCGAGCGCCTGGGCTTCACGGAGACGCAGCGCGATGATCGAGCCCGCGAGCACCATCACGAAGGTCGCGATGGCCATCGCCCAGCGCTCGTGCTGCTTGGACAAAATCTCGCGATGCAGGTCCTCGATCTGCAGGCGCAACCGCTCCGCGGGTTTCACGAGGAACTCCGCGTACTGCGTGGATGACTCATTAATATACGGCTGCGCCACCTCGAGCAGCTCCAGACTCGGATGCGTGAGCAGCTGATCGAGCGGGTCGGAATCGAAGCGCAGCCCGGTGTACTGCGTCGAGCTCTGCTGGGTGCTCGTGTTGTCGTCCGAGAGGATCGACACACCCTCCAGATCGAGCACAAAGCTCAGGGTCGGCTTATTGATCTCCGGCGTGCTCAGCGGATCGTTCGTCCGCGCCCGCTCGGGGCTCAGTGACGCGGAGGCTGCTCGCAGCCGATCGATCCGCCCCGACGCGTCCATGATCTGGATCTCAATCGCGCCCGTCACCCGATCGGGCAGGAGTGTCCAGGTCTCACTCGATGCAGCAAACCCGCCCGCGAGGATCGTCACGCGCTGACCGATGGGGCTCGTGAGCTCGATGCTCTCACCCTTGCCCGCGCGATCACGGATATCGCGGAACACATCGATCGACGCGATCCCCTTCGCGAGGTTGATCCGCTTGTGATCAACGAAGTTCATCTGGTCGGGGTCGCTCTTGAGCGCGATCATCTCCGCGCCCGTCATGAACTTCGGGTCGTCCTTGAACACGCGCGGGATCGGGAACGCGGGGAGGGTGAACGGGTCGACGGTGATGGGGGACCCGTCGCGATCGATCGTGAGATCGATGAACTTCATCAGGACCGCCGTCGCGTCGTCGTTGCCGATGCGCGCCTGGTCTTCCGCGTTGAGCGACCAGACGGGGCGGACCTGGATCCAGGCGCGCTTCGCGGTCCCATCGATCGAGACGACGCCCTGCTCGTCGGCTTTGACGATCGCGACGCCGTAGAGCGCGTACTGGTCCGTGACGGGCGACCCGCGCTCGGGCTCGATGCGCTGGACCTTGTCTGCGTGGATCTCGTTGTTGCCGATGCGTGCGGACTCGCCCGATTGCAACGACCCCACGAAGATCTTCGCGAAGTCCTGCGTCACCATGCGTTCCATCTCTTTGAGGAAGCGCGGGATGACCTGGTCGTTGAGCCCGTAGATCGCGCCGCCGAGCATCAGACCCGCGACAACCGAAGGCACAAGGAACTTCTTGTGCGAGACCCCCGACGCGTAGACCGCCGTGACCTCGTTTTCCGAGGACATCCGATGGATCGCGATCGTCGCGGCGAACCCCGCAGCGAACGGCGTCGCGTACGCGAGCATCGGCGGGATCGCGTAGAACATGAACCGCAGCGCCTGATCGGGCGAGAGCTTCCCGTCCGCGAGGGGCTTGATCGTGATCGCGAACGCGATCGTCGCGACAAGCACCGCGGTGGTCAGCAGGAGCAAGCGCCAGAACTCAATCGATATGGCACGCCAGAGCGTCCAGAGCATGTGTACAGGATAGGGGCGATCCGCCCTCGCCGCGTGCGACCCGGGTGGGTTCAGTCGCGATTCGCGAGCTCTTCTTCAAGCCGACGCGCCTCTTCTGCCTGCTCGTCGTACCGCGTCCGGTTCGTGCGATGATCCATCAGGAAATGCACCTTGGACGCGAGTTCTTTGCCCGCGAGCTGGTTGAGCTGCTTGCGGGCCTGACCCAGGTGGGTGCGCCGCGAGATGTGGACGACCACCATCTCCTCGCACTCCGCGACCTTCAGCCACTCGACCAGGTCATCGACATGCATGTGCATCCCGATCTTGGCGCGTTCCTGATGACCCGGATCGAAGAAAGTGCACTCCGTCACGATCACATTCGCCTTGCGGACATCATCACGAAGCAGGTGCGCCCCGGGGAGGGTGTCGCCCGTGTACGCGAGCAACGGCACCTCGAGATGGTTGACGATCTCCTCGCCTCGCATCTTCATCTCTTTGAGCTTCTCCTGGGGGAGTCCCTGCAGGTGCTCTTTGAGCTTGGTGCGCTTCTCCACGATCACATACCCCATCGATGGGCAGGTGTGTTCGGTATGGAACGCGCGGAGCATGATGTTGTTCTTGAGCTGGATCTCCTGCTCGTGCTCGAGGGTGATGAGCTCGTAGGGCGTCTTCTGGCGTTCGAGGTTCTGGAACCCGTTCATCATCCCGCGCACATCGTCCTCGATGCGCTTGTCGCAGACGATCGTGCCAGGCCCCATGCCCTGGAAGTTCCGCTGGGAACACCAATACGCGAGCCCGCCGACATGGTCCATGTGCCCATGCGAGAGAGCGCAAAACTTCGCAGCCAGCGCCGAGCGGGGCGAGAACCCCATATCGAAACACACATCCATCTCGGGGATGTAGATCGAGGTCGCTTCACCCGCGACAGAATACCCCTGCACGCGAACCGGCGGGAGGTACACGAAGCCGAGTGCCCCGTCGCGGGGCGGTGGTTTAGGAATCATGGGAAAACTCCGATCACAGCGGTTTCTCGCTGGGAGAGGGCAGGTTGTGGTGTCCCGACGATGGGACGAGCAAGTCTAGGCACTCGCGGGTTGGGCGTGGTTGTGCCCGAACTTGCTCGGGTGGCCCGATGGAACCCGCAGGGTTCCTTCGGGAACGAATACCAACAGTCTGCGTACCCGAAGGAGACTTCGTCTCCATTAGGCCACCCGGCTTTGGGGGTTATGGCTGATCGCAATGTACGCGTGCGTCCGAATCACCGGACCAGAATCGTGCAGAACTCCACTCCCAATCGAGTGGGCGATCCACAAGTTCAGCACGCACAGGGTTCATGTGGATGTAACCGATCTTTTCATCGAGTTCCTGGGCACTGAAAACATTGCGATCGTAACCGCCGCCGTGTTGCCACACACGATGGCGTTGCTTGGAATCAAGGATCTGTCGTAGCACTGGAGCATCAAGCTCGATCCATCGCTTGATCAGTGTTCTTGCGACGCCGGACTTGAGTGATCGCAGAAATGGCGTGAGATTTCCATCTGTTGGGGCACGAACCAAGAGGTGTGCGTGGTTCGGCATCAACACCCAAGCGTGCAGCAGGATTGTGTGGGTATGACGGGCACGCTCCAAATGATCAACAAACACAGTGCGGATCGCATCTGAACCAAACAAGCGGATTCCCTTGTAGGTTGAAAAAGTGAGATAGCGTGCGTGATTCGGATGGTTATAGCGACGCATCTCAAGAGATTATCACGAAGGGTGGCCCGATGGAACCCGTAGGGTTCCTTCGGGAACAACCAACAACATCCGTACCCGAAGGAGCGGGAGACCGCTCCGTCGGGCCACCCCCAGTACCTCTACCTATCATCGCCCTATGAGTGACGACCCCAACGCATCCACCAACCCGCCGAGCAACGACGAATCCCTCGGGCAGATCATCAAACGCCTCGGACCCGCTGCGTGGCTGGGGATCGCGTGGGGGGTCCTGCCCGCGATCGCGGGGATCACGCTGCTCGTCAATATGAGGCACGCGCAGAAACTCCTCATCGGCACCGAAGAAGAACCCGGGCTGCCCCTGATGCAAGGCGTCATGGTCTATGTCGCGATCTTCATCGTCACCGCCGGGCTCGGGATCTTGCCGACGGTTTCGCAGGCCATCCTCGCGGGGTTCGCGTTCGGGATCGCGTGGGGGTTCCCCGCTGCGATGCTCGGGTTCACGGGCGCGTCGATCATCGGGTACTTCGTCGCGCGATTCGTCGCACGCGAGCGGATCGAGTCCGAAATCCACAAGCACAAGAAGGTCGAGATCATCCGCGACGCGTTCATTCGGCACGGGTTCATGCGGGCGCTGTGCATCCTGACGCTGCTGCGCGTGCCTCCCAACTCCCCGTTCGCGCTGACGAACTACGCGATGAGCGTCTCGGGCGTGAAGTTCATCCCCTTCATGATCGCGACGATCGTGGGGATGGCGCCGCGGACATTCGCAGCCGTCTGGATCGGTGCCCAGGCAGAATCCTGGGACCAGGTCCATAAACCCAAGTGGCTGATCATCGGCGGGATCGTCCTCGCCGTCGTGATCCTTGTGGGTTTGGGTAAGCTCGCGAATAAGGCCATCGATCAGGCGATCAAGGCCGGGGAACTCCCACCCGAAGAAGAATCCTGACCTGTCCCTCCCCGCGCCCCGCGGGGAGGTGGGTCCGCCGCAGGCGGAGTCGGAGGGGTCTTTCTGAACAATACAAAGTGCCCAAGACCCCTCCGCCTCGAAGACTCGGCACCTCCCCGCGAGGGCGCGGGGAGGGACAAGGGAAGGGCAAAGAGGGCTGGAAACTGGCTTTAGGGCGGCTACCATCCCCCGATGCCTGCCGCAATTGAAAACGAGTCTCAGTTGCAGAAAGAAACCGTCCGCCCGACGCGGACGGTCAATCTGGATCTGTACCCGGCCGAGTCCGACTCGGATCTGGGGTGCGACGGGAGCAGGGACTGCTGCTGCGAAAAGTGCGACGACGCGACCAGTTCGCTCTTCGGGGCTGCCGCATGCGTCATGGTCGGCGCCAGCGCCCACGCCAACGAACGGTCAGCACGAACCCGCCTCGGTGCGCAAGCGTTGCACTGGGGCGTGTTGTTTGTGGGGATCCTCTTCTCGATCCCGTTCCTGATCCCCACCCTCGCAGATCCGACGCGGGATTGGATCAATCAACACATCCTGAGCTCGCCGGGCAACTGGGTCGCGTGGAGCGCGTGCCTGTTCGCCTCGGGGTTGTTTGCGATCGGGTTCGTCTCGCGTCTGGGGCGCGAGCGCGTGCTCGGCGGGTGCGCCATGCTCCGCCGACTCGGACCCGCAGCGTTCCTCGGCGTCGCCTGGTCGACCCTGCCCTCCTTCGCGGGTGTGCTGCTCGTCTTGAACATGGAACCCATCCGCGTCGCGCTGATCGGCGATGCGGGCTCAAGCGCCCAGTTGATGATGGGCATGTCCATCTATCTCGCGGGGTTCGTGATCCTCGCGGGGTTCGGGTGTTTGCCGACTGTTTCGCAGGCCTTGCTCGCGGGGTACGCGTTCGGGGTGCCGATGGGCACATTGCTCGCGCTGCTCGGGTTCGGCGGTGCATCGCTCGTCGGGTACGAGGTGGTGTCCAAGGTCGCCCGCTCGCGCGTCGAGCAGGAGATCGCGAACAAGCCCAAAGCCAAGATGCTCCGCGATGCGTTGTTGCGTGCGAGCACGGGTCGGGCGTTGTTGATCGTGACGCTCGTGCGGATCTCGCCGAGCTCGCCGTTCGCGCTGACGAACCTGTTGTTCGCGTCGTTGGGTGTTCGGCGCGGGGTGTTCTTCTTCGGCACGATCCTCGGCATGTTCCCGCGTACCCTCGCCGCGGTGATGATCGGTCAGAGCTTCACCGGCTGGAACGGCGGGATCGACAAACCCCGCTGGCTGATTGTCGCAGGGATCGTCGCGATCGTGGTGCTGCTCGTGGTGATCTCGAAGGTCTCCGCGAGTGTGCTGCTGCGGATGACGCGCGAATCGGGTGATGGGGATGAACTCCCCGCCCGCAGCGCTTCGGCGTAACTGATATTCGACTCTGGGTGCCCTGCTTTGACCCGAAGGGCAAAGCAGGTTGTCGAGTGGTGTCCGTTCCTGCTTTGTCCGTCTGCGCCGGATCAAAGCAGGGCACCCAGATCTTATGTTGATCGCCTCACCCCACCGGGTCCTTGATCAGCTGCACCAGGATGATCATGAACGACATCAACGAGAAGTTGTGCATGAAGTGGGCCGTGACGGGCGCGATGATCGACCCGCGCCACTCGCGCATGAACGAGAACATGAACCCCAGCGCGATCAACGGCGCGACCATCAAAGGCCCATAGTCGTGCATGAACGCGAACAAGATCGCGGTGATAATCCCGACGGGGACCCAGTGCAATCGGGCGCGGAAGTGGCGATGCAGCGCGCCGCGGAAGATCGATTCTTCGACGATGGGTGCCCATGTGGTCGCGAGGACGAACAGGAACAGGATGAGGAACATGTCACCCTGCGCGATCATCTCGAAGATCGGGTTGGTGACGGGTTCGGGTTCGGGGGGGATGCCGCCGTTCGCTTGGGTGCGCCACGCTTCTTTCAGGATCAGAAGCAGGGCCGTGATGATGACCCCGAGGATGTAGACGGGGAGGGCGGCCATGTAGGAGATGATCCCGCACCCGATCTCCTTGAAGATCCCCTCGCCGGTGTTCCACCCGATGGACTGTTTCCACTCGTGGAAACGGGTCTTGCGGACGAGCGCCCAGAAGATCGTCGCGAGCAGCAGCCATTGGGCGATTAGCGAGAAGGCTGCGAGCTCGGGCATGGAGGAGTGCGCGACCAGGAAGGTCGACACCGCCATGATGCAGAACCCGAGCACGAAGAGCGCGTAGGTCTCGAGGTACACGCTCCCGCCGGGCGCCGGGACGCGGGCGCGCATCTTCATCTTGCCCGATGCGAACATGACGATCCCGAAGATCAACAGCCCGAGCCCGACCAGAGGCCCGATGATGACCACGGACCCGACCAGGATCAGCATGGCCATGATCCAACCGAAGCTCTGGGTCAGTTCCATACGGGTCTGGTCTGTGTCTGGAAGCCCGTGCGTGAGCGCGACATGCCCGATGTACCCGTACCGATCCTTGAGCTGTTGGGCGTCGGACTCGTCGATGCTCGAGGGTCCATCGGTGTAGATCGAACGCAGGATCTCGATCTCCTCGAGCACCAGCGGGTCGGGCTCGGTTGATTCATCTGTTGTGTCGAACCCGATGAGTTCGAGGCGCAGGGATTCGAGCCGATCAAGGGCGCTGTCCGCATCCTCGAACTCCGCACTGATCATGACCAATCGAACCCGATCCTCGGGGATGAAGTCCATCCCCGGCGCTTCGATCTGCGACATCATGCCGTGCTGACGGAACATGTTGACGCCTCGCAGGAACAGGCGACCCATGAGATCGACCTGACCGAAGTTGCCCGGCGCGGGCTGATCGGGTGCGGGGGCAGCGATCTCTGTTTCGGTTGTCTTCCCGAAGAACAGGCGCTCCTTGGTCTGGTCCGGGGTGTTCTGCCAGAGCACCACGAACGCGACGACGCAGATCGTGGCGCAGATCGCGAGCACCCGCGAGAGCGGGGTGCCCTTGTCCGCCGGGTCGATCGGGTTGCCTCGTTTGGTGAATCGAGGATCGGGGTGCGCCCGCATCGCCTCGGTGACGGGGGACCAATGATCGAGCTTCGCGGGTTCCTGGGCCCCATCCGTGCGATCGGTGTTTGGTTGATTTTCGTGTTCGTGATCGCTCATGAGATACTCGGATGGGGTTCGCGTCGTGCGTTTGGTCCCGATTCATCGGCTGATCGGGTCGGAATCCTCACCCCAGTGTATGTAGGGTCGATCAGGTCGGGGTTGTCGATGCGTGCAAGTTGCGGGTTGTGCGGGTTGACCCGTTGAGTCCGCGTGTCTAATTTACCTTCCCGCCGTGGTTTGCCGCGGCATCGTTTCGACAAGCATGCGATCCGATCTCGATCGATCGCCCGCCCTGCCCGGTAGGCAGCGTACCAAGCACGCCCGGCGTTGTCGGCACCCTGTGTGTCCCCCCGCGTCGAGTCGTTGGAATCAGCCCTGATCTGTGAATCAGGAGCCCGTATCCGAAAGAAGGAGTTTGATCATGGGATCGACCAAGAAGCACACCCACCTGCGTCGTCAGACCTTCATGGCCAAGAACGGCGAAGTGACCAAGCAGTGGCGCACCGTGGACGCGACCGACCAGGTTCTGGGTCGTCTCGCCAGCGATATCGCTGTTGTCCTCATGGGCAAGCACCGCCCCGAGTACACCCCCCATGTTGATTGCGGCGACTTCGTCATCGTCACCAACGCGGGCAAGATCAAGCTCTCCGGCCGCAAGGCCGAGCAGAAGATGCGTCAGACCTACACCGGGTTCCCCGGCGGTCAGAAGAACGAGACCTACGGGCACCTGCGTGAGCGCAAGCCCGAGCTCCTCATCGAGGACGCGGTGCGTCGCATGCTCCCCAAGAGCCGACTCGGACGCCAGATGCTCAAGAAGCTCAAGGTCTACGAGGGCACCGATCACCCCCACGCCGGCGTCAACGCGATCGACCTCTACTAAGAACGAACACAATCTGCCCAAAGCGCGTCGGCATGTGATCGGCAGCGTGGATGCGGGCAGCCCATGAAAGGTACAAACACATATGGCAGGTTACGAGACCACCATCACCAACCCCGACATGGCCGGCGACTCCGTCGCGGCTGCACCCGAGACCGAGCAGCAGACCCGCGTGCTCCCCGACCCCAAGCCCGCTGACAAGCACGGGTGGTGGTGGGGCGTCGGCCGCCGCAAGACCGCGGTCGCACGCGTCCGCATCCGCCCCGCGAAGGACTCGGGCAAGGGCGACCTGAAGGTCCAGATCAGCCGCAAGCAGTTCAAGAGCGTTGAAGAGTACTTCTCCGAGCTCCGCGATCAGCGCGACGCGGTCGCACCCCTCAAGGTGACGGACACCGAGGGCAAGCTCGACATCTTCGTCCGCACCCACGGCGGCGGGTACATGGGTCAGGCCCAGGCCATCCGTCTCGGTCTCGCTCGCGCACTCGTGAACTACGACCCCAACTTCGAGCCCGCGCTCCGTGACGCAGGGTTCCTCACCCGCGACGCGCGTAAGGTCGAGCGTAAGAAGTACGGGCAGCCCGGCGCCCGCGCCCGCTTCCAGTTCTCGAAGCGCTAATCCGATTCTGCGTCGCTTGGGGTTTCTCCCCAACCCGATGCAGGGATTCGCACCCAGGTTGTTCAGAGCCGGCCCGATTCGTCGGGCCGGTTTTTCGTTTTGTGCACCCGAGTGTGGTACAGTCTGCCCGTGCCGCGTCCGAAGCGTTCATCTGTTGATCTGTACCATGCCTACTTCGTGCACGGCGCGATCGCGCTGATGGTTCTTGTCCTCACAATCGGCGTTGCGCTGATCGCGATGCTCTCAGGGCTCGACAATGTCCCATCCTGGTGGCGCGAGCACGACTCGATGCGCATCGACGACGCGGAAGTCATTACCCGTGCCGAACGCATCGAGAACGCGATCACGACCCAGCTCACCGCGGTGCGATCGAGCGATGACCCGCGATGGAACACCAAGATCAGCGACGCGCAGGCGAACGCGTGGATCGGGGTGCGCCTGCGGGACACGATCGAGACCCACATGGGCGCCAGCGCATGGGATGATCGCGTCGAGAAGATGCTCATGCGTTTCGACGAGGACGCGATCACGATCGGCGCTCGCATCCGTCACAGCGCGGGCACCTCGATCGTGAGCGCACGGGTGATCCTCGAGCTCGACGAGGAGGGCGTGCTCTGGGCGGACACTCGCTCGATCCGGGTCGGGACGACACCGATCCCCTCATGGGCGATCGGATTGCTCGGCGGCGACGAGGTCGTGGGCGGGAGGGTCCGGCTCGGACCCGGGGCGCTGGAGCTCGGCGACGGGCGCGAAGCCCGATTGATCGCGATCCGCATGCGCGATCAATGGGTGGATGTCGCGCTCGAAACAGTCCCTGTTACCCAATGACCGCGGGCGTCGGGCGCTTCTTCTGCGCCTGATCCACGATCTTGCGCGCGCCGGGCGTCTGGATCGAACGGATCGTGTCCGCGTGGGATTGGAACAGGGCTCGGAACTGATCGTCACGCTCGAGCACATGCGCGATCGAGTTCACGATGGACCTGCTCGACTCTTTGAGCTGACGCGATCGCGCGAGCGTCGCGATGAGGGCCGCGCCCAGCACAAGCGGTCCCTGGATCGGCGCGGGCACCCATGCGGACACGCCGTGCGCGATCGTGGTGATCGAGTCCGTAGGTTCCTGCGCTTCCTGAAGGACCAGATCCGCCTGCGCGATCGCAGCATCGAGCGCGGATTGCTTTGCTCGCGCGAGCTTGAGATCCGCAGCGACCCGGATCGCGTCGGGTGATCCGGGCTCGAGGGGCGCGAGCTCGGACTCCATCAGGACGATCTGCTCGTCGAGCGTGTCCCTGATCGTGTGCGCCTCGTCGCGCCAGGCGCTCGTCTGCGCGATCGCGCCCTGAAGATCGGCGCACCCCATCATGAGGACGATCGTGAGGAAGGAGAGGAACGAAACGATAAAAGATTGTGTGCGCATGGTGCGCCTCCCGTTCGCGTGAAACCCATCGCAGCGTGATGCACGCGAACATCAGACGCAGCGGGGGTGATCAGTTCACGGGGTTTACGCGCCGAACGATCGTTTGGCGCGATGGGCAAACGGATCGTACATGGATGCAGAATCAACTCAAGAGAGTGAGAACGCATCGCACGGATATTGCGCACAAAGCGTGCGATGCGCGTCAGTTATTCGCGTGTTCGAGGACTGCCCGCGCTGCGTCGTGCGCCAGCGCGTGCCCGGATCGGGTGGCGGTGATCTTCGCGATGATCGGCGAGCCCACGAGCGCCAGATCCCCGATCAGATCGAGCAGCTTGTGGCGGGCGCACTCGTCCTCGAACCGGTACGCGTTGTCGATCGGGCCGTCGTCGGCGATGACCAGCATGTCCTTGGGGGTCAGGTGCGTGAACAACCCCGCAGCGTGCATCTGGTTCGCTTCGTGCTCGAGCGAGAAGGTCCGCGCGGGCGCGACGGAATCGATGTACGCGTCGCGATCCCCGCTCCATGCCACAGACGAAGTGCCGATTGGGGTATCGGGGTAATCGATGTGGTAGGCATAGCTCGTCGAATCGCTCGGCTCGATCACGATGAACGAATCACCATCACAGACCTCGATCGTCTGGCGCACCACGATGGGTTCGATCGTGGTGTCGAGGGTGCGTGTGCCCACAGCAAGGATCGCATCAACGAACGGCAACGACGATCCATCGACGATCGGGATCTCTGCGTGCGTTGATTCCGAGTCGATGCGGATCTTCGCGTCCGTGACCCCGATCCCCGCGAGCGCGGAGAGGATGTGCTCGATCGTCGCGATGGTGCATGCATCATTGCCGACGCTCGTGCACCGCGGCTTCATGTGCGCGAACACCGGATGGACGGGGCGCGTTGAGAGCGCGTTGATGTGCGCGGGGATGATCGAATCGTTGAACGCGAACACGATCCCAGAGGATGATTCGTTGGGCGCAATCGTGATCGTTGCGGGTTGGGCGGAGAAGAGCCCGATCCCCGAGATGGGTGGTGTGGGTTGGTTGAGGGTGACGCGGTTCACGCACGAGTGTATGTGCGGATCAGGCGCTGGGTGGTTTGAAGTCCGGGTCGAGTTTCTTGAGGGACTTCTCGACCTTGCGGCAGAAGCTCGCGAGGTTGCGCTGGGCGGCGACATTGGCGAGCGCCACGCGTGCGGGCATCGCGGGGACGCCGAGCACCGCCTGCCCGTCCTCGATCTCGTCGAGGACGATGGCGCCGCCCGCGATTTTGACATCCTTGCCCACGCGTGCCTGATCGTTGAGGACGACGGCCCCGCCGACCATGGTGCGATCGCCGATCGTCGCGGACCCGCCGAGCGTGGTGCGCCCGCACAGGAGGACATCGTCGCCGACGATGCAGTTGTGCCCGACATGGACCTGGTTGTCGAGCTTGGTGCGATTGCCGATCTTGGTGACGCCGAACTTGGCGCGATCGATCGTTGAGCATGCGCCGATCTCGACATCATCGCCGATCTCGACGGACCCGATCTGGGGGACCTTGATCGCGCCGCGATGCTGATCGCCCGGGATGTACCCGAACCCGTCCGCGCCGATCACGGTATTGGCAAAGATGAGGCAGTTGTTCCCCATGATGCAGCGATCGCCGACGACCACGCCCGGGTGGAGTAGGCACTCATCGCCGATGTGTGCACCGCCCCCGACATAGACATTCGCGAGCAGGACCGTGCTCGCGCCGATGTGTGCGCCCTTCATGATCACGCACCCCGGGCCGATCTTGGCGCTGGGGTCGACTTCCGCGTCCGGGTGCACCTTCGCGGACTCATGAACCCCCGGGTCGGGGTGCGCAACGCCCGGGTCGATCATCTCGAGGATGCGGACCACAGCGATGTCCGCGTCGTCCACAAAGATCAGGGCGCGCTCATCGGGGTTGTGGTCGGGGACCTCGACGCCCTTGGTGACCAGCGCTGCGACACATTCGGAGTCGCCCCAGTGCTTGGCGAAGTTCTGGGCGCGGATGAAGGTGAGCGCGCCGGGCCCGCCCGCCTCGATGGGGGCGAGGGTGGAGAGGATGACATCGGGATTGCCCACAAGCTCGCCCTGCACGATGTGCGCGAGTTCTTCGGCGCGCACTCTGGGCGATTGCTGCTGCTCGGGCGTGGTGGTCGGGGTCATCCGCGCGTTCTCCATGATCACGCAATCAGGGCGTGTACTCGGAGTTCATCAGCGACACGACCTGAGCCGTGATGTCGATCCCGTCGTTGCGGTACATGAGCGAGCGGGTCACGATCGCGCGGTACACATCCTGGTACGCAGCGTTCTCGGGGACGATGAAGGTCGAGTCGTCGAAGAGGACGATGTCGTACCCTTCGCGATCGGAGATGCGCTTGATCGCGTCGGAGACCTTGTTGTAGAGCTCGCGGGTCATGGACCCACGCTCGATCGAGAGGATCTGGTTGAGCGCCTCGGAGCGAGCCTTGTAGACCGCCTGGAGTTCCATCGCTTCGCGGACCTTCTCTTTGTGCTGCTGGGTGCCTCGGGTCATCGATTCGAGATCAGCGCTGATGGTCTTGAGTCGGTTGTTCACTTCCTCCAGCGCGTTCTGCGAGGTGACCCGGCTCGTCTCGAGCTTGGTCTCCAGGTCCTTGAGCTCGTTGAGCGAGTCGAAGATCGTGACGATGTCCACCGTCGCAACCGCGGTCGGCTGGGCGGGCGGGCGTGCGCTGTTGGCGCTGTTCGCGCCGGCCTGCCACGCAACCGCAGCGATGAGCACAAGCAGCGCGGGGATCAAGGGGTGCAGCGTTCGTCCTGATGAGCTGAGCATGATGTTCCTCCGATGCGTTCGCCCGGCAATCGTGTATGCCGGCATCACACATGGTATACCGACACCCGATGCGCATGTTGACATCGAACAGTCGTTTGTTGGGGGTATTTCTGGATGAATCCCGAAGTTTTAGTTGAACGGCAGGTCGATCGAGAAGGTAAACAATCGGCTCTCGTCGTCATCTTCCTTCGTGAGCGGGAAACCGAAGTCCAACGCCAACGGTGCCGGGCTCAGCTGGGGCACATAGAACCGGAACCCGAACCCGGCGGAGACACGCCAGTCATCGAGACCCGGATCGAAGGTGACCGTGCCCGAATCGAGGAAGAACACGACGGAGAGGATGTCCTCGTAGACCGGCTGCTCGATCTCCGCACCGAGGAAGAACAACCAGTTGCCACCGATCGGATCGTCCGAAGGCAGCCCGTTGTCGTTGCGGATGCCCTTGGGCGAGACGGTGCGGAAGTTGAACCCGCGGAAGGTCTGACCGCCCAGGTAGAACCGCTCGTATGTGGGGGTGTCGGATCGATCCTGGGGGATGTACCCGATGCGCCCGCGGAGGTTGAGGACAGTTGAGCGTCCGAGGTAATCCTCACGGATGGGGATGAAGACGGAGTGGGAGAGATCGATCTTGGTGAACTCAAAGTCGCCGATGACCTGCTCGAGCGAGACATTGGTCCGCGCGCCCTTGGTGGGGCGCGTCAATGAATCGAGCGTGGTGCGGTTGAGCGAGATCTCGGTGCCGAGCAGGAGGTTCGCGTCCGCGACATTGAAGACATCGACGGGGCGGTCCGCTTCGATATCGGAGAGCTCAACTTCTTCAGCACGGAAGTTGAGGTTCCCGTTCCAGCGGGTGCCGAACCGGCGTCCGAGCCCAAGCCGCGCACCGGCGCGTTTCTCGTCGAACTCGTCGAAGTCGCGATTGCGATAGAAAAGGTTGACGGACCCGGAGTACTTGCTCTCGAGCAGGTAGGGCTCGGTGAGCCCGATCGAGTAGGTCTGGACCCGGTTGCCCGGGAGGAGTTCGATCTGGAAGGTCTGCCCGCCGCCTCGGAAGGCGCGCCCCGCGAGGAACTCGCCGGGCGAGTCGGGGGTGTCGCGGACATCAAAGTTGCGCTGCGTCAGCGCGATGCGCCCGATGACGCCCGAGTCGGAAGACACCGCACCGCCGATGTCGAAGGACCCGGTGTTGGTCTCCTCGATCTCGATGAGCACATCGCGGTAGGTCCCCTCCTCGTTGCTCAGGGTGAGCTTGGTGCGCGGGTCTTGGTCTGGGTTGGATTTCTTAGGGCGACGGGCGCGGGGGAGGTACTCGTCGTCCCAGACCTCAGAGAAGAACTCGACGCCGGGCTGCTGGGGGGTGATCTTTGCGCCGGTGCGATCGTTGAAGAGGCGCAATCGACGCAGGCGGACCTTGGAGCGTTCCATCGCGGTTGTGTCGAGCGGGCGCGTCGGGCGCAGCTCGATCTGTCGGCGGATGACGGCCTGCTTGGTCAGGTCGTTGCCCTGGATGATCACCTCGCCCACGCGATAGCGCGGGCCCTCGGAGATCGCGATGATCAGGTCAACCACCGGCTGATCCGGGTCGCGTTTCTCGACGCGGAACACATTGTTCGTCTGCGTGTCCGCTGCATCGACATACCCCATCTGCCCGTACGCGTTGCGGACGGTCGTGATGGACTTTTCGAGCTCCCGCACGGAGTAGACATCGCCGGCCTTGATGCTGATCAGACCCGCAATCTGCTTCTGATCGAAGACCGGTGCCTGCCCGGGCTCGGAATCGATCTGGATCTGCACGGATCGGAGGGTGTACAGCTGCCCCTCCTCGATGATGTAGGTCACGATCGACTCGCGCCCGTTGGGTGCGGGCTGGACCAACCGGTCCGCGCGGATGTCGAGGTACCCACGATCGCGGTAGAAGCTGATCAGGTTCGCGATGTCGGTGTCAAGCTTGTCGTCGTCGAGCTGACCCTTGCTGAAGAAGGTTGCGACCTTGGTCTCGAGTTCGCGCCGGAGCTGTTTGTCTGTGTAGGACTCGTTGCCGGTGAACCGGATCCCGGTGACCTTGAGCCGATCACCCTCGAGGATGCGGAAGAGCACGAGCCCCGTGTCCTCAAGTTCTTGCTCGTCCACGGACACGCGGGCGTAGTAGTACCCTTTTTGCCGGTACAACTCCTCGATGCGCCGGGCGGAGCGATCGATCTGGAACCGATCGATGGGGGTGCCGGTGACGACATCGACGACGCCTGCGATCTGCGCGTCATTGATCCGCTCGTTTCCCGCGACCTGCACATCCGCGACGACGCGCCGCTCAAGCACCTCGAACACGAGGGTCACGGATCCGTCTTCATTGACCCCGGCATACACCTCAACGCGCGAGAACGCGCCGAGGCGGTTGAGGCGTCGGATGTCGTCGCGGATCAGGTCCGCGTCGAACACAATGCCCGGCTGGGATCGGGTGTTGTTGATCGCCTGCTGACGGGCGCTGTCGCTCAGGGGCGTGTCCACGCCGTCCTCTTGCGCCGGGCGGATGTAGACCTCCGCGATGATCCGGTTCTCGTAGAGCCCCAGATCGTCGGGCGCGATCTCAACATCGCCCGAGGGATCGTTCTGCGCCATGACCTGGGTCGTGGGCGCGATCGTGAGCAGGGTTCCCGCGATCAGGGCGCACCGGGCGGCGCTGCGGGTGCTTCGGGGTTGGTTGCGTCTGTGCGTGGGCAAGATGGACCTCGTTGAACCGAAACAATACCAGCGCGCGGCGGTGAGCACAAATCATTGGCGCGTCGCGGGGGTCCTTCGGGCAACACACCCAGATTGAGCACCAGTTTCTGCAGCGGTGTACAATAGGTGCCCGATGCAGAGATGCATCAGTTGGAAGTGAGGGACGATCTTTGTTACCCAGTTCGGATGTGTTCACGCGTGAGACGCATCGCCCCGATGACTCGCGCTCGCCAGCGGTGTCTCCCCGACGGAGACGCGTTTTGCTCAGGGGGATCGCTGTCGCGTCGTGCGCACTGGGTGTGGTCTTGGTGTGCATCGCGTCCAACCCAACCACGCTCACCCTGCTCAGCACTCCCCAGCTCTTGGGGATCGTGGTGCTGACTGTTGGTCCCGCGTTGACGATGTGGGCGATCCGTTTCGATCGACGCGTCGCGGCGCAACCCGTTGCACCGCAAACAGGTACCGAGATCATCGAGATCGATGTGCGCATCACGCACCACGAAGCCCACGATCGGACCAAGCGGGTCTACACCCGGGTCGAAGAGGCGCAGACACCCGCACGCGTGCACGAGCCCGCGGCCTGAGTGCGTTCGGTTGTTCGATCGATCAGCTCAGGTTCACCGGCATCACGACATAGACAAAGTCGCCACCCGCTTTGAACAGCCCGGGCTTGTTGGGGGCCTTGAGCTCGATCATGATCTGTGGGTCGTCGATGACCTTGAGCGCGTCCGTGATGAACGCGGGGTTGAACCCGATCTCGATGTCCGCCCCGTCGTAGTCCGCGAGATCGACATTGATCGTCGCTTCACCCATCTCTGGTGCACGCGAGGAAAGCATCAGGGACTTATCCCCGCCGGTGAAGGCCATGCGGACCCCGCGGGACTCCTCGTTCGTCAGGAGCGCCGCACGCTTGACCGCGGACGCGAGCGTATCGCGGTTGAAGGTCACCTTGATGTCCAGATCACGCGGGATCACATCCTCGTAGGGCGGGAAGGTACCCTCGACGAGGTTTGTCGTGAGGACCGCACGCGAATCGGTGGGCTCGTCGCCGAACGCGAAGACTGCCTGGTTATCCGTGATCGCGATATGGACCGGCTCATTCTCGTCAGCGGTGAGCTTCTGCAGCATCGAGAGCGCCTTGCTCGGGATGATGCACTGTGCTGCGTCGCCTGAGGTTGCGATGGTGACGGCGGACTTGGCGAGACGACGACCGTCTGTCGCGACCATCTCGAGCTTTTTGCCATCGCGAACCATGAGCACGCCATTGATCGCGTAGCGCGAGTTCTCGCGTGCCGCGGCGAACAGGGTGCGGGTGATCAACGAATCAAGGATCCCCGCGTCCGTCGAGTACATGGTCTTTGCGGGGGCAGCAGCTGCGGACCCTTCCGCGAGGGTCTTGTAATCCGCAATGATCGGGAAGTCCTTGGGATCGAACCCGTGGAGCGAGAAGTGCGCGTCCTCGCCCTTGATGTGCGTCATGTCCGCGTTGGTCTCGATCGTCAGGGTGTTCTCGTTGTCCTCCGCGGACACGATCTGACGGAGCTTGTCCGCGAGCACGAGCGAGCTGCCTTCTTCGATGACATCCACGCGTCCGATGCGCACGGTCAGCGCGATCTCCGCATCGGTGCCCGAGAGCACGAGCTCGGCACCCTCAGCGCCCTTGGTGGCGCTGAGTTTAATGCAGGTCAGCTGCGGACGAGGCGAGCGCGAGGCGACCACGCTGGAGACCTGGTTGACGGCTTCGAGCAATGCAGCTCGTTCACAGATGACTTTCATCGCGCAACTCCGTTGCGAACCAGCGTTTGGGCCCGCGTGTGTGGGTTCGGTTGAACCAAGTTTCAATCACCGAATCGTAGGCGTTCGTCGTCTCCCAACCCCGCGTATCGATCGCAATACCTTGTGGTTGAGCACGAGAAAAATCGCTCGGGTTGTGGTTTACCCAGTCTACCAACTCTCCCCTGTGTTGCTCGCCCGGGTCACCCTTGTGGGCATCGTGTGGGTGGGTTGTGGATGAATGGCGATGGGGTGCATATTGGGTGGTGCAAACGGCGGGCCAACCCGGAAATTGACGCACTTTCACGCCCTCGCGGTGTGCAATGGGGAGGGGCTGCTCCTAGGATGTGCCCACACAGCTAGGAATGTACGCGACGCCGTGCTCTGGGACCCCCTGATCCTCGTGACGAGGCGTCGGGGCATTCAAGGAACCAGACGCGGCGTTCTCCGTTTTTGGGCACTCGGAGCACGCGACGCGATCATCGGAAGGACCAGTTTCATGTCATACGAAGCAGCGGTACACGCACAAGCGATCGAGCTCTGTCGCCTCTCCATGGAGATGACAGCCGCGTCGGGGTCGGGACACCCCACGAGCGCCATGAGCATCTCGCACATCGTCACCTCGCTCATGTTCTCCGCGATGCGTTGGAGCCCGGACTACCCGAGCTACCCCACCTCGGACCGGTTGGTCCTGAGCGAGGGGCACGCCGTCCCCGCGGTCTACGCCGCGATGGCGACGCTCGGCGTCGTGGTCGGGAAAGAGAACGAACGACGCAAGCTCACCGTCGATGACCTGAGCGGTCTCCGCGATTGGCACTCTGTCCTCGACGGCCACCCCAACCCGATGGAAGGCGTGGACTTCTTCGATGCCGCGACCGGGTCGCTCGGTCAGGGGCTCAGCGCGGCTGCGGGTGTTGCCAAAGCTGCCCGCATCGATGGGCTCGATCGGCGCGTCTACTGCATCGTCGGCGACGGCGAGTCCCGCGAGGGTCAGGTCTTTGAAGCGCTCGACTTCATCATCGATCATCAGCTCTCCAATGTCTGCACCATCTTCAACTGCAACGCATACGGGCAGGCGGATCGCGTCTCGGGTCAGCAAGGCCCCGAGGTGATGACCCACAAGCTCCAGGCGTTCGGGTTCGAGGTCATCGACATCGACGGGCACGCGCCCAAGCAGATCAAGGACGCGTTCGATCGCTTTATCGAAGTCTCCGGCGACGAGAACGCCAAGCCGATCGCGATCATCGCACGCACCGTCAAGGGATGGGGCGCACCCTCAATGCAAGGCGGCGGGTGGCACGGCAAGCCCGCAACGGGCGACGCGCTCCAGAAGGCGGTCTCCGAGCTTAACGAGCGCCGCATAGAGCTCACCAGCTCGCTCTCGGGCACCGATGAGTTCACGATCCAGCCACCCGCGGAAGCACCCGCGAAGGATGTGTCTGATGTCGATCTCCCGCCGTTGAGTGTGGCGATGCGCGAGATGGACATGGAGCATGTCCTCCAGTCCGGCAAGTTCGCGACCCGCCGCGCCTACGGCGTCGCGCTCCGCGCCCTCGGGCACATCAACCCCGATGTCGTCGTCCTCGACGCGGATGTCAGCAACTCCACCTTCGCGGAAACCTTCGCGAAGGACGCAGCGCTCGCGGACCGGTTCGTCGAGTGCAAGATCGCGGAACAGAACATGGTTTCCGTCGGCGTGGGCATGAGCGCCGCGGGCAAAGTCCCGTTCTGCTCGACCTTCGCCAAGTTCATGAACCGCGCCTACGACCAGATCGAGATGGGCATGAACTCGGGCGCGAACCTCAAGCTCGTGGGTTCGCACTGCGGGATCACCCTCGCGTCCGACGGGCCCTCGCAGATGTCGCTGCCCGATGTCGCATGGTTCCGCTCGTTCGCAACCATGACCGATCACCGCGGCAACCCCGGGTGCTACATCCTCCAGCCCGCCGACGCGTACGCGGCATACGCCCTCACGGGTGTGATGGCGGAGTACGACTCGATGTGCTACATGCGGACGATCCGCGCGGAGACCGAGCTGCTCTACTCCGACGATCATGTCTTCAACCTCGGCGGGTTCGAGACCCTCGCGCAGGGTCGCGACATCGTCCTCGCCGCGTCGGGCATCATGGTCCATGAGGGCAACAAGGCCGTCGAACTGCTCGACAAGGCGGGCGTCAGCGCGACCCTGCTCGACATGTACTCGATCCCCTTCGACTCCGACAAGCTGCTCGACATCGTCGCGCAGAACGGCGGGTTCGTCATCTCCCTCGAGGACAACTACGGCGGCGCGCTGGGCAGCGCCATCGCCGACGCCCTCATGGAATCGGGCGATGGGTTCGAGCTCGCCCAGATGCATGTCACCCGCATCCCAAAGAGCGCCCGCACCCCCGAAGAGATGCTCCAGATGTGCGGGTTGACCGCGCAGGACATCGTCAACCGGGTCATGGAACTGCTCGGCGTCGCGGTCTGATCCGTTCAAACCATCGCACAAACACAAAGCCCCGACCATCTGGTCGGGGCTTTTTCATGCATACATGATATTGCGTGTCACTTCAGTGATCAGCAACCGGCGTTGTAGACCATGAGGAATGCCGAGACATCAAAGAAGTTGAACACACCGTCGCCGTTGAAGTCGGCTTCGGGTTCCATCGCGTTGTAGGCGCTGAGGAACGCGGAAACATCGAAGAAGTTGAGTTGCCCGAATGGGCCCGCGAGGTCCGCGTCAGAACAGGGAGGTGTGATGGAAAACACATAGACCCGATTGTTGTCGATCGATGAGATCACGATCCGTTGCGTGATCCCGTCATCGGTGATGTTGATCCCGCCCCAGTTGGTTGTCGAGATCCCGAGCCCGCTGAACATCAGCGTCGCCTCGCCGGCGGGACTCACTCGGTACGCCGCGTCGAGATCCGCATCGATCACCAGCATGTCCATCGATCGCGTGTCGAACACGATGCCCTGCGCATCGGTGAAGGTTGCGCCCGCCGTGGGGAACCCCGAGATCGAGGTGTCGTCGTTAAGGATCTTGATCCCACCCCCGCGGTCGGCCATCGCGATCACCGAGCCCTTCACCGCGATATCAACGGTGTCAATCAGCGCGATGTTGTCCACTGCGATCTGCACTTCATTCTGCGCCGAGGTGGGCGACCAGGTCCACACATCGCGCGTCCCGTTGAATCCCCGATCGGTCGAGACCATCATCCCGGGCGTGAGCAGCGAACCCGTGTAGTCCATCGGGACCGGCGTGATCCCTACCGGGTCATCGTCGCCCGAGTGAAACCCGTTGATCCAGGTTGTCTCTGTCGCGGTGCCGTCCGGGTTGAGATCGACACGCATGATGTTCCCGGGAAAGTCTTCGGAAAAGAACAGCGCGCCCGTACCCGGGTCGTGCACGATCCCCGCAACATCGTCCGTCTGCAGCAGCACCTCCGTGTTGCCAAGCGAATCAGCCCGGTAGAGGTCTCCAGATCGGATCGCAAGGTAGATGAACCCATCGTCCGGGTTGATCAACGCGGACATCGGGCTGCTGAAACCGAAGTCGGACTCGAGCGACCATCCAGATTCAACAATCACCGGGCCCGGGCCCGCCAGCGATTGGGTGGTCGTGAACGCAAGTCCGACGCTTGCCTGAACGAATAACATACATGAGCGCATGATCAATCCTCTCTGTTTTTAGTATCAAATCGTATCACACCGCGAATGCACAACACAAGAAAAACCGGGCCAATGGGCCCGGTGATGTGCGAAGATTGAGCTTCGTGCGAATCAGGGGCACCCCTCGCTGAACGCGATGAGGAAGGCCGACACATCGAAGAAGTTGAACTGCCCGTCGCCGTTGAAGTCCGCGCTCGGGTTCATGCTCTGATACGCCGCGATGTAATCCGCGACATCAAAGAAGTTCAGCTCGCCGTCACCATTGATATCCGCGCTGCAGGCGCAGGTGTCGATGATGCCGTCGCCGTTGGGGTCGAGCTCGAGGTCGTGCGTGCGGTATTCAACCCAAACCGTCAGGTTCGGGTTCGAGCAGGTATCGGAATCGACCGCGCTCGAAGGGACCACGAGAAGATCGATCCCGTCTTCGAGGATCTGCGCGAACTGCTGGGCGCTCGCGTTTACCGTGCGGATCAGGCCGGGCGCGTAGCAGTCGGAGCTCGATTCCGCATAAACATTCGCAGAGAACTGCCCGCTGTTGAACTCAAGGGTCACGCTCTCGTTGCTCGATCCGATATCGCCGACGATCCCAACCTGGATCGATACATCCGTCGCGGGCATTGGGAGTGGATCGGTAAAGAACTGTGGCTCGATACCCGAACCGAACTGGGTGGTGGTGCCGACCATCACGCGGATGCGGGGGAAGACCTGCTCGTCGTCGATGATCCCGTCATTGTTGCAATCGAGCGATGGGTCGTTCATGATCTGAACCGAATCGATCTGCCCGTCGCGATCGAGGTCCAATGCGGGATCGAGCGCGAGTTCAAGTCGATCGGGCACCCCGCTGGCGTCGAGGTCGGGCCCTGATCCATCGCCCATGCGCATGCTCGACATCGCGTCGTGTGTCTCGTCGAGCACGCGCGCGTTGTCTCTCTGATTCGCGATCCCGGTGGGGAACCCGTCATAGAGGACATCGGGGTTGGAAAACTGCGGAACGCGTGTGCCCGGCGAGTACGCCATCACCGAGCGGCGCGAGTTGTTGTTCCACCGATGCCCGTACCCATACGGCGCAGATGATGAGCTCGAGTTATCAGGGTCGTGCGCGCACCCCTGGTTGTGACCCAACTCGTGCGCAAAGGTCAGGTTGCCGAGTGCGCAGTCCGTGTCGCTCACGGACATCGCGTACTCCGCGTTCCCGGGTGCGAGCCAGGCGAGCCCGCAGTACCCCGGCTGATCCACGAGCATCGCGATCACATCCGCGTCCGTCGCATCGCGGAGGGTATGCATCGCGTCGCCCACGCCGTCGTACCGGTTGGTTACCTGACGGAGCACGGTCCCGAAGTCGTCGCTGAAAGGCTCGTCGAACAGGTACGCGCCCGCGAGGATGATCTGGACCTGGTCCGTGTTGCTGTTCTCGTAGGCCTCGTTCGCGCTCTCGATCATTGCTGCGATGTACGCGTTTATGTCCGAGACATCGTCGCGTGCGTCCGCGTTGTACACGACCAGCACGCGCGTGGGCTCGATGGCGCCAACGCGCCCTACGGCATCGGGCGTTGAGATCGATTCCCGTTGCGCACCCCCGGGGTTCCCGGGTGTCGGTCGGATCCCCCCCGCACATTCGTTCACAAGTTCAGGAAGCTCGAAGGGGATGATCTCAATCGGAGCGCCGTTGGATCCCCGGATCGTGTACACCCGATCCCCGATCCACATCGCCCCCTCGATCCCGATCGGGCCCTGAGCGAGCACGAACGAGCCATCGTTGCCGATCCGCCCGCGCACACTGATCGCGTCGATCGCTTCGTGCGTCGTGGTGTGTTCGGGGGTGAGGGTGTACGCCTGCCCCTCGATCTGCACCTGCGTGGGTGCGCTCTGGGTAACGACAGCTGCGATCTGGGACGCGTCATGGGCATGGACGGAACTGGCGAGCGTGCAGACCGAGACCAGCGCGTACGGCGACAGTGATTGACGGATCATGATGTGGGGTCCTCTTAACAATTGAAGAACGAGTGTTCGTGGTCCCCCAGTGTACAAGTTATGGGGCGTTTTCCAAGAGCGAGCATGAAAAAACCGGGCCCCGAAGGGCCCGGTGATTGCACACGATCAAGCTTCTGTGAAGGTTACGGGCAGCCCGCGTTGTACGCGGTGAGGAACGCGGACACATCGAAGAAGTTGAAGACGCCGTCGTTGTTGAAGTCCGCGATCGGGTCCATCGCGTTGTACGCGGTGAGGAACGCGGACACATCGAAGAAGTTCACCTGCCCGTCGCCCGTGAGGTCGGGGACACACTCGACGATGGTGATGGTGTCGGTGTCCGAAACCCAGTTATTGAACAGGTCCGACTCGCTGTCGGATGTGGACACGATCGTGCCGACATAGTAGTTCCCCGGGTTGATGTTCGAGGGGATGTCGATGAACGAGGTGACGAAGATGCTGCTGTTGATGCCCACGGAGGAGTAGTCGCGGGTATCCATCAGGAAGTCGCCCGTCGAGATGATGGTGTTGGTCGACGCACGGAACTCGATGTGCACATCGTCCGCGGGGCGATCGCCGTAGTTCCAGGTGCGGTGCGTCACGCGCACGGTCTGACCCGGGTAGTAGGTGCCCGCGGTCGCGTCGCTCTGCGCTGCCTCGAGGTCCGCGAAGGCCTGAAGGACCGTGATCGGCTGGGCGTCCCAGGTGTCCGTGTCGTTGTTGCTCGACCACGCGTCGGTGCCCGAGTCGAGCTCGATCCCGATGAAGTAGTTGCCCGGAGGCGTATCGATCGGGATGATCGGCGCGGGGACCACAAAGTTGAAGTTCTGCATCGCTGCGAAGTCAACCGTGTAGTTCCAGGTCGCCAGCAGCGTGTCCGACGAGGAGATGTTGTTGTTCGACGAGAGGTACACGCGAATGGTGTAGGTGTCGCTCGCGGGGTTGAAGTTCGTCGCGTTCACCATGGTCACATCGCACGAGTCGTCCATCGCCTGACCCTGCAGGACGCTGGTCGAGCCGCGGGCGCGGAACCGGAGCGGCTCGATATCGAGCGAGCTACCCCGCGTCGTGTTCTCGAAGGCCGTCATGTCGTTGACGAAGGTCTCCCAGAGCTTGGCGTAGTTCCCGCTCGTGGTGCGGTTCGAGTTCGAGCACACCGCGTGGACATACCGGTTGTCGCCGTCGATGTAGTACATGCCCGACCCGGACATGCCACCCCAGACGGTGTCGAAGCAGTTGCCCCCGCCCGTGTCGAGGTGGAGCTGGTTGCCAGGGCAGTCATCGATCGTGCCCGACCAGAAGTACATGTCCCGTCCGTTGTGAAGCCCAGCGGTGGGGCAGTTCTCGGAGGGGTACGAGAAGTTGTTGTAGGTCCGCGACTGGATCGTGGCGCAGCTCTGTCCCCACGCCCACGCGAAGTACCCCGTCAGGGCGCCGACATTGCGAGATGCGCCGCGGGTAAGACGGATCAGACCGCAGTCCGCGTCGAAGTCGCCGCTGTTGATGTAGTTGGTGCCCGCGATGTAGGATGTGCCGTATGCAGCACCGAAGTTCTCGATGATCTCGTCGGAGTCGGGGAACCCGAACGGGCCGTTGTTGTTGTCGCCGTCCCAGCCCGGGTAGACATAGATCTGGTCCGCCCAGTCATTGATCACGATCCCGTTGGGCGTGCGTGCGTACACACAATGTGCAGCACAGAGCACCACGCCCGGGTCCTGCATCGACCCCGAGCAGGCGAACCAGCGGACGATCCCGTTCGCGTCCGTGAATCGCATCACGAGCTTGACATTGCCCGAGCGGGGCCAGGAGTCGAGCCCGCCCGCGAGGGTCATGTTCCCGAACGAGCGGGTCTGCTCGATCGAGTCGTCGATGATGTTATTGAACCCGGGGTACTCACCCTCAGCACTCTGCCCGCCGATCGCTTCAGTCGTCGGCTGGGCGTCGAGCTCATAGGTCTCGCCCGTCGTCGCGTCGTGGAAGGTCATCGTGGATGGGCCATTGCTCGGGACCACCACGCCCGGGGCGAGCGGCTCGGGCATGGGCATCTCCGGGATCTCGTCAAACGGCGGGTGCGGCAGCGAGATCCGCTGATCGTTCGATTCCCGCGCCAGGAACGACGCGTTCGCGTTGTGCTCGCCCGAGCTCGGCAAGACCGAAGCCCCGTCCGTCGCGACCGGGCGCATCCCGTCCCGCAAGTCATTGTTCGATTGCTCGGCTGCGTTCGTCGCGACGATCGCGCCTATCGCCGCGATCATCGCGGCGCCCCTCATCACTGTGCTCTTCATTGTGTTTCCTCTCAGTTGGTGAGTGATCTCACTCAGACCCATGAGAGGGCGCAGCACACACATCACTGAACGACGGACACGACGCAACTGCTCTGTTGCCCCCATCCGTCTACCCCCTCATATCAACCCACACCGGGCTGACCCAGTACTATAACCATGAGACACAGATCCGTGCATCCCATCCGCTGCAGAAAGGGATTGCGTCGCTTATCATTTGTTCAACTGTTCACAAAGATGTAATTTTGCACACTCAGTGATCACGACGGAGTCGGCATGACCAAGAAGCGCAAAGCACCAAAAGACCTGCATGTCATCTACGACGCCAAAACGATGTGGGTGCTCGCGTCCCCCATTCGGGTGGAGGTACTCAACGCGGTCTGCACGCTCGAGAACTGTTCTGTCGCAGAAATCGCGGAGTTCACGGGGCGCTCACGCACCTCGCTCTACCCGCACATCGAGCAGCTCCTTGAAGCCGGGCTGATCATCGAGACCGACAAGCGACTCGCGGGCAAGCGCTACGAGCAGCTTTATCAGCCCATCGCCCGCTCCGTCGCGACACGCCACAACATCAAAGACCCAGACAATGTCGCGTATCACCAGGCGTACGGCAACGCGGTCGGGCGGCTCATGTCGCGCCAGCACGAACGCGCCACCGCGAGCCCCAAGTCCGTCGTGCGAGGCCCAACCCGCGACACCCACGCAGGGCTCTACAGCGCCTGGGTCGATGACGAGCAGCTCCAAGAAGTCAACGAACTCCTCGGGCGCCTGTGGGACATCTGCAAAGACTCCCACCCGGGCGAGGGCAAACGCATCGTCAACATCGGCGTCATCCTCGCGCCCGATCGACGCACACGCGACGGGTGATCAACGCACCATCATCAATCCAGATTAAAAAAAGCACCGGCCTTCGCCGGTGCTTTGTGTTTGAAGACAGATCGATGGGTTACGGGCAACCCGCGTTGAACGCGTTGAGGAAGGCCGACACATCGAAGAAGTTGAACACGCCGTCGTTCGTGAAGTCCGCGGCCGGGTCCATCGCGTTGTACGCGTTGAGGAACGCGGACACATCGAAGAAGTTCAGAACGCCATCGCCCGTCAGGTCCGCGGGGCAGGACGCCGCGATCTCGATGGAACCCATGTCCATGTCCATTACGGGGCTCTTGCCGTTGATGACCCACTGGTCATAGATCTCCTGACCCAGGGTGTTCGTGGTGTTCTCGTCACGGAGGAACTCGATGTACTCCTTGCTCGTGAGCTGGTAACGGAGCTTGACATCCGCACGCACCGCGCCCGAGGGGATGGTGTACTGGGTGTCGTCCCAGTACTGCCCGTCGGTGTACGAGTACCCGACCGGGGCGGCCTGGATCATCTCGAAGTTCGCGTTGGTGAACCCACGAGGCGGGATCCGGTTGTCCTTGAACACCTTGTTCGCGAGGACCAGATGGAAGGACTCGCCCTCGGGGATGCCCGTGAGCGCACTGGCGTGCGCGTCGAGCCCGATCTTCATCTCGTAGACCTTGGTGTCGTTCTGCGTCAGAACCGCGGTGGACTCGTCGTACGCGCCGTGCTCCGCGATCATCGCGTCGGACGCGTCAAAGAACTGGACATTGAGCCACATCCGGCGACCCTCGGGGTACCCCGTGGGCAGCTTGTGACCCGTCTGATTGATGATGCGGACATTCAGGTTGCTCTCCACAACCGAGAGTTCCATGTCCGACGCAGCGGCCATGAAGTTTTCCGTTCGTGTGATCTGATTCGCAACCAAGTTCGGCTGAAGCCCCGTCACGAAGTCGTTGGGGTTCAGGTTGCGGATCGCGTTGAGCACCCAGTTGTTCGCGCCAACGAACGAGTGGTTCGAGTAATCCGGGCGAGCGTCCTCGAACAGACACGCCGGCGACTCGAGCTCGGGCATGTGACAGTCCTGACAGCTCGAGACCTCGATGAGCTGGGTCTCGAACCGATCACCGATCGCGATCGGGCCCTGCGCAAAGTCACTCATCAACCACTCCGAGTAGGTGCGCTGCTCGGGGAAGGTGTCGTAGACATTGCCCGTGGGGTGGGGCGAGTCGAGATCATTGAGCGTGTAGGTCCCGTCGGGCTGGGCCGAGTAGATCGGGTTGGACACATCATGGCAGGTCGCGCACATCTGCGATTCCTGATGGAACGGCGACTGCTCCCACTGGTGGTAGAAGAAGTTCGGGCCCTCATCGTACGGACCACGCCGACGATCCTGCGGATCAACGATGAACGCGGCGCTGTGGGTCTGCGCCGGGGTCGGCGCGTTGGGACCAAGGTCCGCGATGATCTGCTGATCCACCGCGGGCGAGACGCCAGGCGTGTAGACGGGGTCGACCATGCGATGGCAGAAGTTACACCCCACGCCCTGCAGGTCCATGTCGTTGAGCGCCGAGCCGTCGGTCGGGACATGACGATCCTCGAGGAACCCGCTGGGCGAGTGACAACGGATGCAGAGCGCACCCGCGAAGTCCGCGTCCTGGTTCGCGATCGTCATCGCCGCGAGGAAGACCGGATCACGCATGGACTGCCCCATCATCGACGCAGACCAGGTCGAGTACGGATCGTGCATCTCGTCGTAGAACCCGTGGCACGAAGCACACGAGTCCGCACCAACCATCGGGTGCTCAGGGTCGAGCCCACCGGTCTGCGTCCCGGGGAGCGCGAAGTCATTGAGCGTGGTCGCAACGGGCAGACTCCCGCCCGGGCCGCCCGCGAGGGCATAGGTCACAAGGGCAACGCTCGCAGACGCACCGACAACAAGCGTGCACTTACGGCGCAGTGATTCAAAACGACTCGGGCTGTGCATGTCTGACTCTCCACCGAACAGAAGTCGACTTTGGGGTATGGGGCGGATCCGCCCCTCGGATATAGATTCTTGTCGATCGTCGGCTCTGTTGCAAGAACTTCTCCGTAAAAGCGGAGAATCTCCACCAAATTCAAACCCGCCCGATCGCGCATGCGCACAAACGCAGCTATCGGGCGGGTCGGGTTCAGTCAGACAAGAAAATCATTGAGACTAAGTCTCAAAGGAAATCGATCAGGGGCATCCCGAGTTGAACGCCGTCAGGAACTGGGACACATCAAAGAAGTTGAACATCCCATCACCCGAGAAGTCCGCGCTCGGGTCCATCGCGTTGAAGGCCGTCAGGAACGCTGACACATCGAAGAAGTTCAACACCCCGTCCCCATTGAGATCCGCGGGGCACGCGTTGATCACATTGTAACTGTCCGGACCATGCAGCACAGTATTGTTCGGATCAACGAGCTCGATCAGCACCGAGTTGGGGCGCACATCGATCCAATCATCGACCGCGGTCCACACCCCGCCCGCGACCGCTTCGTCCGTGCGATCATCCGCGGTGAAGTTGTTCAGCCCGAACAACGACCACTGCACATGGTCCGCGATCGTGTTGCCATCACCAAAGCTCACCGTCCCGTTCGTGCCGGGGAAGTACAGCCCGATGGCAAACGCGTCGAGCTCGAACCCCGCGAACGAACCGCCCAGCTCCGACGCGTTGATGTGGTTGTCGAGCTCTGGGGGCGCATCGTTGAGCAGATGGAGCACGAGGTTCACATCGGGCTCGATCGTGATGCCGTTGAAACCGCTCGGGTCTGAGTATCGGCGCACCGAAGAGGTGTTGTGCGAGCAGAAGCGCCACCCGCTCAGGTCGACCGGCTCGGTCCCCGTGTTATCGATCACGATCTGCTGGGACTCGGGGATGATGATCGTCATCTGCACATCGCGGGGTGCACCGGTGCTCATCGTTGCGCACGCGCCGAGCACGCCGAAGATGGTTGTTGCCGTTGTCAAAGTCTTCATGGTTCATTCCTCTCTGGGTTGATCTGGTGAAACACTCCCCCATCCTTCGGATCAGTTATAACCCCGGTTTTTGTGTTTCTATGCCCACCAAACAGTGGGGAACCGATCGAAAAACACCCGCCGAGTGATCGGCGGGTGTTGAAACGGACAGAAGAGTTGTCAATCTGGATCAGGGGTTGCACCCTTGCCCAAAGAGCTGAAGGAAGACGGAGACATCGAAGAAGTTGAAGACGCCGTCGTTGTTGAGGTCGCCTCGCACATCCTGCGCCGAGTAGAAGCTGAGGAACTCAGAAACATCGAAGAAGTTGATGACGCCGTCACCCGTGAGGTCCGCGTCACAGGTCAGAATGACATAAACACGATCCGGCTCATAGATCACGCGGTACACCTGCCCGGGGGGCGCGATGCCGGTGACGACCTCATCGAAGGTGCCCGTCGTTGCGCCGTCGATCACATCCCAGGTGTCGCCGAACGAGGGCGAGTAGCCAACCTCGAGGTTCACCGTCGCCGTGCCGTTGAGCGCGATGCTCTGCCCGCCGCGGACGCTGAAGCGATCGAAGTTGGGCTCCAAGTCACCGCCGAGATCGAAGATCATCTCCGAGTTGTCCGTCAGCGTGATGCTGTCGGTCGTGAACAGGCGGCTGGGCCCATCGGGGTCGATGATGCCGTTCATGATCAGCTCACCATTGATCTGCCCGTCGCCGCGCAGCGTCTGATTCTCGCCGATCGTGCCAACCAGCCCGGCCTGCACCGTCAGCTGCGCATCGTTGGGATTGCCGGCGGTGGTCATGAGGATCTCGCCCGTGCCGCTGATCTCGAAGGCGGGGGTCGTGATGCGCATCGCCGCATTGAAAATGTTGTCGTTGGAGTTGATGTGCACCGTGCCGTCGTTGACCAGCGAGCCGATCAGGTCGAGTGTGACACCCTCACCCCAGACACCCAGCTGCCCGTGGTTCACGCCGTACGAGAGCGTGCTGATCCCGTTGGTCGCGGCGACCTCGCCGGTGCCCTCCGACTCAAGCACACCGCCGACCAGATGCAAACCCCCACCCAAAGAAAGCACGCTGTCAGCCGCAGCCCGGTAGGTGCCGGTCCCGGCCATGATGATGCCGTTGTGGGTGCCGTTGAGTCGCAGCTGCATCGTCGGGTCGTCCGCGAGAATGAGCCCGACATTGGTGATCACACCCATCGCGCCCTGCCCCTCGATCGTGCCGCTGCCGGCCACGGTCTGGTCAAAGCCGATCGTGCCGGTCACGCCGTCCATCGCCAGCAGCTGCGCGTCATTGAGATTGCCCGCGGCCTGCATGCGGATCGTGCCCGACCCGTCGATCGTGATGTCGGGCGCTTCGAAACGAAGCGTCGCATTAAAGACATTGAGATCACTGTTGAGCGTCAGCGTGCCGTTGTTGGTCAGGTCGCCGGTCAGCGCGATCTTCCCGCCCTGACCGAGGATCCGCATGTCGCCGTTGTTGATCGTATTGCTCAGCGTCGCCGTGCCGCCGTTCGTGACACCAACGAAGCCCACGCCCGAGGAATCAAAGATGCCGTCGTTGAGCACAAGCCCATTGCCCAGCTGCAGGATGCCGTCGTCCGAACGGTACACACCCACACCCATGCCGTCGTGGTTGCCGCCAATCTCGAGCGGGAACGCGGGATCGGCATCCATCGCGGCGTCGTTGCCGTTAATCGTGCCCAGGTTCACCACCAGACTGCCCGGCTCGGTGTCGGTGTTGATCAGTCCGCTGCCCTGCACCGTCTGATTCGCGCCAATGGTCAGCATCGCGCCGGTCTGAGCGTACAGGCGTGAATCCGCCGTGCTGCCGACTTGGCCCATCTGCACGGTGCCGGTGCCAGTGATCGTGGCGCCCGTCTCGGTGCGGACATTGGCGTTGAAGACCTGCCCCTCGGGGTTGAGCGAGAGCACGCCATCGTTGTCGATGGTGCCCTCTATTTTGAGCGTTCCGCTGACGCCACGCACGACGATGTCGCCCAGGTTCGTCGAGTCCATGATGGTCGCGCTGCCGCCGGTGTTCATCTCGATGATGCCGCCGCCTGTGCTGTCAAAGGCTGCGTTTGATACCACCGAGTTGTTGAGCAGGTTCATGGTGCCGCCGTCGGCCCGGTAGATGCCGCCATCGCCGATATGCATGCCCTGGAGTCCCAGCCCATGGGCCGGATCGTTGGCATTCACCGTGCCCTGGTTGACAATCAGCCCCATGGTCGAAGCGTCGAGCATGCCGCTGCCTTCGACCGTCTGGTTCGCGCCGATGGTCATTGTCACCGTGGAGCTGGTGAGCAACTTTGCGTCGGAAAAGTCACCAGCAGAAGACAGCGTGATCGTGCCATTGCCCTCGATTGTCGCGTTACTGTCGAAGCGCAGGATCGCGTTGAAGACCTGCCTCTCGGGATTGATCGAGATGCTCCCGTTATTCTGGAAAGTGCTATCGACGATCAGTGTCCTTGATTCACCGGGGATGATGAGGTGGCCGGTGATGTTCACACCATCGAGGTGATGGTTGTTGGTGAACGCGACAATCTGACCGCCGTTGCTCGTGAACAGCTCGCCGCCGGTGATGCTACCGTTGCTGCCCAGCAGCAGCTTCGCGCCGTTGTCAGCCCCCGCCATGCCGCCGCCCGTCTGGTCCAGGTCGCCATCAATAAGCAGCCCGACACCCATCGGGTTATCCGCCACCACCGTGCCGTTGTTGACCAGCGATCCCAGTATGCGACCCGCTCCGCGGATCGTGTGCAACGAGCTCTGGGTCACAAAGTTGTCCGCATCAACCGAGAAGCTCGCGTCATCAGGCGAGCCAGGCCCGTTGAGCACGATCGACCCACTGCCGCTGAGCAATGAATCCGCAGCGAAGAACAGCGATCCATTGAAAATCGATGCTTCAGTGTTCACCACGATCGTCCCATCGTTGAACACATCGCCGTAGATCGAGTGCTGGTTCGTACCGATCGACACAACCGCCTCGGGGTTGGTGAGCATCATCCCGCCGATGTTCCAGTTCGTGGTCGTTACGACGGTGTACATCCCGGTGTGACCAAAGACCGCGATCTCGGTCAGGTTGTTGGGGATGTTGCCCATGTCCCACTTGGCGCTCTCGTTCCAGTTGCCATCCACCGGGCTGAGCCAGTCGATCGACTGGGCCTGGGCGGCCGAGCCGCAGACAGCGAGAAGCGAAGCGATCAAAATCGATTGGCGAGTATGCATGTTGTCCCTCTCACAGGTGTTCCCGGCACCCCCACGGCGCCGCCCCCAAGCATATCACACACCCCAACGAACTTGGAGAAAAACCCCCACAGTGCGGGGGCTTTTCCAGTCAAGAATGACCAAGGACCCATATGTTATCGGGCTCTGTTGGTGCTTCGTGCCTCAGGGGCAACCCGCGTTGAACGCATTCAGGAACCCCGACACATCAAAGAAGTTGAACACCCCGTTGTTGTCAAAGTCCGCGATCGGATCCATCGCGTTGTACGCGTTGAGGAACGCGCTGACATCGAAGAAGTTCAGGACCCCGTCGCCCGTCAGGTCTGCGGGGCAGGGCTCGGCACCCTCCTGAACAACGAGATACAGCCCATCGGTGTTGTAGACCGGAATCATTTCTAGACCATCGGGCATGGGCGGCAGGACAGTCGTCTCAAATGTCCCGGTGATCTCCGTGCCCAGTTCGCCATTGACAATCCGCCAGGAGTTGCCGGCGACCGGCACAAACCCCGGGTCAAACTCGATCTCAAGTGTCCCCGCAAGCTCAAGCTGCCCCAGCCCGGGAAACACAAAGATCTCGTCCCTGAATCCAAAGCCACGATCACTCACCTGCGCACGGACCACAGTCGTGGCGCTCAGCGCGACATGTGCGTTGATATCAACAGTTCCTTCCAGCTCGAGTATACCGTGCATCGTGATGTCGCCGTTCAAGCCGGCGGAACCGAGGATGCGTTGGTTCGGACCGATCGTTGCGCACTCTCCCGGGCTGACGAAGAAGCCGTGGGAGAGATCCCCAAAGGAGATCGTTCCGTTTCCCTGGATCTCAGCGTCTTCGCGGAGCCAGATCATCTCGGTGAGGAATGCAAACGGGTTCACCTCGAACAACCCGTTGTTCGTCCATACGCCCTCAACCCGCATATCCGCAGTCGAGTTCATGAACATGTACCCATCGTTCACGCCACCCACAAGCGTTGTGAGCCCGCCGCCGATCGCGATCACGCCGGTTCCTTGCGTGTTGAGCCGACACCCCACCAGGCGCGAGCCGTTGTTCAGCCCAATCTCCGCGTTGTTCGCGCCGAACAGACCACTGCCGAAATGATCTCCCCGCAAGATCAGAGGCTCATCCGGATCATCCGCTACCACAAGCCCGTTGTTGATGATCCCGCCGCCGTCGAGGTCCGCGTTTCCTTCCACGATGCCCGAGCCGCGGACAGTCATGTTTGGGCCGATGATCACTTCGACGCCTGACTCACCCGTCAAATAAGGAATGAAGTTGCCGGACCGGTTCAGCACGATCTCACCATTCCCAACAACCGAGGAATCGCTCACGAAGATCAGGTTGGTATTGATTGCATCCATATTGGCGTTCAGAACAATCTGCCCGTTGTTCTGAACCGGGCCGTCAACCAGAAGCCGATGGAACGACCCGAGCACATCGATCCGCCCGTTGATCTGAACCTGACCGATCGTTGCGTCGGTGCCTTCACTGTTGAAAGGCCCGTCGATCCGGATGACGCCGCCGTTCGCCGTGAACAACTCTCCACCCGTGATTGAAACATCATTCTGCAGGAGCAACTGCCCACCGCTCGCACCGATCCGCCCGTTGGGACCCTGGGTGACTGAGTCATCAAGCTCAAGACCCGGCCCGCCTAAATCATCTGCGACCACAGTCCCGTTGTTCTGCAAGACGCCCTGCACACGCCCGGACCCCGCAATCGTGTGCCCGGGCCCGTTGATGAGTGATGCCCCGGCCGCATTGAGAAGCACGGACGAAGGCTCGGTCACCGCCGCAAGCTCAACACGACCGTTCCCATCGAATCGCCGATCAAGCACCAGATTGATGGCTCCGGAGACGAGTCGAAGCGTTCCGTTGTTGCCAAGATCTCCCCCCAGATCCAGATCCGCGCCATCGATGAATAGCACCGCGTTCGGGTTCGAGATGCTGATCTCCCCGACGATCGTGTCCGTACTCATGGTGACTGAGTATGCCGAGCCGAATCCGAGCAGCACATCCGACGAAACATCCGAGGGCACTGTTCCCAGCGACCAGTTCAAAGGCTCATCCCAATCGCCGTTCACCGGCGCGACCCATTCGTACAACTGACCATGCGCCACCGAACCAACAGCCGAGGACACGAGCACAACGAGCAAACCAGTTCGCATGAGACCCCTCCGAGATAAGTCGCAAAAAAACCGTCGGATCAATCGATGCGACGGTAAACAATGTAGCAGATCACAGACCAGATCCAAACCCGAATTACGGGCAACCCGCGTTGAACGCATTCAGGAACGCCGACACATCAAAGAAGTTGAACACCCCGTTGTTGTCAAAGTCCGCGATCGGATCCATCGCGTTGTACGCGTTGAGGAACGCGCTGACATCGAAGAAGTTCAGGACCCCATCACCCGTCAGGTCTGCGGGGCACGCCGCGGGTGCGCCGTTCGCGTTGATCGTCAGCGCGATGCTCGCGTCAAACGCGATCGACTGAGGCGAGAGCGTGAACAGCACGCCCGCCGTATCCTCACCGAGCGTCGGAAGCTCGAAGGGGATCCCAGGCAGATCCACCCCCTCGATCGGGATCGTGTTCATGATCGGTTCTGGCGTCGCGCTCAGTGTCAACGATGCGTTCCCATTTCCGAACACCTCGAGCTGCCCCGAGATCGGGACGATGACGGGCAGGTCCTCGATCGGGAACGCCGTGGGTTCGCCGCCGGGCAGCGCGAACGACACCACCATGCTCAACGACGCGGGGATGACGCCCGAGACCTCGAACGCCTCGGGCAGGTCCGCAGGCGCGAGCACGATCAGCGCCTCACCCGTCTGCGACAGGGTGGCGCTGGAGATGTTGCCGACCTCGCCGAGCGGGAGGGTGATGGGGATCCCGCCCAGGTACAGGAAGCTCGGGGAGAATGTGCGGAAGGTATCGAACCCGATCGTGACACTCAGGCTCGTCGATGCCTCATCGCCGTTGAGCAGATCGATCGAGAACCCGTCGATCGACCCGACCCCGTTGGGCGTGTCGAGACTGATCGACATCCCACCCGAAGGCATCGCGTCGAGTGAAGTTGAAGACTCGAGCACCGTGAGTGTATCGATGGGCTGATTGCCCGAGCCGCCAAACAATCCCGGGCGCGTCTGGGTGCCCTCGGGGTTTGTCTTTGCGTCGTAATCGCCGATCAACGAACCGGACGCGTCCACGCTCGTGCTCGCGTCGATCGAGGCGATGCTCGTCTTCGAATCGATCGAGAACTCCAGGTCCTGCGCCACCGCGCCAGGGACACAGAACATCATCGCGCCAACAAGGGCGCACGGGAACAGATCGTTCTTCATCTCATCTCTCTCTCAGAATCACAACCAGATCTCAGGGGCAACCCGCGTTGAACGCGTTGAGGAACCCCGAGACATCGAAGAAGTTGAACACGCCGTTGTTGTCGAAGTCCGCGATCGGATCCATCGCGTTGTACGCGTTGAGGAACGCGCTGACATCGAAGAAGTTGAGCACCCCGTCGCCTGTCAGGTCCGCGGGGCACACGGGTGCGCTGCCCGTCGCGACGATCGTCGCGGTCCCGACCACCGTGAGGGTGCCGAGTTGGGTGCCACTAGAATCAGTCAGGGGCGTTGTTGCGTCAAGAGGCAGCGTGCTCGTCAGGGTCAATGTCTCGCCGCTCACCGCAACCGATCCATCGATCGTTGACGCAAAGTCGCCCTGCTCCGCGAGGTTGATCGTCTCGCTGCCCATCCCCGCAAGGAAGATGTCGTAATCCACGAACATCGTCCCCGCGAGCGCCACGGGCACATCAGGAAGCACAAAGTCCCCGCTGCTCACGGGCACAGGCCCAACGACATTGTCCGTCGAGCCCCAGGTCACCGCGCCGCCAACGAGCGATGCGTTGGCGCTCCCGAAGAACCCGAACGACCAGTTGAACATCAGATCGTCATCGATCATGATGCTCAGATCATGCAGGGTGATCTCTGTGGGATTGCCGTAGTCATCGAACTCCACCGCCAGCAAACCCGAGAGCGAGCTCGAGTCCGTGTCCGTGTCGTTGGCGATGCTCACATCCACCGTGATCGCCAGATCGATCGAGGACTGCGACGGATCGATCGTCATCTCGATCGGCCCTGCGCCCGCGATCATGGTCATGGCACCGATTGCGCCGATACTTACCCGCCGTGCGTGCATGTCTCATCCCCCATCCGTTGTGCGTGATTCAGTACGAAAAGCCGAGCCCGGCATGTCTCATCCGGGCTCGACGAAGATCGGTATCGATTACGGGCATCCCGCGTTGAACGCGTTGAGGAACGCGCTCACATCGAAGAAGCTGAACATCCCGTCGCCGGTGAAGTCAGCAATGGGGTCCATCGCGTTATACGCGTTGAGGAACGCGCTGACATCGAAAAAATTCAGCTCACCGTCCCCCGTCAGATCGGGCAGACACGCCGCGTCGCACGAGTCGGGTGTGCCGTCGCCGTCGGTGTCAGGGTTGTCGGGGTTGACGAGCTTGTAGACGCGACCCGCGAACAGGTCCGCGACGAGCAGCTCGCCGTTCTCCATCTGACCGAACGAGCTCACATTGAACCCGGACAGGAACTGAAGTGAGTTCGCAAAACCGTTGTCCTTGTCGAGCGTCCAGATGCGACCCGAGCAGTAATCGGAGTAGAAGTACAGCCCGACGAAGTCATCGCCGAGCTCACACCCGCGGTACACATACCCGCCGGTGATCGAGCACCCATTGGCGCCGTGCGTGTAATCATGGACCGGCTCGGTGAACCCCGAGGTCGACCCGCACGCGAGCCCGGTGCTGATGAACCCCTCGCGGCAGCGCCACCCGTAGTGCTCGCCGCCCTCCGAGTCCGCCGCCTGGAAGTTCACTTCCTCACGGATGTTCTGACCCACATCCGCGATCCACAGATCGCCGGTCTCCGTGTCAAAGCTCGTCCGCCACGGGTTGCGAAGCCCGTACGCCCAGATCGTGGGCAGCGCCGTGCCCATCCCGAAGAACGGGTTGTCCGAGGGGATCGCGTAATCCTGGTTGGGGTCCGCAGGGAACGCGTCAGGCCCGTCGACATCGATGCGATGGAGCTTGCCCAGATCGTTGAGCAGGTTCCCCGCGCGATTGCCCGGGTCGTTCGCCGAACCGCCGTCGCCCATCCCGACATACAGGTACCCGTCAGGTCCGAAGTCGATCCACCCGCCGTTGTGGTTGGAGAAGGGCTGATCGAAGAACATGATCACATCGCCCAAGGACGCGTCCGCGACATTGGGGTCGCCCGCGGAGACCTGGTACTCCGCAACGCGGGTGTCGCCGCCGCTGCCGGTGTAGTTCACGAAGAAGCGCCCGTTGTTCGCGTAATCCGGGTGGAACGCGAGCCCGAGCAGCCCCTGCTCGTTGCCGCCCGAGTCGCCACCGACGACGGTGCCGTCGATATCGAGGAACGGGGTGGGGAGCAAGTTGCCCGCCGCATCGACGATGCGGATCGCGCCCTCCTGCTCGATGATGAAGGTCCGACCCGACCCGTCGCCGGCGTGGGTCATGAAGACCGGGCGATCGATGCCCGAGATAAAGAGTTCCGTGGTCAACTGCGCCGAAGCCGACGAACCGGCCGCCGCGATCAGCAGACACCCACACATAGTGCGCTTCATATTCATGCTCTCCCTGGGTTCCTGTATCGAGCGAGAAGATCTCCCCGCCCGATGCTCGAGTTTCAAAAAAGTCTCGTTTCGATGGGCGAATGCCCGTGATATGGTATTCGGCTTGTCGACTTGAGGGGTTGCCCAAGACTCACACAACCACCCCCGATTTCACCCGAATCTCACCCAATGACCTGAACAACACCCAACTATCGCCTCACGCGACGGTTACATGCACCCCTCGTTGTACGCCGTCAGGAAGGCACTGACATCAAAGAAGTTAAACTCGCCGTCATCGTTGAAGTCCGCCATCGGGTTCATCTGGTTGTACGCCGTGAGGAACGCGGACACATCGAAGAAGTTGAGATTCCCGTCGCCGTTAATGTCCGCCGGGCAAGGGTTCACACAATCCGTCGTCCCGGGCCCAGCCCACATCCCACCGACGAGCGCACAGGTCGCCGCGTCGAACTGCACGCACTGATCCGTCGCGGGGATATAGCACGCGCCCAAGCACTGCACATCAGCGCACTCCGTGCCCGTGCCGTTCCACACGCCGCCCAGATCGATCGCCTGCGCTTCAGTGAGCCCCTCCGCGCAAGACCCATCGGGCAGGCACGCCGCGCCCACCGGCTCGCCGCCACACTCGATGATCGCACGGATCACCCAATCGCCCGAAACACCCAGCGAACACGCGCTCGCCCAGAAGTTCCCGTTGACCTTCACCGCGTTCTTCCCGCTCTGACACCCGTTCGCGTCCGAAACAACACTCGGCAATGACGGGTTCGTGTTGTTCGAGTTGAAGAACTTGAGCGACACCACGAACTCCTCGCCCGCGCTCACGGGCACCGAGATCGGGATCGTCTGGTTCTCATCCTCGTACCGGAACTCGTTGAGCCCACCGTCCTGCAGCGCCGGCGCAAGGAACGAGTCCTTCACGCTCCCCGGGTTCGGGAAGCTCCCCCCGTTGTAGATGATGATCGAGTCCTCGAGCGAGATGTCCTGCCCACCCAAAAGCGAGCGCCAGAAGATCTGGATCCCCACGATGTTCCCATCGCAAGGCGAGGTCAACCACACCGCCGCCTCCTCGCCGCCGGTGAAGCACGGACAGATCGCCGCGGTACTCCCGTTCGCCAGGGTATCGTTCTGCACCACGATCTCGTCGCCCGCGTGCAGCGCCGCGCCCGAAACGAGCGCCAACGCCAACCCAACGAACCGACCCGCCTTCTTGATCTGCAACATACTCACTCCTTGACGAGCGCATAGAAAAAGCACTTCATCGTCCCAGTTCCTGCCCCGAGTCTACCACGCCTCATCCGATCCCGAAAGGAAAAAGCCCCCGATGTTCGGGGGCTTATCTCGTCCGGTAACGATTGAAAAGGGTCAGCCTGAAGGATCAGCCACGCGCTCAGGGGCACCCAGCAGCAAACGCATTCACGAACACGCTCACATCAAAGAAGTTGAACACGCCGTTCCCGTCCAGGTCCGCGCTGACATCCTCCGCGTTGTACGCCTTGATGAACAACGACACATCGAAGAAGTCGAGCGACCCATTCCCATCAAAGTCCGCCACGCACTCGGGCGCACACGATGCGATCATCGTGCAGAACGGCGTCACCTCCGCGATGTCCGATCGCGCAAACCCACCGGGCGCGTTGGGATCCGCGATGACCCATTGCATATAGATAGTCTCGCCGTCGAGCGCCGGGTCCATCAACGGGTGGAACATCGTCCCGTACCCGTCACCCGCGCTCATCCCGTTGAGCGTGATCGGCCCGAGCAACGCATCCTGCGCCACCACCCCGCCCGTGGGCGCTGAGCTCGAGATCGCGACCCACGCCTGGGCGCCGCCCAGCGCGTAGTCCACGCCAACCTTGAACCCATCAATCCCAATATTCGGAGGCGTCAGCGCGATGATCCGCGGCGCAAACCCGCCCGTCCCCGCGTTCCCGCCGGGCACCACCAACGGATTGGGCACATCAAGCTCGGAGTGCAGTTTGGGTCGATCGAACGGGAACTCCTCGTTCGCCAGTCGCGGATCCGTCAACGCCCCGTTGATGAACTCCTTCACAAGCACCTCGTCCGAAGCCGAGAACGCGATGGGGGAGTTCAAGCGGAAGTCACGATTCTCCGGGTGCGGCATACGCCCGTTGCGGTGCGCATAAAAGTCGAACACATCATCGAGCGTCGTCAATCCGCCCGTATGCATGAACCGATCACGCAGACCCACATTGCGGATCGTCGCCATCTTGAACATGCCCCGCTCAGGATTCGAGCCCGTCACGCCCGCGCGCCCCATATCCTCGATCGGCGGGCGCACGCCGTTGACCGTGAAGTCAAAGGTCGAGAAGTTCGGAGGCACATGACAGTTCACGCACCCGTTCACGCCCTGGTTGTAGATCTGCCACCCCGCGAGCTGCTCCGGGGTCATCGCGTTGTCGTCCCCCGCATTCCACTGATCCCAAGGCGTCTGGTTCGGGATCAGGGTGCGTTGATAGTTCGCAATAGCCATCGCGATCCGCCCCGCCGTGATCTCACCGGTCCCGAACGCCTGCTCAAACAGATCGGGGTAAGTCGGGTTCTGGTCAATCGCGTCAAGCATGTCCTGCGGGATGTCGTACGCCAGCGCCAGTGGTGTCACCTGCGCGAGCTTATTCAAAAGCTCCGGCCAATCCCGGTCCTGGTGCGCCATCTCGATGTCGTTCATCAAAGGCCCGAGCGCCTGGATCTCCGTCGCCGCCACGCCGCTGACCGAGAGGATCTCGCCCGTCACCGGATCGGTAAAGAACTCGTTCTCCTCGGGCGTGCTCCCGAAGATGATCTGCGCCCGCCCATCCCAGAACAAGTTGTTCGTCAGCGGGCCCATGTTGTTGGGCATCGAACGACGCGGCGTGACCTGAGGCTGCAACTCAAACAACACGCTCCGCAGGTACTCGCCATTGCCGTCCTGAAGGATCAACCCGGGCGAACCCGCCACATCGTCCTGAGTCATGAAGACCCCGTCGAACGCAGGGTTCGTGCCCTGCCTTGGGTCGTTGTTCGCGTGCGAGGGGATATGACAGGTCCCGCACGACATCGTGTTGTCGCTCGAGAGCTGCTCATCCCAGAACAGGATCTTGCCCAGGATCTGCCGCTCAGCACTCGGCAAGTTCTCAGGCGGCGAGAACGGCATGCTCATCATCGGGAATCCGCGTCCGTCGCCCTCGCCCTGCGCGTACGCCGCGGGCGTCAGCAACGAACCCAACGCGCACGCACCGACAAGCACAGCCCGCAGAGACCCGCGATTGGTCTTCTTCATCTTTAAGTTCATATGTCCATCGATCCTGGTGGAGTTTCGGGGTTTGAAGGCATCGATATCACCACGCCCCGGGCGCATGCACCAAGGCCTGATACCTCAATATACACGCCCTAACCCGCGCCACAACCCCGAATTCGTCGATCTCGGGTATCGGACCCGCAAAATCCCACCAGAACCTCGAAATTCAGGAGCAACCACCACGAAACGCCCCCAGGAACTCCGAAACATCCATGAAATCGATCACGCCATCCCCAGAAAAGTCCGCGATCAGGCTGTTCTCAAGGTACGAGATCAGGAATCGGCTGACATCAAAGAAGTTCCGCTCCCCGTTCCGATCAAGATCAACCGATCTCAGCGGGCACCCAACAAACAACCGATCCCACGCAGCAAGATCTTCATCATCGATCATGCCATCGCGGATCAGGTCCCCCGCGATATCAAAGTCGCCACTCGTCCGATGGTTCCCGCGTATCGACTCGATGATCCCACGATCCTGCGCATCGAGCTCGCCATTCAGGTTCATGTCGCCCGTGAGAAACGGGTTCATCCGTTCAAGCTCAAACAACCAGAGCTCCTGAGACTGATTCCCAACAGACTGCCGAGTCTGAAGCATCAATGTCCAACTCAGGGTGTTGATGTCGTGAACCAGCAACTCGCCAAGCATGTTGCGAGCCACCGAGATCGTGGAGCCCGGGAACGAGCGATATCGCACATCATTCGGCGTCGGCACCACGACCCGGAACCCAACCTGCTCGTGGGTGTTACACACCCCCGCAAAGTCCGCGAACCCCTCAACATGCAGATGCAAGTCGAACAACCCGGCGCTGGTGATCACGGATACATCGTGCGATTCAAGAACTCCGCCCGTTCGTGGGTCGATCCGTTCGCGCGTGCCAACCCACTGACCCGCGAGTTTCCAGTTCGGGCGAACGAGCTGGTCAAGCTGCACCGGGAAATCGGGCGTTGTTCCGGGAACGCGATTCATCACGGAATCAAATCTCAATCCCGAGACCGTAATCTCCAGGCTGAAATGATCCGGATCCGAGAAGATGCCCGTCGCCAAGTTTCCTGTCTCCCCAAGGAGGATGTTGCCCCCCGCGTCAACGGTGCCCGCCCACGCACCGCCCGCGTTGATATCGCCCATATGGACCGCGTTCGGGGAATCGAGATCAAAGCTCTGAAACCACTCACTCCCATCGAAGGATCCATCAAAGGTGTGATAGAACACCCCCCGCGCATCGAACTCGTGCGTGTCATCCGCACGCCCAACGCTCGCGCCGAACCCAACGAAACAGATCAAAGCACCCCAAGCACATGCACGCATCGTCATTCTCCTTTGTCAGGAGATGATACGGATCAGTTCAAAAAAGGTTTCGATTCTGAATATCAAAATCATGCGCTCACGGGCAACCCGCGTTGAACGCACTGAGGAACCCCGAGACATCAAAGAAGTCGAACACCCCATCGCCCGTAAAGTCGGCTGCCGGGTCCATCGCGTTGTACGCGCTCAGGAACGCGGACACATCAAAGAAGTCCAACGCCCCGTCGCCCGTCAGGTCCGCGGGGCACCCGATCGTGGGCGTCGCGACGAAGACCCCGATCGTCCCGTTCCGCAGGAAAGCCGCGAACGCGATCTGGCCCGCGTTGTTGATATCAACCACGCCGTTCATGACCTGCTTGCCCGTGTCGCCCCCAAAGTCGAACCCGAGCTGGATCGGGCCCAGGTCCGTCTCGATCATCTGGTTGTACTCGATGAGCTTGACGAGGTCCGCGCCGTCGCCGACCCACAAGGCTGTGGAATCAAACTTCGAGTCCGTCGCGCGGAAAGCAACCATCCCGTCGTCGTTCACCACCGGCGGGAAGTTCGCGAGTGACCCGTTCTGGATATCCGTGTTGTTCCCATCCGCGATCGAGATGAACGACGACCCGTCCCAGTGCGTGACCTGCCAGATCGAGTCGCTCGTCCGCCGGGCGCTGAAGGCTGCGCCCCCGTCCTGTGCGATCGCGGTGGAGTTCACGAACGAGTTGAACACCGCGCCGGTTTCCGCGACCGTGGTGGCGCTCCCGTTCGTCTCGAAGCGCACGATGCGTTGGGCCGCGCCGGAAGTGGGGAAGGTCTTCATGAGCACCTGTCGCGCATCGTTGATCTCAGGCGAGATCAGGAACGAGTACCCCGAGTTCGTGTCCGTGATGAGTGTCTGCGTACGCGTGTTGTCGATGTACTCGTCGATCACAACCTTATCGACACTGAACCCAAAGTCCCCGCGGTAACACAGCGCCCCGTCGCTGGTGATCGTGACCCCGGAGAACCCCGACACACCCTCAGGCCCGCCGGGACTGAATGTCCGCAAGAGCGTCCCGTCGATCGCGTACAGGTACGCCCCATCACTGAAGCTCCCCTGCTCGATCCCGATCAGCCCATTCCGCAGATCGATGGTGGGGGACCAGAACGGGTCGCCGCCGCCGTTGCCCGTAACGATGATCCCGCCAACCCCGTCCTTGCCGTAGAAGATGCCCTCCTGCCCGCCGAGGATCGCGCGGATCGCGACCCCGCCGTCCTCATCGATCGACACATACTGCGACGACAACGAAGATGGGAACGGCAGGTTGTACCCCGGAAGAGACGATTCCAGCGTCGATCGCGCCTGCAGCTGGATATCCCACTCCGTGGGGACCCCAGCCATCGCGGAACCAGCGCAGGAAATAAGCGCACCAAGAACGAGCATGCGGGAAGAACAAATCATGTGTGTGTGACTCCAAAGGGGTGAGATGGATCGGAGTCGTAGGATACCGGATCGTGACGCGTTGGGGCAAGAAGAAAACGCCCGGGATTGCCCGGGCGTTGATCGGATCAGGATCTCATTCTGTTTTACTTGAGCTTGAACTGCGCAACGAGCGACTCGAGGGTCACCGCCTGCTCACGGAGCTTGTCCGCTGCCACCGCCGAGCTGCTCGCCGAACGGGTCGCGGTATCCGCGATCATCGCGATGGACTCCATGCTCGACGCGATCTCTTCGGACACCGCAGACTGCTCCTGCGTCGCCGCCGCGATCGATGAGAGCATCGTGGAAACCTCGCGCACGCCGGTGACGATGGTCCCGATGTGCGAGCCCGCCGCCGCGGCCTGCTCCGTGCCCTTTTCGACGCGGACGGTGCCGTCTTCCATGCGGGTGATCGCCTGCTTGGTCTCGTCCTGGATCGCGCGGATGGACTGGGCAATCTCCTCCGTTGCGGTCTGTGTCCGCTCCGCGAGCTTGCGGACTTCCTCCGCGACGACCGCAAACCCGCGCCCGTGCTCGTTGGCGCGGGCCGCCTCGATTGCCGCATTCAGCGCGAGCAGGTTCGTCTGGTCCGCGATGTCGTTGATCACCTGGACGATCTCGCCGATGTGATCGCTCTTGTCGCCCAGCGCGACGACCACCTGGCTCGTCGCATTCATCGCGCTACGGATCGATTCCATGCCCTGAACGGTGTCTTCTACCGCCTGGCTGCCCTCGCTCGCGGTCCGGTCCGAGCTGTCCGCCGCGTCCGCAGCCGTGTTGCACTGGTTCGCGACCTCGTGCACCGACGAGCTCATCTCCGTAATCGCCGAGGAAACCTGCATGATCCGCCCACGCTGGTCGTTCATGCTGCTCTCAAGCTCTCGTCCCTGCTGCGCGAGCGAGGACGATGTGGACGAGACCTGGTCCGATGCTTCCTGCACCATCGCGATGATCTGCGACACCTTATCGATAAACTGGTTGATCGCGCTCCCGAGCTTCCCGAGCTCGTCGTTGGTTTTGATCTCCACCTTCTTGGTGAGGTCCCCGTCGCCCGACGCGATGTCCTGCACGCGATCGAGCATGGCGCTGAGCCTGCGCGAGATACTCAGCGACACGATGGCAATCCCGCTGACAATCAGGACCGACCCGACGACGCCGACCCCGAGGAACAGGGTGACCGCCCGAGAGACATTCGCCATGGCACGATCACTCAGCTCCGTCGCACGAGCACCACTCGCGACCACTTCCTTATTGAGCGCCTCAACATCCTCATTAAGCAGGTTCGTGATGTCATCGATCGATGTCCGCATCGCGTCAAACGCCGCAGCGGACTCGTTGGCACTCATCGCGATCGCCCGATCCATCGTCGATTCGTTTGATGTCAGACGAACAGTCTCGTTCGTCAGCTTCGTCCAAGCATCAAACTGTGTCTTGAACTTCGCATAGATCTTGTTGAGATCGTCATCAAAGAACGCAGAGGCCTTCAGCATCCGATCCGCGACCTGCTGCTGATTGACAGCATGATCATCGAGCTCCGCAGCACGATCCGCACCCTTCTCACGCACCAATCGATACTCCGCGAGCATGCTCTGGTACGCGTCGCGATCCGCATTGAGCACGAGCTCCATCGCCGAGTTCAACCCGTTGAGCTCGGGGACCTGCTCATTCACGATCGGGGTCATCTCGTCTTGCATCACCTGCTCAAGGGTTGATCGCATCGTGCCGAGCTTGGAAAGCCCGATAAAACACACAACACTCAGCGTCACGATCACGCCCGCAACGATGCCCCAGAGTTTGGTTCGAATGGTCATTGGTAGGTTCCTCGGATACACGGAAGTCTGAACTCGTGTATCCCGTTTCGGTACCTACTCGCACTCGATCGAGCGAAACTGGCCTATTGATGCGTCAATCACGATTCTGAACTCGACATTGTTGTGCGGGCACAATCCAGAACCCCCAGAAATCGGGTTCATCCGCCCGCCAGCGCCTCGTTCGTCTCGAACCGCTGCAATGCCGCGAGCAGCTGCTCCACCTGCTGCGGCGGGGGCATGTTGAGCATCCGCCGACGCAACGCCGTGATCGTCTGTAAGGGCTTCTCCTCAATGAGGAGATCTTCCTTGCGCGTCCCGCTCGCCGCGAGGTTGATCGCTGGGAACAGCCGCTTCTCCGCGATCCTCCGATCAAGGATCAGCTCCATGTTGCCCGTGCCCTTGAACTCCTCGAAGATCACCTGGTCACCCTGGCTCCCCGTATCCACAAGGCAGGTCGCGATAATCGTGAGGGACCCACCCTCCTCCGTGTTCCGCGCCGCGCCGAAGATCTGCTTGGGCACCTCCAGCGCCCGCGAGTCGATCCCGCCCGACATCGTCCGCCCCGAGTTCGCGTGCTTGCCCGAACGATTGAATGCACGACCAAGCCGGGTCAACGAATCGAGCACGATGAACACATGCTCGCCGTTCTCAACCATCAGCTTCGCCTTCTCAAGCGTCTGCATCGACAGCTGGATGTGGCGCTCAAGCTCGTGATCGTTGCTCGACGCATAGATCTCGATCTGGTCCTGCTTCCAGGGCTTGTCCCACGCCTCTTTCCCCTCACGCTGCGCCAGGTTCCCGAGGAACGAGCGTGTGAAATCCGTCACTTCCTCCGGGCGCTCATCGATCAGCAGCGCCATCACATGCACATCCGGGTGGTTGCGAAGCACCGCCTCCGTAATGTTCTTGAGCAGCGTCGTCTTCCCCGCCTTGGGAGGCGACACGATCAACCCACGCTGCCCATACCCGATCGGGCAGAACAGATCGATCAACCGACACGCCGGCGCACACCCCGGAAACTCAAGCGACATGCGAGGCTGCGGATCAATACTCGTCAGATCCGCGAACCCCTTGCGATCCGCGAACGCCTCGGGCGTCATCCCCTCGATCTCAATAAACCGCTCAACCACCGGGCGCGACTCGCGAGGCTTGCTCGGGCCCTTGCCCTTCCGACGCCGACGACGCGGTTTCTTCTGCACCACCTCCACCTCAACCCGCAAACCGTCGCGCAAAGGCAAAGTCTCCCCGAAATGAACGGGAACGAACGGGTCATCTGGTGATTCCACGACCTTGGCGCTGTCCGAGACCTGTCGGACACGACCCTCGGACCGCGTCGGCCACTCAAGGATACCGGTGAGCGTGTGTGAGGACATATCTGCTCTATGTGTCGCACCCGCACCAAAGGTGGTACGCACGCATCTATACGGCTGCGAGAGTTGACCAGTCCCCTCGGGTACGCCTGTGCGTGCAGCACCAAGGGGCCTGGCTCGATGCACCATTCTACCCAGCCCCCCGTGCCCCAGGCAACCCTTCACCCAAACCCGCGATGTTGCCCCAGGGTCGCTTGTGCTACGATATCAGTCCAGGGCACTCCGCCCTGTTGCACAGGAACAAGGGGAACCCGTACCACATGCAGCGAATCTCAGGCATCGCGGTCTCCCCCGGCATCGTCATCGGGCGCGTCTTCGTCATCGAGGACAACCGATCCATCCGCGTTGCCAAGAAATCCATCGACGAGGCCGACATCCCCTCCGAGATCGAACGCTTCGAGTTCGCCCGAAAAGCCGCGATTACCGAGCTCGACGAGCTCCACAAGACCGCCGCCAACGACATGGGCAAGGAAGCCGCCAAGATCTTCCTCTTCCACATCGGTGTCCTCAACGACCCCTCCGTCCTCACCCCCGTCCGCGACACCATCGCCAAGGACCGGGTCAGCGCCGAGTACGCGATCTCCACCACCTTCCAGAAGCTCTCCAAGAAGTTCGCAGCCCACCCCGACTCGACCTTCCAATCCAAGGTCGACGACCTGCGCGACCTGGCGCACCGCCTGATGCGCAACCTCGGGTACGGCGCCCGACAGAGCATCGCCGACCTCGACGAGGGCACCGTCATCGTCGCCCGGGACCTCACCCCGTCACAAACCGCGAACTTCGATCGCGACAAGGTCAGCGCCTTCGTCACCTCGCTCGGCGGACGCACCAGCCACACCGCCATCGTCGCCGGCGCGCTCAGTCTCCCCGCCGTCGTCGGTGCCTCGGGCGTCATGCTCGCCGCTCGCAACGGGCAGACCGTCATCGTCGACGGCGAACGCGGCATCGTTATCTTCGACCCCGACGAGTCCACCCTCGCCACCTACCGACACGAACAGATCGAGCTCCGCAAGGTCTCGCTCTCGATGTCCGAGTTCACCAAGCTCCCCGCAATCACCGCCGATGGCGTCCGCATCAATGTCATGGGCAACATCGAGTTCCCCGACGAAATCGATCATATCGAAGCCAACGGCGGGTACGGCGTCGGGCTCTACCGCACCGAGTTCCTCTTCCTCACCGGGAACCAGAAACCCACCGAGGAAGACCACTACAACGCTTACAAACGATGCATCGAGCTCCTTAAGGGCAAGCCCCTCACCATCCGCACCATCGACCTGGGCGCCGACAAGTACACCCAGGCCCAAGAAGAAATCCCCGAGCGCAACCCCTTCCTGGGGCTCCGCTCGATCCGGTACTCGCTCAAAAATCAGAAAATGTTCCGCACCCAGCTCCGCGCCATCCTCCGTGCCAGCGCCCTGGGGCCCGTCAAAATCATGTTCCCCCTCGTCACAAACATCGCCGAGCTGCGATCCGGGAAGTACTTCCTGCGTGAAGAGATGGAAGAACTCGACGAACGGGGCATCGAATATGACCCGAACATCGAGGTCGGGATGATGGTCGAAGTCCCCGCCGCCGCCCTCATGGCGCAAGCATTTGCCCGAGAAGTGGACTTTTTTTCCATCGGAACCAATGACCTGGTGCAGTACACCCTCGCCGTGGACCGAACTAATGAACGGGTCGCGTCCATGTACACACCCATCCACCCGGCCGTGCTCAAGCTCATCCGGGATGTCACCCGCGCCGGACGACGACAGGATGTCCCTGTCTCGTGCTGCGGGCAGTCCGCCGCCGACCCGGCATTCGCCGCGTTGCTGATCGGGCTCGGGGTGCGTACTATCTCCGCGACGGCGTCATCGCTGCCGATGCTCAAAAAGACCATCCGCAGCCTCACCGTCCCCCAATGCGAACGGATCGTCAAAAAGGCGATCAGTTTCGATTCAGAAGCCGAAGCAAGCAGCTATGTGCTCAATCGGCTGAGAAAACGAGTCCCCGAGGTGTTCGACGGGCGTCCCGTCGGATGAACCCGCATCGCAGGCCCCCAGTTCAGCGAACAATCGCGATCTGAGCCCGGTGCGAGTCCTCGGCCACGAACCACGCGCAGCCGCCCGCCCGTGCACCACGCACGCGATCAACGGGCAAGGCCGCCCATGAACCACCCCCCGCCCTATCACGCGGGGGACCCGCCCCCGCGAGACCCATTCGGGGTTCTCGTCCGGGCATGGGGTTCATCGAAGGCCGCTGCACATCCATCAGCGAGCGCCGCGTGCACACGCCCCGCATTGAAACACGCCCAACATCACACCGCGCACGATCCGTGCGCACCCGTGACCCGTACCCACGCGTACGGGGGGCATCGTGTTCATCCGCAGGGACACCCAAGCGCCGCCGTTGACTTGCACAAGGTCACGACATGACTGACGAACAGAAGAACACCCCCGAGACGAGCGAAACAACCAGCGCGTCCGACTCCACACCCGAAACCACCACCAAGAAGACCACGCGGAAGAAGACCGCCGCCAAGAAGCCCGCCGCGAAAAAGTCGTCCAAAAAGACGACCAAGAAGCCCGCCGCGAAAAAGACAGCCAAGAAGACCGCGAAAAAAACAACCAAGAAGCGTGTCTCCAAAAAGGCCGCCGCCGCCGCTGCTGCTGCTGAGACAGAGTCCGCGGAAGAATCCGCCGAACTCGACGAAGTGGTCGACTCCGACGAGCCCACCACCGAACCCTTCGCAGACGACACCGATGATGCAGACGAGGTTGACGACGACGACTCGGACGATGAAACAGAGCTCGCCGAAGCAGACGACGATTCCGACAACGAAGAATCCGAGTCCGACTCCCCCGAGCCCCGCACCAAGAAGCGCTCCCGCCGATCATCCAAGAAGAAGAAATCGGGCTCCGCCGACGCGTCCGAGCCCAAGGGAAGTTCCACACTGCCTCGCTCGCAGATGATCATCAACTATGTGCCCGGCGAAGAGTGCCGCATCGCCATGATCGAGGACGGCAAGCTCGAAGAACTCATGGTCGAGCCCACCGACAAGGTCTCCCGCGTCGGCAACATCTATGTCGGACGCGTCGCCAACATCGAGCCCGCGATCCAGGCCGCTTTCGTCGACTTCGGCACCGAAGAGAACGGGTTCCTCCACATCTCCGACCTGCACCCGCAGTACTTCGCCAAGGGCGACGATAAGACCGAACGCGTCGGCAAGAAGACCCCACGCAAGAGCCGCCCGCCCATCCAGGAATGCCTCAAGAAAGGGCAGGAGATCATCGTCCAGGTCCTCAAGGAGGGCGTGGGCACCAAGGGCCCAACCCTCACGAGCTACCTCTCCATCCCCGGGCGCTTCCTCGTCATGATGCCCGGCATGGACAAGGTCGGCGTCTCCCGCAAGGAAGAGGACGACGACAAGCGCAAGGCCGCCAAGCAGATCCTCTCTCAACTCGAACTCCCCGAAGGGTTCGGGTTCATCCTCCGTACCGCCGGGTTCGATCGCACCAAGCTCGAGCTCAAGCGCGACCTCTCCTACCTCGCCCGCCTCTGGAAGGACATGGAGGCCCGACGCAAGAAGGGCAAGAAGCCCCGCCTGCTCTACACCGAGTCCGACCTGCTCGTCCGCTCCATCCGCGACCTCCTCAGCTCCGAGGTGGACCGCGTCGTCATCGACTCCGAGCCCGCCCTCAAGCGCGTCGCGCGATTCATCAAGATCGCCGCGCCCCGCTCGGGCGCCAAGCTCTCGCACTACAAGGGCGAGATGCCCATCTTCCACGCGTTCGGGCTCGAATCCCAGATCAACGAGATCCACGCCCGCGAGGTGATGCTCCCCTCGGGCGGACGCCTCGTGATCGACCAGACCGAAGCGCTCGTCGCGATCGATGTGAACTCGGGCAGATCCCGCGCCGCACGCGACGCCGAGACCAACGCCTACCAGACCAACCTCGAAGCCGTAGACGCAATCTGCCGCCAGCTCCGCCTGCGCGACATGGGCGGGCTCGTCGTCTGTGACATGATCGACATGCGCTTCTCATCGCACCGCAAGCAGATCGAGCAGCGATTCAACGAGCGCCTCAAGCGCGATCGCGCCAAGTCCACCACCGCGCCCATCTCGCCCTTCGGGCTCCTCGAGATGACCCGCCAGCGCATGCGTGGGTCCATGGAATCGCACCACTTCGCTGACTGCCCCGTCTGTCACGGACGCGGGCTCGTCAAGAAACCCGACTCCGTCGCCGCCAGCGCCATCCGCGACCTCGCCGCACTGCTCACCCACGAGAAGGTCTTCCGCGCCGAGCTCGTTGTGAACCCGCGTGTCGCCAGCTCGCTGCTCTCCACCAAGCGCTCGAGCCTCACCCGCATCGAGCTCGTCTCAGGCAAGGCCCTCGATGTCCGCGTGAGCGAGTCCCTCCCGATCGATCGCGTCGCGTTCTACGCCTACGACCACAACAACAACGACATCGCGATCGAGAAGCTCAAATCCCCCAAGGGCCCCAACCCCGAGCCGAGCATCGTCGAATGGCTCGACGAGAGCACCCCCGACGGCTCATGGGCGATGGACCCGCTCGACGAGGTCGACGAGACCACCGTGCAGAAACTCGCCGAGGAGATCGCCCGCAAGGCCGAGCAGGCCGAAGACGCCGAGCTCCCCGTCGAAGGCGAGCTCGACGAGGACGAATCCTTCGACACGCCCAAGAAGAAGCGCCGCCGTCGTCGCCGTGGTGGGCGAGGACGAGGCAAGGACGACGCAGAGAACACCGAGACCAACGAAGATTCCGATTCGGCAGCCTCATCCGATGATCAGTCAGATGACGCCGGTTCGGACGAATCAGGAACCGATACCGAATCTGAATCATCCACCGACGAGGATCAGCCCAAGAAGAAGCGCCGCCGCCGTCGCCGCCGCGGCGGCCGCGGGCGTCAGGGCGAGGACACCGAAACCAACGCCTCCAACGACGACGCGGACTCGGAGACACCCGAACCCGAATCATCGCGCGACGATGATTCCGATGGTGACGAAGAGCAATCCGAACAGTCCCAGCGCCGCCGACCCCGTCGCCGACCCGATCCCAAGAAGAAATCCAACCCGGAACAGATCACCGAGCCCAAGCCGGAACCCAGATCGGACTCCAAGCCCGCACCCAAGCAGGCACCCGAGTCAAGAGCGGAGTCCAAACCCGAACCCAAAGCGGAGACCCCGTCCGAATCGGGCGCTGGTACCAAGAAGCGCCGCGGGCTCTACTCCAACTCGCGCCGGACCCTCTCCGCGAGCGAGCTCGCCAAGCTCGGGATCGAGTAACTCAACCAGGACCCGTGCCCCGTGACCCATGACCGGTCCAACCCGAACCCGCCGAGCACCAAGCGCATCATCGTGCTCGGCTCCACCGGCTCGATCGGCACCCAGACCCTCCAGGTCATGGCCCACCTCAACGCGCTCCACGAGCGGGGCACCTATCCCACCCGCTTCGAGCTCGTCGGGCTCGCTGCGGGCTCGGATCACGAAACCCTCGCGCACCAAGCAGCGCAGTGGGGCGTGCGTGACATCGCGCTGTGCAACGCGACAGGCCCGATCCCCTCGGGGTTCAACCTGCGCACGGGCGAGCACGCCGCCACCCGACTCGTCGAGGAGATCGCGTGCGATCTCCTCGTCGGCTCAATCGTCGGCATCGCCGGGCTCCGCTCCACCCTCCGCGCCGTCGAGCTCGGCATCGATGTCGCGCTCGCCAACAAAGAGTCCCTCGTCGCCGCGGGCGAGCTCGTCACCAACGCCGCGTTCAAAACCGGCGCGTGCCTGCTCCCCCTCGACTCCGAGCACGCCGGAGTCTGGCAGTGCCTCGCCGGGCTCAAGCTCGATCGCTCCTGCCCGCCCCTGCACCCAACCGACGCGATCGCCAAGGTCGTCCTCACCGCTTCGGGCGGATCCTTCCGCGATCAATCTCGCGACCAGATCGAACACGCGACGCTCGAGCAGGCGCTCAACCATCCCAACTGGGACATGGGCGCCAAGGTCACGATCGATTCCGCGACCCTCATGAACAAGGCCCTCGAGCTCCTCGAAGCCCACTGGCTCTTCGGGCTTCCCGCCTCAAAGCTCGACGCGATCATCCACCCCCAATCCATCGTACACGCATTGGTCGAGTGCGCCGACGCGTCCGTCATCGCCCAGCTGGGTGCCCCCGACATGCGCGCCCCCATCCAGCATGCCCTCTGCGACGCCCACCGCCCCGCCGGGTGCGCCCCGCGCCTCGACATCTTCAAGCTCGCTTCACTCGAGTTCATCGAGATCGACCCCAGCCGCTTCCCCGCCATCGGGCTCGCGATGCACGCGATCGAAACCGGCGCCGACGCAGGCGCGGCGCTCAACGCCGCCAACGAGCACGCCGTGCGCGTGTTCATGGACGGGCACCTCCCCTTCGGGCAGATCGACCGGTGCGTCGAGCATGTCATGTCCGCGTGGGACGCGTCGCCGATCGGATCACTCGACGATGTGCTCGGCGCCGACGAACGCGCCCGCGCGCTCGCCGACGAGTACTGCACCGCTCGGGGGACACGCACCCGATGAGCAAGCGCCCCGTCCAGATTTCCCCCGTCCAGGCCCAGCAGCTCCGCGCCAAGCTCGCCTCCATCATGGACCTGATCCACAAGGGCAACCACGCCCAGGCCAACGCGTCCCTCCAGCCCATCCTCCGCAAGCACCCCACCCGCCCCGAGGTGAACCATGTCGCCGCGGGCCTCAGCGCCGCGACGCACGAGCTCGATCGCGCGATCTACTACGCCCAGCGCGCCGTAGAACTCGCCCCCGACACCCCCGAGTACCTCGCCGGGCTCGGCTCGATCCTCCTCCGCGCGGGCAAGCACGACGACGCGATCGACACCATGAACCGCGCGCTCGCGCTCAACCCCAATCTCACCGATCTCCTCGTCCCCCTCGCGACCGCCCAGATGCAGTCGGGGCGCATCAACGACGCCCGATCCACCTTCGCGTGCGTGCTCAACGACACCCCCGCGCACCTCGAAGCCGCCAACAACCTCGCGCTCCTCGAGTCCGACCTCGGGCACGCCGATCGCGCCATCGCGATCATCGAGTCCGCCCTCGCCCACCACCCCGAGCACCCGCTGCTCCTCGACGCGCTGTGCATGTTCGCGTGCTACTCCGACACAAAGTCACCCGATCAGGTCGCACAGATCCACCGCCGATTCGGGCAGAGCGTCCAGTCCCGCGTCCGCCCCCGCGCTCAGTTCGCCAACACCCCCGACGCCGATCGTCCCATCCGCGTCGGGTTCGTCTCGCCCGACCTGCGAACGCACTCGATCGCCTACTTCCTCCAACCCATCATCGAGCACCTCGACCCCAACCGGTTCGAGTCGTACCTCTACCACACCGCCCGCGCGACCGATCCGATGTCCGACACCCTCAGAGGCGCGTGCACCACCTGGCGCGCGTGCCCCGAGGGGATGACCCAGGCGCACAAGCAGATCATCGCCGACCAGATCGATATCCTCGTTGAGCTCAACGGGCACTTCGCGGGCAATGCCCTCCCCCTCTTCGCAGCCCGCCCCGCGCCCGTCTCCGTCACGATGATTGGATACGCCAACACCACGGGTCTCACCACGATCGACGCGCGCCTCATCGACGACATCACCGACCCCGCGCCCGAGTCCGACGCGTGGGCCACCGAATCACTCGTCCGCGTCCCGGGGTGCTTCCTGTGCTACCGCCCGCCCGCCGACGCCCCCGCGTGCGCCGACCCCGACCCCAACCGCCCCTTCACCTTCGGGTCCTTCAACGATCTCCGCAAGATCTCCCCCTCCTGCATCGCGACCTGGTCCGCGATCCTCCACGCCTGCCCCGACACCAAGCTCCTGCTCAAAACATCCCGCCTTGAGCAACCCGACGCGTGCGCCGATCTGATCGCCCGATTCGCATCGCACGACATCGACGCATCCCGCCTCATCCTCCGTGGGCGCACCGAGTCCATGCGCGAGCACCTCGAGCTCTACAACCAGATCGATTGCGCCCTCGACACCTTCCCCTACACCGGGACCACCACCACCTGCGAAGCCATGCACATGGGCGTGCCCACGATCACCCTGCTCGGGCCATCCCACGCCGGGCGCGTCAGCGCCTCGCTCCATCACACCGCGGGCACCCCCGAGTGGATCGCCGACACGCCCGACGCGTACACCCAGCGCGCCACCAGCGCCCACGCCTCGGGCCCGCGCAGCGCCGCCGATCGCGAGTCGCTTCGCGCCACCCTCGCCTCCTCCCCGCTCTGCGACGAGCCCGCGTACGCGTCCAAGATCGCCAACGCGTTCGTTTCACTCTGGAACACCTGGTGCACCACGAACGGAGCCACCCCATGAGCATCGTCTGGCTCGCCTCCTACCCCAAGTCGGGCAACACCTGGCTCCGGTTCCTCCTCTACTCCGTCATGCACGGCCCACCGTCCCAATCCCTCGACATCGCCAACAAAATCCCCGACATCCACCGCCCGCTCCCCACCGATGTCCTGGGCGACGATCGCATCATCGCCAAAACCCACTTCGCCTACTCCGACGCGCACCCCAAAGCATCCGAAACAGAACGGGCCGTGCTCATCGTCCGTCACCCGCGCGATGTCCTCTTCTCCGCGCTCAACTACCGCCGCATCAACGGGCTCACCAGCGCCCAAATGTCCGACGCGCACTACGCGCGCCACTTCATCGGGCACCGAGGCGACCCCGAGTTCAAAGCCCAAGGGTTCGGAACCTGGGAAGAGCACATCGACTCCTGGTCCAACCAGACCCACTTCCCCGTACACACCGTCCGGTACGAAGAGCTCAAGTCCGACACCGCGACCCACCTCCGCGCCGTGCTCGACTTCCTCGCGATCGATGCACATGACGACGCGATCGATGCCGCCGTCAAAGCAAGCTCCTTCGATTCCATGCGCGCCATGGAGATCCGCGAGAAACACGCGGGCGCCAAGAACCCAAAGTCCCAAACCCTCTTCGTCGGCAGCCCCAAGTCAAAGAACTACTTCATGAACACGGGCAAAACCGGAAACTCGCTCCGATCGATCTCGCCCGATCTCGAGTCCGCCTTCAACAAAGCGTTCGCACCACCCATGCAGCGCTTCGGGTACGCCTAATCACAAGCACCGCCCTCAGGGCTCGTACCCCATGATCGCGCACGCCCGCTGATAGTCCTCGTTCGCGCGGAACCGCGCCACGAGTTCCTCATCCACCGCCTTGCGAGGCATCGACACGATCTCCTTCTTCTGCGACCCGCGCCCAAGCGAGGGCACCGTGTCGCCCGTGATCGTCGTGTATGTGTGCCACTTGTCGCGGTACCCCGGGTCGAACTCGATCGCCAGCTCCTCGCACATCGCACGCAACACCGTGTCCGGGTCGTTCGTGAAGTCCTCGTACCGATGGAACCCGTTCTCCGCCGCGAACTCCGCGAACCTCATGCACCCCGTGCAGTACTTCTCGAGCACCAGGTGCGGGCGCACCACATCGAGCTGGATCAACGACAGGTACTGATCGATCGGGTGACGCGTCGTCACCGAGCACCGGATGTCGTACACCGACGCGATCTCGTCCCGCAGCGCGAACCCGTGCCTGGGCTCCATCACCGTCGGCACCCCGATGTAGTCCACATGCGACCAGTCTCGCAAGACGAGCGTCGATCCCTTCTCATTCGCCCGCTGATCGCAGGTGCTCACAAACTGCAGCAGACTCGGCGGACGCAGCTTGTACCGCATCAGATCCTTCTTCCCGATCAGCCCGAACCACCTGCTCGCCTGCATCATCGGGTTCGTCGTGCGCAGATCCGCCGGGTGGATCTCGCTGATCAGGGTCACGCCGTCCATGCACCCGATGCACTTACTCACGAGCGTCCCGCCCGATCGCGCCAGGTTGCGGATCACCCGCATCGTTGGTTTCTTCGATGCGCACATGCTTAGGACCCCGCCGCGCCCTGATCAACCAGCCCGTACGCACGCATCCACGCGTACTGGCGCGCGATCCCGTCCGCGATCGAAGTGGTGGGGGCGTACCCGAGCTCCGACCTGCTCCGCGACAGCTCCGCCCAGGTGCGATCCACATCGCCCGCCTGCATCCCCATCTGGTTGATCACCGCGTCCTTACCCACCACGCGCTCGATCGTCGCGATCAGCTCATTGAGCGTGATCGGATGATCCCCACCCAGGTTCCACACCCGATACCCATGATCCGAGATCCGCTCGTACGAGCTCAGGATCCCCGTCACGATGTCATCGATATAGGTGTAGTCCCGGCTCGTTGTCCCGTCCCCGAACTTGTTGATCGTTTCGCCCCGCGCGACCTTGCCGAGAAACAAACTGATCGCCAGGTCCGGGCGCTGCTTGGGCCCGAACACCGTGAAGAAGCGCAGCATCGCCACGGGCAACCCCGTCAGGTGATGGTGTGTCTCCCCGATCAGCTCGCACGCCCGCTTCGTCGCCGCATACGGCGAGATCGGGTGCTCCACCGAGTCCTCCTCGCTGAAGGGCGTCTTCTCGTTGTTCCCATACACGCTGCTCGACGAAGCGCACACCACCCGCGTGCACCCACACGCGCTCGCCGCGCTGAGCACACTCTGCGTCCCAACCACATTCGCGATCGCGTACCCCGTCGGGTCCGCGATGCTCGGGCGCACGCCCGCCTTGGCTGCGAGATGGATCACGCCCGTCGCGCCGTGCGCCTGCATCAACCGCGTCATCCCGCCCTGGTCCGTGAGATCCATCTCCCGCGCCACAAACCGATCGCCGTGCTCGCGTGCGAGCTCGTCGTGGTTGTCCCGCTTACGCGCGATGTCGTAGTACGGATCGAAGTTGTCCACGCCCACAACCGACGCGCCCATCCCGAGCAGCCGGTGCGCCACATGCGACCCAATAAACCCGGCGCTGCCCGTGACCACGATCCGCTCATTCTCAAACTTCATCCGTGTGACGCTCCAATCGAAAGGGTCCGTCATGGTAAACAACCAACCCCGACGCATCGACACCCGCGCACCACGCGCAGAAAAAAAGCAGGGCGCCATGTGTCCAAGGCGCCCCGCTGGAGGAGAGAGAGATCTGTATACAAGGTAAATAGATTCTTGCCGACAAGTTGATATATCGACATACTCCCATAAAAGTTTGTCTAATTTGACACCAAATACCCAATAGAAGGGGGGTGTTCGGGTTGTTTTCTGCGCGTTCTTTGTGGATACCTCCCCTTGGTTCTCCACCAATCAGACGATAAACTAGTCCCTCGTCAGCACTTCGCCGCACCAAACCCCCGGCGACCAACCACGGATACCGACCCGATCATGCCCGCTACGGACGAACCCGATCGATCTCCGATGCCTCCAACGGAGGCCGAAGACCAACCCCCCCCGAGCACGGGCACCCCCGCCGGTTCCACCCCCATCGAGATCCACCTCGTAGACGCCTCCGATGCGCTCGACCCGAACGAGCTCAACGATCTTCGCGCGCTCACCCATCGCGTCCTCGCGCTGCTCCCAAACTCCGGCTCCGTGCGCATCCGCGTCGTCAACGATGACGAGATGATCGAGGCGCACACCCGCTTCTGCGAGATCGACACCACCACCGATGTCCTCACCTTCGACCTCGCGCCCTGCGACTCCGGGTTCGAGTCCAAGGTCCTCGACACCGACCTGATCATCTGCGCCGACGAGGCAAGGCGACAGGCAACCGCCTACGCCCACCCCATCGCGCACGAGCTCACCCTCTACATCGTGCACGGCATCCTCCATTGCCTCGGGTACGACGACCACGACGAAGAGGAATACACACGCATGCACGCCAAGGAAGACGAACTCCTCAACGCCGCCGGGATCGGCGCGGTCTTTATGCCCGCACCCGAGAACAAACCGACACCCACCCAGGAGCACCACTCATGATGGCCGGCTGGTGGCTCATCGTTGCACTCGGGTGCGTCCTCCTCGCCGCGTTCTTCTCCGCGCTCGAGCTCGCGCTCCACACCCTCTCACGCGTTCGCATGAGCGCCGAGCTCGACGACGAGCACCGCCATCGTCAGCGTATCGAGACCATCCTCGAGGATGTCCACGGGCACGCCGCGTCGCTCTCCGTGTTCACCATCGCCTCGCGCCTCAGCGCCGCCGTCTGCTTCGTCTTCTGGGCGTCCGGGCTGCGCCACGAGCAAGCCCCGTCACCCACGAGCATCGTCATGGGGCTGCTCATCGCCACCGTGCTCATCTGGCTCGGCTCCGCCCTCATCCCCATGGGCGTCGCCACCCACGCCGGCGAATCCGCGCTGCTCAAGCTCGCCCCCGTCGCACGCATCACCCACCTGCTCACCCTCCCCCTCCTCCCCTCCCAACGCTTCCTCGCCGAGGTCGTCCGCCGACTCGTCGGCGCGGAAAAGAGCACCCGCGATCTCAACATCTCCTCCGTCTCCGATCTCCGCGCCATCGTCGAGGACGACGCCGTCGAAGCTCGCTTCGACGAGACCGAACGCGACATGCTCGAAGCCGTCGTCGAGTTCCGCTCAACCTCCGTCGAGCAGATCATGACCCCCCGCACCGAGATCGACGCGCTCCAGTACACCGACGACCTCAACGAAGTCATGCGCTTCGTCGATGAGCACGGGCACTCACGCATCCCCGTCTACCGCGAGGACCTCGACCACATCGAAGGGATCCTCTACGCCAAGGACCTCATCCGCTGGATCGTCAAGCACGGGCAGGACGGCACCCCCTTCGTCCTCACCGATGTCCTCCGCGACCCAACCTTCGTCCCCGAGACCAAAACCGTCCGCGAGCTCCTCGCCCAGCTCCTCGTCGCACAGGTCCACATCGCCATCATCCTCGACGAGTACGGCGGCAACTCTGGGCTCGTCACCATGGAAGACATCGTCGAAGAAATCTTCGGCGAGATCCAGGACGAATACGAAGACCGCGAAGAGAACGCGGGCAATGTCCTCCTCGACACCAACGCCAAGGCCGCCATCATCGACGCACGCACCGAGATCGACGACGCCAACGACGAGCTCGACGCCATCGGGCTCGAACTCCCCGAGTCCGACGACTACGACACCGTCTCCGGGTTCGTCAACACAACCCTCGGCCGCATCCCCGAAGCCGGCGAAGCAATCGATCTCCCCATGATGAAGATCGACATCCTCGAAGCCGAACCCACCCGCGTCGTCCGCGTCAAAATCACCCGCGTCGACACCCCAAGCGAACACGCCGAGTTCTCCACCCAAAACGCCAAGTAACACCCCTCTCCTCCCCCGCACCTCTTCGTGCCTCCCCCGCACCTGGCGGGGGAGGTGTCACGCGCCAGCGTGACGGAGGGGGCTCTCCTTCTCCTGTCCCTCCCCGCGCCCTCGCGGGGAGGTGGGCTCGGCGCAGCCGAGGTCGGAGGGGTCTTCCGCCAACGCCCCAACACACCGCCCAACCTGAATACGAATACACCCCTCCGTCACGCCGAAGACGCCGTGCCACCTCCCCGCAGGGCGCAGGGAGGGACAATTCTCCTCACCTTTAACTCCCGCTTCGCGCCCTTCGCGTTCACCACTCCCCCCTCTTCCCCAGTGGCAAGTGGCCAGTCCCTCGTCCCTTCTTCCCCCCCCTCCCTACCATCCCCAATGCCACTCAAGCTGTACAACACACTCACCAAATCGATCGAGCCCTTCACCCCCCAGGACCCGGACCACATCCGCTTCTACACCTGCGGCCCAACCGTCTACGACGACGCCCACATCGGCAACTTCCGCTCATTCCTCGCCGCCGACCTCCTCCGCCGCTGGCTCGAATCCCCCCTCTGCACCCTCACCACCGCTGACGGCACCGAACACGCCGGCCCGCGCACAGTCACCCATGTCATGAACATCACCGATGTCGGGCACATGACCGACGACGACAACGCCGACGGCGCCGGCGAAGACAAAATGGATGTCGCCGCCCGTCGCATCCTCGAAGCCAAAAAGTCCGGCACCCTCCCCCCCGATGCCAAGGTCGACCCCAACAACCCCTTCCAGATCGCACAGTTCTACGAAGCCCGATTCAAATCCGACGCGATCGATTTGGGCATGAAAGTCGCCATCGACGATCGAGACCGCGACAAGAACACACCAACCTACATGCCCCGCGCCACGGGCAACATCAAAGAAATGAAACAGGTCATCGAAGACCTGCTCGAAAAGGGCGACGCCTACGCCGCCGGCACGCCCGGCGCCCGCGCCATCTACTTCAACATCCAGAGCTTCGAACGCTACGGCAAACTCTCGGGCAACACCCTCGACCAACTCAAAGGCGGCGCCGGCGGGCGCGTCGACGAATCCAACCAATCCGAAAAGAAACACCCCGCCGACTTCCTCCTCTGGAAGGAAGACGCATCCCACAAAATGAAATGGGCATCACCACGCGTCCCCGGGCAAGAGCCCTGGGGCGACGGCTACCCCGGCTGGCACATCGAATGCACCGCCATGGCACTCGGCCGCCTCATCCCCGGCGGACTCAACGCCGCCAAAGCCACCCACGCCCACATCGACCTCCACTCCGGCGGCGAGGACAACATCTTCCCCCACCACGAATGCGAGATCGCCCAGTCCTGCTGCTTCACCGGCGCCGACCAATTCGCAACCCACTGGTTCCACCCACGCTTCCTCAAGGTCGACGGCCAAAAGATGTCCAAATCCAAGGGCACCATGTACACCCTGGGCGATCTCAAAGCCAAGGGCTTCGACCCCGCCGCCGTGCGCTTAGAGCTCATCAAAACCCACTACCGCGCTAACGCCGACTTCTCGATCCAAGGCCTCAAGGACAGTGATCGCAGAATTCAAGTTTGGAGACGCAGCGTAAGGCAACTAATGGCATGTATCGAGAATCCAGATCTGGAGCATTCATTCACGGGTCACGATTTTCTGCCACGATTTGTATTAGCACTAAACGATGATTTGAATGTAGCCCTTGGTATCTCGATACTCGATCTGATTCGAGGATCTGTCGATACGGTATACGATGATGACACCGGCTCAGAGGATGTTTTGCGAGATCGCGAAACTCGGATGAATGAGTTAGCTGATTCCATCGAATTACCAATCCAGCCAATGGATAGCCATCTTGCGATGGTTCAAGTGCGTGACGACACGAAGTCTGACAACGAACGGACCCTTGCAGCGATTCATCTGATTGATTCAGTGGTCGGCGTCATCTTCCGCCCCATCGAAAAAGCCCAAGACACCGGCATCGCCCTCTACCAACCCGGCGTCACCCCCTCCGACGAGATCGAGTCCCTCCTCCAACAACGCGCCGACGCCAAGAAGTCCAAAGACTTCGCCGCCGCCGACGCCATCCGCGACCAACTCACCGCCCTCGGCCTCTCCATCATGGACAAACCCGGCGGCAAAGTCGAAGTCGCCATCGCCAACTAACGCCCACTCGCCTCCCCCGCGCTTGCGGGGGAGGTGTCCGCGCAGCGGACGGAGGGGGTCTTCCTCTTTCTCCCCTACCCGCACACCAACCCACTCTTGTCCCTCCCCGCGCCCCGCGGGGAGGTGGTCCGCCAAAGGCGGATCGGAGGGGTCTTTCATCAACATCACAACACACCGACCAACCCAAACTCGAAGACACCCCTCTTCATCCCCTCCGCGATCTTCGCACGCAACCCAAACACAAAGATTCAACAATCTCTCCACCCATTCCCCTAGAAAGCACTTGCCTCACTACGCTCATATGGCACAATAAGACGACACACTGCGGGGAGGATGCGCCATGGCATCAATCGTCTTCTATTTCCAAGTCCACCAACCACACCGCCTCAAGCCCTACTCCGTCTTCCACACGGACCCCTTCTACTTCAACGAAGACGCCAACGGCGAGATCGCCGAAAAAGTCGCCAACAAGTGCTACCGACCAACAACAAAGCTCATCCTCGACCTCATCAAAAAGCACGAGGGCAACTTCCGCGTCTCCTACGCCATCACCGGCACCGTCATCGAGCAATGGAAGAAGTTCACCCCCGATGTCCTCGATCTCTTCGTTGAGCTCGCACAGACCGGGTGCTGCGAGTTCGTCGCCGAGACCTACTACCACTCGCTCTCGTTCCTCTACTCCCAAGACGAGTTCCACACCCAGATCGACATGCACACCAAGCTCATTGAGGAGCACTTCGGGCAAACCCCAAAGGTCTTCCGCAACACCGAGCTCATCTACGCCAACGAGCTCTCCCGCGCCCTCGCCCAAATCAAAGACGAGAACGGCGACCCACGATTCCTCGGCGCCATCTGCGAAGGCGTCGATCGACACCTCGGATACCGCTCACCCGCCTACATCTACCGCCCACCCAACGACAAGGACGGCAACTTCATCAAGGGCCCCAACGATCGACCCTTCGGGCTGCTGCTCAAAAACTACAAGCTCTCCGACGACATCGCCTTCCGCTTCGGCAACCGAGGGTGGGAGGAGTACCCCCTCTCCACCGAGAAGTTCGCCCGATGGGTCCACCAGATCAACGGCGACGGCTACCTCTGCAACCTCTTCATGGACTACGAAACCTTCGGCGAACACCAATGGGCCGACACCGGGATCTTCAAGTTCCTCGAGCACCTGCCCACCGCTATCTTCGATGTCGCACACAAAGAAGACGGCACCACCGAAAACCACTTCATCACCCCGTCCGAAGCCCTCCAGCACTTCGCCCCCATCGGCGAGTACGATGTCCCCGACTTCATCTCCTGGGCCGACACCGAACGCGACCTCACCGCCTGGCGCGGCAACGCCATGCAACACAACGCGCTCGAAGAAACCTACCGCGTCGAAAAGATCCTCAAAGACCGCCTCGTCGAAGCCAAATCAAAGGGCGACCCCAAGAAGCTCCAGGACATCGAGTACATCGTCACCGACTGGCGCAAGCTCACCACGAGCGACCACTTCTACTACATGTGCACCAAATACTGGGCCGACGGCGACGTCCACAAATACTTCTCCCCCTACGACTCCCCATACGACGGCTACATCAACTTCATGAACGTCCTCGACAATGTAAAGACCCGCCTCGCAAAGGTCTAACCACACAACGCCTCATCTCTTCGTGCCTCCCCCGTCCTGACGGGGGAGGTGCCGAACAAAGTGAGGCGGAGGGGGTCCCCCTCATTGTGCTACCACTCGACGCAACGCCGCGCACTCGTGCCCCCAACAACCATCGGCACACACACCTCAACCGCACCCAACCTCAAAACGCCCCAACGGGGCGCACGCCTGTAGCCACGGGTAAAGCGCAGCGCCACCCGTGGAACCAATCGCACCCACATCCCTTCCCCAAGAGGGGTTGCAGGGGACACCTCCCCTGCACATGCATTCCTAGAATCTCAACGATGAAATTCGAGCGCCACATATCACCCGACGGCCAACTCACACTCATCAGCGCTCCGACACAAACCATCAATACACAAAACCCAGATGGCATAAACGATTGGATCATCGAAATCAACCCGGGCGGCTTACACACACATCCAGATATGCTCGTTCCCGCGGGGTCTTCTGATCAAGCCAAGATGATTGCGTCCCAAGCTTTTATCGAAGACATCTTGAAAGACCGAACAGTCCTCATAGTGCGATCAATATCGAATCAGATCATTGAAGTTTCCTGGATCGACTCGCATACGCATTCATTGGAATCGGCGATCCAAGAGACTATGAGCGATCCGTACCGGAGTCAGGATCCATCAGACCAAACGATCACCTTTCGACGCTGGTCCGGAATAGTCCTCGCGACCATCACGCCCGAATCCTGAACTACCCAAGTCCCACTCTTCTCTGCGTCCTCAGCGCTCTCTGCCACCTCTGCGTACCCCCTCTTCGAGCCCTTCGCGATCTTCGCGTTCACCCAACGCCCCCACGCATCGCACCCTTTGTGCGCAAACCCCCCCCCACATCACCCGCTTTGTGCGCAACATCCGTGCACTACCCCAACCCGCACTTGAGCCGCCCACGCCGTCTGCGACAATTCCCACCATGCAGACATCAAATCGATTCACCGAGTACGACTTCGATAACGCATTCAACCTCTCCTCCCCCGGGCTTCCGGGGGAGGTGTCACGCGCCAGCGTGACGAAGGACGCCTCTGCGCTCCTTCCCCGCCCCTGCGGGGAAGGTGGATTCAGCGAAGCCGAAGACGGATGGGGTCTTACTTCTCCCCCCAACCCCCCCTCTTCTTCCCCATCTTCCCCAGTGGCCAGTGGCCAGTCCCTAGTCCCTTCCCCCCTCACCAACGCCCTCCTCGAAGACCTCTTCAACCCCTCCGTCTCCACCCTCGACCTCTGCGAACTCCACAACCTCTCCCTCCCCGACCTCGCCGACCTCCTCGAGTCCGACCAGTTTCGTCGCGCACAAGACGCAACACAGCGCATCAACGCCGCCCGCGCCGCGATCGTCGAACCCGAGTCCAAGACACTCGCGATCGTCCGCACCCACGACCTCCTCAAAGACAAACCCACAACCCCCGCTCACGCCGAGACCCAACGCAAAGCCGCCCAATCAATCACCCAAACAAGGGGTTTCGCGGTCCCCCCAACGAAGAAAACGCGTGCATCGAGCAACACTCAACTGGTACACTGCCACCACGCACACCATCACACATCGTTTGAGAGGGTCACGATGTCACAGAAAACCAACCGTTCAACCAACGCCATCATCGCCACACTCGTCGGCGCTGCCGCCTCACTGGCGCACGCCCAGAGCTTGATCAGCTACCAGGGCACACTCAATCAAGCCGGCGCTCCCGCCAACGGCACATACGACATGTTGTTCACGCTCTGGGACGACCAGATCATCGGCGCACCCGACAACCAGCTCGGTGTCACCAACGCACGCCTGGGCATCCAGGTCGAAGACGGGCTCTTCAATGTGCAGCTCGATCTCGGAGATGTCGATCTCTCCTCACCCTTCGGCCGCTTCCTCCAGATCCAGGTCCGCCCCTCGGGAGTCGGTGCCTACACCACACTCGATCCGCGCACGCCGATTGATTTCTCGCCGCGCTCCATCTTCTCGCTCCAATCATCCTCCGCCAGCGGGCTCGATCTCCCGCTCTTCATCACGGGCCCATCCGATGTCCCCAACGGCTCATCGTTCCGGATCACCAACAACGACACCTCAGGCTCCGCCATATCCACCAACGGACCAACATGGGGCATCATCAGTTTCGCCGGCGACACCAACCCATACCCGCCCGTGAATGTCCCCGCCGGGCTCTTCGGCGTCGGCGAAGCCGTCGGCACCGGCGGCTCGAGCAGCAACGGCTCTGGCGTTCTCGGGATCACCAACTTCGGCTATGCCGGCGAGTTCAGAACCTTCGGCACCAACAACGGCATCCCGCTCTGGGCACACACCAACGGCACAAACAACGCCGCAATCATCGAAATCGATAACGCTTCATCCTCATCAAGCGCTCTCGTCGCTCGAACAATCAGCACCACTTCCAGTATCTCGGGTGTCCACGGCATCATCGAGTCAACCGCGCCCGGCTCATTCTCCGCGGCCCTCCGCGGCGAGAACCGAGGTACCGGGGGATCAGGCATCGGTGTCTTCGGCTCTCATCAGGGATCTGGGTGGGGCGTCTACGGCACAACCATCTCCGGCAGGGGTGTCTACGGCTTAGCCGCCGCCACAGGCGGAGCAGGAATCTACGGCTTCGGCTCTGGAGGTGCCGCCGCAGGAATATTCAACGGCAATGTCACCGTTACCGGCACACTCTCCAAGGGCTCGGGCACATTCAAGATCGACCACCCCAACGACCCCGCCAACATGTACCTCTCACACTCCTTCGTCGAATCCCCCGACATGAAGAACATCTACGACGGCGTCGTCACCCTCGACGAATCGGGCACCGCCACCGTCACCATGCCAACCTACTTCGACGCGCTCAACACCGAGTTCCGATACCAGCTCACCTGCATCGGCGGGTACGCGCCCGTCTATATCGCGGAAGAAATCAACGAACGCCAGTTCGCCATCGCCGGGGGATCGCCCGGGCTCAAGGTCTCCTGGCAGATCACCGGCATCCGCCAGGACCCATTCGCGCTCGCCAACCCCGTCCGCGTCGAAGAAGAAAAATCATCCGACGAGAAAGGGCTCTACCTCCACCCCGAGCTCTACAGACAACCACAAGAAAAAGGCATCGGCTACACAGCGCAGCCGATGCCCTCGCAGAACTGATCGTTCAGGTTCTAAAACAACACACGCAGCCCAAACGCCAAGCCCCAATCGAGCTCCGCCCGATGGTCGATCTCGTCGACGATCGGAACAATCGGCGACAACTCCACCGTGAACCGGCGCGCCTCATACAAAACGCCCGGCGATACCCGCCACGCGAGATCGCCGTTCGTTTCGTAATCGACGAACGACTCCACCGTGAAGTACCACGACGCATGCGTATCGCTCGTGTACTCACTCGGCGCGAGTCGATACAGGTACGAAGTCTCCAGCGTCAGCAGATCGTCCGTGCCCGTACCCGCGCCGATCGGGTTGGCGAGCCCATCAGTGCTGGCGAGATAAGTCAGCGCCGCGTTGACGCCGTGTCGACCCGACACCCGCGTGAAGATCAACCCGAGCATCGGGTCCCACCCGCCACTGGACAACCCGTCGGTACCCGTCGGCAACCGAACCCCCGCGAGCAGCGCGAGCCGGTTGGTATCGATCGGGCCCGGGTCGTGTTGCCAGAACCGCCACTTGAGCGACAGGGTCGTATCGCCAAGACCGTGCTGATCGTCGAACCCGTTCTCACGATCGCGCAGGACCGTGGGCACATTGAGCGTCAGCGCGATGTCCTTGGATACGCCGTAGACCAATCGGGTATCGATCGTGAACTGATCGATCTCCTCATTGCCCAGCTCGTACCGTTCGAACCGCGCCTGCTCGCGCCAGGTGATGCGTCCCTTCGCGGGTTGGGTGGCCGCGAGTGAGAGCGCCGACTCTTGCGCGTGGGTGATCGGCGCCAGCGCACCGATCAAGCACGCGATGATGAGTGTGTTGAGTTGCATGGGTGCCTCACTTCTCGAACGCGATGGAACGGAAGGTGAACCCGCCGTCGTCGATGGCGCTGCGGAGCTCAGACTCGCGCACGCCCATGCTCGGATCGAGATCGACATGCACCGTACCGGTGGACAGGTCGACGCGGGATTCGGTCACCGCGTCGATGTTGCCCATCAGGATCGAGATGCTCTCGGCACACATCGGGCACCCGAGACCGTCCACGCGGAGGGTTGCGCCCTTCGCGTAGACCATCTCATCGCTCACGCTCTGGGTGGGCGCGTCGTCTCGGGTCTGGGTTGTGCCGCACCCGATCAGGGTTGCGGGAAGGATCGAGCACATGGAAACGATTGTCAATGTCTTGAACATCATGGGAAACTCCTTGCGCACGCTCGGCGCAGGTATGTGGTTGGATCTGAATCGACGGTGAAACATCGTGTGCGCAGCGCGCACTGTCCCCCTGGATTCAGTTCAACCACACGCCGATGCGGGCAAGGAATCGGTTGGTTTCGGTATGACCCGGCGCGTCTACGAACCCGTCCGAAATTGCAACGCGTTGCGATTCGGTGATCTCGATGACGCGGATCTCGGTGGGTTCCGCATCGGGGACCCATCGTTCGACACTGAGGACACCCGGGGTGTCCTTGGGTGATGTGGGGATGCGGTTGTCCTGCTCGACCTGGCCGCACCCGCACCCGCAGCCTTGTGATTCACCCGTGTCGGACGCGGGGACGCACAAGGGGCAGCAGGGCTCGGCCATCACGGACGCGTCGTGCGTCGTGATCGCACCCACGGCGCTGCGCAGCGCGAGCGCGTGGGAGGAGAGCAGCAGGATGACCAGGAACATCCGTTGGATCATCAGTATGAATATATCGGATGCGGGGGTGTTTATTCAATACCCGCGTCGGCGAGCACGAATTTTCTCGCGTTGCGGATCGCTTTTCGTTCGTATCGGGCGGCGTGGATGGGCTGGGTATCGAGGATTTGGGCGAGGGCGGCACGCGTGATGGGGTGGGTTTCGCCCATCGCGAATCGCAGGACGAGCACGACGCGGTCTCGTTCATCGAGGCGATCGAGGACACGGGTGATGCGTGGGTCTGGGTCGAGCCAGGATTGCCATGGCGCGACGGTGCGGGTCCAATCGGGGATGGTGATCCCTGAGGCGATGCGTCGCGCGGCGCGTCCTTCGCTGACGGGTTGGGCGACATCGGGTTGGGCAGCGGCGTATCGGTTGACGGCGAGCCCGATGGGCGCCGCGATGCGCCCGCCGTGCGTTGGGTCGTACCGATCGAGGGCGCCCGAGGCGACGACGATCCCGTTGAGCACGAGCTGGGCAGCGCGCGAGGGCGCGAGGGTGTTGATTGGGCCTCCGAGTCGGGATTCGATGCTTGAGAGGATGAGCGCGAGTTGGGTGTGGAGGAGCGCTTTCTTGAGCATCGTGATCAGGCGCAGGTCGGTTTCGATCTCGTCGAGCAGCGCGGCGCTGGGGGCGCGATCGTTGATCTGCGCGATGCGTTGCCCGCACCAGCGGCGCAGCAGGTAGATGGATTTGGATCGGACCTGTTCTTCGTACGCGACGCTCGGCGTGCGGACACGCATCGTGTCGATCAGGGTCGCGAGATCGGTGCGGGCCTCGATGCGTTCGATCTGTTGCATCGGTTCGGTGTCGAGGGCGGCGCGGAGCTCGGGTTCGTTGATGGGTTGATCGGGGAGCGCGAGATCGCGGAGCAGGCGGGCGCGGGCGAGTCGCGATGCGCGCCCGATGGCGCTGACGCGTCGGTCGAGTCGTTTGGCGATGGCCTTGGGTTCGATGCCTCGCATGGTGGCGCGGAGCGCGAGCATCCCCTCGCGGTTCCCCGCTGGGCCCGGCTCATCGAAGATGGGGGCGGGGGCGCGCTCGTCAAGGCGCAGGAGCATCTGGCGGATGCCCTCGTGTGAGTGCCCGATGCGCTGTGCGATGCGCTGGGCGGCTTGGGATCGTGAGCACCCGAGGCGGCGCTGGTACACGCGTGCCCAGCGGATGATTTGGTCGCGTTCGCGTTGGGGGATGCGATCGAAACGGGCGGCGCGTCCGAGTCGGTCGGCGTGGAGGGTCTCGAACCATTCGACGGCGGCGACCTTGAACACGACGGATCGACGCCCTTTGCCCAGGTCGAGGCGTCGCGCGATGAGCCCGAGTCGGCGGTAGCGCTCGATGGTTTTGCGCGACACGCTCCAGCGCTCGCACAGGTCGTTGATTTTGAGGACGGGCGCGCGGAGATCATCGGGGGTGAGCCCGGCGGATTCGGAGATGGACTCGGCGAGCGCGGAGAGGTCGCCTCGGAGCGCGTCGCCGGGCACGATGTCGGCGGTGTTGATGTTGGGTCGGTACCCGGTGACGCGGAAGACGACCCAGTCCTCGGGGTAGACGAGGTCGGGCTCGATCTGCGGCGCGAGCTCGTCGATGCGATCGAGGTGTCGGATGAGCGTGGGTTTGGAGGCGAACCCGAGCTCACGCGCGAGTCGCGCGATGCAGGGGGTCCGGGCTTTGCTCAACGCGGGCATGATCGAGTTTATGCGATCGGAATGGGCCTAGTTCGCGATCAGAGGCGGTACCGGATCTCGTGGATGGTCTGCATTGCCCGAGCGAGGTGCGTGCCCCAGTGGATCTCGTAGTTGGTGCGCCACTTCCAGGATGCTTCGCGTTGTGCGTCATGGGTGTTCGAATCCCATAGATTCAGGCCGTCCTTGAGGTCGCGATAGATGTCCGCGAGGTCGTCCCAGAGCATTGATGCGCGAACGGCGCAGTAGTTGTCCGCGGGTTTGGCTGTGTTCCAAGATTCGATATGCAAGTCGTAGAGGCGGTTTGTTTCATCCTCGGTGAGTTGTTCGAGCCTTTGGGCGAGCATCTTCCACTGTTCGTGGTTCATATCTCTGGACTCTGCATCGGGTGTTTCGGGCGCGTCGGGGTCTGCGTCGATCTGCAGGATGGCGAGATGAAGTTGCGCGAGGAGGAGTTCCAAGCTCGAATAGAGATCGCGGGGACGATCCTCGGTCAACGCATCGATGAACGCGCAGTACGAGCGTGCAGCGGCGGCGAACTCTTCGAGTGGATGCGCGTCCATCAGGGCTTGCTCTTACTTGCTCGTGAGTTGGGCGGGAGCGGTGGAGACCCATTGCGGGTGCTTGGCGTCGAGGATGGCGTGTGCTTTGAGTTTGGTGGCGAAGAGCTCGACGGCCTGGCGGGCGCGGTCGTCGACATTGAAGCTCAGGAGCTGCCCGATGTAGGTCCGGGCGAGGTCGCCCGGCCAGTTGTGGGCTTTGGCTTCGCGGGTGACGAGCCAGTCGAGGCGTTGATCGTTGCGGAGGCGGACGCGCTGCAGCATGGCGGCGGCTTCGTCGATCATGGGGGTTTTGATGTCCGATGCGCGGCACATCCAGCAGGCGTAGACGAAGGGGAGGTTGGTGAGGGTGTGCCAGGCTTCGCCCAGGTCGATCTGGTGGGGGTAGCGGATGGCGGGGGGGGAGTCGACGACGACCTTGTCGCCGATGATGAGGAGGGTTTGGGGCCAGGCCTCGTCGGGGGAGATGGAGCGGTCCTGGGCGATGCTCATGCGTTCGCGTGCGTCGAACTCGACGAACTCGGCGGTGATGTTGTGGAGCTCGCGGAGGAGCAGGTCGGCGAGCATGACGGAGGTGTGCGAGTCGGTGTCGGCGTGGACGCGGGTGATCTGGTCGATGGGGACGGAGGAGAAAAGGCGGACGGTGAGGGTTGGGCCGTCGCACCCGATCATGCCGGCGGGGATGAGGGCGAGGTCGTTGTCGGGGTTGAGGGCGTCGACGATGGAGGCGAGCCCGATATCGGCGTGGCGCTCGGTGAGCATCGGGGCGATCTTGGCGGGGACGGCTTTGACGAGCGAGCACCCGTTCCAGGTCTCGAGCCCCTCGATGAGGGTGACGGTGTTGAGGTACTGAACCGCGGCGATCCGGGTGGGGGCGGGGGTGGGTTGGGTCATGGCGGGTTCGGTGTTCATGGGGGTGGGTTGGGGGCTTGGGCGTGCGTGGACGCGATTGCCCCAAAGAATCACGGAATTCGGGCGGTCAACCGATAGATTGGGTGGCACGGAGACTGTTTGTCCGTACATTGAATGCAGACCGAGGCGAAAAAGCCGACTGGACGGGGTTGTTCAGCCATCATTATCGGTGGTTGATCTCTCTCTGAAGGGCCCTTGGGCCTGCCCCCCAGAGTCGCTTGCCGAGGCACATTTTGAGTGGACGGTAGCTTTCTCCACCCCTGGCTCGACAGGTGGGTCCCTAGGACAGAAATCGGGTTTGTGCGTTGCACCACAAGCCCCAACGAGCCAGTACGAGTTACCTACCCACCCGGCGTCGGGTTGCGCTACAGCCCGGCGTCGATTTTTTTTGCGCGCTCCGCATCGATGTGTCTCGTGGTTCTTCGTGAGCCGCGTCGTGGACGGTCGATATGGGGCGTATGGGATCACACGAGATTGTTCTGGTTGGTGGCGGCGGGCACGCGAAGGTTGTCTTCGATGCGTGCAGGGTGTTGGATCGCGTTGTTGCGGGTTTTTGTGACGATGCGCCCAATGCTGCGCTGACGGGCACGATGGCGCGTCTGGGGGGGATCGAAGGCGCTGTGTCGCACGGCGGGCCGGTGATTGTCACGATCGGGGATGTCGCGACGCGTCGGCGGGTGCTGGGGGTGTTGGGATCAGGGGTTCGGGTGTGCGGGCCGATCATTCATCCGAGCGCGGTGGTGTCGCCCAGCGCGGAGATCGGCGAGGGGGTGTTTGTGGGTCCCTGCGCGATCGTGAACGCGGAGGCGCGGATCGGGGCGCACGCGATCATCAACTCGGGCGCGATCGTGGAACATGATTGTCGGATCGGTGAGAACACGCACATCGCGCCGGGGACGGTGCTTGGGGGTGGGGTGTGTGTGGGGGTTGATGTGTTGGTGGGGATTGGGGCGCGGGTGCTGCCTGGGGTTGCGGTTGGGGATGGAAGTGTTGTTGGTGGTGGTGCGGTGGTGATTGGTGATGTTGGGGGTGGGGATGTGGTTGTGGGGGTGCCGGGGAGGGTGAGGGACTAGGGAATGGGGAAGAAGAAGTGGGTTGAACGCGAAGATCGCGAAGGGCTCGAAGGTCAGAGGAAGAGGGGGAGTGAACGCAGAGGGCGCGGAGTTCACGCAGAGGACGCAGAGGGGGGGAGATGAGGTTGTATTTCTCCCTGCGCCCTGCTGAGAGGAACAAGAAGAGGAAGACCCCATCCGTCTTCGGCTGCGCCGAATCCACCTTCCCCGCGGGGCGGGGAAGGCACGAAGAATTTGTTTCGTGCGTGTATTGGGGGACTCAGCGACTTGATCCGCGGGAGGCCTACTTTGCCCTGGCGGGTCAAAGCAGGGCACCCGGCCGGGGAGAGTGCGATGTTAAGAAAGATCCAATTGCCTACGAAAGCGATCTACATCATGAAAGAATTGCTTGATCTCTTCCGAACTCTTCTGGGTGTTTCCCACAACAACAAGCGTATCGGCATATCGAAGTACACAGTTGTACTTCATGTAGTCGAAGTTTTTCAAAATCCGGTGCAGCCCTGCTTTAGATGAGCCGTTCGAGTACATCTGTGTGTACAGCCTGTTTGCGCCCGTTTTCAGTGTGGTTAGGCCGGGAACCAGTTCATCATAATGAAAATACTCGACATAAAAGTCTCGTGTCACGAACGCACAACCATCTACAGCGTGTAGCCCAAACTCTACAAACACAGGGCAGTCGGAGTACGGATTCGACGCCACGCCTCTTCTTGGATAGAAGAAAAACTGTCGCGATGTTTGGTTCGCCCATATGGCAGTGACCTTTAGGCCGACGACGGGATTTGTAACGAGTTTGAGGGTGTCATACCCAGAAAAGTCGTCGAGCGTCTCCAATCTTCGCACTTCAAGTTTTTGCCATGAATCACCGGGAGGAGGTGAGAGCCAAGTCTCTCCTGCTCGTCGCCGTTTAATCCAATCTGTGATCGATACAGCACTGATCAGCACGAGCAAGATCAATAGAACCCAAGTGATCATTGTCGGACACCCATTATCTGCACACTCTCAACAGCAACCTCAATCGACAGTGGCGAGACCCTTCAGTCTGTTGTGCGGGCTTGTTCGCGGAGGTCGGCGGCTCGGTTGAGGAGGTCTTCGCGGGCGGCTTCGGGGTCGATGGATTCGGCGACGGGGGTGAGGTCGAAGTGCCACTCGATGGTGTGGTTGATGTCCGCGGGGGCGGCGGTCGCGGCGAGGTCGATCACGGGGTATTCGTGGAGGGGGGCTTTGGCTTGGCGGAGCTCGTGGATGTGTTCGTACCCGGGCTTGATGAGTTGGATGTCGTAGCCGCCGTAGAAGGTGAATCGGGTTTCGACGGGGGTGGTGCCGATGTCTTGGTCGTTGATGAGGACGCGTGCGCCGGGTGGTGTGGAGGTGACGCGGATCTTGCGTTGGACGCAGGCGGGGAGGGTGAGGAGGGAGAAGAGGAAGAGGGGCAAGAGGCAGTAGGTGATGGGTCGTTGGGGGGAGGGGAGAATACCCCTCCGCCTCGGGGACTCGGCACCTCCCCGCGGGGCGCGGGGAGGGACGGGGGAGCCCCCCTCCGTCACGCTGCGCGTGCCACCTCCCCCGTCAGGACGGGGGAGGCACGAAGAGGTTGATGAGTTTGTGTTAGGCATCGATGGGCTCTTGGGTGTTGGAGTCGTGATGCTCGGTGGGTTCGTCGAACTCGTCGCCTCGGAACATGGATCCGAGGTAGGCGCTGCGGACTTGCTGGGAGTTGATGAGTTGCTTGGGAGTACCCTCGGCGAGGACGCGGCCGTTGGTGAGGATGTAGGCGCGATCGCAGACGCGGAGGGTTTGTTGGACATTGTGGTCGGTGATGAGGATGGAGATGCCGCGTTGGGTGAGTTGGCGGATTTCTTCCTGGAGGTCTTCGACGGCGATGGGGTCGACGCCGGAGAATGGCTCGTCGAGGAGGATGAGCTTTGGGTTGGTGACGAGTGCGCGGGCGATCTCGAGCTTTCGGCGTTCGCCTCCGGAGCAGGTGCGGGCGAGGTCGTTTGCTTTGTGGGTGAGGGAGAACTGCTCGAGGAGCTCGGCGGCTCGTCGTTTGCGATCGGCGCGGGAGAGCTTGAGGGTCTCGAGGATCGCGAGGAGGTTCTGTTCGCAGGTGAGGCGTTGGAAGACGGAGGGTTCCTGGGAGAGGTACCCCATGCCCATCTGGGCGTGTCGGTACATGGGGAGCCCTGAGACTTCGGTGTTGTCGAAGATGACGCGTCCGGCGTCTCGTTCGATCATGCCGATGGTCATGCGGAAGGTGGTGGTTTTGCCGGCGCCGTTTCGTCCGAGGAGCCCGACGATCTCGGCGTGCTCGACTTCGAGGGATACGCCGTTGACGACGGTGCGTCCGTTGAATGACTTCTTGAGGTCTATTGCTTCGAGTAGTGCCACGCCTAAGTGTAGGTTATTGGTGCGGGCTGTGCTTTACACGAAGCGAAAGGTCATGGGGTATCGGTAGAACTCGGCTCGGTTGGCGGCGATTGATGCCTGGATCATGCCGACGATCCCGACGACGGTGGGGATGAAGGCGACGACGACGCCTACGCCGCAGGTGATGATGGAGAGGGGGATGGCGACGACGGTGAAGATGATGGACCAGATGAGGAGTGAGATCTGGAAGTTGACAGCTTCTCGTCCGTGGTCGTCGAGGAAGGATGAATCGTCTTTTTTGACGAGCCACATGATGAGCGGGATCCCGAACGCGATGATGGTGAGGACCGTGTGCGCGAGCAGAGAGAGGTGCATCAGGAGCGCGTAGGTGCGTTCGTCGTCGGTTGCGTCGGGGTCGTAGGCGCGGCCTCGCTCGTTAACGGGTGGCGGGCGGTGCTCTTCATGTGCGGCGTTGTGTGCGTCGGGCATATCGAATCATCCCCCAGCGGGACCATTCCCGCAAGGGGTGGTTGGGGAAAGATGCGACCCGGTTTCAGGGTTGTGGGGCGATTGGACGGCGTCTTTGGAGCAACAATCCGCCAAGGGCGAGTGGCAACAGCCCTGAGGGGGCGGGGACGACGGTCCAAGCGGCATCGAATGAGGAGGTGCCGGATGCGGATCCGTCATCGAGCAGGGTGATGTTGGAGTTGGCAAAGAACTGCACGGAGTAGGTGCCCGCGGCGAGGGTGATGGACTGGTTGATGTCCATGGTGTCGTTGTGGACGGAGAAGTCGTAGAGGGTGTTGCTGGCGGGGAAGAGCCCGTCGCGGATGCGGACCCAGGCGTTGCCCTCGCCCTGGGCCTGAATGGAGGCGATGAGCGAGAAGGTGATGGATTGGTCGATGGTGAACCCGATGGTGTGGGAGCTTGAGCCGAGGGCGCTGACATAGTTGTGTTGGGTGCTGTCGAATGTGGCGCTTGCGTTGGTGGACCCGGTGGCGAGGATGGTGGTGTTGGAGATCAACGAGCTCAGTTGCCCGAACCCGCCGCCCGCGTCGACTCCTGCGCCGGCGGCGCCGGACCAGTCTTCGAATGCGTTGGTGGGCATGTCCTGGAATGAATCGAAATCGAAGGATCCCGAGGCGGATTCCTGCGACCCGAACCCGACGACGATGCGGTCGTCGAGCTGGTGATTCATGATGGGGTCGGCGTGGGCGAGCCCGGCGAGCGCGATGGCGCACGATGCGGCGATTGGGCGTGGGTGCATTGGTGTCTCCTCGTGGTTGGTGTCTGCGAGAGACCCTGAAGTTCGAGGATACATCAAGAGTGATTCAGGATGAATGGGAAATCAGATTTTCGTGATGCGCGCACGCGGGTGTTAGTTGCTCAGAAAACTCTTGTTGGGCGAAGGTGAGACATTGGTGTTTGTTCGTAGGCGTGCGCAGCGGGATCATTGGCGATCGGGGTGGGTGATCTGGATGGTTGTGTTTGGGGTCGGCGCGTTGAGGGTGGTTGTTGTACCGTCGGGCCAGTTGACGATGAGGCGGGTGTGATCGGGCGATGGCGGGGTGGATCCGAGCCCGAAGTGGAGGGTGTAGTTCCCGATGGAGGATTGGGAGGACTCGAGCTGCCCGACCATGGCGAGCTGGGATGTGTTGTGGTGCTCGAGGAGGACGGTGGCGCCGATCGCTTGGCGGTTGTTGATCGGGCCGACGAGGTTGATGGCGTACCAGAGGTTGTTGGTGTCGGATTCGTTGGGGAAGAGTGTGAGGGTGTAGACGGGTGCCTGTTTGACCTGGGCGTGCTCGCCGGTGACGCAGGTGTGGTCGTGGACGGTTTCGGCTTCGCTGGTGACGCCGGTGCGTCGGATGAGATCGAGTCGCCCGTCGTGGTCGAGGTCGCCCCATGCGAAGGGGTCCCACCCGGGCTCGGTCGCGTGGGTCATGGTGGGTTTGAATCGTCCTTTTTCGTTCTGGAGGTAGATTCCCGATGGGGGTGCGTAGAGGTCGAGTCGGCCGTCGTTGTTGTAGTCGAGGAGCTGGGCGCCGCTCATTTTGGAGTTGATCCCGAGCGTGGTGGCGGGTGTTGGCTCGAGTGTTCCGTTGTTGTTGATGAGGACATAGGGCGATGGGTAGCAGGCGAGGACGGCGTCGATGTCTCCGTCGTTGTCGATGTCGCCGATGGTGATCCAGGTGGAGTAGGTGAGCCCTTCGATGAGGGTCTCGGGTGTGAAGGTGCCCTTGTTGTTGTGGAAGATGCGGAGGGAGGAGTCGTCGGCCCAGAGCAGGTCGGGGTAGCCGTCGTTGTTTGGGTCGAACCACTTGCCCAGGCCTTTGGTTCGGATGTCGAGCCCGAGTGGTTCGGCGCGTTCTTCGAAGCGGAGGTGCTCGCCTTGGAGGTGGAGGGTATTGCGGATGACCTTGTTGGCGCCCGCGTGTCGATCGTTGCGGACATAGATGTCGATGAGTCCGTTGCGGTCGATGTCGGCGAGCATGGCGCCTCGTGCGGGCATGCCGAGCTTTTCGATCCCGGACTCGTAGGCGGCGTCGAACATGAGTGGTTCTGGGCCGGAGAGGAAGAGGTGGTCGTTGAAGATCCGGGCGTCGGTTGTTGCTTGCCCGTTGTCGCCGCCTTGCGCGACGAAGAGGTCGACCTTGGCGTCGTCGTTGAAATCGAACCAGGTGGTGTTGTGCCAATCGGTGTCGGAGAACCCGGTGAGGTTGATCTCGCTCGTGCGTGATGGGAGCGAGCGTGGTCCGGCGTGGATGTGCGTTTTGTCGATGTGGTGCGGGATGAGGATGTTGGCGAAGAGGGTGCGCCGGGCGTTGGTGGGGGCGAGGGTGAGCTCGAAGTCGCCCGAGAGTTCGAGGGTGATCTGTTTGCGCCCGGAGATCTGGGTGCGCTGGGTGTTGATGATGTTGCCCTTGGGGTTGATGACGGCGAAGTTCCCGTAGGGATCGTCGGCATCGCCGGTGATGATGAGCTTGCCGAAGTAGTCGTCGAAGCCTCGCGCGACGATCTTGGCCCAGTATCCCTCGTAGAAGACATGCAGCCCGGGCGCGGTGAGGGTGGGTGTGTCGATGCTTGGGAGGAGCTCGGGGAGGATGTGTCGGTACGAGTAGGGCGATTCGGGGTCGGGGAGTTCGAAGCGGAATGCGCCCTGATTGAGGAGGGTGCGGGGTCGGAGCCCGTGGTTGGTTGCGGCGATGTCGAGGAGCCCGTCGTCGTTGATGTCCGCGAGGACGAAGTCGTTGATCCAGTAGTAGGAGTCGATGTCGCGTTGTTGTGCGTGCGCGATCCCTTGTGTCATCACGATGAGCGTGGGTAACAACTTCGCGCAGCATTGGCAAGGGCGTTTCATGGAGGAATGGTATGCGTGGGCTGCGGAATGAAAAAACGGGCCGATGAGGCCCGCTCTGTGAGGGTTGTCATCGGGTTCGGCGTCGTCGGCGCATGGTGAGCGGGACGAGTGCGAGGAGTGATGGCGGGGTGGGCACGACGCGGAACGAGACCTCTTGGTAGCTCGTCGCGTGTTCGGAGTTGTTCGCGATCAGGTCCGTCGCAGATGCCCAGGTGACCGCGTTGAACTCGTATGTTCCCGGGTTGAGGGTGATGATGTCGGAGAAGGATCCGGATTGGCCGGTGTAGATGTGCGCGTAGACATCGATCCAATCAAGGGCACCGAACTGTCGGATCGCAAACGCGCCGCCGCTTTGGTGCTGCGTGACTTCGAAGACGGCGTCGAGGGCGAACTGTGTGGTTTCGGAGATCTCGAACCTGATTCGGTTGGAGAACGCGGCGTTGCTGAACGGGAGCGCGTCGCCGACATCCGCGGAGGCGCTCGCGTATGTGGTTGAGCTGATTTCCAGTGCGCTCGCGTATGCGTCGAACGCGAGCGAGCCGCTCACGGTGCCCGATCCGGGGATCGCGATGTCGATCGTGATGTTCTCGTGCAGGCTTTGCTCAAGGTTGTTGTAGTCGCGGAGCTCGTCTGCGGAATGCCACATGGATTGGGTGTCGAGGATTGACAGGTTGATGTTTGAAGACCTCGCGTCTTGGAGATTGAGCATCTGCGCGTTTGCAGCGGTCGCGGTGAGCAGCATCAGTGCGGTCAGGTGCGTCTTCATATGATCTCCTATGTTCAAAAAATCGCCGATAGCAATGTATCTATCGGCGATCGTCGTTTTGGATGATCAATGAAGGGTTCGTTTAGTGCCCGAAGAGGTTCTTCTCGGCGAACATGCCCTTTTCTTCGAAGTAGGCGAGGGCTTCCTCGACGGAGTCGAAGACCTTGGTCGCGGTTTCAGTGATGAAGGGTGATGGGTTCTTGGAGGGCTTCCAGACGACATAGACCTCTTTGGCGTGCTCCCATGCGTGCTGGAGTTCGCGTTCGACGCCGGAGGAGAGGCCGGGGATGATCTTGCCGGACTCGGATTTGAGCTCGGGGACATAGGAGACGATCATGTCGGCCTGGTCGATGAGCTTGAAGTCGCGCATGTAGATTTGGCCATCGATGTCGCCGGCGATGTCGAGGACTTCGCGGGTGCGCATCTTGATGGGCTCGGCGCCCTTGTCGAGGCCTCCGAGCTGGATGGGTTTGTGGTCGAAGAAGTCCTTGCCTTCTTTGACGGCTTCGACGGCGCGATCGAGGAGGAGCTTCTCGTCGACATCGCCGGGGTCGAAGCAGATGAAGTGCTCGGCGAGGCGCATGCGGAAGTCGTCGATCTCGGCCATGACCTCGGGCATGTCGATGACATGGGACATGGGGAAGGAGGGGTAGACCTTCTTCATCTCGGGTCGGCAGAGGAGCTGGAACATGGTGCGGGAGGTCTGGGAGAAGCGCCCGCGGGAGACGATGTAGAACTTGGAGCCGGGGATGGCCTGGGACATGAGCTCGGTGGCGAGGATTTCTTCTTCGCGCCAGACCATGCAGTCTTTGAGGGTCGCGTCGATGTCGTGCTCGGCATGGAGGCGCTGGTGGACGACCTCGATGTTGTCGACGAGGCAGATGAAGAGGTCGGGCGCGAGCTTGGTGATCTGGTCGAAGTCGAAGGCGGAGAAGAGCCCGTGTCGCCAGCGGAAGGTGGCGTGGGTGTTGACGAGGGAGTGGTCGTGGTTGGGGGCGTCTGCGATGATGTCCTTGAAGGCGGCGCGCCGGAGGGAGGAGAGGCGGGAGATGGGGAGATCGAGGATGCGCCCGTTGCGGATGTCGGGCGCTTCGTCGTACATCATGTTCCCGACATGGTACATCTGGATGGGTTCGCCCTGGGAGGCGGCGAAGTCGGCGACTTCCCCGAGGTATGACTTTTTGTCCATCCCGACCTGACCTGTGACGATTGCGCGCATGTGTTCTATCTCCGATTTGGGGGGAGAATGATAGCCGGGTGGGGCGGATTCAGGACCGTAAAGGATTGATTGCGTGATGTTTAACGCGTTGGTTTAGTGGCAGGAACACGATTCTCGGTCCATGTTGTGTGTATGTGCACCCCCATGGGGGGCGGACCCGGCGGGTGTACTCAGATTGCATACACCATATATGGAGTGTTCAGCATGCATACACGATTTGCTTTCGGGTTGGTTCTTCTCTCTGGTTCGCTCGCGATGGGAGACATCACGACGCTCAACGGGGATCTGAATATTGAGGCGCAGGTTGATGCGCAGCACCAGGGTGCGGGGTTCAACGATGAGTCCTTCGCGAATATCCAGTTCAATCCGGACGAGGACTCGGGGTTCCTCCTTGATTTCAACGCGGATCGCACGACGGGGATCTTTGCGGGTGGAACGGGCGGGATGGTCGAGTCGAGCACCAGTGTGATGTCGGATACGCGGATGTACTCGTTCTCACACACGATGAGCAATCGCGCGGTGCTGGGCATGGATCAGATCGATCAGGCACAGAGCGAGCATGGGTTGCGATTGAACTCGTTCGTGAACTTTGAGGAGGGTGATCAGGTCATGATCACGATGCGGATCGAGTATGAAGCGGTCTCGGACGGTCAGCTCTGGGCGGAGCTGCGTCTTTCGGGTCTTGCGGGTCAGGGGCCGGTGATGATCACAGTGAGTGATCCCACTGAATCGGGATTTGTTGAGTTTTCGACCCTGACGACGGTGGACGGGCCGCGTGCGTTCTTTTTGAACGCGGATATCGAGAGCCGCGTCGAGGCGTCTGGTGATCGGCGGGATGAGATGGTGGGTGGGTTCTCGATGAGTGCGTCGTTCGTGCTTGTGCCTGCGCCGGGCGGAATGCCATTATTGGGGGCTTTGGGGGTGCTTTGGGCACGACGGATGCGGCGTTCGTAAGGTCAACTGAGGGCGTAGCTGCTATGATTGGGTCTGTTCGACACACCTGAAATAGGAGCGCCCGCATGGCCATTCTCGTTGACAAGAACACCAAGGTTATCTGCCAGGGCATTACCGGGAGTTTCGGTGCCCTCCATACCAAGGGGTGCTTTGAGTATGGCACGCGGATGGTTGGCGGGGTGACGCCCGGCAAGGGTGGGACGAAGGACGCGAACGGGCTTCCGATTTTTAACACGGTGCGTGACGCGGTGGAGGCGACTGGCGCGGACGCGACGATGATCTTCGTGCCCCCGGCGTTCTGTGCGGACGCGATCCTCGAGGCGATGGACGCGGGGATCCGGTTGATCTGTTGTATCACCGAGGGTGTGCCGGTCAATGACATGATCATGGTGCGTCGGGTGATGGACGATCGCAACGCGGCGGCCCGTGGTGCGGATTCGGCGCACTCGCGTGAGCTGTTCACGCTCATCGGGCCCAACTGCCCGGGCGTGATTACCCCAGGGCCCAAGACGGGCGAGGGCAACGCGGAGAGCAAGTACACCAACGCGGGGTGCAAGATCGGGATCATGCCCGGGTACATCCACACGCATGTCTCCGAAGCGAGCACGGGCAAGGCCGTTGGGATCGTGTCGCGTTCGGGCACATTGACTTATGAAGCGGTCTGGCAGACCTCGCAGCTCGGGATCGCGCAGTCGACCTGCGTTGGTATCGGCGGCGACCCGGTCCGTGGTCTCAACCACATCGATTGCATCCGCATGTTCGAGGAAGACCCCGATACGCACGGGATCCTCATGATCGGCGAGATCGGTGGCGAGGACGAAGAAGCGGCTGCGGAGTACATCGCGAAGCATGTGAAGAAGCCCGTCGCGGCGTTCATCGCCGGGCGCACGGCGCCTCCCGGTAAGCGGATGGGTCACGCGGGCGCGATCATCTCGTCTGGCGCGGGCGGCAAGCCGACGGGGACTGCGGATTCGAAGATTGATGCGCTGCGTGAAGCGGGCGCGGAGATCGCGTTGAATCCATCGGAGATGGGTCAGGCGATGGCGCGGGCGATGGGGCTTGTGCCTGCGAACGCCTGAGTTGGTTGAGTAAGACATGAAAACACCCCGTGTGAGCGGGGTGTTTTTTAATGGGTGTGTTGGAACGATCAGCCCGCGGTCATGCCGATGACCATGAGGGCGGCGATGCAGAACATGGTGAGCATGCTGACGCAGATGCCGAGGATGCCGAAGACTTTTTTGCGGGATGATTGGGCGACGCCGACGATTCCGAGGATGAGGGCGAGGATCTCGGCGAAGACGCCGGCGAAGAGGAGGAGCCCGATGATGATGGCGGTGGTGCTCTCTTCGTCCATGCCTCCCGGGGTGTTGGTTTCGATGACGCCGGCGGTGATGACGAGCGCGAGGAGTCCGATCGCGAAGGTCAGCGCCATCGCGAACGAGGCGATCCCGAACCCGGAGTGTTTTTTCTCCGCGGTTGCGTGTGCGGGCTCGTAGGCGCTGGGGTTGTGCGCGGTTGAATACTGGTTCTGCATGATGGTGTCCCCCGTGTGGTCGATGATCAGCAAAGAGAATATTGGGTTGATGTTACTTTGTTTCCGGGTCGTTTGTATCAGGTTGTGCTTTGGAATGCGAGGGGAAAATCGAGATGGGGGCGGTGATGATGGATTCCCATTCGTCGGGGGTGTATTTTTCGATCCCGCGCCCGGAGGCGAACTTGACGAGCTCGCCTCGGGTGGCGGTGCCGATTTTCTTGTGGATGCTTGAGATCTGGTTCTCGACGGTTTTGGTGGATCGGAAGAGGCGCTCGGAGATCTCCTGGGTGGTGTTGCCGTTGGCGAGGTAGTAGAGGACGCGGAGCTCGGCGGTGGAGAGGGACGCGAGCTTGGTGAAGACGGGGGATTGGATGATGGTGTCGATCTCGTCGAGCTCGAGGGAGTAGGTTTTGGGTGTTTCCTGGATCATGCACAGGACGCCCTTGTGCCCGAAGGATTCCTCGTCGATGGGGAAGACGGTGGAGAGCATGCGATCGTCGCCGTTGAACTGGATGTTGGAGACGGGTCGGTTCTCGTTGATGGCGACGATGTACGCGTGCTCGCGGTCCTTGGCGGCTTGTTCTCCGATGAAGTCGGAGAGGCGGGTGCCGAGGATTTTCTCGCGTGGGAATCCGCCGAATCGTGCGTAGGTGTTGTTGCACCAGATCGCGACGAAGTGCTCGTCGCGGAGGACCCACCCGGTGCCCATGTGCCATTCGAGGAACTCGAGGGTTTCGGGGGTGATGCGGGGTGTGTGTGGTGTCATTCGCAGGCGCTCCCGATCAAAGTGCGTAGGGGGTTCCCCCTACGCAGAGAGTGTATCAGGTTCGAATGCGTAAAGACAACGGTGTTCAGGCGGAGCAGTCGGGCAGACCGAATTGTTTGGAGTAGGTCTTGGTGACCGGATTGGTGATGATCGCTTCCCACTCATCCGGCGTGTATTTTCTGATTCCGCGTCCGGACGCGAACTGGACGAGTTCGCCTCTGGACTTTGAGCCGATCTTGTTGTGGATGTTTGCGATATGGTTCTCGATGGTTTTCATCGATCTGAAGAGTTGCTCAGAGATTTCGAGTGTTGAGCGTCCGCACGCGAGGTGGTAGAGGACGCGGAGTTCTGATGTCGTCAACGCGGCGAGCTTGTCGAGCACGGGCGATTCAAGGATCACATCAATTTCCAATGGATCGATATCGGTGATTGCTGGATCTTCTTGAAGCATGCACAGGACGCCCTTGTGTCCGAATGCTTGCTCGTTGATCGGGAAGAGGATGCTGAGCATCCGGTCGTCGGCGCTGAACTGGATGCTTCGGATGGGTTTCTGTGTCTCCATCGCACGGATGTAGGAGGCTTCTCGATCTTGTGCGGCTTGGAGTGGGATCACATCGGCCAGGTTGGTACCGATGACTCTCTCTCGTGTTGTCCTTGCGAGCTGGGCGTAGGCATCGTTGCACCAGATCGCCACGAGCTGCTCGTTGCGGAGCACCCACGCGGTTCCTGAGAGCCACTCGAGGAACACGAGCGTCTCTGGGGTGATGTTTGGTAGTTCTCGCAAGACGCCCCCCCTATAAATCAGATCAATTGATCCGATTTATGGTACATCGAGATTGCAGGGTAGGGGTAAAAAATATTCAATAAACTGAACAAAACTTCTTCGACTTCATGTGATGCGCGGATTAGTGAGCGTCTTTGAAGATGATGCCGTCTTTCATGACGAAGTGGACGCGCTGATAGGCGCTGACATCTTGCATGGGATCGTGTGGGAGCGCGATGAGGTCGGCGAGTTTGCCTTGCTCGAGGGTCCCGATCTGATCTTCGACGCCGATGAGTGTGGCGGCGTTGATGGTGGCGGAGATGAGGCAGTCCTCGGGTGACATGCCGGCTTCGTGCATGTAGACGAACTCGAGTGCGTTTGTGCCGTGGGCGCCGACGCCGACATCGGTGCCGAATGCGATGTTGACGCCCGCGGCGTGTGCGCGTCCGAACGCGTCCTGGATGAGCGGGCCGACGGTCGCGGCTTTCTCACGGACGGCGGGGGGGAAGTACCCGTCGATCTTGGCTTTCTCTTCGACGAACTTTCCGGCGTGGATGGTTGGTACGAGGTAGGCGCCGGTTTCGAGGAAGAGCTCGATGGATGTATCGTCGATGTAGGTGCCGTGCTCGATGGAGTGGACCCCGGCGCGGAGTGCGGCGTTGATGCCCTCGGTGCCGTGCGCGTGTGCAGCGACTTTTCGTCCCATCATGCGGGCGGCTTCGACGATGGATTCGAGCTCGTCGTCGAAGAACTGTTGCTCGACGCCCGCGGCGGTCATGGAGAGGACGCCTCCGGTTGCGGTGATCTTGATCAGATTGACACCCTCGCGGACGCGGGCGCGGACGGCCTTGCGTGCTTCGGCGGGGCCGTCGGCGGTCATGGTGTGGTCTTGTTGTTCTGGGCGGAGGACGGGTGAGAGGGAGTTGGTTCCGTCGGCGTGCCCGCCGGTGACGGAGATGCTTGCGCCGGCGGCGTAGATGCGGGGGCCTGGCACGATGCCCTGGTTGATGCGATCGCGGAGCGCGAGTGCGGTGCCGGCGGGTGAGCCGACATTTCGGACGGTGGTGAACCCGGCGAGGAGGGTGGTGCGTGCGTTGGCGACGCCATCGATCGCGGCGTGCGCGTTGGTTTCCTGCAAGCGTCGGCGCATGCGTTCAAACGCGGGGACATACTGCCCGGTGAGGTGGGTGTGGCAGTCGATGAGCCCCGGGACGACCCATGAGTCTTTGAGATCGATGACTGGCGTGGTTTCATCGAGCTTGAGCTCGGACGCGGAGGCGTACCCGGGCACGACGCGATCGATGCGGTCATCGATGATGATGAGGGTCATCCCGGTTTGGGTGGGTTGGCCGGGGACGGCGATGAGGTTCCCGCAATGGATGATGGAGGTGCCCGCGTGTGCATGCGCAGCGGGGAGGAGGAGCGAAATGAGGAGGGTGAGGGCGGCGAGCAAGGGGAATGGTTTGGGCATGTCGGTCTCGGGCGGTTGTCTGTTGGATGATGATCGATTGAGGATACCCGATCAGGGGTGTGGTCCGGTAACAAATTGGCGTTGGGTTGGGTGGGTTGTGCGGGTGCCGGCATTTGTTGATATGGGTGATCCCGCGGGCGACTGGCGCGGGATGCCCCGTCGTCTGGGGGGTTTCATGGGTATGCGATGCGAGGGGGTGCGGTGGGTCGTTTTATGCAGAAATTCGCTCGTTGATCGTGTGTTCGGGTTGATATCCCCCCAAAACAGGTCGATTTCGTATGCATGAGGGTTGGGCGTTGCCCATGAACTTGAGGGGTCAATCTCGTCGCATGTTAAACACTCATGAAGTCAACCCGACGAAACGCGCGATCGGCGCCGGCTCACCGTGGGGTCGATTGATCGATGGGTATCTGCCGATTGCGTTGGTGCTGACGATTTCTGTTGCGACCTGGTTGGTGGCGATCGTGATCGTGAGCCGGAGCGCGCAGGATCGTCGGCTTGAGCTGCTCGAGAAAGAAGCGGTGGAGGTTCGCGATCGGATCGAGGGTCGGATCGGCGCGTACGCGACGAGCATGGAGCAGCTACGCGGTTTTATCAGCGCGAGTGACTTTGTGTCCCCTGAGGAGTGGAGCAAGTACTATCGCGAATCGCGGATCGAGGAGAACTTCCCCGGTGTGTGGGGTTTCAGTTATGTTGAGCGGGTCCCGGTTGAACGCAAGGATGAGTTTGTAGAGACCATGCGATCGATCGGGTATGACGATTTCAGGATTCGCGAACATCGTGACGACAACCTGATGGATCCCCAGGCGGATCTGTATGTGATCAAGTACCACAGCGATCGAACCCCGAGTCAGGGTTTGATTGGTATCAATGTGGGCGGGAATGTGAAGAACCGCAAGGTCTACGACATGGCGACGGACTCGGGGGGGTTGTCGTCGTCTGAGCCGATCCGATTGTTGCAGCAGGAAGAGGGGGAGCGCTCGGTGATCCTGGTGATCCCGATTTATCACCTCGATACGGAGCGAGACACGGTTGAGCAGCGTCGGTCAGCGTCGCGGGGATGGATCGCGGTGCCGGTGGATCTGCCGGTGCTGTTTGGTGCGGAGCTTGGTCAGATGAGCGATCGGTTCCGCTTTGAGATCCGCGAGACGGGTCAGGGAGAGACGGGGAGCGCGCACACGCTGTATAGCACGCTGCGGGCGGAGGATCGGAGTGGGTTGCACGCGTTGCTTCGGACGCGGTTCGTGGACAACGAGTTTTACTTGACGGTTGTGCCGATTGAGAAGCCGAATGTTTGGTTCTCGTCTCGCGCGTCGATTGTTGTGCTTGTGGCGGGCGGGTTGTTGTGCGTGTTGTTCACGACGATCACCTGGTCGCTCACGAGCACGCGTCGTCGCGCGGTGAACCTGGCGCGGGACATGACGAGCTCGATCCGTCAGAGCGAGCAGCGTCAGCGGGTGCTTGCGCTACAGGCGACGAGCGCGAACAAGGCGAAGAGTGACTTCCTGGCGAACATGAGCCACGAGATCCGCACGCCGATGACGGCGATCCTTGGGTACGCGGATGTGCTCGGCGACCTGATCCAACAGGACGATCTGAGCGGTGAGTACGGCGAGGCGGTCCACTCGATCCAGCGGAGCGGCAAGCACCTGATGATGATCATCAACGATGTGCTTGATCTCTCGAAGATCGAGTCGGGCAAGTTCACGATCGATCGGAGCATGTGCGACATCGTGGATACGGTCCGCGAGGTGTACACGACGATGCGGATGAACGCGATGCGCAAGGGTCTCGATCTTCGGGTTGAGTTTGCGTCCGCGATCCCCGAGCGGATCATGACGGACGCGTACCGGGTACGCCAGATCCTGATCAACCTTGTGGGTAATGCGATCAAGTTTACTGAGAGCGGTTCGGTCCGGATCGTGCTTGAGGGTGTGGGGGATGATCTCCGGTTCTCGGTGGTGGACACGGGCGTGGGGATCGATGAGGGGCACATCGAGCAGCTGTTCGACCCGTTCCAGCAGCTGGATAACTCGTCGAACCGGATGCACGAGGGCACGGGGCTGGGGCTGACGATCAGTCAGCACCTTGCGACGCTGCTTGGCGGGACGATCCGGGTGGAGTCGGTGCCGGGCGCGGGGTCGACCTTTATGCTGATCATCCCGCGTGATTGCATGGACGATGTCGATATGGTTGAGTCGCTTGATGGGCGCATGGAGACGGTGCGTTCGATGGTCTCGGAGGATGTCGAGCGGACGAACCAGGGCGTGGTCCTGCTGGCGGAGGACGGGGCGGACAATCAGCGATTGATTGCGCACATGCTCCGCAAGGGCGGGTACGAGATCGAGATCGTCTCCAACGGTCAGGAAGCGGTCAACCGGTTCGCGGGGAGCGGCGGTCGCTTTGATCTGATCCTGATGGATATGCAGATGCCGGTGCTTGATGGGTACGACGCGACGCGGGCGCTGCGTGAGATGGGGTGCACGATCCCGATCATCGCGCTGACGGCCCACGCGTTGCAGGGATCGCGGGCGGAGTGTTTGGACGCGGGTTGCGACGAGTACCTGTCCAAGCCGATCGATCGCGAGAAGTTCTACGCGACGCTCAGGTCGTTCATCGGGCGTGATCGAAGCGACGCGGCCTGATCGTTTGTCACAACAAATAGTTGAGGTTTGGGTGCGTATAGTTGCGTATGCCCAAGTCGTTGCGTGAGCAGATCAACAAGACGAGCGCCTTCGCGAGCCCCGAAGAGGAGGCGATGCTCAACATCGCGCGGACGGGGGCGATGCTCGACGGCGCGGAGCGTGCGTTCTTCCGTCGATTCGATCTCTCGCCCGCAGCATACAACCTGATGCGGATCCTGCGTGGGCACCACCAGCGCGGGGAGGTGCGAGGCGTGCGTGCATCGGAGATCGGGTGTCAGATGGTGGTGCGGATGCCCGATGTGACGCGGCTTGTCGATCGGCTCGAGCAGCGCGGGTTGGTTGCGCGAGAAGCAGACGAGCACGATCGACGCGTGAAGTTCGTCTCGATCACGCCCAAGGGGCTCAAGCTCTTGGAGCGGATCGATCCGGAGATCGTGACGCTCGGGCAGGAGGTGCTCGGGCACCTGTCGCAGAAGGATCTCGCGACGATCTCCGCGTTGATGGAGAAGGCGCGTGACGAGCAGCAGGGCACGCAGCAGGGCATGGAATGATCACGGAGGAGCGGCGGATGGCGCGGGTGGTTGTGGTGTACTTCAGTTCGATGGGGCATACCGAAGCGGTCGCGCACTCGGTTGCGCGTGGGCTCGGGCGTGTCGATGGGGTCTCGGCTGAGTTGTTGCGGGTCCAGGATGTGGATGAAGCGGCGTGGGGTCGATTGGACGCGGCGGACGCGATGGTGTTTGGGTCGCCGACTTTTATGGGGACGGTCGCAGCGGAGTTCAAGGCGTTCATGGACAAGAGCGGCGCTCGCTGGTATGAGCGTGTGTGGATGGACAAGCTCGCGGCGGGGTTTACCGTCGGCGGCGGGTTGTCGGGCGACAAGCAGGGCACACTGATTGCGATGCAGACCTTCGCGTCGCAGCACGGGATGATCTGGGTGTCGATGGGGGTGGGGGTGCGCGAGCCCGAGCTGGATCGGTTGTCGTCGTCGATTGGGTTGATGTGCCAGGCGGGGAACGGGCCGGTGGAGCACACGCCGCCGCAAGAGGATCACGCGACGGCGGAGGCGTTCGGCGAGCGGGTGGGGCGCGCGGTTGTGCGCTGGGTTGCCGGTGCGTGAGCCGGTGCGTGAATGGGGCTCGTTTGTCAGAAGGCGTGTCGCTCGAACGCGTTGGCGTTGAGTGTGTAGATGCCGTGCTCGTGGGTGGCGACCCAGAGTGATCCCTGTTGGTCTTGGTAGATCGAGTAGACCCAGATGGGTTTGTTGTTGTGCGTGACGGGGTAGTGGGTCCAGTCGCTGCCGTCGAATCGGTAGACGCCGTTGGTGAGGGTGGCGAGCCATATGGTGCCGTCTGCTTCGGTGACGGATGACATGAAGACGGCGTATGGGTCTGTGTCTTTGGCGATCCCTTTGGCTTTGCGATATCGCGGCGTGTCCGCGTCGGGGTCTGGAACGAATCGGTTCAGGGTATTGCTGAGCCAGAGTGATCCGTCTTTGTGTTCGAGGATGGAGCGGACGCCGAAGCTGCTGTTTTCGCCGTGCCCGACCCAGGTGAAGGTTGAGCCGTCGAATCGGCAGGCGCCGAGGATTGCGGTGCCGAACCAGATGTGTCCGTTCGAGTCGGTGTGGATGGTGTAGACATCGTACGGGGAGTACTTTGCGTTGGGGTACTTGGATCTGGGGAACTCGGCGATGTGCGCATCGCCGGCGGCGGTTGCAGGAAAGGTGAGTTGGTGGAGGGATGTGCCGTCCCATCGGTAGACGATGCCCGAGTCTTGGGCGCCAGGGAACCACAGGTCGTGCGGTTGGCGTTTCCACTCGCTTAAGGATGGGGCGAGCGGGGTGATCGGGATGAACGCGCGCCCGTCGAACCGGTGCACCCCGCCCTGCTCGGTGGAGACGAGGATGGTGCCGGTGTGATCCTGTTGGATGCTTCGGACCTGGTTGCCCTTGAGCCCGTGCGCGCTGGTGTACCGGACGAGTTGTGTGCCGTCGTGGTGGTAGAGCCCTTGGGCATCGCTCCCGAACCAGTAGGTGGTGTCGTTGGCTTGGAAGATGTGGAAGATGCGCTGATCGAGCTCGGTGACGATGTCGGGTGCCGGGGTGGGTGCGTTGTCTGTTGTGTGTTGCCGCGCGTGGTCGATCGCGGGGATCGGGTGAGCGCACGCGAGTGTTGTTGCGATGCAGAGCAGGGCGAGTTGGTGCGGGTGGTTTGGCATGTGGGGTTCGGGTTGGTCTCTGGGGGTGGGTTGGGGTATTGGTTCAACGGGCGATCGGGTGGAAGGTTGCGTGCTCAGGGGGCATGGTGCTGGGTTTGGTTTGAGGGGTTTGGGCGGTCGGATCATCGATTTTGGGCCGATCAGGGCGATTTCGGTGGCCATTTATTTGTTACAACAGATATTTTCGATCCAGGGCTGGAATATCGGGGTCGTGGGTGGTATTTATTTGTTGTAACGAACAATGCCAGAAAGGGGCACGACATGGCACAGCAAAGCGCGGTACAGGCAACTCTTCAGGACGCGGGGCTTCTGGTTGCGCGATCGATGATCGGGATCGTGGGGATCTACCACGGCGGGCAGAAGCTCTTCGGGATGTTTGGTGGGGGCGGGTTCGACGCGACGGTGGAGGCGATGGGCGGGATGGGGATGCCCTTGCCGACGATGAGCGCGCTGGCAGCGGGGTCCGCGGAGTTCTTCGGCGGGATCGCGCTGATCGTTGGGTTGCTGACCCGGTTCGCGGGCGCGAACTTCGCGTTCACGATGCTCGTCGCGAGCTTCGCGGTGCACGGCGGTGCTTTCGGCGCGCAGAACGGCGGGATGGAGTACCCCCTCACGCTCGCGATGGTCTCTTTGGCGATCGCGCTGACGGGGCCTGGGCGGTTCTCTTTGGATCGCGTGGTGTTCTCGAAGGTGCGAGCACGATTCGGGGCACCATCGGTTGTGCTTCAGGCGCAGGGTGCGTGATGGGTGCTCGGTGGGGCGGCATACTGAGATGACTCGTTCCTGAAAGGGGGAACACGATGCAGACACGGCAACAGACAGTTCGCAAGAGCGCTGAGCGCGGGCACATCGATCATGGGTGGCTCGATGCGAGGCACACATTCAGCTTCGGGCGGTTTATGGATCCGGATTGGATGGGGTTCCGATCGCTTCGGGTGATCAACGAGGATGTGATCGCGGCTCGGATGGGTTTCGGGGAGCACCCGCATCGGGATATGGAGATCATCACCTATCCGATCTCGGGGGCGGTGCGTCATCGCGATTCGCTCGGGCATGAGGAGGACATCGTGCCGGGCATGATCCAGCACATGAGCGCGGGGTCGGGGATCCGGCACAGCGAGTTCAACCCGCTCGATGCGGAGACGCACCTGCTTCAGATCTGGATTGAGCCTCGGGAGAGGGGGATTGCGCCGGGGCATCAGTCGCGGGCGTTCCCGATCCATGACGAGCGGAATGCGCTGCACCTGCTCGCGTCGCACGACGGCGAGGGGGGTTCGGTTCGGATCGAGACGGACGCGCGGATGTTCGCGGGCGTCTTCGATGCGGGCAGCGAGACCCGGCACGAGATGCGGGCGTTCACCCATGCGTGGGTGCAGGTCGTGCGGGGCGAGGTGCGAGTGAACGGCGAGCGGATCGTCACGGGTGACGGGATCGCGCTTGGAGACTTCGATGCGATCGAGTTCAAGTTCGACGCGGACACGGAACTGATCGTGTTCGAGCTCGCCTGATCGCATGGATATGGGACCACTGAAATCGAGAAACTGAACACCAAAGGAGATTCAGATGACCACGGCAACGACAGACAGCATCGCCCAGCGGGTTGAGGCGCTCAAGGCGTACATCAATGAGGGCAAGATCATCGAGGCGATGGAAGAGTTCTATGCGGACGATGTCGTCATGCAGGAGAACACGGAGGAGCCCACGCGTGGGTTGGCTGCGAACATCGAGCGAGAGAAGCAGTTCCTGTCCATTGTGAAGGAGTGGAAATGGACCAAGTGGGACGCGACGGCGATCAACGATAGGGAGAACATCTCATTCGTTGAATACAGCTTCGAGTTTGTGAACAAGGAGGGTGAATCGGTCGTATATAGTCAGGTGAGTGTCCAGCGCTGGCGCGAGGGCAGGATCGTTTCGGAACGGTTCTACCACGGGTAAGCGGGCATCTGGGGACCACCATTAAATAAGCCCCCTCTCAGGGCCCGGCGTGCTTTGTGTGTGCGACGCCGGGCCTTCTTTTTATTTTGGATGTGGGGGTCACCCGGCCCAGGCTTCGCATTCGATCTCGACGACGAACTCGGGGGCGATGAGCTCGCTCGTGCCCACCTGGGTGAGCGCGGGGGTGTGCGATGGGTTGTGGGCGGCGAAGAACGCGTGGTGGGCGCGCCCGACCTGCTCGGCCTGGGCGATGTCGGTCGTGAAGACCCGCGAGCGCATGATGGAGAACCGATCGAGCCCGGCCTGTTTGAGCACGGACTCGATGATCTCGTAGCAGCGGGTGGTCTGCGCGCCCGCGTCGCCGGGTGCGTGGGGGTTGCCCGATGGGTCGATGGCAACGGTGCCTCCGATGAGGACGAGGTTGCCAGCGCGGGCGAGGCGGGCGTATCCGAACCGGTTTTCCCATTGGTTGTTGGTGGAGATGAAGGTGATGGGGTTGGGCATGGGGGATGGTAGGGAGGGGGGGAGAAGGGACGAGGGACTGGCCACTTGCCACTGGGGAAGAGGGGGAGTGGTGAACGCGAAGATCGCGAAGGGCACGAAGGGGGAGATAAGGTGAAGAGGATTGTCCCTCCCTGCGCCACGCGGGGAGGTGGCACGCCGCGTTCGGCGTGACGGAGGGGTGTCTTTGAGATTGAGATCGGTCGGTGTGTTGGGGCGTTGGTGGAAGACCCCTCCGACCTCGGCTGCGCCGAGCCCACCTCCCCGCGAGGGCGCGGGGAGGGACGAGAGGGGGATACACTCTGACGCATGAGTTTGCGGATCCTTCATATTTCGACGCGGTTGATCCAGGGCGGGTCGCAGGAGAACACGGTGTTGTCGTGCGAGGGTCAGGCGGCGCTGGGGCATGAGGTGCACCTGGCGTATGGGCCGATCTTTGGGCCTGAGGGTTCGTACTTCGATCGCGCGAATGACTTTCGGACGAGTGATGGACGGCGGATCGGGATGCACGAGGTGCCGCATATGGTGCGTGAGATCTCGCCGATGAAGGACTGGAAAGCGTTGGGGGAGATCCGTGAACTGATCGGGGAGATTCGGCCTGACATCGTGCACACGCACTCGTCGAAGGCAGGGATCATTGGGCGCGTCGCGGGGTGGAAGGAGCTGCTCGCGAGCAGTGATCATCGGCCCGGGGTGGTGCACACGATCCATGGGCCGCCCTTCCACAAGTATCTTTCGAAGATGAAGAACGCGGTGTATATCGCGTCGGAGAGGTACGCTGCGGAACGGTGTCATGTGATTGTTTCGGTGGCGGACGCGATGACGCGACAGTTCCGCGACGCGGGGATCGGGCGTGACGAGCAGTTCGTGACGGTGCGTTCGGGGATGGAGACGGAGCATTTCCTGAATCCGATCGAGTCGGAAACACGCGATGCGATGCGTGCGGAGCTCGGGTTCGGTGATGATGACTTTGTGATCGGAACGGTGGCGCGTCTCGCGGAGCACAAGGGGCACGACGATATTCTTGATGCGCTGGGTGATGAGCTGAAGGCGCATCCGAGCTGGAAGTTGTTGTGGGTTGGTGACGGGTGGTGGAGCGATCGGTTGCTGGCGCGTGTGGACGAGATGGGGCTGCGTGATCAGCTGGTGACGACGGGGTTGGTGCCTCAGCATCGGGTGGGTGCGATGATGCGGGCGATGGATGTGCTGTTGCACCCGAGTTATCGCGAGGGGTTACCTCGGACGGTGCCTCAGGCGTTGTTGTGCGGCGTCCCGGTGTGCGCGAGCGATACGGACGGCACGCCCGAGGCGTGCATCGACCCGAGCGTGGACGCGAACCGATCGACGGGTCGGATCTTCCCGGTGGGTGATGTTGACGCGATCCGGGAGGGGATCGTGTGGATGTTCAACAACCCGCGTGAGCGGGCGCGGATGGGTCAGCGCGGACGGGCCATGTGCGCGCAGATGTTCTCGGTTGATGCGATGGTGCAGGGGTTGGAAAAGGTGTACGCGGACGCAATCCGTCTCGCGGAGCGTGGGTGATCATCGATCGAGCGTGTGTCGGCGGACGATCCAGAATCGTGGGTCGTCGGGGTTTGGTGCGGGCTTGATGGGGCCTCGGAGGAATGCGCGGGTGAAGGCGCGGATGCCGTTGAGTACGCGCATGATCCCGTGCCCGCTCGATCGGTTGTCGTGTTTGATGAGTCTGTACCCGAGCAGGTGCAGGATCTGTCGGCGGAGCACCGCGGCGAGGTCCGCATCCACGAGCAGGGTGTGATCGGGTTGGGGGTAGACGCCGGGCATGTGGGCGATGAGGGCGTGGAGCCATCCTTGTTTTCGGAGTCGCGCGGAGAGCCCGAGCCACCCTTCGCCGACGCGTCGGACGATGAAGAACCCGTCATCGCCGGGTCGTTTGATGTGCTGCATGTTGGGCATGAAGACGCGCCCGCGGACGGGTGAGGTGATGGCGCGTTCGTTTTCGGTGGCGATGATGGTGACATCGCGTTTGATCTTCTTTCCGGTCGCGATCCCGGATTGGATCTCGAAGCTCGGGTCGGTGATGGGGTGTCGGTATCGGATGTCGTAGATCTTTCCGAGTTCCTCGCCCGCTGCGGTGCGGAGGGTTTGGGTTGGGTCGCTCGGGTGGTGCAGGGCGCTGATCGGGAGGATCCCGGTTGCGTCGAGCATGGTCCAGATGACGGCGGCGTGGACATCGATCGCGTGGGGGTCCTGGTGTTGCCCACCTTCGATGACCATCGCGATCGCGCCGAGCTCGTTGGTGGCGCGGTCCATGAGGAGCCCGGTGAGTTCTTCCTCGAACCCGAGATAGATCGGGAGCGGGAGGTGGCGCGCGAGTTTGCGTGTGGGGATGGAGTCTTCGAGGACGACGACGGGGGGCATGTTTGAGCTTGTGGTGTGCAGGTCGATGAGGACCATGCGTTCACTCTGGGCGCGGATGGCGCGGAGCGAGGCGAGGAGTTCCTGCATCTGCTCGTGCTCGGGGGAGGTTGATGCGGGGAGGGCGATCTGCTCGGGCGTGAAGAGGCGGTTGAGGTCGTGGATGATGTAGCGCATCTCGGCGCTTTGGAGCGCGAGGGCGGCGGCGTTGCCTCGGAGCGCGATGACGCGCCCGTTGAAGGCGCTGGGGTGCTCGTGGTTGAGCTTGTCGATGACGCGCTGGGCGGCGGTGATCCCCGCGGGCTCGTTGCCGTGGAGCCCGGCGATGATGACGAGTGTGGTGGTGGGGGCGTGGGCGCGGGCGTTGACAGATTCGTAGCGCCCGATCTCGCGTTCGGGTTGATCGGTTGTGATGCGTGGTGTTGAGCCGACGGGTGTGCTCATGTGGGATTGTTGCGCACGGTGGGCGGGTTTTCGCGGAGTTGTTGCTCGAGGAGTTGCCCCGCGATGCGCATGAAATCGTGCTCGGTGACGAGTCCGACGAGCTTGTTGTCGGAGACGACGGGGAGGCACGATGTGCCGTGGGATCGCATGAGCTCGATGGCTTCGAGTGTCGGGGTGTCGGGGGTTGCGGTGATGGGGTCCTTGTGCATGATCTCGGAGACGGCGACGGAGCCCTTGGTACGGAGCTTGGGGTCGGCGACGACGCGGAGGATCGAGCGGTAGGTGACGATCCCGACGAGGTTGTGCTTCGCGTCTTCGACGGGGATGTGTCGGACCTTTTCCCAGTCCATGATCGAGGCGGCGAGGTCGATGAGCTCGTCCTCTTGCACGGTGAACAGGTCCGTGTGCATGTACTGCCCGACATGGGTGTAGTGCCTTGTCCAGCACCCGCCCTCGCCCATGGTGGCGAGCTCCCACTCGTGCACGGGGGTCGCGGCGCGTTGACGGGAGATCGTCGCGGCGGTGAGGGCGCTGAGGCGTTCTGAGCGTGTGCCTAGATCGTGGATCTTGGCGACGGAGTCGAGCATCCAGCGGGCGCCGTTGCGTCCGGACGCGACGCGGGCTTCGATGATGCCCATGTAGTGCTCGATGTCCTTTGGGTCGATATCGCAGGACTTGAGCCCGGCGCGGGCGAGGGGGATGAGTTCTTCGAGCAGCAGATCACGCACGGAGATGGTGGCGTCGTCGAGCCAGTGCATTTTGAAGTGCATCCCGTTGCGGGCCGCCGCGACGAAGTTGGCGCGGGCGTGCTCGAAGGGGATGCGCTGGGCGAGGTCGGGGTAGACCTTGGGGATCTGGATCATGAGCCCGAACCAGAGGGCCGCGTTGGCGATCTCGTCGGGGACGGATGGGCCGGAGGGAAGGACGCGGTTCTCGATGCGGAGGTGGGGTAGGCCGTTGGTTGTGCCGTAGCACGGGCGGTTCCATCGGTAGACGGTGGAGTTGTGCGTCTGGAGCCCGGCGAGCTTGGGGATCTGTCCGGACTCGACTTTCTCGATGGAGTTCTCGATATCGGCGGTGCCGAAGAGTGATCGGAATCGGACGACATCGTCGCGGTAAATCTCGAGGACGGATTCTTTGACCCATTTCTCGCCGAACCGGACGCGTTTGAGGATGTCGCGTTGGGCGGGCATGTCGTCGCCGGAGGTGTCGACGGCTTGTTCGAAGATGGCGATGCGGGTCTCGTGCCAGAGGCGTTTGCCGAAGAGGACGGCGGAGTTGCAGGCGGCGGCGAGGCACGGCGCGGTGATGAGCTGGGCGGTGTTGTAGGCGAGGGCGAAGTGCTCGGGGTCGACCTGGTAGTGGAGCTGGAAGGAGGTGTTGAGTCCTTCGACGAGGACATTGTCGTGGACGAACTTGAGCTCGTCGATGCCCTTGATGCGGATGTTGTACTTGCCGTCGCGTGCTTCGGTGATGCGATCGTTGAGGGCAAAGTAGCGAGGGCGGGGGGTCATGAAGTCGAGGGTGAGGTTCCTCTGGGTGAGTGTGGGGAGGATCCCGATGAGGACGGGTTCAGCGCCGATTTCAGACGCGGCGTTTCGGGCGTTTCGCATGAGTCCGCAGATTTCCTGCTCCATGGTGGAGAGGACTTTGCCGGTGAGCGGCGCGGGGTCGAGGTTGAACTCCATGTTGAAGCGCCCGATCTCTGTGGTCGCCTTTGGTTCGTTGAGTGCTTCGAGGATCTCGGGTCCGACGGGGGCGGGGTCGTAGGCGGAATCGACGAGGGCGATCTCTTGCTCGGCGCCGATGCGCCGGACGCCCGTCTCGAACATGCCTTTCTCGAGCATGAGTTCGAGGGCGCGCAGATCGTTGAGGACATGCTGGATCGTGGCGCGGTGCTGATGTCCGCCTTGTTCTTGATCGATTTCCTGCACGCCCATGCGAATAAACCCCTGACAAGATTTGGTGCGAGCGGGTGTGATGATGCTCAACGGGTATTGTGCACGAAATGGTCCCAAAACGCAAGGGTTGAGGTTTGCGGGGGTGAGAACTTGGGTTTTGGTGCAACCGTGGTATGATGGGGGCGTATAGCCCGGTGCCCGGCGGGCTTTGTGTCGGGTTATCGTGTGCGGATTGTTCCAGATCCGCATGATTGGGGTCGCGGAGCATCTCTTGCTTTGCGGATTGAATGACACTTGATGATGCGGCTGCCCGATCAAGGTGATTGATCGTGTAGGCCCGAGTTTGTATCGATCGGAGATCGTCGTGAATCACACGCGTGCATCGTTGTTCTCGTTTACGGCATTGCTTTGCGTCATGTCCGGAACGGCGATGGCGCAGGCGGTGGGTGCGGGCGATCTTGGGCGGATCGATATCCAGAGCTACGAGCCCCCACGGGTCTACGAGGGGCAGGTTGTCGTTCGTGTGCGGACGACGACGCGGGCGCAGTTCGACGCGATGATGGGATTGGTCGAGTCGGTGTGGAGCGAGCGCGAGGGCGTCGGGATGCTCGATGTGCAGCTCGATCGCGGTGAGCTCGATGAGCTGAGCAAGCTCGGGATCGGGTACGACATCCTGATCGATGATCTGCAGGCGCGTCACGATGCGCGTTGGAACCAGATGCGTCGGCTTGAACGGTTTGTAGTTGCTGAATCCCCACGAGGCGCGTCGGCGCATGACGACGCGTGGTTCAGCAACTACAAGCAGTTCGCCGACATCATCGCGTACTTCAACGGTATCGCGGCGGTGCACCCGCAGATCGCGTCGATGAGCGATGTGGGTGATTCATTGCAGGGCAACGACATCTACGCGCTGACCCTGACGGGCCCGGAGACGCCCGGGAACCTGGTCGCGGATCGCCCGGTGGTGCTGTGGAACGGCGGTCAGCACGCGCGGGAGTGGGTGTCGCCGATGACGGTGTCGTACATCGCGTCCAAGCTCGCGGATGAATATGGAAGCGACCCGCGTGTGACGGACATCATCGACAACACGCGGATCGTGATCGTGCCGATGATGAACCCGGATGGGTACCTGTACACCTGGACAAACGAGCGGTTCTGGCGCAAGAACCGACGGAACAACGGCGACGGGACCTTTGGCATCGATCTGAATCGCAACTGGGGGTACGAGTGGGGCGGCGAGGGTGCATCGCCCTTCACGAGTGACGATACCTACCACGGGCCCAGCGCGTTCTCTGAGCCCGAGACGCAGGTGGTGCGTGATCTCGCGTCGTCGTTCGGCGACAAGCTCGTGTCGCATATTGACTATCACACCTACTCGCAGCTGATCCTCTGGCCGTTCGGGTACGCGGAGGGTGTGCAGACGCCCGAGCCCGATCGGACTTTCTTTGACGAGCTTTCGACGGCGCTGAGCGATGAGATCTTCGCGTACTCGGGCGTGTTCTACGACCCGATCCAGTCGGTGGATCTGTACGCCGCGGCGGGCACCTGCTCGGACTGGCACTACGGGGATCTGGGCGTGAAGTCGTTGACCATTGAGCTCCGTCCGAGCTCGGGCGCGGGGTTCGGCGGGTTTGATCCGGACCCGAGCGTGATCCTCCCGACGGCGCGTGAGAACTACGAAGCGGCGAAGCTCTTTGTTGAGCGGACGACATTGCCTTTCACCTTTGCGCACGAGGGTGTGGATCTCGTCGCGGCGGATGAAACGACGCAGGTGGTTCTGACGATCACGGACATCATCGAATCGCACGATCCGAGCAGTGTGATGTTGTTCACGCGGATCGGGACGGGTGATGTCGAGGTGGGCACCCCGATGACCCCGATCGGGGATAGTCAGTACAGCGCGCTGCTGCCCGCGGCACCCTGCGGCGAGACGATCTTTTACTCGTTCGGTGTCGACACCATGGACGCGGTCTCCATCGGATTCCCGAGCAACGGGAGCTTTGAGGCGCTCGCGCAAGAGTTCCAGGTGAGCTTTGAGGACGACATGGAGTCCGATTCGGGCTGGATCATCGGCGGGTCGAGTGACGACGCAACGACGGGGATCTGGAACCGGATGAACCCGCAGGGAACCGAGGCGCAGCCTGAGGACGATCACACGCCCGGCGCGGGCGTGAACTGCTGGGTCACGGACGGGAACGCGGGCTCGGGTCTCGGCGCGAACGATGTGGACGGCGGGTCGACGACGCTGACCTCACCGATCCTCGATGCGATCGCGCTGGGCGATGACGCGGAACTGGTGTACTGGCGCTGGTACTCGAACAACGCGGGCGCTTCGCCCAACGCGGACTCGATGCTCGTGCAGATCAGCAATGATATTGGGAACTCGTGGACAACCCTGGAAGAAGTGAGCGCGAACGCAAACGCGTGGGTTGAGCAGCGGTTCCGCATCGCGGACTTTGTTGAGCCAACGGACATGATCCGGGTCCGGTTTATCGCGAGCGACCTGGGGGACGGGTCGATCGTGGAAGCGGGTGTTGATGATGTGCGCCTCGAGTCGGTCGGGTGTACGATCAACCCCGCGGACCTCAATGGTGATGGCGTGCTCAACTTCTTTGATGTGAGTCTGTTCCTGAATGCGTACAGCTCGGGCGATCTGGTTGCGGACTTCAACGGCGACGGGATCCTGAGCTTCTTTGATGTGTCGAGCTTCCTTGGGTACTTCAACCAAGGATGAGATAACAACAAACTCCCCCCCGGGGTGAGCGTCGACCCGGTTCCCCGTCGGGTCGAAACCACGCTCCCCCACGAGGCCCCGCCGTACCCCCATGCGGCGGGGCTTTGTTCATTCCAAGGATCGTGTGTTGGGGTTGTTGCGTATGGGTGTATACTCGGGTTGATACATTGAATGATGGTGATAAATAAGGATAGGATATGAAGATGATGAACGCATTGATCGGGGTGATGCTTGTGCTTTCGGGTGCGGCGGTTGATGGCGCACCGGTGGAAGTGGCAGCGGGTACCGAGTTGCGTGTCGGGGCGTGGAACGAGGGGAGCCCGTATATGGGTCGGTGTGTGGTGCGGGTGCGGACGACCTCGCAGTTTCAGCTCGATCGGGTGCTGGAGATCGCACACGATGTCTGGTCCGAACGGGTTGGGCAGGGATTGCTCGATGTTGATGTGCGCGTTGAGGACCTGCATCGGTTGGATGCGATCGGTGTGCCTTACGATGTGCTGATCGGGGATCTGCAGGCGCACGCGGACGCGCACGAGCAGGACATGATGCGTGTGCGGCGTGCGCAGCTCGAGCAACGCCCGGAGGGGCACCAGCGCGGCGGGCAGGTGCACGACGACGCGTGGTTCGCGACCTATCGCACGCTCGATGAGATCACGCAGTACTGCGAGAACATTCGCGCGCTGCGTCCGGATCTGGCGACGATCGATGTGATCGGTCAATCGTGGGAGGGGCGCGATATGTTCTCGATCACGATCTCTGGGGTCGATACTGAGTCGAACCCGATCGAGGATCGCCCGGCGTTGTTCATCTTCTCGACGGTGCACGCGCGGGAGTGGATCGCGCCGATGACGACGAGCTACATCGCGTCGAAGCTCGTTGAGGAATACGACACGGACGAGCATGTGCGGATGCTGCTGGATCATGCTCGGGTGGTGATCGTGCCGGTTGGGAACCCGGATGGGTATCTGCACACATGGTCGGTCTCGCGGTACTGGCGGAACACGCGCCGGGACAACGGGGACGGGACATTTGGGGTGAACATCAACCGGAACTGGGCGTTCGAGTGGGGGAACGAGGGGTCAAGCTCGGAGCCATCGAACACGAACTATCGGGGGACGCACCCGTTCTCTGAGCCCGAGACGCGGGCGCTGCGGGATGTGGCGCTGGGTCTGGGTGATAAGCTTGTCGCGCACATCGATTACCATTCGTACTCGCAGCTGGTGATGTGGCCGTATGCGTACATGTCGAATGTGGTGACGCCCGAGCCCTGGGCGGGCACGCTCGAGCATGTGGGCACATGCATGAGCGATGCGATCGGCGATGCGACGGGTGCGTTCTATCGGCCGCAGCAATCGGTTGAGCTCTATCCAGCAGCGGGTGTTTCGCAGGACTGGTTCTTTGGGGCGCTCTCGACGGTGAGTTTTATCATCGAGCTTCGCCCGGCGCACGCGGACTTTTCGCCGCCTCCCGATGATATTTTCCCGTGTGCGTTGGAGAACTACGACGCGTTCAAGGTGCTGATCGAGAAGACGGCGCTTACGGATCAGTTGTTGCATCTCGAGCGTGCGGAGCGTGATCGCTTGGACGAGCTTGACGCGGTTCTCATCGCGTTTACGGATGCGGGGGGGCTGAGTACGGAGGATATTGTGCTGCACGCGCGTGTTGGTTCGTCGGGCCCCTTTAGTTCGTATCCAGTTGTTGATACGGGTGCGCGGCAGTTCAGCGGGCTGTTGCCCGACGCGGGGTGCGGTGAGACGGTTCAGTACTATTTCTCCGTCCAGCAGGACGATGGCGAGATCGTGACGGTTCCGGAGCTGGGGGAGGCGCAGCCTTACGAATCGGAGATCGTTGCTCGCGCGATCACGATGCACGACACGATGGAGACTGATCGTGGGTGGGTGGTAGGTCTCCCGAGTGACGACGCGACGAGCGGGTTCTGGGAGCGTGCTGTGCCGGAGGGGACGAGTCATCAGCCGGGCGTTGATCGTTCGGTTGATGGCACGATGTGCCTGGTGACGGACGGGCGCGCCGGATCGGATGCGGACGAGTTTGATGTTGACGGGGGTGTGACGACGATCGTGTCGCCCCGGTTGAGCGCGCTCGAGGAGTCCGTGTTGAGTTTTTGGTTCTGGCAGAACCCGAGCTCGCAGCGGCAGGACATCTGTCAGGTCGGGTTCTCGAATGACGACGGCGCGAGCTGGGTGTTCGCGCCGTTCATCCGCAGCGACACACCGGGCAAGTGGGCACGCAGGGCGCTGCGGGTGTCGGACTTTGTGGAGCCAACGAGCACGATGCGGATCCGGTTCTCGGCGCGTGATACGCGCGATGACTCGACGGTTGAGTTCGCGGTGGACGATGTCGCGATCGGCGTGCCCGGGTGCCCCGTGAACGAAGCCGACATCAACGCGGACGGGGCCTTGGATTTCTTTGATGTCGCCAGGTTCCTTGAGTTCTTCGATGCCGAGTCGATCTCCGCGGATTACAACGGGGATCAGGAGATCAACTTCTTCGATGTCGCGGCGTATCTGCAGATCTTCCTCGGCGGATGACATGCTGGACGACAAGGACTATCATTGAGACCCATTCTCAATAAGTCAGGAGGCGTCATGCTCACCAAACGATTGAAGGACGACAACTGGGCGTTGCACCAGATCGCGGAACGGCAGGAGACCCCGGGTTCGTTGATCAAGGGGCAGATGCCTCGCGATGGGTATGTCGGGATGATCGCCCAGCAGGTCCTCGTGAATCGGGTGCTCGACGACGCGATGCGGAGCGCGATCAGGAACGATCCGCGCGTGGGTGAGTTGGTGCTTGAGGAGCAGATGCTGTCGCCCTATCTCTTGGAGGACGCTGCGTTCTTTGGGATCGATGTTGATGCGATCGAGCCCAACCCCGGCACGACGCGCTTTATCGAGCACATCGTGACGCACACGGATCAACCCCTGCACCTGCTCGGGTTGCACTATGTGCGATTGGGCGCGTGCAATGGGAACCGGTTCGTGGCGCGGGTGGTCCGCAAGGCGTACGAGCTTGGTGAGGAGGGGACGCGTTACCTCGATCCGTTCGGCGAGGCGCAGCGGGACAAGTGGATGGAGTTCAAGAACGCGCTCGACGCGATGGCGTTTGATGACGCGGAGAAGGATCAGGTGTTCGACGGCACGCGTGCAGCGTATGTCGCAGCGATCAACCTCGATCTTGATGATGCGATGAGCGCCGAGGCGCTGCTTGAGCAGCATGGGAAGACGCTGGATAAGAAGGCGTTCGAGGAGGGGCACTCGGTGCATGTGCCCACCCCGCACGGGTAAGTGCACAACCCATCACGGTTCGTTCTGACGCTCGCGCCATGTCGCGAGCGTTTTTCGTATCTCGTCGGCGACCTGCCCGAGGGTGGAGCTCGGGAGGAGCCCTTGTGGGTGGGTGATGATCCCGACGCGTTGGGTGCGGATCGCGGGGAGATCGAGGGTGGCGATGGGGCCGAGTGTTTGGGTGATCTGGGACCAGGTGATGGGTGTAGGTTCACCTATGGATTGTGTGTCATCCTGAGGCGAGAAGATGAGGATGGAATCGGGCGCGAGGGCGACGAGGTCCTCAAGGTCGAGCTCCTGCCACATCCCGCCTTCGGTGAGCGCGGGGGTGATGCCCATGCGCTCGATCATCTGCGCGTGGAACGAGCCCGGGCCGAGCGCGCCCGCGGGGTCGGTGCCCGCGAGGATGAGGGTGCGCCCCGCGATGGACGCATCGTTGCCCATGGGGGACCACGATCGGACGAGTCGGGCGCTGGGGAGTTCGATGTCGAAGCGCTTGGTGGGATCGATTGCGAAGGTGGTGGGGTCGTTGTCGCTGTTTGCGTCCTGTGGGAACCCGACGAGCTTGAGGTACAGGTCGTCCATCGTGGTCGCGATGTCGTCGAGTGATTCGAGGGTGTAGGTCCAGATGACCCAGCCTCGGTCTTTGGCGAGCGCGTGGATGCGCTCGGGGATCGCGATGGAGTTGTTTTCGAAGATCAGGACGGTGGGGTCGGCGGTGATGAGCATCTCGTCGTCGATGTCGATGTGCGACCCGACGACGGGGATGGAGGCGGAGAGCGCGTTGTCGTAGGAGTGGCGGCCGACGATGTCGTCCTCGAATCCGAGATCGCGGAGTATGACCCCGATCGCGGGTGAGAAGACAGCGAACCGGGGCGACTCGGGTTCGTTGGGTTGGTCTTTGGTGCTTGCGTCAGTGCTGCTCGTGGACTTGGAGCACGCGACAAGAGTGATCAGCGTGAGGGATACGAGGATGAATCGGAGGGTGCGCATGCAGGTTGATCCTAGCGCAGCGCGTCGTGGATGCGGTTCTTGAGCGCGTGGAGGGCGTCGTCGTTGAAGAGGGGGAAGGCCCAGGTGCGATCGTTGGCGAGGGCAATCTGCTTTGCGTAGGTACGGGCGTGCTCGATCTTCGATTTCAACGAGTTCAATGCATCAGCGTTGCGGACGCGGTGGTCTTCGAGGACGCGGACGAGTTGTTGGTAGATGGGGTCGGGGTTTTCGTTCGCGGCTCGCGCAGCGTTGATCTTGGTGACGAGTTCGTCGCGGGTGCGTTGGGCGTCGTCGTCGCCGACGAGCGCGGGGTGGTGGCGGGCGTGGTGGAAGCGCCAGTGGGCGTCCTTGAGATTGGTCGCGTTGTGATCGTCGATCCCGAGGGGGAGGCGGAGTGTTGCGGTCGCGAGGGCCATCGGGTTTGTGTGGCGGTTTCCCCAGGTGCTCATCCAGTCTTGGGTGATGAGGTCGTATGCCCATCCTCCAGTGCCGTGGATAAAGAGTTCGCCGAGGTCGGTTCGGGCGATGGCGCTCATGAAGAGCCCGCGGGGGACGAGTTCTTGTTGGGTAAAACGCGCCGCGTTCTTTGTGGTGATGGGTATGCGGGGTGCGCTTTGGCGCATGCCCCAGAGGGGGAGCTCGATCTCATCTTGGTCTATGCGGAGTGGGCGGACACCAGCGCCGGGGTGTTTGGCAACGGCGTTGTTGTACGATTCGACACACGAACGGGCATCGGTGATCGTTTCTTGGATCAGGTTGGCGATGGTGGCCGAGCGATTGAGCTCGCTTGCATAGATGATGGTTGGGGATGGGATCGCGAGTCGATCGCATGCGAGTTGGATCGTCGCGCTTGCGAACTGGCGCGCGAGCGAGGATTCGTAGGCGTACCCGCGGAGGTACTCGGCGAGCTCGATGAGGCGTTCATCGTCTGGTTCGAGCGGGTCCATCGCGTGGATCGATGCGGAAGGGACGCCCGGCGGGATCGATCCGGGCTGGAGAATCTGGATCAGGGATGCGCGAAGTGTTTCGTTCGACCCGGATGGTACGCGGACGGATTCGAGCGCCGCTTCGTCCTGATCGGCGACGATCCAGACGGGGTGGGCGTTGCACTTGGTTGCGATGGCGTGTTGCGCGATGAGCTTCGCAAGGATCCCGTTATGAAAGACGATCGGCTGGTGTCCAGAGAACACGATCGGTTGATCGTTGGGGAGACCAAGCTCAGTCCGAGCAGGGTTTGGTGTGTGGGATGAGAGCGCGTGCGACCAGTCCTGTGGGCTCGGGCGCAGATCGATGTCGATCGCGGCGCTCGTGCTTGTGGGGTTCTGGGTCATGGTGTGCATCAACAATCCGCGAGTTGGGCGGCGCGTGCGGACTCGGGGAGTCGGTCGATGACTTTGTCCATCGCGCGGTAGAGGACGCAGCGGTAGTGGTTGAGTCGGGTGGTCGGGTCGTCGAGCCCGCCGCCGAAGGTTCGGTTGGGGTCGTTGTAGATGAGCTCGACGGGGATCTCGCCGACGCGGAGGTTGTTGGCGGCGGCCTGCACCCAGAGCTGCATGGGGAAGGCGTACCCGTCATCGGTGATGTCGAGCTTGTGCATCGCGCTGACGCGATGGGCCTTGAACCCGCAGAAGGAATCGGTGAGGTCGAACCCGAGTCGGGTGTTGATCTCTTTGGTGAGGGTCGCGTTGATGGCTCGTCGATCGCCCGGGGGGAGGTCCTTTGCCCATTGCGCGTCGTTGGAGAGGTAGCGGGACCCGGAGACGATGTCGAGATCGTTCTTTTCGATGGCGCTGAGGAAGTCGGGGATGCGCTCGGGCTCGTGCTGATCATCGCAGTCCATCGTGATGACCCAGTCGTATTTGTCGCGATGGGCTCGATTGAAGATCTCGCGGATGGCGCGCCCGTACCCGGCATTGGATTCGTGGCGGATCAGGTCGAACCCGTAGCTCGGGCGGAGCTCGCTGAGGATTTCGGGGGTGCGATCGGAGGACCCGTCGTCGAGGATGAGGATGTTGGGCGCGAACTGTCGGACGCGATCGAGCACCGAACGGACATGGTGCTCTTCGTTGTAAACCGGAATGGCGACGAGTGTGCGCATGGGGGCTCCTGCATTCTGGGGGTCGACGCGTAAGGATTCGATGAAGATCGTGCGTCGGATTCCTGAACGCTTGGTCGGATATGATTATTCCCGGGCCCCGGGGTTATGTGGGGTTTGGAGCGTCAGGTTTTTGGGGTTGTTGCTTGGCCTGCTGCTCGGAACGGGCGAGTGAGGTGTAGGCAGCAAACCCGAACGGGACACGATCATCCTCGTCGCCCGGGCCTTCGAGGAGCTCCTCGGCCTGCTCCATCTTCTCAATCAGGGATTGGGAGAGGGAGTGGACGGAGATGATCTGGGAGATGGGGAGGGTGAAGCTCTCACCTCCGGGCGTGGTGATGCGGAAGATGGTGCATTGGACATCGTTGGAGCGTGCGCGGACTTCATCGTCGCCGAGCACAGAGTAGGCGAAGACGGGGTAGACATCGGCGATTGGGATGCGTTGCCCGCTCTGGGTGATGATGGCCATACGCCCGTCGAAGAGGTCGGAGGTAGGCGAGGTGGACATCTCGGCGTCGGCAGCGCCGATCCCGGTGCGTCCGGCGCTTTCCGCAGCAGCGGCGGCGAGCCCCATGAGGATTTCGCGGCAGACATTCTGCCAGAACACATCGCGCCGGATCTGGGTTCGCGCGACGGGGTAGGGGTCGGGGGTGTACGCGGGCGCGGGGGTCTGCCCGTACCCGCTCAGGGCGTTGTATGAGCCGTCGTCGGGGGTATGCATGGGGTTGGGCATGATGTGGAATCATATGCGCCCCAGGAACGGGGCTCAGGGGGAGTTTCGGGGGTTCGTGTGATCGGCAGATCCGACCCAGCCCGCACATTCGGCAGGGTCGATGGCGTAGATCGCGTTGGGCGCATGTGCGCAGCGAAGTTGGACGCGAGAGGGGCCGATACTCGGGTACGGAGGAGAGCGTCCACATGAGCGGCAAGTCACCCAGCAACGCGTTTAATGAAGTCCGAGCCATCCTTGGCAAGCTTGATCGCTCGATCGATGAGGCGCGCTCCAAGCGTCTCGAGCCCGATCACCCGGTCCGTCGTGACCCGGTGCAGAGCACCCCGAGCGAAACCCACAGCGCGGTATCGGACCTCGATCGTGAGATCGGCGGGACGAACACGCCGGGCGCGAAGACGGAGCTGCAGCGGAAGGGCGCGAGCTTTGGCCGTGCGAAGCCTCTGAATCGTGGCGGGGACGAGGGTCCCAATCGCGAGTGGAAGCGTCCGGGCGATGACGACCTGATCGGGTAACGCTCGAAGGACAATCGAGGATTATTCACGCCGCTGGGTCTCTGCCCAGCGGTTCATTTTTTGCACGAGTACGGGGATGGGGAGCGCGCCGTCGGCGAGGAGCTCGTCGTGGAAGGCGCGGAGATCGAAGTCATCGCCGAGGCGTGCCTCGAGCGAGCGCCGGAGCTTGATGATCTCGATCTCGCCCATCTTGTACCCGGTGGCCTGTCCTGGCCAACCGATGTAGCGATCGATCTCGGCGTTGATGTTGTGAAGCGAGAGGGCGCTGTTGGTGCGCATGAACTCGACGCCCTGATCGCGGGTCCAGTTCTTCGCGTGCATCCCGGTGTCGACGACGAGGCGCATGGCGCGCCACATCTCGAAGTTGAGACGCCCGAAGTTGGCGTAGGGGTCGTCGTAGAGCCCGTGCTCGTGCTCGCCCATCTCGAGCCCGAGTTTTTCGGCGTAGAGCGCCCATCCCTCGACGAATCCGGTGAATCCCATGGTTTTGCGGATGGGGTGCTGGTCCTCGATCTCTTGGGCCAGCGCGATCTGGAAGTGGTGACCCGGGACGGCTTCGTGGAGGGTGAGGGCGAGCATGTCGTAGCTGGGGCGTTGATCGAGCTTGGTGAGGTTGGCGACGAAGTACCCTGCTTGCCCGGTGGTGAGTGATCCGGGGTAGTAGTACGCGGTGGGCGCGGACTCGGCGGAGAGCCCGGGGAGGGGGCGCACGCCGTAGGTGTTGCGGGGGAGGGTCCCGAAGAGCTTGGGAAGCTCGGGGTCGATGATCTTGGAGATGATGAGGTAGGCGTTGAGTAGGTCGTCGGGGTTGGTGAAGTAGAAGCGCGGGTCGGTGCGGAGGTACTCGGTGAAGGACTGGAACTTCGCGTCGGCGCTGGCCCAGGATTTTTCGTTGCCGATCCAATCGGTTTGCGAGATGACATCCATCATCTCGGCCTTGATGCGCTGGACCTCGTCGAGCCCGATCTGGTGGACGGCGTTCGCGTCGTATTGGGGGAGGGTGGTGTGCGAGGTGATGAGGGCGGAGTAGGAGTCGATGCCGTCGATTCCCTGCGCGGCGCCGATGGTATCGCGGCAGGCGGGGAGGTACTCGTTGGAGAGGAAGACGGCGAGTTCGAGGTAGACGGGGACGATGCGCTGTGCGATGACTTCACGCGCTTCGATCGCGAGCGGGTCGTCGTGGTCGAGATCGAGGAAGGGCGCGTAGAAGGGGGATTGGGTGGGGTCCTCGCGGAAGTCGGGGTTGGCCTGGGCGAGGGATTGCTCGACGGCGGGTTCGACGACGACGCGGGGCGGGACGCGGTTTTCCGCGATCCCGAGGCGCATGTTGTCGATGTGGTCGCCGACGACGATGGGGACGCGTTTGAGGCGGGTGAGGTAATCGGCGTAGTGATCGCGGGTGCGGAGGGGGACCTGGTCAGCGATCTGGGGGAGCCAGACCTGCGGGCCTCCGATGGAGGTGACGGGCATCTGCCATTGCTTGTACGCAGCGAGTCGTTGATCTTGTTCCCATTGGTAGATCAGGAGATCGGCGCTGAGGTGATCGCGATCGGTGAACTTGGATCGGTCGATGGATCGGAGCTCGCCCAAGAGAGATGCGAAGCGCTGGGTGTCGCGTTCGATGGATTGGGCGGAGTTGTTCCCGAGCTCGTCGTTGCGGGTCTCGTCGCCCAGGAGTGGGCCGATGCTCATCGGGTCGGACTCGTACATGATGTCGATGGCGCGGTTCATCAGGTCCCACAACGCCGGGTCGCGATCGGGCGGGCATTCGGGGAGGTACCCCTGACCCATCGCGAGCGGTGCGATGAGGGTGAGGAGGATGAGGGCGAGCACACGGCGGATCATGGAATCGTGGTTCATGCCCTGAGCATAGTCGGGGAGGGGGTTTGGCACCAATTTCGCGGGTGGTGCGTTGGCAACGGGTGGGGTTGGGCGTACGATTCACCCCGATCCGGCGAAGGATCGAGCCATTCGGGGGAATGGTGTAATTGGTAGCACGAGGGATTCTGATTCCCTTAGTTCGGGTTCGAGTCCCGGTTCCCCTACTTTCTTTGCTTGCAGCACGCCCGGGCTTTGCTCGGGCGTGCTCACTTTTGGTGCGGCTGTATACTGGAGTATGGAATCGAACATGATGAACCCCGAAGACCCGTTGCCCAACCCGATCGCGCTCTCGAGCAAGCTGGATATCGCGAAGAACTGGCTGCCCCGGTACACGGGGATGTCGATCGACCAGTTCGGGGACTATGTGCTGCTCACGAACTTCTCGAACTATGTGACGGCGTTCGCGGAACGGTTCGGGTGCGATGTGCACGGGATCGGGCGCCCGATGCAGGCGGCGACGAACAACGCGGGGTTGACGATCGTCAACTTCGGGATCGGGTCGCCCAACGCGGCGACGATCATGGACCTGCTCAGCGCGCGGATGCCCGATGGGGTCCTGTTCCTAGGCAAGTGCGGCGGTCTGAAGGACTCGACGGAGATCGGGCACTTCATCCTCCCCATCGCGGCGATCCGGGGCGAGGGGACGAGCGACGATTACTTCCCGAGGGAGGTGCCCGCGCTCCCGAGCTTTAAGCTTCACAAGTTTGTGTCCGACAAGATCATCGAGCGACGCACGGAGTACCGCACGGGCGTGGTGTACACGACGAACCGGCGCGTGTGGGAGCACGACAAGAAGTTCCGTGGGCGGCTCAAGCGCATGACGGCGCTGGCGATCGATATGGAGACGGCGACGGTGTTTATCGTGGGGCACCACAACCAGATCTCGCGTGGCGCGTTGTTGTTGGTTTCGGATGTGCCGACCACGCCTGAGGGCGTGAAGACGGAGCAGTCGGACAAGAGCGTGACGGAGATGTACGCGAAGCTGCACCTGGAGATCGGGATCGACGCGATGACGCACATCGGGACGCAGGGCGAGCAGATCCGGCACTTTACCTATTGAGGGTGGGGCAATGGGGAATCGGGAGCGGGTGATTGCGGAGATAGAGGCGCTGCGATCTCGCGGGGGTGTGAGGGATGCAAAGGCATCCGTTCAAGGACTCATGAAACAACTGAACGCGGATTCGAAGAAGCGTTGGGATTCGAGTCCTTGGAAGATCGTGATCTGGGTGCTCGCGATCGCGTTGATCATGAATGTGCGGAGCCCGATGCTCGTGGTGTTGCCTGTCTGGGGGGCGTATGCGGTGTTCTTTGGTGGGTTTTTCGTCCTGGCTTGGTTGATGCATGTTGTTCCCAAACGACTGAACACGAACTCAGTTGGCATCTATAGCGATTGCATGGCGTGCGGGTACAACCTTGACGGTCACGCGTCCGTGCTCGGCGATGATGTGTGGGTTGGGCCTGAGGTGTGCCCGGAGTGTGGGCAGCGGTATCCAGCGATTGGGTGAGGTTCAAAAACAGAAAACGCCCCCGGCGCTACCGGAGGCGTTTTCCACTTGGTCATGCAACGAGTCGAGCGATTGATCAGATCGTCTCGGTTGCCGGCCCGCGGAATCCGCGGGGCCGATTCCTGACCCACCAACCTCAATAGAACACAGATCCGATGGGGTGCCAGCGATTTGGGTGATTTTTCCGGACCCGAACACGATCTTGACAGGCACTCAGGACTCTTCGAGCGTGTAATCCTCTGCAGCGGCGTCACTTACGCGGCCTTGCAGCGAGGCGACGATCCGATCGACATGCACATGCGAGGTCTCGATAAAGACCTTGGTGCGGGATTGGGTGCCCGCGGAACCGGTTCCGGCGACATAGACGCCGGGGATGTTGGTTTGCATGGTTTTGAGATCGTGTCGGGGTTTGCGATCGTCGCCGACGAGTTCGACACCGAGCTGTTTGAACAGGTCGGGTCTTTGGATGTACCCCGTGAGGAGGAGGACGAAGCGCGATTCGATGGATTCGCCCGTGTCGAGGGTTGCGTGGGTGGGGGAGATGTGCGTGACATTCGCGTGGGGGATGTAGCGGATCTTGTCTTTCTTGATGAGGTACTCGATTTCGGGGTAGAGCCAGTACTTGATGCGATCGGGGTCGAACCATTCGCCGCGGTGGACCATGGTGACTTGGGCGCCGGCGCGGAAGAGTCGGATGGCGGCTTCGACGGCGGAGTTCTTGCCGCCGACGATCGTGACGGGTTGGTTGGCGTATTGATGGACATCACCGAGGTAGTGCGAGACATGTGGGAGGTCTTCGCCGGGGATGCCCAGCATGCGTGGGAGGTGCATGTCCCCGATCGCGAGCACGATGCGTTTGGCGTGGATGGGTTCGAGCTCATCGAGTGTGGACGGATCGAACGCGAGTTCTTCGACGCCGCCGACGCCGTGGAATGAGCGGGAGGTGTGGAGGATGAACCCGTTGTCGTCTTTGTCGATGGAGATGACGCGGGTGTAGGTTTCGATATTGAGTTGGTGCGTGCCGACGACGGCGCGGAGGTAGTCGAGGTAGTTCTCGCGTGTGGCTTTCTCTTCGTTGGCGACGACGAGGGGGACGCCGGCGATCTCGATGCGTTCGGGCGAGGAGAAGTACTTGGTACCGGGCGCCCACCATTGCATAGTGGCACCGATCTGCCCGGCTTCGAGGTGGAGGTAGTCGAGGTGTGCCTGTTTGAGGGCGGCGGCAAGTTCGATGCCGATGGGGCCGGCGCCGATGATGACGATGTCGGTATTCCGCATGGGGAAACGGTAGGCACCCGGATGGGGGACCCCCTCCGTCACGCCTGCCGGCGTGCCACCTCCCCCGCAGGCGCGGGGGAGGCGAGCGTCATGCGTGCGAGGCGACGAGTTCTTGGAGGCGATCGAAGCTCATGCCGGCTTTAAGGTCGGGCTCGCCGCGCTGCAGGTCCCAGGCGCGGACATCGCGCATGGTGTCTTCGAGCGGGCGGTTTTCGAGCCCGGCGGCGATGGCTTTGGAGTAATCGGTGCGGTACATGGACATGACCTCGTCGTTGATCCATGTGGGGATGTCGCGGTAGGGCCTGATGTCGTGTTCTTCGAACCACGACGCGGGGGCTTCGAGGAGCTTGGCGTTTGAGTTGAGCGCGGCGTGGGTGCGGTTGATGAACTGGTGGAGGGTGAGCCCGGGTTGTGGGCCGGCGCAGTTGTAGGTGCCCGTGATGTTCTCGGTGATGCACTTGAGGAAGAACGCGGCAAGGTCGCGCGAGTCCACGAACTGTGCGAGCCCGGCGGGTGGTTCGGGGATGATGACGGCGTTTTGTGTCGCGAGGGCGCGCGTCCACCAGGTCACGCGATCGGTCGGATCGTTTGGGCCTGCGATGATGGATGGGCGCGGGATGATGTGGTTGTTGGGGAAGTACTTGTGGACGACCTGTTCGCAGAGGACCTTGAGCCCGCCGTAGGTTTCGCCGGTGATCTCTTCGACGGTTGGATCGTCGAGCTGGTTGAGTTGTTCCCACGCCCAGTCTTCGTTGGGTTGGGCGTCGGGGCTCGTCGGGTAGACGGAGATGGTGGAGACGAAGAGGTAGAGGTCGGTGTGGTTCTTGAGGAGTTCGCAGGATTCGCGGACGACGCGGGGGGTGTAGCCGCACATGTCGACGACGGCGTCGAAGCGCTCGCCGGAGTCGAGGAGCGATTTGATCGCGCCGAGCCCGTCGCCCTTGTTGTTGGGGTCCTTGGGATCGCGGTCGCCGATCAGGTGGCGGACGGCGTCGGGGAGCCCGGGGGCATCGGGTGAACGATGGAGGATGGTGATCTGATGACCCGCTTCAACGGCCTGCTCGACGAAGGAGCGGCCTGAGAACTGGGTCCCGCCGAGGACGAGGATGTTCATGCGTGAGGGTATGGGTGAGGGGTGGACGGGTTGCCGAGAGGGTTTGTTTTGAGCCCAGAATCAGCGTTTTTCGATTGTTTCTGGATTTATGTGAAACGGAACGGTGGATCTCTCGTATATAGTGTGCACTAGGTTAGTGATTACTATATAGAAAGGGACGGGGCATGTTGAATCTCGCGTTCGGTTGGGTCTGGATCACGATGGGGTTTCTCAGCGGGGCGGTGCTGGGGATGGGGTTCCATCGCGAAGAGTTCATGGGCGGGTATGGGAGTTGGGCGCGTCGGATGGCGCGGCTGGGGCATATCGCGTTCTTTGGGACGGGGTTCCTGAACCTGATGCTCGCGTTCACATGGATGGCGGTGGGGGATTCCGTTGAGATCAGTGGCGTGACTCTCGAGTTGATCAACGCGATGTTCATTGTGGGTGCGATCGGGATGCCTTTGTGTTGCTTTGCGGCGGCGCGGTGGAAGCGGTTGCGTCATGCGTTCGTGGTGCCTGTGGTGGCGTTGACGATCGGGAGCTCGATGCTGTGCATGGCGCTCCTGGATCATCCGGAAGTGGTGGGGGTGTTTACAGGGGGTGCACCGTGAAGGTTGGATTGATCGCGATGAGTGGCGTGCGTGTGCAGGACGCGGAGTTGATGAAGCTCGGGTTGACCCTTCCCGGGTTTGTGGAGCGGAGCGAGGTGATCGCGTCGTTGCCGAGTCTTTCGTTATTGACGCTCGCGGCGTTGACGCCGAGTGATGTAGAGGTGAGTTACCACGAGGTGGACGACATCGATCGGGATGTGGTCCCGGATCTCGGGTTTGATCTGGTGGCGATCTCCACAATGTCGGCGCAAGCGCTTGACGCGTACGCGCTTGCGGATCGGTTTCGTGCGTTGGGTGTGAAGGTGGTGATGGGCGGGTTGCACGCGACCTGTGTTCCGGATGAGTGCGGGTTGCACGCGGATTGTGTGGTTGTGGGCGAGGGGGAGAAGGTGTGGGCGACCCTGATCGAGGATGCTCGGAGTGGGCGATTGGGGTCTCGGTATGATGGGGATGGCGCGTTCGATCTCGCGGATGCGCCGATGCCGCGGTTCGATCTGCTTGATGTCGATCGGTACAACCGCCTCACGGTGCAGACGACGCGGGGGTGCCCGCACAAGTGTGATTTCTGCGCGAGCTCGATCATGCTCACCAAGGGGTACAAGGCCAAGCCGGTGGAGAAGGTCATCGCGGAGATCCGGGCGATCAAGGCGATCTGGGATCGCCCGTTCATTGAGCTGGCGGACGACAACTCGTTCATGATGCGTGGGCACGCGTATGAGCTGCTCGATGCGATGGCGAAGGAGCGGGTGAAGTGGTTCACGGAGTGCGATATCTCGATCGCGAAGGACGAGGTGTTGCTGACGAAGATGGCGGCAGCGGGGTGTCGGCAGGTGCTGGTGGGGTTGGAATCGCCCGTGAGTGATGGGCTCGACGGGATCGAGACGAACAGCAACTGGAAGCTCGCGCAGTATCCGAAATACGAGCAGGCGGTGCGGACGATCCAATCGCACGGGATCACGGTGATCGGGTGCTTTGTGTTGGGGTTGGATGGGCATACGCCGAGTGTCTTTGATGCGGTGTACGACTTTGCGGCGAGGACGAACCTGTATGACATCCAGGTGACGCTGCAGACGCCGTTTCCGGGGACGGGGTTGTATCGAAGGCTGGAATCGGAGGGTCGGTTGACGCATCCGGGGCGATGGGACCGGTGCACGCTGTTCGATCTGAACTACGAGCCGATCGGGATGACGAGCGGGGAGCTGGTGGATGGGTTCCGGGGGTTGGTGCAGCGGTTGTATCACCCGGAGTTTGTGAAGCAGCGACGGGAGGGGTATCACAAGGCGCTACGCGAGGCGCGGCGGGCAGTTTGAGATTCCGGGCGTGATGTGTGCAGCGTGGGTATAAGGTTGGGGGTATTCACGAACACATAGGAGCATCACGGATGAACATCACACTCGATCAGGCACAGCAGGTCATCGAAGCAGCACGCGCCAAGTCCAAAGCGCTTGGGACCAAGATGGATATCGCGGTCATCGACTCGGGGATGAACCTGACGGCATTTGTGCGTGAGGATGGCGCATGGTTGGGTTCGATCGACATCGCGATGAAGAAGGCGAAGACGGCGCGGAGTTTCAACATGGACTCGGGCGAGATCGGCAAGCTATCTCAGCCGGGCGGGGCGCTGTACAACATCGAGCACTCGAACAACGGGTTGATCAGCTTCCCGGGCGGGGTGCTGATCAAGAACAGCGCCGGCGAGATCATCGGCGCGATCGGTGTTTCGGGCGACTCCGTGGAGAACGACCACGCGGTTGCGCGTGCTGGGGCTGCGGCGATCGGGTGAGATTGGGCGACATCTTGGGTGATATCGAAGTGTTCTGAGGGCTGATCGGGGGATTCTGGACGCTAGAATGCCCTGTTCAGAGCCGCCCGCCGGGAAGGTGGGCTCAGACGGAGCGTTTTCCATGCCCAGAACCCAGTGGGAAGACAAACTGACCCAGCACTACCTGCTTAAGCGGATCCCGACGGCTCCGTTCGGGCATATTCGTGATCGGCATGTCGTCGGGTACGACGAGTATGTGAAGACGGGCGGGTACGAGGGGCTGCGCAAGGCGCTGTCGATGAAGCCTGCGGATGTCACCAAAGAGGTGAAGGACTCGATGCTGCGTGGGCGCGGCGGTGCGGGGTTCCCCACGGGGCTCAAGTGGACCTTCCTCCCGGATCCTGACGGCGGGCAGCGGTACCTCGCGATCAACGCGGACGAATCGGAGCCGGGTACCTTCAAGGATCGGCTGCTGATGGACTTTGATCCGCACGGGCTGCTCGAGGGGATCGCGATCTGTATGTACGCGTGCCGACTCAACAAGGCGTACATCTTTATCCGCGGCGAGTACCACCACCAGGCGCATGTGCTCGAGAACGCGATCAAGGAAGCGTACGAGCACGGGATCTTCGGCGAGAAGGGCCTGATCAATCAGGGCGGCAACGCGTCGGGCGATGCGTTTGTTGCGGACTGTTATGTGCATCGCGGCGCGGGCGCGTATATCTGTGGCGAGGAGACGGCGCTGCTCGAGGGGATCGAAGGCAAGCGAGGCTGGCCTCGCATCAAGCCGCCGTTCCCGGCGCTTAAGGGGTTGTTTGAGCGTCCGACGATCATCAACAATGTGGAGACCCTGCAGCACCTGCCGTTCATTCTGAGCGAGGGTGCGGGCGCGTTCCAGGCGCAGGGCGTGGAGAGCACCATCGGCGGGCCTCCGAGTTATGGCACCAAGCTCATGGGTGTCTCGGGTCATGTCGAGAAGCCCGGGTGTTATGAGCTTGAGCTAGGTATTCCGCTGCGGACCCTGGTTGAGAAGTACTGCGGCGGGATCCGCGGCGGGAAGAAGTTCAAGGCGGCGATCCCCGGCGGCGTGTCGATGGGGATCCTGAGCACGGACCAGTACGAGGCGGAGCTCGACTTTGACATTGGTCGCAAGTATGGGGTGCTCGGTCTGGGGACTGCGGGCCCGACGGTGTTTGACGAGGACACGGACATGGTGTCCGTGGCGCGCAACATCACTCGGTTCTTCAAGCACGAGTCGTGCGGTCAGTGCACGCCCTGTCGTGAGGGGTCGGGGTGGTTGTACCAGATCATGACCCGCATCGAGGCGGGGGACGCGAAGAGCAAGGACCTGGATCTGGCGATGGAGATCGCGAACTCGATGGGTTCGATGCCCGGCACCACGATCTGCGGTCTCGCGGACGGGAACGCGTGGGCGGCGCGGACGATCATGCAGAAGTTCAGCGATGAGTTCGAGTCGCGCGTGGCTCGGACCTATGTGCCCGTGACGATCAATATGAGCGAGCTCGCGGGGGCGTGAGTTCGGATTGAGAACCGATCGAACGCCCGGCGGTCCGGGCGTTTTTTCGTGCGCGAATAGTTCTGGGTGATGGGGTGTTTACTGAATCAGCCGCGATGGTGCGGGCAGGAGCACACGATGTCATCGATCAAGAAGCCGATGTTGATTACGAGCTGGGTGTTGCAGGTGGTGGTGGCGTTCATCCTGGGGCAGACTTTGTTCTTCAAGTTCACGGGTGCGCCCGAGACGGTGGCGATGTTCGAGGTGCTCGGTGCGGAGCCGATGGGTCGGATCGGTTCGGGGGTGCTCGAGCTGATCGCGGTGGTGTTGTTGTTGATCCCGAGAACAAGCGTGATCGGCGCGGTGGTGTCGTTGGGTGTGATCACGGGGGCTATCGGGGCGCACCTGACGAAGCTCGGGATCTCGATCGATCCGGTGGCGCTGGGGAATCCGGCGTTGGAGCCGTTGGAGGGGCCGAGCCTGTTTGGGATGGCGATCGTGGTGTTTGTGTCGTCGATCGCGATCGTGGTGATCCGTCGTGGGCAGCTGCCGGTTGTTGGGGGGATGCTCTCGGGGGAGAAAGTGTTGACTCAGGATGAGGCGTGAAATCGGGTCACGCCGTGTTGAGGTGGGTGGGGCTCAATAACAAGAGTAACAGTTGCATTCATTGTTATGAAAGCGCTGCGATGTGATGTGGTACACCACTCAGTTGTGTTGCGGGTTTCCCCTGAAGCAGGGGGATAAATCGTGCAGTTTGCGGGTTCTTGAGTATTGCGAACACTTTCAGTTGCATCGCGGAGAAGGCGGTCAGAGGCTGAGCCGATGATCTCGGCATGAGGGGATTTCACTACCGAGCGATTGGCATGGTACTCCTGATCGGAGTGTTTGCAACGAGTGCGTTGTTGACTCATCGATCAGGGTTGGGTGGTCATGTGCACGGATCGATCTGGAACGCAGAGATGCTTTGTGCCGGGGTTGCGTCGAGCGCAGCGGTGGGGGCTTCGTTCTTTGATTTCTTCACGGGTGATGGTTCGTACATGCCTCGCACGCATTGCATGGTGACGAGCGAGGGCGAGACGGACTGGTTCTGGGTGTGGACGCTGCTTGGATTGAACGGCGCGATCATCGCTGGGTACGCGCGGATCTTTGTGTTCTGGCGCAGCGCCTACAAACAGGAGCAGGAGCAGGATCGGAACACGAAGCTCATGGATCTCGCGTGGATCTTTCTGTTCTGCGCGTGCTGCGGTTATGTGTCGTCGATCATGTTGTTCTTCTGGCCGGGGTACCGGTTCCTTGCGTTGATGCTTGTGCCCCTTGCGTTCTTTACCTGGCGCTTTGCGTGGAACCTTGAGTCGTTCCGGTTGTCGTTGAGCGCGAAGCGTCTCGCGCGAGAACTGAACGAGAGCCTTCAGGAGCAGAACGAGCGTCTGAGCCGGGAGATTGAGATCGCCACTCGTGATCTGCAGGTGGCGAAGATGGAGGCGGAGCGTGCGAATCAGGCGAAGAGTGATTTCCTGGCGCGGATGACGCATGAGTTGCGGACGCCGTTAACATCGATGATCGGGTTCCTGGATCTCGCGATCAATGAGGATGATGGTGATCAGCGTCAACGGTATATGCAGACGGTTCGACGGAACTCGACGCACTTGTTGAGTCTGGTGAACGATGTGCTTGATGTCTCCAAGATCGAAGCGGGGAAGATGACGATCGAGTTGGGTTTGTGCTCGATCCCGGATTTGTTTGAGGAAGTGGTTGGGCTTCTGACGCCTCGGGCGGAGAGTGAAGGGACGACGATACATATCGAAGTTGATCGTTCTGTTCCGGATCAGATCGTGACAGACCCGACCCGACTGCGTCAGCTCGTCACGAATCTGGTCGGGAACGCGATCAAGTTCACGCGTGAGGGCGAGGTCACCGTGTGCGCGAGACTTGAGCACAACAACATCAGGATCGATGTGTGTGATACGGGTCTTGGCATGACGCCTGAGCAACAGCTGGTGGTGTTTGACAAGTTCGCCCAAGCGGACGCGGGGATTCATCGCTCGTTCGGCGGTTCGGGGCTCGGGCTGACGATCTCGCGTGATATTGCGCGTGCGTTGGGCGGCGATCTTACGCTTGAGTCCGAGCTTGGAATCGGGAGCTGTTTTACATGCGTCCTGCCGCTGCGGGTGGAGGGCGAGCTCGTGGACGAGTGCACGATTGAGCGGGAGTCGATGCCTCAGGAGTTGTGCTGCGGCGTGCTTGGTCGTTCTCGTATTCTCTTGGTCGAGGATATGGTTGACAACATCAAGATCTTTGAGCACTACTTCGCGCGGGTCGGTGTTGAGATTGAATCCGCTCGGGACGGGCGCGAGGGGTTGGGGATGATTATGAGCGCTTCGTCGTGCGGCGAGCCGTATGACATTGTGCTGATGGACATGAGTATGCCCGAGCTCGATGGGCTGGCGTGCTTGCGAGAGGTGCGCCGGATGAGGATTGAAGTCCCGATCGTGATGGTGAGCGCGAACGCGTTTCCTGAAGAGCAAAGGCGATGCATGAGTTCCGGAGCGTCCGGGTATGTGACAAAGCCGGTGGACTTTGAGCAGCTGTTCTCATTGTGCGCGTCGCTGGTCGATCGTGGTCATGGGGAGAAGGCGGCATAAAACGAGGCCGCCCCTTTCGGGTACGGCCTCTGACGGAATCGGGTCTGTGACGCGATGCGTGTGCTGTGGATTACGGATCAGTCTTCTGCCGGTCCGTTGCGTTTTTCGGATTCGCGCGACTTGCGTTCTGGGCGTGCATCCCGCGAGTCCATGCCTCGGCGGTTGCCTGGGCGTTCCTGATCAGCGCCGCGGTTTGCTTGGCGATCCTGTGCTCGATGGCGTGCGACGACGACATGCTTCTTGACGAGCTCGTACTGCTCCTCGGAGAGGGTGCTCTTGAACTTGCCCATCGCGGTCTTGACGGCGGGGGCGCTGGCCATGAACACGCGGAGCTTCTGGGCGGCCTTGCCTTCTTGGGGCTTCTCGCGGGGCTTGTCGCCCTTGTCGCCCTTGTCGCTCATGGCATCCTCGGCGTCGCGCTCCTTCTGACGACGCTCGCGCATTTCCTTGGCTTCTTTGTTCATTTCGTCGCGGAGCTTGCGGATCTCGGCTCTGTTGGCCTCCTGAAACGCCTGGATGTCCTCGCGGTACTGCTGGGTGATCTTCTTGATCTCGTCGCGCTGCTCCTGGGTCAGCCCGAGTGATTCGGGGGTGCGATCGGATTCGAGGAGGCGGAGGGCCATGGTGACTTCGCGGAGCTCCATGGGGTGTTCCATGAGCTCGGCTTCGACATCGATCTCGGGGCGGTCTTCCTTGTCGGTCCGCGGCGAGTTGGTCTCGGTGACGATCGGGCCTCGGAGGAGATCGTTGTCAGTGGTTTGCTTCATCTCCGGCTCGGCGATCGCAAGCCCGGCAGCTGCGGTGAGCATGAGCAGCATCGAGAGTGATTGGTTGCGTTTCATGAGGTTCTCCTTGCCCCGCTCGGGGGGCGGGCGACGCGTCGGGCGTCGCGAGTTGTGCGTGAAGATGTTTCGTTTCAGTATCCGTACGCTCAACGCACCCAGAGGGGGTCTATTGCGTGCTCGGATCAATTATCGATCATCCGGGCGTGTGTCTATGATTGAAACGCATTGGAAACGGGGTCCGCGGGCGGGTTGTTCGCTCGTGTGCGGGGGCGTTTTTCGCCCTTTTGGAGCAACCAGACCCACCCGAACACCGGTTCGGCTTATCGGAGCAGCGCGACATGGCATTCACGAAGGACGACATTACTGCGGCGCTGGGCGCCGTCATGCACCCGAGCGGCGAGGACATCGTTTCGCGGGGGTGCGTGATGAACATCGCGGTCTGCGACGAGCACGCGTCCATCCGGGTCTGCATGACCCAGGGCGAGCCCAACGCGCCCCAGCCTCCCAAGGAGCAACTCACCAAGGTCGGCGCGGTGATCGACTCGTGCGTCCGCGCCAGCGCCAAAGAGAAGGGGGTCAACGATCTCGGGTTGATCATCGACTTTGTCGATCACCAGGGCGAGGTCGTGATGAAGCTCAAGGGTGATGTGAAGACGGGGGGCAACACGGGCGCGCAGGCGAAGCGCGACGAGCAGGCAACGCCTCAGAACAAGGACGCGACGGGCGTGCCGGGCGTGAAGCACATCATCGCAGTCGGCGCGGGCAAGGGTGGCGTGGGCAAGTCCACCATCGCGGTCAACCTCGCGGTGGGTCTCGCGAAGAAGGGGCACGCGGTCGGATTGCTCGATGGTGATATCTACGGGCCATCGCTTCCAACGATGATGGGTCTGCAATCGCACGATCAGGTCGTGATCGGTGGGGCGCTCCAGCCGTTCTTCGTGCATGGGGTCAAGTGCATCACGATGGGCAAGCTCGTTGAGACGGATAAGCCGCTGATCTGGCGTGGCCCGATGGCGCACGGCGCGTTCCATCAGCTGATCGAGCGGACACAATGGGGCGAGCTTGATTATTTGATCATCGATCTGCCGCCGGGCACGGGGGATGTGCCTTTGACTTTGGCGCAGAGCGTGCAGCTCGCGGGCGCGGTGGTGGTGTGCACGCCTCAGAAGGTGGCGCAGGACGACGCGGTGCGCGCCAGCGCGATGTTCGAGTCGTTGGGCGTCGAGGTCTTGGGCGTCGTGGAGAACATGAGCTTCTTCATTGGCGATGATGGCAAGGAGTACGACATCTTCGGGCGCGGCGGCGCGCAGACGATGGCGCAGAAGCTCAACCATCCGTTCTTGGGTGCGGTGCCGATCAATATGGCGCTGCGGAGCAACGGCGACACCGGCAACCCGAGCGCGAACTTTGATGCGGATAGCGCGGGGGGTGAGCAGTTGCCTAAGGCGCTGAGCGGGATGGTGGATCAGTTCGAGGCGCAGGTGACTTTGGCGCAGATGTCGCGCGGGGCGGGGAAGCCGACGCTGAGTATCAGCTAATTGAGTGATTTGCACATCTCAAATATGAGTGATCCTCAAATAGTTTGTAAATAATATTGATTCCTGCTCGCCCCCCCTCGTATCGACTAGATTTAGTGTCATGCATGCGATGACTCGCCATGCCGGACTTGGAACTTTGGGGCTTGTGATTCGTTGCAGCCTTATTGCGTTATTCGGATATGCTGTCATATCCAAACTGGCTGATCCAGAGCAGTTGCTCAGCCCGTTTGAGCACGGTATTGGGATGACCTCAGGGCTCTCTGGTGTGATGTTCGTGGTCACGGTGCTTGCGCTGATGGTCTGCATCGTGCTGCTGATTCTGCGTCGCGGGGGTTTAGGTTTTGCAGTTTCCGGCGTGTTTTTCATCGTCGGTGCGGTCTACTCGGTGTACCTGAGCCAGCACCAGTATCAGGGTGGGTGTGGGTGCGGGGTGAGTATTGCAGCGGATTCGGAGCACGAGTTGGTGATTCATGCGTATCAGAATGCGGCTTGTGCTGTGTTGTGTTTGTTCTTTGGTGTGCGGGCTAGGTCGTCCGCGAAAGGAGTAGCTGATGAATAAGAAGATTGGTATAGTTGATGTCGTTGCAGGTACAGCATTGTTGGGGATGGTTGCAGTCAGTGCATGGGCGCAGGTCGGTGGTCCGAATCCTCAGCCTGTCACGAAAACATGCCCAGCGGGCACAGTCACGGTCAATGGTGAAGAGTATGAGATCGAAGAAATAGAATGCTTTGAATGGCAGGATTGTGGATTTACCGTCACGGTGAACTCGGAGACGGGTCAAGTACAAGTGAAAGCCGCATGCGTAATCATTACCTAATCGGAACAGGTGCAGATCGATGAAATCATATCTGAGTTTTCGAAATGCTCTGATCGTTGCGGTGGGGATTGTCGTCACTGTCGCGGGGATTCGGGTTTGGCAGGCAGTCAATAACCCTCGTCGCAGTCAAGATCGCACCAGCCGAGTGATTGCTCAGGAAACTCAGGTTATCAAAGACGCAAAGGTTCCGGACTACCAGCCATCGGATACCGAGGTTGATCGGGAAGCTTTGCAAGATCAGATACGCCGGCAGGTTTATCTGATGCTTTTGGATCTCCCGGAGCCTGATCGGCCGGGGATTCAGGATGCTGAGCGTATCGCGGATGCATTCGCAAACTATTACGCCCTCAACCGCTATGGTACTCTTGATGATCTTTTGGAAAGTTACGACTCTAGAGGTCTCAAGCCTCGCAATGCCTTGATTCAGGATGATCGAGAGAGGGCAGAGAAGGCTTGGCTCTTCTCTGTAGTATGGGCTCGGCATCAGCCATTAGATCCCAATGCGATTGGCGTTGAGTCACGATACATTCGAGGCATAAAGAGCGGGCCTAACTTCAGCAGTGATGGGGGCATCAGTTCGAGAAAACTCGCGAGTGGGCAGTTTGTGTCACAGGGAGAGCATCCTTATACTGTATATGCTGTGTTGGTTCGTGCTGAGATGTTAGATTTGACTGGAAAAGTTGAGTTCGATACAGAAGTAGAGATATCAATCGCGAATGACGGGCCCCATGGTCACTGGTCGGTGTTGTCCTGCCGATTCGGAGAGCTTCCCGAGGGAGTGCAGGTTACGCTCCCGTATCCTTGAAAACATTGGATTGATGATGAAGCAGAATGACCGAATGGGATTTTCACTTGTTGAGCTTCTTGTCGTTATTGGAGTTGTGGCGCTGTTGGTTTCGATAGCAGGCCCAGTACTTTCATCTGCCCAGAGTCGAGCTCGGCTTGTAGGTAGTGAAGTCCACTTGCGCAGCATTTCACAGGCGTTCGATCTTTACATCAATGACGCAAAGGATATGTACCCTGCTTCAGTTCCGGGTGTGTCGTATCAGACACCAAGAGCAAGCGTCCAATCCACACTCGGGCATTGGCAGTCCTCAGAGCGATGGAACCTGCTCTTTGAGCATCGGTACCCGTGGTCGTCCCATGAAAAGTTCTACCTTGCACCTGGTGCACGCAGAGAGATTTCTTTGCTGCCCGTAAACAGCACGATTTTTCCTTCTTATGTCTACTCCGCATCATTTTTAGGTAATCCCAAGATCTGGAGTGGGGACTTGATTGCCAATGACGAGTGGGAGAACTTGGTTCAAAGCGTTCGCAGGCCAAGTGTCCGCTTCCCTTCTTCGAAGGTATTGTTGTGGGATGTGGAGTTGCCGACGATTCGGCGTGAGCTGCAGAAAGACAGCTACAGCAACCTCAACGAGCAGAGTCCGATGGTCTTTGCCGACGGCCACACTGAAACGCGAGTTCCTTCAGAGGCCAACCAGGGTGTGACGAACTGGGCCCCCAGCGCTTCAAATCCACATCAGTTTCTTCACAACACACGCGACGGGGTCTTTGGGCGTGATTACTGATTTTGGTTTCTGATAAACTAGTGGCATGCCAAGACTTCGTGATCAGCGACCAAAGTTTCAGCGTGCGAAGCATCGGCGTAGCAAGTCCAAAAAGAACGGGCTCGGGTGCGTTGGGTGCTTTGGGATTATCTGGTTGGGGTTTGTGCTCGTGTTCGATGGGATCATCGGGTACGGGGTGTGGCGGACATTTGACGCGAAGAGTCGGTACCTGCCCACGCAGGGGATCGTGACGAGCTCGTCGGTGGAGTCGTCGCGTTCGTCGGACGGAACGACCTACAGCGCGAAGGTTGAGTACGAGTTCGTGCTCGGCGACACGACACACACGGGGGATCGGCATTCGTTCTTTACCTTCGGGACCTCGTCGCATGAGCACGCGAACGACATTGTGAAGCGCTACCCCGTAGGGCGGGAGATCACGGTGTACTACGACCCGGGGGATGTCTCGGAGAATGTGCTCGAGGTGGATACGAGATCGTTCCCGGCGATTGTGATTCTGTTTCTGACGCCGTTCCATTGCATCGGGATCGGGATGCTCTGGGGCGGGGTGGTGCAGGTCATTCAGCAGCGTGGGAGCAAGGACGATCGGGCGATCGCGTCGCATCGCGTGAAGCAGACGGACGAGCGGGTGGTGCTTCGTGATTCGCACTGGCGCGGGTGGATGGTGTTCTTCATGACGCTGGGCATCACGAGCTTTGTGATGGTGTTCGTGGTGGCGTTTGGGATGGGGATCGGGACGAGCCGACAGGCGGTGCTTTGGATCTGGACGGGGTGCGTGCTGGCAGCGATGACCCTGCCGACGGCGCTGCGGGTTCGGCGGGCGACGAAGCACAACACGATCGAGATTGATTGGTTGCATGCGCGGTTCACGCGCAAGCCCGACTCGGTGAATGTTGACATCGGGGACATCAAGACGATCCGATTGACGAGTCACGACACGAGCACGACGGTGAACAATCGCCCGTGGCTTCGCCATGAGATCGAGGGGATCGAGGGGGATGGGACGGCACACCTGCTCTTGATCGCGAAGGGGTATTCGGACAAGGGGAAGGAGCTGCGGGATTGGTTCGCGGCGCGATTCGAAGCCGCAGCGGAGGAGTCGGACGCGGAGGAGGAATCCCCGAGCATGGCGGTGGTGAGTGAGGTTGAGATTAACCGAACAAATTCCTGACCAAACTCTTGATTCGGGTTGGTGTGTCCGGTAATTTACCCAAACGCCGCCCGGGTGGGCTGGGTGGCGGGCAATCCACACACCAGATCAGGAGACCCCCTTATGAGCACCATGACCCAGAATGAGACGATCGTGAAGATCGCGAAGGACCTCGTCGCGCATTGCAAGTCCGGCGACGAGAGCTTGGATTATGTCGAGTACGACGGCAAGCTTTGGGACAAGCACTTCGCAGAGGGGTGGACGAGCATCGAGGGCGACGGGCGTGTCTACCACGGTCGCGACGAGGTCTCGGCGAAGTACCGCGAGTGGCAGAAGGGCGTGACGGTCCATGGGTGCGAGATCGAGGGCCCGTTCATCGGCAAGGACAGCTTCAGCGTGACCTTCGAGCTCGATATGGAGCCCAAGGACGGCTCGTTCCCGCGCATGAAGATGAAGGAAGTCGCGATCTACAGCGTCGAGAACGACAAGATCGTGAAGGAAGAGTTCTGCTACATGCCGATGGGCGATTGCTGCGGCGGCAACTGCTGATCCTGTTCATCGATTGACAACCGACTCATCTCGGAGAGAGATCAGGACGGCGCGTTCTCGCTGCGGTTACCGTGGGCGATGCGTGCCGTTTTGACATGCATGATTGCTTCCTGGATCGCGGTTTCGAGGTCCTCGTTGATGACGAACCGGTCATAGACATCGCAGGCCTTGGCTTCGCGGATCTCGTGCTGCGCCTCGGCGAAGCGCTTCTGGATGAGCTCTTCGCTCTCTCGTTTGCGGTTCTGGAGTCGGCGGAGGAGTTCTTCTTCGCTCGGGGGGAGGATGAAGATCCCGAACGCGTCGGGCATCTTGGCTTTGACCTGTTTCGCGCCTTCGACATCGATCTCGAGGATGACGAGTCGCCCGCGTGCGAGTTGTTCGTCGACCCACTTGCGCCGGGTGCCGTAGCGCTTGCCGAACACATCCGCCCACTCGAGGAAGGCGTCGTTTTCGATGAGTTCCTGGAACTCGTCGTGGTCGATGAAGTGGTAATCGACGCCCTCGACATCGGCATCGGTCTTGGCGCGGGTGGTGCAGGACACGGAGAAGACCGAGCCCGCGATGGATCGTTCGACGCCTCGGGTGATGGTGGTTTTGCCCACGCCCGAGGGCCCGGAGATGATGAGCAGCAGCCCGTTGTCGGTATCGGTGGGGAGTCTCGGGTGTCCGGTTTCGGGCGGGTGGTCAGCCATGCGTTGAATATAGACACCGGGTTCGATTGCGACGGGTTTGTTGGCGCAGTGCGCACGAAAAAACGGACCCGGCAAACATCTCGCGGGTCCGTTCCCTCTCGTCGATCGCTCGGTGAGATCTATCTTCTTCGGCGCACGCCCAAGAGCGCCGCACTCAGGGTGACGAGCGTTCCGGGTGTCGGGGTCGATGCGACGAGCCCCGATCCGCGGGTGCCGATGCGTGCGGACAGATCCTGCCCGTACTCGAAGCGCAGCTCGATCGTTGCGGGGGTGTACCCAGAGAGCGGGTTGCCCGCGAGATCGCCGACGAACACTTGGTATCGTGCGAGGTGCTCGCCGTGGGTGTCGGTCGCGTACCAGTTGTGGGTCATGGTTCCGTCCCAGCGCCATATCTCGTCAGAGCCGTCGGTGCCGAGGATCGACGCGAAGGTCGTTTCCTCGTACACGCGAAGGTGCGGCGAGCTGTTGAGGGTGCGGACGAAGATCCCCGAACTGGGTGGGAGCGAGATGAACCCGTTGGCGAGCCACCCGAACTGCCCGTTGTACCCGGACCCGTTGAGCGCGGACGCGCCGGCGGTGAAGTCACCCGCGTTGTCCTGCATCGTCACGGTGGACATGCTCGGCGACTCGAATGTCAAGAAGATCTCGTTGTTGAATAGCGTGATCAGCAGGTGCGACATCGGTCCCCCGAGGGTGGGGGAGGACGCGAGCGCACCCGAGGTGCTGAGCATCAACGCGATGGGGAGTGCGTATCGCATGGGTTATGCTCGCTTTCTGCGTGAGGCAAACACGGTGCCCATGGCGAGGAACGCGAGCGATCCGGGTGTGGGGACGGCGCGGAAGTTGAGGGTGACCTCGCCGGCATTGAACCCGTCGACGGCGTTGCCCGCGCTGTCGCCGACATAGATGGAGTAGGTTGCTTGGTAATCGCCGAGCGATTCGGCAGCGTACCAGTTGTGGGTCATCATGCCCGACCACTGCCAGTTCATGGCGCTGGAGTCGGTGCCGAAGATCGGGTTGAAGGTCTGAGCGCCGATCATCATGCGTCGCCCGCCTTCGTAGGTTTCGAGTCCGTCGGTCTGGGAGACGAGCTCGATCCAGAGGGAGTTGCCCGCGCCGGGGTCGACGATGCCGTCGAGGATCCATCCGTACTGATCGGAGTAGTACATGTCGTCGAGTGCGGCGGCGCTGCCGTCGTATGTTTCTCCGGCGAAGCGCTGCAGGAGGATGGGGTTGGACGCGTCGGTGTTGGCGTGCGCTTCGATGGTTGAGCCGTTCATCGAGACCATGATGTGCTCCATCGGCCAGGTGTGGGCGTTGGGGAGCCCAGCGGACGCGACGGTGGAGCATGCAGCGATGGACGAGACGAGTGCGATGGTGTTGTTGAATGTCATATCGGTGATTCCCTTTTATGGATGGGTTTGTGTTTGGTGTTCTGAGAACAGTTTGTTGTCGCTGGGGTTCCAGCGGTCGGTGTTTGATGATGGGTCAAAGGTTTCGCTGAACGCGGCGGAGCTCGCGTGCCCATCGATCCAGGCGTACCCGGATGTGGAACCGGGGTCGTTGCCGTGTCGGTGCATCGCGACTTCGGAGGCGGGGTTGACGCCGTAGGTCCTCCAGAAGTGCGCCATGATGTGATCACGCGATGCGCCGTCGACGAGCTCGCCCATGAGGATGGTGCTCGACGGGCGTGGGACGCTCGTGAGTTTGTTCCAGACGGGTCGGTCGCTCAGGACGGGTTTGCTCGGGTCGATCTCCGGCGGGGTGAGCTCGAAGTACACATTGAACCCGTAGCTCAGCGCCGGGAGTGAGAAGGGCAGCCCTGGCTGCTCGATCGGGCTCACGCGCCGATCGTGCGGGCACCGGTAGTGCGTGTTCGTCGCGTCCCACCACCCCGCGTCGTCCCACGCGTAGCTCGTGCCCTCAAAGGCGCGCCCGGTGAGCGGCTCGTACAGGGTCGCAGCCCAGGGGAGGTTGTTGAACCCCGCGGAGTGCGAGGAACGAGGGAGACGATCGTTGTGATCGTTCGCGTACTCCTGGGTGGTGATCGCGAGCGTGCGCAGGGTGTTGGTGCACACGAGCGAGCGTGCGCTATCGCGTGCGCCTTTGAGCGATGGGAGCAGAACCCCGATGAGCAGCGCGATGATCGCGATAACGACGAGCAGCTCGATGAGCGTGAACCCGCGCCCCGGGCGATTGATGCTCGGCATGGCGTATCTCCTGAGTGGATGTGATCGTGATGCAGCGATGGCGCACGATGGGCGCGAGCGTCGCCGCGTTCAGCGAAATGATCGACTCAGGATCGGGGCGGGGGCGATGGGATGTCGGGTTGATTGAGCGCGAGGCGCGCGTCGGGGTCGATGAAGCGCGCGAGATTGGATTCGTGCGCGTCGGGGCTTGGTTGGTTGAGCCCGAACACGAACGCGATGAACACACTCGCGGAACCGAGTTGTCCTGCTTGGGAGATCGCGTCGGCGTGCGGGTTGCGGGGCACGCGCTTGGGCGGGGTGCTCGGCGACGAGTCTTCGGACCCCAAGCAGGTCGATTGCTCATCGCCCGTGATGCACAACGGGCAGAAGGGTTTGTCGGTTGTGGGTTTCACACACAGACATAAGTCCTCGCCACAAACAGACCACTCGGGTCGATCAGATGTGATGATCGAGAGGACGGGCGCCCATCCCGAGTTGGCGCAGACGAACCCCGCGATAAAGAACCACATGGCAACAGCATGGAATCGGGCGGATTTCATCTTTGCAGGACATTTTACGATTCAACAGAATGTGGAATCAAGTGTAGATCCGCTGAAGAATTGTATCGGTTGCCTGTTGGACGCGGGTGTAGGCGATGTTGTCGATGGCGCAGCGCTGCGGGTGATCGTTCGCGGATTCCTCGGGTGGGAGCGTGGGGTCGGCGACGATGATGGTTTCCGAAGGGGATCCGTCGGGGAGGGGCGCGACGGGGATCGTGGTCCAGCGCGGGTCGGTTGGGCCGAACAGGGTGACGAGCGGGGTCGCGAAGGCCGCGGCGATGTGGCGCGGGCCGGTGTCGTTGGTGATCATGATCGCGGCGCGATCGATGATGGGCTTGAGAGCGCCGAGTGTGTTCCCGAGCTTGGGCAACGAGACGGGGTTCGTCTTCGCGTGCGCGATGATCTGATCGCAAATCTCTGCTTCCGCGGGTGACCCGTTGAGGAGGACGCGGAGGTTGTGTTGGTTGTGGAGATGATCCGCGAGCTGGGCGAAGCGTTCGATCGGCCATCGCTTGGCGGGGTTGTTGCCGCCCGGGTTGAGGATCGCGTAGGGGGTCGCGTCGTCGATGCCCGCGGCGGCGAGGACCTCGTTCGCTTTGGATTCGTCCTGCTCGTTGTACCCGAGTTCCATCGTGACACCCTTGGGGAGCGCGAGGGGGACTTCGGTGCAGTTGGTGGGGGTGTGGATGGACCAGTCGATCGGGTCCTCGTCGAGCAAACGCGACGCGATGTTCCAGTAGTAGTCGACCGCCGGGGTGAGCTTCCACGATTTGTCGGGGTTGCGAGGCGGCACGATCGGATCGGTGAGCAGCATCCCGCGCGTGTCTCGGTTGTACCCGATGCGACGCGGGATGAACGCGAGCCGGGTGATGAGCGCGGTAGAGAAGGAGTTGGTGAGGAGGATCGCGGTGTCGTACCGGCGCGGGCGGACCTTGTTGGCGGCTTTCTTGCTCGCCATCATGCCGTGCGGTTGGAAGACATGGAGCTCGTCGAAGAGGGTGTTGCCCGAGAGGAGCTGGTCCATGCCCGGTCGGCAGAGCCCGCCGATGAAGATGCCGGGGTAGGCGTCGCGGATGCGCCGGATGGTGGGGGTGGCCATCACGATGTCCCCGACCCACGAGGGGAGGACGACGAGGAGGCGCAATGGGGTGTTGGCAGACACGGGGAAGGGTAGGTAGACCTAGAGATGGTGGCACAGGCGTCTCGCCTGTGCGTTGTTCATACAGCTGAGATTGCACAGGCGGGACGACTGTGCCACCGGGGGCTTGTGATCTAGATGCTCGGGTCGTTGGCGCTGGGCCAGAGGTCTTTGCCGGTGTGGGATCGGTGCCAGCGGTTGGTGCTCCGGCGGAGCTCGGCCATGAACGCGAGCGCGCCGAGCTTGTGGGTCCCGAGTGTGACGGTGACCTGGGTATCGGTGGTGTCGAGCTCGATGAGTTTGATCCCGGTGCGCTCCGCGAGGGCGCTGGCAGCGGACTCGACGGTGCGTCGGACCTTGTCGTCGCTCAATGGGTGCGCGTAGGGATCGATGGGTGAGAGTGAGGCGCTGGAGACGGGCTGGTCGTGGTGGGGTTCTTCGTCGAGTTCAAGGATGAGGCGGGCAGCGTGCGCGAGGTCCTTGACGGGTGAGCCGTGCGCGACGCGGATGGTTTGGGATTCGGGCACGCCGGCGGCGATGGCGGCGTCGAGGTCGCGTTGCTTGTCGCCGACCATCCAGGATCGGGCGGGGTCGAGGTTGAGCTCGGCGCAGGCGCTGGTGATCATGCCGCAGTGCGGTTTGCGCCACTCGTGCTCTGCCTTGAGGTGCGGGACGACGCCCGTCTCGGGGTGGAACGGGCACGAATACCAGCACTCGATGAGCGGGTCATCGAAGAGGACGCGTTCGTCGTCGTGCGTGGATTGGCGGAGGTGCATGCGCATGCGATCGTTGCACGCGTCGACATCGCGCATGGTGCCGTGCGCTCGCGCGACGCCGCCCTGGTTGGTGATGACGACGAGCGCGTACCCGGCGTCCTTGAGCGCGATGAGGGCTTCGCGTGCGCCGGGGACGAGGATCGCGTACTCGGGCTTGAGCAGGTCGCCCCACTTGACCCCCTCCCACGCGCCGTCGGGGAGATCGGCGTTGCGGTTGATGGTGTCGTCGCGATCGAGGAAGATCGCGGGGCGGGGCGGGTTGGTGTGCGGCGGGGGCATGGGAGAGGATATGCGGGGTGTGAAAAGAATGGATCAGATCGTGTGCTCTTGGGGTACATTCATCTGCTTGGACGATTGGCGAAACACTGGAGGGTTGTGATGATGAAGTGGTTGGTGGCCTGTCTTCTTTCCGTTGCGTGTTGTGGTCCGGCTTGGGCGGGTGAAGAACCCGAGCAGAAAGAATCCTTGCATGTAGAGGACGAAACAACTTCGCAGTTGATCGAGGAGATTGGCACGATCCCTACTGATCCGGGCTCGAACCAGAACTGGCCGGATCATCGCAGTTCGGCTGTTCCGATGCCGCAGCGGCCTCGTCCGGAGCAGGTTGTTAATCAACTCAAACGCCGGTTCTATTCGGGCGATCTGGTGACACGAGACGACATCGAGAACTTGGTGCGCGTCGCTCGCTCTGAGGATGCAGCGGTTCTTACGGATCGAACATCGATGCGTGGAGATTTGTACTTGTACATCTTTGACGCGCTCTTGCGGGGTCAGCGGCTGTCGTACGAGGATGAGCGTTGGGCGAGATCGGTGCATAGTCTCGACATTCAGACACCCAAGGCGATAGGGCGTACTTGGTTCGCTTATGCACGGATTCGTGTACGCCGGCTTGCGTTGGATCATGATTGGCGTGTGCAGGTTGACAAGGTTCTATACGAGCCCGTTCGGAGGGGAGAATGGGCGTCGTGGGACGGTTACTACGACTTCCGCCCGGTCGGGAAGGGTGAGATCGATTGGTGGGATTTCAATCAGCGTGTGTACAGCGAACGCATCATGTACAGCGGGTGGGATTCTCGCAAAGATCCGCCCGTGGATCATCGCGTCAAGATGAGGGTGTTCGAGGGAGATCCGCACATCGACCTCTGGTGGCCGGTAGCGGAGTTTGATGAGACTGTGTCGTTCAAGCTTGCTCGTGTGAGCAAGACAGAAGCAGAGCAGGGAGCCCGCGGCTGGTACGAGCGGGTTGAGTCGATGGAGCCGTACGAGCTGGTGGAGAAGCCGCAGAAGTATATCGATTGGCTTGTGAAGCACCTAAAGGTCAATATTGATTTTCAGGATTGGGAAGCGGTGGAACTTGGGGAGGTCGGATATCCGAGTCGATTCAGTTTTTACTTGCCGTCGGACAAGGGAGATCGGAATCCAGACCTCCAGGCATTCACCTTTGGTGGATTGATCGATGTAGTGCTTGAGTTCAAGCTCGGCGGGCGATACGGGGATGAAGAGGTCAGCACCTATGAAGTGCGTCCCTTGATGTCGGACCCGGCGTGGTGGGCGTTGCGAGATGAGTTGGATGAGCACGGGAACCGCAAGTTTGTTGATGGGGAAGGGTACTTGCCGCTGTATCGTCCAAAGCGTCGCATTCGTAATTCAGTGGCACTCAATGACAAGCTGGTTGGTGCATTCATCGAAATCCGCTTTGGGATGGAAGTCCTGGGCGATGATGGATATCGCGCAATAGCAGATCTCGAAGCAGAAAGGTTCCTTTCGCAGACCGTGCGTATTCCGATCGACGATTCGATCGGCGTGTATGGGATCGTGCAGGAACTCAAGTCCCGGAGTGGGATGCTCGACATCGGGTATCTCGATCTGTATGAAGATGGCGAGGTAGATGATCTTGTCGAAGAGTTCGGTGCACGTGGGTATCGATCGAAGAAAAGAGAAGATGGCGGGGTGTCGTGGCGGACATTCCCAACGAAACAGCAACGGTGGCACCAGCCCTAATCTATTCAGAAATCCACAAAAATTGAACAGTACCCGCTCCCGCCCGCAACCCGTGCCCGGCGGGTTGGGTAGACCTCGCCCGTGCAGGAATCGGAATCGACATCCCGGGGTGGTCTGGTTGCGCGGGTGATCCCCGTGATGCCCGGCGAGTGGGGGCGGGTTGCGCTCTCGGGGGGGTGCTTCTTCTTTCTGCTGTTTGGGTACTTCCTGCTCCGCCCTATCCGCGAGGCGATGGGGGTGCAGCGGTCGATGGGCGATCTGCGCTGGTTGTTCCTGATCACCTGCGGCGTGTCGTTGATCGTCACCCTCGCGTTCGGCGGGGTGGTGTCGCGGATGGATCGCAAGCGGTTCATCTCGCTTGCGTATCGCGCGGTGATGGTGTGCCTGCTCGGGTTCATTGTCGCGCAGCAGGTGCTCGTGGGTGATCGGCTCGTGTACAGCGGGTATGTGTTCTATGTGTGGCTGAGCGTGGTGAACCTGTTCATCACGAGCGTGTTCTGGGCGTTCATGGCGGATGTCTGGCGATTGGAGCAGGGCAAGCGCCTGTACGCGACGATCGGGATCGGGGGAACGCTCGGCGCGATCCTGGGCGCGAACTTTGTCTGGTGGCTCGCGGAGCACATCCCGACCTGGGTACAGATCTCGATCGCGATCGTTGCGTTCGAGCTCGCGGTGCAGTGCGTGCGGATCCTCGATGGGTACGATCGGACGCGAGTGCAAGAGCGGGTGATCGACGCGAGCACGGGTGAGCAGCGGAACCCGGACCCGGAACTGATCGGCGGGAGCTGGTGGGACGGGGTGCGGACGATGGTGCGCTCGCCGTATCTTATGGGGATCGGGTTGTACATCGCGTTTGTCGCGATCAGCAGCACCCTGATCTACTTTACCCAGGCGAACCTGGTCACGCGTGCGAGCGATGAGCTCAATGAGCGGATCGCGCTCTTTGCGCAGATCGATCTGTGGACGCAGGTCGCGACCTTGCTCGTGCAGCTGTTCGTGACGGCGCACATCATCAAGCGATTGGGGATCGGGGTGGCGTTGTCGCTGCTTCCGGTGCTGACCTGTGTGGGTTTCGTTGCGCTCGCATGGGTGAATCGGATCGAGGGCATTGAGCCCTGGCAGGTCTTCGCGGTGTTTACAGTCTTCACGGCGTTGCATCGCGCGACGCGTTACGCGGTGATCCGCCCGGCGCGCGAGACGCTGTTCTCGGTGGTGCCTAAGGAAGAAAAGTACAAGGCCAAGCCCATCGTGGATGTATTCCTGTACCGCGGCGGCGATGTCGCGGGGACGGGCGTGGAGCGAGCGATCATGGGAGCCGGGCTCGGATTGATGGGCATGGCGCTGGTCGCGGCACCATTGGCGGTGGTGTGGGGCGGGTTGGCGTTTGCGCTGGCGATGGCGCAGCACAAGCGGGAAAAGCAGAGCGAATCAAACGACTTTGAGTTGAACACAAAGAGAACACTACCCGGCGCAGCGCTGGGTCCAACAGGGAGCACGACATGACGAGCACACGACGGGAGTTTTTGGGACAGGCGGGCGCGATCGGGATCACGGCGGCGATGGCGGGGAGCGCGATGGGCATGGGGATGCTGCCGCGTTCGCGCAAGCCGATGAAGATCCTGATGCTTGGGGGGACGGGGTTCGCGGGTCCCAAGATGGTGAATCGGGCGCTCGAGAACGGGCACGAGGTGACCCTGTTCAATCGCGGGCAGACCGGGCCGGAGATGTTCCCGGATCTCGAGCATATCGAGGGCGATCGATACACGGACCTGAGCGGGCTCGAGAAGCTCGTCGCGGACGGGCGGAAGTTTGACGCGGTGATCGATACCTTCACCTATGTGCCCAAGACGGTGACGGACACGATGGACATTCTGTTGCCCGCGATGGGGCAGTATGTGGTGATCTCAACGACGAGCGTGTACGCGAGTCGGCAGACGCCGGGCATGGACGAGAACGGGGAACTCGCCCAGGTTGCGGACGATGTTGCTGCGGGGATCCACACGCACCGCGAGGTCGGGGCGCATTACGGCGCGATGAAGGCGCGGGTGGAGAAGGCGGCGGAAGAGCGGTTCCCGGGCAAGGTGTGCGTGATCCGTCCGGGCCTGATCGTTGGCGAGCGTGACACCACGGGGCGCTTCACCTACTGGCCGGTCCGCGCGAGCGAGGGCGGGACGATGATCGGCCCGGGCACCGGCAAGGACTTCGTGCAGTACATCGATGTCCGCGACCTGGGCGATTTTACGATCCATTGCATCGAGCAGAAGCACATGGGCGCGTACAACGGGATCTCGCCCGCGGGCGAGCGCACGAGCAGGGACATGGTCGAGAGCGCGGTGCGCGTCGCGGAGAAGTTCGGTGCGCGCCCCAAGGTCGAGTGGGTCGACGCGGACTTCCTCGCGGAGCACGGCGTGCACGCATGGCAGCATCTGCCCGCGTGGGTGCCCAACACCGTTGAGGGGTACGAGGGGCAGGGGCAGCTGAGCACCGCCAAGTCGATCAAGGCGGGGCTCAAGACGCGCCACATCGACGACACGACCGAATCTGCGCTGAACTACTACATGGAGCGTGGGCAGGAGATCCGCGAGGAGCGCGGGCACGAGTTTTATGAGCAGTGGGCCGACCGGATCCGGGGCGGTCTGCCGCGGAATCTTGAGAAGGAAGTGCTTGAGCTCTGGGAGGCGCACAAGGCGCAAGGATAAGCACGCGCGGATATAAATATCAGATTTGTGCGACCATCTCTATAACTCAGCCGGTACATTCGATTGATGATCTGGACGATTCTCTATTGGGTGTTTCTTGGTTTGGCTGTGGTTGCCGCGTTGCGCGCGTTGTTCTGGGATCGCCCGGGGCGACGCGGGCGATCGGCGCTGCGATGCCGCAAGTGCTGGTACGACCTGAGCAAGTCGGAGGGGCTTGAAACGATTGGGCGTGATCGCCCGGTGACCTGCTCCGAGTGCGGGCGTGCGCATGTGTCCTTGTTGAGCATGACCCGCACCCGTCGGCATCCGAGGCAGCTCGCGATCGCGCTGGCGTTGTTGATGTTGGCGTACGCGGCGCAGGCAACGCCGAAGATCCAATCCGGGGGGTGGTCATACGCGATCCCGGATGTGGGGCTCATCCTCACGATGCCGTTCCTTTCCGAGGAACCGGGTTCTTCGATGTCGTTCTACGACCCGAAGTACACGACGACGAAGGTTCAGGAATCGATCCTCGATCAGCTGAGCAAGGACCACGGGTCGGGGCAATCCAAGCGTGCGCGCTCGTTCGGTTGGATCGATTGTCGTCTGGTCATGATGCTTGCCAAGCGCGAGCCGCTCGAGGTGATCACGGATTCATCCACCGCGAAGGGAAACGCGTACAAGTCGGTGCTCTCGACGATCGATCGCAACAACGCGATGCTTCGTGCAGAAACAGACTGGTACAACAAGCAGATCTATATCGAGACAGAGCACCCCGACACGATCGCGGGCGATCAGATCATGTACGGCACGATGCGCGTGCGCCGATTGAAAGATCGCGCGTACCGGCTATCGATCGCGAACGGCGACGCGTTCATGAAGGGGTACCCCACGATGGGGGCGACGATCCGGACACGGTCGGCGCGCCCGAGCCAGGGCGGGTCGCCCGACGGCCCGATCACCGAGGTGGAGGCATTTCAGTGGGACTCGACATTCATGACGGATAGTCTCGGGAACCTGATTCACTTCGATTCCATCCCACTCGGAGGCCCGTGGAGCATCGCGAGCGAGACGCAGATCATGACCCCGATCGAGATCTACGAGGAATCGAGCGGGCGGATCGGGTACGAGTATTGGGAGCGGGTCGGGTACACATCCGTCCGATCCACGGTGAACATCAACACGGAACTGAGTGTGCAGTTCGATGAGTCGATCGAGACACGCGAGGAGATCGAATCGCGCCTCCGCGCCGAGCTCAAGCTCGTGTACAGCCGGCAGCAGGAGGTGTGGGTCCCGGTTGTTGAGTTCAAGGGATTGTCGTTGCGCCACCAGTTCGCTGCCAAATCGATCGTGTTCGGAGGCGAGCTCGAGGTGTACTTCAAGCTGGACAGCTCGGACACAAACGGGGGCGTGCCGAGCCGCGTGCTCCCCGTGCTCTCGAGCGAGAGGCACACCTGGTCGGTCGTGCCACGCAAGCGCATCGAGGCAAGGGGTATTCAGCCGGTCCCGATGCCGGGCGAGGTGAAGTACACGGGGTACATGCTCCCGATCCACCCCGACGCGGAGGGGTACTATGCCGTGCGCGTCAAGCCGTTGCGGGCGGGGCGGTTCTACAACCTGGGCGGCGCGGACACCAACGCGTACTACTCGGGCGAGCTCGAGTTCGAGATCCCGAACTGGACGCCTGAAGAGATGACGCAGTTCATTGTGAACGGGATCGCGCCCGAGCACGCGATGAACTACTTGGGCAACTGATCGCGTTGATACATGGGCTCAGCGGAACTCGACATTCGTGTGGCGCGTCCGGTCGACGATGAGCTTGAGCAGCTCCGGTCGCGCGTAGTGCCCTGAGGGGTCGAAGTTCTGTCGTTCGCGATCGACGAACGCGCGCTGCAGTTCCACGACAAACACATCTTCGACATCGGGTTGGGGCTCGAGCAGCCAGGTGCCGTCGGGGTTGGCGGCGGCTGAGCCGCCGTTGTGCATGGTCTCGGACTCGTCTGTTACGATCCGATCGCGGTGCGGGATGTGCGCGGGGATGTCGGACGCGCGGATGAGGGTGGAGGCGCTGAGGACATACGAGCGTGATTCGCGCGCGACGAACCGGGTGATGTCCTGGGTGTTGACGACAGCGCCCGGCCAGAGCGCGATGTGCAGATTCACGCCTTGGGCTTGGAGCGCCGCGCGGGGCAGGGGCATCCAGTTCTCCCAGCAGTTGAGCGTCCCGATGCGGAAGTCGTGACAATCGTGCGCGACGAGCCCGTGCGCATCTCCCGGCGACCACGCGAGGCGTTCCTCGTAGGTCGGCATGAGCTTGCGGTGCGTGCTGACGATGGTGCCCGCGTTGTTGATCGTGACGGCGGTAGCGTAGATCGAGTGCCCCCCGCGATCCATAGGTTTCTCCGCGATCCCCATGACGACCCAGATGTTGTGTTCACGCGCTGCTTCACAGATTGCGTTCAGATCGCCCCGCTCGATCTGGACAGCTTCCCGCAGGTACAGCGCGTGCAGTTCCTTCTGATCGTGCGCATCGAACCGCGCCCCGTCTGTGCGGCAGAGCCACAGCGGGTACGCGGGGAGAAAGGTCTCCCCGAACGCGACGAGGGATGCGCCCCGCGAAGACGCGAGCTTGATCGCGTCGATCGCTTTGGCGATGGAGGCGCTGCGATCAAGGAAGACGGGCGAGATCTGGGCGAGGGCGGCTTTCATGATGACTCCAAGGTATGAAAAAGGGAGCACGCGTGTGCTCCCTTTGAACAATCGTGGAGTGAGAATTACGCGATCGTGACATTCTCGTCGAGGTAGACATCCTGGATCGCCTGGAGCAGGGCGGCGCCCTCGCCCATCGGGCGTTGGAAGGCCTTGCGGCCGGAGATCAGGCCCATGCCGCCGGCGCGCTTGTTGATGACGGCGGTGGTGACGGCGTCCTTGAGGTCCGATGCGCCCTTGGACTCGCCGCCCGAGTTAATCAATGGCGAGCGCCCCATGTAGCAGTTCGCGACCTGGTACCGGCACAGGTCGATCGGGTGCCCGCCCTTGCCTTCTTTGTCGCTCGAGCACAGGTCGGTGTAGATCCCCGTGTTGAACTTGCCGTAGGACGAGTCGCCCGAGTTGAGCGCGGTGTACCCGCCGTTGTTGGTGGGGAGCTTCTGCTTGATGATGTCCGCCTGGATGGTGACCCCGAGGTGGTTGGCCTGCGAGGTGAGGTCGGCGGATGAGTGGTAGTCGACGCCGTTGACTTTGAACGCGTTGTTGCGGATGTAGCACCAGAGCACGGTAACGAGCCCGTAGTCGTGTGCCTCGGCGAACATGTCCGCGACATACTGGATCTGGTTGGTCGAGTCGTCGGACCCGAAGTAGATCGTCGCGCCGACGGCAGCTGCGCCCATCTCCCAGCACTGCTTGATGGTGCCGAAGGGGATCTGCTTGAACTGGTTGGGGTAGGTCATGAGTTCGTTGTGGTTGAACTTGACGAGGTAGGGGATCTTGTGGGCGTACTTGCGTGCGGTCGCGCCGAGCACGCCGTAGGTCGAGGCGACGGCGTTGCACCCGCCTTCGATCGCGAGCTCGATGATCTTCTCGGGGTCGAAGTAGTCGGGGTTGGGTGCGAAGGACGCGCCGGCGGAGTGCTCGATGCCCTGGTCCACGGGGAGGATCGAGGTGTACCCGGTCCCCGCGAGTCGCCCGGTGTTGAGGAGTCGGTTGTAGTTGTTGAGCACATTCTGATTGCGATCGGTCATGGCCAACACGCGATCGACGAAGTCGCCGCCGGGCAGGTGGAGCCGGTCCTTGGAGATTGCGGGTGAGTCGAAGCTGAGGAGTGCGTCGTCTTCGAGGACCTTGGCAACATCGATCGTGAGGTTGGGCATGGTGGTGTTTCCTGCGATTGGCTCGCGGCGAAAGTGCTTGCGTAGGCCGGAATCAGGTGCCGGCCCTCTCGGGTGATCCTAGACCCGATCACCCCCACAGGGTGGCCGGGCCGGCGTGGGAATCGGGTTCAATCAGTGCCGCGTCGTTGTTACTGGGCGAGTTGACCCGGGTGGAGATCCGGTGCATCCCGAGAATACCTTCCGGGCTCGGGCGGAGCAGGGCGGAGACATCTCGCGGCGGGGTCTCGCGATCGAACCAGGGATCGAGCGATTCGGGCTCGAGGATGACGGGCATGCGATGGTGCATGTCTTTGAGCTGATCGTTGGCATCCGTGGTGATGATGGAGAACGAATCGATCGCCGAGCCGCCCATTTCAGGGTCGAGCCAAGTGTCCCAGACGCACGCGAGCAGCATGGGGTGCTCATCAGCGCGTCGGATGTACCAGGGCTGCTTGGTCTTTTGGGTGGGGACGGCCTGCCATTCATAGAATCCGTTGATCGGGAGGACCGCTCGGCGGGAGCTGATCAATCCTCTATATGCGGGCTTCTCCCAGATGGTCTCCGATCGCGCGTTGATCATCTTGGCGCTGATCGAGCGTTCCTTGGCCCACTTGGGGATGAGCCCGAAGTGGGCGTGGTCGGCTCGGAGTGTGTTGGCATCGTGGTCGGCGTGGATGATCGCGCCGGATTGGGTGGGTGCGATGTTATAGGAGTTGGGGTAGCAGGCCGCGAGCGACTCGATGAGGTCCTCGTGCGGATATGGGACGCCGAGGAAGAGTTCAAAGAGACGATCGAGGGTGTATGGGTCAATATATTGCGTGAATCGGCCACACATGCGGTACAGTATGCCCGAGAGAGGGATGGGATGCGTAACGAGTGGAAGGCCATCATCTTACCGATTACTCGGTGGGAGCTGCCCGGTTGGGGTCGAGTGCTTGAGGCGATCGGGCGCACGGGGTATCAGCACGATCACCGATGGGTCGGGGCACCGGTCAAGGTCATCCGTGGCAAAGAGCACGGGTACCTGATGGAGCTGGACCTGACGGATTGGTCGTGCCGGAGCACCTATTTTCTGGGTCGGTACTACGAGCTGCATGTGCTGCGTCTGTTGGATGAGATGCTTGAGCCCGGCGATCGGTTTGTTGATATCGGCGCGAATGTCGGGATGGTTGCGCTGCACGCGTCGCATCGGGTGGGGTCATCGGGATCGGTGCAGTGCTTTGAGCCCAACCCGCGATGCCGTGAGCGTTTAGGGCGGATGATCGAGATGAACGCGATCGAGAACATCCGCGTGTACCCGTTCGGGTTGTCCGATCAGGCGGACACGCTTGAACTCAAGCAGAATCACTCGTATACCGGGATCGGAACATTCGCGGATGTTGATCCGGAGAGCGTGGTCTCCACAACGATCGCGGAGGTGCGTCGGGGGGACGATGTCTTCAAGGGCGATGATGGTCCTGCGCCCAAGCTGATGAAGATCGATGTCGAGGGCTTTGAGCTCCGCGCGGTGCGGGGGATGGAGCAGACATTGCGGCAATGGGGATGCCCGGTGATCATGGAGATGGACGAGCATCATCTCCAGCGGGCGCACACGAGCGTCGCAGAGGTCTACGCGTTGATGGGTAGCATGGGGTATGTGCCGTTCCGCATCGGCACGCGACGGCGCGGATTGCGTCACGCGCTGGAGTTAACCCTGATCAGTGGGGCGGAGGGACTCGCGGACAAACGGTGCCACGATGTGCTCTGGAAGCGCTCGCCTGACGCGTGAGACATGTGAGGCATCGGTGGGGTCAGCCCATCACGCGTCGGGTGCAATCCTCGATGATATCGACGAAACCAGAGCCCTTGAGCGCCTGATCGAGGGTGTCTCGGGCGGCTTTGCGCATCGCGATCGCACGATCAGGTTCGTCGAAGAGTGCGCGGGAGCGTTCGACGAGGTCCTGCATGTCCCACGCGACGGGAAGGTAGGTCTCGTTGGCGAGGAAGATGTTGGGGAATGTCTCGACATGGGACATGTCGGGTTTGATCAGGGTCGCGCCCGCAGCGACGGCTTCGAAATCGCGATAGCAAACCTCGCCCCACCCGAAGGGGGAGTAGACGAACCTGCTCATATAGAGCTCGGCGTAATAGCGCTTGGGACTCACGCGCTCGTTGCCGCTGAACTTGATCGATTCACGCAACGGTTGTGCGAACTCCGCAGCCTTCTTGCGTGAGTACTGATACCACTCCATGTCTTTGTCGGTGCGGTTGATGGTGCCAACGCGGAAGTGCAGCCCGATGGGTCGGTGTTTCCATGGCATGGGGAATCGCCTGGAGGCGCGGATCATCTTGTGGTATCTGGGAGTCAATCCGAAGTTCCACCCCGCGACGATCTTGTGTGCGTGCTCTGGGTCGGGCTTGGATCCGAAGTGCCAGTCTTCGAGATCGAATCCCCATTGGCGGGCGACGAAGTCGGCGTAGATGAACCCGCCCTGAAAGTCCTCTTGGTACAGCGAGCGATCGCGGAGGGCCTTGCTCTTGATGTACAGGTCGATGTGGGGGAGCACACCGAAGTGCGGCGAGCTCGTCTGGTCGTAGAAATCGAGGAGGATGTGCTTGGCGGGGGATGATTCTGAGCGCGTACGCTCGAACCATTCACTTAGCGCGTCGGCGGGTTCGGACCAGTGGGGGATCGTGATCACGATGTCCGGCGGCGAAGCCGATTCGAACGCGGATCGGATCGCGCTGGTGCGGTCCTCTGGCGATTGGGTGGGGACATTTGTGACGCGGATATCGCGGGTGAGGAGCTGGTCGCGGAACATGGCGAACGGCATGATCAGCTGCCCGTCCGTCGTCCCATACACCTGATTGCGTGATAACAGCAGTATGTTCGTCAATCGTGTACCCTCTCATCGATCCCGCTCAGGTCAGATTCCGATGTATAGAACGACCAAAAACAGGGGGATATCCAGTCTCACCTGCAACACGATCCTCTATCCATTACCCTACACTCATCGGTCATGACCCAGACCCAAGCCCAATCGAGTGATCGAACCCCCAAGCACCGCTACAACGCCCAGATGGCGGGGGAGCTCGAGACGCGCTGGCAGCGGTGGTGGGGTGAGCAGGGGACCTATCGTCAGCCCAACCCGGGCGAGGACGGGTTCGACGCGTCCAAGCCCAAGTACTACGCGTTGGACATGTTCCCGTATCCCTCCGGGGCGGGGCTGCATGTCGGGCACCCCGAGGGGTACACCGCGACGGACATCATCTGCCGATACAAGCGGATGCGCGGGTTCAATGTGCTCCACCCGATGGGGTGGGACGCGTTCGGGTTACCCGCGGAGCAGTACGCGATCCAGACCGGCGTGCACCCCGAGGTGACGACGAAGAAGGCGATCGATAACTTCCGCAGGCAGCTGCAGCGGTTCGGGTTCTGCTACGACTGGTCGCGGGAGTTCGGGACGATCGACCCCGAGTACTACAAATGGACCCAGTGGATCTTCCTGAAGATCTACCACTCGTGGTTCGACCCGGACGCGGACAATGGGCGGGGCAAGGCACGCCCGATCAATGAGCTCATCGCGGAGTTCGCATCGGGCAAACGCAAGGTCAAGCTCAACCCGGCCGCGGCGGAGTACACCGGCGCGGGCGATCTGCCCGACGGGACGGACGCGGGCGCGTGGGAGACCCTGGACACAGAGACGAAGAAGGCGGTCGTCGATTCGTACCGGCTGGCGTACTTGAGTCAGCAGACGGTTAACTGGTGCCCCAAGCTGGGTACCGCGCTGGCGAACGAGGAAGTCATCGACGGCAAGAGCGAGCGTGGGTCCTACCCTGTGTTCCGCAAGCCGCTGCGTCAGTGGATGTTCCGTATCACCGCGTACGCGGATCGGTTGCTTTACGGTCTCGATGACCTGGATTGGCCCAACTCCACCAAGACCCAGCAGGCGGAGTGGATCGGGCGATCCGAGGGCGCAGAGATCGATTTTCCCATCATCTTCCCCGGCGGGTTGGATCTGGGCGAGAAGCTGCGTGTGTTCACGACCCGCCCCGACACGATCTACGGCGCAACCTATATGGTCGTCGCGCCCGAGCACCCGCTCGTGGAGCTCGCGATCGAGTCCGAGCCCGAGGGCGTGGACATCAAGCGCCTGAAGAACTATGTCGATTGGGCGAAGAACCGCACGGATGTTGAGCGCCAGGAGAACAAGGAAAAAACCGGCGTCGCCATCGGGATCAGTGTCACCAACCCCGTCACGGGCGAGGAGATCCCCGTGTGGACCGCGGACTATGTCATGATGGGGTACGGCACCGGCGCGATCATGGCGGTGCCCGGGCAGGACCAGCGTGACTGGGACTTCGCGAGCAAGTTTGATCTGCCCATCCGGCGCACGGTGCAACCCCCGGAGGGGTTCAAGGGCGAGGCGTACACGGGCGACGGGCCCGCGATCAACTCCGACATGCTCAACGGATTGATGATCGCGGAGGCAAAGTCCAAGATCATCGCGTGGCTCAACGATAAGAAGATCGGCGCCAAACGCGTGAACTTCAAGCTCCGCGATTGGTTGTTCTCACGCCAGCGCTACTGGGGCGAGCCATTCCCGATCGTGTTTGACGAGCGCGGGCACCATCACGCGGTCAGCGAGGAGTCGCTGCCCGTCAGGCTGCCCCCGTTGGCGGACTATCAGCCCGTCGAGAGCGACACCCCCCAGCCGTTGCTTGCCAAGGCGACGGATTGGGTCGAGACCACCGCGGGCGACGCGGGCGTGCACGGGTTGCACCGCGACGCGCCGGTCCGGCGCGAGACCAACACCATGCCCGGATGGGCGGGGTCGTGCTGGTATTACCTGCGGTACTGCGACAACAAAAACGACGATGCGCTCATCGGCAAGGACGCGGAAGCGTACTGGATGGGCGAGGAGGGTGTCGATCTGTACATCGGCGGCGCGGAGCACGCGGTCCTCCACCTGCTCTACGCGCGATTCTGGCATATGGCCCTGCACGATCTGGGGATCGTGCGTTCGCCCGAGCCCTTCCGCAAGCTCTTCCACCAGGGCCTGATCACCTCGATGGCCTACCAGCGCGGCGACCGGACGCTCGTGCCCGTCGACGAGGTCGAGAACCGGGGCACGGAGGAGCAGCCGAAGTTTGTCGAGACCGCGACGGGCGCACCCGTGGACAAGATCATCGCGAAGATGTCCAAGTCGCTCAAGAATGTCGTCAACCCCGATGATGTCATCGAGGATTATGGCGCGGATACCTTCCGCCTGTACGAGATGTATATGGGCCCGCTCGAAGCGAGCAAGCCGTGGAATACGAACGACATCGTGGGGTTGTACCGATTGCTCCAGAAGATCTGGCGCTTGTGCGTGAATGAGGACTCGGGCGAGCTGGTCTTCGCGGACAGCGCCGACGACGCGGTTGAGAAGCAGCTGCACCGCACGATCGCAAAGGTCGGCGACGACATCGAGAAGCTGAGCTTCAACACCGCGATCGCCGCGGTCTTTGAGTTCGTGAATGTCGCCAAGTCGCTGACGAAGGACCAGATGGACCGGTTCGTGCGGGTGATCGCGCCGTTGACGCCTCATGTTGCGGAAGAGCTCTGGCACAAGCTGGGGCACGAGTCGTCCGTCGCGACGAGCGATTGGGCGAGTTACGACGAGGCGATGCTGATCGACGACGAGATCGAGATCCCGATCCAGGTGATGGGCAAGCTCCGATCCAAGATCTACGCGGCTCCCGACACGGACGCCAAGACCCTCGAACAGATGGCCCTGGCGGACGAGAAGATCCAGGGCCTGATCGAGGGCAAGACGGTGCGGAAGATCGTCGTGGTGCCGGGTCGATTGGTCAATATTGTGGCGAACTAGGGACTAGGGACTAGCCATTAGGGATGAGGGGAGGATCGCTCGCGATGCTCGCGTTCTTCTTTTCTTTCCCCTAGTGGCAAGTGGCTAGTGGCTAGTCCCTGTCCCCTTTCTTACCATCCCCCATGCCCAATCCCCACGACACCTACACCTCCCCGCTCGCTTCTCGCAACGCATCGCCCGAGATGTGCAGGATCTGGTCGCCGCGTCATAAGTTCACGACCTGGCGGAAGATCTGGTTGGCGGTGGCTGAGGCGCAGGCGAAGTTGAGTTCCAGCTATACGCACAAGGAACGATTCCCAACACTGGTGACTGCGGATCAGGTCGAAGCACTACGCCAAGCGGTGAATCGCGATGTAACGGATGAAGAACTTGCTCGTGCAGCCGAGTTTGAGCGTGAGCTTCGGCACGATGTCATGGCTCATGTTCATTGTCTTGGAGAGCAATGTCCTGAGGCGAGGCCGATTATCCACCTTGGCTGTACAAGTCAGGACATTGTGTGCAATGCCGATTATGTAGTCATCAACAATGCGTTCCTGCTCTTGAACCAAAAGCTCGTTCGTGTGATTGATGCACTCGGAGCATTTGCATCTCGATACGCGGAGCTTCCGACACTCGGGTTTACCCATTACCAGCCAGCTCAGCCCGTAACTGTTGGTAGGCGAGCTGCGAACTGGGCGTATGACCTCGCGATTTCTCGCCATGAGCTTGGCAGTCGCATGCTCGGTTTACTGCCAAGAAGCATGAAGGGGGCCACTGGAACACAGGCTTCGTTCTTAGCACTCTTTGGGGGTGACGCAACAGCAGTCGAGCTGTTTGAGGATGAAGTCACCTCGCGAATTTGGTCTATTGCATTCCCAGGTGCTCAGCGACGAACACTCAACGATGTTGGGTTCCGCGAGCGCCGTGGCTCCGAAGATAAGTCAATTGACCTGTGTGGTCAGACTTATCCAAGGGTGTATGACACCTTTGTGTTGGCCGACCTTGCTTCCGTTGCCTCCGTCCTCCACAAGATCGCCACCGACATCCGCCTGCTCTCCAACCGCAAGGAGATCGACGAGCCCTTCGGCAAGTCGCAGATCGGATCGTCGGCGATGCCGTACAAGCGGAACCCGATGAAGTGCGAGCGGATCTGTGGGTTGACGCGGTTCGTCATGAACCTCGTGGGTAACGCGTACGACACCGCCGCGACGCAGTGGCTCGAGCGGACGCTCGACGATTCGTCGAACCGGCGATTGTCGTTGCCCGAGGCGTTCCTGGCGCTCGATGGGGCATTGGACCTGATGCACACGGTTGCGTCAGGGTTGATCGTGAACGAGGCGATGGTCAAGCGGAACCTGATGGCCGAGCTCCCGTTCATGGCAACGGAGAACATTATGATGGAAGCCGTCAAGCTCGGGCGGGACCGTCAGGATGTGCACGAGGCGATCCGGGTGCTCTCGCACGAGGCCGGGTACGCGGTCAAGCAGGAGGGCAAGGACAACGACCTGCTCGAGCGCTTGAAATCCGAGCCGCTGCTTGAGGGCGTGGATATCGATGCGCACCTGGATCCGATGGCGTATGTCGGGCGATCGGTGGAGCAGACCGAGCGGTTCATCCGTGAGGTCGTAGAGCCGTTGCGCGAGCGCTACGCGGATCAGCTCGACGCGCTGGGCAGCGCCGATCGCGGCGTTTAAGTTCTCTTCATAGTTCGAATTCAGTGGGATGCACGGAGTTCCTGTGGTAGCTTTCGTGCGGGGACGATGCCGTTTGCCCGTCAATCTGCGACAAGGAGGAGATCATGATGAACGCACGCACCAGCTTCATTCTCACATCAGTTGCGTTGTGCACCGGGTTTGCTCATGCCGGTGTGACCGAGATGACCATCCGCTACGCATCTGATCTTGAGCCGCTCCTGATGTATGACATCAACATGGATTCAACGGTCATCGGCGATGAGAACTTTGATGTGAGTGGCGGTGCAGAGCTGTTGAACTTCAGCGCCAGCGCCGCGGGCGGTGATGTGTTCCAGAGTCTGCCATGGGGTGCGGTTAGCGCCAACGCGTCCGGCGGGCTCACATCTGGTGGTTTCACGCACGATGTCAATCTCATCGGCTCGGCGGGCGGGTTCTTTGACATCCCCGATTCTGCAGACGCGGGGGTATCTTCGACGATCACCTTCACGATCGACGAGGCAATGGAGTTCGCGCTGATCGTCAACAGCTATTTCTTTAACAACGATGCAGGGTTCAGTTCATTCGGGCTTACGAATCTGGACACCAACGAGCAGTTTGTGGAGTTCCCCTTCTTTGTGGGAGATGTCTTCACCGGGATGCTTGAAGCTGGAACCTATCAACTGAGCGCAGCGACCAACTACGGAGGTGCCGGGTACAGCTTCAACCTCGTGCCAGCCCCTTCGACAATCATGATGCTCGGGCTCGGCGGCGTCGTTGTCACTCGGCGCAGCCGACAAACGCACTGATGGTGATGCGATCAGGTTGCGCCACTTCGATATTGGAAAATGATTGCGGGATCAACAATCAATCGTGATCATTGATGCCATTGAGTTCTTCATCGATCGTGCCATTGGCGAGATCGCGCACCCAGGGTGACCAGAGCGTGATGAACGCGATTGCGAAGAGCAGGAACCCGATCATGAACTGCCCGACGCCGCACGCGGCCCCAACGGCGGCCGCGACCCAGATGCTCGCCGCGGTGGTGATGCCCTTGACGGTGCGCTTGGAGTGCAGGATCGCGCCCGCGCCCAGGAACCCGACGCCGGAGATGATGTAGGAGAGCACGCGTGTGGGATCGACGCGGATGATGTCGGGGCGGTTGGACGCGTCGATGATCTGCTCGCCCAGGAGCGCGAATGCGGCAGCGCCCGCGCTGATGAGCAGCATCGTGCGGATCCCGACGGGTTTGTCAGCGCGCCCGCGTTCCCATCCCATGAGCCCGCCAAGCAGCGCCGCGAGGCACAGGCGGAACAGGATGTCGTACTTATCCAGGCGGATGGGGTTGATGAGCGATTGCTGCGACAGGGTCAGCATCGGGGAGAACCATAGATCAGGTGCGTGCATCCCCGCATTATCGCTCAGACGAGCAGAAAACGCAAGCGGGGTTAGTTCGCGAAGACTCCGGCGCGTCGCTCGCGACGCAGGACCTTCGCACCCTCGACAATCGCGGTCCAGTCTTCATCCGTGAAGGACTGGATCCCGCGTTCGGTCGCATAGCGGACAAGCTCGGCCCGTGAATGGGTATCGAGCTTGGTGTGGATGGAGTTGACCTGCTTCTCAATCGTTTTGCTGGATCGATTAAGCGTGCTCGCGATGTCGTTGGTGGACATGCCCTTGGCGATGTAGTGGAGGATCTCAAGCTCACGCGAGGAGAGCGCGTTGAGCTGGGCAAGGTGCGGCGAAGCGAGCACCGGGATGTCCGAGTCGTGGCACAGGCGTGATTCGATGGGCGCGTCCTTGATGATCGCAAGAACACCCGCGTGCCCGAACGCCTGCTCATCGAGGGGGAAGATCGTGCACAGGACGCGCGCGTCGGCGCTGATCTGGTAATGGCTGATGACCTCGCCGGTCTCCATCACCTGGCGCTGGATCTTCTCGCGCTCGATCGCTGCGGAGGGCGTGAGGATATCTTGCAGCGTGCTGCCTTTGAGATCGTGCGTTTCCTGCACAACATCGAGGATGCGGTAGAACCCGCAGGTGCACCAGATGAGCTTGAGATCGGCATCGCGGACAACGCCGATGATGCCGGGAATCTGCTCGATGATCTCAAGATCATCCGGTCGGATTGAACGCGGTTTGTGGGTCAATGCACAGTCCAGTCATCGTAGGGGAACACTACTCAAGAGCAAGAAGACGCGTGTGCCGGCGATCATCATCAATGCCGGCATGGAATGGGAATGAACCGGGTCAGGGGCAACCGGCGCTGTATTGGGCAAGGAAGCTCGATACATCGAAGAAGTTGAGCTCGCCGTTGGAATCGAGGTCTGCCGAGAGATCCGCCGCGATGTACGCGTTGAGGAACGCGGAGACATCGAAGAAGTCGAGGTTGCCGTCGGCGTTGAAGTCCGCAGCACAGCTCGACGCGGGCCCGCCGTGCGCCCGGATCATGAACGCGGCAGGGAACGGGCCTTCGGACATGTGGAGGATGTAGGGCGAGTTGCCCAGGTCGTCGAAGTTCTGCTCGGGGTTGTAGAAGTACCAGCTCCGGGTTCCGGCGCTGGGGGAGTTGGGGTCCGCGGACGCGGGGTTGGCGCGTTCGAGCACATCCATCGCGACGGCGACGAAGAACACCCCGTCAACGACGGTGGGGTCGATGTCATAGGTCATGAACTCGCCGAACCCCGTATCGACCCAGGTGCCGTTGGTGATCGAGAGGGGGACCGCGTCGGAGGGGTCGTAGTCGTTGTTGGGATCGTTGAGGATCGCGATCGCGAGCGCGTCGGGTCCGACATTGCCCGAGTTGTCGTCGATGTCGCCAAAGGAGATGGAGACCTGGGTGATCCGCTCGCCGCCGGGGACTGTGTCGAAGGCGTTAAGCCAGGTGACATTGGCATCAAAGGTGGACGGGCCGAGATTGAAAGTGCCGACGCCCGTGTCGAGGATGTAGTCGACTTGTTGAGCGAATGAGGCGGATGTTACAACGCTGCATGCACAGAGCGAGAGAAGGAGGGCCGGTGTATGTTTGGGCATCGTCGGACTCGGCAGATTGATACGCATTGCGCCTCCGATTCAGAGCAGGTTGCCATAAAATCGTTGTGTGGAGAGGGAATCGACGGCATTCTTAGGGGCGATTAAAGAGCGTGTCCACAAGACCAAGGTGAATCGCATATACTCTCGCTCCGAACGGGTAATTCCCCCGATACGGTAATGCATCATTTAGACGAACCGTTTCGATGTATGGTGCGAATCGATGAAGCCGGAGCCCGGGTGGGCTTATCGTTCGGGCGCGGGGTGCGCTTGATGATCGGCGAGTTCTACGATATGGTGGTCGTCCCCCGATCCGTGGGGGCGCTTTAAGGTTGAGCGGCGTCCGCCGCCGTTCGAGACGAACGAATCAGACTGGAGCATGTGTCTATGGCAGCCCGCACTGGAGCAAGCGTCGGCGTCGCCGTCACCATCACGATCTTGGGCGCGATGAGCCTCGCGTTCTTTGTGACGACGATGATCTTCTACGGCAACGCGCAGAGCGCACGCACCGAGAAGCAGTCGATGGAAGAAGATGTCAAGGTCTTCGTGTCCCCACAGGAACGCGAGCACGCTGCGATCCGCGCGATCCGCGACGCCGCGACCCGCGAACGCAAGACCGTCGTCGGGTTCCTCGCGTCGAACCAGAACGAGCTCATCAAGACAATCGACGGCGACGCGACCACCACCATGAGCGAACTCCGCACCAAGCTCGGCTCGGTCGATGGTACCGAGGAGGGCTCGCTCCTGAGCCTGGTCGACAAGCTCCAGTCCGAGATCGACGCGCTCAACGAGCAGCTCACGACCGCCGATGCGGAACGCCTGGCTGCACAGCAGGCTTCTGAGAACGAAGCCGCCCGCGTCGCCAAGATCGAGTCCGAGTTCGCGTCCGAGTCCGCAGAAATGCAGCGCCTCGTCGAGAGCTACCGGATCCAGCTCGAGCAGCTGACAAACGGGTACGGCACGGTCGAGCAGCGTCTCAAGCCGACAGCTCGAAGACTTCCGCAGTGCTTCAGCGGGTCGTGAGAGCACGCTCCAGGATGCGAACGATGAGCTGGTGCAGGAGAACCTTGTGCTTCGCGATCAGATCGCACGACTCCTCGGCGAAGGCCGCGTGTCGACCTATACGGGTATCCCCGAAGAAGCCCTCGTTGACGCCAAGGTCAACCAGGTCAACGCGATCGACAACGAGATCATCATCTCCATCGGGCGTGACAAGAAGGCCGTGCTCGGCATGACCTTCGCTGTCTACGACGAGCCCACCGATATCCGCGAGAACCCCCAGACGGGCGAGTACCCCGAGGGTAAGGCTGTCGTCGAGATCATCAAGGTCGAATCGAACTACTCTCGCGCTCGAATCATCAGCGCTTCCGAGGGCAACCCGATCGTGCGTGGCGATGTCGTCGCCAACGCGGTCTACGACCCCAACAAGACCTACAAGTTCGTCGTTGACGGGCTCTTCGATGTGGACGGCGACGGCGTCGCGTCCCGTTTCGAGCGCGACACCCTCGAGGCGCTCATCGAGCGATGGGGCGGCATCCTCGTTGACGAGATCTCCGGCGATACCGACTTCGTCGTCCTCGGCGAGAAGCCAATCCTCCCGCCCGCGCCCGGGCGTGACGCGCCGGTTTCCGTGATTCAGGAGTATGTCCGTCTGCAGCAGGAGATCACCCGCTACGACGACCTGCTCTTCAGCGCACAGGACACCTCGATGCCCGTGCTCAACCAGAACCGCCTGCGGACACTCATCGGCGATTTCCCGAACTGATCGGGCACCGATGACCCGCACGAAACCGTGAGATGAGCAACGACGCTACGATCGCAGCTCGATATGACAAACGCGACCCGCTGACTCCGTTTCAGCGGGTCGTTCTTCAACCCGCGATGTACGGCGCCATCCGCACCGGGCTCGTGGGGGTCAACGCGCTCCCGTTGCCCGCGATGCTCAACCTCGCCCGCACGCTCGGGCGGACCTACGGCGGTCTGGGCATCAATCACAAACGCGTCGACAAGGCGATCGATCGATTGGCGATCGCCCTCCCCGAGTACGACGAGCAACAGCGCGCCGATCTGGTGATGCGGAGTTACGAGCACCTCGCGATGCTGGCGGTCGAGCTCGCGGTCCTACCGAGGTACCTCACGGAGGACGCGTGGAGCGATTACATCGAGCTGGGCACGCTCGATCGGGTCATCCGCCCGCTGCTCGATGAACGCCCGTCGCTTTTGCTTACGGCTCACTGCGGGAACTGGGAGGTCCTCGGGTACACGATGGCGCTGCTCGGGTTCCGCATGCACGCGGTGTACCGCCCGCTCGATCTGCGCCCCGCGGATCGTTGGCTCCGTCATACCCGATCGCGGCGCGGGCTCGAGCTCGTGGACAAGTTCGGCGCGATGCACCAGCTCCCCCGGTTGCTCGCGCAGAACGAATCGGTCGCGTTCGTCGCGGACCAGAACGCGGGTCAGCGCGGATTGCATGTCCCGTTCCTCGGGCGTCTCGCATCGAGTTATAAGTCGATCGGGCTCATGGCGATCCAGCACCGAGCCCGGATCATCGTGGGGTGCGCCCAGCGCCAGTGCCCCGAGCCGGGCAAGCCCGCGTCCATGAACTACAAGATCGAGATCGAGGACCGGATCGATCCGGAGGACTGGGAGTCCCAGCCCGACCCGCTGTTCTATGTCACGGCGCGGTATCGGCGCGCGATCGAGCAATCTGTTCGTCGCGCACCGGAACAGTACCTGTGGATGCACCGAATCTGGAAGAGCAGGCCCCGCCACGAGCGACTCGATCGCCCGTTCCCGGACGCCCTGCGTGCCAAGCTCGAAGCGCTCCCCTGGATGACCCAGGAAGAGCTCGACGCGATCGTCCATCGATCGGACCTCGATCGCGCCTTGCTCAGGGAACAGGGCGTCACGGAACTGCGCTAAGATCACGGATACAGGGAGCACACCATGACGACAGATCCGGGGATGAATCAGGGCATGATGGAAGAAGAGGGCGGGATGCTCGAGGATGTACGCGTCCTCATCGTCGACGACGAGAAGGACATCCTCGATTCCATCGACGCGGCCTTCCAGAGCGAGGGGGCGCTGACCCTGACGGCGATGGACGGCGACGAGGCGGTGCGGATCTGCTCCGAGGACCCGCCGGACATCGTCATCCTCGACATGATGCTGCCCAAACGATCCGGGTTCCTCGCGCTCGAGAAGATCAAGGGCAAAGAGAACTCCCCGATCGTCATCATGGTGACGGCCAACGAGGGCAAGCGCCACCAGGCGTACGGCGAGTCGTTGGGCGTGGACGCGTACATGCTCAAGCCCGTCCCGCTGGGGATGCTGCTCAATAAGGCCGCGGACCTGCTCGACGCCCGCGACGAAGCGAACGGGTTGATCGAAGAGGACTGATCCCCAGCCGATCGATCATGCAGGCCGATCGGGCGATCGGGGTCTATCCTTGATCGATGTCCAAGAAGCGCACGCTCGTCCTGATCAACCCCCGCGACCCCGAGGACCCCTCGGCGGGCAATGCCCCGTTGGGGACCGAGCGGGAGCTCTGCGACAAGCTCGCCCAGTACAACACCGCGGCGGACGGTGCCGAGGTGAAGCGCCACGGGACGATGGTCTTGTTCGGGCCCGGGTTCACGATCGAATACGCGAAGGGGCACGACGAGATCAACCAGGCGATGGTGATCGTGAACAACATGGACTTCGGGTACCCCGTGTTGTCCAGGATGTGCCGGGCGCTGGGGTGGAAGATGCAGGACACCGAATCCGGGCAGATCTTCGGGTAATCCGCGGCTGGACGGATCGTGGAAAAGCACCGACCCGATCCGCCCGATGACGCGTATAGTGATTGCGGACAACGATTTGGAGAACACCATGCCGATCTACATCTACGAATACCTCGACGACAAGGGTGAGGGCACGGGCGAGTCCTTCGAGATCGTGCAGAAGATGTCCGAGGACGCGCTGACCGAGCACGAGGGACGCAAGGTCCATCGCGTGCCCACAGCACCCAACATCGCGGGCAAATGGTCCGACATGAAAGAGAAGTCCATGCTCTCCAACAAGAACCTCGAACGACTCGGATTCACGAAGTACGAGAAGCGGGGCAACGGGTACATGGAACGTACAGCCGGCCAAGAAGGCCCCAAGTCCATCTCGCTCGACGACTGATCACGGTCATCACAGTCAGTTCAGTTGATCCCACTCGCCTCCCCCGCAAGCGCGGGGGAGGCGAGCGTTCTGCTCCGGGTGCCACGGGTTGCTCGCGCAGCGACAACCCGTGCGTTCGATATGTCTAATCACTCGAACATACCTGCACCCAGGTTCTGCGTACGGCACGGGTTGTCCACCTTCGGCGGAGCAACCCGTGGCACCCGGATGTGCTATCCCATCCGCTCAACAACCTCGTCCGCGATCGATGATGCATCGCGCCCCTCGGCGCTGACCCAGATCGTCCCCGGGCGCACACGCAAGCGCTTGAGCCAGGTCCGCTGATTCTTCGCGAACCGGCGGGTGTCGATCTTGATCCGCTCGATCGCGTCGTCGAGCGAGCAGCGCCCCTCGAAGTGCGCGATGAGCTGCTTGTACCCGATCGCTTCTCGGGATTGCTCGCCGAACGCGTCGGCATCGAAGAGCGCCCGTGCTTCCTCAACGAGTCCCTCCTCGACCATGATCTTCACGCGTTTGTTGATGCGCGTATTGATTGCATCGACCGCCCAATCGAGCCCGACAAGCACCGCTTCGGGGCGTGTGGGCTTGCCTTGGTCCCATTGCCGCTGCAGGGTGGTGATGGGGGTGCCCGTTTCGAGATAGATCTCGAGCGCCCGTTTGGTGCGCCGGATGTCCGCGCCGTCGATGCGGGCGTGGGCTTCAGGGTCAACCTCTTCCAGCATCGCCCGGCGCTCGGGTTGCGTCATGTTCTCGACGCGATCCTTCACCGCATCGCTCGGCTCGGGCGCTTCGAACATTCCATCGAGGAACGCCTTGATGTACAGGTTGGTGCCGCCGACCACGACGGGAGTGATGCGTTTCGCCTGCAATGACACGATGAGCGGGTCGGCGCGGTTGAGCCAATCGTGCACCGTGAATCGGTCCTTGAGCGCAACCAGGTCGATCAGGTGATGCTCGATCCCCTCGCGCTCCTCGATCGTGGGCTTGGCGGTCCCGATGTGCAGGTCCGTGTAGATCTGGTACGCGTCGGCTGTCACAACCTCGCCCGCGAGGCGCTTGGCGAGCTCGACCCCCAGCGCAGTCTTCCCGCCCGCGGTTGGGCCAACGATGACAGGATAACGAGCATGAGACGACACCGAAGAGTCTAGGTGGCAACGCCCGGGTTCTTCATCTCCGGGTGCCACGGGTTGCTCCGCCGAAGGTGGACAACCCGTGCGCTGCGTTGGTCTTGTGTCATGGGTGGAACCGATGCCCAGGTTGTTTGGACGGCACGGGTTGTCGCTGCGCGAGCAACCCGTGGCACCCAAGAGGGTGTAATGATGCCATCAACAGCTCGGCTTGGTCGCGGGCATCAGCCCATAGAGCACCGCGAGCAACCCCGCACCGACGATCCAGAACTTCGCGTCCTGATTCGCGAACAGACGCTCGAGCCGTGTGCGCGGGCGCACCTGCGCTTGGAATGGCTCAACCCTCGGCTCGAGTGCGTCGAGCAGGAGCGTGTCCTCACGCTGCCCGGGCATGACGATCGCAGCGCGATCCGCGGGGATCATCCCGAGCTGGGTCATCGCGAGCAGCTCAACGGTCTGCGCGTCCGGGCTGGCGAGCTGGTTGAGGAACTCGCGGTACCGCTCGATGCGCTGGTTCTCGACCTGCTCGCGATAGAGGATCCGATCGCGTTCCAATCGGGTGATGCGCAGGTCCTCCTGCATCGGGAGCAGGAACGCCGCGACGACGATCACCAGCCCGGCGCTGAAGATCATCCATCGCCCGGTCTCGCCGACGAGATGATCGATCGGATTGGTGGGCGCGCAATGAGACACAGAGTGAGTATCGGCGAAATGCCGACGAATACACGAGATTTCCCACTCGCCTCCCCCGCGCCTGCGGGGGAGGTGGATTCGGCGCAGCCGAAGACGGAGGGGGTCTTGGTGTACACCCAAGGTAGACAAAGACCCCCTCCGTCTCACTTCGTTCGACACCTCCCCCGCAAGCGCGGGCGAGGGAGTGCTTACGCCTTCACCGCGCCGCCGCCGGTGTGCTCGAGCATGCGATTGAGCGCGAGCAGCGCGAGCTTGGTCGCGTCGGGGTGGACGCTGACAACATTGCGGACCTTGATCGGGCCTCCGACCTGATCGATCGGCGCGTCCTTCGTTGTTCCGATCCCGCACAGCCCGTCGAGCACCCAGAGCAGGTGCGGCTCATCGATCCGGTACATCGTCGTGCACAGGCATTGGCAATCCGAGAGCATCCGGACATGCACGCCCTTTTCCTTCATCTCGTTGGCCATGCGGTTTACGAGATGCACCTCGGTGCCGATCGCCCATTTGCTCCCCTCGGGCGCGTTGCGGAGGGTGTTGATGATGTACTCCGTCGAACCGGAGTAGTCCGCGAGATCCACGACCTCCTTGCAGCACTCGGGGTGCACGAGGATCTGCGTGGGTTCCTCGCCCGGCGCGAGCGCAGCGTTTGCGCTCTTGATCTCGGCGCAGTGCTCGGGGCGGAAGAGCTTGTGGACGCTGCAATGTCCTGCCCACAAAATAGTTGCAGCATCGTATAACTCTTGGGCGGACGCACCGCCGAAGGGTTCGCCCTGTGCCGTCAGGCGCGGGTCGTAGACGCAGGTGTTCTTGTCCGTGTCGATCCCATACGCGGCTGCGGTGTTACGCCCGAGGTGCTGATCGGGGAGGAAGAGGATCTTGATGTCCTCGCCGGGCTGCTTGGGTTGGGTGCCGCCGTTCATCGCCCATTCGAAGACCTGCCCCGCGTTGGACGATGTGCAGCAGGCGCCCCCGTGCTCGCCGACGAACGCCTTGATCGCAGCGGTGGAGTTCACATAGGTGATCGGGATGATCCGCCCTTCCCACCCCTGTCCCTTGAGCGACTCGTGGATGAGCTCCCATGCCTCGACGGTCTGCTCATAGTCCGCCATGTCGGCCATCGAGCACCCCGCGGACATGTCGGGCAGGATGACCTGCACGGAATCGGGCGTGAGCATGTCGGCGGTCTCGGCCATGAAGTGCACGCCGCAGAAGATGATGTACTTGACGCCGATGCCCTGGGCTGCGCGATCCTCGACGACGGAGGACGCGAGCTGGGAGAGCTTGAGCGAGTCGCCGAGGAAGTCCGCGTGACGGACGACCTCGTCCATCTGGTAATGGTGCCCGAGGATGACGAGCTCGTCGCCGAGCTGGGCGCGTCGCGCTTCGATCAGCTCGTTGAGCTGGTCTTCACTCAGGGCGTGGTACTGATCAGGGAGCGAGGGCTGCCAGAGCATCGTGCCTCCTACGGGAAAAGGGCCGATTATTCTACGATCCGGGCGTTCGTAAGATCATGCAGCGACTGAAATTGATGCGAGCATTCGCCGAATACAATCACGCACACATGCACCCAGGTCTCATCATTCTGATTGTCGTCGGCGGGGTCGCGCTCTTCGCGTGGATCATCTATGCGGCGATCCAGGCCGAGAAGGCCCGAAAACAGCGCATCGAGGAGATGCGTGCGTACGCCCAGCAGGTTGGGTTGTCTTTCCGTGAGGATAAGGACACGAACCACGACGAGGAGTACGCGCATTTCGAGCTCTTCCGGCGCGGGTTCGATCGGGCAGCTTACAACACGATCCACGGCAAGATGAGCTACGACGACGCGATCGTTGAAGTGAACATGGGCGACTTCACCTACAAGACCCGCGAACGCTATACCACGACGGACTCCAAGGGACGCACCCGGACCCGCACGCGGATCGTCAAGCACCACTTCTCGTACTTCATCATGGAACTCCCCTACATCATGATGCCCGACCTGCTGATCCGGCGCGAGGGGTTGTTTGATAAGATCGCGTCCGCGTTCGGGAGGAACGACATCGACTTTGAGAGCGCGGAGTTCTCGCGCAAGTACTTCGTGAAGTGCGACTCGCGGAAGTTCGCGTACGACATCATCCACCCGCGGATGATGGAGTTCCTGCTCGAAACCAAACCCGGGCTGATCGATATCGAGAACGCCCGGATCTGTCTCGCGGATGGGTACTCCGTGTGGAAATCCCACCGGTTCGGGGAATCGTTACACTGGACTCGTCAGTTTCTTGATCACTGGCCCGACTTTGTGGTCAAAGATCTCGCAGAAGGGAGGGCGGTATGAGCCCATGGATTATCTTGCTGATCATCGTCGGAGTCGTCGGCCTCGTCGTCGTGCTCTGGGCGGTTGGAATCTACAACAAGCTCGTCGGTTTGCGTCAGCACCTCAAGGACTCCTGGTCCGGGGTGGATGTCGAGCTCAAGCGCCGGTACGACCTGATCCCCAACCTCGTGGAAACGGTGAAGGGGTACGCGTCGCACGAGTCGGAAACACTCGAAGCCGTCATCGCCGCGCGTAACACCGCCGTCGCGAGCACGGGGTCCCCGGGTCAGCAGGCGCAGGACGAGAACCAGCTCATCGGCGCGATGCGTCAGTTGTCTGTCGTCGTCGAGCGCTACCCGGACCTGAAGGCAGACACCCAGTTCATCAACCTCCAGGGCGAGCTCGCGGAAACCGAGAACCGGATCGCGTCGTGCCGCCGACTCTACAACGGGAATGTCCGCGAGATGAACAACGCGGTGCAGACCTTCCCCAGCGTGATTATCGCGGGGATGTTCAACTTCAAGGCTGCGGAGTTCTTCGAGATCAAGGACGAAGCGGTGCGGGAAGCGCCGAAGGTGTCGTTCTCGTAAGTCCTATTTGAGACCCAGCGCGTACGCCCACCACGCGAGCGATTCGCGGGCCATAAAGATCGGCAGCTTCTTCAACACCAACCCACGCCGAACCGCGGCGTGGGTTTCTGCATCGATCCCCTCGCGCCGCAGCGCGAGCTTGAGGCGGGGCGTGTGGTAGAAGTGCGTTACGCCGATCACCGTTGTCCACCCGTGCTCGCGTTGGAGCAACGCGTAGTTCCTGGCACTCGCTGCGGTGTTGCACCCGTGTTCGTCGAGGATGATCGCGGATGCGGGCACGCCCTCCTCGATCGCGATGCGCCGCATGACGAGTGGCTCGGTCCATTCGCCCACGCCCGGACCACCCGAGAAGACGAGCACATCGCAGAGCCCCGCGTGGTACAGCTCAACCCCCGCGATCACCCGATCACGGAGCGCATCGGAAGCCGACCCGTCCTCGAACACCCGCGCTCCGAGCACCAGCGCCGCTTCCGCGTGGGTGTCGCACTTGTGGTTGCCCAGCGTGGACATCAAGAGGATCGGGAACAGGAACAGTCCCGTCCCGAGCCCGAGAACAAACCAGAAGGTGGATCGGAATCGGATCTTGAGGCACATACCCATCACTCGACACACCCAAAGCAGACGCATGAACGGATAACCACACGGACGAGTGCAATCGCGTCGATCGTCCCGCATTGAGCATGTGTTGGGGAACCAACACGCAAGGAGACGCACGATGCACACGCTGATGATTGGTCTGGTCTGTTCCGCGATCGCGGGGGTTGCTCTGATCCAGCCAACGAGTTCGAGCTCTGGCACGCCGATCGAGTCCAAGGAGGTTGCGATCCGCGAGCAATCGTTCGTGCTCCGCGATCAGGTGCGCGAGAAGGACCTCCCCATCCGCGTCGTCTACCCGGACCGATTCACCACCGATTCGCCCGTCCCAACCATCGTGTTCTCGCACGGCGCGGGCGGATCGGAGAACTTCTACAACCCCCTTGCGCATCATTGGGCGCAGCGCGGATACATCGTGATCCTGCCCACGCACTCCGATTCGCTCGTCGGGCGCGCCGGTGGTGATGCGGATGCGCCGCGGCGTGAACGCATCCGCGAGGCGATCAAACGCCGAGAATCGGGGACGCGTGGTGTGCCGGGGCTCGACTTCTCCGATTGGGCGAACCGCCCGCGCGATGTGTCGTTCATCATCGACGAGCTCGATGCGATCGAGTCGCGAATCCCCGAGATCGAGGGCAAGGTCGATCGCGATCGCATCGGGGTGGGCGGGCACTCCTTCGGCGCGTTTACCGCCCAGCTCATCGCGGGGACGGACCCACTCGGGCGCGAGGATTTTCGTGATCCGCGGGTCCGGTGCGTGCTGCTGATCTCGCCGCAGGGTGTGGGGGGGTTGCTCAACGAGTCCTCATGGGATTCATTCGTCGGCCCGGCGCTGACAATCACCGGCGACAACGACGCAGGACGCAACGGCGAGCCCGCGATCTGGCGTCGTGACGGGTTCGATCGCTCGCCCGAGGACACGCACACCCTCATGTGGATCGAGGACGCGTACCACAACTTCGGAGGCATCTCGGGGCGCATCCTCCCCGGGCCCGACCAAGGACCCGCGAACCCTGCGCATGTCCGGTATGTGCAGGACGCGACCAACGCGTTCTGGAACCATCACCTCCGCGATCGATCAGACGATGTGGACGCGTTCGCGGGCGAGCTTCGCAAGGTGCTCGCGAAGGAACCGATCGAGATCGAGAACAACTAACTCAGATCACCTGAGGCACACGCGTGCACTCGGGGCAGGGTTCCAGCAGCCCGATCCCTGCACGGTCGTAGCCGCACCCGCGGCAGTGCCCGGGCGTGATTTTGTCCTTCTCGCACTGCGACATGCCGAAGAAACCCGGCTTGGCTCCGGCGAGCTTAAGGATCGTGGTTGCCTGAGAGATGAGCGCGATGCCGATCAGCCACGGCAACGCCAGCGCTACGAGCGCGGTGAGAACAATCATCAGGATGCCGGTCTTCATCGAGACCTGCAGCAGCACGCTCGCGACAACCACCCAGATCCCGAGCACACCGAGCCCGATCTGGAACCCCATAAAGAGCATGTCAACCTGATTGCCCTGCGGGCCCGAGTTCGCGATCCAGATCAGCCAGCTGACGATCGCGATGAACATGAATGTGGTCGCGATGCTCAGGTGCGTCCGAGCACGGGCGATCTGGACAAGATCGAGTTCAAAGATTGTTTTCTGCGCCATGCCTGTCCCTTCTGTGCTTCCATAGTAGGAACAAAGAGCAAGCCTGAGCACGGATGATGCTGATCAGGAATCAGCGCTTACTTTGAACCAAGGATTGCAGCCTGAGCCGCCGCGAGTCGCGCAATGGGCACGCGGAAGGGCGAGCAGCTCACATAATCCAACCCCGCGCGATGGAAGAAGTGCACAGATTTGGGGTCGCCGCCGTGCTCGCCGCAGATCCCGATCTTGAGCTTGGACTTGGCGGCTCGTCCCTTCTCGATGCCCATCGTGACCAACTGCCCCACGCCCGATTGATCGAGCGATTGGAACGGGTCCTCGGGGAGGATGTCCTTGCGGAGATACTCGGGGAGGAACGAGTTGATGTCGTCGCGCGAGTACCCATAGGTGAGCTGGGTCAGGTCGTTGGTGCCGAAGCTGAAGAAGTCGGCGTGCTCCGCGATTTGATCCGCTGTCAACGATGCGCGCGGGATCTCGATCATGGTGCCGATCTTGATGTCGAGCTTGCGCCTGAATCCGTGCTCCTTCTTCACCTCATCGATCACACGCTCCGTATGTGCGCGAAGATAACGCAGCTCCTGGTGCGTCCCTACGAGCGGGATCATGATCTCCGGGATCGCTTTGATCTTGTTGTTCGCGCACTCGATCGCGGCTTCCACGATCGCGCGCACCTGCATCGCGAGGATCTCGGGGTAGGTGATCGCGAGTCGGCACCCGCGATGACCCATCATCGGGTTCGCTTCGTGCAGCATCGCGACGAGCTTGCGCACCTCACCCACATCGACGCCCTGATTGTGCGCCACCTTGTGCATCGCATCGTCATCTTGGGGGAGGAACTCGTGCAATGGCGGATCGAGCAACCGGATCGTGACGGGGTACCCCTTCATCGCGGTAAAGATCCCGATGAAGTCCTCACGCTGGAACGGGAGAAGTTGCTCAAGCGCCGCTTCGCGTTCCTCTGTTGTCTTCGCGAGGATCATCTCGCGCATCGCGGTGATGCGGTACCCCTCGAAGAACATGTGCTCGGTGCGGGTGAGCCCGATCCCCTTGGCACCGAAGTCCCGCGCCCGCTGGGCATCCGCGGGGGTGTCCGCGTTGGTGCGCACGCCGAGCGTTCGATACTTGTCCGCCCAGCGCATGACCTTGGCGAAGTTCCCCGAGAGCTCGGGCTCGATCGTCGGCATCGACCCGGAGAACACCTCGCCCGTCGATCCGTCGATCGAGATCAGATCGCCGCGTCCAAAGGTCAGCCCATTGACGGCAAAGGTCCCGCCATGCTCGTCGATGTGGATCTCGCCCGCGCCCGCGACGCAGCACCTGCCCCACCCACGCGCGACGACCGCTGCGTGCGAGGTCATCCCGCCCGTGCTCGTCAGGATCCCCACAGCGCTGTGCATCCCGTCCACATCCTCGGGGCTCGTTTCCTTGCGGACGAGGATGACTTTCTCGCCCGCCTGCGCCCGCTCGACGGCTTCCGATGCGCTGAACGCGGGGTGACCCACGCTCGCGCCGGGTGACGCGGGCAGACCCTTTGTCAGCAGCTTGTCCTCCGACTTCTGCTTGGGATCGAAGCTCGGGAGCAGCAGCTGCGTCAGGTCCCCCGCGGGGATGCGCAGCAGCGCCGTTTTCTCGTCGATGCGCTTCTCCTTCACCATGTCGCACGCGATTTTGACCGCTGCGGCACCGGTGCGCTTGCCCGTGCGGGTCTGGAGCATGAACAGCTCCCCCTGCTCGATCGTGAACTCGATGTCCTGCATGTCCGTGTAGTGATCCTCGAGGATCCCCTTGATGGACAAGAGCTGCTTGTGGACGCCCTTGTTCCACTTGGGCATCTGATCGACAGGCTGGGGTGTGCGGATACCCGCGACGACATCCTCGCCCTGGGCGTTGATGAGGAACTCGCCGTAGAGTTTGTTCTCGCCCGTGGATGGGTTGCGGGTGAACGCAACGCCCGTGCCGCAGTCGTTGCCCATGTTCCCGAAGGCCATGGTCTGGACATTGACCGCCGTCCCGTTGAGCCCCGTCATGCCCTCGATGCGTCGGTACGAGATCGCCTTGTCCGCGTTCCACGATCCGAAAACCGCTTCGATCGCGAGTTGCAGCTGCTTCATCGGGTTCTGCGGGAACCCGGCACCGACATGCTGCTCGTACACTTCTTTGTACGCTTCGCAGAGCTCCTTGAGCCCCTCCGCGGGGACCTCAGTGTCGTTGATCACGCCGTAGCGAGCCTTGATGGTGTCGAACGCACGCTCGAAGTGCTCGTGGTGCACGCCCATCACGACATCGCCGAACATGTTGATGAGTCTTCGGTACGCGTCGTACGCGAATCGCTCGTTGTCCGTTGCCTCCGCGAGTCCCTTGACCGCCTTATCGTTGAGCCCGAGGTTGAGGATCGTGTCCATCATGCCGGGCATCGAGACGGCTGCGCCCGATCGGACGGAGACGAGCAGCGGGTTGGTGTCATCGCCGAACTTCTTCCCGCGCTGCTTCTCGAGGAGCGCCATGTGCGCCTTGACTTCGTCCATGAGCCCCTTGGGGAGCTTCTTGCCGCTCGTGTAGTACGCAGCACAGGTATCGGTGGTGATGGTGAACCCGGGGGGGACGGGCAACCCGATGGAGGTCATCTCCGCGAGGTTCGCGCCCTTCCCGCCGAGCAGGGCCTTCATGGACCCGTTGCCCTCGGTCTTCTTCCCGAACGCGTAGACCATCTTGCCCGTGACGACGCGCTTGCGTGTGTTCTTGGGTGCAGCGGCCGTGCTGCTCGCGCTGTTCTTCTGCGTCGTCTTTTTGGAGATCTTCTTGCTCGACTTTTTTGTTATCTTCTTTGCGGCGCTCTTGCGCGTCGTCTTGGTCTGGTTCTTCTTCGACTTGCTCGCGGGGGCATGGCGTTTGGCGCTGGTCGCATCGCCCTTGCGCTGACTCACGGTCTTCTTCTTCGTGGTCTTTTTGTGCGCGGGGGTCGAACGCTTCTTCGACGCGTCAGAGGGTTTCTTGGCCATGCGGATCTCTCATTCGGTTCGGAGTTGGAATGTGGAACACATGATTGTTCTGTCGATCAATATCATAGTTCGAGCGCCAAAGCGAAACGCGAACGGGCCTTTCTTCGCGGGATTGATCCAGAATGCACCGTTCCGCGCGCCGGTGTTCCCGATCGCGAATACGATCGCGCGTTGAGCACCCACGCACCCAACCCGGCGAGCAACCCCCTGACCCGCAACGGGCACCCGGGCGTGCCCCGGGCGTCCTTCGTCGCCAATGGGCTCGCAGGGATCCACGCATCGCGGCGCGTCGACGCGTGCTGGTTCGTGGGGCAGGATGAGCGCGACCCGGTTTCGTCCATCGCGTCGATCGTGGACACCCACACCCAGCTGGGGTCGTCCTGGGCGATCATGCTGAGCTACGAGCTCGGCGGGTGGGTCGAGCCCCACGCCCGGTCTTCCACATCCGACCCCAGTGCCTTCCCGCTGGCGGTTTTGATGCGTTTGGACGAAGGGGGATCGTCGGGCCCGATCGAGCCCGGCGGGTTCACGATCTCCAGCGTGCGTTCGCTGCTTGGGCAGGTCGGGTACACGCAGCGCGTCGAGCAGGTCCGCGCGTACATCCGCGCGGGCGATGTGTATCAGGTCAACCTCGCCCATCACCTCCAGGGCGCATTCGAAGGCGACCCGATGGGTTGCGCCCGTGTATTGATGGACAGCGCGGCGCCTCGCTACGGCGCGACAATGCACTTCGAGATCGAGGGGGTGTCGCACACGCTCTGTTCGATCTCGCCCGAGCTGTTCATCCGACTCGATCGCAAGTCCCGCGTTATCCAGAGCGAGCCCATGAAAGGCACGCGCCCGATCGACGCGGACGCGCGCGAGCTCGAGGACTGCCCCAAGGACCGGGCGGAGCTCAACATGATCACGGACCTGATGCGCAACGATATTGGTCGTGTCTGCACGCTCGGGACCGTGCGGGTCCGCGAAGCACGCAAGATCGAGCCCCACCCTTCGGGCGTGATCCAGGCAAGCTCGATCGTCGAGGGCACCCTCCGCGATGGGGTCGGGATCGACGCGCTGATCCGCGCGATCTTCCCGCCCGGGTCCGTCACGGGCGCTCCCAAGGTCCGCGCGATGCAGATCATCGACGAGCTCGAGCAACGCCCGCGGGGCCCGTACTGTGGATCGATCATGCACATCGATCCCCAAGGCAACATCGAAGCCTCCGTCGCGATCCGGACCGCCCACATCTGGGGGGAAATCGATCCAGAACGACCCGGGATGATCCGAGGCGGGCAGTTTGTCTATCCCGTTGGGGCGGGGATCGTTGCGGACTCGGATCCGGCCTCGGAATGGGACGAAACCCTCGTGAAAGCGTCGATTCTTCAGCGGGCGCTGGGGATCGATCTCACCCGATTGGGGTGATTCATCAGCGCGAAATACGCTCCCGCGTGATCTCGGACTCAACACGGGGTGTCCGGGCGTCCGATCTTCATGGCACGCAGGGGCTTACATCATTGCCCTGCGACCCCACCCGCGAGGATCAGATATGAGCACGCACGAGCGGATCACGGAACTCAAACCCGAATCGAAGAACGAACGCCGAGCGTTTGTCCGATCGGGTGCTCGGGTCGCGGTCAAGCTCCGTCAGTGCGCCAACGCGATCTTCACTTCCGGGCGCACGATCGATGTATCGATGGGGGGTGCCGCGATCGAGCTCGTTGGGCCACGCCAGGCGCACAAGGGCGATCGGATCGCGATCGCGTTCGAGAACGCACGCTGCCCCGTGACCTGTGCGGCGAAGATGATCGGGGCCGAGGTCGTGCGGGTTGAGAACCATCACGACGGTTACCAACGCATCGGGGTGCGCTTCGATGCGCCCCAGGTCATGCTCGATGCAATGAGCACCCAGCGCACCGCAGCGTAATCCTGAACCTCAATCAGACGAATCCCTCAGGACCCCGCGAGCGCCTGCTCGATCGCGCCTTTGGTTTCATTGACGAGCTGCTCGGCGGTGTAGTCCTTGCTGATCGATTTCTGGAAGACGATCGACCCGGATCGATCGATCACCACGAGCGTGGGGAACACGCGCACCTTGAAGTCCGCGCTGATCGTCCCGGGGTTCACGCTCATCGGGATCTTTGGGTAGCTCGCGCTGAAAAGGCGCTGCGCCCGCGCCGGGTCGCCCTCGCGGATGGAGAGCGCGAACAGGTCGAATGCTTCGTCCGTGATCTCTGTGCGGAGGGTGTCAACAAGAGGCGAGGTCTCCGCGCACGGGATGCACCACGAGCCCATGAAATACAAGGCGGTCACGCGCCCGTCCTGCGTCGCGTTGTCGATGCTCGTGCCTTCGGTCGTGGAGAACGCGAAAGACGGAGCGCCGGGCGTGCCCGGGCGGGCCGGCTCGGTCTGCGTGGGTTTGGTTGTTGTTGATGGGGTGCGATCGATCGTCTCGGGGGTCTCGCGGGTGCCGACGCTCGCGTCGATCACGGGTGCCTTGGGCATCTTGGAGATGAACTGGAAATCGTCGGGGCGTCGCACATCGAGCTGCTCGGGCCTGGGGTCGATGAGGCGGAGGTTGCTCATCTCGAAAGAGAGCGTGATCTTGACCATCCCGGCGTCCGTGATCTGGTGCACCTTGCGGGGGAGCTTGTCCTTGGTGCTGATCCACCAGATGACATCGGTGTAGCTCTGAGCGCCCGCACGCGCGTTGCCCTCGGGCTTGGCGCGCTTGATCATCACCTGATCGCACAGCTCGCCCGCAACCTCTTCCTGTGCGCCCAGGGTGATGGACTCCGCGTTGTTCGCGTCCTTTGCGAACGGGTCGTCGGAGATGATCGAGCTCACGAGCACGAGCGTGAGCGAGCTGGGGACGCCGCGTGCGTTGGGGGAGTTTGGGACCTCGTTGATGGTCTTGTCCTCGCGATCGACCCAGATGAACCGATCATTCGCGATGAGCTGATCGAGCGGGCGGGAGGGCTCCGTTTGCTTGTCGCGTCCCTCGCCGATGGTGTGGACGACGCGTCCGAACTCGTCGTGGGTCCCGAAGATCAGCTGCCCGCTCATGGAGGGCATGGTGTCGGCGAACATCGACCCGCCCTCGCCGCTCATGCGGAACTGGGCCTGGAACCCACCGATCTCTGCGATCGCGGCTTTCGACGCGTCGAGGATCTCGTTGGCGCTCTGGGCCCAAGTCATCGGCGCGAGCAGCGCGAGCGTACAGAGCACGATGCGGGTCAGGGTTGAGGATGCGATCATCTGGGTCATCATGGGCTCCGGCGGATATGGATCGTGGGTACAGAGGAAAAACGCGGGAATCAGGGGTTTATTGCGAGCCGAGCATCTGGGCGAGCGCCTCCCCGGGGTGGGGTTGGCGCATGAGGTGCTCACCGATCAGGGCGATGTGGACGCCGTGAGATCGCAGATGGGCGAGATCCTCGTGGGTGCGGATCCCCGATTCCGACACGAGGATCGATCGATCGGGGACGAGCTCGAGCAGATCGGTGGTGTGCTTGAGATCGGTGATCATCCGCGTGAGATCGCGGTTGTTGATCCCCAGCAGGGTCCGCGGGTTGCGGGATTCTTCGAGGATCGGGAGCGCTCGGAGGAGGTTCTCGCGGGAGTGGACCTCGAGGAGGACGGAGAGCCCAAGCTCGTGGGATAGATCGAGCATGGCGCGGATCTGATCGTCGGAGAGGCACTCGGCGATGAGGAGGATCGCGTCCGCGTCGTGGGCGCGGGCTTCGACGATCTGGTACGGGTCGATCATGAAGTCCTTGCGGAGGATGGGGAGATCGATTGAATCTTTGATGATGCGCAAGAATCGCAGGTCGCCGCCGAAGAACTTTTCGTCTGTGAGGCAGGAAATGGCCGATGCGCCTGCCTTGGAGTATTGCTGCGCGATGCGTGAAGGATCGAACCCATCCGAGTCGTATTCAGGGCGGATAAGCCCGGCGCTCGGGCTGCGCCGTTTCACCTCCGCGATGACGCGGGTGCCTGCGGTTGGTTGGGTGAGTGCTTCGAAGAACCCGCGTGGCGCGTCGAGATCCGCGATCCGGGCTCGCAGCTCGGACTCGGGGACGCGTGACTTTGATTCCTCGACGACGGCGCGGGTGTGCTCGACGATCTCGCGGAGTGTCGCGGGCATCTCGGGGTGTGTTGGAAGATCAGGCATGGATCAGACTCATCGACAGATCGGGGCTCGGGCTCGAACATCTCTGAAACCCGGGTTGGGTCTGGCGCTGGTGGCGCTCGGGTTGATTGTATCGCCGACGATCGCGGGGACGGATCTGGTAACCCTGGCGCAGGTCGTGGACACGGACAGCGTCCAGGATCAGCGCGTCAGCGATGTCGTTAAGACGATGCGGGATTGGAAGCTGCTCACGCTCGGGGTGTCGATGGTCCTCGTGATCATGCTGCTCTTCGCGGGCGGGCTTTTGCGTCCGGGCGGGTTCAAGAAGGCGGGTTTGCGGGATGTCTCGCTCTTGCCCAGCGTGGTCTGGATCTTTGGGGCATTGGTGGTGATGCTCGCAGCGAGCTCGGCACCGACCCTGATCGGGAAGATCGCGTGGATCCAGGAACAGGAATACACGGACCTGCAGCTGCAGGCCATCAACACGGTCGGGTTCTACCTCTTCGGGATCCTCGCGGGGATCGGGATGCTCTTTGTCCTCAAGCGATCCACGATGGAAGGCAAGGAGTGCAAAGCCGGCCTCGGGTTGAGCATCCTCGACTTCCCTGTGGGGCTCGGGTGCTTCATGCTCGCGTACCCGTTCATCGAGCTCATGAACATGCTCGGCGTGTTCGCGTACACCCAGACCCAGCAAGAAACCCCGAATGGGATGGCGCACCCAACGCTGCAGATGCTCAACGACTCACCCAATGACCCCTGGGTCTGGGCGATCGTGGGCGGCGCGATCATCGGCGCGCCCTTCCTTGAGGAGCTCGTCTATCGCGTGTTCGTCCAGGGCGCGATGATCAAGTGGGTCAAGAGCCCCTGGCTGGCGATCGTGATCACGAGCATCATCTTTGCGGGGATGCACCGGATTGGTCCTGAAGAAACGCGGGTTGCATGGCACGCGCTGCTCCCGATCTTCGCGGTGGGTCTGACCTGCGGCGTCGCGTACGAGCGGACCCGTCGCGTGGGTGTGCCGATCATGATGCACATCTGCTTTAACGCGCTCAATGTGATCTTGGCGTTGATCGTGAGCGCCGATGCGTCACAGACGGGCGTGTGATCAAGCGCGTCACGGGCAGCCCTCGCTGTAGTCGACGAGGAACGCGGACACATCGAAGAAGTTGAACAATCCGTCGTTGTTGAAATCCGCGATGGGATCCATCGCGTTGTACGCGATGAGGAACGCGGAGACATCGAAGAAGTTGAGCACGCCGTCGCCTGTGAGATCCGCGGGGCATGGGTTGAAGAAGACGAGATTGTCGCCGAGCACGATCTCGAAGCTGCCGTACTGTGACGGTGCCCAGTTCGAATACGAACTCACGATCACGATGTATGCGATATCCGTATCGAGCGCGGCGGTGCCCATCGCGTGCGCATTGGGATACCCGGCGCTGTCGTCGTCCGCGTGCAGCAGGTTCATGTTCGGCGAGGACGGGTCGAAGCCCGAGCAGTACACCGCGACGAATGGGTCAAAGTCGATCGGCGTCGGTTCGAGCGAGTTGACGCGTACATCGAGTGGGGTGTTGGATGCTGTTGCCTTCACATAGAAGCGGGCGAAAGGGACGGCATCGTTGATCGAATCCGATGCGGCCACATCGCCGCACAGGCCTCCGATGACGATCCCGCTGGTGGACATCCGATCCCAGGTCGGGGATTGGCTGTTGAGCTCGCTGGTTGTGACATCGGCGAGCGCGGGGAGCGTGATTGCGGCACATGCGATCGCAGCAAGGGTGTTCATTGTGGTTCTCCTTGCAGGGCGATCATGGGCGTGAAGGGAAGATGCCCTGCAGGCAGATGATGAAGTTGACACAGTTGAAGGGTGACATGTTGTCGTGCGCTTGGTTTCCGCCCGCAGACCCGATCGTGGTGGAGGCGCTGTGCATCTGGTCGCTGAGCTCGATGTTGGCGCTGTTCTCGTCGGCCCAGTCCGGATCGCCCGACCCGGATTTCGCGGGGATCGCGTCCTCGGGGTTGGTCACGGTTCCCTCGGAGTCGGATGCTTCAGAGGTGACCTGAGTGGATGCGCTGTGCGTGTGCGCGGGCATCTGGGCGGTTGTGAGGGTGACATTCTCCTGACCGCCTTTTTGTCCCAGGATACGGCTCGAGAGCCCGGGTCCGTTCCCGGGGTGCATCGCGAATCGTCCGCGGAGATCCGGCAGCGCGAATGTGGTTTGTCCATCGCCGCCGTAGGTTGTGCCGAGGATTGAGAAGAGTGCAGTGTACTGTGAGATGGGCAGGAGCTGCCCATTGCACAGCGCCCAGTTCCGGGGCGCGAAGTTGCCCGCGAACATCCGAATTTCACCTAAACATCCGTCACCCGGCATGGTGTGCTCCTTCTGATTGTGCGTTGTTGTCTGCGATCCGGATACCCACGAGCATGCACGAGCGTGCACGCGATTCGAAGAGCGATTGGACCTGGGTTGGTGTGTGCGTGCTGTCGAGTTCGATCTTGCTCGTGCGCCAGATCGGGGCGCGGGCACCCGGTTCGGTTGGGATCGCGAGCAGGTACGATCCGGGACGCTTCGCGTCGATGCGGATCTGGTGCTGCTGGCGATGGTTGTGTGTGCGTTGGGTGACGACGAGTGTTGCGGCGCCCATCGCGTCAGGGTTGAGCGGCGACGCGACCCCGGCGGGGAACGCCCCGAGGCCTGTGTTATGGGCGCTGTAGAGGATCGAATCGATCCCGCACCCGGGGTGACGGAGCTCGATATCGACCCCGGCGTCGTTGGCGACGCGGGTATCGGTGCAGGCGAGGGGCGAGAGCTCGATCGTGGGATTGGTGATCGGATCGGTGGAGATCGCGATGGGGAACCCGCGGGATGCGATCGCGCGGGTGTAGTCCTGCTCGTGCGGTTGGAGCTCGACGAGCTCGGGTTTGGCGATCCGGGGGGATCCTTTGAGATTGGACAGCGCGGGCATCCCGGTCACGGTCGATGCGGCTGCGGACGCGGCGCTGACCGCGATAAACCCTCTTCGATGCATGATGTCCCTCTCAGTCGATGGGATACAGGTTCCCGGACCCAGAGTAACCCCGGGGTCTTCCACCATCCTAAGCGATACGGGCGGAGTGTCCGTGTGGGGATTTCGCAAAAACAGGCGACAAAACCTCAGAAAGCCCTTGTGCGCTACGATCACGGCACTCTCGATCGCATCACCCTGTACAGGCGTATCAGTTATGAGCACGAAACCCCGCATCCTCACCGGCGACACCCCCACTGGACAGCTCCACTTGGGGCATTGGGTGGGGTCCCTTGAGAACCGGGTGCGATTGCAGGATGAGTACGAGTGCTTCTTCCTGATCGCGAACATGCACGCGTTTACCACGCGCGCCGACAAGCCCGATGAGATCCGTCGTTCGACGATCGACATCGTGAAGGACTGGATCTCGTGCGGGATGGACCCAGAGAACTCGACCTTTGTGCTGCAGACGGAGATCCCGGGGATCGCGGAGCTCACCTGGTACCTCGCGATGCTGTTGCCTTTCAATCGCGTGATGCGGAACCCGACGCTCAAGACGGAGCTCGAGGATAAGGGATTGGGCGATTCGTACTCGTTCGGGTTCCCGATGTACTCCGTTGGGCAGTGCGCGGATATTTTGATCTTCCGTCCGGAACTGGTGCCGGTGGGTGAGGATCAGCTGGCGCATATCGAGCCCTGCCGCGAGGTGGCGCGCCGGTTCAATCAGCTCTATTGCGGCGTCGATCCGCATACTGAGGACGATGACTATGTGTCGGCGGGCGGGCTGTTCCCGATCCCCGAGGGCAAGGTCGGGCGCGTGGCGCGTCTGGTGGGGACGGACGGGAAGCTCAAGATGTCCAAGTCCCTCAACAACGCGATCTTCCTCACGGACACCTTCAAGCAGATCAAGAAGAAGATGGGCGGGTTGTACACGGGGCGCACCGCGATGGACGAGCCCGGCGACATCCACAACTCGTTGTTCGATTATGTCCGCGCCTTCATCGCGGACGACGATCGGATCAAGGAGCTCGAGGAGGCGTACGCCAAGGGCGATAACATCGGCGACGGGCACATCAAGGTCGAGGTCGCCGAGCACATCGATAAGCTGCTCGAGCCCATGCGTGAGCGCCGGATCCCGTTTGAGGGGGCTGCGGGGGACGAGAAGGTCCTTGAGATCCTGCGTGAGCACACCAAACGGGCGAATAACGCGGCGGAAGAAACCCTTTATCTTGCCAAAGAGGCGATGAAACTCGACTTTGGTAAGCGAACCCTCATGTTCGAGTAATTGTAGAATCAGGGCACATGACCCGATGTTTTTACCCATCTTGGCGCGCAGTGCGTGATTCGGACCCGCCGATTGACTCGGCGACGGGTTTGCCCATCCCACCCATGGGGCACAACCCTAACGCGGAATCGGAGGACGATTCGTTCAAGGAGGGGCTCGACAAGGCGATGCGGAAGAAACCCGGCGGGGATTCGGACGCGCCCAAAGAACCCCGGTACCTGTTCGCGCGGATCAGCGTGTTCCTGATCATGTTGTTGTGGGTGATCCCGGGGTTCCTGAAGGTGAAGGATCTGTCCGCCTTCGTGAACATTGTTGAGCAGCACGAGGTGATCCCCGAGCAGTACGAGTCGTTGTTGATTTGGGTGGGCCCGGGCGAGCTGGTGATGGGGTTGCTGCTCGTGTTCGTGATGGGCAGCGAGCTGCGCAAACCCTTCGGCAAGCTGGTGCTGATGTCCTCGATGATCCTGATCGGGGTGTTTACCTATTACCTCTCGCTCGTGGACCCGGCGGTGCTGCAGACTTCGGGGTGCGGGTGCTTGAGCGATTACCGGATCGCGTCGGGTCTTGAGGACGGGGCGCGCTACTTCGCGTACGGCAAGAACCTGATCCTGCTGATCCTGCATGTCGTGGCGCTGCTTGGGCCCGCGATGGTGGATTCGCGGCGACGACACGACGCGTGACGCGATGGCGCATACGCTCACCCCATGAGCGAGCACCAATCCATCTTCCTTAACGGCGAGTTCGTCCATCGCGACGACGCACGCGTCAGCGCCTTCGACGCCGGGTTCCAGCACGGCGTGGGTCTCTTTGAGACCATGATCGCCCATGTCACCCCCGATGGGGTCGTAGTGAAGGACCTCGACGAGCACCTGGATCGGTTGCAATCGTCTGCCGCGGCGCTGGGGCTCAGCGATGAGCTCAAGACCGGGCCGTTGGGCGAGGCGGTGATCGAGACGGTGAAGAAGTCCGGGTTGGACTCGGCGCGTGTGCGCCTGACCCTGACGGGCGGGGATCTGAACCTGCTGCAGACGACGGGTCGGAGTGGGCATCAGCCGACGGTTCTGATTCAGGCGAACCCGACGACGCCGTACCCGGATGAGATGTTCGAGCACGGGGTGATGGCCACGCTCGCGCAGGCGCGTGCGAACCCGCTCGACCCGACGGCTGGGCACAAGACCTTGAACTACTGGTGGCGGTTGCGCGAGCTGCAGAGCGCCGCGGCGAAGGGAGCGGGGGAGTCGATCGTGTTCCAGGTGAGCAATCACCTGTGCGGCGGGTGCGTGTCGAACCTGTTCGTGGTCGATGGCGGGCACCTGATCACCCCGATCGCACGCGGCGAGGAGGACGAGTACGCGACACCCGAGACGCGCGAGGGAAAGATCCCCTCGCCGGTGCTGCCGGGCGTGACGCGTTTGCGTGTCGTCGAGAAGGCGGGCGCGATGGGGATCAAGACGACCAAGCGGATGATGACGATCGACGACCTGCTCGACGCGGACGAGGTGTTCCTGACGAACTCGAGCTGGGGCGTGCTGCCGGTGGTCCGGGTGGAGGCGGAGACGATCGGGAGCGGGGCGGTTGGTGAGGTGACGCGGAAGATTCGCGAGGCGGTGGTGGGGTGAGTCAGCCCCAGCGGGGCTGGGGTCTGTCGCCACGGGTGGAGCGGAGCGGAACCCGTGGGTTGATTGGGATCCTTGTGTGTTTCTTCCTTCGTCCCTTCGGGGCGAGGGAAAGGGGTATGGGCGTTGGTTCCACGGGCTGCGCTTCGCCGCGTGGCGGCGGCGCTGACCCGTGGCTACAGGCCTTGGCTCCTTCGGAGCCGGATGGCGCAGAAGGTGCTCAGGCCGGGATATATCTCGCCCCGCGCCCCTTGCCGACGAGTTTGATGTGGCCGCGATCAACGAGATCGCCCAGGTGGTTCTTGACGGTGCTGCGTGGTGCATCGGTGAGTTGCATGAGGTCGCCTGTGGAGAGCTCGCCGTGTTCGGAGATGAGTCCGAGGATGCGGGTTGCGAGCTCGGGCATCGCAGCGCGGAGGATGTTCTCGCGTTCGACCTTGGTCTCGAGCTTTTGCTTCTGTTTCTGCATCGCGCGGAGCAAGAACACGATCCATGGGTTCCACTCTGGGGTGTCGCTCTTGAGGGATCCCTGTGTCCGTCGGAGCGCGAGGTAGTACCCGTCCTTGTTCTCTTCGATGATGCTCTCCAGCGAAGAGTACGGCACATAGGCGTAACCGGCCTTGAGCAGGAGTAGGGTTGTGAGCGCGCGCGACAGGCGTCCGTTGCCATCCTGGAATGGATGGATCGCAAGGAAGACGACAATGAAAACTGCTACGGCGATCAGCGGGTGCGTGGTGGTATCGCCCGTGTTCTGCTTGTACCAATCGATGAGTTCTTGCATCGCGCCGGGTGTCTCAAACGGGGATGTTGTTTCGAAGATGATCCCGAGCGACTTGCCGTTCTCGTCGAACGCCTCGACACGGTTCTCGTGGGTCTTGTATTGCCCCCGATGCCACTCGTCCTTCTCTGAGTACTTCAGGAGCGTGGTGTGGAGTTGTTTGATGTAGTTTTCCGTAATGGGGATGCGCTCGTAGTGATCGAAGATGGTTTCCATCAATGCTGCGTATCCAGCGACTTCCTGTTCGTCACGGGTGGTGAAGGAATCTGCTTGCACGCGCCCGAGGAGTGCTTCGATTTCACGATCGCTGAGCGTGACACCTTCGATGCGGGTTGATGACCCGACGCTTTCGATCGTGGCCACCTTTCGGAGCTGGTAGAGGCGATCGGGCGCGAGCCTACCCAGTGCCCGCCATGCGCCCTTGAATTCGTCGATCTCGGAGATGAGCGAGAGCATCTCGGGAGTGATGGGGATGGCATCGGCGTTGAGCATGTCCATATATTGGTCTAATTTGATCCAAAAATCAATTTATTGGCTTAAATTGGCTCGATTTGTGGTCCATGGGCTCACAGCACCCTCTCCATTATTACGATCGTCGCGATGTAGAACACCACGCTGGGGATGGTGTACGCGAGGGTCCAGAGGGGGATGGTCCATCGTGGGTATGGGCGTGGGTGGGGGGTGGTGTCGCGGTGGAGGCGGGACCATTCGACGATGATGGTGATGGGGAGGGCGAGCGGGTAGCCGAGGATGTAGAGCATCATGATGATGCCGCCGACGAGTGAGTCGTTGAGGAGGAACGCGAGGAGGAAGGTGGCCACGGTCCAGATCCCGAAGAACCCGAGCAGGGTGCGGATGAGCTGGGTGTGGATGTCGCGTTTGGTGAGGAGGGTGCGTGTGGATCGGATGAGCTCGATCCCGCACTCGGGGCAGGTGACGATCCCGTCGGCGTTGGGGACGGTGCCGGAGATGTTGTACCCGCAGTGCATGCAGATGGCGTTGGTGAGGGGGAGCGGGTTGGGTGTTTCGTCGTGCATGCGGTTAGAACAGGTGTGTTGCTCCGATGACGCTGGCAACGCCGAGGAGGATGCCGAGCACCCATGCGAGGACGAGTATCAAAACAACAACCCGGCGCTGCTGCTTGATAGTCTTGCCCAGCGCTCGATCGGTCATGATGCAGATCGGGATCGATGCGGGCATGACGAAGACATAGAACACGAACGAGAGCAGCAGCATGACCCCGGTGAAGAGCCCGAGCAGGTAGGCTTGCAACCAGAACCAGAGGAAGAGCAAGGTCAGTTGGTGACTGGATCGGTACTCGACGCGTTTGGCAGCTTGGCTGTACGGGTCTGTTTCGGAAGCGCACCTAGGGCAGGTGAGCATCGAGGTGCAATCAGCGCGGAGTGATGCAAGGTCGTACCCGCACCCAATGCATCGGAACCGGGGGTGTGTTTCACTCATCGCGTTGCACCACACGGACATTCCGGCGCCCGTCGAGGGGGCCGTTGGGTTCGTGGGCGCGGCGGAAGGCGCGTTTGATGCGGAAGATCGCGTAGGCGATGAGCCCCACGACAAAGAGCACGATCGCGAGGGGGAGGACGATGAAGAACAGGGCCGCGATGATCGCGAGGAAGATGACGATCGCGATGAGTTGGGTCAGGATGCCCTGCCCCTGGAGTGAGACGGTGCGGGCGGATCCGAATTGTGGATTGGTGTTGCTCATGGGTTCCTGTTGATCTCTACTGGGATCATAGGGATTCGGTTCGGTTGGTTTTCGCAGCGGGGGTGCCCACGCGGGGGGCGATCCGGGGTAGGATCAGTGCTGCATTCATCTCTATTGCCCCTGATTTCCCAAGGTGTGCCGTGACGGATTCCGAAAAGCGCAACTCGTTTGTTCATTTGCATTTGCACTCAGAATACTCGCTTTTGGACGGCGGGAATCGGGTGGACAAGCTCGTGGATCGGGTGAAGGCGCTGGGGATGGACGCCGTGGCGATCACGGACCACGGGAACATGCACGCGGCGATCCAGTTCTACAACATCGCCCGCAAGCAGGGGATCAAGCCGATCCTCGGGGTGGAGGCGTATGTCGCGCCGGGCGATCGGCGCGATCGCACCTACACGGGTGTCGCGGACGGCGGGTTCCACCTGGTGATGCTCGCGGAGACGCTCAAGGGGTGGGAGAACCTGCTGTATCTGTGCTCCGAGGCGTACCTGAGCGGGTTCTACTTCAAGCCTCGCATGGATCGCGAGATTTTGGAGAAGCACTCCGAGGGGATCATCGTGATCAACGGGCACCTGGGGTCCGAGATCGCGCACCACATGGTGAAGTACGAGCAGACGCGCGATCAGGTGCACTGGGACAACGCGGTCAAGGTGTGCGATTGGCACCGCGAGACCTTCAAGGGATCGGAGAAGGGCCCGGGGTTCTATCTGGAGATTCAGCACCACATCGGGTTGCAGAACTCGATCAACCCGCATGTGATCAGGCTGGCGCGCGAGCAGGGGCTGCCTCTGGTTTGTGATAACGATTCGCACTTCCTGCTCGAAGAGGATTACGACGCGCACGATACCTTGATCTGTATCTCGACGGGCAAGGTGAAGAACGACCCGGATCGGATGCATTACCCGACGGAGTTGTATGTCAAATCGCCCGAGGAGATGGAGGAGATCTTCCACTCGGGCGAGTACAACAACGAGGAGATGGGCGACGCGGGCAAGGAGGCGATGGCGAATACCGTCGCGATCGCGGACCGGTGCGATGTGGAGATCCCGATCGGCGAGAACCATGCGCCCGTCGTGATCGTGAAAGCGCCGACGGTCAGCAAGCTGCCCAAGCACAACGCGAAGAAGTACGAGGGCGATCTGACGGCGTGGTTCAAGGACTTCTGTACGAACTTTCAGCTCGACCCCGCGAACGACCCGGACCTGGATCAGGCGTCGCTCAAGGAGGAGTGTGACAAGACGCTCCGGTTGTTGTGCGAAGCGGGGATGGTCTGGCGGTACGGGCCTGAGATCATGGATCATCGTCACGAGCACATCGAGGGCGTCGAGAAGACCGAGAAGGCGCGAAAGAAGGCGGACGATCCGGACGCGTTCGACAAGTGGGCGCGATTGAATCGCGAGCTCAAGATCCTCGCGGACAAGCTGATCTCGGCGTACTTCCTGATCGTGTGGGACTTTGTGAACTGGGGCCGTCAGCGCGGGATCCCGTCGCTGGCGCGTGGTTCGGGCGTGGGGACGATGACGGGGTTTGTGCTGGGATTGTCGAACGCGTGCCCGGTGCATTACGGGTTGCTGTTCGAGCGATTCACGGACCCGGACCGAACGGAGTACCCCGATATTGATATTGACCTGTGCCAGGACGGGCGCGGGGATGTGATCAACTATGTCCGCGAGAAGTACGGGCATGTGGCGCAGATCATCACCTTCGGGACGCTCAAGGCGCGCGCAGCGATCCGCGATGTGGCGCGGGTGCTGGAGATGCCACTGGCGGACGCGGACAAGCTCGCCAAGCTTGTGCCTGAAGAGCTCAAGATGACGCTCGACAAGGCGCTCGAGCAGGAGCCCGATCTCAAGGACTGGTACGAGCGCGACAACCTCGTCAAGCGTGTGATCGATACGGGTCGGACCTTTGAGGGGCAGGCCCGGCACTCGTCGGTGCACGCGGCGGGTGTGATCGTGGCGACGCGCCCGCTGCACGAGGTGGTGCCCTTGTACAAGGCATCGGGCGGCGGCGAGAACGAAATCATCACGCAGTGGGACGGGCCGACCTGTGAGATGATGGGCTTGCTCAAGATGGACTTCCTGGGGCTTCGGACCCTGAGTGTCATCGAGCGGGCCAAGTCGATCATCCGCGCGTGCTTCACGGAAGAGCAGATCTGGGAAGCGGTCGGGAAAACGAAGAAGAAGGGCGCAGATCACCCGCTCGATCTTGAGCGCTTGAAGTTCACCGATCAGAATGTGTTTGGCATGTTCCAGCGCGGCGACACGACGGGCGTGTTCCAGTTCGAATCGGGCGGGATGCGTCGGTTGCTCACGGAGATGAAGCCCGACCGGTTGGAAGACCTGATCGCAGCGAACGCGTTGTTCCGACCCGGCCCGATGGACCTGATCCCGGATTACAACCGGCGCAAGCACGGGCAGGAAGCCGTGCCCGAGGTGCACCCGATCGTCGATAAGTTCACCGCTGAGACCTACGGCGTTATGGTCTATCAGGAACAGGTCATGCAGATCGTGCATGAGCTGGGCGGGATCCCGCTGCGCAGCGCGTACTCGTTGATCAAGGCGATCTCCAAGAAGAAAGAGAAGATCATCAACGCGGAGCGCCCCAAGTTTGTTGAGGGCGCGGTGAAGCAGGGGCTCGACGCGAAGAAGGCGGAAGAGTTGTTCGAGCTGATCCTCAAGTTCGCGGGGTACGGTTTCAACAAATCGCACTCGACGGGGTACGCGATCGTCGCGTATCAGACGGCGTACCTCAAGACCTACTTCCCGAGCCAGTACATGGCGGCCTTCCTGAGCTTTGAGTCGCAGGCGCAGAAGGTGTCGGACTGGATCCCGTACCTCGAGGATTGCAAACGCCTCAAGTTCATCGACCCAAAGAAGGGTGAGGAACTGCGCTCGGGCGTGCAGGTGCTCGCGCCGGATGTGAACAAGTCCTTCCCGGACTTTGGTGTCGTCTACGAGGAGGGGGAGGAGCATCGCCCGGAGACGGGGCAGATCATGTTCGGGCTCAAGGCGATCAAGGGCGCGGGCGCGAAGGCGATCGAGGCGATCGTGAACGAGCGCGACATCGGCGCCGACGCGAAGAATCCCAAGCGGAAGACCTTTGCGAGCATGTTCGATTTCTGCGAGCGTGTCCCGAGTAACGCGGTGAACAAGGCGACGATCGAGGCGCTGGTGAAGGCGGGCGCGTTCGACAACATCCACGGGCGTGACAAGCGGGCCGCGATGGTCGCGACAATCGAGCAGGCGGTCAGCGCCGGGCAGAGCGTCGCGGCGGATCGGGCTGCGGGTCAGGGGGCGCTGTTCGGGTTCGGGGGCGATTCGCCGACGAAATCGGCGCAGCCCGAGGTGGTGCTGGCGAATGTCGAGCCCTGGGCGGAAGCGGAAACGCTCAAGCAGGAGAAGGAAACGCTCGGGTTTTATGTGTCGAGTCACCCGATGGAGGAGTGGAACCATTGGGTTCGTGCGTTCACGCACAATCGGGTGGGGGATCTCAAAAACCTGGCGCAGGACAAGCGGGTCATCGTCGCGGCGATGGTGCAGAGCTGCCGAACGATCGTCGTGCGCAACGGGCGCAGCGCCGGGCAGAAGATGGGGATCCTCACGGTCGAGGACTCGACGGGCACCGCGGACGCGGTGATGTTCGCCAATGTGTTCCAGCAGTTCGGGCACCTGATGGAAGATGACATGCCCAAGTTCTTCATGGGGCGTTTAGATCACTCACGCGGCGACGCGCAGATCATCGTCGATCGGTTGGTCCCGATCGACGGGCACCCGCTCGAGCAGGGCACGGTGCAGGTGATGGTGCGCCCGAGCAAGCTCAATGGGACGGCATCGAGTCGGCTGGATGCTGCCAAGTCGATCCTGCAAGCGCCGATCGACGCGGGGGATCTTTCGTTGGGCAAGTCGCCCCGCCCGGTCGAGGTCATCGTCGAAACCCCGGACTCATGGGTGCTCGTCGAGGCCAAGGGCGTCGGGAAGGTGACCCTCCGCCCCGAGCTCGTCAAGCAGCTCAACGAAACGCTCGGCGAGGACTCCGTGCGCCTCGCGGGCGGGGTGAGCGTCGAGCTCAACAAGGAAGACCCACGCCGAAAGCAGTACGCGAAGGCGTAAACCACAAACAGTGAGAGGGACGAGTGATGAGTGATACCAACACCACCATTGAGGTTGTGACCCGTTTCGAGAACAACTTCAATACCTATGACGCGGACATCGTCATGCAGGACATGACGGACGACGCGGTGTTTGAGCATGTTGCAGCCGAGGGTAAGAGCATCGGCCGGTTCGAAGGACGCGAGGCGGTGCACGCCGCGTTCGCGTCGTTGCCTGAGCACTTCCCGAACTACAAGCTTGAGGTGACGGACATCGTCGCCAACGGGGATCGGTGCGCGGTGCAGTGGGCGATCGAGTGGGACCTGCCCGATGGGGGCAAGGGCGAGCTCAAGGGTGCGGACTTCTTCCGCATGCGAGGCGACAAGATCTGTGAGAAACTGAGCTACCTGCCGGTTGAGTAAGCGCTTTGGTTCTTTGGTGTGGGTGTTAGTTGGACTAATTGTCAAAATAGTAGTTGAATATTGATAATTAGAGAATACTCTCTTTGGATGAGTGAATCGTTTGAGATCAAAACCGTCGCACAGCTCCGGATCTTCAACTCGGTCGAAACGCGAAGCGTTTTTGAAAGTATGCTTGGAGAGCACCAGGGGATCTCTGCCCGTGATTTGTGTGATCGGGTACAGATGAGCGCCGAGACGATTCATTACCACCTCGGGAAGCTCAAGAAACTCGGCCTGGTTGAAGATCGAGGGAGTCGAGAAACCGGGGCTCGCCCGGAGCGTCTCTTTGGGCTGCGATACACCAGTGTGGTTCTCAAGCAGGGGAACCGAACGAAAGCGTATCGTGAAGAAGTGGCGCGTGGTGTGCGTGGTCTCTTACGCAAATCGGAGCGAGAGTACGCCCGTGCTTGTTCGGTTGATTGTGATGAGGTCTTTCGGCCGAGATCGATTCGTGCTGTTGCGGCGCTTGCGCCCAGCGATGTGTCAGAGCTCCGTGCCCTTGAAGCACGCATGAATCAGATCTTCAAGGAGGCAGAGAAGGCTGAGCGCGCGGGATGTGCTGAAGGTCGTGAGCGGATCGCGTTGACGATCACCATGGCACCTACAGAGTTGACCTAGTCAATGCTCTCCCCAGCGGGTTTTGAGATCGTGCTCGATGTGTAGCAGGTCGAGGACCTTGCCGACGGTGAAGTCCACGATGTCATCGATCGATTGCGGGAGCAGGTACAGACCCGGGTTGCATGGCGCGATGATCGCGCCCGCGAGGGTCAGGGTGCGCATGTTCTCGATGTCGATGAGGTTCAGGGGCGACTCGCGATGACAGACGATGAGCGGGCGGCGCTCCTTGAGCGTGACGGCTGCGGCGCGGGCGAGCAGGTTCGATCCTGACCCTGTCGCGATCGAACCGAGCGAGGTGGAGGAGCAGGGGAGGACGGCCATGCCTTCGTGGAGGAAGGAACCCGAGGCGATGCTCGCACCGACATCCTTGTGGGGGTGGAGGATCAGGCGTGAAGCGTAGGTGGATGCGTGTTGGTCGGCGTGCAGGTGCGGCGCGAGGGTTTCGAGGGCGAGCTTGGTGATGCCCATCTCGTCGGCGAGGAGGCGCTTGCCGTAGTCTGAAACGACGAGGTGGAGCTCGTGCCCCTTGGTGAGGAGTTGATCGATGAGGCGGGTCGCGTAGACGGCACCCGAGGCGCCCGTGATCCCGAGGATGTACCTCTTGCCGCTCGGAGGGGGTGCCGATGCGGGCGGCGGGGTCTGTCGGGATGTCATCGGGGGTTTGTGGGGCATCGGGTGATCCTATGGTCGCGGCGCAGGATTCGCGCGGACGGGGGCGCGGGGGGGCACTATGATGTTCGGGGAACACGCCCAACGGACGCAGCGGAGCAGCGCATGGCACGGATCAGATCAAATCATTCTCGGACCTTTGGGGCAGCAACCCGGATCATCGCGGGTCTCGCGATCGCGTCGTTGACGCTTGGCGGGTGCGTGAGCTACACCAATGTCCCCGAGCCCGAGAGCGCCCCCGCGTTCAAGAGCGCCAATCACTATCAGGCGAAAAAGGTGACTGCTGCGGCACTCGCGGAGATCATCGAACGCTACCCCATGCGTGATGCGCAGGGGCGCTACAGCGTGAACCTCCCCGCGGGCACGACCCTCGAGTCGGCGCAGGAGATTGTTTCGAACCTGCCCGAGGGTGTGGTGATCCCGTTCGAGGGGATGGACGCGTCGATCCCGACATACCACATCGGGCGGATCTGGATCCGGGTCTCGGACGCGAAGGTCGATGTCCTGTACCCAGCACGGAGCTTTGATGGGACCGGGTTCGTGGGGAACGCGACGGTCTGGATCAACGGGGGCGTGCGGACCTGGAACATTAATCGCGTTCAGCACTGGGCGCCCGGGACGATCGCGGTGCCTCCGCTCTATGTCCCCATCTCCAAGGATGAGCTTGAGATGATGGGCGAAGAGGAGCGCAACGACGAGCCCGGTGTTGTCGAGGACATGTCCGAGCGCGAGCCCGTCGTCGAACAAGAGACGATCGAGGAATCGGTCCCCGAGCAGATCGATGCGCCCGCTTCGGGCAACGAGCCCTATCGCGAAGTCCCCGTGGACGATTAATCCGGAGTCGAGCCGATGTGGAACGGGCATCACCTGCTGGGCATGCACGGCGCAAACGCGTCGGAGGCACGCGCGTTGTTGACGCTCGCGCACGAGGACGCGTTCAAGGGCAATGAACTCGCGGGTCGTACCATCGCAAACCTGTTCTTCGAGGACTCGACGCGCACGCGTGTGAGCTTCACGATCGCGGCTCAGAAGCTCGGGGCGAATGTCGTGGACCTGAGCGCCAAGGGGTCATCCGTGTCCAAGGGCGAGACCCTGATCGATACGGCGTGGACGATCGAGTCGATGGGTGTCGATGCGTTGGTTGTTCGCGCCGGGCAGAGCGGCGCGTGCGAACTGATCAGCAACCATGTCGAGATCCCTGTCATTAACGCGGGCGACGGGATGCATCAGCATCCCACCCAGGCACTCACGGACGCGCTGAACATCGGGCGGGCGCACGGGCGTACGGACGGATGGGATTACTCGGGGCTGCATGTCGTGATCGTCGGCGATGTGGTCTCGTCGCGTGTCGCGCGATCGAATGTCGGGCTGCTCACGGCCTTGGGTGCGCGGGTCTCACTTTGCGGCCCTGCGATGATGTGCCCGAACGGGTTGGGTGCGCTTGGGTGCGATGTTTCGCACGATCTGGACGCGCTGGTTGCGGACGCGGATGTGATGATGATGCTTCGGATCCAGTTCGAGCGTGGCGGCGGCGCGCGTCTCGCGTCGCAGCGCTTATACCACGCGTGCTACGGGATGACGCTCGAGCGTGCGAATCGGATGAAGGGCGGCGCGATCGTCATGCACCCCGGGCCGATGAATCGCGGGGTGGAGATCGCGGGCGCTGTTGCGGACGGGCACCGGAGCGTGATCCGCGACCAGGTCGCGGGCGGCGTGCTCGTGCGGAAGGCTGCGATCAAGCTCGCGCTCGATCGCGGTTGATCCGTTAAGTCAAGATGGATTCAGGACGCGGCGCCGGTTTTGGGCTGGGGCGCGGGGGTCGGGTCTTTGATCCACCAGCGGGTTCCGGGGAATCGGTTGTGGAGGACATCGAGGAGCTGGCGCGAGACGAGCTCGGGTCGCGCGGGGGCGTTGTTGATCATGGAGATGACGCCGGACTTGGAGTCGAGGTAGACCTTGCCGATCGCGAGGGTCGGGCGATTGGGAACCAGACGCTCGTTGGGCGCAACATGGGTTGAGCCGTTGAGCTCGATCCACCAGTTGAGTTCGTTGGTTACCGCTTGCATGGGTCAGTCTTCCTTCGTCCCGAGTGGTTATTCGGATACGGGGGTGGGGGTGATCCAACGCGGATGGGCTCAAACGCGAAAAACGGTGCTTTAGGGGATCTTCCCGCGCAATCTTGACCCGAGGCGTGGGGGCACTACCATTCCCGTCCCGGTTCGTCCGGGGCCCCTTAGGGGGACGTAGCTCAGTTGGTAGAGCGCTTGCATGGCATGCAAGAGGTCGAGAGTTCGAATCTCTTCGTCTCCACTTGAAAAAAACGCCCCTGGCAGATCGCCAGGGGCGTTTTTCGTTGTCTCCCGGAATGGGTGGCGGGGCCTTGATCGGGGGGCTGACCCGCTCGTTGACCCGCTTTATGAACTTGGTTGATTCACTGGTTCGGATCTTGGTTGACGTACTCCCACGGGGTAACGGTCGAGGAGTTATAGAGTTGGATCTGTAGCTCGGGTAGTGGGTCTCTAGATGCTTCAAGGTGCGCTTTTACTCTTGAGGCTTCAGGGAGATCGCTTTCTTGGAACACTCCAATGAAGACACGAGTCAGTGTTCTGCTTTGTCTGATACGATCGAGTATGTGCCTATCGGGGTCGGAGAACTGAATTCCGAATGTCACCAGATGCGTTGCAGCTTTGCAAAATTTGCGGTAGCAATGGCTCAGATATGGGCTTGAGCCGATAGCAGACATCTTCTGAGCAGAACTTCCACCAATAACGATGAGCGGAAATCTTGATTCATTGATCCGATCATCAATCTGATCTCTGATTGCCCCGCCATTGTTGTAGTGGAGTTTTTCAGTCGCGGCTTTCTTCTTGAACAGATGCATCGCTCCATGCATGTAGAACAAGTTTTGGCGACCGGTATTTGTAGACGGATGCGTTATCAATCCAGCTTGATGCTCATCTGTTCCAAATCCATCTTTGAGTTGGTTGTTGTACCCGAGGTTGAGAGATGTCTTTGCGCTGACCCAGTACAGCAGTAGGTCAAAGTTTGTCGTGAAAACATGGTTGAATAGATCAAACCAATGCTTGCAAGCCGTGAGTTTGGCAGCATCAACATCATCGCACCGTGGGATATGATTGTTGACTAGAGCATCTCGAAGACCATCGGAAATCGTCGTCGCTGCTGAGTCAAATGCCTCGGTATCGACTCCTTGAATGATCGACTGGGAGATTAGCTTTGCCTCCTGGATGCCTTTGACGACATGCTCGAAGTCTGAAGTGTTCAGTCGCTCAAACAGAGTTCTGTACTGCTGGTCTCTCTCGCCAAAATTGGCGGCTGTAAGGAGATCTTCGTATGCGAAGCAGTTATCGAGTGAGCGGCTGAATCCATTTCCAAGGAGTATATCAGGCTTATTTTCTGGGAACGTCTCTTTGATTTCTGCGAAGTTCGGCAAATCTGTGAATGGCATCCCAGTAGTCTCCCTCTGGCTCAGTTCAATGAAACTGTCGCAAGCGCATCTGGTCAACCGCCGTGGGTGTCGAGAACTTGATCGATCTCAGTCGTGATGCGAGTGTTCTCGCTTAGAGGAATGATACCTGTCAGGCATTGGGAGTTTGTAGATAGCCTGTAGCAGGATCTAGTTACGGCTACTTTTGTGGCAGTATGGACTAGCTGGAAAGGGAGAAATAGGAAGCGTCTACCAGTTGGAATCCAGAAATAGTCCTAGTTCCATAACCGCCGCATCCAATCGGTCCCAGTTTCGCTCTGCATAATGACGTTTCATACCACGTTCAACATGTCCCAGAAAGATCTCTGTCACGATTGGATCGATGCGCTCAATCTCAGTCGCAGCGGTTTTACGCAATGTGTAGAAGCCTTTCCCAGATTCGAGACCAGCCTTCTTCCTGAGCTTTTCGAACATTGTGCGGATCCCATCTGAACGCTTCAGTTTGTCATTGCGGTATTCTTCTTGAACAAGCGGTTTACCAAATCTCGACAGAAAGACCCGCTCATTCAGACCCGCTTCGAAGCGACCCGTCTCCCTCAAGAGTTCGACGGTCTTAGGCCAGAGTTTGTGGTTGGTTTCTACGCCCGTTTTGCTCCGCTTGCGACGGATTCGACCGTGGGCTAGGTCTACCTCCTTCACTCGCAGGTCGGCGATGTCCTTCTGGCCGTAGCCGCAGTTTAGAGCGAGCAGAATCCAGCATTTCGTGCGGTTGTTGGCATTCGTATAGAGAAGCTCGATTTCTTCCCGCAAATAAGTTTTTACTCCTGCCGCCGGATGTCGGACTTTGGAGTAACCGTCGAGGTTTCTTGGTAGCGTCTCGATCAGTTTCATCTGAAATCCCCATTTCACCATCTGCTTTACTGTTGAGAGACGAGCCCGAGCGGTATGCGTGCTGATTTTCCTGCCAGTCTTATCTGATTTGGGCAGCAGCAAGACCTCGTTGCGGTACTTCTCCAGGTCGAGTTCGCTAAGGTACCGCAACGGCTTATTCTCGTTGGCACGCTCGGCGAAGTCGGAGATGTGGCATCGGACGGCCTCGAACCAGACCGCCGTGATCTCGCCTCGGGCGTATCGGGCATACTCGGACTCTAGGTACTTCTCTGCGAACTCCACGATAGTCAGATTCAGAATGGATGTCTCGACTCCGTTGTTTCGTTCACGGTCGTCGAGGAACTGGAAGTACCGCTTCTCCGCATCTCGGTAGGATCTGGCCTCGGCCTTGGGGATCACTTTGCCGAAGTATTTCATCTTGCCGTTGATCTGCTTACGCCAGCGTCCGTCGCTGCTCTTGGTGAGGACTCGCTTCTTCATGGTTGCCGATCTCCTTTCGATCGGTCGCCACTGGAGCGCAAAGGGCCTTCGCTGTCAAGTCTGCCGGGCCGTCGGAGGAATCGAGGCTTGACGGTGGTTGTTTGATCCATTCCATCTTGCCCGCGAACTTTTCGTCGGTGCCCCCTAAGCCAGTCGTTCAGATCCTCGGGGAGGATCCTTCTGATTGCTCTTGCTCCTGCAGCCTTGATCTCGACGATCGGGAGTTCTCCGGCCTCGATCAGTCTGTAGATCGTCTTGGCGGAGACGCCGCAGAGTTCGGCGGCCTCCTGAGCCCTGAGAGCCATTCTCTCATTTCTTCCTTCATGCATCCGTCGTGTCCTTTTGCTTCATACCTCCTTCCCCTTCGACAAGGGCGGTTGACATGAAACTGGAGTACACGGCGGGAAGTCGAGATTCTTCTAGGCGGATGTACAGAAGGCCAACTCGGAGATTGAGTCATTGGTGCCCGTCTTCATTGGCACTTCGTCGGCGTCGTTCTGGGACTCGTCGGACAAACATCAGCGACGATGAACTTCGCTTGCTCTGGTTCTCAACCGACTACTTGGAACTCCGATTCGGGTTCGTTCTAGGCATGAATTGTGTGTATCGAGAGTCGGACATTCTTTCTCTTCGCGCGGCAGAAATTGAGACTGCCAAGCGTGAAATCATTCGAGTCCGGACCAAGACCAAACGCTTTAGCGGCGTTCCCGAATGCCATCGCCTTAGGGAGACTATAACTCTGACCATCCGCCCTTGGCTTGAGCGATCGCACGACAGCTATCCATTCGCGCGATTCAAGTATCTCTCGATTCGGCTGACCCAGTACATCGATGCGACGATCCCGGGTAATGCCGATTTGCCGTACGGAGAACTTCGTACCGCGCAGAGTATTCGCTCAACTGCTAGCCGGATGCTTGAAGATATCACCGAGGGTTATGACCACCTCGTCAAGCAGATGCTTCGTGATCGAGATCACGGCATCAGCAAGCATTACACGCGGCAGGACATTGAGTCCTTGTTCAAGGTGATCGATCGGATGAAGCAGCGACTCGGGCTTTAATCGGTCTGGGGATCATTAGGGCGTGATACAATCCATACTCCATGCCCAGGATAGTGTCGGAAGTACACCCTGCCTGAATGAACATCTTCGTAGAATCTTCGATAGTCGTATGGGCCATAGTCGTGGATTGAATCTTCCAGTACGCCGTGAAGAGACTCCGCCAACTCGATCGGTCCTTTTGTTTCGGTCGCTTGTACAAGTCGCCGCTCAAGAGGCCCCTCACCACGCACCCAGATGTAATAGATAGTGTTCTCTTGCCAGCGCAGTACATCCGTCAGATTCTCCTCTGAGACTCCCAACGCCCAGAGGGCGCGCTCAAGCCGATCCGACCGGATGTTCCGTCTCCCGGCGAGCCAATGACGCAAAGCTTCGATGTCAGTGCTGGCGGTAGAACTTCCTGCCGCCTCGGTGATCGCCACGAGTGACTTGATGGTCAAATCTCGCTGCTCGATCGCGCGCATGACTACACGCCGGAGCATTCCTTCCGCTCGCTCCAGTGGTTCGCTGCAGCCACCAATCCGAAACTCGTTCTCGCCAGGACAGTTGTTTTGGACATTACGCTGTGTCATCCACCGATAAGTGTACCAACTTGCTGGTGGCCATGACACAGCAAAATCAATCGTTTATCGCCGTTCAACAAGTCTTTGAGAATCAGGATCCCTCCAGCGTCGGACCCAAGCCGGGCAAAGGCATGTCCAAGACACCCCCCGTCGCCCCCAACGTGCCCGATGGCACTGAGAGAGCCGACGCTGCTGCGCGTCCGCTTGCCCGTGGGCTCTCGGGGCTCCGAGCAGACTCCGCCGAAGTTGCGGCGTCGGCGACTGAGAGCGGAGTTCGGGTACCCGAACTCGATGATGCGGATGCCCAAAGCGTTCGGGCACCCGAACTCAGCGAGTCGGATGCAGAGGAGGTTCGGGCACCCGAATCCAACGACCAGCAACTCTCCGAAGAGGCTGAAGCTCTGATCGAGCAGCTTCGGAACCTGACTTCCCAGGCGGATACCGCTTGGGAGATTGCCGAGATCTGCTACCAGTTGGTCCATGTTCACGGCGTCAAGCAGGCGACCCTTGTCCGGCGACTCGGCAAGGCGAAGGCGACTGTCTCGGAGTGGATCTCAGCCGGACGGGTTGCCGAGGCGGTCAAGGAAGAGATGCCCGACTACCGAGAGAAACTCGGCGGCGTCCACAAGGCGAAGAAGGTGGAGACTTCATACAAGATGCTTTCTCCGCGCGTTCGTGATCGTCGGAGCCTGAGGGACTTCGTTGAGGACTCAGCCGACAAGACTCCCCGACAGGTGCGGCGGAAGTGGTCTGACGAGGAACTCAAGGCCGCATCTGAGGAGAATGCGGAACGGGCCGCTGAAGTCTCGGGCACGCATTCCTTCGAGGGGCGGGTGTTCCACCAAAGCTGTCTTGAGTGGATGGACCAGGAGGCAATCGTCAACCCGAAGGCGTATCGCGCTCTGTACGCCGATGTTCCGTACCCATACACGACGTACGACAAGCTACCTGTCGATCACTCGCAGGTCAGCGGGTTGCGAGTCGATTGCGCGAATGCGGAGCGTCAAGAGGCTCTCGATCTGACCATTGGCATTATCAAGAAGTCGGGATATCTGCTCGCAGAAGGTGATGGGTCGGGAGATGATCCGAGGGGCGGAGGCGTACTGCTCCTGATGCAGGCGGGCGGACAGTACGTCCTACCCGAGATCATCCAAGCGGTTGACGATGCAGACATGGAGATCCGTTTCCTGGTTCAGATCGATACGGGGCACTCGAAGCTCGCCAACCCCGCCCATCCGTACGGGCGTTCCTCAGAGTCGCTTCTGGTCATCAAGCGGAAGAGCGATAGCCTGATTCGATGCGATACCCGGGTTCTGACGGACACCGATGGGCATGGCAACCTGCTCGGCCCGCACACGTCGGTCATCTCTGAGCGGCAACTTCGGGCATATGCAGCCGAATGGCAGATCCTCAACCAGCGTCGCCTTTGGCGCTATCACCCCAACGGACTGATCCGCGCCAACGCCACGAAGCAGCATTCTTCGTCTCGGGCACGCCCGGAATACCGCCCCGGAGAGGTTCATCTCTTCCAGAAGAACGAGGCCCAGTTGCTCATGGTCCTCAGCAAGCACTGCCTGCCCGGCGACATGATGGCGGACCTGTGCGGCTGCTCTGCTAGCTGCTGCATCGCAGCGGATCAGTTGGGCGTCGATTGGCGCTACATCGAACTCAACCCGGACAACTACAACTTCGGACTTTGCCGTTTGACCGACTACTTCGAGGCGAAACGTACCGGCTTTGCGGCGGCGGAAGAGGAACTTGATACCTGGCGGCTGGAAGCGAAGGCAGATCGCATTCCTTCGACCGAGATTCGGAAGGCGCTTGGTCGCTTGATCTCCGACGGAACTTCTCCGGGTTCGTCAAGCCAGGATGTTTCGGATAGCGAAGACCACGCTACGCCTAACGGCCCGGAGCGCGTCGAGGCATTGAGTTCCTAACTCGATTCCGTGAATGGATGGTCCTTTGCGAATGGGCCGTCGATCCAGAAGAGATAGCTTCGGAGTTCGGATCCCAAGCCCAATTTGCGACGAGCGGTGACCCGGAGCGATTCCGAACTCCAACCGGGTTGCCGCTTGTCTTATGGAGATATACCGATGCCAAAGTCAGCAGAGGAGCGCGAGGCCGAGAAGCAGAAACGTGCCCGAGAGAAGATGGCTGCGATTTCGCGGTACGGGAAAGAGACGTACGGGAAGCTCCGCAAGTTCTACAGGTCGGTCACTTACCGGCAGTGCTGGGGATTGATGCTGGAAGACGAGGAGACCGGATCCATCCGCCCGATTCACGCCAACAGAACGGACGATATCAACTTCAACAAGGAGTGGATGAAAAAACGCAAGGCCGGAGCATCTGTCTCCAAGTACCCGCATTTTCTCGACCTTCTCCGATGGTACCTGTTTGACCGCCATATCAGTCACCTCGATACCGGTGACAAAACCGACCTGCTGTTTTTCCAGTCTCGACCACGGAGGCAAGACGACGGATCGGTAGAGATCCTCGTCATGCTCGACATCGACCTTCATGACACTGAACCAGATGAGATGCAATCAGATGCCATGGCGTTTGGACACCGTCTCGTCTCCTCATGCGGGTTGTCTGCTTATCTAGAACCCTCAACCAACGGGCGAGGCTGTCACTGCTACTGCTGGTTTCAGTTCCCTCGGTATAGCTCAAATGAGCGCATCCGTGACTCTCTCAATCAACTTTCTCATCTCTGGAAAGATCAGACATCATCCTGGGGCTTTCGCTCAGAATTCGATGCCATAAAGGCATCTCCTCCTGTCTTCAAGAAGAGCGGAGTCCTCGTCTCTCCTGGTGTTCTCGGAAAGCTGCCGCTTCCGAGAACAAAGGCTGATGCCGATGCCCTCCTCTCGCTCCGAAGCAATGACATCAAGCCTCTGCTTGAAAACGACAGAGAGGGAGGCGGAGGGGAGGGGCATAACAGTATGTTGTTACTTCCACGGAAACCGGAAGAGCAGTTTGTTCAGACAGATGCGTCAGAGGACACCTTTGAGCGTGCCCGACGATTCATCTGCACGGAGCGACCGAGTCATCCGCTCTGGACCAAGGAGCAACTCTGGAACAAGTATGTCAAGAAGCGGCTCAACTTCGGGAACTCTGACCAACGATGCTTCGGTCAGGCATGGGAGTTCAGTGAACGCACCTGGAATCCGCAAAAGGCAAAGGGCCGCAGCCTTCACGCTCAGGCGCAGGATGCCAAGAGCGTGATCATGGATGTGATCAGATCCAACGGACGACGCGCCTGTCTTGATGCTGACCAGCAGATGCGCGACAAGCGCCGGAGAAGCAGGCTGGAGAAGACACCACCCAAGCGACTCAGCATGCTGACGCTTTGCCGCATGTATGCACTCATCAGCAACAGTCTCAGATGGAATCGAGGCACGGGGACGATCGGGTACAAGCAGATCGACCAAGGACTGCGGACCATCTTCAACGAAAGCCTTGACGGCGCAAGGTACAAGGCTGCAATGCGATGGTTCCGCCGCAATGGGCTGTTGAAGGTCGTCAGTCGTCCAATCTACCCGACCAATGGTCAAGGGCGCTGTCGAGTGTATCGGCTCGGCCCTCGGCATCCCGATGCGGCCTCGACATGAAGAACGTCATGGCTGAAAGTGTAATCAGGGTTCTGTAAAATGACCTCTCTACAGCAGGAAGACTGCTCACCACCCATCTCCGGCATCGCGACGTAGCGACTGCTCCCGCCAGATCGAAGAGTTGCCGAGCATTTGCTGGCAGTACGAGGATGTTGTTGTGGAAAAGTATTTGGTAATGCTGATTGGGTGTGGCTTCTCATATCAAGCTGAGATTGAGGCCGGAAGCCCGTTCATGGCGTTGGCTCGGGCATGCGAAGATGTTCAACTCATGGAGGGTGAAACCATGGCAACGGACCTGGGGGATCTCATGGTTCATCCGACAACCGACGACGTTCAGGCGTTCGTCAATGACCGCCCATACGAGGTCAAAGTCTCTGAAGAGCATCGCAAGTTGATTCTTCTTCCAACGTCATAGCGGTGATAGTGGTCAGTCACCGCACTGCTGTCGCCTTGTCGGGCGGCAGCAGATTTCTCCATAGGATGGATTCAGTCGATCACTCATCGCGACGGCCATCAATGGCGACTTTGGGCGCTAGAACGCCACACGATCTACAGCGCAGGCAAGTTCGTCTGCAGATCGCTGTACATACCGCCGGGTCGTCTCAAGCGATTCGTGCCCGAGGATGGTGGCAAGCGCAACGAGATCATTCCCTGATTCCGCGAGAAAGGTCTTAGCGAAGCTGTGACGCAACGCATGCGGATGGACGTGGATACCCGTGATCGCTGCATACCGGCGACAGATGCTCCTGATGCCCCTGTCAGTCAGCGGACCCCGCTCGCCGACGAAGACCCGGTCGGTATCGAACGGCGGGCGGCGATCGAGGTAGATAACTAGAGCTTTGCGGGCAGGGAGTGGAACCGGAACCATCCGCTGTTTGTTGCCCTTGCCGAGGACTCGGATCCAACCCGATCGCTCGCCGAGTTCCAGGTCTCCAAGAGTCAGGCCGGCCAGTTCCGATACTCTCAATCCGCAGTAGCTTAGAACGTGAAAGATCGCTGACGCACGTAGATCCTGCCTCGCCTCCGCCTCCCTCAGCAACTTCCGTACTTCGGGTCTGTTCAAGCCCTTGGGAGCTAGAGGCTGCCGCCTGAGTTCCTTGATGCCTTTCGCGGGTGAGGAGGAAAGCTCTCCCGTCGAGACAAGCCAGTCGAACACCCGGCGGACCATGACCAGGCACCGGTTGACTGTGGCCACGGCTCGACCTTCTACCCGAACCAGATGCTCCCGGAAGTCGGCGACATCGCGCGTGACAACACGCTCCCATGCGAAGGGCTCCTGGTTCGCCTTGATGTACCAGCGACCGAACCTGAGCAGGTCGGAGCGGATCGCACGTCGGCTCGACTCGGCGTAGTCGGTGTCGTCAAAGAACCTCGCGAGGATCGGCTCCATGACTTCAACCAGAGATCGCTGGAAAGCATTATCACCCGAGTTCTGCATGGCTTGCCGACTCCTTTCAGACACTGATTGGACAAGATGAACCCGAGACCCGACCGGGAATCAGACTTCTCGCCCGACGTTCTCGCTTCAGTTCCGACGGCTTAGTTGCCTGAAGACAGCCGTCAGAGCTTCTCCGGATTCGTCGGTGCCGATGCCGGACGGGTACAACTCGGCGACGATCGCCTCGACAGCGGTTGGATCTGGGTCGCTCATCCCGAGTTGCTTGAGACCGTTCAGCAGCGACTCCAACTTCGGGTCACTCTTCGACGCCTTCGACGCCTTCGACCCGCTTCCGTTCTTCCGGGTCGTCTTGGCAGCAGTCGTAGAAGACCTGGCGGCGTAGAAGACGACGGGCTCGCCGTTGACGCCTTCGCCCAAGTCTCGTACCCGAAGGCAGACAGCCTGAAGCTCTGCCGGGTAGTACGGACGCTTCGTTCGGATCAGGTACACCGGCGGCGGCATGACCCCTGCTTCGATGAGTTCGTAGAAGCGTGCCCGACTGAGCCGGAGCGAACGAGCCATCTCGGAGACAGAGACTGCGGCCTTGAGGCGTACCCCAGTCGAAGCATCAGTTGGATTGTTTCGTCGAACGGACATGGCGTTATCCTTTCTCGCGCGAAAGAGGGATCAGGCGGAGTTGACGTGGGAAAGACCTGCGGCGGTGAGCGAGCGACCTCGATCAGCGCGTTCGATCAGCCCGAGCCAGATCAGGTTGCTTTCAACGACGCGCGAGACAGCTTCAGGCGGCTGACCCATGCGTGAGGCGATCACCCCGAGCCGGAGCGGACGGGTTGCTTCAGCAAGGATGCTCAGGTACATCCGCTCATCGGGTCCGAGTCCGGCCTCGTCGAGTTCTTCAAGCTCGAATGCGGCGACTGCATGGGACTCATCGATGACCGTTGCGCCAACAGCCCGAGCGGAACGACGAACGGCTTCGAGTAGCCTCAGAGCGAGCCGAGGCGTTCCGAAACTCCGCTCGCTGATCTCATTGAGGACGGCATCCTCAACATGCCACTGAAGTTGAGTGACCTTCTGGCGGAGAATCGAGACCAGATCAGGTGCCTCGTACCTCCGAAGCTGGCAGATGAGGCGCATGCGATCCCGAAGAGGCGGGAGCAGGCCTTGGGGATCAGTCGTCGCCAGCACCAACGTAAATGGTTCGATGGCTAGCCGGGAGACCTTGTTGTCGGTGTCCGAACAGAGGAAGACCGCGCGTTCATCGATCGCCTTGAGCAGACCCGTTTGGACGCTCGCCGGGATCTCATGCGCTTCGTCGATGAACACAATCGAGCGGGGTTCCGACGCTCCGAGGAGAAAGCCATTCAAAGCAGCGACATTGACCAGCGACTGACCGAGGACTTCTCGGAAGTCCGTCGCCATCTCTCGGGCGACGACCTGAGCGATCATGGTCTTGCCGACGCCCGCCGGACCCGTGAGCATGACATGGGGCAGCGGTTGCTGGTCGGCGAATGCGGCCTCGACAGCAACCTTGAGTTTGGCGGTGACCTGAGGCTGCCCGACGACATGGTCGAGCGTGGGTGGAATGATCGCGCTGGCGTGAACTGATCCGAACATGGCATTACCTCCGGACTCCATCGAGACCGACCAGAAATCGGTGAAGGAGTCTGGCCACCACACACGCGCGGATCTCGCCTCAGGTCAAGGTACATGCCGCCAGAAAGCTGAATTAACTGCCAATTCAGCCCCCAATTGGACCAAAACCTGACAATGCTCGGCGAATCTCGCGGGAAGAGTTGGAGGATCTGGAGGGGCGGGGTGTGCAGAGATGTCTTTTCGATGCGGTAGTTTCACGCCGGGCGAAACGTTGTTGCTGGCGTTTTTCAGCGTGTGGTGAAGTGCGCATCCCGAGCGGAAAGATGGGTGTAGCCTCGCTCTGAAGCCTCTTGATCGGGGGCTCGGGAGGGTGGTTCAGAATGGGATGGCGATCGGTTCAGACTGCTGTGCCCGCCGTTGATGACGAGGCAGGGATAGCGGCTGATCGGCGTTGAGTTTCTTCCATCGATTGAGCAGGTAGCGGCCCGTCTCCCGAAGTTCTGGAGAGACCGTGGCGTAGACCCGGCTGTTAACCTTCAGGCCGATCGTGACCAGCATCTTGTCGAGGCTCTCCCGGTCGTTCGGGAGTTGGGCCTTCGAGGCTTTGCAGATTCTCAGAGCGGCGTGATCAGTCAATCTGAGCATGAGGCGGAGCCAATGGCGTGCCTTGTCAGCATCGAGCGTACCGCCGTGGTACCGACTCTCCCAGCGAGGGCTCTGGTCGAACATATGAATGGCGTTGAATCCGCTGGTCCTTGGATGACCCGACATCGCCCGACTAATCGAGGCGAGCGACCCGCAGCCGTTGAGCAGTCCGGGTCGATCGAGCATCGGGCTGGCGTAGTTACCCGTGCGACGGCTCGGAGCAACCAAGCCGTAGATCAGGTCTTCATAGCGATGCAGTGTGTTGTAGAGCGATCGGAAAGAAGCGACCCGATGCCGGACCTCGGGCATGGCGATGTGGACATGGTGCCCGGTCGAGGCGTTGACCCGTCCTCCCAGGTATCGGCAGATAGCGAGGGCCTTGGGAACGACCTGCTCCCAGTCGTCAATGCCTTCAAGGATCCGGGTCTTCAACTCAACTGACTGCCAGCGGATTCCCGAGTACCTGCTTTCGCCTCTGACTGAAGCGTCGTACTCGATGGCCAGGTCGATGCCGTCCGGCAGCGGACGATGGCTGTACCCCCGAGCGATGGCGGGCAATCCGTTGGCGGTCAAGACCTCAGCCAACGTCCGGCGGACATCGTCGCCGGTGCCCGTTCCGATCTGGGGAAGGGCGAACTCAAACTCAGTCCCGATTCGGCGGCTTCGATCAATCTCGGCATTCAGCATCAGCGGCTCCTCGCAGCGGGCTGGATGTTCCCGCTTGCAAGTCGCTTGATATCAGCGTGAATCGGTGCCGTGAGGCGGTCTCATGGCGCACTCATCTTTCGGGACAGAGAACCCCCTCCCCCTCCCGGGTTTGTTTCTGTGGGTCCCATCCGGCTCGGGGATGGGTTCCCTTGAGGCTCCCAGATCGATCACGTCGTAGAATGGACATATGGCAACTTCGTCAGCGGTGACATGTGGGTACGAGGCTTCCAGCAATCTTCCGGTTGCCATCTTTGACGGCGACGACACGCTGTGGGAAACCATGGCTCTATACGACGCTGCAAAGGAAGAATTCTACTTATTGATGGAGAAAGTAGGATATGTTCGCGAAGACGTGGCAGACCTCCTAGATGAAATCGATACATCGCGAGTTGAAGTCATGGGATTTGACTCAAAGCGATTCCCCGGATCCCTGACGGAGACGTACCGCCGTCTTTGCTCGATTGCGAAAGTTAATCCCGACTCATCCGTTGAGAAAGCATGCGTCGCAATCGGAGAACGAGTATTTACTGAGCCGATTCGACCGTATCCAGACGCTGCGGATGTTCTGAGTCGATTGCGGGGAACCTTTCTAATCGCACTCTTAACTAAGGGCGACCCGGTCATTCAACGGCAGCGAGTCAGCGAGAGCGGCTTAGCAAGTATGTTTGACGAGGTATTTATCGTTCCCAAGAAGGACGCAGACACACTGCGATCTATTCTGGACGATAAGCACTGGAGTGCGAAGTCCTCATGGATGATCGGCAATAGTCGGCGTTCAGATATTGACCCGGCATTACACATTGGAATGCAAGCGATATGGATACCTCGTGAAACGTGGTCATATGAGCATGAGCGACATGGAGTATTGAGCGGTTTCGTAGTTCGTGATAGACTTGCAGATGTTCCGGATGTGTTGATGAAATCATGATCACCCTGACTTCTTCCAATTCGTCTGCAAAGTACATCCGCGATGTGCTTGCTGCTGCCGCCTATCCCAAGGGACACGTCTTGCGGTTGCGGTACGACAAGCGGTACGTCCAGCAGTCCCTTCGACTAGAAAAGATATCGAAACTTCCTACACGGAAGGCGTTAATTGTCTTCGCGGAAACCGACGACCCGTCGCACAAGTTTTGCTTCATTCCGGTGCGTGAGGCAAAGATTATCCGCTGGGAACGGGCCGGATCTGCGTTTCTAATCGATGTGTCACTGGGCGACTATCCATCGCTTGATGACAGTCGCGTAGCTGCGTTCAACGCAACTGTCATGCGTGAGGGCAAACGGTTTCCTCTACCGCGTCCCAAGGATAGTGTGGGACTCGGGTGGAGTGACATCAATGGTACTCGGCAGGTTCGCGCCTTCAGCGCGGGAGATTGGGCGGGTGACTTCGTGCAGTACCAGGGCGATTTGCCCGCTTTAGTTACAAATACTCTTGACTCACGGGAGTCTTGGCAGTCAGTCGTTGCAGCTTTGGCCAAGTCGTCTCTGGGAGTCTGTCCTTTTTTTGCGATCCGTGAGATACACCGCCGGCGCATCACTCGCTTCCCATTCATCAAAGCACGAGTCAAGGAAAATCCCGTACTACCTAAGAGCCGATGGCCAGAGGTCGAGTACAAACTCTCTTCTGGAAGCCAGTTCGTCATCGAGATTGACACTTATCATCCTGCTATATCACAGCCGTTTCGCATAGATGTCTCGCACTCGGGTGATGGAATCGCGGGGATCGTTCCGGACTCAATCACTATCGACAGTCGATACGACGTTTGTCGGTTGATGATTGCTACTAGGCGATTGCTTGAGGATGTGCTGTCTCCAATCACGGTGAGTGCCACGCCCGTAGCAAATGCAGGAGCGACTGTGGCGAATCCATGGGATCAAAACGCCCCATATACAGCCAATGAGTTGATGCCCCGTCTAATCTTCTCTACCCGTGTTGGGGTATCAGGCTTGCAACTGGTCGTCGCATTCTTCTTGATCTCTGCGAGCGTCCTGTTGTTGGCTGCAAGTGCGGGATTGTGGAAGAGCGTTGCTGCTGCGGTAGAGTCGCTTGGTGGTCCATCAACAATCGCCTGCTTCATTGAGGGCGAATCTGATCTACTCGCGGTGGTCTCCCGAGTGGTTGGGGCCTTCACATCCGTTGGCATCAGTCTTCTCATCCTTCGAAAGACAAAGTTTGGGTAGTGTACGGCACTGCTGGGTGACAGACAGGATCTGGACAGAAATCAGACAGTTTGTGTTATCGAACTACGTACGAGTCGGGTACTATTGGTAAGCAGCGAGGTACTTCTCACCGGGCTCCGAAAAATGGGGCTCATCGGCAAAGGACTACCACCGCCAGAGGCTTCCTCACTGCGTGTTGACCATCGTCCACCAGTTAGAAGGAACGCCTGAGATGAACCGTACACAATCCGCGCCTGAAGTTTCCGAGTCAATCTCGATCGACTATCTCGTGGAGTCGCTCGAATCGCGAGTCCGAGAGATGGCATCCCGCCGTACACGCTGCCCCGGTCTTAGGGATGACGCCTGCCAGTCAGGGCTCATTGCAGTGGTCCGAGCCGCTGGTCAGTTCAATCCTGACCTCGGCGTTCCCCTAGAGAACTACGCACTTGCCTCCGCCAAGAACGCGGTGATCAACTGCGTCAAGCGGACACCGATCAAAGAGAAGAGCGGCTTCGACCTACCTGAGCGGGCCACCATGGACGAAAACGAGGGGAGTCTCGTTGAAGCCCTACGAGATTGGATCGAGCGGCTTCCGCATCAACTTTGCGTCATCTTCCATGGCCTCTATGTTCGTGGACTTTCTCAGAGACAACTCGCATCGGTACTCGGTGTGAGCCAGCCTCGTGTCTCTGCTCTTAACACTGAACTGATCGCCCGTGGACGCCTTGCGCTCGCATCTGCGACGATCAACTGATACACGATCTGAGGTGCGAGCACGTGTTTCGCGCCATATTCATCCAGTGGCCTTCAAAGAACGAGGGCCGGAAAGGAACAGTAAGATGGTACATTCAATGCAGATGGAAACTCTCGCCCGCCAGCGCGCATACGTCGCCCAAAAGAAGTCGGAGGGCAACGGCATCGGTTTGGTTTTTGCAGACGCATTTATTCGCGGGATGCGGGACATCGGGTACAAGAGCAATGGATGGGCTCTGGCGGAGATGATCGACAACTCCGTTCAGGCTGGGGCCTCAACGATCGGTGTCCAGTTCGGGTTCGCTAACGCAGGGAAGTCGACGGCAAAGCCTGACAAGTTGGCCGTCATTGACAATGGTGTCGGTATTGACAAAGGCATGCTTTCGTACGCTGTGCGGTGGGGCGGGACTGACCGGGAGAATAGCCGCGACGGCTTCGGTCGATACGGATACGGGCTGCCCAGTTCGGCAGTGAGCATCTGCCAGAAGTACACCGTTTACTCCAAGACGCCCGATGACGGCTGGCACGCAGTCACCGTCGACATCCAAGAGTTGGCGAAGGTCGCTTCAGATATAAAGACGACCGAGAAGATGCTTGAGCCCAAAGAAGCGTCGCCTCCTTCATGGTTGACCAAGAAACTCTGTGGCATCGAAACGTCGACCATTGATTCGGGCACTATCGTCGTGCTTGAGGACATGGACAGGCTGCAGTTCAAGAAGACAGCAACGCTGCAGGCGAAGTTGCTTCAGTTGTTCGGTGTTGTATACCGGCACTGGATCCCGACGCCCAAGATCATGGTTCACGGAACGGCGGCAGAACCGGTCGACCCGTTGTTCCTAATGGAGGGCGGACGATTCTTCGACGAGACCGAAGTTAGGGCCGAGCGGGTTGAGACCCGAACCTTTGAGGTCGAGACCACGCGCGGTACTAAAGGCACGGTCCGAATCCGCGCTTCCGTTTTACCGCCCGACTTCCAGAACAAGGAGGTCGGCAAGGTGGGCCAAGGATTCGCCAAGAATGGTCGCTTTTCGGTTATGAAGGAGTACAACGGCCTTCAGATCTGCCGGGATGGTCGCCAGATCGACTGCATCGCCCCGCGGCACACCAAGTTCCAGAACGCTGACATCAACACCAAGATCGAGATCGACTTCGATCCAGAACTGGACGAGTTCTTTGGCATCACGACCTCGAAGCAGCAGATTGTGATCGACGAGGTCATGTGGGACAAGATCGAGCAGGGTGGTCGGCTTCGTGACCTGGTGAAGGACATCCGTGAGCGAGTGAAGCAGCGGTATGATCAGTTAAAGGCCAAGATGGAGTCGGGGGATGATCCCGAGGTGCCCCGCTCTAGCGAGGTTGCCATGATGGAGACCGAGAAGTTCAAGGCCAAGCCTGATGTGGTCTCGGATCGCCAGAAGCAGTCGGCAAAGAAAAACCTTGAGGACACGGCAACCCGTGTCTCTGAGAAGACCGGCAAGTCGAAGCAAGATGTCGTTGAGGAGTTGCAAGAGCGCGCGAAGGCTCGCCGCTTCGAGGTCGAGTTCCAGTCGATCCCCGAGGGGCCTTTCTACCGGCCGTACCGCCTCGGTGAGCAGAAACGTGTAATCATTAACACGCAGCATCCGTTTTACACCAAGGTCTACAGCGTCGCCCCTGATGTTGCGTCCGCACTCGAAGTGTTGCTCATGGTTATCGCCGAAGCCGAGTTAGAGGCTGAGGGAGACGCTGAGATCTTCTACCAGACCTCCCGCAGTCGGTGGTCCGAAAGGCTCCGTTACGCTCTCGACAGACTCAGCCCAGACGACGAGATGAGGGACAAGGCCTCTGCCATCGCTGAGGAGATGCATATGTCCGCGTTGTCCGACGGGACTGGAGAGGTCTGACGCAACTCTTTTTGCAGCAACCAGTTCAAGGCCGCCGACTTCCGCCGTGAGGCCATTGAAGATGGGTAGCCGGGATGGCGCGACCCGCTGATTCTGGCTAGAATGTATATCCCGGGTCGGGACACTCACCGTCCCATTCAATCGGACCGGAATACTCGACCGACCGGGCTCTTAAGCCCGGTCGTTTCAAGCTCCTGAACAGCGAATGCCTTCGAGGACACATGGCGAACTCAGACGAGATTATCAACATCAAGCACTTCATCGAGGCTACGCGGGACTCCGGGTACAAGAGTACGACGAGCGCAATCGCTGAGTTGGTGGATAACTCGATCCAGGCAGAAGCATCGGAAGTCGCAATCGATATCGTCTCATCCGAAAACTCCGAGTACCCAATGACCGTAACAGTCAGAGACAACGGCGTCGGAATGGCAACAGCAGATCTTCGACGTTCATTGCAGTTCGGGGGAAGTAGCCGATTTGGAAATCGCGGGGGAATGGGTCGCTATGGAATGGGCCTCCCAAATGCATCGCTCAGCCAGTGTCGCCGCGTAGAGGTTGTGTCATGGACAAGTAGACGGAATGCACTGTTCTGTTGGATTGATGTTGACGAGATCATTAATGGGCGCATGGTCCGACTTCCTCGTCCTGAACGGACCAGCCTTCCAACTGCTGCGGCATCGTCGAGCGGAACTGTGGTCTCATGGGTGAACTGTGACCGCCTTGACAACGTCCGGATCAGCACCATCGAGCGAAAGATCACTGCGGCAGTCGGGCGGATGTTTCGCCATTATATCTGGAGCGGTATCGATATCTTGGTAAATGGCAAGCGGATACCCGGGCTCGATCCACTCTACCTGCATGCGGAGTCTCCCATTACTGGTGGCATCCTTCATGGTAAGACCAGATCGATACGAGTTCGGCCGACACCTGACTCGAAGGCATCGTCCAAAGTGTCCATCAAGTTCGTCAGACTCCCCCTGAATGAATGGGCCTCACTCTCAAACGACCAGAAGCGAGCGATGGGCATCGCAAACGGGGCGGGAATCTCTGTCGTCCGAGCAGGTCGAGAGATTGAATATGGTTGGCATTTCACCGGTAGCAAGCGTCGAGAGAACTACGACGATTGGTGGCGATGCGAAGTTGCATTTGACCCATCGCTTGACGAGGCATTTGGCATCACCCATACCAAGCAGCAGATCCGCCCTCGTGATCACCTTCTTGAGGCACTCGTACCTGAAATCGAGTCAACTGCCAAAGCGTTGAACGCAGCGGTTCGCAGAGACTTTCAGTCGATCAAAGCAACCGAAACTCTGCGGCCACTTGAACAGGCACTAGTCAGAATTGAGCCCAAACTGCCGCCGCTGGGGAGACGGCGTACGGATGCGATTGCTAAAGCAGACCTTGATGATCTGCGGACTCGGCACGCCCAACTGCGCGACGAGCCCCCCGCACGGAACGGACGTGTTGCCGAGTACCGGCTTGTAGAAGATGCTCGGACTTCTAGGTCACTCTTCGATGTTCACCTCGATGAGGGGCGAGTCGTGGTTGTGATGAACAAGCGCCATCCGTTCTACCGCAAGGTGTTGCTGAATAAACAGGATTCGGATCAGGTATCGGTTGGCGAAGTGCGACGAATCATCGAGCAACTTGTGGTGTCCGCAGCGCGAGCAGAAATCGCGCTTGGTAAGTCATCAGAGTCTCAAGTCATGAAGTCATTTCGCGATAGTTGGGGACACACGCTGGCGCTCCTGACCAATGAGTAAAGCACCTCGCAACAACCAGATCCCCTTTGCTCCAGCCTTTCGCCATAAGGACACGGCTGCGAAGTTCCGCGCCATCGCGGGAGACCTCCCGCGCATCGACCAAGTAACGAGCCCAATATCGCATGTTGAGGCCCTGCAGGCATCTTGGGATCCTCGCATAGCCTCGATTCGATCAGTTGACGAAGCCATGTGGCGCGCCTCCACCGCACTTCTCGCCGACTTCTGGCTTCAGGGATGGCAGATTACTGTTGTAGAGCAGCAGTTGTTCCTCAGGCGGCCCGAGGGGCTGACGGGCGAAGAAGAACGTGTTCGGCGCCAGGTTCAGCTATCAGTCAGAAGGCAAGAGCAACTCGGTAAAGACTCCGTCCGGCGATTCATCTCAAAGATGGAGCGTCCCGGATCTGGTATTGGCGGCGCAACGATCCGCGATCTACTCACAGATGGGGAGTCGCTCGCTGAGTCGCTTTGTCGCTCCGAGACTAGACTAGAGCATTTTCCTGTACAGCCATACCTTCAGCCGGTCGTATCCGGGAGCAGATGCGAATATACAGGTCTGTTGTTGACTGATATCTGGAGGTACTTCAGGCATACCTGGACGAGCCCCTATGAGAGTGTGCCTGGCCGAAGCCTACTCCTTCTGATTCGAGATGCGGCTAGGCCAATGCACTCGATCATTGGTATTGCAGCTTTGAGCAGTGCCGCTGTGAAGCAACAGCGCAGGGATCAGTATATCGGCTGGACCGCTAACGGAGCCCAAGATCTCATCCAGTCTCATCCTCGCCGTCGCTGGAAGCATTGGCTTGAGCGATCGCTTCGAGAGTTCTGGGATGAGGTGTATAAGCATGACCTCCTAGCTGACGGCCTACTCGACAGTGCACAACTGATCAGCGTGCCAGAAACCCTTATCGATGGCTTGCGTGCTGAAGCGACAAGATGCCGGGAGCAGCATCAGGCCCAGCCACAGCGAGCCGAGTTTGGAACTGCTCTTCCAGAAATCGAGGACGAGTGGGTTCGCCGTGCGCAATCCCCGTTGTTTCGCAGTAAGCGATGCGAGAAGCTCGCGATGCTGCTTCAACTCTGGAAGAGCCACGTTCGCATAGCCGAGGACCGCTCAAAGCGGTATGCGTCACAACTCTTGGAATCCCAGGTAGGCCAAACGCTACTCGACCAGACAGTCCGGCTTGCAAAAGCACGTCTAGTAGGTACGGCAATCGCTGATCTGTCGGTATGTGGGGCGATACCTCCATACAATGAACTCATCGGTGGAAAGCTCGTTGCCTTGCTCGCGGTGAGCGAAGCAGCGAGACATGCGTATCGAGATCGATACTCAGATCAGCCGAGTGTTATTGCGTCCTCCATGGCTGGTCGCAAAATTGTACGTCCTGCCGACCTGGTGTTCGTAGGCACATCCAGTCTCTATGGCATACGGCCAAATCAGTATGACAGTCTGTCGATGCCGATCTCTGATGATGCCTCTGACGGATTACGGCTCAGATACAAGTATTTGGGGAAAAGCGAGGGATACGGGTCGGCCCATATTCGCCAGCAGACTAAGGCCCGCCTTCAAGAGTACATGGCCGCCGATGGTCGATCAGGCTGGCGTGCTAACAATATCTTTGGTGAAGGGGCAAACCCAAATATGCGAGCACTCCGAGAAGCATTCGGAGAGATGGGGCTTGATGCCAACGAACTCCTTCAGCACTCGCAGCCGCGCGAGATGTATGGGGCTGTGCTTGCGACTAATGTGGCAGAGTATGTCCTAGGGATCGATAAAAACCCAGACTACATCAAGCGTCGATACTCACGAGGTGACGATGCTGAAGCGATTGTCGAGTTCTGGTGGAATCGATGGGCAAACAAGCGGACCATAAACGACCGAGTTCTTGAACGGGTACGGGCCCATTCACTAGCTCATCCGATCAAGCATGGGGGATATTTAGGACTCGGAGCAGAAGAGCAGGCTACATTGAGCATGTTTGCAGACCTTCAGTAGTCATACATGGTGACGCGATGAATGCATTGATGACATGGACAGAATCTCGCATCGTCAGCGATGTCCAAGATCCGCTAGGCGTGGAACTTCGCGTCTCGACTCGCATGGCGGGGCAACTCCTGTTCTGCATCACCACGATCACTCCAAGAGCCCGTTACTACAGCTTTTTGCCCTGGGTCATTGACGAATACCGGAGGTCGGTCAAAGACACGCCTGCTGATTGTGGGATGCGAGCCTGCTCCTGTGGCTAAGGCAGCTTTATTGAGCTAACCGACGCAGTGCCGACCGATGAGTCATTTGCTACATCCAAACTCGCTGAACGGATTCGGCCTGTACTGGGTATTTGGAGCAAGGCAAGGTAGTTTCGATCTGATCCGCTAGTCGCTCTCTGGCGAATTCACTTCCTGGTGCTTTGCTAGGCACATCTCTAGGTATGACCGTGTGTCCGCCGACAATCTTCCCAGTCCCATCAAGTTGGCAATCTCTTTTGCGGGATCATCGCTTCGCAGCACATGGTCTTGCTCGGAAATCAGTCCGAGGATCTCGGCCTGCGGAACGTCGCGCGGGGAACGGTTCAAGCTTGGCCGAAAGGAGAGCATCGACTGATAGGTTCCTGGCTTCCAGATGAACACGTTGCCGTGCTCCTTCCGGCACTCGTTGTTGCCGATACAAGCCATCACTCGCTCCTGGATCCTCCGCCCGGCGCGTTGCCAGCCATGGAGTTTGGTTATGTGCCTGTAGAGCATCGTTTCAGAAATCGGGCCATGCCGACTCACCACGTCATCAATCACCCTTGTAAGGTGGTCGGTGTATGACGACTCAAAGAAGAGCGATGGGTCACACTCATGCTCACCCCCGGAGTCCGCAGACTCCTGTGCCTGCGATTCAACAGGCGGCAGGTCGAGAAGTTGCTGCGAGGCGTATACCTCTTGCTCTTCGACCTCTTCATCAGCCTCTTTAAGATCGTCTGCGGCGGTCGTAAGTGGACCCGTCGTCGCGCCGGTAGAGTCTTCAACTGCTGCTCGGTTATCTTGCTCCTCTGACGCTCGACGAGCGGCCTCCCTACTCGCCTCAAGAAGCTCCGTTAGTGCCTCATCGATGCGGCCCAAAGCCTCTTCGGAGTGCATGAACCAATCAGTTGACCAGACTCGTAAAATCTCCCAGCCAAGGTTTCGGAGTACCCCTTCGCGGATCTGATCCCGGTCTCGGGCCGTTGCCGAGCGGTGGTATGTTGCACCATCACACTCGATGCCTGCGAGATAGGCTCCAGCTTTGTCAGGATGAACGATTCCCAGATCGATCCGAAATCCTGAGACACCGATCTGAGTCCGAACCTCCCAGCCAAGGTTTTGCAGGGCATCGGCCACTGATTGCTCAAACGGGCTCTCTGCGGGACCGAGAGACCCCTCGTCCATCGCTGCAAGGGCGATTGCCCCTCGCTCCGCATAGTCGAGGTAGCTCTTGAGATGGGCAGGGCCAACTCCCTTGGCTCTCCGCAGATCGATCTGATCCGCAGTAATCGATGAGAAGACGTGGAACTCTGACTTCGCACGAGTCACGGCGACGTTCAGCCGCTTCTCGCCGCCTTCACGATTCACTGCACCAAAGTCCATCTTCAGTTTGCCAGCGAGATCCGGTCCAAAGGTAATTGAGAAGACCATAACATCCCGTTCATCGCCTTGGACATTCTCTAGGTTCTTCACGATCACGGGCTCTTCGCGCTCATCCGAGAAGAACCACTCAAGGTGCGGTCGATCTGACCGCTCAGCGTCCAGCAGGTCGAGGATCAACTCTTGCTGCGGCGCGTTGAAGGTGATGACCCCGATCGACATTCGATTGTCCTCGGGCAGAGATGACCAGTCTTCGAGACGCTCAATGACAAACGTGGCCACCGCACGCGCCTCGATCTCGTTCGTACGACCGACACCACGGCCATAGACGCCGTCGACTCGATGGAACTGCACGGCAGCCGATTCCGTTGCCGGAGATGGGAAGGTGACAAGACGCTGCCCGTAATAATGATGGTTCGAGAATGCGATGAGCCCTTCGTCTCGGCTCCGATAGTGCCAGTTCAGTTGATGCAACGGAAGACCGGCTGCCGAGGCTTCATCCAGAATGCTCGGAAGATCCCGTTCGTGGATCTCAAGTTGCTCATCCTCACCTTCGTCTGTTCGCCCAAAGAAGTTGGTCGGCGGTAGCTGCTTGGGATCTCCGACGATGATCGATTGCCGACCACGCGCAATTGCGCCAATGGCATCCCAAGTCGTTATCTGGGATGCCTCGTCGAAGATCACCATATCGAACGTCGTTTGCTCTGTTGGAAGGTACTGAGCAACGGACAGCGGGGACATCAGCACGCAGGGAGTCAACTTCGTGAAGTTCTCCGGCATACCCCCGATCAGACCTCGGATCGACTCGCTTGGACGCTGAAGTCCAAGCTGATGCCGAAGCAGGCCAAGTTCCGATTTTCTAGGAACGCCATCCCTTGCTGGCAAGTCATGCGACACGGCCCGACGAACCTGATTAGCTGCCAAGTTCTGAATCGACTCGATCAGTGTCCGGAACTTCTCAATCTGGTCTTCCTGCTCCCAGTGGACAAACCCACGGAGCTTTGGCTTCTGGTCGATCGCTAGCGGGAGCCACCACGTGAAGTATGCCACCTTGAAATCATCAACCGGCTGATCGACTACACCTGCCGCCAGAGCCTCAACCATGGGACCGAGGCCCCTTGACTCAGCCTCGTGCTTCACTTGCGACCACTTCACCCAGTCATTGAGCCTTGCAGCACCCTCTTTGAGCCCATCCATCGCCTCCACCACTGCTCGGAGCGAGTGGAGCGTGAGCTTTCCCTCTGCGAGCGACATGAATCGCTTGCCAGATCGCTTGAAGTCCGATTGCGACTCCAGAACTTCGCCTGCAGCAATCGCCAGCGAACTCGACTCACTATTCGGCGGGAGAATCTCACCGATCTTCGCTCGAAGACTCTGTGAAAGCTCGGACGTCTGGCATACCTGGGCACAAGCGGCATGCAATTCCCGGGCCCGCGCAACGGATTCCGCAAGCAACTGAGCATTAGAATGGACTCCGTCAAATCCGGGCAGAACGCTTGCAGGACTTCCGGCAACTTCCTGTAGAGCGGCCTGAACCTGTAGCAAAGCCTCGATCTCGGACTCAGGCTGGGCCTTCCCGTCGGCGGCATAGCTCTGTAGAAGTTTTTGGACCCTGGCCTTTCCAAGGAGCGACAGAGGCCAGAGCTTTGCATTCTCCCGCCGCCACTCTTGGTCCATTTGCTCTAATGGAATCCGCAGGACTTGTTCATCTTCATACGTCGCCACGAGCCCTGACTGAGCCGAACGGTACCTTTCGGTAGCCGCCTGAAGTCCGGCCATTGACTCATCAATGGCAACGAGGTCCTCCCGTTCTGCGTACCGCAGATCAGATCTCGCTGCATCCCCAATCGCCTTTGCAAGCCTGTTGAGTTGCTGCAACTGGGCATTCCGAATCTCATCGTCTTTGGGAAGTCCGAGTGCATCCCCGAGTCGTTGACAAGTTGCGATCAGGGCGGCGGCGTCATCACGGAAACTCTGGGCGGCTTCAAGAAGTTCCGATTGCCACGCAAAGGACCACTCGGTCTTTTCAACCACATCGAGAGACTCGCAGGCTCGAACAGCCTGATGGGCCAACGCCAGTCGTTCTGCGAGATCGATGAGCGAGTCAAAGCTTGCCTGGTCGTGTGATTCCACACCAGCGAACTTGATCGCAAACTTTGGCTGCTTTCCGCTAAGAATACCTATGCCGTCGAACACGCTCCGGCCATGGGTTCCCGGAGCGTGCAACTCAGCAACGTACTGGTTCAGTTCGTTGCGCTGAACATGCAACGAATCTGTCAGACGGATCCACTCAGCATCATCCGCACTCGAAGCCCTATCCCATGCCGCACCAAGTTGGGCGATGACCGACTTTCGATCGGACTTATTGGAGTGGAGTTCCAGGCAGGCATCAGAGAGCCCGTACGCTTTGAGCCGCCGGTAGACCACATCCAACGCCGCAGCTTTCTCGGCGACAAACAGCACTGTCTTTCCATGGGCAAGACAATGGGCGATCATATTGGCGATGGTCTGACTCTTGCCTGTCCCAGGCGGACCGATGATAACAAAATCCTTGCCTGACTCAGCAGCGACAATCGCAGCAAGCTGCGAGCTATCCGCAGGGAGCGGCGTATAAAGCGCAGCCGGATCCACGTGCTGATCGATTGACTCCGCCGTTGGGAAGTCATCAGACCCGTCATGGAACGGCTCTGTTGGATTGTCAAGCAGATGCTTCACCAGCCTGTTGTTCCTCAGGCTGTCTGTGCGATCCACGAGATCCTTCCACATCAGGTATTTGGCGAAGGAAAACGTCGATAGGGCGATATCTTCGACAACCTCGAAGCCTGGCGCGTCTCGAACAGCTTGTTGCACGATCGAGAAGATCTGCTTGATGTCAAGTCCGGAGTGGTCCTCAGGAAGCGCCCCTCGCATGGCAGGGATCGAGAGATCGAAGTCCCGCTCCAAGAACTCCAGCAGCGTCTGGTTGAATACCACATCATCTTCGTGGTGCGAAAGAAAGTACTTGGAATTGGCAGAGCGTCTGCTGAGCTTGACAGGAAGCAGGAGGAGCGGAGCGCGATAGGTCCGCTCATCGGTTGGCGTCTTCTTCCACCGCAAGAATCCAACGGCCAAGAAGAGCGTGTTCGCCCCACCTTCGGCGAGATCACTCTTGGCCTTGCGAAAGAGCGTCGTCAGCCGGGCCTGAGTCTCTTTGCCGGTCTCGGTGGCGCACACCTGACCCTTTCCAAATGCTGTTTCGGCAAACTCCAACTCAATGTCTTTGCCGGTCTGCTCCCGATACAGCTTCGGATCGCGGTTCCCGATCGGATTCTCATCCTTGATTGAGATGACCCGGAACTTGTCTCCCGCAGCAAGAGAATCCTCAAGGGCTGCTACATCAGCGCAGACGAACTTGAGGGTCTGCTTAGTGTCTGAGAAGTTCAGCAGACGATTCCGCAGCGAAAGATCGAGCAGCTTCTTCTGCCATCGACTGAGGCGATCATCAGGCGTTTCGGACGCCGCCTCGGCGTACTCCGCTGGCAACTCATCGAGGGATGGAAGACTGGGAAGCGCGGGAGGCGCAACGGTGTCAGCTTCAGATGTGGCAACTGAGGTCTCGGCGTCTCGATTCGAGATCGGTCGGATCCCTGCAGCCCGCGCCCGGGCAATATCGACCGCCATGTGGAAAGGCTTCTCCGCATCCTCTGCAAGTTGCGCCTCGCCGTTACGCATCGCCTGCTCAAAGGACACCGTCGGACGATGAGTCACCAAGGTGGTTTCGAGAACCCTGAACTCCTTTGCACCCACCGCTTTGCGAACTTCCATGACATCTGACTCAAGCGTCAGCGGGAATGTCTTGTCGAGGAGCCAAACGCCAACGAACGCATGCCCCTGAGTAAACACCACGACCGGATTGAGCCCCGCAGCTTCAAATGCGGCAGCGAGAAGTAGTGTTGTGTCGAGACAGGTTGCCAGGCCTTGATCCTTGATGGCTCCGGGGTCACGGATCTTCTGGCCTTGCTTCTCGAAAGATTTCGGAGGCTGTGCGTATGACAAGCCCATTCCGCAGATAGCCGACCAGATCGCAGCGGCAAGCATGTATGCGCGTCGAGGATCACGAGTCTGATACCCATTGAGAGACCCTTTGTGACCCCCTCGCTCCAAGATTCGAGCGGCTTCCTTGAGGATGCCCGCAACTGCGCCATGATTCGGCGAAACAAAGGCAGCCAGAATCTGCGCCATCTCGCCTGAGCCACCCCATTCGTCTCTTGCGAGAAGTTCAACGGGTACAGTCAACTCGCTCAGGACATCGTCGTTCCTCAGAAGCTTGAAGACCAACTGCCCATGCTCGGCCTCATTGAGCTTGTCCAAAACGCCGTAGTCGAGCGTGATCTGGCGGGCAGCAACATCGACCGTATCGCTCGGGGCAACACGATCGATGCTCCATTCTTTCGGGCGGCAGAATGCGGGTTGCGGAGCGAGGGTGAGCCGCAGATTCGTCAACTGCTCTGGTGTGTCGTTTCGGATCGAGAGTCGCCTGATGACCGGGACAGCATTCTGGGCCGCAGCGAACGTCGTCTTCTTGATCACATCCGCTTCGATCACGGGGGTAGCTGGGCTCTCCGGAATCTGCTCGTCCATGTCTCCCCCTTGGTAAAGCTCTTCCCGTACTGGTCAGCGGCTCGGGTATCTTCATTATTCTATACAAAGCTCCCTAAATGGGACTTCGATGCACTATTTGGCTGATTCAGTATCTATCGCGCAGGCAGGCAGGCAGGCTGGATTCCAGTTTGCGGTCGCCCGACATAGGGGATGTATCCCCAGACTACATCGAACCATTCTCAACATGATGAGCGAGATAGGTGTCTCTGGAGCCCCCTGGTGTGTTCCCCATACCTGCAGCTAAACCCAACCTAGAATGACTCCGAACGAAGCCGGGAAGGTGGATTTGAGCGATTCAAAATCCACTGTCATAAAGGAGTTCAACAAACCCATCACTAGTGGGGACGTTGAGACCTTCTGACCCGTTCACTGACCCGTTTCTAGTCCAGATGAGTCCATCACAGTCCCTTCAAATCATCTTTAGCAGCTTCTGAAGGCCGATACCGAGGTTTGGATTCATCATGGCATGCAAGAGGTCGAGAGTTCGAATCTCTTCGTCTCCACTTCCCATGAAACCCGCCGAGATGGCGGGTTTTTGTTGTACTGGTCCGACGAGATCCGGTATATTTGCCCGATCGGGCGTGCCCGATGGGGGAGATCGTGGGGGTCACGATCAATCCATAATTAGTTTCGTGTGGTGAGGTCGGTATGTGTGATGCATATGCGGCCCGCGCGGCGGTGTATGTGTGTTTCGCATGCGCGGGGATGATCGGATCGATGGGGCATGCTGCCCCGCCGGTGGTTTCGGAACGGGCACAACTCGTTGGGCTTGACGCGTCGCACGCGACGGTGTTCCAGGGGCCTGATGTCGAGTTCATGGGCGGCGGGGGCGCGGTCGGCGACTTTGATCTCGATGGCGATCAGGACCTGTTTGTCATCGGCGGGTCCGCGGGCGTGGATCGGTTGTACATCAACGACGGCACGGGGCACTTCTCCGAGCAGGGGGGGGCGTGGGGGATCGCGCGGACGCACCAGGGAACCGGGGCGGCGGTCGGGGATTACGACAACGATGGGGATCTGGACCTTTATGTCACCTCGCTCGGAGGCCCGGGCACGCGGGCGCCGGGTTGGAATATGCTCTATCGCAACAACGGGAACGGGTCGTTCACGGATGTCACGAGCATCGCGGGGGTGAGCATCGCGGACGCGTTCCAGGGGGATACCTTCTCGGGCGCGTTCGGGGATTACGACCTGGATGGGGATCTGGATCTGGCGGTCGCCGGGTGGTTAGGGGGCAGCCGACTCTTCCGCAACAACGGGGACGGGACATTCACGAATGTCACGCTCAGCGCGTTGGATGCGGACATGTCGACGAACCGGGGGTTTGCGCCTCGGTTTGTCGATATGGACGGCGATCGGTACCCCGAGCTCCTGTGGGTCGCGGACTTCTATACCTCGCACTACTTCGTAAACAACACGGACGGGACCTTCTCGACGATGACGCCGGGCAATGGGACGGGGGCTCGATTCCAATGGGATGGGCAACACGATCGGGGATTACAACAACGATGGGGTGCTCGATTGGTATGTGAGCTCGCGGATCAATCACATGATGAGCAGCGGGTCGGGGAACATGATGTACATGGGGGGCGCGACGCCTCATGTCTTTGTGGAGGACTCGGTGGCGCTGGGGTGCAACTTTGGGTATTGGGGTTGGGGCGTGGTGTCGATCGACATCAACCACGACGGGCACCTGGACATCTACGAGACCAACGGGTTTACCGGGTCGTTCGAGTTTGACCCCGCGATTTTGTACCTCAACGACGGGACGGGGAGCTTTACGGATCACGCGCCGTTGTGCGGGATGGATGTGCAGAGCATGGGGCGCGGGCTGCTCAACGCGGACTTTGACAACGACGGCGATCAGGACATCGTGATCTTCAACAACCGCCAGTCGATGGTGTACTTCCGCAACGACATCGACGGGTCAGCGGACGCGAACGCGATCACGATCGTGCTCGACACCAGCGCCGTCGCGGATCTGGCGCCCAACGGGTTCGGGACACGCGTAGAACTCACGAGCGCGATGGGGTCGCAGGTTCGATTCATGGACGGCGGGAGCAACTACCTGAGCCAGAGCGAGCTGAGTGTGCACTTTGGGATCGGCGCGGACGATTCGGCGGACCTGACGATCCGATGGGCGAACGGCGGGGTGACGGATCTCGTTGGTGTTGCGGCCGGGTCGGTACACGATCCGGGCGCTCGCGTGCCCGGCGGACCTCAATGGCGATGGGAACCTGAACTTCTTCGATGTGTCTTCGTTCCTGACGATGTACCAGAACCAGCACCCCCAGGGCGACATGAACGGCGACGGGCAGTTCAACTTCTTTGATGTGTCCGCGTTCTTGACCGCATATCAGGGCGGGTGCCCGTAATCGGACCCAGAATCCCAGAGTTTTCGGGCGATTTGCGGGTCCGGAGTCGGGTTTTTCTTCTGGGCAGATTTGCGGTGTTGGGGTATCCTCATGAGACCGATATGGAGGGGGTTCCGCGTGCGCATGGCGTACGCGGGGCGTTGTGCCCGAGTTGAGGAGCAGGAGTGAGATGATGCGAATGGATCTGTGTGTGCGTGTTGCTGTGATCTCGATGATCGCGGGTTCGGCGATGGGTGGCGAGCCTCTGGTCTCGGACCAGACGGACGCGGTCGGGCTCGGCGCGCCCCATGTGAGTCTTGAGACGACCTTCGGGGTGGATTTCTTCACGCCCGGCGGCGCGGTGGGCGACTTCGATAAGGACGGGGACCAGGACCTGTTCATCGTCGGCGGTTCGGGCTCGACGGACAAGCTGTACATCAACGACGGCACGGGCAACTTCACGGATCAGGCTGCGGCATGGGGGATCGCGCGGGTCCACAAGGGCAGCGGTGCTGCGGTCGGGGATTACGACAACGACGGGTGGCTCGACCTGATGGTCACTTCGCTCGGGCCCGCGGATAGTTACGAGTACGACTGGAGCGTCCTGTATCGCAACAACGGCGACGGGACCTTCACGGATGTCACCGCGACGGCGGGTGTGGGCGCGGGGAACAACTCGTTCCTTGCGGACGCGATGAGCCCGGCCTTCGGTGATTATGATCTGGACGGCGATCTCGATCTCGCGGTCGCGGGGTGGTACGGCGGCGGTTCACTCTATCGCAACAACGGTGACGGGACTTTCACGGATGTCACCCTCACGGCGCTAGATTTCAATATCACCGGCGTAACTGGGCTGCGCGGGTACGCGCCCCGGTTCGTCGACATGGACGGCGATCGGTATCCCGAACTGTTGTTCGTCGCGGACTTTGAGACCTCGAAGTACTTTGTGAACAACGGCGACGGGTCGTTTACGAATCTGACGCCGGGCAATGGGACGGGGCTTGATACCAACGGGATGGGCAACACCTTCGGCGATTACAACAACGACGGGATCTTCGATTGGTATGTGACGAGCCGGATCGGCGTGAACGGGGTGCCCGGGCCGGGCGCTTCGGGGAACCTGTTGTATATGGGGACTTCGACGCCTCATGTCTTTGTGGAGCAGTCCGTCTCGCGGGGTGTGAACTTCGGGTATTGGGGATGGGGAGCGCTGAGCATGGACATCGACCATGACGGCGATCTGGACATCTTCGCGACCAATGGGATGAACAACGCGGGGTTGGACATGACCCCCTCACGGATGTTCCAGAACGATGGCACGGGCAACTTTGTCGATATCGCGGCGGCGTGCGGGATGACCGACGCGGGTCAGGGGCGCGGTGTGATCCACGCGGACTTTGACGGCGACAACGATCAGGACATCGTGCTGCTCAACTCGCGCGAGAAGCATGTGTACTACCGCAACGACCTTGCGGGCGCGGACATCAACGCGATCACGCTCGATTTCGATACGGATGCGGTCGCGGGTCTCGCGCCCAATGGGTTTGGGACGCGGGTCGAGCTCGCGAGCGATTCGGGCACGCAGCTGCGGTATATGGACGGCGGGAGTAACTTCCTGAGCCAGAGCGAGCTGAGTATTCACTTTGGGATCGGGTCGGACCCGGACGCGGACATGACGATCAAGTGGGCGAACGGCGATGTCACCACGCTCGTGGGCGTCAAGCCCGGGCGGTACACGATCACGGCGCTCTCGTGCCCGGTCGATCTGAACGGGGACGGGAACCTGAACTTCTTTGATGTGTCGGCGTTCCTGACGATGTTCCAGAACCAGCACCCGCAGAGCGATCTGAACGGCGATGGGCAGTTCAACTTCTTTGATGTGTCCGCGTTCCTGGTGCAGTATCAGGGTGGATGCCCGTAAGGGACCAGTTACAGTTCATACGAATGAACGACAGCCGCGGGGCGCTCAACACCCGCGGCTGTTGCTCAGTTGGAGCAAAGAATGAATGTGCTTTACGCCGCGAGGCGGTCGAGGAGCGTGCGACGGACGAGCTCGTTGAGATCGTCGCCCTGACCCGCGCGGATGAGCTCCATGAGCTCCTCGGCGCTGACGGCGAGGTGGTCCGTGCCGCGTGTTAGCGCGGGCTTGGGGTCTCGCTCGGGGTGAGTCTGGGGTGTGCGTTGCTCCATGACAGACACGACATCGGCGCACGACGATCGCGACTTCATCGCGTGGGTCGTGGCGGAATCAAATCGTGATGTTTTTTGATCGCGCGCCTGGGTCAGGGCGAGACGAAGATGCCCGAGCCCGTCCGGTATGGGGTGACGCCCTCGCGGGCGCGCTGCTCGCCGTCGTCGGCGCGGGGATCGCGCGGTGCCCAATCGACCTTGGACTGTCCGAGCAGGGTACCCGTTGCGAACGCGAGATCGATCTGGGCAATCTGGTAATCGACGATGGCGCGGATCTCGGTCAATCGGGCGTTGGCGAGGTTCGCGTCCGCGTCGAGGACATCGGTGGTGGTGGAACGCCCGACATCGAACTGGCGCTGCTCGGCTTCGAGGACGCGGGCGTTGAGCTCGACGGCCTGCTGGGCGGCGATGATCCGGTTCCAGGTCGAGTTGAGCTGATCGATGGCGTCGTAGACCTCGCGGGTGATGGATTGCTCGCGTGCGTCGCGGGTCGCGAGGGTCTGCAGGCGGGTGAGGATCGATTGGGCGAGCGAGGACTTGCGTTGCTCGTTGCCGATGGGGATCTCCGCGTTGAGCCCGATGGACCAGGACTCAAAGTTGTTGCGGGTGAGGGTGTCCACGGAGTTATCGAGGGTGCCCCCGAGCCCGTTGATGCCGTAGGTGTACTGGAGGGCGACGAGCGGGAGCGCCTGGTTTTCGGCAAAGGCGATGTTCGCGGCGTCGCGAGCAAGGTTGAGCTCGAGCTCGAGCAGCTCCATGCGGTTGTCGAGGGCGGCCTGGGCGAGCTGGGGCGCGTCGAACTCGTACTCCACCGGATCTGGGGGTGACGCGGGTTCAATGTGGGTCTTGGAATCGACATCGAGCCCGTCGATGTTGAGGAGGACCTTGATGGCGCGTTCCTGGAGGGAGACATCGTTCTGGGCGCGGATGATCTGCTCAATGCGATCGGCGACGCCCGATTGGGCGCGGACGATGTCGACCTCGGTGCCGGTCCCGGCGCGTTCCTTGCGCTCGGCGCGCTGCAGCTGGGCGACGGCGACGGCGTGTTGTTGTTCGACGACCTCGAGGGCGCGGATGGACGCGTAGAGGCGCCAGTAGGCGCGATCGACCTCGGCGAGGGTGCGGATAATCTCGAGCTTGGTCTGGGCTTCGGAGATCTGGCGGGAGTATTCCGCGAGTCGGATCGAGTGCGACGCGGCGCGACGCCCCGCGCCGCGGAGCAGGTTGTGCGAGAGCGAGAAGTTCAGGTCGCTTGTGTAGGAAGGGTTGAGGAGGGAGAAGGAGTTGTCCGTCTCGAAGCGTGAGACAGGGAGGTTGACGGAGAGCTCGCCGCCGGTGCGCAGCGGGATGCGGATGCCCGGGGTGATGGACTTGATAGTGGATTGCGAGCTGTCGAGCGATGACGCGACGGCGTCGTCGTTGTCGCGGATGCTCGCGTTGAGGGTGAAGACGGACTCGAACCGGGCTTCTTCTTCGGAGACCTGCTCGGCGGCGACGGTGGGGGCGATGAGGGTCGCGCTGAGGTTGAGGTTGTTGGAGAGGGCGGCGACACGCGCGTTATCGAGCGAGAGCTCGATGCGTTCGATTCCCTCGAATCGCGCGCGGGCGTCCTCGAGCGATTGCTCCGCGGTTGCCTGGTCCTCGGGCTGGGCGATGCGCTGCTCGAGGATCAGCGAGTTGATCGAGCGGAGACGCTCGGGCGAGGCGATGGTGTGCTTGTCGAGCGGGTCCTTCCCGAACGGGTTGGACATGCACCCCCCCGCGAGGAGTGGGAGAAGCGAGACGAGTGCAACGGCGGCGCGTGTTCGTGTGTGTGTCATGTGCGTGGGTGGGGAGGGTGTGCGGGGTTCACTCGTGACGGAGCGCGTTGATGGGGTTGAGCATGGACGCTTTGATCGCGGGGAACATGCCGAAGATGATGCCGACAGCTGCGGAGAAGGTCACGGAGAGCAGGATCGCCCATGTGGGGATACTCAGCGATTCGAACGGGAAGTCTGGGATCAGGGGCACGATCGTGACCAACGCTTGGACGATGAGCAGCCCGATGAGCCCGCCGGAGAGGCAGAGGACGACGGCTTCGACGAGGAACTGCATGAGCACGACGGGTGGTTTGGCGCCCATCGCCTTGCGGAGCCCGATCTCGCGGGTGCGTTCGGAGACGGAGACGAGCATGATATTCATGATCCCGACGCCGCCGACGATGAGGGAGATGAAGACGACGCCGACGAGAACCATCGCGATGACGCGCGCGACATTGTTGAAGTCTTCGATGGCGCTCTGGATGACGAACATGTCGAAGGTGTCTTCGTCGTCAGGTTCGAGCCCGCGATGATTGCGGAGGATGAACCGGATCTCTGCCTTGGCGTCCTCGGCTTTCTCCGAGTCCACCATCTGGAGGGTGAAGTCCGTCCAGGTGTAGGGGTTCATGATTTTGTGGGTCGAGAAGGGGATGTAGATCTCGGCGCGGGCCTCGCCGCCACCCATCATGGGGCTGACTTCTTTGGTCTCGATGATCCCGATGATCAGGAATCGGCGTCCGTCGACGAGGATGTAATCGCCAACGGGGTCGGTGTCGAGGTTGAGCTCCTCGATGCCATGCTCGTTGATGAGGCAGACCTGGCGGTTCTCGGCGTCATCGATGCGGGAGAACGGGCGCCCAAAGAGGACCTGGCGGTCCTCGATCTCGTGCCAGCTCGGCCAGATACCTGTGACACGGACACCCTGGAGGACCTTCTTACCGTTGGCGACTTCCCAGCTTGTTCGGCACCCTGGGGTGAGTGCTTCGATCTGGGTCGCGTGCTCGAGGATGAGGTTGGCTTCGTAGGTTGTAAGCTTTGCGTCGGTCCAGCTCATGACGGAGCGTTTGGATTCGGGGACCTCGCCCCAGACCCACATCTTCTTCGCGCCGATGCCCTCGAACTGATCGAGGACGAAGGACTCCATGGCGTTGAGCATGGTGCCCACGCCGGTGACGCCGACGACGCCGATGATGATGCCCAGCGCGGTGAGGACCGCGCGGATCTTGTTGGCCCAGACTTGCCCGAGCGCGAGGAAGACCGTTTGCCAGAGCAGGCGAACGACGAAGAACACCGGTGAGAGCAGCACGCTCATGAGTTGTCCCCCTCGGTGCCCGTGGAGATGGTCTCGGATTCGGACTTGCGCCGCGAGAAGAACGAGCGTTTGTTCTTCTCTTCCTCTTCGAGTCGTCGTCGGCGTTCCTCGTCGGCCTGCTTGTTGATCTTGAGCTCGGCCTCGGTGATCGAGGCGCGCCCCTCGCTCATCCGCTTGACCCAGTCGAGGTGGATCGGGTCCTCGTTGGACGGGTGATCGGAGATGATGCGTCCGTCACGCAGGCGGACGATGCGCTGGGCGTGACCCGCGACATCCTCTTCGTGGGTGACGATGACGATGGTCTGCCCGGCCTGGTGGAGCTGCTGGAACAGGTCGATGATCTCGACGGTGGTTTTGGAGTCGAGGTTCCCCGTGGGTTCGTCGGCGAGGATCATGGAGGGCTCGTTGACGAGAGCTCGCGCGATCGCGACGCGCTGGCGCTGCCCGCCCGAGAGCTGGTTGGGGCGGTGCCCCATGCGATCGTCGAGCCCGACGAGTCGGAGCGCGTTCTTGGCACGCTTGCGGGCGCTGAAGAGGTGCTGCTTGGAGTAGAGCATGGGGAGCATGACATTGCGGAGCGCGGTGGAGCGCGAGAGCAGCTCGTAGCTCTGGAAGATGAACCCGATCTCCTGGTTGCGGACCTGCGCGAGCTTGCCCATGCCCATTTTGTGGGTGGGGTGCCCGGAGAGGATGTACTCGCCGGAGGTTGGTTTATCGAGGCACCCGAGGATGTTCATGAGGGTGGACTTGCCCGAACCGGACGCGCCCATGATCGCGACGAACTCGTTGGGGTAGATGTCGAGATCGACGCCGTCGAGTGCGCGGACGCGCTCCTCGCCCACGCGGAAGACCTTGCGGAGCTGACGGATGCGGATCGTCGGGTTGTTTGTGCGGGCACCCTTCATGATCAGGGCTGCTCCTCGGTGGTTGCTTGCTCTTCGGTGGATGACGGGTCGTTCTCGGTGGTCTCTTCGTTGGTGTCGGCGTCGTCCGATGCGTTGGTTTCGTCATCGGGTGCGGCCTTGTCGGCGGGCTTTTCCTTCTCGTCACGCACGGCGCGATCGTGCTTGAGATCGACGAGGACGCGGAACGGGCCGGTGACAAGGATGTCGTCGCGATCGAGCCCCTCGGTGATGACGGTCTGGGTCAGATCGGACGGGCCGACCTTGACGGGGGTCGCGACGGTCTTGCCGTCGACGACGCGGTAGACGACGCGGGTGAAGGTTTTGTTGAGGTCGATGAGCTCGTTGCCAGTCTTGATGTCCTCGGGGAGTTCGTCGATGATCGGAGTTGTTTCTCGATCTCCAGAAGCTTCGTGCATAGCATCAATCCATCAAAGTTCTGATCCATTAAGGGGCTAGCCTTTTCAATAAAAACTTTCATAACTGCAATTTGTGTCAATTGGTCGTTGTAGCGCTGGAGAGACTCTTTCGATTTATTGATCCGATTGTTAGCGTCAATAATTTGGCCTGAAATCGAAAGCGATTTATTACTTAAATCATTTTGATCAACAGTTAATAGTCCAATAGTTGTTTTTCTCGGGAATCGCTTATTCAATTCTTCCAGCATTCTGACTTGCTGATAATAATAAGACAAGTCAATTTCGGTGGAACTAATTTCCTTTTGTATTTGTGCTTGCGAAACAACCATGTCACTCGCGTAGTCGCTGATAAGATTGCGTAACTCAAGATACGAGCCACCGGTGCGCATGAAATTAGCGGCTAATTTTACATTATCAATAGCTAAAGATTCACTTGATCCTGTCATATTTAAAGTGAAATTGACGATGGTGTTGCCTGCTTCCACGGCGTATTTGTCTGAGCTTGGAAGATCCTTCAGATCGGCCTTAGAGAGGGCGAAGCCAGGTTTTACATTTTTATACCACCATTCCTCAGAGGCAAAAGCTTTAAATGCATCGCCCTGATTTTCAGACGCTTTATCATTATTACTAATTTGAACGGCAAGATGTGGCAGACCTCTTTGAAGCATCTTCCAGGAAACTAGGTTTAAAGCAAGAGCATTACTATTGCCAGCATTCTGCAACACATACTCGGCCGAGTAAGCACCCAAGAAAAACCAGAGTGATGCGCCTAAAATCGCACCCGAAAGTCCCGCTAAAAGGAGCTTTCTCCAGGCGCCAACAAGAAAACCAAAAACATCAACGAGAGAAATTCCTATTCCACCTTGTATCTGATTTGAATTATCCATTTGACTCAAAATATACTCGCTAAATTATTCTAATTTCTGTAGATATTATAGCCCTCAAACAATCTCCAAGACTAACTTCAATGTTTGAAGTTAATGGCTTTATAATTTAATCTTGGGAAAGATAAGGCCGGCTGACAGGCAGATCCAGAAGATTAGAGCTGGCAAGGTGACTGTGGCTGCAACTTCAGTGGTAATCCACAACATCGCATTTGATACCAAAACCCAACCAACCAAGTCTTTCCATGGTTGAAAACAGCCGTTAGTTAGTACCAAACACATAAGCAGTGCGCTAATGATGCAGATAAACCCAGGAAAACCTACTGCCAAAATGAGATCTAGCCATCCACTGTGGCTATGCGAAAGATTAGGACTTGACTCTGGCCAGCGGTCATTAGACATTTTTTTAAACGAATCCTCCACAAGGCCATATCCAAAGGGGTTTTGAATTGCTAATTGGAGTCCAATAATTGACCACGCCATTCGGTCGTAGTTTGTTGGGGAAACCATTTGCCCAAACTCGTTATTGGGGTAGCCTTGCGCCCCCGAATATTTCCACTGCTGGTACTGTGTAGTTTGGAGTGCAATCTTAGCATCAGCCATAAACAATCTCCAAGAGTCATTTTTTTGGGCATGAAGATAAATTGCCGCCATAAGCCAGCCCATGCAAACAAAAACAAGCAGTAACTTCTGCCAAACTTTTCCCCTGCGGCCACCATTTAGAAGTTGAAGCACGAAAATTACAATACAAAGAGTTGCGTAGACTATGCCGTTTTTGGTATTTTGACTATAAAAAAGGAAAAGAGTCGCAACAATTGCTGCCAAATAAAGAGCTAGCGTCAAATACTCTTGCTTCATTAGACTGGAGTATGAGGTCAATATTTTTTGCACCCTACTCAATGCAACAGCCAAGAGAGGGAGACAAAATGCGACATAGTCAGTCTTGGGAATATAGTAATCCTGAGAGCGATGATAAATCTGTAAATAAGCTGGGGCCTGAATTCCCAATACAGGTCCATATGTTGTCACCACATATTTCAATAAATAAATCAAGACTGGGGTGGATAACCCAAAGAAAATCATTCCCCAATAGGGAGTAACTCGAACTTGGTCGCCATTAATACTCGCTGCATTAGAAGTGCTTATAAGTGACAATCCAAGCCCAAATGCAAATATTGCCCCAATAGCCGCATACTTCCAAATTCTTTTATATTCCAATAATTGTGCAGTGTAATCATGAGATAAAAACAATAGATGAAAAGTTGCCCAGGCGAAAAGAGCAACTATTAACCAGATTGGAATAGCTCTTTTTGTACACAATGCAGTTCGATACTGATAAATTGGATAAAGTCCAGCTAGCGCGCCAATCACAAGAGCCGTATTGCGAAAGCCCACTATCTCCGGAAGAATCCAGACGGCATAGAGCACCACAAAAGCTATGCACTGAATCCAAATCAGCCATGCAGGGATTACAGGTTTTGATTGATTTAATGCCGACAAATTCTTCTCTTTTCTAGGGCGCTCATTTGCAGAGCAGTTAAGGGTCAATAATAAAGCCTGGTCTTAATAAATATAAACATTTAATTGCCCTGAAGGGTGAATGTACCCTGAACTAGCAAGTCTATCCTTAAGACAAAGTATCATCATTGCAGAAATCTGCTCCTTTAATTATCCCAATGAGTTTCCACCCCAAATACCGCCCCGATATTGATGGTCTTCGCGCCATCGCTGTTTTATTAGTTGTGGGTTTTCATGCTTTTGGGGTGCGGGCTGGGTTTATTGGGGTGGATATCTTTTTTGTGATTTCAGGATATTTGATCTCATCCATCTTATTTGGCGGCTTATTAAAGAACCAACTGAGCATTGCCGATTTTTATCGTCGCCGTATTAAGCGCATTTTTCCTGCGCTATTGACTGTTTTGTTGTTCTGCTTTGGTCTAGGCTGGTTTACCTTGCTTGCAGATGAATTTGCCGCCCTCAATAAACATATTGCAGCAGGGTTGGCATTTGCTTCTAATCTCGTTTTGCTTGGTGAAAGCGGATATTTTGATGCTGCTTCGCATAGCAAAATACTGCTTCATCTTTGGTCTCTTGGTATTGAAGAGCAGTTTTACATTTTTTGACCCTTATTACTTTTACTTTTTTGGCAACCAGCATCTGGGACAACTAAAAATATTCAAAAAATTGGCGTTTTGCTATTGCTTCTTTTGTGTCTCTCTTTTGTTTTAAACGTCTTATTTATCAACACCTATTCCAATGCTACTTTTTACCTGCCCGTTACAAGAGTTTGGGAGCTATTAATTGGTTCGGCCCTGGCATTTCGCTCTGTTGTGCAGGGTCGATCACTGGTTCTGTGGGGTTCGGCCAATATCAATGCATGGCTTGGTTTTGCCCTGCTAATAGTTGCCAATATATTCATTAACGATAGAAGTCTATTTCCGGGTTGGTGGGCATTACTTCCTACGCTCGGCGCCGCTTTGTTAATCTCTGCCGGGCCCTCTACTTGGTTCAATCGGCAAGTTTTAGGAAGTCGCTTTTTAGTATGGTTTGGTTTAATTAGTTATCCATTATATCTGTGGCACTGGCCTTTACTGACTTTTGCCAGAATCCTAGATGGTGGCCGCCAGCCTTCCAGTGCTATTCGTATTTGCATGGTTTTGCTGGCCATTCTTTTGGCATGGCTGACCTATCGCCTCATTGAAAAACCAATCCGCTTTAATAAGAATTCATTCTTCACGCCAATTCGTCTTTTCTTTTTAGGTTTTAGCTTTTTCTGTATTAGCAGCTACATCTATCTCAATGATGGACTCCCTAACAGAGCGACCGCACAACTCAAGGTTGTGAATGCAGGCGATATTGGTCATGACGAATTTAGAACCTATTTGCACTCTCAACCCAATTATTGTGAATACAAAGACGCAACACAAAATCAATGCAATCAACAATTCATGGCCTACAAACGCGTCATAGCGGTTGTGGGCGATAGCCACGCAGAATATATTCTTCTGGGCCTCACTGAAGATATGCCAGACACTGGCTTTATGTTATTCGATACCAATCAAACCTTGCCATTTATCAGCAGTACATTATCAAATCATTTTTTTGATGTAATTGACGATAACTACAAAATTGACTCAGTTATTTTGGTGGCCTATTGGCAATTAAGAAAGCAGTTGATTTCTCCCGGTAGCAGCTATTTACAAGAAATTAGTCCCACCGCTCAAAAATTGACTGCTCATGGGAAAAAATATTCCTGATTGATGGGACTCCAAACTTTAGCTTTTTGCCAACGAAATGCAAATACGATTGGCCCTTCTTGCGCGTTCAGCAGTGTACAGAATCTAAGCTTTTTGCAAAACAACACTCGCAATACTTTCCTGATTTTGTAGAAGCGACTAAAAAATCTCCAGTGCGTTTGATTGAATTAAGTCAGCTTTTTTGCGAGGGCGACACTTGCACGATGGCCAAAGATGGGTTGCTCTTTTTTAGGGATGACAATCATCTCAATATGAATGGCTCAAGATATGTATCTAGGAAGATTGTTGAAGTAATCAATCCGATAATTAAGGGCAAATAGGCCTCTAAGAACTCTATAATTGACTAATTCACCCTCAAATGGATAACTCTCATTGGGGGCTTGTGCCACACCCTTATCTGTTGATTGGAAATTTGTGCAAATCGTTATTCCCATGTCTGGTTTTGGCGAGCGCTTCCGACGCGCTGGATATAGCGTTCCTAAGCCACTCATTGAGGTTGATGGCAAACCTATTATTGGGCATGTGATTGATATGTTCCCTGGGGAAACAGACTTCATCTTTATTTGCAATGAAGATCACTTAGCTAATCCCAAATATCGGATGAAAGATATTCTGCATCAGCTTTGCCCTGCTGGTCGTGTTGCCGGTATTCCAGCTCATAAGCTTGGCCCCATTCATGCAGTGCGCCAAATTGAGCATTTA